>NZ_CP033455.1:0-642392 GCF_009728835.1 Ehrlichia ruminantium
TTTTTTTTTAAATATTTTTTGATGTATCTTAAAAAGAATAAGAAAGAATTAATCAATAATACTCAATTTATATAAAAATGGAAAAATTATGAAAATAGGAATAAATGGATTAGGACGTATAGGAAGATGTTTAATAAGATGCATATACGAAAACTATTCTATGTATAATGGCACATTAGAATTATCTGCATTAAATGGATCAACACTACCAGAAACACATGCACATCTTATTCAATATGACTCAATCCATGGGAAATTTCCACACGATGTAACCTATGGAAAAGACTATATTTTCATAAACAACACAAAAATTCCATTATCAACAGAAAAAGACCCTAAAAACATTCCATGGAAGGAGCATAATATAGACATAGTACTAGAATGTACAGGAAAATTTAATAAAAAATCTTTAGCAGAAGAACATATCAATTCAATAGTAAAAAAAGTTATAGTTTCAGCTCCTATGGAAAATTCCGATATAACACTTGTATATGGTGTAAATAATGAAATACTCAAAAAAGAACACAAAGTAATCTCGGCTGGATCATGTACAACAAATTGTATAGCACCCATCCTGAAGATAATGCATGATACTATAGGAATAAAAAATGGATTCCTAACAACTATACATTCATATACAAATGATCAAAATCTAGTAGACAACAATCATAAAGATTTAAGAAGAGCAAGAGCATCCGCACTATCAATGATACCAACAACAACAGGAGCTACAAAAACTATTAATTCAATAATACCAGAACTCAAAGGAAAACTTAACGGAACAGCAATACGCGTACCCACACCAAATGTTTCCATGATAGATTTAGTTTTTAATTCAATTAAATCAACTAATACTAATGAGATAAACAGCATAATAAAAGAATTTTCACAAAATTCAAAAGTAATTAATATAACAGACAAGAAGCTAGTTTCTATAGATTTCTGTCATAGTACATACAGTGCAATAGTAGATGCTAATGAAACATATGTCACAGATAACAACTTATGTCGAATAGCTGCATGGTATGATAATGAATGGGCATTTGCCATGAGAATGTTAGATATTGCATGTTTGCTATCACAATATATTAACTAGAAAACAAGCATTTTAATACTTTAAAGTTATTAATAAGGATAAACATACAATTCCCATGTTAATTTCTATTTCAATTACCTCTACCTATCAATAATACTATATATTGTATTACTAAGTAGGTAATGCTAACAACTTTAACTAAAAAACAAAAACTATATAAAGTAATAAAAAATACAACTATTTACATTAGTTTTTATAATATATTAAGATAATTTTATATTTTAATTGCTGTTATATATAACAAAACAATAATTTGAACATACTAAATAAAAAAGGTAAATTTAGCATACATTTAACCTATATTCCAATATAACAGAACATGTACTACACAACATATAATCTCATACCTAATATTTTTCTTTTATAAATATCTACTAATAAGTTATTACATAGATAAAAGATAAAACTTTATGTACAAATAATATAGAGAATATCATATACACTACAAGTAACATTAAAATTTACTTACTATATCAAAATTATGTAATAGATTGGTTAAAAAAAAGTAGCAATTTTTATATTGTTAACAATTACTACAAAACTTCACATATTATAGTTCACGTTAAATTACAATGTCATATCGTTATTATCTAAAAAATATCAAGTGTCAGTGACTTTTTACAATACGACACTATACTTCCATGTTTATTAATATTTAAATTAATAGTATAAGATTGAATCATAATCAATAATGCAGTACCTATGTAAAAATACAAATTCACAAAATAAAAAACATCTCTTTGTATATAAGTTCAATCTACTGAAATATACGATATAACTAGCAAGTTATTACTAATTTTTACTATTCTATAATTGTATAATACACTAGGTTATTACAGAAGTAATATATAAAATGTACTATTCTTTACAAAAGATAATTAGTAATATCATTAAAAAAAAATTATAATTAAACGTTCATATTCTCATCAGTGTAACACAGACTTATCACATACAAAATTTTATACAAGATTATCAAATGTAAAATACGTCATGACTACTATTCAAATAAGTTACATAAAGAACACAGTATAGTTAATAACACTAATTTTTTAACGAATTTACCATAGATGATATCATATCTTGTATACCTAAATACACATTATAAAGAGTGTCATTTCTCATGTATGCAGAACAAGAAAATATTCTATTAACCTCATCTCGTACAGATTTTATAGTCGGACAGTCAACATGAACTCCTCCTAACTTATTTATTAAGCCATCAGAATCCTCACCTATGGTTACTTTAATTTTTGCAACATCTTTCAATGATGCAACTAATACTGCAGGTGATATACAAACTGCTCCTATTGGTTTATTAGCATTGTAAAATTTTAAAATAGCATTTTTAAAATTAGACAATACATAACTATTATCTCCATCACCATCAAATAAGTTAGAAAAGTTTTTTGCTACACCATAACCACCAGGGATTACCAACATATCAAATTCTTCAGGATTTATTTCTTCTATATCATATATAGATCCTCTCGCTATCCTAGCAGACTCTACCAAAATATTTCTAACCTCTATTGTAGTTTTTTTATTGTAATGGTCCACAACATGCTTTTGATCATTATTTGGAGCAAAACATTTAAATTTTACATTATGCCTATCAAGTTCAAGCATAACTAAAACAGCTTCTCTAATTTCTGAACCATCCATATGGCCACATCCAGCCAAAATCACAGCAGAACTTAATACCATAAAACTCTCCAAATTCTAATTTCAACTTGCAGAATTGTATACTAATTAATCTATATTTCACAAACTTATTTAATCATATATACTCACATACATTATAAAATTATTAACATATAAGCTATGAATATACTTTTAATAGGATGCGGTAACTTAGGAAGCATATTACTAAATAAATGGTCAACAAATGATCAAATATCAAAAATAGTAGTAGTACAACCTAGCTTATCAAAAAAAAATGATTTCAATATCACAAATAAAATCACATTTGTAAGAGATCATAAAGAGATTAGCAAAAACTTCATACCTCAAACTGTAGTTATAGCTATAAAACCCCAACAAGTTAGTGATGTTATACCAAACTACAAAATGTACAGTAAGTCTGCATCTTTTGTATCATTATGTGCAGGTCTTGATATAGACTTTATAAAAAAAAACTTAGATCATACAACAAAAATAATTCGTGTAATGCCCAACATTGCTATGTCATTAGGTGAGAGTGTTAACCTCTCTTATATGGAAGAAGAAATAGAACAAGAAAAACAAAAAATACATATATTATTTAATGAAACAGGATTACTTTATTGGCTAACAAAAGAAGATATCTTTGATAAACTATCTCCTATAACAGGTTCCGGACCAGCATATTTCTTTTCCCTAGCTGAAGAACTAGTAAAAAACACAATGAAAGCAGGTATAAAAGAAGAAGATGCAATAAAACTTGTCTCACAAACATTTATAGGAAGTGCTAAGCTTTTAGAAACAAGAAAAAGTAGTATTAACAATCTTATATCATCAGTAACAAGCCGTGGAGGAATTACACAGGCAGCATTAGAGATCCTAAATTCACATTTACCCAATATAATAAGCTCATCATTAAAAGCTGCTATGGAGAGACTAGTATACCTTAAAAGTTTAGGTAATAATAAAAAAAACACATAATTAAAGTATACAAATTCCAAAAAGTTAAGAAAATTTTTTAGCTATCTATATAATGCTACTATACAATTAATTGCATTATGTAATTTTATAACATTAATTATATTTATATGTCCATTACTTAAGTTTTTTTAAATATAATTGCACAATGTTAGTGCTACATAATTACAATAAACTCGTAATTCACATAGTTTTTTCTTAATAGAAAACAAAAAAGATTACCTATTAATTTTTATTTGATATTTATTTCAACTAAACTATAATAGTCTGGGTAACATGAGCAAGGTACTTGTGAAGCCGGTCAGGTTAGAAATAAAGCAGCCGTAGCATTGTTTCTTTGGGTTGTGTTACCCATTTTTTGTTTTATCATTACAACATGAGCTTTGCACTAAAGTATAGGCCTAACAACTTTAAAGATCTTATAGGACAAGATGTTTTAGTCCGTGTATTACATAATGCATTTCATTTAGATAAAATACCACAATCTATTCTTTTAACTGGAAGTAGTGGAATAGGTAAAACTACTGCAGCAAGAATAATATCAATGTGTTTAAATTGCATTTCTGGACCAACATCCACCCCATGCAACACATGTAAGAACTGCGTTTCTATAAAAAATTTTAATCACCCAGATGTAATAGAAATAGATGCAGCAAGTAATACCAGCATAGAAGATGTGAAAGTCATACTAGAAAATTCTCATTATGTGCCTATTACTTCAAAATTTAAAGTATATATAATAGATGAAGTACATATGCTATCTAACAGTGCATTTAATGCTTTACTCAAAGTATTAGAAGAACCAGCACCTTATGTAAAGTTTATCTTAGCAACTACAGAAGTAAAAAAGATACCTGTAACTATAATTTCAAGATGCCAAAGATTTGATCTACAAAGAATAACTACAGATAACATAGTAAATCATTTAAAAGCAATAGCAAAAGAAGAAAATATTTCGTTTGATGAAGAAAGCATAAAATTAATAGCTTATAACTCTGATGGTTCTATGCGTAATGCATTATCTCTATTAGAACAATCTGCAATATATAGTAATAAAACTCTATCAGAAGAAAACACAAAAAAAATGTTAGGTTATGTAAGTAGACATACATTATTAAAAGTAATAGAATTTATAGTAAATGGTAACACAGCAGAAGCTTTAAATAAATTTGAAGAAGTTTGTAGTTCTCATTCTCCCGTTATTGTACTGGATAATATTCTACAAATGATTTACGAAATATGTTATTTTTCTATTACAAAAGACAATAACTCTTCACCTGATATTGATATTATAACACAGATACAAAATAGCAAGATTCAATCTCCTATATTTTTATCAAGATTATGGCAAATCCTTTTAAAAGGAATACAGGAAGTTAAGTCATCAGTATGTATAAAACAAGCTGCAAATATGTTAATTATTAGGTTATGTTACTTATCAGATTTACCATCACCAAAACAAATAATAGAAAAGCTTCAAAGTAATATAAAAGCTAATGAAAATGGGTTAGACATTAATTGCAAAATGCTACTTGCGTTGTTAAAAAATAATAATATGCAAGATTTATATAATCAACTATCCCAGTCTAATTTAGAGATAACATACTGCAGCGACGGAACATCAAACATAATACTAACTACAATGCTTCCTAACAATTTACAACAAGAGCTATTACATTTTTTAAATAATTTAACTAGTAAAAAATGGAACATATCTATTAAAAAAAACAATAACACATGTTATAATTCACGACTTGATTCAACTATTTCTGATATATTACAAGAATTTGATGGAGCAAAAGTCATAAATATAGAAAATATAAAGAAAGAACAATAAAGGAGAACAATATGTATTCTAGTGATCAATTATCCAACTTACAAGAGTTTATAAGAAAGAAGTTTTCTGACTTCCAAGAACATAATAAAACTCAAATTTTTGAAGGTTCATCGCTTGGTGGAAAAGTGCTAGTAAAAATTAGCATATCTAACATGGTAAACTATCAGGTTTTAGAAATAAAATTAGATCCATCTTTGTTGCAGGAAAAATCTATATTCATAGAAGATTTAATAAAAGCAGCATTCAATGACGCATTAAAAAAGTCATCTGAACATAACAAAAATTTTGTAAGCTCTCTACTATCTTTTGGTATATAAAAAGTTATGAGTTATAAGATAGCAGTAGTAGGTGCTACAGGAAATGTAGGCAGAGTTATTTTAAGTATTTTATCAAACAGCAAGTCATTCTCAACCAGTGAGGTCATAGCATTAGCATCAAAACAATCTGTTGGTAAAAAGTTAAGTTATGGAGATGATGTACTAGAAGCAAAAAATCTAGAAACTTACGACTTTAGTGGAACAGATATAGCAATTTTTTCAGCTGGATCTTCAATATCACAACAATATGCAAAATTAGCTGCAAATAAAGGATGTATAGTTATAGATAATACTTCCTTCTTTCGTATGGAAAAAGACATTCCACTAGTAATACCAGAAATTAACCCAGAAGATATTGCAAATTACAATAAACACAATATCATTGCCAATCCAAATTGTTCAACTATTCAGATGCTTCTAGTTTTAAAACCTCTACACGACATATCAAAAATAAAGAGAGTTGTTGTATCAACATATCAGTCAGTTTCTGGTGCAGGTAAATCTGCTATGGATGAGCTTTTTCTACAAACAAAAGGTACATTCATGAATCAAAATATTAGTCCTCAAAAATTCACAAAGAGAATCGCTTTCAATTGTATTCCACATATAGACATCTTTATGGAAGACGGTTCAACAAAAGAAGAATGGAAAATGTCTGTAGAAACAAAAAAGATATTAGATGAAAATATAGAAGTAACTGCAACTTGTGTTAGGGTACCAGTTTTTGTATCTCATTCTGAATCATTAAATATTGAATTTTTATCTGAAATTTCTGAAGAAGAAGCTTATGAAGCATTAGAAAATGCACCAGGAGTAATATTATTAGATAGAAGAGAAGATGGAGGCTATGCAACACCACTAGACTGTGTACATGAGGATGAAGTGTATGTTTCAAGATTAAGAAAAGATAGTACAATTAAATATGGATTAAATATGTGGTTAGTAAGTGATAACTTAAGAAAGGGCGCAGCATTAAATGCTGTACAAATAGCTGAATTATTGGTTAAACACCATATTTAATTCAGCATATATGTTCATTATTGAAATAAATGTAAGTAAGCTAGTATAAAAGTATTGGCAAATCAAAAAACACATTATACATGTTTTGATAGTATTAATCTTTAAACAGTATCAGCAATTATATTACATGATATAAGCATGTAGAAACAAATTAAATTATCTTTAATAGGACAATTAATTTTTCATAAATATAACATTAGCATAACAAAAAAACTAAATATATATTTAGTTTTTTTACTTCTCATACATTATCTTCATAACTTAACTTTTTACCAAAAGATTGTTTTAATTCCAATGCTATAACTTTATTAATAAACAAATGTTTCACATGAAACATAACATAAAACACATTAGTTAATATTCAACCATGTTCTACTAAATTAATATAAAATGGCAGTACATCCAAATTATTAAAAAAAACAAATATAAAACTATTACAAGTACTATACAAAATGTCACAATTAATGTATAAAACACACAGTTATAGTGTTATTATAACTAAGGAAAACACATTATAAATGCACTGCAATTACAACCTATTATAAAAAATTACTTAAAGACATAGACTATTATACTTTTAAAGTCGTTAACAGTATTGTGTAAATAACAGTGCAATCAATTTTACTCACAACAAGATAACTTAAAATAAACTAATTTGTTGCTAATCGTATGCCTGTCATTAAAAACAATTAAGCTTAGTAATAATACAACTGTTACTTATATTCTACTTAATAAAAGCTTTTTTACTTTCAACAACTTATAAATAATTCTACTATTTATTTTACAATATATTGATATCCAATACTTAAAATGAAAATTTCTCAAGCAAAATAATTGATTTTACTTTCTAAATCATTCATTAACAAACATTCTTCACTTAAATTATAAGTCTTTATTTCCCTACATAATTTGACTTTACTACATTATAAATCAATCCTGTATGAGACTATTGAAACACTTATCAGTCGTAACTAGCAATTCTACTTGTGTCACTTTTCTACAAATTCCTCTATTAAATACATAACAAATTAGTTCAACACACAAGAAATACATAATGCATCACTAACAATACAACTTAAAACAAAACAATAACAAATACAAAAAATATAAATTTTGATATTATATTTAAAATGATAAAGTCAATAACAAACATACATATTTTTATAGACCCATTAGTAACACATATTATAACACCATAAAAAATTATTAGGTGCATATACACACTTATAGTGTCACCTCATAATAATATTTATAATTGTCACTAACAAAGTCTTGAATATTAATTTATATAATTTTATATGCATCCAGTGTCAGCGTAAAATAGAAATATGTATATATATTATACAAGAATATTAACTTCAAACTAAAACAGTATAATTTATCAATATAGTACTGATAACTCTATATAAAATACTAAAAACATACTTACTTATTATATATAAGCATGACATATATTATTATTAAGACTAAATTTACGGCCTATTTGTAAAGCGAAATCTTCTTTTTCCCATGAAAAATTCCCATTTGCATCAGGAACCCTACCAAAATGTCCATAACAAGATGTTAATTTATAAATAGGATTAAGTAACGACAAACGATTACATATCCCATAAGGAGACAAATCCACATTATCTATTATAAAATCTTTGATTTCATTATCACCGATTATACCTGTACCAAAAGTATTAACATAAAAAGAAGTAGGAGATGAAATTCCAATAGCATATGATATTTGTACTAAACATTGAGTAGCCAACTTAGCAGAAACTATATTCTTAGCCAAATAACGAGCCATATAAGCAGCAGATCTATCTACTTTACTTGGATCCTTTCCAGAAAATGCCCCACCACCATGAGGTACATGTCCACCATAAGTATCTATCATGATTTTACGACCTGTTAATCCACAATCTCCTACTGGACCACCTACCACAAATCTACCTGTTGTATTAACTAAAAAATTACTATCAAAACACATCCATCCTTTAGGTAATGACTTATTAACATAAGGGTATACAATATCTCTAACTTGGCTTTGACTAATATATTCAGGATGCTGTATAGAAAGTACAATATTAGATACCCCAACGGGTATATTATCTTCATACATTAATGTAATTTGCGTTTTCGCATCTGGTCCAAGTCTTGGTATTTCACAATCTTTTACCGCTTTCATAATATTTTTTAAAATCATATGAGAATAAAAAATTGAAGCAGGCATAAAGGCTTCTGTTTCATCTATAGCATATCCATAAACAATACCTTGATCACCAGCACCTTGATTTTTACCAGAGTTAACTCCAACAACTATGTCTGGAGATTGTTCATGTATTAAGATTTCAATATCAACATTTTCCCAATGAAAACCATCTTGTTCATAACCTATCTCTTTTATTACACCTCTAGTTATAGATTCTATAACAGAATTATCAATATTAACTCCACAAATTTCACCAGCAATAAAAACCTTATTCTTTGTAACTAAAGTTTCAATAGCAGTATGTACAAATGGATTTAACGATATATAATAATCAAGTATTGCATCGGATATCTGATCTGCAACTTTATCAGGGTGCCCACTGGAAACAGACTCACTAGTTATAATATAACTAGGCGGGCAATTCTTATAATAAAACATGTTAAAAACATAAATCTAAAGACTTTTATAGTACCAAATATGAAATTAATAAACAATATTATAATAAATTACCTAACAGTACTTCAAGTCAATTATTAACATAAATGTCTTATCATATTAGCTTACAATAAACATATAATAATCGCTAAAATGACTACAACCAGCAGCAACAGAATCAACCTACAAGCTTGACAAATATGTTAATTAAAGTACCATTACATCAGCTATATTGTGTCCGTAGCTCAGCTGGATAGAGCATCAGCCTTCTAAGTTGTTGGTCAGGGGTTCGAATCCCTTCGGACACACCATAACTTAAAATAAGTACCTACTCTTTTAACATTTTTATACACTATAGTACTTATATGAATAGTAGAAAATATTATGACGTAGTTATTTTAGGTGCAGGAATTAATGGAATAATTACATCAATAGCACTAAGTGAACTTTCTCTTTCAGTAGCATTAATAGACAAAAATGAAATTTTATCATCAATACCAAAGGACAGGGTATTTGCTTTATCAAAAAAATCCCAAGAAATACTAGACAAATTCAATATATGGAGTAATGTAAAAAAATTTTGTCCTATACTAGATATTCTAATTAAAGATGGTGACAGTACAACATTTGCCCATTTTGATCATAAATGTGTATCTGATAATCCAATGGGATATACAATAGAAAGTGAGTTTCTATGTAAAGCTTTTAAGAAATACCTAAAAAAAGTAGATTTATATTCTCAATGTACATATAAATCAGTAGACATAAATTGTGATTTAGTAAACTTAGAACTAACAGATAACACAAAGTTATCAACTCCACTTTTAGTATGCGCTGAAGGTAAACACTCAAATTTAAAAAACATACTTAACATACCATATATCAAATATGATTACTCTCAAAGCTGTATTGTCTGTAACGTAACACACACAAATAATCACAATAACATAGCTGTAGAACATTTTTTTCCTACAGGACCATTTGCAGTACTTCCTATGTATGGTCAACATAAATCTTCTATAGTTTGGACTAACAAAACATACATAAGTAATATGCTTATGGAACTAAATAAGAATGATCTTACGTTAGAATTAGAAAAAAAATGTAAACCCTACTTAGATAATATAAAACTAGACAGTAACATACTATGTTTTCCATTGCATTTGATTTTCACTAAACATTTATATAAAAATAGAGTTGTATTAATAGGTGATGCAGCTCACTCTATACATCCCGTAGCAGGTCAAGGACTAAACCTAGGTATAAGAGACATAGACAAACTAGTAAGTAACATAAAATCAGCAAAACAATACGGTATAGATATAGGTAGTAGTTATGTTTTAAAAAACTTTTCTTATGATAGATATTTTGATAACTTCTTGATGGCATCATTTACAACATGTATCAATAGTATATTTTCAACAAAATATTGCATAGCAAAATCTATAAGATTTGCTGGCTTATCGTTAGTTCAAAATTCAAAAACTATCAAAAATATGATGATAAAACATGCTATGGGAATAGGAAAATTTAATTAATAAATATTTTTGTCAATCTAACAACATTTTTTTTACATATTACTTACAATATCTTACATATTATATTATAGAAATACATTATCATGTATTCATAGTTAAACTTAAGATTACAAATAACATAGAAATATTTTTCTGAAGTAGAGGATTGATATCACATAAGTGCATAATTATATTACATACATGTTTTTTTTATAAAAGATAAAATCACTATCAAATTTAACAATGTAAATCATACTTTAAACATACAATTAAAATAGAAAATTTGTATTTAATATGCATAATACGTCACATTAAATATATTATTATAATAAAAAGTATACACACTAACATACATAAAACACTTTTTAATGCTTTTAGTACATAATATCAAATATGATAACACATAGTAATTTATTAATTAGTTCATAAGTTATAAAAAACATGATTACAGAACATAAATAAAATACAAAATTTTCTATTTGTATTAAACTATTACTATATTTTAATACGAATTATCTCATATAGAATTAAATAGAAACAAATCAATGGTAAATAAGAAAAATTATTTACCATCAACCAAGTTATTATGTTTTTTATCAGATTCTTCATTAATTTTCTTATTTTTTAAGCACAAAGTCTCATATATCATCCTGTCTATAGACTCTTCAATACTCATCATTGCTTTCTTTTTTATATTATACATCTCATTGCGATAATTTTTACTTACATTTTTGCTATCCTTAACAGAATTATCATTAACAAGCTCTTTACCTGAATCCATTTTTTTACTTTTATTACACAGAAAACATATATACCTGTACAGAGAATTAAAAGATTTTCTCCAATTCATCTTAGAAATTTTTATGTATAACCAGAAAGGAAGAATTAGAGATACACCCATTTTAAAAAATGTTGAATACGTCAATGAATTATGATTATAATAGCACCACTTCAAGTACGTATATGCATAATTAGCAATATTTTTAGGGTTTTTATACGCAAAAGCTACAGAAATTCCATCTTTCATAGCAATAAATACAAAAGAGACACAGTAAAAAAATACTGTAAAATAAACCAACTTAAGAAAAACGTTTTTTATATTTCTCAATATAAAGGAAAATAACATGAATCTGTAGAAAAACATAAGGCTACTATACTAAATATATACATATGGCTGGGATGGAAGGATTCGAACCTTCGGATGACGGTATCAAAAACCGCTGCCTTACCACTTGGCTACATCCCATTTATTCTATTATCAAGAATACTACTATAGTAATTATTAAACCTTACTCTATGATTAATAAAGATTATACTGATAGAGTAAAAATGCAAGAAATTTTCAAAACATTTATATCAATATACAACATATACTTTCTAATATAATTAACCAAAATTTTTATAAAATATAATAAAACAATTAATAATGTAGAAAAAAATAAACCTTGTATAACTTTAATTTATTCCTCTATAATAGTACCCAATTATAACTTGCTATATGATTATTTGTGAATTTTCAAAGTATAATAAAAAACTTACAAAATTATTGGGAAGATTATGGGTGTACAATATTTCATCCATATACTTCTGAACTAGGAGCAGCAACTCTGCATCCAGCAACTTCAATGACAGCTATTTCAAAAAAACCATCAAAATTAGCATATATTCAACCTGTAATCAGACCATGTGATGGAAGGTATGGTGATAATCCCAACCGTCTATATCAACATCATCAGTATCAAGTGCTAATAAAGCCTTCCAATACAGATCTACAATCTGATTATTTAAAAAGTCTAGAAAAAATAGGCATATCCATAGAGACTCACGATATTAAGTTTATAGAAGATGATTGGGAAAACCCAAGTATTGGTGCTTGGGGACTAGGATGGGAAGTCACATGTAATGGTATGGAAATAACTCAATTTACCTATATGCAACAAGTAGGAGGTATTGAATGTTCTTTAGTACCTGGAGAAATTGCTTATGGTTTAGAAAGAATAGCAATGATTGTTCAAAATATTGACAATGTATACAAAATAACATGGGATGATTCTGGAACAACATACGGTGATATATTTAAACAACGTGAGTATGAGTTTTCAAAGTTATCATTGGATTACTATGATGTAGATACTCTATTTAAACAGTTTAACGAAACTGAACAAATATGTATCTCCTTAATAGAAAAGAAATTTCCATTAGCAGCATATGATTTTTGTACAAAAGCAAGTCATATTCTCAACTTACTTGAATCCCGCGGTGTGATTGGAGTTAATGAGCGTGCAGCATATATATTACGTGTACGTAAGCTTGCAAATCTATGTTGTAGCTTATATACTCAGTGTCATTAAATACGTGGAACAACATGCCTATAGAACTGTTATTTGAATGTTTATCGGAAGAAGTACCATCCGAGGTGCAAAGTAGTGCTTATTTATATGTAGATGATTACATAAAAAAAGAACTAAATAAGAACAATATTAGCTTTAGCTCAGTAAGGGTCTTTGCTACTCCAAACAGAATATCAATATGTATAAGCGATATAGTAAACAATTCTTTAAACAATACACTAAAAATAAAAGGACCAAAAGTATCATCGAATAAAGTTGCAATAGATGGTTTTTTAAGGAAAGTAGGTAAAAACATTGATGACCTCATAATTTGCAAAGTTGGTAATGATGATTTCTATTACGCTGATATTAGCAACAATAATGAAACATCAACAGAAGCTATTTTCATATCAATAATAGAAAATATGCTACATAATTTCCCTTGGGATAAGAAAATGAGATGGGGAGCAGGAAAAACATATTGGATACGTCCTATAATAAACCTACTATGCATACTAGAAGGGAAAGTGTTACCAATAAAATTTGCTAATATAACAGCAAATAATAAATCACGAGGAAACAAGTATACACATGAAGAATTTTTCGAAGTTAAAAATTTCGATTCATATATATCACAGTTAAGAAATGCTAATGTAATTTTATGCCAAGAAGAAAGATTAAATTTTATATTTAATCAAATACGTAACTTAACTGAAAATACTAATCTAGTGTGTGAAGAAAATATAAAGTTAATTAATAAGCTTAACGGAATTTTAGAGTATCCATTAGTTATAATGGGAAATGTTGATGAGAAATTCTCTGAATTACCAAAAGAACTTGTGTTAAGTGTAATGCATAATTACCAAAAATATTTAGCAGTTTTTACAGATAATAAAATAACAAACTTCATTACAATATCTACCATATCAAATGACAATGTAGTACAAGGTCACACTAATGTTCTTAATGCTAGATTAGTAGATGCGAGTTTCTTAATAAAAAAAGACATGGAATATAACATAGAGTATTATGTTGAAAAACTAAAAAACATAGTATTTCATGCAAAACTGGGATCTGTATTCGAAAAAGTAAATCGCATTATTGCTTTATCAAAATACATTTCAATATGGATACCACATTCTTCATTGATAAAAGTTGAAAGAGCAGCAAAGTTATCAAAATTTGATTTAGCAACATTAGCTGTAAAAGAATTTCCTGAATTACAAGGAATTATGGGTGGATATTACGCTTCTCATTTCGGCGAATTACCTGAAATATCAGAGTCTATAGTAAGTTATTATGAACCTACTAACCAAAATAAAGAATCTCCTTCTTCTCCAATTGCAATAACTCTATCTATATCAGACAAAATAGATAATCTGGTTGGAATGGTAGTTGCAGGAGAACAAGTTACTGGTTCTCGAGACCCATTTTCTATGAGAAGGATGGCAATATCAATAATAAGAGTAATTTTAGAAAACAATATAAATATACCAATAAAACTTTTGATAGAAAAATCTGTATCTTTATACTCTAACAAACTAATAGAAAAAAAAGCTATAAAAAAGATAAAAGATGTAATATCAAGAACAAATAAAAAAAAGAACATTGTTTCTTACGTATTGGAATTTTGTTTAAATAGATTTATAACAATACTTAAAGATTGTGATATAAGAGAAGATATAATTAAAGCAGTGCTTGATAATAGGAAACTTAACAATCTTTTATTAATAAAGAAAGAAGTCATAGCTCTCAATAGTTACATAGACACTGAAAATGGAAAAGAAATTGCCAAAGCCTACAAAAGACTACATAATATAATCGTTAAGGGAAGCAGTATTAGTAGTATTGTAAAGTATAAGTGTAACAAAAGATTATTTTTAACAAGCGAAGAAATAAATTTATATAAAGAAGCTATTTATCAAAAAAATAATATAAAAAGACTACTAAAAGATAAGAAGTTTTATGAATCACTAGATAGCTTATATAGTTTGAGTTGTCGTGTTAACAATTTTATGGATAATATAAAAGTAAATGATAACACAAAAGAAGCATTATATAAAAATAGGTTTTCTCTTATTAAAACTGCATTTTGTGTTTTCAATTTAGTAGCAAGTTTTGATAAGGTTAAAAATACACATAAGTAAGTCTTGAATTTTTATGAAATCGTATATAAATATCTTACCTATACTCATTAATAATGAATTGATATGAGCAAAAGCGACTACTACGACTTATTAGGCCTAAGTAAAAATGCAACACCCGAAGAAATAAAAAAAGCCTATAGAAAAATGGCATTGAAATATCACCCTGATAAAAATCCAGGTGATAAAGCAGCAGAGGAAAAGTTTAAAGAATTATCAGAAGCTTATGATGTACTAATAGATAAAGATAAGAGAGCAGCTTATGATAGGTATGGGCATAGTGCATTTAGTGACGCATCTGGAAGAGGAGGGTTTGACTTTAATAGTGGATTTTCTACAGACTTCTCTGACATATTTAATGATCTTTTCGGAGGAGGATTCAGAAGTGGAAGAGGATCATCTAGAAGGCAAGATGGCGGTACTGTAGGATCAGATTTAAGACTTGATATAGAAATAACATTAGAGGATTCCTTTAACGGTACTAAAGTTCCTATAAACTACGTAACACATGTTAAATGTTCTAGCTGTAGTGGATCAGGAAGCGAAGGATCTGTTAAGTCTGTACAATGTAGTACATGCCACGGTGCTGGTAATATTAGAACACAACAAGGTTTTTTTACAATAGAAAGAACTTGTCATGTATGTAATGGAGAAGGAGAAATAATAAAAAATAAATGTAAGAAGTGTTCTGGAAGTGGTCGTGTACGAGATGAGGTCAACTTACTAGTAACAATTCCAAAAGGAATAGAAAGCGGTAACAAAATTAGATTAAATGGTAAAGGAGAAGCAGGGTATAGAGGAGCACAAAGCGGTGACTTATATGTATATCCTAACATAAAAAAACACAAGTTTTTTACACGTAATGCAGCTGATCTTTATTGCAATGTTCCAATAAAAATGACTCTTGCTACGTTAGGCGGACATATAGAAATGCCATCCATAGATGGGACATGGACAAAGGTTAAAGTTCCTGAAGGATCACAAAATGGAGATAAATTGAGATTAAAAGAAAAAGGGATGCCAATTATTAATTCTTCAAAAAGGGGGGATATGTATATTCAAATAACAGTAGAAACTCCAGTAAATCTAACAAAACAGCAAAAAGAGCTTCTTAAAAAATTTGACGAAGAACCTAATAATGTTGAGTGTAGTCCTCAATCTACTGGATTTTTTCAAAAAGTAAAAAGCTTTTGGAATGATATTAGATCAAGCTAGAAGCCTTTGTAATACAAATGGCATAGCAGTAAATTAAGTAGATTAAATTTTATGCAAAATATCAAGACCTATATCCTTATTTTTAAATGAATGAGTTATACATCCAATAGAAATGTAATCTACTCCTGTCATTGCAATATTTCTTACATTACCTATATTTACACAACCAGAAGCTTCTAATATTGATTTTCCATTTACAATTGATACTGCTTGTTCTATTTCCTTTATACTCATGTTATCTAACAGAATCATGTTTACGTTATTGGATAATGATTCTATAACTTGAGTAATATTATCACATTCAACAGCAATATACTCACTATTTAACTTTTTTCTAATTCGCTGTACAGCCAAAGTTATACTACCACAGCTTGCTATATGATTATCTTTTATAAGAATGCCATCATATAAACTATTTCTATAGTTTTCTCCTCCTCCTATATGTACTGAATATTTATCCAAAACCCTCAATCCTGGAGTAGTTTTCCTAGTGCTACGAATTTTTGCTTTTGTACCAGTTATTTCATCAACAAACTGTCTCGTAATAGATGCTATACCAGAAGCATGTTGAATAAGATTTAATATCACTCTTTCAATTGGCAATAAACATTTTGCTAATCCTTCACCACTAACTAACGTGCTATTCTTTCCTATAAGTTCTCCATCCTTCCTATGTATTTTATAGCGAATAAAGTCTTTATTTATGCTAAATATTTCCTCTAATACAGGAATACCACATACTACTAGATCTTCTCTAGCGTTAATAGTGAAGTTAACTTCTTCATTTGTTAAAGTATTGTCAGTTGTTATATCTCCAATATCACCTAGATCTTCTTTTAATGCATTGTATATAATTTCTGAAAATAAGCTGTTCATAGTTGATACTTTCCTGTACGCTATAAATATTATAACGGATGTTGAAGTAATATAAAAATCTTATATCATTTATCATTTAAGCACAAATTTATTTATACAAAATAATATGAACTTCAATATCATAATGTTTATATCATTTTATTTAATAGGTTCAATACCATTTGGTTTAGTATTGTCCTATATTGTAGGTATAGGTGACATTAGAAAAACAGGTTCTGGGAACATAGGAGCTACAAATGTTTTTAGAAAAAGTAAAAGATTAGCAGTAGTAACACTATTATTGGACGCATCAAAAAGTTTTACATGTATTGCTATAGCACATAGGTATAGCTTTGATCATGTGTTATTCTTTTTAGCCGCTTTATTTGCAATTGTAGGTCATATATTTCCTGTATGGCTACTTTTTAAAGGTGGGAAAGGCGTAGCACCATTGTTGGGATCGTTTGTATTTATTGATTATAAAATTGCCATGTGTTTCATAATTTTCTGGATTGCTTTTTTTATAGTATATAGATATTCATCTTTATCATCAATTGCATCAACTCTAATTACATTATTATTTGTTTGTATATGTTATACAAATACAGAATGTATTGTTTTTGCAGTTACAGTGTTACTAGTGATTACACAGCATATTGATAACATTATACGGATAATAAATGGAAACGAAAATAAAATAAGTTTAAAATCATGATTTTTCTGTAATGATCTTCATAGAGTAAATGTGACATATAGCTACTGCCATAGCATCAGATATATCATAAATATCACAACATTTTATGCCTAATATGTTTTCAACCATAAAACATACTTGTTCTTTTTTAGCATGTCCATTTCCTGTAATGGATTTTTTTACACGATTTGCTGAATATTCAAATAATGGTATATTAGTAATACTTAACGTCAATAATATTGTTCCCCTAGCATAACATAATGATATTGAAGATTTTGGATTTTTATTTATAAAGACCTCTTCTATAGAAGCAATATTTACTTTATAGGAGTCAATTATATTTAGGAACTCATTATGTATCTTATATAACCTTTGACCAATGGTTTCTTTACTATTTGTCGATATAGCACCATTATTCACTACATGAATTTTATTTAAATCGTCATTGCATACAGATAGTACAGCCCATCCTGTACAATTTAAGCTTGGATCAATACCTATTATATTCATAGTGTTCTCTAAGTACTAGTTACGACCTCTCTTATAATATACATTTATGACTTACACAGCACGATATTTATAACAGTAGTGTAATTTTCTAGTAAAAATAGCTTAGGTATTAATCTATGCAAGCTACAAAACTTGCTGTCTATTAATACGTTTTATATTGGTTTTGCAGTTGTTTTATTATTATATAAATACCACATTGTAACAGTATAATTATAGACAAACTTAAAACTGTTGTATCTAACAAGTGTAATACTACTGCTATAGCATTTTACTATTGCTTTATTAGAATAACAAAGGATAATTTAATTATACAAGCAAACGATAGTACTCTTGGCTGTTTACTATGAACTTATCCAGTATAGAAAAACAAATAACAGAAGCCATATCACATCGACAAAATGCCAATACCATGCAGCACATTCAAAACCTATGTGGTGTTCTGGAGATAACTGACCCTTCTTTATTCTAAACCAACATACAATTAAGAACAATGTACCAACTATTACATGAAGTCCATGAAAACCTGTTATCATGTAAAAATTTGAAGCGTATATAGCTTTCTCTCCTGTCTCATGGAAAGCAAAGCCTGTATGTAAGTATTCTATAGCCTGAAATATTGAGAATATAGTACCAAGAATTATAGTTGCTCCTAACAGCCTTAATGCTGAACTATTATCATTGTTGACCAGTGAATAGTGAGACCATGTTAGCGTAGAACCTGATAGTAAAAGTATTATTGTGTTTAGAAAAGGTATAGACCATGGATCTAGTCTTGCAATATCGTGTGGAGGCCATGTAATAGGATTACCTGGGATGAGATTATCAAATGTATGTACAGGGAAAAGCCATGCCTTAAAGAAAGACCAAAAGAACCCAAAAAAGAACATAGACTCTGCAAGTATAAATCCAGCCATTGCTAGTCTTAAGCCTTTTTTTACAATGTCTGTATGACAGTTATCTTTAATTGCTTCTGTTACGACATCTTTCCACCATTTATAAAGGGTGAAACTGACAGAAGTTAGCCCAACTAGTAAAAGTGGCTGACCCATATAGAAGTTTCTAATCGTCCCAACTGCACCTAAGGCTGTTATTAGAACTGTTATTGAAAAAAGCAAGGGCCATGGACTAGGATTCACTAAATGATAATCATGTAGCTTTCCTTTCATTCCATATCCCTAGAAAATTGGTGTTATAAAGTTTTTATAGTTAAGGTAGTACGTTGTCAAGTTTATATTTTATTATTAAAATATTAATAATATATTAAATGTTGGACTTAACAGCCTCTATTAATGCTTCAATATTTTCTATAGGAGTATTTGGAATTATTCCATGTCCTAAGTTAAATATAAACGGTTTGTCTTTCATTATATTAACTATCTTTTTTGCTTGGGAAACAGTACCATTTTTATCATATGCAACTAAATATGGGTCTAGATTTCCTTGTATTATCGAAGGTATGTTTTCCCTTGCCCAGGACATAGGAGTATTAAAGTCTATGCTTGTAACCGATACGTTTGTTTGCTCCGTGAACTGTTTGTATAGTACTCCTGCTCCTTTTGGAAATCCTATAAATGGAAAGTCGGGATATGTTTTTCGTATACTTGATATTATTTTTTTTGTAGGACTTATGATCCATCTTTCAAACTCTTCGGACGATACGATGCCTGCATTACTATCAAAAATTTGTATTATATCTACACCACTTTCTATCTGTTTCATTAGGTAAGCAATTGTTACTTCTGTAACTTTTTCTATGATTTTCTCTAGATTTCCATCTCTTGTGTAACTCATTTCCCTTATTTTTGAGAAATTCTTATCTCTTCCTATCATGTATGTAGCTATAGTCCATGGTCCTCCAGCAAATCCTATTAGTGCTTTGTTTGCAGGTAGTATTTTTCTTACTTCTTTAATGCTTTTAAATACATTGTCGAGGTGTAATAGTACTTCCTTTTCTGGGGTGTTTATTTCTTTGTAGCTTGCTATTTCGCATATTTCTGGTCCTTTATCTTTCGTGAAAGTTACTTTACAGCCTAGAGCATCTGGAATTACAAGAATGTCTGAAAAAATTATGGCAGCGTCTAGGTTGAAACGTTTTATCGGTTGCAGCGTAATCTCCCTTACTAGTTCTGGGGTATAGCACATTTCTAGAAAGCTGGGAGCATTTTTTGTAATCTCTTGGTACTCTGGTAAATACCTT
This sequence comes from Ehrlichia ruminantium, assembly GCF_009728835.1. Lineage (GTDB taxonomy): Bacteria > Pseudomonadota > Alphaproteobacteria > Rickettsiales > Anaplasmataceae > Ehrlichia > Ehrlichia ruminantium_B. The sequence goes on from NZ_CP033455.1 coordinate 21,005, forward strand.
CCGGCTTGCCTCATGAACCATATTGGTATGCTTTTTTGCCTTGACTTGCTTTTTATTGTTTTTAACATCGTGCTCCTCTTGTAGAATTTATATTATATTAGTATCCTTATAGATAGTTTCTATAGTTGATCCCTGTGAATTATGTTGATAAAACTTGTTTTTGCAAGTGCATGGATAAAAATTTTGCATGTGTTATTTTGTGAATAACTCTGTTAATAAAGTATGTATTATATTGATTTTCTGCTGTAATATGTGTGTATAAGTGATGTGTTAATTATGTTGATAAGTATGATGTTAGTGAGTGTATTATACGTTGATTACAGCGGTCTTTTTTTATCTTTGTAACTTTGTGGATAACTATATAATGATATGTGAATAACTTTTACTTACATATTTTGTCTGTAGTTATTAACATACTTGTTAACATAAACTTTATGTAGAAAATAAAGTTTTGGATAGTATACTTAAGCAGTGGTAGAAAATTACAAATAGTATATGGGTGATAAACTTTCTGATAATAGTGAGGATAGTTTTTCTTTCTTTGAATCGCTATGTGTTAGGTTAGTCTCATTGATATTAAAAAAAATGCCTAAGTTAAAAAAAGAGGTCGAGAATAACCTACTTGATGATAATCAGTGTTTCAATAATTCTCGTATGTTTCATAACCTTGTGAAGTTTAATGATTGTTTGGTACGGGATATAATGATTCCTAGAACTGAAATTTATGCTGTAGATATTGCAGATGTGTCTGATAGTAAGAACTTAACTGATAAATTGATCAAGGGGCAATATACAAGAATTCCAGCATATGAAAATAATTTAGATAACATAATAGGGTTTATTCATATCAAGGATATAATTTCTAATTTCGATAAAACTTTTAATGTGAAGAATATAATTAGACCAATAATATGCATTCCTCCATCAATGAAAGCAGTAAATTTGTTTATAAAAATGCAATCTTCACATACACATGTAGCAGTTGTTATTGATGAATATGGTGGTACAGAAGGCTTAGTGACTATGGCTGATTTGATTGAAGAAATAGTGGGTAATATAGACGATGAACATGATGCTCCTGCTGTTCCTAGTATTGTGAATATTTCTGATAATAAAATTGAAGTAAATGCTAGGGTTTTAGTGAAAACCTTAGAAGAAACTTTTAATATTGATTTCAGGGATTGTAAGGAAGATGATTATGTTACAATAGGTGGTTTGATTTTATCTATGATTGGTAGGGTTCCTATAATAAATGAGATTTTTGAACATAAAAGTGGTGCGATATTCTCTATTAAAGAGGCAGATGATAGATGTATATATAAAATTGTCATTGATCTAAGTCATGTAAAGAAGAGTGATTTAAAATCTGATTATTGATTTTAAATTGTCTAATGCAAATTTAGCTCTCATAAAGTGCAAAGTTATTGAGTTTTTTTGAAAATTTTTAACATAGGTAACTTGTGATTGTGTATTTGCAGGAAATGTTACTAAACTGATTTCCCATAGTGATATTTTTTTTAGTGTTCTTATTCCTGTTTTGAAATCTGTATTATAGTCTATAGCTTGGTATCCTATAGATAATGCATTAATAATGCCGTTTTTAAGCATTAAATAAGCTTCTTTTCCTTTTTGTAGATCTAATAATAGGTTTGCTGTTATATGAAGTCCTATGTGGTCTTCGGTCATATTTACAATATTTCCTATAGGTTCTGTACAATTATGTTGCCATAACAGTTTTACTTTATGAAAATCTTTTATAGTGGAACTAAATGCTCCTGGTAGTATTATATCTTTTTGTTTGTCAACGATATTGAATATGCTTGCATATCCTGAAAAGGTTCCACAATTCTTTATGTTTTTGTCAGATAAAAATAGGTTACATGTTTTTTGTTGCATAAAAAAGTTTGTATTAGTTAAAAAATTTAGGATATTAAGTTTGTGTTATAGGTAATATATTATTTGATTTTATAAGGATATTGATTCCTCAGTTTGTTAGTATTCCAGTAAGGAGTTCAAGGCGGAATACATTTGTGTTATTAATGATGAATATCATGTATTTAGTATGTTTAATTTATTAATTGAGGTTTTGGTTGAAAACTTGCAATTAAATTAAATTGTAAGCTTATTGTTCATGTTGTTGTGTAAAAGTGTTGTACTGTTTTGTTTATGAGTAGTATCTTATTTTAGTTTTATATAAGCATTGATTTTTTAATATGGTTAAGAACAGATTCGATGTTTCTGTCGTTTATACTAAATGTTATGTTATGATCTCCTTGATTTTATGTGAGGATTGATTTCTTAACTTAACTTAGTTAAATGACAAGTTTAATATGGATTATTTTTATATTGTCTATAATTAAGTGTGATTTTTTATTTTTGAATAATTTAGATATATTGTGTTTGCTATTATTCATAAGATATTTCCATTATCTAATGGTGGTAATCCAAAAGCTGCTCTTTTTTCGTTTATGGTCATAAAATTTGCGTTTTCTACATATTGCCATAGTTGTTTTCTTTTTTCTGTAAGTACAGAAATGGAATCTTTGTCGTATGATAAGAATATATTATTTCCGAATTTAGGGGTTAACCAATTATTAAAGTGTGAAATAATGTTGTCTAAATGTGGTAGTATTGTTTGTTCCCATAGTGATAATCTTGCTTCTATCAGGTTACTGTATGTGTTATCTCCTGGTATGCCTAATAGTTGTGGTGGAACTCCAAATGCTAATGCAATATCACGTGCTGAACTGTGTTTTGATTCTATGAAATCCATGTCTCGAGGAGATAGACTCATCTCTTTCCAGTCTAGTCCTCCTTCTAGTAATATAGGTCTACCTGCATTTCTTGGTCCTGAATAGAACTCATCTACTTGAGATTTTAAACGATTATATTGTTCTTGTGTTAAACTGCCATTATTAGTATTTTTTGCATTTACAATTAGAGCGCCACTTGGTCTTGCTCCATTTTGTAACATTGCTTGATTCCATGATCCAGCTTGATTATGTTGATCTATACTATATGAAGCTGCTTCTATAGGAGATAATCCATACCAATCATTTAGTGGATGAAAGTTTTTTATATGTAAAATTTGCGAGTAATTTGTTAATTTGTTGATTTTATAGTTGATCATGTAATCATTTATTGTGTAGCGATAAGAATATGGTCTATTGTCTCTTCCTGGAATAATTTCTACTCTATCTGGTCGTAATAGATATAATTCTTGAGGAATCATGTTATTATTTTCTATCATCAGAATGTAAGCGTTACCGCTAATGAGTTTATAGGTAAGAATGCCTTCGATAAATTCTGCTTTTGAGGTGGTATTATTAGGTTGTGATATTAATTTTAGTAGCGGGTGATTTTTTATTTGAAATGTATCACTTTTTATATTCTTGTTTAAAATTATAGGAACAGATGCTGCTGCGGAAGCAATCATATGAATTGATCTGAATGCAATGACGTTTTTTATGTAGCCATTTTCTGCAAAGCTTGTATAATCCCTATTTTTCCATATTGCTTCAGCAGTTAGTTGTATGGGAATTGAAAAAGTATAGGAATTGTCCAAAATAGATTGTTTTTTTGAAAAGAAGTTCATGTTTAACTCGTGATGTATAATTTTTTATTGAGTTGTTTTCATTTCAGCATATACTAATAGTATAAAATTTATGAAATCATTCATGATGTATATTGTATTTATTAATACAGATCTTATAGCTTAATGTTATTCATTGGTGTGATAAGTCTTTATTTTATAATACATTTTACTTTTATAAGTACGGAAGCTATTTTCTAGGTATCTTATTATTTAGATTTTGTTCGAAGTTAAAAGTTTTTCATCTTAAACAACCAATATGTTATGGATTATACTACTAGAAAAGTACAAAAAGCATTTGATAGTGCTGCAAATTCATATGACGAGTTTTCTTGGATACAAAATATAGTTTTAAATAAAATGTGTAGCCTTATAAAACTAGAAGGTGGTAAGAATAGAATATTAGATATAGGGTGTGGTACTGGTAATATTGGTAAGCTATTAAATATAGCAGAGCATGATTTTGTGCAGATAGATCTGTCATATGAAATGTGTGTTTTAGCTAATAAGAAAAATAATAAGTTATCAGTAAATTGTAATTTTGATATGATGCCATTCTGTGCAAATTATTTTGATATTATTATTGCTTCTATGGTTTTACAATGGTCTTGTGATATTAATTTATCTTTACTAGAATTAATAAGAGTTATGAAATCAGGTAGTACGTTATACATAGCAATGCCAATCAATGGTACTTTAGTAGAATTGAGTACTATAATTAAAAAAGTTGGAGGAATTTTTAACAAGTTTTATTCAATAGATGAAGTGGTAGGTGTTGTTAGTTTACTTGGCCTGAAAATACAATATTTATTTTGTTTAAGTTATAAGCAATATCATAAGTCTTTTCGTGCTTTTTTGTTAAATATGAAACTTACAGGAGTATATGCGAAGAAGGATAATAATAATATATCGTATAATATATTTGACTTAGGAAGAATATATAGTGAGATGTATTCATTAGGTGATTATGTTTTTAACTCGTGGAATATTATGTATTTAGTTATTAAAAAATAGATTTTTTATAGTGATAATGTAATGAAAGAATTTAATGTTGCACAACTATCGAGTGAAATACGTAGTTTAGCTGAACACAGTAATGCAGTGATTCTTGCTCATTATTATCAGGACCCGGAAATACAAGATATAGCTGATTTTATTGGTGATTCTTTGGAATTGTCTAGAAAAGCTGAAAGTACAACAGCAGATATTATTGTATTTTGTGGTGTGTATTTTATGGCTGAGGTTGCTAAAATTATTAATCCTGGAAAAAAAGTCCTATTACCAGATTTAAATGCTGGGTGTTCTTTAGCTGATTCTTGTGATGCTAAGAGTTTTAAGAAATTTCGTGAATTGCATAAGGACTGTGTTTCAATTACATATATAAATTCCTCTGCTGAAGTAAAAGCATATTCTGATATAATTTGTACTTCTTCAAGTGCTGAGAAGATTATAAGGCAGATACCGGAAGATAAAAAAATTCTATTTGCTCCAGATAAATTTTTGGGAAGTTTTTTAGAAAAGAGAACTAATAGAAAATTTATTTTATGGCCTGGTACCTGTATTGTACATGAAAGTTTTTCCGAGAAAGAGTTGATAAATATGATGACTAGACATAATAAAGCATATGTTTTAGCGCATCCTGAGTGTCCAGAACATTTACTGAGACATGCTCATTTTATTGGATCTACGACTCAATTGTTAAAATTTTCTTCTGAAAGACCTAATTCAGAATTTATTGTGTTGACTGAAGAGGGGATTATTCATCAAATGAAGAAAATGTCTTCTGGAAGTACTTTTTATACAGTTGGTACTTCTTATGAAGTATGTAGTTCATGTAATAAATGTCCACATATGAGACTAAATACTTTAGAAAAATTGTATTTGTGTTTAACAAATGGTTATCCTGAAGTTACTTTAGATACTAAAATTAGTGTTATGGCTAAAGAATCTTTGGATGCTATGTTAAGGATGACGTAGTATTGATATTATCATTATTAGTATAAAAAATACTAGTGTAGTTTAGAAATACAAGGTATTATTAATTACTAGTATGTATATCTTTTCTTTGTATTTATTATTTGATAATACACTCTAAAGCTGTAGTTGCTTATTAAATTCTAAGAAGCAATATAGCATGATGCTTGTATAGCAGGCAGCTCATTATGTATTCAAATTTTCTTCAAAATAAATTGACTTATTTTTCTTATACTTATAAGATTCTGCTTCTGAAAGGGCTGACTTGCGGGAAGTTATATTTTTCCACTTTTTAGAAAACTCCCTATTTATTTCATAAAACTTCTTAAAACTTTTTTGCTCATCATTTAATGCACTATCCTCAGATTCTAAAACATCTTTTATAGAATCATCTGCTATGATTGCATCTATTGGACATTCAGGTATACATACACCACAATCTATACACTGATCTGGATCTATGACCAACATATTAGGCCCTTCATAAAAACAGTCTACAGGACAGACTTCAACGCAGTCAGTATACTTACATTTTATGCACCTATCCGTTATAAAATGTGTCATAACAGGTTTATTAATAGTACCGTAATTGTTTTTATTGTAATGTTTTTCCTTTATAAGTTCAATTAATATTTTTTATTGATCATAAATTGTTGGTTGTGATATAGAATAGCAAATTAAATCTGTTTTTATATTCTAACATAATTATATAAGATTTGATTGTTCGTATATAAAGCTGATTTAAGTAGGGTATCAAGTGTTTTTAATATTTTAAGGAAGATTGTATGGATATTGATGATTATAATAGTTTAAGTTCAAACAAATTAAGTGTTAATGATTTATTTGGTGTATTTGATAATGCTCTTAGTCAGGTATTAAGGGGAGTGTATAATCGATTGTCAGGTAAAGGTAGTAAGACGAATTCGATATTAGAAGAACAACATTCTTTATCTCAAGAGTTGAAAGAGGAAATACCACAAATTCCAGTACACCATGAGTCTGTATTAGGTAATGAAGGATCTGAAGAGGCGGCACCTGAAGAAACCCCAGTGGAACATGAATCTGCATCAGATGATGAAGGATCTGAAGAGGCGGCACCTGAAGAAACTCCAGTGGAACATGAGTCTGCATCAAGTGATGAAGGATCTGAAGAGGCGGCACCTGAAGAAGCTCTAGTGGAACATGAGTCTGCATCAAGTGATGAAGGATCTGAAGAAGCAGCACCTGAAGAAACTCCAGTGGAACATGAGTCTGCATCAGGTGATGAAGGATCTGAAGAGGCGGCACCTGAAGAAGCTCCAGTGGAACATGAGTCTGCATCAAATAATGAAGAAGCTGAAGAAGCGGTACCTCAAGCTCCAGTAGTAGAAACTAAAGAAATACAGATTAGTCTTATTGAACAAAAACCTCTTATTATGCAGTATTACTTATGTAATGTAGTAGATGGCAAAACTGTGTGTGAGTTTCAGCGAGAAATGACATTGCTTGGTATTAATTCTGTTAATAATAATAATGGTATTATGAAGTGTTGTAACCTAAAAACCTCCGGTGTAGCTGACAACTGTTTACGTCATGGTGAACATGCTGATATGCATCACAATGACAATTGTCATTATCATTCTGATAATGTCACATTTGCTTAAATATTAAGAAGAAGAGTTATATTGACGATATAATGCATTAGTAGGTAATACTTTTCTATAAGGTATTACTTACTTTTGTTTAAGGTATGTGTAGAACATATAGTGTGTAATTTTTGTTATTTTGTAGTTATAGAAAAGTTATTTGTTACGTATATAACTCAAAATATGTATGTTAAAAAGTTGAACAAGTTTTTAGAATTTGTCATGTATATTTAATATAGTTTTATACGTCTTTGGTTTTTGGTATGGTTCAATAATGATATTTGTAGCTGCATAGGTTCTACAGAAGTAGAGTAAATTATGTGTATTGAATTTAATTTTTTACGGTATAGCCCATAGTTTTTTGTAAGAAAAGTGTATGGTATGTTTATCAAATGAGTATACTTACAATTTCTTTTTTTGTAGATAGTATAATAATTATGTTATTAATAAATTTGTATTATATGAGAGATTTGATTATGTAGTTTTTCTGATAATTTGTGTATACGAGCTTGACTGTTATTTATGTCTTTGGATTTGCATTACAGATTAATTGAGTTTTATCTAGGGTGTTTTACTTGTATACTGTATACATCACCTATAAAAGTTTATTATAGAATATGTTTACTAGTGATTAAAACTATAAGGTAAAAAAGTTTTAACAATATTCTTCTTGTAGATAAGCTGCTAGTACTTATTTAGCTTGGATTCTTCTTACGAGAATATTTTCTCTTTTTAGGTGGATTGTCATCTTGTTCTTTATCATCTTGAATGTCATTATTTTCGTGATGATAATCACTTTCCTGCTTATTGTTATTGTTGTGCTTTTCTTCTTCGTAGTCTTGATTATGGTATTCGTTTTGATCTAAAGCATCGTCAGCTGTAGCGTCATCATAATAATCTGCATCTTCTGTATCTGTCTCTTCGTCTATGTGCATATCAGTGTTATTGTTGTCTTCATTTTCATATTGATCTTCATTCTGGTCTGTACCGTTTTCATTATTATTTTCATACTCATAATAATGTGCATTTTGGTATTGGTCACTGTCATCTATATCTTCTTCAATCTTCTCTTCATCTTCTATTTCATCGTCTTCATATTCATCTAACTGATGGTCATACATGTCATCTTGACTTTCATGGTCATCGTCATCAAAGTCGTGATTATAATCTTCATCTGTGTATTCGTCTAAATCGTCAAAATCAAAATCGTCATCATCATAATTATCAGATTCTTCTACGCTTTCATACATTGCGTTTTCTTGACTATCATTTGTATTGTCAGGAATACTACTTTCAAGGCTTGGTATGGTATTTTCGTTTTCTTTATATGTTGGTTTAACATTATTAGGATCGTAAGGTTCTTGAGTAGGAACAAAAGTACTTTTTAATAATTTTTTTGTAAAGTTTTTGTCTTCGAAATATTTTATCTTTTTTGATTTTATAGGATAAGTTGATTCTATTAAAAGTATTTGTTCATCTCTAGGTAGCATTATTACTTCTTGTGGTAGTAGTAGAGCTCGTTGTGTTTCTGATATGTGTAATGAACGAGATGCTGGATTAAGATCTAAAAATTTTGGTCTATTTAAAGATTCTTGATTAACGGTTTTATTTCCTATTAGCTGTGATATTAGGTTAGCAGTTTCAATGTTGTTTGCTGCAAAAGTAATTCGGTAAGTAGAATTTGATAGGAATGAGTTCATTCCTGCTTCTTCATATATACCTTTTAACTGTTCTGTATCTTGAATTATTAAAAATAGTCTGACTCTATATCCACGGAAGTATGCAATACCAGTTTGAAATTGTTCCATTTTTCCAAGTGTTGGAAACTCATCCATTAAGAAAAGTACACCGTATGGTTCATCATCTGAAGGTAAAGTCCTGCATAGAAATTCTGTAGCTTGTTGGTAGAAAACCTGCATTAAAGGTCTAAGACGAGTTAAGTTATCTGGTGTTAAACCTACATATACTGTAACTTTTTTTCTTTTAAAGTCTTGAATATTAAAATCACTGGATGCTGTGGCTGTGTCTATTAATGGGTTTGCCCATAACTCTAAAGATGAGTTCATTGTTGATACTACACCTGAACGTTCTTTATCAGCTTTTTGTAGAAATGCAGCTATATTCATATATGCAACTGGGTGAATTTTTTTCCCTATTGTATCTAATACTACTGCTAAATTATATACAACATCGTCACTACGCATTGTGCGTACAACTTCTCCAAAAGATTTTACTTTTTCTGGAACTGCTAGTAGGTATAGTACTACTCCTACAAATAAGCTACGTGCTTCGTTATACCAGAAATCTTGTTCTGGCATTATTAGATTAGCAATTTTCTGTACATCATCGACCATTTGTCCAGGTTTAGAACTTATCCAATCTAATGGGTTATAACAATGACTTATTCCATCTGGTTGTGCTGGATTCCATACAAAGACCTCTTGGCCTCTTTTCTTTCTCCATCCACTTGTTAATTCGTAGTTTTCTAATTTTATATCATGTACTACTACAGAATCTTCCCAAAACAGTAAGTTAGGTATTACAAATCCTACCCCCTTTCCAGAACCGGTTGGTGCGAATAATAATGCGTGCTGAAAACCGTCAGCAATTAAATATCCTCTTTTATCTTTTCCTAGTAGTATACCTTTTCTACTACGCAAACCTATTTTGCGTATATCTTTTTCTGTTGCCCATCTAGAATCACCGTGTAAGGATTCTTTTTTCTTGAATGGTCTCCAGTCGAATAGTATATTTCTTAAATTCCATAGTATAGTGCTTAGAATACCTATTGGTATTATTAAAGAAACGCCTAGTTTTGATAACAGTATTGCATCATATGATGAAGGATTATGCCACCAGTGTTCTACATATGTAAAAATTGTAGGCCAAATTCTATCTGGAAAGTCGTGAAAACTAGGGTTTATCGTGTTGAAATCTAGGTAATCTGGTCCCCATACCATTAAAATAAATAGTACTCCTGATAAATAAAAACAAAACTCTAGACCAAAAAATGCACCTAGAAATAGAAATAAAATGTTGCGAATATGATTTGCGCTTGTACTATCCATAACAGTAATAACTTACATTATATAAAATATATATATTTAATTTAATCATCTGTCCGTAAAGATTTAGTGAACAATATTTCTGATACGTATCGTACACCTGATGAACCACGTTTTAATTGTATTACAATATCTACTATATTAGTTATGTAATTAATGATTTGATCAGGAGGAATACCAAGACCTGCTTGCATCACCATTAGTTTTAATTGTTCAAGAGCCATCATTGGTGTATCAGCATGTAAAGTAGATATGGACCCAGGATGTCCTGTATTGATTGCTCTTAAGAAACTAAAAGCCTCTGCTCCACGTAACTCTCCCACTATTATTCTATCTGGACGTAATCTTAAACATGCTTCTATTAAATCTTGAATACTTACTTTAGCCCTACCTTGTCCTCCTTTAGATGTAATAAGGTGAACTCGGTTTGGATGATTGTTTAAAACAATTTCTCTTGCGTCTTCTACGGTAATTAACCTTTCATCTTTGGGTATAGTGCGTAATGCTGCATTGGTGAAAGTTGTTTTTCCCGTTGATGTACCACCACTGATTATTATGTTCTTCTTGTGCAATATAGCATGCTCTAAAAATTCTTTAATTTTTTTTTGCTTTAATAATTCATTTAGTTGAATATCTATATTATTTTGTTTGTTTTCTGTTATAGCTTGATCGAATGCTCCCATTTTTTCATAGTCATCTAGTGAAAGTTGCATAGCTGATGGTTTCCTTATTGACATGGCTACTGCATTTGCTTCACATGCCGGAGGAAAAACTATCTGTATACGATAACCATTAGGTAAAGTTGCTGATAATAGGGGATTTTCTTCACTAATTTTTTGTTCTGTAGCTTGAGCAATTAATCTTCCTAATGCTTTTAGATGTGATAAATTGAGCACTGGTATGGATTCACAACGTATGTTTCCTCTATTTTCTATCCATACCTCGCATTCTTGGTTTATAGATATTTCATTTACTCCTTCTTCCTGAAAGAGAGCCTGTAATGGTTCGAGGTATGTATTTAAAGCTGCATAACTTGTTGTCATATAACCCTTCTCATCATTATATTAGTTTATCACATTTATTTCACGTATTGCTTCCTTTGGAAATACAATATCTTTGTTAACAAATACTTTTAATAAAGTACCTTGATCAACATATATTGTAGGATTGTTGTTTGTGTACTTTTGTATAATATCCTTAATAGATTGTGAGAAATCATCTACTGCTTTAGATAAGATTTTTACAGGTAATGTAGTTTTTGTTTTTTCTTTATCCTTATCCTTATCTTTATCTTTGTCTTTACCCTCGCCTTCTGTATCCTTACCTTTATCCTCACTTGACTTTAATTCTATAATTGGGTGATCATTTAGTTCAGGGATTTTTGAAGTCACATATGATGTTGCTATAGATACACCTGCAAGTAATATAGTGGAAGTTAATATACTACCAATTTTTGTATCAACAACACCTGATGCTCCTTGTCTTCCTAACTCGTCTGTTCCATTAGAGTCGAGTGCTATATCAACTCCATGAGGTAAAATTACTCTATTCCAGGATATGTTAACCCTAGTTTTTCCTGGACTTGAGTTGAATGAGTAATTACCTATTAATCTTGATCCTTTTGGTATCATAACTATGTTATTAGATTCAGAATAGACGTCACGTGCTACTATTCCCCTTAATGTGCCTTGTAAATCAGAATTGATTGCAGTTTCTAATACTACATCAATTATTTTACCTTGTAAGATTGTTAGTTCTAAGTTGTTTATTTTTGTTGCTACTACATTAGGAGAAGATGTTGGTTTAAATGAGATTACTGAATCTACAAAGTTACCAATTTTATTTTGAGAATCGGTATCTTCTTCATTGCTACTTTCAGCTGTTATATTTTGTCCTCCAGACATAGTAAGCATTGATGTTGCTCTTCTTTCTTTATCATATCCTGCTGTTGTTGGTGTTATAGGGGTAACTATTTCTACATTATTTTGGGTCGGTAAAGGTATTTTTATTTCTGGTTCTGGTTTTGTTTCAATTTTTTGTGAAGGTGTAGGTAGCTTTTTTTCTTTTTGTACAATTTTTGGTACTTCTAGTACCTTAGGTTTTTCAATAGATGGTATTGATGGTAAAGATGGTGATACTAAAGGAGGTAACTCTGGTAGTTGAGGAGGAATATTTGTCATTGGAGATACTTCTTGAGCTGGTGGTGTAGAATCTTTTAATAATTTTTCTATGTCTACTTCTTGTGTTGACTTTGATGTATTGTTTGGATCATCTGTTTTTTTGCCGTTGAAAAAAAAATAGTAGGTTAATCCTGATACAACTATAAGTGCTCCTACTATAATAGCCTTTTTTCCTTTGTGTGTTCCTACAATATTGACACTTTCTTCAAGTTCTGTATTGTTATTATTGTGATTTTCTTCTGACATAGTGTACCATAATGAATTTTATTATAAATGTTTGTTGGTAATGTTTATGGATTCATTTTTATACTGAATATACAAATTTTTGTGTACACCTTTTATTATTACATAATTTTGCAATAATAGCATTTTACAGGGTACCTTTTGACCAGAACTATTATATACAAATATTTGAGGAATAATTTGATTGTTATTTGCAAACTTAAAATATGTCAACTTACCATCATCAAATAATTCTACTGGTGATATTTTATTATCTCCTGTTGCGTTGTCTATAGTATAATTATATTTTGTGGAATTGGGTTTTATTATTACATTATTAACTCTGGGTACAGAAACTTCTGGTAATTTTATTTTATTTAATTCAAATTCTTCTTCGGTTTTTGGATAATAGAAACGTACTATGTAAGCTAAATCTCTTAATTCAGAATATCCAGCATCATTTTCCTTTTTGTCATTAGTGGAGTTATTTTCACTACGGCATATTAAATCAAAAGCATAACTTCTTCCTTTGCTAGTTTCTATTAACATATTTGTTTTACCATTTTTTTCTAATGGCATTATAAATAATTTATTCCCTATTGGTCTAACTTTCCAACTTGCAGTATCACCCATTGCTAACATTTTGATAGTTTCTCCTTTTGAAAACTCTATATACGAGTGATAGCCGTAATTAAATACTACATCATAGACTTCATTGTCACTGTATACAAAAGTTTTTATTCTACTATCTACTGCTATAGGATTGTTATTCTCATTAGCAGCACATGGATTATTACTTATTATAACTAATGCTAATAATACTGTAAAAATTTTATAAAAATTCATCATCTGCCCTATAGTAAGTTATTTGAAATCCTAGAGGATTAACTTGGCGTTCTTGCTCGTTCATTTCTAGAGTTGCATATTGAAATGACAGAGTAGCTATCCTATCTTTTTTTACTATTCCATTTGGAGTATTAAACTCTAAAGAAAATCTTATTTGTACATTTCCTGGGCGTAAGTGTTGTAAAGATCTAATTTTTAAGGTTCCTGAAGTTACATTTGCGTATAAATTTAAAGGACTTGCTGGATTACTTAATCTTGTCCATCTACGAAATTCTGCATATGTTGTTTGGTCAGAAAGTAACCTAACCTTTGTATAATAATTGTATTGAAAATTGTTAGGATCAAAAAGTTCTCTTGATCTGACGTATTCTATTATAAAGTAATTGTTTAGAACTTCATCTGCTGAATATTGTTTTACTGAGATTGGATTTACTAGTGTTGTAATACCGGATTTTTTTTCTATTTCTACTACGAATGGTTCTATTGTTCTACTTTTGCTTATATTAGAAATAACAAAAACGCTAATTCCTACTGTACATAGTGCTAACATGGTAAGGAATAGTAAGATATTCCTTTGTACTATAATGGAACTATAACGACTAACATGCCAGCTATGTGTATCCAAATTTTCATTTTGTGATATACTATCTTTGCTTACCTTGTTCTTTTTTCCAAATTTAAACATACGTATCATTAACCTTATAGTTTAAACTGTATCCCTATGGTAGAAAGATCAAAAGATCTAAATCTATCACGGTTAGTCACTAAAGCGTATATATACCCTATTTATTTACATCAGATTAACAATGATATGTAAAAATAGCATAAAACATTTTCTTAACTAACGTGGCCCAGTCTTTTAGCTTTGGTATTGATATAATTAATATTATGTTGATTTATGTCAACAAAAATAGGTAATATTTTTGTAACTTCTATGCCGTATTTCTTCATTTCTTCATTTTTGTAAGGGTTATTAGTTAATAATTGCAGTTTTAAGATTCCTAATTTTTTTAATATTTTTGCAGCTGCGATAAATACTCTTTCATCATCTTCAAATCCAAAAAACCTATTCGCATCTACAGTGTCAAAGTTATATTTGATTTGTAATTGATAAGTTCTTATTTTGTTTGTTAGTCCAATACCACGACCATCTTGTGCTAGATATAAAATTATACCACCTTTGTTTTCTATCATTAATTTTATAGAAGTATGTAATTGAGAACGACAATCACAGGATAAACTGTTAAGCAAATCGCCTGTGTAACATGAAGAATGAATTCTCACAAGTGGATTGTTATAATCTGGTTCTCCTATAATAAGTGCATAATGTTCAAGTTCTCCTATATCTGACCTGTAAATATTTATGCTTGCGTTTACATTAGCATCACAACAACTTTTTAAAAATAACGGAGAACTACATACTTCATATAACTGATATTCTTGATTATAGTTATCGATAATTTCTTGTTTTATGGGAGTGATATTATATTGGTTACACCATTGTAATATATCGTGATGTTTGATATCAATTATGACTGCTGAGGGTAATAATTTTGTCAACTTAATTAAAGAAATAGCTGTTATATCTAAAGAATTTGTACTGATGGTGGTACTATTGATATCGATAAGATCGTGTTTATCGTGTAATTCTTTTCCTGTTAATAGGTTAGATATATAATCTATAGTGTAGGACTTTTTAAGAGTAATCCTAGAAAGCTGATTTCCTGACGATTGATGAATAAAATTCAGTCTATTTCCAGTGATTAATATATAAGCACTTTCAGGTTCGCAATATTTTTGTATTTTGTGTAATACTTGACTATCAATTAATTCGCTTGGAAAAACAAGCAGATTATTTTTATTATTGTATAATAGTACCGGAATGTTAGATCTTAATTCTGCTATAGATTTTTTGATAATGTATTTATTGGAATTAAAATTATTTAGTAAGTTTTCCATATTGTGCTCAAATATTACAATGGTGCGGTTGAGAAGATTCGAACTTCCAAGGTCTTTTTTAAACCACAGCGACCTCAACGCTGCGTGTCTACCAATTCCACCACAACCGCGCTACAAGTGCTATGGTTTTTAATTCTAAATAAATTTGTCTTGTGTGTCAACGCACCTTGTTAATTTAATAACTTTTATCTAAGTTTAAAAATGCAGTTTTGTAATTGTATAATTATTAAACTTTTTATATTGTGTATACTTTATGTGGTATTGTTCTAGTGCTCATAATTGAAATGTTAGTGTGATTTAACAATCTTGTTTATAAGAACGGAATTAATATGTACTTTAAACTTATAAAATGTAGTATTGAGTATTTTATTTGTTATAAATTTATTTATGCAAATAGTTTTTAAGTAAAACTATAACGACATAGCATACAGGTGTATATTTTGTTATAAAATCTTATTTGCGATTTTTTAGATCTTGGGAATAACAAATGTATTGATAATATAAGTTAAATATATTAAAAACTGCATGTTTATGTTATATTATTATATAAAGGTTTAAATATTAAGTCATAAAAATTATACAAATTTATTGTTTAATGTTACCTATGTAAACAAGAGGACTTATACATGATTATTAACTAAGAATAGTATTTTGGCGGCAAAGTTTTAGAATCTATATTATTGAATTATATTGTAAATATTACATAACTTGTGTAAAAACTAATTTTGTAAAACTTGTAAGCGTATAAAAACTTTCAAACTAAAATTATACAAATTACATACATCAAATTTCAAGGATAATATGTGTTTGTAAAGCTGAGTTAGGTGCTTGTTTATATTTGATGAAAATTTTATGATGATTTAGAGTGGTGATATGTATTAAAGATGTGTTTGTATTTTATGATTAATTTGTAAGGATATTTTAATGTGGGAATTGATATTTTAATCAACGTTTTGAAAAATGATGTGATAACACTAGTATTCCTACATGTATCAATATGGGATATATAATATATTTAGTGTACAAAGTTTTATGTTAGTATAGTAAAATATTTACTTTGTAATTTGATATTAAGTAACTTTGTGAGTAAAGTGTAAGTTCATTAGTTGTTACTGTCTAATATTTTTAAAATTTAAGTTACAGATGTAGGTACTTTTTTAGTTTGTATTTGTGTTTAATGGTAATATTTAATTACCTATAGATTTAAGGTGTGTTTTATATTCAGTCTTTAAATTTGCTTAGATATTTTTTAATTGATATGTTACTTTTGTGTTTCGCTTTTAGAGATATTTAGTGATTGAAATATATTAGAATCAGAATATAATATTATGTATACTTACGTGTAGAGTTTTATAAAGTAGTTTGTAATATACATTTGTTTTGTAGGTAGAAAGTAGGGTTATTTTAATGCTTTATAATTGAAAATAATGATGTTTGTGTATTATTATTGAGTAAATATACTTAGTTAATATGTTGTGAGTTGGATAAAAACATAAGTATGCATGGCACTATACTTTCTTATTTTAGTGGCACACTTTGTGTACTAGAATTAGAGTTAGTTGTTGATTTTTGAAGTTGAGCTACAAATAATATGCCTTCAACCTGTGATCCATATATTTTGCAATGACTAGAATAGCTACATTCTAATTCTGATTCTTTAATGGATGATTTTATATACTCATCTGAATGACAAAAGAAGTCGCCCTCGCTGACAAATTGAAGACCTGGCCCTTGTTTTTTACGTACAAGTCCAA
Organism: Ehrlichia ruminantium; assembly: GCF_009728835.1. Taxonomy (GTDB): domain Bacteria; phylum Pseudomonadota; class Alphaproteobacteria; order Rickettsiales; family Anaplasmataceae; genus Ehrlichia; species Ehrlichia ruminantium_B. The sequence continues at coordinate 38,222 of NZ_CP033455.1, forward strand.
TGATTATACCATCTGGTTCTAGTGCTGTTTTTAATAACTTAAATATGTAATGTAAACTGCCAACGTACTGTAATACTTCTGTGAGGATAATGACATCATATTTTTTCTTACCTTGGTTTTTTTTAAGGAAATCATAAATACTTATGTGTATTAGTTCATTATAGGCTTGTTTTCCATTTACAAAACAGCCCCTTGCTATGTTTATCATCTTGCTTGATAAATCTATACCTGTTATGTGGTTCCCGATATTTTTCATTTTTAAAAATTGACCACATACACCTGTTCCGCATCCAAGGTCTAGAATATTTAAGAGTGCAGATTTATCCCCAAAAAAGTTTATTATTAAGGATTTTACATATTCATATGCTTTATATTGCTTAGCTATCAACCAATACTCTACAAAATGTTCTCCTGTATAATCGAAATATTGTGCTATAATATTTTCAGGGATACTTATTATACTCTCAGGATTATTTAATTTGTTAAGATAATATACTGCATCTGCATAGTTATTATCTAACTCTATAGCGCGCATAAAATTTTGTTTTGCCTTTGTTATTTTTTGTAAAGCAAAATAGCATCTTCCTAGGTTGTAGTATACTAATGGTAATTTAGGCTTGAAAAGTTTAATAAGAGAAAATCTAAGTTTTGCGTCTGATATGTTACCTTTATAAAAGTGATATAGGCCAAGGTCAATGTTAGTTTGTAATAAATTTTTTAATTTGTTTTGCAGTAAAACCGTCTCTTCTTTCATAAAGATAAATTTATTCTTTATTAAATTTGGAATGCAATGTAACTCCGGTATGACTCTTTTTATACTGGATATTAAGGACAGTATGTTACTTTTTGTAATAAAAAAATTGCTTCTCATGCATTACTCGCCAAATTTTGATTTAGTATTTAATATTAAAGATAGCATAAATATGCTGTAATATATAAGCATAAAAATGTTATTAAATTGGTAGAATGAATTTTTCATATAATTTTCTATGATGTTCTATTGATTTGATAATTATATTTGTTTTAGATGCGAAATCTTTGTACATCTTAGATTCATTCTCTAGCTCATCTTTGTATTGAATACGGTTTAAAGACTTTAGATGTGTATGTAATGCTATGTAATGTACCATACGTATATCTATTAGCCTAGATATTATATCGTTAAAAATATCAAAATTTTTTCCTGTAACTTTTGAGAGTAGAAATAACATTAGTTTAATATTGAAATGCATTAGTATCATAATGTACATTGTGCAACATAGTACTATATTTAAACATCCAATCATTATGGCACGTGAATAGCTGGATTTTTCAGATTCATCTAGTAAAAGCTCTCCATCTTGATCAAACAGTTTTATTTTATGATATAAGATTACCAAAGGTAAGCAGCAGAGAATAAAGATTGCATTTATAATTGCTTCTTTCAATTTCATAATGATTCACCTGTTATCATAAATTATTGTAACATAACTATACGTTGCATAAAAGTGCATTAACTAGAAAAGTGTTAAAGTAATATTACTATATTACTCCATTAAATACATATGATACTACTCCTTCCATTAAAATAGTATTATCGCTCTTATATAATATTAATAGATTGCCGCCTTGTAAATAAATAGTAGCATTAGATTTGGTGTAATTACGTTTTACTGCTGCAACTAGTGTTGCACATGCGCCACTACCACATGATGCTGTTTCTCCGGTACCGCGTTCCCATACTCTAAGTTTAATTTCATCACTAGAAATTATTTGTGCTATACTTATGTTTGCTTTTTTAGGAAATATAGGGTGATTTTCTAATTCTGGTCCTATTTTAGTTAGTGGAATATCATCTATTGAGTCAACAAAGAACACAGCATGAGGATTACCTATGTTTACTCCTACAGGGTAACTAAGAAACTCTGTTTTTATTGGTAAGTATAGAGTATCACATTCTTGTGATATTGGTATATCTTGCCAATGAAATTTTGGTTGTCCCATATTCACTTGTATTTTGTTATGTGATGTTCTACTACATGACAATATACGATCTGATAGTTCAATAGTAATATTATTACTGTGTTTTTCATTACTTAGTAGATAAGCAACACATCTTGCAGCGTTTCCACACATTTCAACTTTGCTTCCATCGGGGTTGTATATGTGCATCAGACAATCAGCTTTTTCTGATGGTGTGATTAAGATGACTTGATCACAGCCGATACCTGTTTTCCTGTTAGCGATTTCTTTGAAATTAATGTTGTTATGCATTTTTTCTCTACAATCAATAATGACAAAGTCATTGAGAGTTCCGTGCATTTTTATGAAGTCTATCACGCATAAAAATAAAAAATAACCTATAATTATTGTGATACATTCTACAGCATTTTCAAATATTTATTTGATTATTTAAGGCACATTAAATAAAATGTGTTTTCTGTAAAAAGTTCCGTATTCCTATAAGAAACTCCATGGTTTACCTATTTAAAGGTATTTTCTAGATTAATAATAAAGACTAGTAATGGTTGAATTATTCTTATTACTTTTAAGTCAGATTAGTGATTTGATGTTAATAAATGCTATGGTTATTTATATATTTATTGAACTTTTAAGTAATTGAGCTGCTTCTTTATGTTCAGCTATAAAACTTTCTTCTATACTTTTTGGAAGTTTTATATTGAAGTTAGTACTAAAGAATTGGGATATATCCTGTAATCTTGCTATGTTATTTTTTTTCTTACTAATAAATTTATATGATGAAATACCTTTCAGGATTTCAATACTGAGCAATTTATTGAGTAGAACTGATTCCATAGTTGTATTGATTCTTAATAATATATTTCCTATTGGGTTGTCTATTGATAAAGATATATCGTAGTCTTTTGGATATACTGTTATTATATATAAGCATGATACTTGTAATAAGTATGTTTGTTTATATTTTTGGTTTTTTACTATTTCCCATGTTATTTTTGTGGTTTTAGTGTCATTTTTATTGTTTATAAATGGAATTTCTGGCATTTATTTACCTACTCAAATCAACTAGTGGATATTATAGATACTGATAGTTAAAAATATGTATAATAGATTGGTTTGTATGTTGAAGTAATGTAAAGATTTATTTTTTGTTATAGTTGTATTAATCTAATATTGTCTATTTTAGTATGTTTTTAAGTATGAAGAGTACTCAAAATTGTATTTTCTGTTTTTATTTTTTTAAGATTATATCAAACGAGTTATAGTGTTATATAACTTTTAATCAGTGTAGACTTTTTATTTACTAATATATGATGTTCTAAGATAATAGAATACTGACTGTCATTGATTTAATTGGTAAATTTAATTCAGAAAATTCTATTTAATATAGTATTTGTATGGTGACAAATTATTTAGTGCTTTAGTAATACTCGTAAGATAATAATATATTAATTGTATGTATTTATATGAAATATATTTCTTATTGATAAGGGTGTATTGTGTATGATGGTATATGTAATTTGTGTTAGTTTCTGAACTTTCTAATATTATAAACAGTCTATTGTAGATTAACTTTAAAATAAATGAGTTTTGTTTCTTACGTTGTATAATAATTCCTTGTAGTACTGCAGAGTGTTTTGGGTGTATATTTTGTATTTTATAAATATAGTTATTATGAGTATATAGTACAACATTGTCTTTTGTGCTTCTTAAATATATATGTGTTAAAATCAATAAAAAGTTTTATATCAAATTTTTCAAACAACTTTTTAATTAGAAGTATTCTTTAGCTGTAAAAATTACATATTTTGTTGATGTTTCAATTGTATAGTACATGTATAAAATATTATTATAGCAATATTTAAAAATAGACTTCGCAAGATAACCATAGTATTTTTATAATGGTATATATATTCAATTTGTTTATTAATGGAATGGAATTAGTATTGAAAATACTGATGTGAGACTTAAAGTTATTTTAAAAGTTAATAAATATTAAGATATTAAAAGCATATCTTAAGTATTTATACTTTAATTAATATATGCTGATATTAAGAATAGAAGTTTGTGTTTTTATTAGAATAAATTTGATTTTGTAATGAAAAACACTTAATAAGTTTTCTATAGTTAATAAAAATATTTAACTATTTTAGTAGTTTATTAAATTATTAAAACAAAAGGTAACTTAATATGTTAAAATCTCATGATTTTGCTTTTGCTAATATGAAGAAAATACAAGATTTTAGTTGTTGTGGTAAAACTGTATTGTTACGTGTAGATTTCAATGTACCAGTAGATAATGGCATAGTTTTGGATGATACCCGTATTGTAAGGTTAACAACAACGATTAAATACTTGTTAAGTAATAATGCAAAGGTTGTGATCATATCACATTATGGTCGTCCTCAATCTTATGATAAGGAGTTTTCTTTAAAATTTTTAGTTGAATATCTGAATAAGATCTTTGCAGCAAATGTGTTATTTGTAGATGGGGTTATAGGTAGTTATGTGGAACAGACAGTGCAGTCTGCTCCTTTGGGTTCTATATTATTATTAGAAAATTTAAGGTTTTATGAAGAGGAAGAGAAAAATGATTTAAAATTTGCAAAACAACTTGCCTTGTTAGCTGATGTATATGTAAATGATGCTTTCTCTTGTATGCATCGTAAACATGCTTCTATAGATGCAATTGCTAGATTATTGCCATCTTTTATTGGGTTTAATTTTCAGGAGGAGCTAAAATATTTGAGTTATGTAGTGTCAAAGAGTGAGAAGCCAGTAGCTGTAATAGTAGGAGGTGCAAAGATATCAACGAAAATTCATATGTTAAAAAATTTAGTACAGAAAGTTGATTTCTTAGTATTGGGAGGAGCGATTGCTAATAATTTTTTGTTGTCACAAGGATTCAAGATAGGAAATTCATTATATGAAAAATTAGAGAAAGATCCTGTACCTGATATTGTTAGTCTTTCAGAAAAATGTGATTGTAAGATAATTGTTCCAGAGGATTATTTAATAGCTAAAAATTTATCAGATAATCAGGTTTTAGTGAAAGATAATAATATGTTAGAGTCTGATGATATTATATTGGATATCGGACCACATACTATTGATTTGATTACTTCTATGATAGAGAAATGTAGAACAATACTTTGGAATGGTCCTGTGGGAATGTTTGAAAAAGAACTTTTCTCCAAAGGAACTTTTAGTATTGCAAAATCATTAGCAGAATTTACTAAAGCAGGAAAACTGAAAAGTATAGTTGGTGGAGGCGATAGTATATGTGCGATCAAATTGTTTGGTTTTTCCAGTGAAGACTTTACTTATATTTCTACAGGAGGAGGTGCATTACTACATTTTTTAAGTCTTGCATAGTGTTATAAGATTTACAAAATTTAGTAATAAATAATATATGGTGGGTAATGGACAGATCATAAAAGTTATAAGCTCACTATTTAATCATACTCCTGTTTAATATGTCTGTATTTTATTGGTATATCTTTGCTATATTTTAATTTCCTATAATGTGTATCTTAGTAATTGGTATATGTTATAGGTGTTGTGTTTGGTTATTGTAAAAAGACATGTATTAAATATTGTGGTTGGTCATATATGGTGTTTACGTAGTAGTGTATTATTGTGTTCTAATCTTATGAGCTAAGTAGTATTAATTTTAGTTATGCAAGTTGCTTTTAGAATTTTTGCATGTGTGTAAGTTATGCAGTATGAAAATATGGTAAAATTAGACTATTGCGCTTCAAGTTATTTTATTTAAAGCAATATTATGTAATCAGCAATGTGTACTTGTATTCTTTTTAAGATTAAAAAGTTATTATGCTGATATGCAATTATTATAGCTTAAGCATGTAAATGCTTTTATTGTAGGGTTTATGAAGTTAATTAGGGATATAAAGATTCTATGGTTGAAATGTGATTAATCTAAGCTGTGTATTATTGAAGTTTGTATATTAGTAGATGTTGTGAAGAATACGTTTCTTTATATTTATAGAGTTGTATAAGTGTAATTCTTATTGGCTTAAGAATTTTTTTAACAAAAGTTACGTACTGTATTAATGGTGTAATGAGTCCATCTATTGAACATGTATGTGCTTAAGTTTATTGCTATCTTACTCAAAAAGTCTTATCAGTAGTATATTATGTTGATTCTTCTTTTGATATTTGTGTAATTTGTAAGATTAAATTTTCAAATTATCATAAGTATTATGAATTAAATGATATTTGGAATAGTATGGGACTTAACTACGTATCATATGTAATATGCTTAATGTATACTGATAATATTTGGAAAGACTATGGGAAATTTTCTTAGGTATTCTTAAATTACACTGAACTAGTTAATATTAAAGAGAACAATTTTTTGTGTAGTAATTGCTAAAAATTAGATGCTAAATATCTTATAAGTAGCAGTTTTTATTCTATTCTAGCTTTTATCAGGCCATCTTTTAGTTCAATCGATATTATGTCATTTGTTTGTAGCTTATTTATACTACTAATGTGTTGATTATCTATATCGTATATTAAAGCATATCCTAATTCCAAGTTCTTTTCTTTATTATGTTTACTTATTTTGTAGTATAGATCACTTAGGTATTGTTTTTTATTTAATAGTATTACTTTTAATAAAATTTCTACTTTGTTTTTGTGTTTAAACATTTGTAGTTTGAGTACTTTTATTTTGTGTTTTGTTATTTCTAGTTGATTGCATAAGTATAGTAATTTATTTCTTTTTGTGTTTACCGAATGATGCAATGCTGCTTTTATTTTATTAAACTTGCTATTTATATGTTCTATTATTTGGGTTTTTGTTGGTAAGATAATTTCTACTGCAGCTGTAGGTGTAGGAGCTCTGACATCTGCTGCATAATCAATTAATGTGAAATCAGTTTCATGTCCAATTGCAGACACTATAGGTATTCTAGATTGAGCTACTGCTCTTACTATAAGTTCATCATTGAAAATCCATAGATCTTCTACACTACCTCCTCCTCTAGCTATAATAATAACATCTGGGCAGTTGATATCTATGTTATTTAATTTAGATATTGCGTTTACGATTTGTATTATGGCATCATTACCTTGTACAAGTACTGGAAAAATAACTATATGGCTTGGAAAACGACTTTTTACCCTGTTTAATATGTCATTGATAGCAGCGCCGGTAGTGGACGTAATTACACCTATAATTCTTGGTAATAAAGGTAATGTTTTTTTGCGAGATTGATCGAATAAACCTTCCTTTTCTAGTTTTTCTTTTCTTTGTTGAAGCATGATATCTAAATTACCTATGCCAGATAACAACATACTTTCTATTATTATTTGATATTTTGATTGGTAGGTTGTTAAAAACCCAATACATACTACTTCTAATCCATTTTTAAGATCTATTTCAATTTTAGTATTATTCCAGCATACAGCGTTAAGTACTGCTTGATCATCTTTGAGGGTGAAATATATATGTCCAGATTTTGGTTGCGAAAGATTACTAATTTCACCTCTAACTTTTATGTGATTAAATGTTTCATGTACTAAGTTTTGAAAGATTTTTGTAATCTCAGTAACAGTAAATTCTAGCATCATAGGAAAGCAATTTCGAAAATGTTACCTATTTTGATTTGAATACTATCTGTGTCTTTTGGTGCATAGTATATAATATGTTCAAACTTATATTGCTTTTTACTTAAAATAATTTCTCTAGATTCATTAATTCTTTCTGATGCAATCATTTTTTTATTTTTGTTGTAGAGTGCAAAATGTATTCCTGGTACAAATCTTTCTTGGTCAGATTCATTTTTAATAGTTCCTTCAACTTTTATTGCAATATTATCACCATTATTTTTGATAATATGAATGTGAGAATCTATTAATTGTATTTGTGTTGTGTCATACATTTCTATGATTCGGTAGATTTTTCTAATGTTATGTGGCATACTATTTTGAAATGTAGCGGATAAGAAAAATGCTAATATAAGCATTACTAGCACGGACAATATTTTTTTTAGTAGGGAAGATTTTTTGTTACCAAACCTAGTCTTACTATTTTGTAAATTAGGGTTTGTAGTTTCTATTATTGGTTGTCTTTCTTCGGAAATAGGTGTTGTTTTTTCTTGTGTCGGTATATGTACCCATGTAGTATTACAGTTTGTACACTTAACTTTCTTTCCATTCACGGGAATTTTGCTATTATCTATTCTGTAAACTGCTTTGCAATTTTTGCATTCTATCCGCATTAGACACAAACTTGTTGACTATACACCTTAATATTATATAGTGCATTATTATGGATATGTCTATAAATGTATGTATCTTAAGAATTTGAAGGTTAATAGTTAACCGTAATATATATTATTATGTTTTTTAAAAATATAAGCCTGTTCTTTTTGTAGTTGCATGTTAAATGATCTATTCAATAATAAATTTTATCTAGTTGGTGTTGCATAGCTTGTTATTTATTCAGTGGTAATCTATAATCAGGATTGATATTGTATAGAATTAAGGCATTAAGATATGGTGAATATTTGTGATTTTAAAGAGATAATAGAGAATGCTTGGTCTGACCTAGCTAATATTTCTACTAATGTTTCTATTAAAGGTGTTATTGATGATGTAATGGATCTTTTAGACCAAGGAAAAATTCGTGTTTCTGAAAAAGTAGATGGACAGTGGATAATTCATGAATGGATAAGGAAAGCAATTCTATTATCTTTTCGAGTATATGATATGAAATTTGGATATGCAGATTCTCCTAATTCAATGCTTGGTAATTTTTCATGGTTTGATAAAATACCTTTAAAGTTTGGTAAATGGAATGCTGACAATTTTAAGCAAGCAAAGATTAGAGCTGTACCTGGAGCGATTGTTCGTAAATCTGCTTATATTGCACCTAGTGTAGTATTGATGCCCAGTTTTGTGAATGTTGGTGCATATGTGGGTGAAGGTACTATGATAGATACTTGGGCTTCTGTTGGAAGTTGTGCTCAAGTTGGGAAAAACTGTCATATTTCTGGAGGAGCAGGGATAGGAGGAGTATTGGAGCCGTTAGGTGCTCGTTCTGTAATAATAGAAGACAATTGTTTTATTGGTGCTCGTAGTGAAATTGTAGAAGGAGTAATAGTAGAAGAAGGGTCAATAATTTCTATGGGTGTATATATTGGTGCATCTACTAAGATTATTGATAGAACATCTGGTGAAATATTTTTTGGAAGAATCCCTCCGTATTCTGTAGTTGTGCCAGGTTCTTATAATAGTGGTAATGTATCAATTTATTGTGCTGTGATTGTAAAGAAAGTTGATCAAAACACTAGGAATAAGGTGTCTATGAATGAACTTTTAAGGGATGATTATACGTCTACAAGTATTTAATAATATTTTAGGTGTGTTTTTTAGTTTATAGCGTTACTTTTTCCAAGTTGAGCTTTGTATTTATATTACAATAATTGTCATTTCCTTTATAAAGTAAATTATTGGGTTGATAATGTGATACACCTGCATAGTAGGTACTAAATATTGGCTTGTTTTTAAAGTATTGTCTCTTGTAGATGTACACTAATATTTAGTGATATTATGTTGGTGTATTTTAAGTAGTAATGTTATATAATAGTTAATGAAAAATTTGCATTGGTTTTTTTGTTTTAATGATATAACTGTACTTTTACTGTATAATTTAATTTTGTAAATAATTGTAAAAGTGTTTTTTAATAATGAATTATGAGTACAATTTTTGCTTTATGTACTCCTTGGGGAAGGTCTGGAGTTGCTGTAATTAGGATTTCTGGTCAGGATGCTATAAAAACTTTTGCGCATTTTAAAGTGAATAGCAATATTAAGCCAAGAGTTGCAACTTTTACTCCGTTATATAATGCTGTACATGAAGTTATAGATGAAGTTATAGTAGTTTATTTTTCTGCCCCTAACAGTTTTACTGGAGAAGATGTTGTTGAATTATATACTCATGGCAGTATTGCTGTTATCAGAATGATTTTGTCTGAGCTTGGAAAAATCTTTGTTCCTGCAGGACCAGGTGAATTTTCACTGCGTGCATTTTTAAATAATAAAGTAGATTTAACTAGAGCTGAAGCTATAGTTGATCTTATTCATGCTGAAACGGAAATGCAGGCTAAACAAGCTATTAGACAGATGTCTGGAGCTTTGGAGAAGTTATATCAAAGTTGGAGACAGCAATTAATTGATATACTGTCTAATATGGAGGCTTATATTGATTTCCCAGAGGAAGTGACAAGTTATGCCATAGAGAACATGAGTTATTTATTGAATGAAATCAAAGAATCATTAGAAAACCACCTTAATGATGGACGTAAAGGGGAAAGATTACGTCAAGGTATTTATGTTACTATTTTAGGTGAACCTAATTCTGGAAAGTCTACGTTATTTAATCATTTAGCTAAAAGGGATATTGCAATTGTATCCGAATATGCTGGCACTACACGGGATGTTTTAGAAGCACATATTGATATTGCTGGTTATCCTATTGTTATTATTGATACAGCTGGTATTAGAGATAGTAGTGATCCTATAGAACAAGAAGGAATAAAGCGTGCGAAGTTAAAAGCTGAGAGTGCTGATTTTAAAATCATAATGTTACCTTATGAAAAGAAGGATACTTTAAATAGTGAAATTATGGATTTAATAGATGATAAATCAGTATGTGTTTTAAGCAAGTCTGATAATATTACTACACAGGAATTAATACGTATTAATAGTATAGATTTTATTCCAGTTTCAGTGTGTTACAATTTAGGTATTGAAAATCTTTTAAGTGCAATACAACGAAAGGTAGAAACAGACTTCATGTTCTGTACTACTAGTCCATTTATTACCTCTGAAAGACAAAGGATGCACATTCAAAATGCTTTAAATATTATAAAAAGTATTAACTTTGAATTACCTATGGAGTTGATCTCAGAAGAATTAAGATTGACTGTACGGGAATTAGAAAAGGTAGTAGGTGTGATTAGTAATGAGGATATATTAGATAATGTTTTTGGAAAATTTTGTATTGGGAAATAATATTTTTTTATAAATCTTACTAATATGGATTGTTAAGGGAATAAATACTATATGGTTACTTGTAATTATTAGGAAGTAAGTGAAAATTAAATGATATTTTTGTTATTTCATATATAAAAAAGGTATGTTATTGCAGTAGTACTACTGTAGTGAAAAATGGGAAATATGTTTGGATATATAAACATAAGTTTATCTCATGATTAGTTCTAAAAAGTGATATGTAATGTAAAAAGGTAAGTGTTTTAAAATTATAAATAGACTCTTATAGGATAAAGCACATTGTTATAAAGTAAAGTGTTCCTAGGATTTATGATATGAAGGTTTAAGTTATTACTTAATATGTTTTTTGAGTGTGTTAATATTATTAATACAGTACATATACAGTAGAAGTATGAATTAATTATACAATATTATTTTTTCATGTTTTATTGGTAATCTCCTCAAGATTATATTGTATAATAAAAGTATTATGAAGCATAAGGTTTCAGTGAAGCAATATGTATTATCTAGGAAACCATGCTAGAAGTAGTTGTTTGATTTCTATAGTCATAATAGTGGTGATATAATTTTTTGTGTATATTACAATTGTCATGATATAGTAATGTAATATTTTTGGGCTAATAGCGTTATATTATCTTGTTAACCGTTAAATAACTAGTGATGTTTGTATTTCTATTTTCCTAGAGTGTATCTTTAATTAAATTATTGTAATATTTAATATGAGGATAAATTTAATCAGCCGCATTATAAGAATTTGTAATTGTATACGCATTACTTGGGTTTTTTCTGAGTATTGATTTTCTGAAAACCTTCTACGAATGACACTATATCTTGAATTTCGGCCATTTTTCCTAAACCATATTCATTACATAAAGCAAATCCCTCTTTTGGTTCAATAATTACAACATTATCTTCTTTTAGAAGGTTTATGTTACGTTGATTTGGTTTTGAATTCCACATTGTGGGATTCATGGCAGGTACCATAATTATAGGAATGTTAGAAGCAATTAATATAGTTGTCGCTAATTCATCGGCGATTCCATATGCTGTTTTTGCTATTATATCTAATGTTGCTGGTGCGACTAGTACTAGGTCTGAGTTTCTTGTTAATGATATATGGTGCATACTATTGTGTGTATTGAAAAAATCTGCATTAGTGTATGCATAATTTCCAGATAACGATGCTACTGATAGTGGAGTAACAAATTTTTCTCCTGATTTACTGATTATTCCAGTAATTGTATGCTTATTTTCTTGTAATTTCCGAATCAAATCTAAAGCTTTATATGCAGCTATGCTTCCTGAGATTATTAGTAGTATTTTCATAGTCAAATTAAGTATATGTTTTTGTATGTTTAAAGTTTAGTGTTTATAGTAATGTTTAGATGTCAACAAGTATAAGATTTAATGCAGAATTTGCATCTTTTTTCTAGCATATATATGTTGCCAGGAATTGGTAGTATAGTAGGTGATTTACTAAAAAAATTATGTGGTGGTGATAGAATCATAGATTTGTTGTTGCATGTACCGCAAAGTTATTTAGATAGAAGAACTGAGTTGTCTGAAAATGCTGTAGGTAAAATTGTAACTTTCATAGGTATTGTGAAATGTCATGGTTTTTTTGGTGTAAGAAATAAATCTCAATATAAAGTGGTATTGGAAACAAATATAGGAGAGGTATCATTAATTTTTTTTAATTATTCTCTTAAATATTTGAAAAGTATTTTGAATGTTGGTTCGGCTTATATTATCAGTGGAACCTTAGGTAAGTTTTGTGGATGTTTGCAAATTATGCATCCGGATTACATTATAAAAGATATAAGTAAATTTCAAGATATTAGCACTATAGAGCCTGTATATCCGTTAATAAAAGGCTTAACTTCTCGTAAGATTTCAAAGTTTGTGAAGTTGTGTATAAGTTTATTACCTGATTTTCCAGAGTGGATAGATGATGAATTATTATTGAAAAATCAGTGGTATAGTTTTAGAGAAAGTTTAGTAAAAATACATAATCCAGATACACTGGAAGCATTGTCATTATGTAGAACCCGATTAGTATATGATGAATTGTTGAGCCATCAAATTGCTATGAAAATGCTCAGACAGTCTCAATGTAGGAAAGGTATTTCTATTGTTAATGAACGGATATATTATCGTCATGTTTTAAATAAGCTACCTTTTAAATTAACTGTTGGACAGGAAGAAGTAATAGAAAAAATTACAGCAAGTCAAGCTTCAGAACAACAAATGGTGAAATTGCTAATAGGAGATGTTGGTAGTGGAAAAACAGTAGTCGCATTGTTTGCTATTTTGAATGTTGTGGAAAGTGGTGGACAGGCAGCTCTTATGGTACCTACTGAAATATTGGCTGAGCAGCATTATTATTGGATACGGAGTATATTATCTGATCTGCAAATTAATATTGAACTGTTAACTAGTAAAGTGAAAGGAAAACAGTCTATAAAGAAGAAATTGCGACTTGGTGAATGTCAAGTGGTAATTGGTACTCATGCCCTATTCCAGGACAGTGTTGATTTTTATAACCTTAATTTAATTATAATTGATGAGCAACATAGATTTGGTGTATTACAGCGTATGAAATTAATACAGAAAGGAAATATTGCTGATGTTCTTTTTATGACTGCAACACCTATTCCTAGAACATTAGAACAGGTAGTGTATGGTGATATGGATTGTTTGAAACTTCAAGATAAACCACATAATAGGTTACCTATACAAACTAGCATTATAAGTATTGAAAAGCTTTCAGAAGTAGTGTCAAAATTACAAGTTGCTATAGAACAAGGTAATAAAGCATATTGGATTTGTCCTTATATTGAAGAATCAGAATTGTTAAATATTGCAGCAGCTGAGAAACGGTTTTTATTTTTACAAGATATGTTTATTGGAAAAATAGGTTTAATACATAGTCGTTTATCCAAGACTGAAAAGGATGAAGTTATGAATTCCTTTTATGATGGAGTTATAAAATTGTTAATAGCAACGACTGTTATAGAAGTAGGTATTGATGTTCATGATGCTACTATTATAATAATAGAAAATGCGGAACAATTTGGGCTATCTCAGCTTCATCAGTTGCGCGGTAGGGTAGGTCGTAGCAATAAACCTTCATTTTGTATTTTATTGCATAGTAAGGTTCTAAGTAAAGTTGCTTATAAAAAGTTGTGTATATTACGTCAATTTCAAGATGGTTTTTATATAGCAGAGCAAGATTTGTTATTACGTGGTAGCGGAGATATACTAGGAGTAAGACAATCTGGTTTATCAAGTTTTAGATTTGTTGACATTTATAGGGATCATGACCTTATTTCACTTGCGAATAAACATGCAGATAAAATCTGTAATGCAGGCACGTTAAGTGAAAACTTTACACAATTGCTTACCATATTTGGTCATGGTTCTTCTATGATAAATTATTGATAAATGTCTTGATAAGCATATATAATAATATGTGTTGCTGTATAGTCGTGAATTTTAAAAGATTAGGAACGGGATTTATTACTACAATCCATTTTTAATTGGAAGTTCTTGACTTGTATAAAAGATAGAGTGTTTTTTTGTATGTTATGTATTATGGCTGCAATGTCAGGTGTTATTTAGCACAAATGATAAGTGGGTATTTAAGATAAATGTATGTATATAGCCTATTGGATTAAGTAGTGTTGTTGTTATTCTGCTATGTAATAAGGTTATTAGTGTATAAGAATGTTACATGTGGGTATTATCTCTAATATAGAGTAAATTAATGTTTTTGTGATAGGTGTATGGATGTAATGTATTAAAGTTATTAATTTTGAATCCATATTGATGTGTTGTCATTCTGTTATGTGATAGAGTTATTGGTATATGGGAATGTTATAATATGGGTATTATCCATATTATAGTAGGTTGATGTTTTAATAGTCGATGTATGGGTATAACGTATTAAAGTTATTAGTTTTGAATCCATGTTAATGTGTTGTCATCCTGTTGTGTAATAAGGTTATTAGTATATAGGAATGTTATAATATGGGTATTATACATATTATAGTAGGTTGATGTTTTAATGGTCGATGTATGGATATAACGTATTAAAATTATTAGTTTTGAATCCATATTAATGTGTTGTCATTCTGTTGTGTAATAAGGTTATTGGTATATAGGAATGTTATAATATGGGTATTATACATATTATAGTAGGTTAATGTTTTAATGGTCGATGTATGGGTATAACGTATTAAAATTATTAGTTTTGAATCCATATTAATGTGTTGTCATTCTGTTATGTGATAAAGTTATTGGTATGTGGGAATGCTATAATTTATAATATAGGTATTTCTAATTAGTAGATATGTGTTTTTGATTGCAGGTATATAGATATAATATAAAGGTTAATAGGTTTGAATTTATATTTATGTGTGTTATACAGTTTTGTTGTTTAGTAGGATTATTGGTACGTAAGAATGTATAAACATAGTAGATTAAGTACTGTTCTTTTGATAATAGTGATAATGCATTTATTATAGTTGATACATATGCTGATGTAAGATTGTTAACGTAATTGATTTATGTTCATCATAATTTTAAATATATAGTATATCTTCTGATTTATATAAGCGTATAAGGATTTATGAATATACTGTATGGTTATTTTAGTAGTTGATTATATAATGTTTCTTATAGTGTACTCGTTATGTTGAAGAAATGTTAATTTATTAAAAAATTAACTTATAACAACTTTTGTATATGTGATTTTGTGGAAATGATGATTATTAGTAATACAACATTTGAAGTTGAGGTGTCTAAATGTCTATGAGGCGTATTATCATATTTGGAGGGAATGGTTTTATAGGTAGATATTTAGTAAAGTATTTTTCTCAGGCTGAGTATATAATTAAAGTCTTTACTCGATATCCAGAAAGAGCCAAACACTTGAAATTATGTGGTCTTTTAGGACAAGTAGAAATTGTTAGTGGTGATATTTATAATAATGAACAATTAGTAGAACATATATCTGGTTGCCATGTTGTTATTAATTTGATTGGAAATTTATATAGTACAAAAAAATCTAGTTTTTATGATGTGCACGTTAAGGTTGCAGAAAATATTGCAAAAATTGCTAAAAAATTGAATGTACAGTTAATGGTGCATTTTTCTGCAATGGGAATTGACGGGGTACATAAGTCTGATTATGCTAATAGTAAGCTAATGGGTGAAAAACTTGTCAAAGAATCCTTTCCTGATGTAGTCATTATAAGGCCAAGCTTAGTTTTTGGTCCTGAAGATAAATTTTTTAATAAATTTGCTCGACTATCAAAAGTTTTACCTTTCCTACCTGTTATAGGTGGTGGGCAATCTGTTTTTCAGCCTGTATATGTTGATGATGTGGCTAGATTGGTATTCCATATTGTTGATTGTGAAATTAAGGATAAGTTGTATAACGTTTGTGGTCCTAATACTTATTCTTTTAAAGAACTATTGGATTTTGTTTTTGTTGCTACACAGAGAAAGAGTAGGCTGTTTAATATTTCTTTTTGTATAGCTAATATTTTGGCATTTATATTTGAAATTAAAATAATTTCTGTCTTTTTGAAACCTATTATTGGAAATACAGATCCAGTCCTAACTAGGGATCAAGTGAAATTTATGAAAGATATGACTAAATTACGTGATATATATCCTATTGATAGTTTGAAAAAAATGGGAATAAATTTTTCTACTATTGAGGATATTGTACCTAAATATTTGGAAATCTATAAAAGTTTTTAATTTTCTTGGTACAATTATGTCTATAAATTATGGACTAAACCTAATGCTAATAAAGGTACTCGACGTTATATAGTTAATACTATTGATCTGATAGTATAGATTATAAGAAATTATCTATCTGAGAAAGAGCTATTTTTTTGAACGTTACATTACATATGGGTGGTGTATGATTCTTGTAATATAAAAAATACAGATACTTTAACTAGATATTTGAAATATGCCATTATCAGTGAATATGTAGTTAGTTGTATTAGTATGCATGTTTTTTATTGCATATAATTATATGCAATACGTAGTCATTGTAATATTAAAAATTGATTGTTTGAAAAATGTTACTATGTTTCATAATTGCTGATAATGGTATAGTTAATTATATAGATAGTATATCTTTTAGTGTTTGTGTATATGTGGTATGTAGTTCTTGTAATATAAAAAATACAGATACTTTAAACTAAGTATTTGAAATATACCTTATCATGAATATGTAGTTAGTTGTATTAGTATGCATGTTTTTTAATGCTGTAATTGTATGCAATACGTAGTCATTGTAATATAATTATATAGGCCTTTTAATATTGCGGTAATATGCAATGTGTTACGATGTGAAAATATAGAAATTGTTGAGTTATTTCCTAATATTTGTATAGCATGTTACTTTTTTCTGATGACTATAGAATTGCAATAACATGGCATTGTGATTTGTAGAATAAAGCTAGAGAATAATTATTGTATAGTTACTAAAATACTTCATAGTATTGTTTATATAATTAATATTATTATGGGTTCAAAATTAATAATTTTAATACGTTGCATCTATACATACACCACTGAAACACCAATCTACTATATTAGGTATAATACTCATATTATAGCATTCCCACATACCAATAACCTTATTACACAACAGGATGGACAACACATTCATGTTGATATTCACTAATGCAGAATCATTCATGTAATTAGTTCTATTAGGAGTGTTTATTATTTTCACTCTCTTTTAGTTAATCTAATATATTTTGATTTCTTTTATATTGTTTATTATGCTGTGAATTATAGGAATATACAATAAAATCTATATGTTATAATACTATTGATTTATTATACTATCTGTAATTTGTAGAACATAAGTATACTACAGTAAAAAAGATCTTGATAGTAATTATAATACTGTCCGCGTATTATTACCAAATAAGTGTAGAATATCTTAGAATTTTGTATTGTAGAATGTGATTTTACAAATATTTTTTAAAACGGTAACTTGTTGTTTGGTATTATCTTATCACTTTTATAATGTTTTGGCTGTTGTCTTAGAAAAAGTTGTTAAATATATTTAATATATTATATAGATACAAAGTAACATAATATATGTATATATTTCTTATAAGATGACTATGGAAATAATAAATTCATATTAGTTAAAAGCTGTAGTGTGAAATTTACAGTATGGTATATCAATAGTAATTATAGGTTCTATGTTGATCATATTAACTGTAATAAGAACTATATAATATACCAAACAAGTAAACATTGCTCTGGCGATATACAATCACAATATATATTAAAAAACAAACTCTCTGTTATATATTACACTAATTGTTAGTAGTATATATTAAACTATAAATACTAATTATTGTAAAGTAAATATAAATAAATAAACTTTTGGACTATGTTAATATATTACTGTGTATTTATAGTGCAAGTTAAAAATAGTGCATTATATGCTAACCGTGGTAATTATGTTTTGATTACTACTTGGTAACTTCCAATTATGTGCTATTTTTGGCAACATAGCACATAAAGTGTAAAGTTATTTTTTAATTATTGTATATATGAGGTAGATTATAGAAAGATTTGTTAATTGTCGTTTAAAAAGTTATGATTATATTCAAGTTCTTCATCATTATAGAGTTGTTGTTGTTTTTCTCGTCTTTCTTGTTCCTCAATACAGTATAGTGTGATTGGATTTGCTTTAAGTCTTGCTATACCAATTTCTTCTCCTGTTTCTTCGCAGTAACCATATGATCCATTCTCTATTCTTTGTAGAGCCTTATTTATTTCTATTGTTAACATTTCATTCCTTTTTCTAGTTTTCAATATTAGTTCGGTATTATATTCTTTTATTGCCATATCCGTTAGATCAGCGTCAGCCTGTGGCTGCAAGACTTCTATAGTCTGTTCTTCAGATTCTTTTTGTAAAGCCTCATGCCATTTGATTAATTTGTTCCTAAAATATTCTAGTTGTTTATGATTCATATAATGACTATCATTTTTTGGTTCGTCAGATTTGATAGTATAGTTTTTTTGCAACATTATGTATTCCCTCATTGTGATACAACCAACTAATAATTTAAATATAGTTAATTAACAATTTGTGTATAATATATGATATAATTGCGTTGTTTTTATCATTGATGGACTGAAAATGAGCAATGGTAGAGTATTAATTAATGAATTGAAATTGTTGCTAAGTAGAGTAGATAATTTGTTGAATACAATAATTCTTTTTATTTTAGTAATTAGTGTTGCATTATTTACTATAAAAGATACTGAAATAATTAAAATTTTACCAACTATTTTATGGATTTGTAGTATATCAACGATACATGTATCTATGTGTCATTTGTTAGGGAATGATTATGATAATGGTTCTTTAGAGCAAATATTTTTGCAAAACTGTATACCAGAATTAGTTGTGTTTTTTAAGATATTGTCACATTGGATCTATGTTGGAATACCTGTTAGTCTTATTTCTATGTTCATAAATTTTGTGGTTTTAGATAGTGATGTATATTCTACTATTGGATTAGGTTTTTCTTTAGGAATTAGTTTGTTAGTCATTAGTTTTATATCTGCTGTAGGTCATGCTCTAGCTCTAGGAAAAAGTGGTAGTATAATAATAGCACAGATTTTGACCTTGCCTGTAATGATACCAGTGTTAATATATTTTAATGTATTATTTGATCACTTTAAAAGTAATGTATATGATGAGAATGTAATGTTGTTGGGTATTCTTGTTATAAGTTTAATACCTGTAAGTTTAATTTTTATATTATGTTCTATTAGGTTAGCTGTTGAGCATGATTGACTTTAATAAGATATTCCTTATTATGTTTACCAGAAGAGGGTGATTAGCTCATTTGGTTAGAGCGCTTGCTTGACGTGCAAGAGGTGACTGGTTCGAGTCCAGTATTGCCCACTCTGTCTTTAGATATAAAGTTTGGTTGTTATAATGTCGCTTATTCATAAAGATAAGCCTTCATCTCATGAAAATAAGTTAATATATGCTATTTTTATTATCATTGTGACTATGGTAATAGAGGTAATTGGTGGGATAGCAGCAAATTCTTTAGCATTGCTTTCGGATGCTGGGCATATGTTTACTGATTTTGTTTCTTTGTTATTAAGTTGGTTTGCGCATAAAGTTGCTATGAAAAAATCGGACTCTTGCCGTTCTTATGGTTATCATAGATTTCAGGTTGTTGCTGCATTTATTAATGGTTTGACTTTGTTAGGTATAGCTGTTCTAATTATTTTAGAATCTGTAAAGAGATTTTTTTCTCCAGAACAAGTACATTGGGAAATTATGATTTCTGTTGCTATTTTGGGGTTAATAGCAAATGTAATATCTTTTTTCCTCTTGTATAGAAAAAATGAAAGTAATTTAAATATAAGAAGTGCAGTATTGCATGTTATTGGTGATCTTCTAGGATCAGTTACAGCAATTGTAGCATCAATAATCATTATGTTTACTTCATGGCAGATAGTTGATCCGTTATTATCAGTGTTGGTTAGTATTATAATACTTGGAAGTGCATATAAGATTATTAAGAGTTCCGGGCATATTTTACTTGAAGGTACTCCAGATAATATAAACCCATCTGAAATTAGAGATACTATATATCAGAACATTCCTGAAATTCTAGATGTGCATCATATTCATATCTGGTCTTTAACTACTGATCATCCAATTATGACTATGCATGTTAAATTGAATGAGGTTACTATTACAGATATTTCTGAGTATAATAGAATATTAATATCTATAAAAAAACTAATAAGTCAAAAATTTGGAATTATTCATGTTACAATTGAAGCTGAATATGATAGTTGTGCTGATGATAGTGTTATGATCGAAACAGCTCATAATTAAGAAGGGTTTTTGTTTGATTGTGTAATATTGTTAAGTATCAGCATAGTAATAGGTAGTAGGGATTATATCATTTAGCGTATCATGGAGAATTTGTTATAGAGGTGGTTAATAGGATCATAGAATATTAATAAATTATTGGTAAATATTTTATCAATTAGTTGATATAACAGTACTAATAATGAATTACATAATATAGGATATTTTGTAATTATTACGTTATATACATATGTTTTACAATGTGTTTTATAAGTATTATTGACGAACTTATTTTTCTATGTTGTGTATAACCTACCTAATTATAATGATCGTTTATATAAAGTACGTTTCTGTATGTTATTAGTAATTATCAGTTTGATGATAGTTTTATAATGTAATTGTGTATAATAGTTTGAGATAATATCATGAATTTTGTTTTTAGATTATTTTTAATAGGTGCATTATTTATCTTTAATAATGCTTTCGGATATAGTGATGTAGGAGCGTGTAGAGAGTATATCAAACCTTGTTATTTTTTGATTGGATTAAAAGACCAAATTGAGATTATTGTAGAAGATGCGCCTGATAGAGTAAGCGCCTATTCTAATATACAGTCAGTAGTAGAGAGAGTACTTGATATAAGAGATATTGCAAAGTTTGTCATGGGTGCATATTGGAACTCTATGTCTGATGATGAACATGCTAGATTTGTTGATGAATATAACAAATACATTAGGCGAATATATACTAAGCAGTTATATAAGTATGCTGTATATGACATGAGTATTATGTCTATTAAAAATCCAAAAGAAAATACTTATTTGATAAATACCAGATTATCTGATATGGCGAATGTTCATAATTTTGTGATAGTGGAATTTAAACTACTAGTACTTGGTGATAAAGTACTATTGTCTGATATAAAAATTAATAATGCGATTAGTTTTTCTATAAATCAGCGTACTGTGATTAAAAATATGATAGATAAAAAAGGCATTGAGGGTACTATATCTTACTTTAAAGAACAGAATGATAGCGCTAAATAATTTTAAAATATTACGTTTATTTAATTTCTTGTATATACATGCTTTGAGTTAACATACTAGTGTGATTTTTTGTAAGTATGTTGTGTGGTTTTTAATGAGTGATGTCCTTAGTGTATTATGTATTTCTGAGTATATAATAAATATAATTTGTGGTGTTATTTTAAGCATTAGAAATTATTATTTATTTTGATACATTATCTGATGATGTTAGTGTTGTATGTTGTATAAACTATCTCTTAATAGTGGTCTTGATATATATTATAAACTTCTGGTGAATGATACATTGTAGAGTATTCTATGTTTCTTATAGATAGAATTAAATATAGTTAAGCATTAGCAATTATTTATCTTGATACATTATCTTGTGATGTTAGTGTTGTATGTTATGTAAACTATCTCTTAATAATAGTCTTGATATATATTATAAACTTCTGGTGAATGATACATTGTAGAGTATTCTATGTTTCTTATAGATAGAATTAAATATAGTTAAGCATTAGCAATTATTTATCTTGATACATTATCTTGTGATGTTAGTGTTGCATGTTGTATAAACTATCTCTTAATAGTAGTCTTAATATATATTATAAACTTCTGGTGAATGATACATTGTAGAATATTCGTTTACATTCAATAACACATTTTATCTTATAAGAACGATAGTGCTTAGTTTGTTATATGCGTTCTCATGATAACCATAATGCATGGTGTACAAAAGGTATACAGCTATTTGTATTATAAAAGTACATTAATATGCTAATTTTATCGCACTATTAAGTAGGATGTTATACCTTACTTTACTTAAGTGTTTATGGATAAAAGTTAGCTAGAGTTTTATTACAGGCCACACATGTTATTTTTATATAAAATATTTATAGATTTATTTTATCATAAATATCCTAAGTTATTAGTTTTTAATATTATTTCTTATAAATTGCACAGGTATAGTTTGCCGTTATTTAAAAAATTATTTATTATCATCTATGGTATATTATGCTGATAACTTGATACTATTGTTCCTCACATGTTACATGAATTACTTCCTAGTAGCAGTTTGTTAGGTATTATAATTTATAGTTTTTAGCCAGTAGAATACGTGTATCATATATTTTGTATTTCTTGCAAGCATCACAGTAAATGTGGTTGTAATATTTATATATTAAGGTTATTACCTTGATATGTAATCATCAATAATCTGATACTATAATTATAAATTATATATCTCAAGTTATATTTGTAAGGTTGTGATATATTGGCTGTATAGATTCAAGTAAATATACTTTCATTGTTGCTTTAAGTTGATTATAGGTTTTTTAAATAGCAAGTATGTTATGTATTGTTTACTATGCAACTGTAAAATATTTGGGAAGTTATTTTATAACATTTTGCTTGATTAATAGATCATAATACTTACGTATGACATGAGTTATATAATCACTATAGTTTTCTAATTACCATTGTGTTTCTTATATACAAAAAGCTAAAGCTCACTGTGATTATGTTGTAAATTGTGGCATTGCAAAGGACAGTATACTTATATAATCATTATAGGATGTTTTATTTTTTACTGTATGGCATAAACTTGCTATAATAAGTAAACATTATTCTAGATTAAAAACACATACAATACTTGTTAAAAAACAACTTGGTTAACAAACGCTATACTAAAAACATATTAGATGTCTTTTGTAAATATATGGTTACAGAGCTTTTTCCTGGTGTTGTAGATCAAAGGTTTTTAACTTTAAAGCTAAACGACTAATTTTTCTTGCTGCAGTGTTTCTATGTATAATTTTCTTGTTAACACACCTGTGCAGGTTGGACTCAGCCTTTTTAAAATTTTCAACCATTAATTCTTTATTTCCCGCTGCTAAAGCAATCATAAACTTCTTTATGTAGTTATGTGCTCTACTTTTCCGCATACGATTGACCATAGTGCGCTTTTTTATTACTTTTATCATCTTTTTAGCACTTGGATGGTTTGCCATACCTTAATAACCTATTTTATCACTTTACCTATAACTCTATAAGCAATTACAAATCAATGCAAGAGGTTTTATTATTAGCATGTTGCTTGAGATGGTTGGCTATAGTTGGTTAATATGTAAATTGCTACTATAGATACCATTTTGTATTTATAAGAAAGTAAATTATGTGTTGCTAATATATGATATATATTATGTATAAGTAGTATATACCTATAATATAATGTTGAAAGTTAATGATTTGGGATATTTGTGGCAAGGTAAATCTATGAATATTTTACATAAAAATAACATACACTATGTACAAACAACATGTGTACCCTGTAATAAAACTCTAGCTAATTTTTATTTATAAACACTTAAGTAAAGTAAAATATAACATCCTGTTTAATAGTGCGATAAAATTGGCATATTAATGTACTTTTATAATATAAATAGCCGTGTATTTTATTATATGTTTATCCATTTTGGTTGTAATGAAGGTATATGCAAGAAATCAGTATTATTATTTTTACGGGATAAAATGTGTTTGAATGTGAAATAATGTATTAACTGTAATTGATAATACATATAAAACCCTGTGATTTTTCTTACTGATGTTAAGTATTATAGTTGGTAATGTAGCAACATAATAGTGGTTTCATATTTGAATTCTGAGAATTAATAAATGGGATCTACTACTCTGTAAATGCTTATGCAGCAATGCTATATGGTAAATAATAATAAATAACAATGAACCACAGGTAAATTATGTCAGTAAGTTATAACATCTTATAAGAAGTCAAAACATGTATTAGTTAGTTGTATGGAACTAGATTACCCCAATTATCACCTATAGATGTGTCTACTTTTAATGGTACTGATAACCTAGTAATACCTTCCATAGCTTCCTTAATTAATTTTATTGTATCATCAACATGATCTTCTGGTACTTCAAATAATAACTCATCATGTACTTGCAGTATCATAGATCCGCTTTTTAATATGTCAAATAGATGTATCATTGACATTTTTATTATGTCTGCAGATGTTCCTTGTAGTGGTGCATTAACTGCTGCTCTTTCAGAAAAATTTCTTAATGTGTGGTTATTACTATTAATGTCTTTAATAAAACACTTTCTACCAAATATAGTCCTTGTGTATCCATGGGTTCTTGCATAGACTTTTATGTCTTCTATATAGGATTTTATCTCTGGATAAGACTTGAAATAATTATCAATATGTTTACCTGCTTCTAACCTTGTGATACCGAGTTGTTTAGCTAATCCAAATGCACTAATACCATAAATTATTCCAAAATTTATTGATTTTGCTTTTCTACGTAATTTATTATCTATGTCTTGTGTATTGAATATCTGTTGTGCTGTAATTGAATGTATGTCTTGATCTAAAGAAAAAGCATTTTTAAATGCTTGTACATTAGCAATGTGTGCCATTATACGTAATTCTATTTGTGAGTAATCAGCGGCAATTAACTTATATCCTTTTTTTGCTATGAATGCGCTTCTTATAGCATTTCCTTCTTCACTTCTGATAGGAATATTCTGTAAGTTAGGATTACTTGAACTTAACCTACCAGTTGCAGTGGATGTCATAGAATAAAATGTATGTACTCTTCCAGTGTTATGATCTATTTGTTTTGCTAAAGTGTCAGTGTAAGTGTTTTTCAGTTTTGTAAAGTGACGCCATTTTAATATTTCATCAGCTATTTCAATTCCGTTCAATGCAAGTTCATGTAATACTTCTGCATCTGTACTGTAAGTACCTGAACTTAGTTTCTTACCTTTTTTTATGCCCATTTTGTCAAACAATATAGTACCTAGTTGTTTTGAAGAAGCGATGTTGAATTCTTCTCCTGATAATTTATATATTTTTTGTTCTAACGTGCTAATCTTGTGTGAAAAAATGGATGATAATTTGTTTAATATACTACAGTCTACCATTATTCCTATTTTTTCCATGTTATATAAAACATTGATTAGTGGTTTTTCTAGTCTGTAGTAAGTAGTGCATAATTGGTTTGTAAGTAGGTTTTTTTTGAGTGCTGTGTGTAATGATAATAGGGTAGATGCCGTGATGTTTTCATCAGTAATGTCGTGTTGCATATTTCTGCTGATGATATTTTTTAATGTATGATCATGCAATCCTGCATCTAGGCTGTATGACATTATTAATATGTCATCAAAAGCTGTAATATTGGTGTTTTCTTGAATGATTGTTAATAAAGTTTTTACATCGTATATTACTTTCAATATGTAATCTAAGCTAAGAAGTGGTTTAATCAATTGTAAAGCGTGTGTTATATGTTCTGTATTTATACAGAGTAATATGCTTTCTCTGTAGGATAAAGATATACTGTCAATTACATTGTCAATTGAGTTAATATGTAATGCTATTATTCCTTCATCTTTTGCATTTTCAATGAACATTTCAAGTGTCTCAATAGAATATGGTATTGCTTGAATTTTAATAATCTCTTTATTGTTGTCTTGTTTTTGGTGTGTAATAGAAGTGTCTATTTTAAAAATCTTACCAACTTTATTGACTAAGGATTGAAGTTCATATTTTTCTAGAAATTTTACTAACTTTTGTGTATCAGGAACACGAGATAAATATTTTTCTATATTGTCATCTAAGTTTACTGTGTCACATAATGTTAAAAGTTGGCGGGATAATATTGCCTGATCATGATATTGGATTATTGATTCGCGACATTTATTTTTTTCAATAGCGTGTGATTGTGATAGTAAATTATCTAATGATCCAAATTGATTAAGCAATTTTGCGGCAGTTTTAATACCTATACCAGGTACACCTGGAATATTATCTGATGCATCGCCAGTCAGAGACAGGAAGTCTAGCAATTTACTTGATGATATACCAAACTTATCTTGTACGTCCTCTTCTACAATATATTTATTTTTTACGGGATCGAAAATATGAATATTATGTTCTAAAAGTTGTAATAGATCTTTATCTGATGTGACAACTGTAACTTTTATATAATCAAACTTACTGTAATTTTTACTCAAAGTTGCTATTACGTCATCAGCCTCATATCCCACAACTTCTTCATATGCTATGTTAAGTGCATTAACAGCTTCTCTAAGTAGTGGAAACTGAGATATCAAATCATCAGGGAGCTTAATTCGATTGCTTTTGTATTCTGAATATATGTTATGTCGGAAATTTTTGCTACCCGTATCAAACACAACAACTAGATAATCCGTAGTATGGGTTTCTATATATTTCAATAACATATTAATAAAACCATATACCCCACCAATGGGTGTACCATAAGATGTGGTAAGATGAGGTAGGGCATAATATGCCCGGAAAAGTAGACCATAGGCATCTATAATTGTAAAAGTACTCATTGATTTAATAATGCAATAAATGAATTTTTATCCTAGCCAATTGTACACTTTTACCTCTCATTAGTATACTGTATATGTAAAAAACTACGAAGTGTGTATAGTAACTTCTATGGGGTTAATCTGAAAGAATATGTTACGCTGTAATGTATTTGTATTATTAATGTACTACATATATGCAGATTTTTAAGTATTTACAAAATAACTTCTTCATGGTTACTTTGATGTGCTATCGTTAGTTAGCCAATGACACTACGTAGAATATTATAGTAGGTAATATAACGCTTGTGCATTTATTATACGAATAATCTAAAAATATTTAGGAAGTGGCTTATAAGAATTTAATGGAGGCAATTTTGTTAAGTAGTAATCTACAAAAGTACTATGTGAAGTTATTTGTTTTTCAGAAATTTGTAATGTATGACATTTATTAATAATGTGTATTTTTATAGTTAATAAATATATGTAGTTTATCTTTAGATACTAAATGTGTTTATAAAATTATGATCATATGAAATTTCTGTATATCAACATATATAATATATGAAGGACATTTTGATTTGGTAGAAATTTGTATGTTTTATGCTGTAATTGGGTAGTATATTATGTTTATCAATAGTGGTGCTGAACATGATAATCTTTTCTGTTTTATCATAAACCTATAGTGTATTGTACTTATTAATAAAGTGTATTTTTGTAGTTGAAGCGTATTTATAGACTTCTTTTGATCTTGAGGTAGTAAATGTGTTGATAGAATTGGTGATTGTATGGAATTGCAATGTATCAACATAATACATCTAAAGAATATTTTGGTTAAATAGATTTTTTTGGTATATATCATACCCTGAATCGCAGGATATATTGAGAAGAAGTAAAAAATTAATGTGGTACATTGTATCTTAAAATAAATATACTAGTGATACTAAGATGATAGTTCCTTAATTTTATAGATTTGTATTGTTAAATAAGAATATTTCTATTTTAATAAAGTTAAACTATTGTGTATTAGGAACAATGTATAGTAATAGTATGAAGAATATGGTTTTTTTTGAACGCTTAAGTTATCTTTTCGTTAATAAAATAACATTAATATTTTTAAAGATACACTTATAGGTATACCAATATGGAAAATGTAAACAAAGCTTCATCAAGTGATGAGATATTAAAAAATGATAAAATTAAAAAAAGTGTAACTAGAAAAAGGAATACCTATAATACAACTACCCAACGTACAACTAAAGCTAATAAATCTATTACAGCTAATAAGTTACAAAACATACAGGATATACAAGATACGCGGAATAAGCAGGATATGCAAGATAGCAATGTACAAGATAACATTGAATCAATTAATCTTAAGAGCACAGATTCTAACAATGAAATAGTATATAATACACAGCTCAAAGATGAAACATCTCAGACAAAACAACATGGATTCTTTAAAGACTTATGGTATTCTCTCAGAGAATATTTTTCATAATAATACTTGTGATAATAAACAACTTATAGAAGTTTTTATCTGTATGTGGTTTGTAAATATTTTGATAAACCAATTAATTTATGTAAGACGATAATACCATAGTAACTTTTCAGGTGTTAGTATGTTTATCTGTATATAAATTGCAGATTTTCTACTGTTGACATCAGGTGTATTTTATGTTCAAATGAACAATCATGATTGTCTGTTTTACATAATAAAGTATTAATCAGTGAGCATATCAAAGGATAAAAAGAGTAAGAACTACATACTATTAATTATGTTAATAGCTTTGGTAGTGATTTTGTTTTTTACATCAATGATACGAGTAAAGTTCTAGGGTAGGTTAATAGGATCTCATGGATACGCAATACAAGAGAGTTAATTCTTTTATTGATTTGAACTTATATACGTATGCAGAATTGAGGTTAATTTTAAACTGTGGTGCTGTAATCAAAAAAGATCCAAGTCAGTATTATCAGCATATGCGGAATAAAAATGTAGCGTTAATATTTATGCAGCCTTCTACTCGTACAAGAGTATCATTTGAAGTAGGGGTAAATCAATTAGGTGGAAGCGCTATCATATTGGATTGGAAAAACTCCCAGCTCACAAGAGGTGAATCCATTTACGATACAGCTAAAGTGCTTTCTAGGTATGTCAACCTAATTGTAATTAGAATACTAGAACATGATTCTTTACTTGAATTTGATGCACATAGTACTGTTCCAGTGATTAATAGTTTAACTCAATATAGTCATCCCTGTCAGGTATTGGCTGATATTATGACTTATGAGGAAAAAATGGGACCAATAGAAGGAGCTACTGTTAGTTGGATCGGTGATTTTAATAACATGTTAGTGTCATGGGTGCATGCTGCAACAGTGTTGAACTTCAAGTTAAATGTATCAACTTTAGAACATTCAAAAGAGCTTGAGTTATTACTTAACTCTGCTAAAAAACAAGGGGCAAATATAGTATATGATAGAAACCCTCATAACATTATTCAAAATGCAAATGTGATTACAACAGATGCATGGCTTTCTATGGGTGATAACAATAACATAAAGTCTGAATTTTTTAATTATCAAGTTAATGCTGCACTTCTTAAGGATGCAAGACCTGATTATATGTTTTTGCATTGTTTGCCAGCACATAGAGGAGAAGAGGTAACCTCTGAGATAATAGATGGACCAAATTCTTATATATTTGATGAGGCAGAAAATAGGTTGCATATTCAAAAAGCAATTATGTTATGGTGCTTGAATTTATTGTAAAGATGCAATATTAATAAAATTTTTTTAGTTGCGAACTCACTATTGCAGTCTTCTTAAAAAAAATAGCTTAAGTCTGTTTTATTTTCTGTAAATAACAGATTCTATAGTTTATACAATATATTTATACCAAGGTTATTTACAAATTCATAGGGTTAATGACTCATTGTATTTTTGTAAGTTGGGAATATACTACGTATATAATTGCTGATGCTGTTCTTTTGTAACAGAGTATGTTTCCTTACATATTAATTATGTTTAGATGTGATGTAGTATATGAGTGGTTTACTCACAACTATGGATGCCAAAAGTTGTTATTTTTTAAAAATGTAGGTGTTGTTTGTATACTTATAATTGGTTAGATATTAATCGGATTGCTTATATAAAAAAGGGATACGTGTTAGTTATGTATTATGAACAGCATGAGCATTACTGTATAAGAACGTATTGTAAGCTGGTGGTAATGGCTAAAAATTTCATAATATTCTCTATTGCATTATTATGTACTGGAAAATAGTAT
Organism: Ehrlichia ruminantium; assembly: GCF_009728835.1. Taxonomy (GTDB): domain Bacteria; phylum Pseudomonadota; class Alphaproteobacteria; order Rickettsiales; family Anaplasmataceae; genus Ehrlichia; species Ehrlichia ruminantium_B. The sequence goes on from NZ_CP033455.1 coordinate 68,797, forward strand.
AAGCACTATTGTCTGATTATAATTAATATGTATAAGATTAGTGGACTTTTATGTTTATATAGTGTTTAGTATTTGAAGAAAGTTTATTATATTTGAAATCAAGTATACATTTTGCTGTTGTATTATATGATGATATAAAAGTAGATTTGTTAGTTTATAGTTATTTGTATTAATTTATTATTTTAAGTAACTGTTGTAATATTATTAGAATGTAAGGCTGGTAACTTTCGAAAATGTTTTATTCTTTTGTTTATTGTAGGGTAATTAAGCTCACTAGCATAGAACTATATTAAATGTTGAGTTAACATTAAAAGTAAGGGTACTTCTTGCAGAACAAAATAATATAAGTATACAATCTAATATTGAATAAAAAAGAGCTGTTGTTAGATGTTATGCGCATATAGGTCTTGTATCAAAAACTTACGTTTATTAGATTTCCGTAACTACTTAAGTGTTGAGCTAGATACTTCTAACAAATCAGTTGTATTACTTGGGAAAAATGGAGCAGGAAAAACTAATATTCTGGAAGCTATTTCTTTGTTGTCGAAAGGTACAGGTATTAGAGGAGTGAATACAGAATCTATGCAAAACAGCTCATCAAGTTCACCGTGGAGCATTTCATATCAGATACATAGTCAAAATAGTGTTTATCCAATTGTTATTGCAAAAAATAACGCTAAGCGATCTATATTAATTAGTAATAAAAACCATAGCTATATTACTTTACATAAAATTATTAGTATCATATGGTTAATTCCACAATTGGATCATATTTTTTTAAAATCGCAAAGTGAACGACTTAAATTTTTTGATAGGATTGTGCATATTTTTGACACAAATTATGCATCATGTATTATCAAGTATAATAAAGCAAAGCAAGATCGAAGTAGGCTATTACGTAATAATTTAGTAGATAATTTTTGGTTGTCTAGTCTCGAAAACGTTATGGCAGAAAATGGGATAAAGATTGCACAGATACGTTTTAGTGTTTTGCAGATATTACGAAATGTCTTATCTGAAAATAGTTCATCAAATTCTTTTTTTAAAGCAGTAATAGAAATTCAAAGTCAGGTATCTGATTTATTGAATGATAAGGATGCCATTGAAAATTATAAGAAATATTTACACAAAAATAGACTTAAAGATTCATCAACTAACCTAGTGAATTTTGGTGTTCACAATGATAATGTACAGATATTTCATTTAGAGAAAAATCTGATAGCTAGTAGTTGTTCGACAGGCGAGCAAAAAATTTTATTATTGTCGTTGATATTATCATCTGTTTTGGCTAAACAAAACATGGGAGAGTATCCTATAGTTTTATTGGATGATATAATGTCTCATTTAGATGTGTATTATCAGGAAAAGTTGTTAGAAACTATTGTAGATGTAAAATGTCAAGTATGGATTACAGATATTGATTTAAAACAGCAAAACTTTACAAAGTATAAAGAGCACTTTAAGTTTTTCCATGTTGTAGATAACACAATTAATGTATTGTCTTAAGATATTTATATGAATGTTATATAATGAACCAGTGCTATGTTTTTATTATACTTTATTATATATTTTCCTGAATGTATCACAGAGTACTAAACTAGTGATGTTGTATGAGTGTTAATTAATGTTCAAGGTAGTCTTGTATGTATGTGCTAAGTATAATGAATAAGTTTTATTTATATGTAATTTTGCGCATTACCCTGCTAGTGAATACTTCATTGATAGGGTTATCATAAGTTTGTAGGTATGATAAAGTATACCAATGGTTTTAGTAGTATCTAATAGGTATAATCCTACAATTGATTTAAAATGTTCTGAACTTGTTTTTGTGCTATTCTTTATTGCATGTATGTTTTATTATAATCAGCTGGTATAGGTACGAGAATGTGATGTGTTAAAAGTTTACAGGTGAAGATAGCTGACTTGATGGAGGTTTCGCATATTTAAGCTATAGTTGTAGAAAAATTATAAAGTGTTAAAGTGATCTCTAATCTGCTTTAGATCTTCCCATGCGATGCGCTTTTGCATAGGTTGTCGTAATAAGTATGAAGGGTGAAATATAATACCTGTAGTAATGCTATGCTGTAAAAATCTATTATTGTAAGAATGGAACCTTCCTCTGAGTCTAGATATAGGATTTTTAGAATCAAGTACAGAATAACATGCGGTACTTCCAACCAATACTAACATTTTAGGCATAATTAAAGCAATATGTTTTTCTACAAAAGGCCTACATACTGCTATTTCAAAATCAGTAGGTCTACGATTTCCAGGAGGCCTCCAAAACACGCTATTACTAATATAAACAGTTCTTCTGTTAAAACCTATTGCTTCTAACATTTTGTTTAGCAGCATGCCACTAGTACCACAAAATGGTATACCATGTATATCTTCATTTGCTCCTGGGGCTTCACCTATTAGCATCATTTTTGCATTAGGGTTCCCATCAGCAAATACAGTGTTGGTTGCTAAATTTTTAATATCACATCCATCAAAATATTCTATGGCACTTCTTAGTTCTTCTAAGGTATTACACTGCTCGGCAATGCTTTGAGCCTTTAACAAATAGTAAGTTTCTACATCTTCTTTTATACTATTTATTTCCATACTGTATCCTATATCATTATTATCATCATTTAAGTGTAAATCCTGATCTGGTATACTCATCTGATTTTCAGTTTCTAGTATAGAACTTACTCCATTTTCATAAAAGAACTTTAATATCTCGAGTAAACCTGAATCTGACACATCTACCGCTGTTATTTAATTAATCATGGACTGTCCTTTTCCTGATTCTTTCTACTATGAGATCACGCTTAAACTTGGATAGATACTTTAGAAATATTATGCCGTTTAAGTGGTCAAGCTCATGTTCAAGACATCTGGCAAGCCAGCCTTGTGCTTTTATTATACACTTATTTCCATTGTAGTCCAGATACTGCATTGTGATGTATCTTGGACGCATTACATACTCAGTACAACCAGGTACAGATAAGCATCCTTCTTTCATTTTTACTTTTTCTTGAGACATATCTACAATCTTTGGATTAATCATACAATATGGTCCACCATATGATTTATAACCGTCAATTTTAAGTGTTTCATGATCTTTGTGATCTATTGGTACATCTGCAATGAAGATGCGTTTATGGATTCCGACTTGTACAGCAGCTAACCCTATTCCGTTATTAGTATGCATAATTTCAAACATATCATCAATTAACTTTTTGATATCTTGAGTGACTTCAGTCACTTCTTCGGAACACAGTGATAATCTATGGTCAGGAACAGTGACAAGTGATAGAGTAGGCATTCAATCCCCCGAAATTAAAAATATTTATTATTTTATAATATTAACATAGTATATAAGATATGTATTAATATATGACGATTATAGCAATGTTATTTTATATACTATTAGGACTTTTCGCAATATTATATACAGTGGTAGTAGTTCCGTTTTGTTTGATATTACCGATGTCATCAAGAATAAAATATTCAGTGTATGGGATTAAAGTTGTACTGTTTATTGAAAGAATTATAGATGGAATAGATTATGAGGTGCGTGGCTTCGAACATTTACCTAAAGATTGTCCATACATTGTTGCATCTGAACATCAGTCTCCTTTAGAAACTTTAGTGCTCTTTACTATATTTAAAAATCCTGTCTATATTCTTAAGAAAGAATTGATGTGGTTACCGATTTTTGGTATCTATTTTATGTTACTCAAAATGATATTTATTAATCGTAGTAATAAAATTCAAGCTTTAAAACATATATTAACTTCAACAGCATCACATGTTAAAAAAGGAAGAACCGTAATTATTTTCCCTCAAGGATCAAGGGTGATGCCTGGTACAAAAGTGTCTATAAAGCCAGGTATTACAGCTATATATAGCAAGCTTTCAGTATCAGTTGTTCCAGTAGCAGTTAATACAGGTTTGTTTTGGCCGGCAAGTATTTTTTCTTTAAAAAAAACCCGTGGTAAGGCTATTATACAAATATTACCGCCCATTTACCCTGGGTTAACTAAACAAGAGTTTGCAAGTGAGTTAGAATCGAGGATGTCGGCTGCAAGTGAGGCTCTAATGAAAGAAGCACGCAAATATACTGAGACTAAATAAAATATATGCTATAATCAGGGTATAAAATGAAATAAAACAGGAGTATGTTCCTACTGCATAGGATATACGGTATAAACTCATAATTGTTTGTTGAAGGTGTGTTATTATTAATTGTATCAGAGTGATAGACTTATGTTTGCGTGAGGTGAGCTATAATGTCATGTTAAAAATTTTATTGGTATCCTGTTGTACTAAATAGAAAATAGGTTTCTTGTTAATAGCATACGATGTCATACATTATGAAAAATTTACTTTTGGTAATACCTATTAATATAGAAACTTGTTTTATATCAAGTGAATAGGATAGCATTTATATGTTATTAGTTGTGTAATTGCTGTTCTGCTTAATTAGTTCTTGTTTTCAATTCAGTATGATTATACGAAAGAAATTTTTCTGTTTATATGTAAAACATTGTACTTGGTACAGTGACACAATTTTATATGTTGTTGTGAGTATTTATTATGTTGATATTTGGTAATAAATTGTCAATTATATTAAATTTATTACTTACTAATGATAGTAATCTGCCAGGTTATACGTTTGTATGATAAGATAATATTCATTTTTCTTCTGCACTTGAAAAGCATAAGAATATTTAATAGAATTTATTATCAGTGTACTAAGTTAACAAATAATTCTAGGTAAAAAGTGGTAGAAATATCTGGTTCTATCTTGTCAGCGGATTTTGCCAATTTAGGTAGGTCAGTGGAAATGCTTACAGTAGCAAATGTTGATTATGTTCATATAGATGTCATGGATGGTAATTTTGTTCCTAATATAACTATAGGTCCAGTTGTGATATCTGCGATTAAACAATATACAAAAATACCGTTTGATGTACATTTAATGATTAATACTCCGGGTGATTATATTGAAGATTTTGTTAATGCTGGGGCAGATATGATTACTGTTCATGCAGAATCTGAAATACATTTGGATCGTGTAGTTAAGAAAATTAAAGCTTGTGGTAAAAATGCAGGAGTATCACTTGTTCCAACATCGCACCATAATATTTTAGAGTATATTATATGTGATCTTGATCTTGTGTTGGTAATGACAGTAAATCCTGGTTTTGGAGGTCAGCAGTTTATTGAATCGCAACTGAATAAAATTTCATGTATTCACGATATGATCCAAAAATATTCCTTAAATACTAAAATAGCAGTTGATGGTGGTGTAAATATTGACAATGCTAAAAGTATAATTGAAGCAGGAGCTGATATTTTGGTTATTGGATCTGCTCTTTTTAAGGCAAAAAATATGTCGGAATATGTCAAGCAATTAAAATCCTTATAACCTCTAGGTATATAATTTTAAATACTGTATGGTGCAATAAATTTATAATCTGGAATTCAATATATGTAGCATCGGATATTAACTTTCTTCTATGTATAAGATAAGGTTTTTTTATATCTAGCATAAGTTTGCGAAATATTTCTTGATTTATTATTTTGTAGGGTTAATTGTAGCTTTTTGAAAAATATAAATTAACTACAAATGTTTAATTGTATTAAAGTATTGAAAGATTATAATATCATTCTTTCTGATGCGTAAGAATTCATCTATTATTTTAGGAAGTATTTTTATTATTATGAAACAATTTAATAGATAGTAGTAAGGACAGGGAGATGCGTTTTTTAGTGAATAAAATAACTAATTTGATAGGTGTTAATGTAATAGTTGGTAGCTAGGAATATGGATAATAATTATGTGTTTTTTAGTATTATCCATTTTTGATAAGTTGATATAGTAATTTCAGATTGTTGAATCTTATATTTTAGTGTGTAAACAAATAAAATTGTTATTGATAGTAAGAATACTATCATATCAGTTATGGTTTATTTGTGTTAGTAGTAGTTTTTTTTGAAAATATGAAATAAATCTGTAGTTACTTTGTTGCGTGATAATTATTAAACAATTATTTATAATCTTGTTTTTTATTTACTTGTGAAAAACCTGTTAAGCTACTTTTTTTGTGATTCAAGTAAATTTTAGCAAGAGTATATAAGAAAAATGAGTAATTGTTATAAAACACTCTCAATATTTGCATCATATTTTGTGGCATGAAGAATGTAAGATAATTTTGTATTGATGCAGAATATGTTAAGTGATATCTATCTAATATTTTTAAGATATTGGTTAAGTTTTATATTATAGCTACTAGTTTATGTACTTTATTTAAAGCATGCTGATATTAATCTGATTATAGTTAATATGAGATATTTTATGAAATATTAAATTTTTTGTATTAATATGTGACTATGATATATATTATAAAATTATAGAATATTTTTCGAAGTTTTATAAACAAGCTTGGATTTTTCATTAAAAATTATGTGAACTAATGAGACTATAGTTCAAAGTATAAAAGTATTATGTTCAATATGGAATTATAGTTGTTAAAAAGTACGGTATGTTATAGTATTATTGAAGTTTTAAAATGTAATGTTAGCTTTTATCAAATATTAAAAATTTTAAGATTTATGTGTGGTAGAATTTTATATTGGTGGTGTTTTTAGGCTAAGAACATTATTATTTTGCCGAATGAATATTTTGACAGATTAACTTTATTAATTATAAATTAATAGAATTGGAAACTATGTTTAACTTTATTAATTCGATATTCAAGCTGATTGTGTATAATTAATAGAAAGATTTGTTTGTTATTAATAATTGAAAGAAATTTGGTATAGTATGTGGTGTCTACCTTTGTATAATAGGTTATTTTGGTTATTTGCAAGTATTGGTAGATATGCAATTAACCTGGTTTTTAACATTGGAGATGCTTTTATATTTTTTATAAAGTTTATTTATCATTGTTTTTGTCCTCCTTATTATTATGGTGTTATATGGAAACAGTTTGTAGAGATATTTTTCTTTTCTTTACCTATTGTTGGTATAACTGCTGTATTCACTGGCGCAGTTTTAATTTTACAAAATGCTTTGGTAATTAATACTAATGTTTCCAATGATTTTATTGCTGGTGTTGTAGTAGTTGCTATTGTTAGAGAATTGGTACCAGTGTTGGTTGGTCTTATTATTGCAGGAAGAGTAGGTGCATCTATAGCTGCTGAAATAGGTACTATGCGTATTACTGAACAAATTGATGCTTTATTTACGTTGAATACTAATCCTTTTAAATATTTGATAGTGCCTCGTATTATCTCAGCGATGATTGGTATGCCTCTTTTAATTTTATGTGCGGATTTAATTGGTTCTTATGGTGGGTATGTAGTTGGTTCATTCAAGTTGGGATGTACTCCTGAAATGTATATTAAAGGAATAATTAGATTTCTACATGTTAGAGATGTTGAATTGGGGTTGATTAAAGCTACTGTGTTTGGTTTTATCATATCTTTTGTAGGTTGCTATAATGGTTATTATTGTAATGGTGGAGCCCGAGGTGTAGGAATAGCAACAACTTATGTTGTTGTGATATCTTCTATGCTTATTATTTTCCTAAATTATATTATTACTGTATTTTATTCTTAATGTTAATTTATGTATTGTATTTCTTTATCTGATCTGCATATAGCCTTTCATGGTCATGAAGTTTTGAAAGGGATAGATCTTGATATTGCTTATGGAGAGTCGTTAGTTATTCTTGGTGAGTCAGGTAGTGGTAAATCTGTATTAACAAAAACGATTTTGGGTTTAATAGATCCCATATCTGGAAAAGTTATGGTTGATGGTATTGATGTTAAACATAATAAGAGTTTGAGTAAAAATTTTGGAGTATTGTTTCAAAATTGTGCATTATTTGATAGTTTAACAGTTTATGAAAATATTACCTTTAATTTTCATTATAGATTTAATTGTAATAAAAGTTTAGCAAGAGAGATTGCTGCTTCTGGATTGAGTTTAGTTGGGTTAAGTAACGATGTGCTAGATAGATATCCTATTGAGCTGTCTGGGGGTATGAAGAAGAGAATAGCATTGGCTCGTGCTATTGTGAGTGAGCCCAAAATTATCATACTAGATGAACCGACTTCAGGATTAGATCCAATTATGTCAGATGTTGTTAATAACATAATTGTTAAATGTCATGAAAAATTAAAATTAACAGTAATTACGATTACTCATGATATCAGTAGTGCATTTAAAATTGCTAGTAAAATAGCTGTATTATGTGATGGAAAAATTATTGCTTGTCAATCTGTACAAGATATTAAGAATACAGATAATCAGTATGTTAGAAACTTTATACGTCGTGATTATTGAATGAACCTGTATTTTAATGGTGATTAGATTTAGTTTTATAAATTTGTATCTTGAAGACAAACGTGTAATATATGGTAACAAATACGTTGTCTGATCTCTAAGTAACCTATACTGTTATAATAGCAAGTACAAGTATAAGTGCAAGTGAAAAATTATTTTGAATAAAATTAGTAAAAGTATTAATATATAAGTAATACATAATAAGTTTAATATAGTATATTTTATATAAAGTTCTTTAATTATACAGTAATTTACGACTTTTTAGTAGAATTTTTATCTAAGGATGTAATACTTTTTGTAGTGGATAAAGTGGGGAGGATTATAGTTATATACTCAATTTTTAGTAGTGAATTGAGGGGTATTCTAAGTTAGAAAAATTGTATTTATGAATTTATTTAAAGGAGGATGGGTATATGATATTTTGCAAATCAGTTATCTATACAATTCCTAGTTAAACAGTACTACAAGCTATGGTTAAGCTTCTATCTTAGGTATTAACAATGTTAATGGTGCGTAAATCTATTTTAATTAGGTACACAAGGCCTCTGTTATTTAGTAAGATAGTAATGTGTGACATATCATTTCTTGAGATTATACAATCTCTTGAGTGTAAAGACATACTATTGATGAAAGATACTCTAGGAACAATATATTATTACCTCATCATGTCGTTATATGATATGTCTGGGGTACGGAGTTCTGAATTTAAACATGCTATAAATCGACAGTTACGGCAATTATTGTTAGATGCAGTTCGATTACCTATTCAGGATCAAAGCCAAGATTTAGCGTCTCAAAGTATTGAAATGAAAGAGATTTTGAGTAGCTTAAAGTCTGCATGTAGAAGTGTTTATGTTAAGCTGTGCAAAACTGTATTGGATGTTATACCTGGTGATGATGTTTCTAAAGAAGCGGTTAATAACGGTGAATTACAAGAAGGTCAATTACAAGACAAGACCGAAATGTTTTTAGCTGTAATAAACGCTGTGAGAATGTTGTTCAATAAGATTAATACTGCTGTTAAAAATCAGGAAATCTCTCCTGAAGTAGTATCTGAATTTCTATCGTATTCTGATAAACCATGTAATCCTTTAATTCCTAATGCTATAAGTGCTTTAGGCCATTTATATTTTTTAATAGATAATCCAGCACTTCGGGATCTATCATATTTATTGGTCAAAACATTTTTAGTAAACAGTGTACAATATACCCTTGATGATCAGGGTCGTACTGCATTACATTATGCTGTTAATATATCTAATCAAAGGGATCAGGATAAATTTTTATCTGATGTTATAGAAAGCATTGTATTTCAATGTCCTGATATAGTTCATAAGCTAGATAAGTCAGGCAACAACGTCATGCATTATGTAACGTCTGCTCCATATATGAATGTGAAAATTGCAGAATATTTTTCTGAGCATTTTCCAGATATGAATAAGCAACAGAATATACATGGAGATACCCCATTACATATTATGGCTGCTGTTAATTTTGTTTTTTTTGCAAAGGTATTTTCGTTCTTTAGCCTAGCTCGTATGAGTAATATGAAAAAATTGAGAGATTGTCTAAATGGTATGAGTCTTTCTAACATGAGGGTAAATGTTGCATCTTTAAGAGAAAGAGGCACAGTATTATCTTTTCAAACTAATAACTATGTCTCTGAATGTGTTAAATATTGCCAGTATTTATTAACGAGACTACCTTTGTATTATATGTTAGAGGTGAAGAATAAGTTTGGTTTAACAATATACGATATATTGAAACATAGTGTTTTGCATATAAGTCGTGGAAGGCTTGATTTGTTGTTAAAAAATTTTGTTCGGGTAAGTGCAAAGTTACCTGTGTATGATGATAGAATTAATATGCAATATGAAAAGTGTGTAAGACTGTATTTTTCTGGTGGTCATAATAGAATTGTTACGAAAAAAACATTTGAAAGGTCATTCTATCTGTATACAAAGTATGCATATGAATTGCTTTCTAATGAATTTGACAAGGTATCTCATCATAAGATGGAGCATGAAGATCTTGTAGATACAGCAAGGCATAAAGCAATTCGTATTCAACTTATGAGTCTTGTCATTATAACATTTGTTATGTTGACAGGTTTAAGTGGTTTGGTTTCTTATATGTATAATAATACATATGAAAGTGTACTATGTGGCGTTGTTTCAATTAATATTTTCACAATGGTATGTATATTTTATGTTCTATACAGCAAGTATATAAGTCGTGATGATGCTAAGCTAGCAAAACAAGAGGTACAAGAGATTAAAGATATATGGTTATCGCATCTAGATGTTAAAGGGATAGCTATTGATCGTGAAAATACTAGATGAGTAAAAAAATAATTATGTACTTATTCTAGTTTTTTATATGTTGTATTATAAATTGTTACTTTATTAATCAGAATTTTAATGTTATCGATGGGTTTAATAGTTTGTTTGATTATGATAGCTGTGGTTTTGTATATTAATTTATATTGCTTATGTTTTATCTCCCTGTATTTACCAAGTATAATAGAAGTGATTCATTTTCTAACATATTATATCTGTTGTTTGTGTAAATCTGGGTAAAACGAGAAGTAGTATTTATCTTATTACTTTCGTATTATACATTTTCTAAACTATTTCGTTAGAATTGTTTGTATTAGTTTGGTGTTGTTACATAGTGTTTTAGGTATTTTTTTTAATTAGTCCAGTATATTAATTTATATGTGATGTAATGAAACATTATGTGTATCTAATCTATGTTGTGTTTAATATTTCTTTATACATGAATCAGGGTAGTGTACTAAACCTGACATTGTATATATAGTTAGCTATGGCAGATTTAGTATATATGTAATAATTTGAGTTTTTTATACTAGATTGATATTCATATTAAATAATTATTTGTTTAGAAATTTCTATGTAACATGGAATTGAGTAATTTATCTAGTATTTGTTTATAGTCTGAATCTGTAAAAATATTTAAACTAGATTTTGCCTTGTCTATGTATATTGATGCTACCTTTAGTGCTTGTTCAATTGCAGTATGAGATTTTATGTAAAACATTGCCTTATTGATATCTGGGTTTACAGATAATTGATTCCAAAATTTCTTCTCTTGTTGATCTGCATTTTGATATGCAATAATGATTGGTAAAGTAATTTTACCTGTTAGTAAGTCATTTCCTAGTTTTTTGCCAAACTGTGTTTCTGATGCAGTATAATCTAAAATGTCATCTAGCATTTGAAATGCTATGCCTAAATTATAACCAAATCTTTTTAGTGCATTTATTTGTTCGTTATTTACTTCAGCTAAATTTGCAGCAGATTCACATGTTGCTTCAAAAAGAGATGCTGTTTTTGCGGAAATAATTTCTATATATTTTTCTTGTGATATGTTGATGTTATAACTGGAGACCATTTGTTGTACTTCCCCTATTATAATTGTATTAGATGTTTTAGATAATATAGATAGTATAGTAAGATTCTGACATTGTATAAGCCATTGAAAAGATATAGCAAGTAGAAAGTCTCCAACTAAGATGCTTGCTTTGTTCCCCCATATAAAATTCGATGTTTTTTCTCCTCTTCGTAACTCACTTTCATCTATTACGTCATCATGCAGTAGTGTTGCATTATGTATAAATTCAATAGCTGCTGCAATATACACTTTATCATGTTTTTTATAATTTAACATTTTACAGATGATAAAGAAAATTATAGGGCGTATTCTTTTCCCTCCAGATTTAATTAGGTGTTGTATAATTTCTGTAATTAATACAATGTTTTTATTGTCTTGATATAAAATTAGATGTTCCATGTCGTCTAGATCTTGTTGTATGAGAGATTTTAATTCTGTAAGTGTTGTGTAAAAGTCGTGTGTCATGTTAGGATCCTGTTATTATTCGATTATTTTCATATGTAGTATCAATGTGATATTCTTACGAATCAAGTCTTTCGCAATTTTTGTTATTTATTCATATTAAGTTATAAGTATAAAATCTTTCAAAGTGTAGAGAATTGTTGCATTCTTGTGGGAAATATATCAGGTATTTTAGTGTATTAATTATCAGTTAAAAAGTCGTACTTATTGTGTATATAGTGAAAAGTATTTTTCTGTATGAAGTATCTTTTTAGTACTTTTACAATAGTATTGTTGTGGAAATGTAAGTGTTTTATTGCAATATTGATAGCTAAGTGAAAGAATGTTGAAAATGTTATCGGTATGTACAAAGTGTTATTATGCTCTTGCACATTATATATTATTGTAACAATCTAGCACTTTTTCGAGGGAATGTTAGTTAGTAGATAGTAAGAAGAATAATAAGGTTGAGTAAGTTTACCTAGTATTAGTCAACTATATGCTATTTAACACTTAAGTTTTCTTGTGTGTAAACATTACAGCAAATATTGTCAATAAGACTTGATACAGTATTAAAACTTATTTGATTTATTAATAGCTAAATGTCGAAAAAAGTACAGTACACGTCTATGATAAACTACATTTTGACTTAAGACCTTGTATAAACTTTAAAACACTTGTTTAATTTAGTGATCCAATGTAACTTATATGACCTTGTTTGGAGCTTTTGATAGACAAATGATCACATACAAAATAATAATTTTTTGATCTTGTAGTTATTATAAACTATCTAAGAAACTATATACGTTTGTCAATTTTTATATATAGACAATCTTACATATGTTTGTGTGCTTATTGTATTTGGAAGTATAGATTATATTACTTAGACTGTATATGTGTTAAGCATTGGAGGAATTAATATTTTATTCCTGTAATTTAAGTATGTACTATTGATATTATGCATAAATTCACAAGTATGTGTTTTAAAGGTGTTTGAATAAGAACTGAGTTGTCTAATGTTATGTTGATCAATTTTCAGTCCTATGTAGTCAATGATCTTATATAATGTGTTGTGCACCTCGGGAGAAACTAGAATTTTATCTCTAGGATATGCATAGTGGTGATGTGTATATGCATTAATAATATTTGATTGGTTTATATGCATGTGTTTATAGCATGTTTAAGAGAGGGTTGAATCGATCTATGTTAATCAATTTTTATGTGTTATGTGGTTAATAGCCTTCTATGTATGTTGTTCACTTTGGGAAAAACTAGAATTTTATCTCTGAGATATGCATAGTAGTGATGTGTATGTGCTATTAATAATATTTGATTGGTTTATATGCATGTGTTTATAGCATGTTTAAGAAAGGGATGAGTCAATCTATGTTAATCAATTTTTATGTGTTACGTAGTTAATAACCTTGTATATATGTTTTGAACTTTGGGAGAAACTAGAATTTTATCTCTAAGATATGCATAGTGGTGATGTGCATGTGCTATTAATAGTATTTGATTGGTTTATATGCATGTGTTTATAGCATGTTTAAGAGAGGGTTGAATCGATCTATGTTAATCAATTTTTATGTGTTACGTAGTTAATAACCTTCTATGTATGTTGTTCACTTTGGGAAAAACTAGAATTTTATCTCTGAGATGTGCATAGTAGTGATGTGTATGTGCTATTAATAGTATTTGTCAGTTTATAGAGTGTGGTTATAACATGTTTGAAAAAGAAGTAAATTGTTTGTGTTATATTGGTTAATTTGTAGGTGCTATATAGTCGATAATCTTATGTATGTGTTATGTTTGGAAAGATTGGTATTTTGGTTTATATTGGAAAATGTGAATAATAGTGATGTGTATTCTATAAGTTTATATAAATGTATTTATGACATATTGAAAAAAAGCTTGATAATTGTTGTATTTTTTAAGTTCTATGTAGTCAATAGTCTTACATGTGTTTGTGTATTCCCTATTAAAATATATATTACAATATTACTTCGGCTGTTTTAATTGTGATCCTTTGTAGGTTTTATTTAAAGAAAGCTTTAGGATGTACTTCAGTTTTACTTTATATGTGGTTTTAGCTTTGTATAATCATCATGTTAATGTGTTATTTAAATATTCTCTCTAACTTACTATTGCAGCATTATTTAACATTCATGAAAAATATTAATCATGATAAAGGTTGCAACTACATGCGGACTTATCATATACGAATGGAATAACATGCTAACAATAGCTAGCATAAGAACAATATGATAAACCAATGAGTATTGTCTTAAGAGCTATAATAGTTTACGAACTCAATAGGATGTGGATGTATATGTAAATCTCGTACTTCTGATAATTTTAATTGAATATATGCATCAATTTGATCGTTTGTGAATACATCTCCTTCCAGTAAAAATTCCCTATTGTTGTCTAGGGCGTCTAAGGACTCTTCTAGAGAGTTTGCAACAGAAGTAAAATTTTGCAGTTCTTTTTTATCTAGTATGTATAGATTTTTGTCTACTGTAGGTCCTGGGTGGATTTTATTTCTTATTCCATATAACCCTGCCATTAGTTGTGCAGAAAAACACAAATATGGATTTGCAAGTGGATCTGGGAACCGTACTTCTATTCTTTTAGCATTGAGATCAGTATTTGGTACGTATGGAATACGAATAGCTGATGACCTGTTTTCATGAGAGTAAATTAACCAGGTTGGTGCTTCAAAGTTGGGAACTAATCTCTTATAACTGTTTGTCGATGGGTTTGCGAATGCATTTATAGCCTTCCCATACTTTATAATTCCACCTATATAATACAAGCATATTTCTGACATTGTTCCATCTGAATTAACAAAAATGTTAATATTGTCTTTCCATAGTGATTGATGACAGTGCATCCCGCTACCATTATCTCCTATTATAGGTTTTGGCATAAAAGTTGCAGTCTTGCCATAAGACGATGCTACTCCATGTACTATATACTTACACTTTTGTACATTATCTGCACTATGTACCAGATCATCATATTGAAAGCCAACTTCACACTGCGAAGCTGCAACCTCGTGGTGATGTATTAAAGGTGTTATTCCTACTTCTTTCAGCATTGTTAATATTTCTGATCTCAGATCATGTAATGAATCAACAGGAGGGGTTGGCATATATCCGCCTTTAATTTTTGGACAGTGGCTATTATTAACGTGTTGTCCTTTTTGAATTTGAGAAATATGTTCTGAGGATTCTATTTTGAAGTAAGAATGATAGAGATCACTATAAAATTCTGCATGATCAAATACAAAAAACTCTATTTCTGGTCCAAAGTAACATTTATCAGCTATACCCGTAGATAACATATATTGTGATGCTTTGTGTGCTGTGTACCGTGGATCTTTAGGATACTTAGATTGATTATACGGATCTATCACATTACAAATCATAACTAGTGTCGGTTGTGCTGTAAATGGGTCCGTAAAAGCGGTACTGATGTCTGGTAAAAGTAACATGTCAGATTTTTCTACTGACTGCCATCCTGGGATTGATGAACTATCGAAATTAATACCGGAGGATAATACGTGAGAGTCTATTGTTTCTGCACTACGTGTTATGTGGTGCCACCTGCTAGTGGAGTCTGTGAACCTTAAATCAATGAAATTTATTGCGTTTTTTTTTATGTAGCTTAGAGTATCCTCCGTGGAAAGGAACATGATTGAATTACCAACTTTTAAAATACTTAGAATATCAATTTTCTTATTGTTTTGCAATATACAATTAATAATGATATTCTTAAAGTTAAATTAGCTGTTTTAAGAGTATTGTGTAGCGATATTTTGTATATAGTAATGTGTTTGTGACATAGAAAATTTTTGAGTAACTAGTACTAAAGTGATGTTATTTTAGTATTATAGAGTTAAGATAGTGTTATCAGAAAAATCTTTACTTAATTTTGGTAAAATGATAGAAAATAATTATGGTCTTTATTGAGATCCTGTAGCTCAGTCGGTAGAGCAACTGACTTTTAATCAGTAGGTCGCGCGTTCAACCCGCGCCAGGATCACTTTGTTCAACAATATGTTTTCAACATGAAGTTAAAATCTGAGTTTTTAGATTTATTGTATTCTCGTGGATACTTTAATCAATGTACTGATTTAGTAAGACTAGATCAGCTAATGAATAGTCGCTGTATACCTGTATATATAGGGTTTGATTGTACTGCTAAAAGTTTACATATTGGTAGTTTAATGCAGATTATGATTCTAAGGTATTTGCAAAAGTTTGGACATAAACCAATAGTGTTACTGGGGAATGGTACTACAAAAATAGGTGATCCTTCAGGTAAAGACAAATCTAGAGCTATGTTGTCTACAAGTGATATTGCAGAAAATATGTTAGGTATACGTAAGGTATTAGAGAAATTTATTGTTTTTGGTGAAGGAACTAGTGATGCATTACTAGTATACAATGCAGAATGGCTAGATAAATTAAATTATATAGACTTCCTTAGAGATATAGGTAAGCATTTTTCTGTGAATAATATGTTAACTTTTGATAGCGTAAGATTACGCTTAGAAAGAGAACAGAATCTTAGTTTCCTAGAATTTAATTATATGTTATTGCAAGCATATGATTTTGTTCAACTTAATCAACGTTATGGTTGTTTATTGCAAATAGGAGGATCTGATCAGTGGGGCAACATTATTAATGGTGTAGAACTAGGCAGGAAATTAAAATTGCCAGAGCTTTTTGGGTTGACTACTCACTTGTTACTTACAAATGCTGGTGAAAAAATGGGTAAAACTGCTAAAGGAGCAGTATGGCTTGATGCTGAAATGTATGATCCTACTGATTATTGGCAATATTTTCGTAATGTCAAAGATGAAGATGTTGTACGTTTTTTAAGGTTATTTACAGAGTTGCCAATTGCTGAAATAGAAAAATTGGAGATTTTAAAAGATCATGAGATTAATGAAGCAAAAAAGATCTTAGCTACTGAAGCTACTAAAATATGTCATGGGAAAGAAATAGCAGAGAATATTGCTTATGATGCACTTAAGGTGTTTGAGTGTAATGATCATTCTGGGTTACCAATATTTTATATAGGTAGATCTGAAATAGAGTCAGGGTTACTTCTAGTAAAATTACTACAAGTTTCTGGTCTGGAGGAAAGTAATAGTAGTGCTAGAAGATTGATTAGCAATAAGGGATGTAAAATAAATGATATAGTAATACTGGATATAAATTATAGGTTATCATTAAAGGATTTCTGTGATGTTCCTTATATTAAGCTCAGTTGCGGGAAAAAGCGTCATTTGAAGATAGTTGTGAAGAATAATCTTTAGTCAAATTTATATATTATATAAAGCATATGGTAAAAAAGTCATGATAGATTATGAAGGAATATTTTGTGATAAAATTAAGCATATAAAAGAGGAAGGTAGATATAGAGAATTTACAGGATTTTCGCGTGTTCCTGGTCAATTTCCCTATGCGATTGAATGTTCTATCAATGATAAAGTTACCTTGTGGTGTAGTAATGATTATTTGGGGATGGGACAAAATGAGCAAGTGATTCTTGCAATTAAAAATTTTAGTAGCAACATAGGAGCTGGTGGTACTCGAAATATTTCTGGTACTACAAGAGAGATTCTTGAACTTGAAGAATCATTGGCAGATTTACATAGAAAACCAGCTGCGTTAACCTTTGTATGTGGTTACGTTGCTAATCAGACTACAATTAGTACATTACTGACTATTGTACCTAATATTGTTGTATTTTCAGATGAGAAAAATCATTCTTCTATGATAGAAGGCATAAGAGGGAGTAAAAGAGAAAAGTATATATTTAGGCATAATGATGTAAATCATCTTGAAGATTTGTTAAAATCCGTAGATAGATCTTTACCTAAAATAATAATATTTGAATCTTTGTATTCTATGGATGGAAATATTGCTCCAATTGCGGAGATTTGTTATTTAGCGGATAAATATGGTGCTATGACTTATCTTGATGAAGTACATGCTGTTGGTATGTATGGAGATCGTGGTGGTGGTATATCAGAGCAGGAGAACTTATCTGATAAAATTACAATTATTCAAGGTACTCTTTCTAAAGCTTATGGAGTAATGGGTGGGTATATTGCCGGATCAAAGAGCTTAGTAGATGTTATTAGAAGTTTTGCTCCAGGTTTTATTTTTACTACAGCATTGTCACCTTTAATTGCTTCTTCTGCTAGAATAAGTGTTGAATATTTAAAGAAAAGTTCTTTAGAGAGAGAAAAGCAACGTGAAGTTGTGAATAAGGTCAAAGCATCTTTTACTAAGGCTGGAATTAACTTTGTAAGAACGGATACTCATATTATTCCTATCATTATAGGTGACTCTGTAATATGTAAGGATATTTCACGTATGTTACTAAGAGACTATAAAATATATATACAATCTATTAACTATCCTACTGTTCCAGTTGGGACTGAAAGATTAAGAATCACTCCTACTCCTTATCATACTGATGAAATGATAGAAATACTTACTAGAGCTTTGGTTGATATTTTAAAAAAGTTTAAGGTAATGGATTGACATTCACAATGTGGTACAAGATTTGTTTATTGATATTTTGTTGCATTAGTATTTGTTTATCTAATAGAAGCTTGTAACTATAACTTTGTAGTATGTTTGAATTTCAAATTATAAAATGAATTTAGATATTTATGCTATAAATATTAGATGTGCATTTTATAGTTGTTATATGTCATAATATGAAAAATATACTTATACATGATGAGTTCTTAGTATTATTAAATCTGTTTTTATGTTACAGATAATAGCTCTTTTTGTACGTTGTTGTAGCTATTAAATTAAACAATTGATAAATTTTATTTCTGTGTTTGTTGTATGTAAAAATGTTAAACATTAGTCAAATATTTCTATACTTTAAATAAGACTGTTGGATGTACTTTGTGTTATAAGTAGTCGTTCTTTTTCTGGATTTTGTGTATACATTGTTGTAGCTGTCAGGTTAAACAATTGATAAATTTTATTTCTGTGTTTGTTGTATGTAAAAATGTTAAACATTAGTCAAATATTTCTATACTTTAAATAAGATTGTTGGATGCATTTTGTGTATACATTGTTGTAGTTGTCAGGTTAAACAATTGATAAATTTTATTTGTTGTGTTTGTTGTATGTAAAAATGTTAAACATTAGTCAAATATTTCTATACTTTAAATAAGATTGTTGGATGCATTTTGTATTATAAGTAGTCGTTCTTTTTCTGGATTTTGTGTATATGTTGTTGTAGCTGTCAGGTTAAACAATTGATAAATTTTTATTTATTATATGTAGAAAGTGTTTAACAATTGTAAGATATTTCCCTACTTTAATATAGAATTGTCAAATGTATTTTTTATATGACAAATAGCAAAATTCTTTCTATACATTGTGTCATAGTTGTCAGATTAAACAGTTTATAGATTTTTTATTGCTCATTTGTTATGTGTGGGAAATTTTGAACGGTTATAAAGTATTTTTTCTATATTTAATGTGTAAATTAAAATTGTTCTTGAATGTTGTATTATGAACGATATGGTTTCTGAAGAGTTATCTCTATATTATTATTATATAAAGTTTTTATACGTGTATGGTAATTAGTTATAAAATGAATAATATTAAATTGAATATAAAGTATGATAAGAATTATTGTAAGATATAACATTAAAAAAAATCCCTATATTGTGAATTTTATATTGTTGTTTGGAGATGTTATATCAGGGATATAATGTTTTAAAGGTTTGAGCCGGTTTAATATAGTTATAGATGTTCTTAGCATAGTTATCATTATTTCAATAGATGCTGTGTATAATCTAAATATGCTTGAGTATTTTTGATAGTAGAAAAAAATTATACTTTATTGTATGTATTTATGTGATAAGTCTAATGGAATGTTACTAGTGTAGAATGAGTTATAATGAACATGTTTTACATTTATAATTTATTAAGCAAGTACTATATAAGTGTTATCATACATGAATGCCTTACAGCTTGTTAGTTATCAATGAAGTTAGGTAATGTTTTTATTGGAAATGGGAAACATATTTTCACCTTTTGAATTGGTAATGAGTCTATAAATTATATAATATTAATTATCTAGAGATGTTGTGGTAGTAAAAAATTATAGGAACATTATCTCTGATACCTATGTAATTGTTGCTATATTTGATTAGACTGTCATATATTGATGAGTATATGTAAAAAATCTGGTTAAAATCTTGCTAGGTTTAACTAGTATGTAGAACTTAAAATTCTTGCCATGCATCTGGAATATGTATTACTCCTGTTGATAGGGAAAGAAAATATAAATCAAATCTGACATTATAGTCTGTAAATTTTGTATGAAAAGCTATAAAATATTTTGCAGATCTGAGGATAGATTTTTGTTGTTTATATGTTATTGGAATTTCATTTTTAAATAAACTAGTTTTCACTTCTATGAAGACTAATTGTTTATTTTTATAGGCAATTATGTCTATTTCTCCCAGTGGGCATTTATATCTGTGTTTTGCAATCCTGTATAGTTTGCATCTTAAAAATAATATCGTTAATACTTCTCCTAAATATCCCAGGGTGTTGTAAGCAAACCGTTTATAATCTTTCTTTGATGGCATGTATACATATATACTATATAAGAAAAATTAATATACTATTTTTATGAATAGATTTTGTATATGTGCAATATGCTCTTAAAGTTTTTTAACATTTTCTGTTGTGTGATGACAATGAGACGTGCGCTATTAATATAGCGTAAGCTTGGTATGTATTAAGTGTAAGTTTATATGTTAAATGAGTACGTGTATTTAATATGAGATTCTAATGAGAATTTTAAACCAGCTATAGAATAACAAAAAGTTACTTCACAAATCCAAATGGCAGGGACTTGATATGTATAATGTGCTGTTTATCTAGATATTATTGTTATGCTTAAGTTATGTGTGGATTGTTAAAAATGTGGTAAGATACACAACCATGTGAGATGTTATAATAAACATATTTTTAATGTATAATACAACTGAAATATATGTCTGTAGAGATTTTTAAACCTGGAAGTTTCTGTAATGTGTAGAAACCATAAAAAATACCATCAATTTAATTGTATGGTATAAAAAATTAGAAAATTTTTGTTAGTATTACTTATATGTAATTTTCTCTATTTTTCATTGTAATTTTTAATATAGAAGTAACTTAGGTTTGCTATACTGTATCGAATATCTGCATTTTTATACTAAAATGATAGGTATTTTTCTTGAATAAGAACCAGAAATAACATAGGCTTAGGTAATTAATTGATGATAATTTCTTATAGTGACTCTGCTTAGTAACATCAACATAGATTTCTTTAAATATAAAATATATGCTATATCTTGTAGTGGTATTTTTGTAGTTTTATCGGTCTTGCTTATTTTATTTAAGGGTATATGTTTTGGTACAGATTTTGCTGGTGGTATAATAATTGAACTGCGTGTCGATCAAGTCAACATTAAGGATGTTAAGTTAAGACTACAGGAAAAAGGTTTTACGGGATTTTCTGTGCAGAGTTTTAATAGTAAAGAATTGATGATTCGTTTTAAAAACGAAAAAAATTTGACTTATGTTGATGGTATTGAAAAGATCAAAAAAGTATTAGGAGAAATATTAGGTGATGTAACTTATCTAAAAGTAGATTATGTTGGTCCACAAGTAGGATATAAGCAGATATTTGAAGGTATATGTGCTATTATTTTTTCCTTATTGGGAATGTTTTTATATTTGTGGGTGAGGTTTCAGTGGAGATTTGCTTTAGGTGGTGTTATAGCTTTAGTGCATGATGTTATATTAACACTAGGTTTGATTAGTTTATGTGGTATTGAGTTTAATCTTTCTTCAACTGCTGCAATTCTTACGGTTATTGGATATTCAGTGAATGATTCAGTAGTAATATATGATAGAATTAGAGAATTACTTAGAAAAATGTTAAAGGAAACAATTACCGAGATCATTAATATAAGTATTAATGCAACCTTATCAAGAACAATATTAACGTCTGGTACTACCATGCTAGCAGCAGTACCTTTAATGTTATTGTGTCAAGGTACAGTTAGGGATTTAAGTATAATAATATTTTTTGGTATAGCTGTTGGTACATATTCTTCAATATTTATAGCTACAACTTCTTTATCTAAAAATTAATTTTAGTTATCATATAGTTAGTAGTTTCAGTAATGTTGATCTATTATCTATATCTACCCTGTTTTAGGGATTATTTACCAAGTGTGATGTATAAGTAACAATATATTATTTAGTATCATGATGATTGTGTTGGTATGTGTTTTTTTGCTTAGAGAATTGAATTATATTGGAGTAGTCTCTAATAATATAAAATAGAAAAATATCTTATTGATTGTTCGAGGTTATTTATCTTTGTTGGAATTTTGTGCACAATTGTATTAGTTATATTCCAGCATTAGTGTAAGTATATTTGTGATGCTTTATTTATGTAATTATTTATTCTTTTTACTTAAAGGGCAAATTATGTAAGGTATAGCATAAAAAGGATATTTTAGTATGTATGTTGTGTAGTTAATAGTCATGAGATTAAAAAAGGTAGTTATATAAAATTGTGTATCTATTGAAGTCCTAAATATGAGTATGTTAGTTATATTACAGTGTTAATCTAAGCATGTTTACAACGCTTTATTTATATTGATTGTTTGTCCTTTTTCCCTAAAAAGTAAAGTCGTATAAGATATAGAGTAAAGTTAGTATTTTGTATCATTTAGTTAATAGTTTCGGTAGCTATGTGATTATGTGAGATTGTGTATCTATTGAAGTTCTAAATATGAGTATGTTAGTTATATTACAGTGTTAATCTAAGCATGTTTGCAACGCTTTATTTATATTGATTGTTTATCCTTTTTTCCTAACAAGTAAAGTCGTGTAAGATATAGAGTAAAGTTAGTATTTTGTATCATTTAGTTAATAGTTTCGGTAGCTATGTGATTATGTGAGATTGTGTATCTATTGAAGTCCTAAGTATGAGTATGTTAGTTATATTCCAGTGTTAATCTAAGCATGTTTGCAACGCTTTATTTATATTGATTGTTTGTCCTTTTTTCCTAACAAGTAAAGTCGTGTAAGATATAGAGTAAAGTTAGTATTTTGTATCATTTAGTTAATAGTTTCGGTAGTTATGTGATTATGTAAGATTGTGTATCTATTGAAGTCCTAAGTATGAGTATGTTAGTTATATTCTAGTGTTAATCTGAGTATATTTACAATGCTTTGTTTGTTTTAATTATTTGTTCTTTTTGCTTAAAAGATAAAATTATGTAAAGTATAAAAGATTGTATTTTATAATCTTTATGTTGTCTGATTTATAGTCTCTAGTGATTATAGAACAGGAGAAGTGTATTATTTATAGTTAAAGTTCTAAACATAATCATGTAATTTATATTAAAATGCATGAGACTGAGAAAGTACTTTAAGGTCCTACTTGAGAACTAAAGTTAAAATGTAGTTTATTATAGTTGTTATGTTATGTATAAGAAATATAGACTTAACTGTTAAATGGTGTATTACTAACTTTTATAATTAATTTATACTACATAAGATTTATGTCTCATTTGTTACAAAATACATTGTACTTCAATTATTGGGTTGTAAGTTTAATTGTAAAGTTACTAAATCTTAGAAGAAGTTAGCAGTATTTTTAAGCATGAAACAATTGATAATCATAGATTATGATTGGACATTAGGAAAGTTTGATTAGATATTTCAAAATTATAAAAAAATGTAGCATTGCAGCTATGATCATAAAATACATTTTTGTAAAATGAGGCCGGGACCGGAATTGAACCGGTATTGGGGGATTTGCAGTCCCCTGCATAAAACCACTCTGCCACCCAGCCGTAATTAATTGTTATAAATTTCTGCAATTTTGTCTATCATTGATATAGCATCATTTTTAGATCTTTGAAAGGAATTGCGTCCTATAATTGATCCATCTCCTTTACCTAACTTAATTGATTGTATTTCCTGGAATAGTTCTGCATCAGTTTTTGATTCACCTCCTGAGAATACAACAATTCTTCTTCCAGCAAAACAAGATAATTTTACATATGCAACTCTTTGTGCTAGAGATGAAATATCACAGGGTACATGATCTTTTTCTATGTGACTTGTTGGGAGTTTTACCTTGATTATATGTGCCCCGAGTGATGCTGCAATATGGGCAGCATATGCTACTATATCTACTGCTGTTTCCCCTTGTTTTGATAAACCTTCTCCGCGTGGATATGACCATATTACAACTATTAACCCGCAAGATTTTGCTTCAGCTATTAAAGACTTGACTTCTCTAACCATAGAAAAAAAATTATGAGATCCTGGATATATGGTTAACCCTATGCCTAAACATCCCAATCTCAAAGCATCCTTTACAGACGATGTGACTACTTGATCAGGGAAACTACTGTGAGGAGAAAGTGCTGTGGAGCTATTTATTTTAAGTATTAGTGGTATTAACCCAGCATAAGTAGATGCTCCTGCTTCAAGCATTCCAATCGGAGCAGCATATGCACTAAAACCGCTTTCTATTGCTAATTGAAAATGATAGTGTGGATCATACGACTCAGAGTTTTTTGCAAAACTTCTTGTTGGACCATGTTCTAAGCCTTGATCAACAGGCAGTATGAGCAACTTGCCACTTCCTGCAACCTTTCCGTGCAGCAGTATCCGCATAAGATTTGCTTTTACACCTGGATTCTCACTTTCATAAAACCCTACAATGTCCTGAATACAACTGCTGGCTATCACAAAGTTTCTTATGGTTAAACAAATTATTTTCTTATATTAACAAATTTTTTTATCACTACAAGTACAAAATGTTTTGTTTACTTTCTTTTGAGATTTGTATGATTTGTAATAAGGTGTAATATTCTAATATACTTCGCTATTATAGGCAATAGTGTATCAGTGAACTCTATTGTAAATATTATATTATATTATATGATAATATAGCATATAAATTTAGCAGTTTTTGCTTGTAAAAAGTTTAATAATTCTTACAATAGTACAAGATATTTAAAAAATTAATACATAATATTAAATTTATAATCATTATATATCTTAAATTTGTACTGAATAATTTTGTGAGTAGTCTGTATGTTTCATCAGAAACTTGATATGGTATATATAGACCAGTTTATCCAAGATCAACCCAAGTCAAAAGTTACTCGATCTGAAAAAACAGTTTCTTTATCATATGAAACTATATGGAATTATCTCTGTGATATCGGATTAATTACGTATAAAAGCTATAATGCTTATACTAAGTACATTAAAGCATACCATCCGGATTACAATGTCTTTTATGGGATAACACTGTGTGATCCTAGAGTATTTCTTGAAGAAATTAAAATACCGCAATCTGGTGGAATGTTAAGTAAAATTCAAGAGGATTATAAGGATTGTCACTCATTAGAGTTGTATATATTAAATGGATATGTTCTTTCTGTATTGGTTAATGATCCTCTGTTTGAACAGTTTAGATCAAAAATTATCAGTATAAAAATGGGGGATATAGATTTATTTCAAAATGTTTATAATGATTTAAAACAAAATTCAAATGGTTGTTCTGAAGAAGATATAAACTTTTTAGTAAGGGGCGTGATGACTGATGCTCATATTGAAAAGTACATAAGCTTATTCCCATCGTTAATAGAGCTTGATTGTGTTATTAGTGAGCCAAAATGTTCTGAAACTTTAGTTCGTGTGCTAGATGATATACCTATATTATCAGGGTTAAGTTTAAGATGTGCTAATAGTGTACCATCTATAGAATGTTTTGATAAGAATATAAGTATTAAGCAACAAGTAGAGAAGTTGCTTTTAATAAATTGTCCTATGGATATGTTACTGTATTTCTGTGGTATGCAGTTTTTATTTATTATTGCGCCACAAAATTTACCTAGTAATGGAGTAGTTTTATTTAAAAAATATTGTGATGTACCAGATTTAGTAGAGGTATTATTAGTATCTACTAATAGTTATAGTAGGATGCCTGGTGGTAAGATAGTATCTTTAACTGTAGATTACGATATATCAATTTTTAAGAATCTAAAATTATTACTTATAAATCCATGTCA
The DNA here is from genome assembly GCF_009728835.1 of Ehrlichia ruminantium. GTDB lineage: Bacteria > Pseudomonadota > Alphaproteobacteria > Rickettsiales > Anaplasmataceae > Ehrlichia > Ehrlichia ruminantium_B. The sequence goes on from NZ_CP033455.1 coordinate 95,163, forward strand.
AGATATTAGGACAATTATATCTATAGATGGTTTATTTGACAGTAAGGATGGTTTAGCTTTCTGTAATAAATTAATTACCACTAAAAAATTCAATGTATTACTTAATCAGGGAAAAGAGTATCCTAAATCTATAGAAAAGATATTGATATTATCATCTCCGTTACATAAATTTTATTCACTTGCAGATAATGAGAAATTATTGTTTCCTAATTTGGAATGTGTATTTGTTAGTGCTCCACTTGTAAGAGCATGCTTATCTATTAATACATTAGTTCCTTACCTTTTTTATAGTATAGATTGTATAAAAGGTGGTGTTGTTAATAGAAACCTGAATAGGCAAGAAAATGCGCAATTGATTATATTGCTTTATAGTATTAAAAAAAAAGTAGGTTCTTTATTATTTCATGTATTGGACAATGATCTGTTATGTAGTGATATAGCGTCATATTTAAAACGTATTGACATGAAAGAGCTATTACAAGATTCATCGGTCTTTCATAACATGACATTATCAGATATGTTATCTAATTCTGTATTATTTAATGTCACTATAGATATACCAATGATGAGTGCAGAATTTCTTAAGGTGTTTTGTAGTATTCCTCTTGTCATAAAGGTTAAAATTCAGTATTTGGATAACCTTAGTTTTTCCCAACACATAATGTTGTTTTCTCTTTTTAGTATAAGGTCTGCAATACGATCTGCTGTTAATTTATCGGACAAGTGCTGTATTTTGACGCTAAAAGATTGGAATAATTTCATGGCTAATATAAGCGTTTCGGATAAAGATTTTGAAATTATTAAAAATATATTACCTAATTTCCCTGAAGGACTGCGTAACGAACATAATGTTAGAGGTTGTGTGAAAAAGGTATCTACATTAATTGTTGATACTCTATCAAAATATTCTGTTGTCGTAATACAAGATTTCGTAGATAAGAATGTCATGGTTTCTGAAAGACATTTTGTGATGTGTGTTGCTGGCTTTGTTATTTCTAGATGTATACAAATGATAAATTCATTTGTAGAAGGATTTAAAGTACAGAGTTGTGATCCACATCTTTTTATACGTATGTTACGCTCTACTGTTGGTAGTATATGTGATGATTCTTTATTTGACGTTGTCACATTTAATCAATCTTTCTGTAAAATTACTAAAATTATTACTCAGACTTTTAATAAAAGAAATTTTCTTACTTATGTAGATATACTGAAATTTGCAAATCTATGTATTATAAATGATGAAAAGCTAATACGTAGTTTAAAGAGTCAAGGTTTTAATAAAATAGACATACAGATGTTTAAAGCTGCTTTATTTGTTTTTAAGATGCTTAATAATGCTAATTTTTCTCCTAATCAAATATTTTTTATAATAGAAAATAGTCAGGATAAGAAAAATCCATGGATGACTCTTAATGTAATGTATCAAAGTCTGTATGATACTGTTCAAACGGGTTATGAGTACTTAAAAGGGATGACATCTATTAGTTTAATCTTTTTTTTTATTATTGATAAAGCTGTTAGCGCAGGAAAGATTTCTAGTAGACTATTACATAAAATGTTGTGTTCTATAATTGTTGAGTCTGTTTCAGAAATTCTAAGTGGTGACTCTACTCATATATTAGAGATATCATCTTTTATTAAAAGTATGATAAAGTTATCTTATGATGTGGAACGAAGTAATACAGATACAGAGCATGCTTGTATTGTTAAGTTTATAGTCGATTTATGTGTGGCTATTGGGATACAAGAACAGAAATTTTGTTATGGTCTTACTGAAGAATTTTTTGAAGAATTACCGGCTGATGTAATTGATGAGATTAGATTATTGGGAGGTATTTCTCGTAAAAGTGTAATACAAATATGTTCAGCTATGTTCTTTAGGGAAATAATAAAAACCACTGTAATGAGTAATGAAGTTTTGGCTAATGATTGGGCAAATGTGTTAAAGTCTGTATCGCCAAGTAATTTTGAGTCTATAGAATTTCGACCTATGATACAGGAATTTCAGGTCCTATATTCTGGGTTAGTTGGAAGTACGTGTTTTTTATGTCGAGATGAATATGAATATGCTGTCAGGCAATTGTATCCAGTGGTTAATAGTGAAGAAAAGCACTTCTGTGAAGATATACATAATATCATAGCTGACTTATCACTAAAGAAAATGGTGTATTCTTATGTTATATGTGATATGGAAAGGAAAGTATTACTAAGACAATTACTATTGAAGCTTATCTATAAATTTCAAGAATATTCTACAGCTAATTTTGTAGAATACAGTACTCAATTCATAGGTGTTCTTAGTTATGATGTTGGAGGATTTATTTATGAAAATCCTAGTCATCACAATATGCAGTTTTTGTGGATGTTAAAAAATATTAAGCCTTCTACCATCATTAGCTTAATAGATAGTAATATAGCTGAGTATGGAGAAAGAAATAACCCTGTAGAACTATATAATGCAATTGTAATGTCTGGAAAACGGCTGTGTAAAGGTTCTCTACCTGACTTGCCTGCTCAATTTGTTCAGGGTAGATTTATTAAGTTCTATTATAAAATATTGGGTATAATATGTGATCTACATTGTCAACAGAGTGAACTATCCGATAATGGTTTGATAAAAATTATCAAGATAGTTTTGGATGCTAATAAAATTTTTTATCATAAGTCATCACATATTTACAAATGTGCATCTAATTTAGAATTTTGTAACGATGAAACAAAGGAAGTAGTAGATAGATGTAAAAAGTGGATATGTGCACTTAAAGATAATACGCTATATAATGATAGTACAATTATTGACATAGCAGCGATAAAACAAGATTTATTAAATAAATGTCAAGATATTGAATTTGTTAAAACATTAAATTACAGAGTTGTGTCTGCTTATCTTAAACCTTATATGGGGTCTATACATTATTGTAGTGATATGGTAGATCATATAATCTTCTCTGTTGTTGGACAGGTTATAGGCAATAATCGTGACATATTTTTCGAAAAACTCACTGATGCTTTGATTTCGAAGAAGAAATTAAATACCATTCAGAACTTTAGTGAAGTTGTTTTAGAAGTCTTCACGAAATTACTGGAAAACAATGAGGTATCTAGTCAAAAGAAGGAAGTGATCCTTAAAAAGGGATCAAAACAAAAAAAAGCATGTGATTTAAGTGTATATATTGATGGTTTATTGAATAAATACTTGTGTAAGTGGTGGTATACCATATTAGACAATATATTCTGTAATAAAAGTTTAGAGCAAAGTATAGGTTTATATACTATTGAATCCTTTGTATATGAGGAAGGTTTATCTGTTAAAACTGAATTGGCATTTAGGCAAAAAATAGAGGCAGAAGAAGCTAATGAGTATTTAATATTAATTAATAAGTTAAAAGCAATCTGTTGTTATCAAGAAAGTGCTGCGAGTTGTGTAAATTGTTACCCTATTAACAATGGGGTATTAAGTAACATCATAGCTAGAATTAAGTGTCCTGCTACAGATGCTGAAAAAAAAGAGGCATTATTACAACGTGTTGTTAAAGAAGGAAGTATTGTATTCCCTAAGGAGTTGGATCATACAAAACTACAAATAGGTGCAAGGTTATATTATGCTACCAATATGAATATTTATAATTTAAAGTTCATATATCTTTTACAAGTGTGTTTATTTGATGAATTTTTTTATCACAGTGACTGCACTTTTGATATTAATGTGTTAAATAAACAAGCACGTAAAGTACTAGTTATAGCTGATCATAATTCTGAATTCTATTGTGAGAATGAGATTTATTTTTGTATCAATGCGTTACGTTACGTGCAAGGTAGTACATTTTATGAGCGAGATTTACATACTCCAGAGATGATCAGTTTTTTAAGTGTAAATTTAGCTTGGGACACAGTAAATATATTGTTATACGATTTAGTGTTTGGAAACTATCTGAATGACATAGCTAGTGTTTTACATTATGTAGAGGATCGTTTTAAAACTGAAAATCAGCTTGATGATGCTGTGATGTTACCATTGAGGTTTCATTATAAAACCGTATTACTTCAATATAAAGAGGAAAATACTAATGCTAATAATCCTATCATTTTCCTTTGTAAATTTTTGAAATTATTTAACTATGATTTATTGGAGTATTATATACCTGGATATGGTGTTAATTCACAATCGGTAAAAAAGCGATCTGGAACAGTATGTGCTGATGTTAAGCCTGAATTGATAAAGAGTACACATAAGAAAAAGAATACCAATAAAAAAAGTAAAAGTGCAAAAGTAGTACAAGTTATTCAAGATACAAGCGATGAAGTGTTAGTTGGTACACCTGAAGTTGATGTAAAATCTCAATCCAGTTTTGTTGGGCAGCAAATCCATATTGTTCAGAAAGTCTGTGATATTAATAGTGTACATTTGAATGATGCAAGTAAGGATGAATGTTATGAAGAGGCTACAGGTGTTACTATTAGAGAAGATTATGTTACTGCAGGTGAATCGGTAACAGTTCCTGTGAATGATGCAAGTAAGGATGAATGTTATGAAGAGGCTACAGGTGTTACTATTAGAGAAGATTATGTTACTGCAGGTGAATCGGTAACAGTTCCTGTAAATGATGCAAGTAAGGATGAGTGTTATGAGGAAGCTACAGGTGCTAGTATTAAAAGAGATTGTATTACTGCGGGTGAATCGGTAACAGTTCCTGTGAATGATGCAAGTAAGGATGAATGTTATGAAGAGGCTACAGCTGTTACTATTAAAGAGGATTATGTTACTGCAGGTGAATCAGTAACAGTTCCTGTATCAAATGATGAGTATTTGAAACAAGGGGCTAAACCGAAAATAAAAGAATTATCTAGTAAGAAGAAAAAGTCTAAAAAAAGTTCTGCAGTGTGCACTGCTAAGCCTATGATTCCTGTACTGCAGGAAGGTAACTTAAAAAAAGATATAATAATGAAGAATGTGGATAATGTTACCTTGTTAAAAGATGATAAAGTCTCTAAGCGAAGTAAAGCTCAACTTATTTGTATTGAAGAAAAAGATAAGTTACATCTTATTGATATGTGTGCTAGTGAACATACAGTTTCTATACCAGAACAAAATAATGAAGTAGTAAGTGCTGTTATAAATGATGTGGGTCAAACATTATTAGATGGTAATACTGCTACAGTATATGATGATGATCATCTGGTATTTGAAGAAACTACTGCTGAGTTGTGTACTAGTAACGATACTTTAGATATGGTTAGTTCAGATAGTTTACAATCTTTAGAGATTTGTCAGGCAGAAGATGTTCCTGTAGATGATGTAGTATTGCTAGGTAGTAATTCAGCGAATAATAGTATTTTACAGAAAAAGCAGCAAAAGAAAGGTCAATTGACTAAATCCCAACGCCAGAGAGCAAATAGAAAAGCAAGAAAGGTTAGAGAACAAACAGATTCAGTTGGTATACAGATTGAAGAAAAATCACATTTAATAGAATGTTGTGAATTAAAGCATGAAAAAACTCTAGATTCTAATTTGTTATCTTGTTTTGATGGTGAAGTAGGTCCTGTAGTTCCTTGTGATGTAATGAGGTTCCAGTATGTATTGGATAAATATCTAGTAACTACTGCTTCGATGTGTAAGACGAGATCTTCTCATTTGTTATATTATTTAAGGCTTACTGGAAGTTTGTTTATGCTTGTCAAAAGTGAGAGATCGTCTGTTCTAGTGGTAACAGAATCTGCTGAAAAAGCATTAAAAGATTTTTTTGCTGAAAGATCACAATATGATTTTTTTCTTTCAATGATAAAATTGTCTATATTAACTAATTTTCTCATGATTATAAGACCAAATAGTAAATTTGAAGAGATGACAGCTCTTTTTAAACACTATTATAAAGTATTTACTATGGATTTAGATGCTTTTCTGTTGGATGTTATACAGGAGCTTTGTTGTATTAATTCTAAAGGTATTTCATTAGATAAATTAAGGGATCGTATTCTGAGAGTTTTTGAGAAATATGAGAGTCAGTTTTGTACACAAGGATATTATATAAAGGAATATCCACTTGATTTTCTAGCAAGGATATTAGAAATTTGTCCATTGGTTTCTAAAGTAGAATGTGTTAACCTATCGGAATTACATACTATTATTTATAGTGCTGGTGTTGTTTGTATTGTTACGCATATTGGACATATAGTACAACAATCCTGTAAGATTTTTTATTATCGTGCAAACTCAATTCGGAGAGATGTTAAATCTAGTTTTGTCTTTGATTTTATAAGACAGTGTTATGCTTTTAGAAATACATCATGTCATTTATATGATGGTAAAGTTGTTAATACGAATATAGATTTTTTTAGCATGGTTTCAAACATTATAGCCAACTTTCAAACGTTTGTACAATATGATAGTGGTAATTCTCTTTGTATAATGTATGATTTTTTTAGACAGTATAGTAGTTTTATAGAAAAGAAGAATAAAATCTCTAGTAAACGACAAGGTAGTATTAGGATCATAAAGGCAAATCCAGTAAAACTGGTACCTCGTGTAATTAGTCATGAACAGGCAACACATAAGTTAGTAAGTGAGTTACCTAATAGTGCTAGTTCTCAAGTAAGTGAGTTATTTCCTAAAGTTAAAACTCCACTAATTTTAGGTGATAGTGCTGTTGTTCAGAATATTGCTGAGGTGGATACTAGTTCTAGAACAATTTTAAATGCAGGTGAAGCTGTTGAAGAATCATCTGAAAATAGTAGCCGTAATGGTTCATGTGAAACTCACTTAATGTTTGATGAAAGCATGAATAGCAATATTGGTAGTACTGTAGAGAGTTTTTCTATGCAGCAACAAGAGTATGAGGATAGTAATTTATTACAGTCTTTGACTTTATTGCAAGCAAGTAGAGAAGATTTATCTTGTATAGAGCAAGATATTAATAGTATTGCACAAAATTCTTCTATACGGCAAGAAAGTATTGAAGATATGTTCTTACGCCTTACAGAAGATAATTTACAAAGTGTAGATACGGTAGATTCTACAGAACTATCTAGTTTGCCACAAGTATCAGATATTGTGCCTACTTGTTTAGATTCTGATAAAGTATTTGTAAATCCACCAAATAAGCTGGGTGATCAGACTGATAAGAGAGATTGTTGTTTACCTGATTATGGTATGGATTATTCATGTTTATCATCTAGTGGAGATACTGGTAGAGTCATAAAGAGTTTTGAAAGTAATTTACAATGTTATACAAATTCTTACAGTGGATATAATATTTTTGATCCATTATTACCTAAGCAAAAAGCTAGTAATAGTGTTCCTAATTTACAACAAAGTGGCACAGATAAAGGATATAGTACTGAAGGAAACCTTGATCAGAATTTACCGTATCATCCAGCAGATGCTTATGGTGAGCGTGGAATGCGTTATCCTTTATTACCTCAAGGAAGCACTGATGATAGTGCTGTAGCAAATGGTAGTAGACTGGATTTACAGCAAGGTGTTACTGGTAAATATAGTATTAGAGGAAACCTTGGTCAGGATTTGCCGTATCATTCAGCAGGTGCTTATAGTGAACGTAGAATGCATTATCCTTTATTACCTCGAGGAAGTACTGGTGATAGTGCTGTAGCAAATGGTAGTAGACTGGATTTACAGCAAGGTGTTACTGGTAAATATAGTATTAGAGGAAACCTTGGTCAGGATTTGCCGTATCATTCAGCAGGTGCTTATAGTGAACGTAGAATGCATTATCCTTTATTACCTCATCCTTTATTACCTCAAGGAAGCACTGATGATAGTGCTGTAGCAAATGTTAGTAGACTGAATTTACAGCAAGGTGTTACTGGTAAATATGGTATTAGAGGAACCCTTAATCAGAATTTGCCGTATCATCCAGCAGATGCTTATGGTGAACGTGGAATGCATTATCCTTTATTACCTCAAGGAAGTACTGGTGATAGTGCTGTAGAAAATAGTAGTAGACTGAATTTACAGCAAGGTGCTACTGGTAAATATGGTATTAGAGGAACCCTTAATCAGAATTTGCCGTATCATCCAGCAGATGCTTATGGTGAACGTGGAATGCATTATCCTTTATTACCTCAAGGAAGCACTGGTGATAGTGCTGTAGCAAATGGTAGTAGACTGAATTTACAGCAAGGTGTTACTGGTAAATATAGTATTAGAGGAAACCTTGGTCAGGATTTGCCGTATCATCTAGCAGGTGCTTATAGTGAACGTGGAATGCATTATCCTTTATTACCTCAAGGAAGCACTGATGATAGTGCTGTAGCAAATGGTAGTAGACTGAATTTACAGCAAGGTGCTACTGGTAAATATGGTATTAGAGGAACCCTTAATCAGAATTTGCCGTATCATCTAGCAGATGCTTATGGTGAGCGTGGAATTCATTATCCTTTATTACCTCAAGGAAGCACTGATGATAGTGCTGTAGCAAATGGTAGTAGACTGAATTTACAGCAAGGTGCTACTAGTAAATATGGTATTAGAGGAAACCTTGGTCAGGATTTGCCGTATCATCTAGCAGATGCTTATGGTGAGCGTGGAATTCATTATCCTTTATTACCTCATCCTTTATTACCTCAAGGAAGCACTGGTGATAGTGCTGTAGCAAATAGTAGTAGACAGGATTTACAGCAAGGTGCTACTGGTAAATATAGTATTAGAGGAGACCTTGGTCAGGATTTGCCGTATCATCTAGCAGGTGCTTATAGTGAACGTGGAATGCATTATCCTTTATTACCTCAAGGAAGCACTGATGATAGTGCTGTAGCAAATGGTAGTAGACTGGATTTACAACAAAGTAATCCTGGCAGAGGAAAATATGCAGTTAAAGGGAATGTAGGTCAAAATTTACAACGTCATCAAGTCAGTACTTATGGTAAATATAGAGTTTGTAATCCTTTATCACGTAAAAAGAGAACTGATAGTGTTATTACAGCAAATGATGGCATAGCACTTGATGTACGATGGAGGAATACTAGGACTTATTATATGAATCGTCATGTTATAAGAAATCCTGTTCTTGCTGACTTACCTATTAGAGAATCTAGGGGATCTTCTCAGCGTCCATTGATGAGTAATTCATTGCGAGGTAATCCTAGAGATGCGAATAAACCATCATCTAATATTCCGTTGAATTTACAAAGTACACGTGTTTCTAAAACTTCTTCAGTACGTTATGTATAGAGTGAATAAATATGTTTTTGGTATAAATGGGGTAATTATACTAATTAAGTAGAAAAGAGTTATGGATATACGTTTAGCTAAAAAAAGAGATAATAATTTATGCAAAATATGTATCTTTAATTGCTAATTATACTGGGTGAGTAGAGGTGATATTCTCTACTATATTAAAGTGTACTGATAATGATAAAAAATAAATTATCAGATATGTATTAAAAGTAAATTTGCTATAGGTCTATTTGTAAAATAGGTAAAAAAAACATTATTGCTATGACAATATTTAAGAGATAGTGTAGTTAAAACTTATGTGGTAATTGTGTTTTATAAATAATTTTTGATAGATTAAAATTAAAAATTATGCCATGTAAAGATTTATATTGAGTGTGATTGTAAGTGTTCATTTAGATTGTTTCCTTGTATGTTATGTTCTGTTAAATATCCACGTTTCCTTGATTAATTAATTTAATATGTTGTATACGAAGTCGCCTATAATTGGATTGACAATGCATATCTAATACTGTAATCACTTGTATAAGTATTTTTTGTTTTTTAGTTATGTTTATCGAAGTATTAATGCCTGCACTTTCTCCCACTATGACTAGTGGAATTATAAGGAAATGGTATAAATCAGAAGGTGAAGAAGTAAAATCAGGTGATATTATTGCTGATATAGAAACTGACAAGGCTGTAATGGAATTCGAATATACTGATGAAGATGGAATCCTAGGACAGATTATTGTTGCGGAAGGCAGTAAAAATGTTTCGGTGAATCAATTAATAGCATTGATTGTTACAGATAAGTTGGACTTAGAAAACATTAATTCATATGTCCCAAACAGTATTGTATCTAAAACTGAAAAAGAACCAATACAATTAGAAGCTAAAGAGCAAAGTGTAAATAATGTAGTAAATACATCTGAATCTCAACGGATTAAAATTAGCCCATTGGCAAAAAAAATCGCTTCAGATCTTGCTATTGATATAGGTTTAATTAAGGGTACAGGTCCTTATGGGAGGATTATTAAAGCAGATGTTTTAGATGTTGTGAATAAACAAAAAGATGGTTCTATTGTTCCTATCGTTAGTGGGAAAAATTCTGTTATTGAAGTTAGTAGTATGAGAAAAGTAATAGCAGAACGTTTGGTTTATTCGAAACAAACGGTACCACATTTTTATGTTTCGGTGGATTGTACAGTAGATAATCTATTGAAGATTAGGCAAGAAATTAATACTGAAAATCTTGATACTAAGGTGACCATAAATGATTTTGTGATTAAAGCTGTTGCAATGAGCATTAACAAATTTCCTGAAGTTAATGTTTCATGGGGCGAAAATGATAAAATTATTGTATATTCTAGCATAGATGTTTCAGTTGCTGTATCGGTTGATGATGGTTTAATTACTCCTATTATTAAAAATGCAAATAAGAAATCTCTATTAGAAATTTCAAATGAAATCAAGGTATTGGCTAATAAGGCTAAATCTGGAAAGCTTAAACCTGAAGAATTTCAGGGCGGAGGTTTTACTATCTCCAATCTTGGTATGTTTGGTATTAAGGAATTTAGTGCGATTATTAATCCTCCACAATCCTGTATAATGGCAGTTGGATGTTCTGATAAAAGAGCAGTGGTTGTTAATGATCAGGTGTGTATTTCAAGTATTATGACAGTTACATTATCTGTGGATCATAGGGTAATTGATGGTGTATTAGCGGCAAAGTTTTTAAACTGTTTTAAATCCTATATGGAAAAACCTTATTTAATATTAGTATAACTAAGGACAAGAAGTATTAGTTTATCTGTAATTTAATTTGAATATGTTTTTAATATTGTAGGTTAATCTCATTATAGTGACCGTAATTTTTCTATAGGTGTGCAGAACAGTTATTACGTGTATATATTGTATACGTAGTCATTCTTGTTTATGAAGTAGTTATGCTAACTTTATATAGTATGTTAACAAAACATAAGCATGTGAGAGTACTGGCCTTAATTATAGATTTATAATCTTTTTTGATATTAAGATAAATATTCTGTGTACAGCTTGCATTTGAAATGTAAGTAATAGTAGAACAAATATAAATTCTGTAGAGAAACGTGATATTAAAAACAATAAAAAGACAGAAAGCATTCCAGTTATTCGTAAATAATAAGTCTATAACCTGTAAATATGTTTTTAAAATAAATTGTATAAGCTCATTGTTTATGAGGGATATAATATGTAGTTTGTGTATTGTATGATAAAAAAGTTATATTGAAAATATTATGTTTGTAGTTACGAAGAGTAAGCTAGATGACAGGACTGTGTAATATTTACGTTTTACCAAGCAATATATGTAATAACTATAAATTTCATGTGATCTATGAGTAATATGATTGTTATACATGTAATCTAATGGTTTATATGACTTAAAGGTATATTGTTGCAAAAGTATACATGGACGTGTGTATATTTATTTAATACGCATGTTACGTATAGTAGGATATTGTAAGTTCAAAATAACTGTTAAAATAGTGATATAACGGATGAATAATATATAAAAGAAATGTAAGTAGGATAAATAAACTTTATTTGTGGTGTATATAAAATTCTAGATCTACTTAGTAAATAAAGTAAGTATGTAATATTGACTAGAAAAGTTGTTGTTTGGTTGAAGCTACATATTCTGTGTTTTTATTTAGATATATCATATCTTTTGAATGTATATAACTTAATATGGGTATTAATTATTGTTTTTTCAGTACATCAAATATATAATTTAGGTTCATTCAAGAAAATAATATTTCTGTATCTTAGTAAGAAAGGTATATGTTGTTTAAGTGTGTGGAATGAACAAAATCATTAGCTATGTAGTGTATTTAAATTGTTATTGCATTTCTCTAGAATGGAAAAGCAATACTTTATTTGACAAAAATTTAAAAAAATAACATTATTTCGTAATTTTTTATGTTATCATATGTAAAAATTAATAATATCTTATAATTTTTTGATATTATAAATTTGTTATAAATGTATTAATAGGTATTTGATATGTTCCCTGGATTAATGAACAGTTCAGATGAGGAAGAGCAACCGAAGGAATCATCTGACAGTGATGGAAAAAGTAAAAAGCCAAAAGGTAAAATAAGTGTAGTAGGTGTATATGATAACTTGAGTGAAGGTACTCGAAGAAGTGATGGGTTACCTCAGATAACCCAAGCAGAAACATCATCAGGTCAAGCTGAAGGTTATACTACAGGTATTAAAAGTTCTGGTGCTGAAGAAAATATGCCCAGGTGCCGACTTAAAGGTATGTATTTAGCTCAAGGTGCTAGACCAAAAGTTAAAAGACGTGTATCTGTTTCTTCGCAAAAACAAGATAATATTGGTAATATACCGGCTAAAGCAAGTCAAAGAACACAAGAGAAGTTAGGTGACAGGGAAGAGCTAACTACAAGAAGTGCTGTTGATGATCACTTCTTATTAGGTAGTAGACTTATGCGTCTGTATTTAGCAGAAGATGCAAGGTCGGAAATAATAAACAAGAAAAGTGGTGTTGCTACAGAAGAAATTGAAAATCAGGGTGCTGTTTCTTCTAATGTTAGAGATCTACATGTAGATTGTGATGTAGTTGCAGATGGTTTTATTTCTAGATTTAGAGAATGCATGAGTACTGAAGATGTTGAAAGTGATGGCAGTATGGATGGGTCTGTTTATGCAACATATTTTAGTATGTTTAAACGTGTAAGGCATGCTCATGTAGGATTTATATGGGATGTAGCGAGAAGAATATTTACTCCTGTTAAGAATGGTAATTATACAATCAAACCTGACGTAATGAGAATGTTCTCACTAGTTACTAACGATCCTGATTTCATGATATGTGTACTCAAATTAGAACTTATGACTCAGTTAGCTTTTGCACTAGATTTTGATGAATTAGCTAGGTCTTTGATCTGTTGTAGAGGCGATTGTTTATCTTTATATGCATTTGAGCAAATGTTTAAGAGTGTAATAGATATTATATGCAATGCTCCAAGGTCTAAGCTTGTTGTTTCGAAATTATATGATATATTTATGTCTTACAAAGATAGTACAGTTGTTAATTCGGGATCAGCGAGTAGTCATGGTCCATTTTACTATTCTAACTTAATTTTTCTGTTAGCTGGGCTGGTATTTGTAAGGCGTCATAAGTTGTGTGATAGTACTCGTATCCATATTATAAATCTTGCACTGGTATCTTGTTATTACAGACTTGGTGTTATGTACCATTGTTTAGCGGGGTATCGTAAATTTGGTAATAATACTCCTGAGCAACAAGCAGCGCTAAATGATCTTTTCTCACAAAACCGACGTAGTAGTGTTAGACAAAGATGTATGGATGTATGTCTTAATATGTCATATATGTATTATATTAACCCGAAAGTGGAAGATGATGTTATCTATATATGTAATGTAGCGTTTCCACGTAGGTTAATGAGTATGTGTTCTAAAACAATTATGGAGTACTTTATTAATCAGATTGCTCATCAAGATAGACTGAGTTTTTCTTATGTAATATTAAATATGGCGTATAATATTACTCATGATATGTCTACAGAAGCTTTGTTAGAAATAGGGGAAGATGTTGTACGGTTTACACCACTACTTGTAGGATCGCTCCTAGATATTGATTTTCATATGCCTGACCGACGTAGTGAAGAGACACAAATATGCTATAGTCAAAGTCAAAACCTGAGATATAGTAGATGATGATAATGAATCATAAAAATGTTTATATGTAATGGAAATATCTAGGATATCTTACAGTTTATTTTTGAGATATGCCTTATAGTAATTTTGTTACATGTTGGATCATTCTGATATCAGTATATTTTTGGTATTTGTGAGTTCTGTTTTTAGACTATGTAGTAAAAAATAGTAAAATTATGATATGAAAAATTTATGGTCATCGTGATATGATGTTTAATGCAGGATTTTATTTATTGGTAAATTATCAATAGATTCGTATTGTCTGTATTTAATTGCATGGTAGGTACGATGCCTACCATGTGTGTTAGTTAACATATATACGTATGCATAATTTTGCTATGAAAATATGGTGTTTTTTACTCAGTGCAATAGTTGATTTAATGTATCTTGTTTGGATGATGATTTACTGTAAATGAATTGCATGTTGTTAGATAAGGTAAGTAATTATCTAAAGTTAATTATATTTTTGTGCTGAGTAAATAAGCTGAATGTATAAGGTGTTAACCAACCCTTGTATATAGGTATTATTAGAGCTTAAGTTAATGTATATGGGGTTATATAATAAATTGGTAGATTGCTTTATTATATTAATAGTTCTTTTTAAAGAATCATTATGTGACATTGTATAATATGTAGTTTTTTTATTGCAAGGATGCAGAAGTCGTACATACATAACTTATGTTTGTGTGATTCTCGTGGTATATTTTAAAAGCTATTTCAATTTTGAATATTTTAGAACTAAGGTTTTCTATTTATATAACATAAGTTATAAAGTTTAATATATAGGTTATATTATTTACAATTAATTTATTATTTGATAAAAAATTAATAAAATCTATTATTTAATTATGCTATATTTACTAAAAATTTGTTAATAGGTTTTATATGTTACCTAGATTGATTGATGATTCAAATAATAAGAAGAAAATCCAACAGTTGTCTGATAATCAAAAAAAAGGGGACAAATCGTATAAGAGGGAAACCAAAGTTGGATCATGTGATGCTACTGGTGTAACGCCTGAAGAAAAAGATATGCAATTTAGGATGACTGAAAAGAAAACGAAGTCAGGTATGCAAGCAAGAGGTTTTCATACTGGTAGTGTGTATAGAGATAATGCAGGGACTTCTAGTAGTGAGGATAGTATTTCTAGTAAGGAGGTAACAGCATCTATGGATAGCATGGGACTAGGTGGTTTATTTGAAAATGTTTATGTACAACAGGCTGCTATTTCCAGAAGGGAATGTCTAAAGCAAGACGTGTGTGTAGAAATGCCAGAGTTTTTTAGGATGCAGTCAGATCTTTCAATTAAAAACTCTGTTTCAAATGGCACTTCTTCTAAAGTTGGAAGTACCCAAATTGATGAGAAGTTGAGGTACGGGTTAAATGAACAGACTGTATCAAATGTACTTTACCAAGTAGACCCGGAGTTAAGTATGGGAGTAGCTGGGTTACATATTGATTATTCAGATAGAAACAATATCACTGTTGCTGAGAGTGAAAAGACGCCTCATATTGATATGATGGAGTTGAAAAAATCTATAGATGCAATTATTCCAACTATTACAGAAAATATGTATTTAAAACAAGGTGCTAGGCCGAAAACAAGACGACGGAGAGGTGCTAAGGTACCGAAATCTAACAAAAATACAAAATTGGTATCACCTAGTATATGTCATGAGAATATTGGTATGGATAATGCATTATGTAATAGTGTATATATGAATTATAGGTTAGGTCGGCCACAAATGTTAATGGCTGTTTCTGATGAAAATGTAAATTATCCTTTTAAGGATGCTGTCAGAGAATTTGATATTTTTATAAATGATCCTTTAGCAAACTTAAGAAAAATGCACATTATGTATCTATGTAATTTAGTAAAATTGTTGTTTTATGCTCTCGAAAATGGTTGTTATGTTATTAGACCTGATATTCGGGAAAATATATTAAGTTTTACTAAGCGATTTGACCTTTTTTGTAATATATTGAAACTAGAAGTTTTGACCCAAATAGCTCTCATATTGGGTTGTGATAAGTTACATAAAATACTTGTATTTCAGGGAAGTACATTTTTAGAGTTAGAAATATTTCATATGTTGTTTGATGCAGTTGCTGATGTTATGTATACTAATTCAACATGTTTAACAAAGTGTTATGTATTATTACAGAATATTTGTCAGTATTATACTAATATTATAACCCAGCAAGACTATGTTGCAAGTCCTAAGAGACTTCAGGTATATGCCGATTTAATATTATTGTTGGGTGATTTGATATTTGCAAAGAGAACTAAACAGTGTAATAAGGCAATTATTCATTCGGTAAATTTAATGTTAGTCTGTTGTAGTATAAGGTTGGCAACTCTATATTATGATGTAGAATTGTGTTATAGCTTTGAAAAGATAGATCTACATATGCAAAATATGCTGAGCTTTCTTGCATTTAGATATAGTAAAAACTTCTTGAGTCAGAAGTTAGTTAAATTGCTTCGTAATTTTATGTATATGTATGATGTAAGTGAAAAAAGTGAACTTGTGTTGATGTGTAATATATTATTTCCGCGTAAGTTACTCAGTTTATGTGCTGATAATGTAGAAGAGTATATTAAAAAATGTAATGCTTATGATACAATGAGTTGGCTAACTATTTTTGTAGATGCTGCTTATTATCTTGGTAGATCTGATGTTAGGTCTATTGTAAGGATTCAGCGTGATATAGAAATATATGAACAGGTACTTACACATATGCATACGAAATTGATACCTTATAATAAAAGTATGCAACAAGATAATAAGAAGCAGAGTGAGAGAGAATATATTTCACATGGGTATGGTAGATAGATCTATGTATGTCTATGTTATATAATACTATTAAGAATATGTATTAAACTTACTTATATAATTTAGTACTTTTTTTATTCAAATGGTTGATTGTATTAGTAGATGTTGAAATGTAGAATTATATGTAAATCGCTATCAACTGAATATAGTTATAATAAATTAATAATGTTATAGGGTTAAATATATAACTAATGGTATAGGTATTACTTGGTTATTATATTTGTACAATTGAGTGTGGAGTTCTGTATCAATAATCATAAAATGGATTTGTAATTATTTTAATATTAAATTTTCTTGTGTTATGAAATGAATTGTATTTTTACGTAATCCGTAGAATTGGTTGCAATTTTAATACGTGTAGTTTTTAGTCTGAATATTGTGTGAAAATTAGAACAAGTTTATAAATTTTTTATACTTATGAAGTGGAAATTAGTGTTTTTTCTTTTTTAAAAATGGTTGTTTAAAAAAATAAGTACTAGTTTTGTCATATAAATATAACATTTTGTACATTACTTATACTAATAAACAGTAATCCTGTTGTAGCTAGTTTTTTTGTCAGAGTTATAAAGTTAAATATGAGTTTTTAAGTAACAAATATATAATTTCTTATCTAAAAGTGTTGAAATTTTAATTTAATTAATTTCTTATTTGTAGTAATATATTGTATTTTTATACAACTTATATAAATTACTAATAGGTTTTAATATGTTGTCTGGGTTTAATAGTGACTTTGATAGGAAAGAAAAAGATCAGCAATTATTCAACTGTGAGGAAAAGGAAGATAAGTTGCTTGATGAAGTGAAAAGTATGGAGGAGTGTAATGATTTAAATACAGTAGTTGAAGTAGATGATAGAGAAAAGTCTGCAACAGAGGTACAAAAGTTGGTTTCAGGAATTTCTGAATTAAATGTTAGTGATATGGTTCCTGTTAATGTTGTAGGGAGTAGATTAGATAATTTAAGTATCGGAGAGGAAACTTATACAGATTTAGTGCATTCGGATGTTTCTCTTAACGATATGTATTTAAGACAAGGTGCTAAACCGAAAGGTAGGCATACTAGTATTTATCAAATACCGAGATTTAATAGAAATGTATATTTGATACAAAGTGCTCAACAAAGAAAAAATAAGCATACTAGTATTTATCAAATACCACGATTTAATAGAAAGGTAGTGTCAGGTATATCGAGTGAACAACCTGTTTCACAGAAACTTTTACAACCTTATCATGAAGAAATGCAAACGGTAATATCTCAGAGACCTGTAATATTAGAGCAAAAGTTATATAAAAGATGTCGTGACCATCGAAAATATCAGGATAAAAAATTACATAAAAATACTTGTAGTGTAGAATTTATCAGGCAACGATACACTCAATTAGCATATGTCTGTTATATAACAAGAAATGTATTTTGTATAGATGAGGCTCATAAATATACTATAAATGACAGTCTTCGTGACTTATTACGTGTTACTCCACAACATGAATTAGTGATACATCTTGTCAAGTTAAACTTATTGTCACAATTTGCTGCAGTATTAGGCTTTTATTATTTTAGTAGGTTTGTCCTATATAATTATGAGCTGCAGTATTTGGATGTTTATGCTCTGGATAATATATTGGTTAATATAATTGACATTGTAAATCGTGATGACAGACTTGATAGTTGTCGTAATTATTTAACATCTACTCTAGAATGTTATGCCGATTGGAAAGTTTTTGAAGTACATACAGCTTATTCTTCTAAGAGTATAGGATTTTATGTTGCAGTGTTGCAATTGTTAAGGCATCTGATCTATGTTAGGCAAGAGGTTCAATGTACTGTTAATCGTCAGTTAACTAATGATATTGTAGATTTTGTTATAATCAATTGTTGTATTCAGATTGGTATTTGCTATCATAATGTTATTAAATTTGATGATATAGTATTTGATGAAAGTGGGAGTGAAAAGTTTTTGGTACTTTTATCTGAAATATCTTATATATTTTTAAATTTATATGATATACCTCAACGTTTTAGGAGTACCCCGAAAGATGTATGTGGTATAAGTTTCTCGTCTGCATTACTTAATGTTTGTTCTCAAGATATTAAGCGAGTTATCACTAGTAAGGTATCAGCTAGTGAAGTTAAATTGCAAATTATATGCAAAAGCATTGTTGATAATGTTTGTGAGTTAGGTACTATGAAAGTTTTACAGGATATTTATGTTCACATGTTACAATATGACAAACAAGTAACAGCAAATTCCCAGCGTCAGTGTTTAACAAGATAAGAGAGAGTTTGTGTATATATAAAAGTATTGGTATAGTGATTAACCTAACTTGCTGTATATCTGTCTTTTATGCTTACAAAACCTGGTTTCATGTATGAGAATGCAGCATACAATTCCATAAAAAATTATTCATAAGAAATAGGTCGATTTTTTGATCTATATTATACTTGAACAACATTATATATGAAGAAAGGTCAAGTATTGCTACCTTAATGATTTGTATACCTGTTACATAGCTATTGTTTGTAAGCGATAAAACAAAAATAAAAATGTATAAAAATACAATTTGATTACTAATGAGGAAATATTTAATAAAACATAACAATATGTATTTGTGCCATAGAGTAATAATAGCTTTATTGCTTTGAATGTGATGGTATATGATATTTCGAATAGTAGTGTGTCAGTTTATTATTGTATAGTTTGGTTATATGATTACTATTTACCTTTAGATAATAGATAAATTTCTGTATATATATTAGTGTATAAAGTATTCAATAATTGACGTATAAAAACATGTAATACTTTGGTATAGGTAAGAAAATAAGTTGGTGCTGATATGTAAAATATTATTATGGTGTGTTTGAGTGAGTGTTTTTGTATTGGTGATTTCTATAGGCTAGTAAAAGATATAAAAGTATTAGTGGGGTAGTACTTAATAGATTAACGTACAAGAATATATCATTCTTTGTAGGTAAGAAAATAAGTTGGTGCTGATATGTAAAATATTATTATGTGTGGTTTGAGTGAGTGTTTTTTGTATTGGTAATTTCTATAGGCTAGTAAAAGATATAAAAGTATTAGTGGGGTAGTACTTAATAGATTAACGTACAAGAATATATCATTCTTTTAAGTAAGGAAAGAAGTTGGTACTCATATGTAAATATTAATTGTGTATATTTGAGTAAGTGTTTTTGTATTGGTAATTTCTATAGGTTAGTAAGAGATATAAAAGTGTTAATGGGGTAGTACTTAATAGATTAACGTAAAAGAATATATCATTCTTTGTAGGTAAGAAAATAAGTTGGTGCTGATATGTAAAATATTATTATGGTGTGTTTGAGTGAGTGTTTTTGTATTGGTAATTTCTGTAGGCTAGTGAGAGATTAAAAATATATAATAGACTAATACTACTAAGAAATTAGCATGTGAGCACTGCAACAATCTTAAATATGTGAAGGGGTTAGTGCATATAATTATGTATGCTTAAATTAATGTTCTGATGTTGGTAATTTCTATGAGTTAATGATAGATAAAGAAATATAGTAAGATAATTTTATGTAGGCTTGATAATTTGGTTGCTACATTAAAAATTATGTAAATAGCTTCTTTTACCTAATTAAAAATAGTTAGTTGAATTTAACAAAATTATGTAATAAGTCTGATTAAAAAGGTTGTATGTTATACAGTTGATATATAATTATTGTATAGATGAAGAACTGAGATATGTATTATACTAGCAATTTGTAGAGTATAGTGGGTTATATAACACTAATAATAACGCATAGTAATGTGCCCATAATACTTAATTTAAGTATTTGTATGATGAATTATTGATAAATAATTTTGCTTTATCCTGTACGTAGGTATAGAATTTTTATTAAGTAGTGAATTATAGACTATTGTTGAGATTAAAAATGTTTTGAATTAATCGTTATTAAAGTTCAATCGTATTGTATAGTAGAGTAATATTCGTAATATTTATATCTTGATCAAGGTTAAAGTCTTAATTAGATGTGTTTATAATAGTATTCTCATAGGTGTAATAAAAGAATATAAACTTCATATGTACAAATAGTTGTTGTGAGACGATAGAGATTATCAGGAGATAATTGTATATTGATGGTGTGGTTTTAATATTAGATAATCATATAAATTAATTAAATAACATGTTTGATTAAACTTTATTAAAAAAAATATCACCGGATAGTTCGGCATAAAATGTTTTTATTATATAATGTATATAAAATAAGTAGTAATTCTGATTAAAATATTATAATATGTTTATTGATTGTCAATAAGCTGTTATGTCTATGTTATAGCCTTGGGTAGTATTTTTTAGACTACTGTAGGTTTAGGATATTTTCACTGATTGTTGAGTGTTTTAAGAGTATTACCTGTATTTGGATTACCCATGTTGTGGATATATTGTACTTTTTAGAATTAAGAGTTTGTTATATGAGTATGAGTCTTATATAACAGAAAAGAAACTGTTATCAAGGACAATATTTATATTTTATAGCAATATTGCTTTATAAGTATCCCGAAAATCGGACTAATCTATGCTGTTATTATGGAAATTGTATGTATGTTAAATAAGGTTGAATATGTTTGGGATAGTAGTAAGTATTGCAAGTGTTGTTGTTGTATCGACGACACTATTAGGGGTAGTAAGTAGTACTGTGAAAAATGAGAAAGGTGAAGATGATGAATCTGTTAGAAAAAAATCTGATAAAAAATCACAATATAAGAATAGGGCAAGTCGCATATTTACTAGATTAGTAGGTAGTGAGAAGTTTGCAAAAGAAGATCTACAACATAAAACTGATGCAACAGAAGAGTTACCTACTAAGTTTGTTGAGTTAAGTATTCAAAGTTCAAATGTGCAGCAAGAAATATATCCTATAAGTAAAAAAACTTCTGTATTGAGTAGTAAAAAGCAAGGTACAGAATCAAAAAGAATATCTAAGAAGGAAAGTTTGGCTGTGTGTGCTGATGCGACTGATGCACAAAATAGTCGACCTGTGCATTCTTATGAATCAAGAAGATCAAATATAAGAGGTAAAGAACACTATGCAAAATTAGGTGCAAGATCGAAAAAAGTAAGGTTTAAGGAAGACGTAGAATATCGAGATATATATCAATCAGCAGGACCTGACTCTGAGAGTGAATATAGTGTTAAGAATATTAAAGATGTTGATACCATAACTGATGCACAAGATAGTCGACCTGTGGATTCTTATAAATCAAGAAGATCAAATGTTACAGATAAAGAACTTTATGCAAAATTAGGTGCAAGACCGAAAAAGGTGAGGTTTAAGGAAGATGTAGAATATCGAGATATATATCAATCAGAAGGACCTGACCCTGAGGGTGAATATGGTGTTAAGAATATTAAAGATGTTGATGCCATAACTGATGCACAAGATAGTCGACCTGTGGATTCTTATAAATCAAGAAGATCAAATGTTACAGATAAAGAACTTTATGCAAAATTAGGTGCAAGATCGAAGAAGGTAAGGTTTAAGGAAGACGTAGAATATCGAGATGTATATCAATCAGAAGGACCTGACTCTGAGGGTGAATATGGTGTTAAGAATATTAAAGATGTTGATGCCATAACTGATGCACAAGATAGTCGACCTGTGCATTCTTATGAATCAAGAAGATCAAATATAAGAGGTAAAGAACACTATGCAAAATTAGGTGCAAGATCGGAAAAGGTAAGGTTTAAGGAAGACGTAGAATATCGAGATATATATCAATCAGAAGGACCTGACCCTGAGGGTGAATATGGTGTTAAGAATATTAAAGATGTTGATGCCATAACTGATGCACAAGATAGTCGACCTGTGGATTCTTATAAATCAAGAAGATCAAATGTTACAGATAAAGAACTTTATGCAAAATTAGGTGCAAGACCGAAAAAGGTGAGGTTTAAGGAAGACGTAGAATATCGAGATATATATCAATCAGAAGGATCTGATTCTAAAGGTGAATATAGTGTTAAGAATATTAAAGATGTTGATGCTATAACTGATGCACAAGATAGTCGACCTGTGGATTCTTATAAATCAAGAGGATCAGGTGTAGAAAGTAAAGAGCTTTATTTAGGATTAAGTACAAAGCCAAAAGAGGTAGAATTTAAAGAAAACATAGAACATCAAAATGTATGCAGGTCAAAAGAGTCTGATGCTGAAGGTGAGTTTAATATTCCAAATGTTGAATGTGAAAGACCATTGTGTTTGGAAACTGAAGAAAGTATTGGTTCTTCTACTGGTCAAACATCGAATATTTCATATTATACTGTTTTACAACATAAGGGATTTGTGTCTGATGAAGTCAAACCAGGTCTTATGCCTATACCCAGTGCTTGTTCTGTGAAATCTCAAACAGATCCAGTAATGTCTGAAGATATAGGATTAATGTACCTATATAGTAAACTAAGTGTCAGTCGAAAATCTGTATTGGGTATTCATTCTGTAGAGCCTAGTGCAGTTCCAATGGTACCTAAAAGTGTGTGTGAAGAACATATTATTAATAAAACTGATGGTATACAAGATCCTGTTCCAAGCGTCCATTTTACACAACCTCAAATAGATCAGATGACGTCTCTAGGCATAGGTGGGATACCTGTTGCTAATATATCAGGTAATGTTCAAGATCCTGTTCCAAGCGTCCATTTTACGCAACCTCAAATGGATCAGATGACGTCTCTAGGCATAGGTGGAATACCTGTTGCTAATATATCAGGTAATGTTCAAGATCCTGTTCCAAATGTCTATTTTATACAACCTCAAATGGATCAGATGACGTCTCTAGGCATAGGTGGAATATCTGTTGCCAATATATCAAGTAATGTTCAATATCCTGTTCCAAATGTCTATTTTACACAACCTCAAATGGATCAGATGACGTCTCTAGGCATAGGTGGGATACCTGTTGCTAATATATCAGGTAATGTTCAATATCCTGTTCCAAATGTCTATTTTACACAACCTCAAATGGATCAGATGACGTCTCTAGGCATAGGTGGAATACCTGTTGCTAATATATCAAGTAATGTTCAAGATCCTCTTCCAAATGTCTATTTTACACAACCTCAAATGGATCAGATGACGTCTCTAGGCATAGGTGGGATATCTGTTGCCAATATATCAGGTAATGTTCAATATCCTGTTCCAAATGTCTATTTTACACAACCTCAAATGGATCAGATGACGTCTCTAGGCATAGGTGGGATACCTGTTGCTAATATATCAGGTAATGTTCAAGATCCTGTTCCAAATGTCTATTTTACACAACCTCAAATGGATCAGATGGCATCTCTAGGCATAGGTGGGATACCTGTTGCTAATATATCAAGTAATGTTCAAGATCCTGTTCCAGATGTTCGTTCTATACCATCTAAAGCGAATCATGTTATATCTGAAGGTACTACTGGATCTATACAAAATTTTTCTGGGAATATTTCTTTAAAATATGTGGAGATATTAAAAAAATTACATTTTTCGTTTTGTCGACACCTATTGCATGAGATATTGATATTATCCGATCAAGGTAGAATTTTTGTTAGTAGTCATGTTGATAAGATTATAGAACGTGTTACAAAAAAGGTACCAGTTGCTCGTTTTGTACTGAAAGCTAGTGTGTTAATGCAATGTGGGATTATTGCCTCTAAAAGTTGTGCAATGTGTAGGTTTTTTACAAGTGCAAGAATGATCCTTAAAGGATATGTATTTTCTCAATTGTTAGAACAATTGGTTAATATGATTGAAATTAAATCAAATAGTATATGTTATTATCAGTTTCGTCTTGGTCTAAGTTACTACTATTATAAATTGCCTAAATTACGTGCTAAACATGTGCCACCATCTAATTTGTTCTATGATGTACTTGATGTATTATATAATGTTGTGTTTGATAGATTGACAAGAATACATAATAAAATAGAGCTTGAAATTTTGGATCAAGTTATTTTCGGTTGTACTTTTGCGCTAGGATCAATGTACTATTCTATCATGTTTCCTGGTTTAGATTATGTGAGTGATAATGCATGTATAAAGTTACTATCTAAGGCAGAGTTTAGTAGGCTGGTTGGGCGTTCTCAAGTATGTACTGATATTGATTTAGGATATATGTGTTATCATATATGGATATCCATGTTTCATATGTATGATGGTGAATCAATAGGTATTGTACCATATAGTATTATTCCGTTGCTTTCTAAACCTGGCATTGACCGAATATTTTCATATTATAATGCAGGTCAATTAAATTTTAATATGTTTGTTGAAGATATTGTTGTTCAAGTAATCAAAGCTGTTGATCATCCAAATTTTATTATAGTGACTGAAGATATTGCTAAGTATTATAGAGGGTGCAATCAGGCAAATAATCAGAATGTACGGGCTCATGATGATAAGAATGCTAGTAAAGATACAAGTTGTGATGAAGAACATAAATCTGATAGTGATGAGCAATGTGATGGTATAACTGTACAAAGTGTGTTACAACAAAATAGTCAAGATATATGTAAGTAAACAAAAATCATATAAAGATTTTAATTATTGTATAACATTTAGTGAGTTGACTATAAAGTTATAAGCACTTTCATTGATAGCAGACTTATATATATTTTACTATAGTATATTTGTGCGTATATTAGCCTTATAGTGAGAGCAGTGCTTAGTATACCTATTTCCATGGATATGTAAGTTATATTTGTTTTTTATTATTAGTGATAAAAATCTTATTATATAATGTACCCTTAAGTGTGTTATTAGAGTAGTGTGTTATGAGGCTATTAAAATTTTTATTGGGTATTATTGGTGCTGGTATGGTATTGACAGGAGATCCTAATGGTAATCCTGAGAATAATGAATCTAATGATCCTGGAAGTAATAATAACTTAAGCCCAGGTGCACAAGGAGCAGAAGGTGAATTACAAGAACATGGTGCTGGTTCTACTGGCATTAATGCGTTGGAGAATAATGCAGGTGCGAGGCCAAAAGTGCAGTCAGGTAAGCCTGGTAAAGGTCGTAAATCTGGTAAAGGTCGTAGGTCTGATAAAAATCTAAAAAGCGATAAAGAGTATGTGGATGTACAATCTGGAATTGATCATTCACGGAATCCTAAAAGTGATATTGTATATGATATAGAGTTGGTGGAGGACCTAAAACGTTTTAGACGATTGCATGCCGAATATTATTATAAAGTGTTATCAAGTGCTTTTATTCTAGAAGGCAATAATATTTGTGCTACTCCTAGATTATTGCAATTTATATCAAATGTTGTGGGAAATGATCCTGAAAGGCAAGGATTGTGTTTTTATGTTATTAAAGTATCTATGTTATTTCAGCTCTGTTTATTACATTCGCGTAATGAGCATGCAAGGGTTATTGTTTTTGATAGTAGGACTCTTGCAAATCCACAGATCCTTATTGATGTGTTAAATGGTGTATTACCTATTTTATATGATAAATCTGACTTCGGTGACAGATTTTCGGAGATTTATGCTATTCTATTTAAAATGCATTATTCTTCGGAATTTGTGACCACAAGTAGACAACATATGCATTATCCTCAAGTGTTGAAAGATGCTATATGGATGTTGTGTAAAATACTTGAATATAAAGTAACTACTGGTTTTGACCCTGACATACATTTTACTAATGAAATGGTAATAGGGTGTGTAGCATTATTAGGCTCGATGTATATTAATATGGCTGTTATGAGTGGGGGGCCTGCTAACACGTCTTTTAGACGAAGAATAGGTTCTCAGGAAGAAAGAAATTTGTCGTCTGATATAGGTCACAAGTTACATAGTGTTTTGATATCACTGTTATATTTATATAAGAGAATGTCTTCCCGTAGTGGTTATAAATGTGGTCAATCATATATTCCACAACAACTAGCTCGCCATTGTTCCGAGGCTTTTTTACACACAGTTAGTGATCAGTATTCTAGTGGTGGCTTATCATATGATATATTAGTCACAGATATAGTGAATGGTATTATGAAATTAATAGATAGGTCTTCTATACAGCTATTAGAGAGCGATGTCAGTTTATATGAACAGAAATGTTTTAATCGTCAAGCATGCGGTACAGGTACACGAACATTAACTGATGAAATGTCTGCTTTAACGTTAGGTGAAGAAGATAACTTAGCAGAATCTGATAAAAAATCAGCAGGTAGTGAAGCTGTTGGTCAGGTTGCTTCAGCTGCAACTGTAGATAGTAAAGATAAAGGTATGATTGATTATACAAAATTAGGAGCAAGACCAAAAGTACGTTCAAGTAGACCTACTAGTAGTACATCAAAAAAGTCTGATATATCAGGTGATGTTGCTGATGATCAATATAAAAGTATTGTATCAGACGCTAAAACATCTTCAATGCAACGTGTTGTACATTCAATAGAGCCGTCAGCAACCCATAGACTAGAATTTAGAAAAAATCATGTTAACTATCTTAATGGTATATTGAAATTTGCACATTTTACTCTGCAGAAAAAACTTTGTGTTACTATGCAATGTAAAGAGTTAATTTTTAATGTTACTAATGATCCTGACCAGAGTAAAATCTGTGGGTTTATTTTAAAAGTAAGTATATTAGCACAGTATGCTGTTACATGTTTTAGCAAAGGCAGGGCAATGTTCTCTCTGTTTGACAAAAGGTGTCATGATAATACAGGTAATTATATAAATTTTTTCTTGCGAAATATAGTAGAGATTGTTAATTCGGAAAAATCTGTAGAGGAAAGTATCAGACAAATGGGTATGATATTTAGAAAACATTCTGCTGCACCTCAGCTAATGGTAAAACAAATCTGTAATCCAGATTTTTATAGGAAATCAGTAAGTGTATTGTATAAGTTATGTATCTATAAAGCAGATTGTAGTTGTGGTGGTGAATTAGCAAATATACTTTATTTCCAGTTGATATTTGCTTGTGGTGTTTCTATAGGAAGTATGTATTATGCTACTGAAAATACAGATATGTATAATATGACTTCTCTAGCTAGAAAATGTGTTTTATTAGTGAACTTTGTCTTATCTATGTATGAGGTAGATAAACATGGTAATAGTAATATGAAGGCTATAAGTCCAGATGTATATGTTCCAAATACATTGTTAAACTTAATTTCACCGGGTGTTATGGATATAATACTACAACAACATCCTGGAGGGGATGTGCCATTCTCTGTATATGTAAATCATATAGTTGGTGAACTTGGTGTGCTTGTTATACAAGAGGGTATTCATAACTTGTTAGATAATATAAATATCTATGAGTCCGGGGTAGCTGGTATTATACCATTGCCCATCTGTTGCACCTACCCATGGAGTGGTAGTGGTAGTTCTCAAGATAAACACGCTAGTGGTGGTGGATATAGCTTATAAAGTTTATAGAGTTTGTGAGGTATATTTTCTATAATTAATAATTTTATACATTTTGGCTTAATATTGGTTATCTGTAATGACATTGGTCTATACTTATCTTGTCTTGTGTTATACAGATACTTTATATAATAAAAGATTAGGCATTGAATGCATAATTATTATGTCATACTATAAGCATTATAAAACACAATGTTTTTTATAATGCTTATAGTACCATATGCTGGTGGGATCTAGATTTTTTTCATATATATTTGTATATTTATTCTCTAGATTATGTAAAAACTAATATTTACCATTCAGATGATTGCATAATTTTTTGCATGTGTGGTATCATAATTTTCATGAAATGCTTAACCAATTCTTGTTGTTGATCTTTTGATAATGTACTTTGTTTTGCATTAACAGCAGAACTAATCAATGGTTCTAGTGCTTTATTTAATTCTGGAATTGCTGATCTTATCTCATTTTTTATTGATGTTTTTGTTTTCTCGTCTATTGTCGTATTGTATTCTTTTTCTACGCATTTGATCACGTCATCTAAGCTTTTATCCACAGATAATTCTTCACTCATGTGCTGGTACCTCAATTGTTATTATATTAGATTTTATTGTATATTTATTAATAAAATAATAATTTTTCTTGGAAAAATCAACTTATTTTATGGATATATTAGATATGTGCATATAAGTTATTTATAGGGTTAAATCTGTTTCTTGTGTGCTAAAAAAGTACAATAGTTTATATATATTATTATAATATTGATACAAGTTATTAGGTAAGTATGTAATAATACTGGTTGTAGTCTAATTACCTATAGTGTTTTGATAAATAGCAAAGTTGTATAAGTAAAATATTCTGTATAAATTAAAAAATTGTGATAGCATCTGCTATCTGCTATCTGCTATCTGCTATCTGCTATCTGCTATCTGCTATCTGCTATCTGCTATCTACTATCTACTATCTTTTTATTTATTGTGTTATGATTGGATCCTTAATTATGGTGACTATTTATTGCCCTTGACTTTTTATTCTGTTGGTGATGATTCTGTGTGTTTCTAGTGTATCTTTAGTGGCATGTTGAGATAATATAGTTATAGCTTTAGTTAGCAAAATGTTTTGGATTAATTGTAAGAAAGTAGTTAACATATACCTAGATTTATCAAAGTACAATTTTGTTTTTTATCCAATTATGTGAGGTATGGATGTCTAGGGTAGCTATTATTGATTTTGGATCACAATTTACGCAGTTGCTTGCTAGGAGAATAAGAGACTTAAATGTTTATTCTGAAATATTTCCACCTAATGTAAAGTTTGATCTTATAAAAGAAAGTGATGCATTTATTCTGTCTGGTGGACCTAGGTCAGTATCTGGTTCTGTGGAAATCCCTGAAATTGTACAAGATATTCTTCAATTTAATGAGAAGACATCTGTTCCGGTGTTGGGTATATGCTATGGGTTGCAAATTCTTAGTAACTACTTTGAATCTGATGTTGTATCTAATTATAATAAAGAGTTTGGAAAAACTACCTTAAATATAATCAAAAATTCAAAAATAACAGAAAACATTTGGCAATTAGGAGATCAAGCGTGTGTATGGATGAGTCATGCAGATAGTGTTTATAACGTACCACGTGGTTTTGAAGTTATTGCTTATAGCGTATTGAATAATTCTATTGCTATGATAGCTAATGACCGACGTAAAATTTATGGCATGCAATTTCATCCTGAGGTTTACCATACTCCAGCTGGTGTAAATTTGCTTGCTAATTTTCTCGATATTGCAAATTGTCAGAAAAATTGGACGGTTACATCTTTTATAGATGATCAACAAGGTGCTATTAGAAAACAAGTTGGAAGTAAAAAAGTAATAGCAGCACTTAGTGGAGGAGTTGATTCAAGTGTAGCTGCGGTTTTAACATATAGGGCAATAGGTGAACAACTGCATTGTATATTTATTGATAATGGCTTATTACGTTGCAATGAAGTAGAGAAAGTAAAGCAATTGTTTGTTAATAAACTACGAATTCCTGTCACTATTGTTGACAAATCAGCAATATTTCTAGATCGCTTGAAATCTGTTACTGATCCAGAACGCAAGCGTAAAATAATTGGTGAAACATTTATTGAAATATTTGAAGAAGAAGCAAATAAACTTGTAGAGGTAGAGTTTTTAATGCAAGGTACTATATATCCTGATGTTGTAGAATCTGGGGGTAGAGGATCTACAGCAAGGGAAAGTGTGGTGATTAAGTCTCATCATAATGTTGGTGGATTGCCTGAGATAATGAAACTTAAGCTTATTGAACCATTAAAGTTTTTGTTTAAAGATGAAGTGAGAATATTAGGAAGAAATCTTGGTATATCAAGTGAAATATTAATGCGTCATCCATTTCCTGGACCTGGCCTAGCAGTTAGAATAATAGGTGAGATTACTCATGAAAAGATAAAGATGTTACAAGCTGCTGATGATATATATATTAACCTTATCAAGAAATACGATTTGTATGATGTTATATGGCAAGCATTTGTGGTATTATTGCCGGTCAGAACAATTGGTGTTATGGGTGATAGTAGAACTTATGGATATGCTTGTATTTTAAGGGCAGTAAATTCCCACGATGGAATGACTGCAGAAAGTTTTCCGTTTTGTATGGATGAGGATACTCAATGGAAATTTTTTAAATGTATACAAGAAGCTAGTAATGCTATTATTAATAATATTGATGGCATTAATAGAGTAGCATACGATATTACTTCTAAGCCTCCTGCTACTATTGAGTGGGAATAATGTGCAAATAAGTAACTGGTCAGTTATGTTAATAACTGGTTTTTAAATTTAGAAATATGCAAAATGAATTAATCTAAGTTAGATGGGATATGAGATGTTTATTGAATTTTATGTATATTTTCTTATAGTGTTGATGTCTTAATTTGTGACTTATAAGTGTATATATGAAGCTCTATATATTTGTTGATTAAAGTTGTATTTAATTTTATGAAATTTAGAGTATTAAGTTTTGTAGTGTTTGGAAATATATAAAAACCCAGGACAAAAAGGATAGAATGGTGTTGCTTTATATATATATAATATTAGTACTTTTTATTAAAAGTTGTAATTGTATTATATTTGTTTCAATTTTGGTTATCTTGCGTATTTTTTCAAGTGATACTGTGTCTGAATATTGTGGTTTGTTCTTTAAATGTGTAAATATAGATGAGAAGGTTTTGTATATGTTTTCATAGTTTTACTTAAGTGTATTAGGATTCTTAAATATTATATGTGTTCTTCACTAAGTATAGAGTTATTTTGATTAAGAAGCTCATATATATTCTACTATGAGTTTACTTCGATTTATTGGGATCTGTGAATGTAATGTTGATATTTGATATATTATAGTGTTCTTCACCAAGTATAGCAGATATTACTTAGATTACGAAACCCTTATATACTCTTCTATGACTTTACTTCGATTTATTGGGATCTGTGAATGTAATGTTGATATTTGATATATTATAGTGTTCTTCACTAAGTATAGTAGAGTTATTTTGATTAAGAAGCTTTATAGTGTTTTATTCTGTCTAAAAGAGATGAATTGTAATTATTTATAAATTATGTAATGTGTTGATGTATATCTATTGTTTGATAGAAGTAGGCTAGTATATTTTATTTCTTGCAATGATTTTAATAATAAAAATATAAGTTTTTCTCTTTAAATGTTTTTTAGTAGTATAAAGTGTACCATACATAGTATATATAAAAGAGTTTTATTGTATTTTTCATAATTAACAGTGCTTAGAAGTTTGCAGTGTATGAAGTATTTTTTGTTAGTTTTTTGGTATGAACTATTAAAATCTGTGACTTATTTACTGAGCTTTAAGATTACTAAGGAAGATTGGGTAAGCATTGTAAAAGGCATAAAGGTACTTTGAAATAAAAGACTAACCAAAAAGTTTTATATTTAGTTTGTCAAGTACAATATTATGGGTAAATACTCTAAGTTTTTTATATACTATATTAGTTATACTATTTATAGTATATAAAGTATCTTATATGCAAAACACACAAGTATTTGGGTATTAACTTTTATCTGTTTGTGTTATATAGAAAATAATATCTTTGTTGTTATTGTTTTAGGTAGGATTATGGTCAAAAAAGCGGCAATAGAGTTGGATGATCAAAAAATAAATTTACCAATTTTATATGATACTGAAGGAAATGGAGTATTAGATATTACTTCTTTATATAAAAATACAGGGGTATTAACTTATGATCCAGGATTTATGTCTACTGCTGCTTGTGAGTCTAAGATTACATTTATTGATGGAAATAAAGGTATATTACGTTATAGAGGGTATGATATAGCAGATTTGGTTAACAGTAATAAAAGTTTTACAGAAATTGTATATTTATTATTTTATGGAACTTTTCCTAACACTGACGAGCTTCAAAAATTTATATCACATATTTCTCAAGAATATATGCCACCGCAAATAGTTAGAGATGTTATTGTGTCATTTCCCCAGCATTCTCATCCCATGGCTATATTAATAGCATGTTTTTCTGCTTTAGCTGCACATTATTGTGATCAGGAAACCAGTTATGAATTAGAGTGTAAACTTGCTGTTGCTAAGGTTGCAAGTATGATTGCACTAATTTACAGGCATATTACCAATCAAGATTTTATTCAAGCCGATTCAAAATTATCTTATAGTAAAAACTTTGTTCATATGATGTTTGATATTTCTTCATATGAATTTACTGAAGTTGTAGCTAAAGCTTTGGATATTATTTTTATATTACATGCTGATCATGAACAAAATGCATCTACTGCGACTGTCAGAATGACAGGTTCTTCTGGGCCAAATTTATTTGCGTGTTTAGCATCAGGTGCTGCAACTTTATGGGGACCAGCTCATGGTGGGGCTAATGAAGCAGTAATTAATATGCTTATGAATATCGGTGCACCAAAAAATGTTAAACAGTTTATCCAAAAAGTAAAAGATAGTAGTAAAAGTACAAAATTAATGGGTTTTGGTCATAGGGTATATAAAAACTATGATCCACGTGCACGGATAATGTGTACAATTTGTAAAGAAATATTGCAAGATTTTGGTGTAAATGATCCATTACTTGAAATAGCGGTAGAATTAGAAAATATTGCTTTACAAGATGAATATTTTATAGAACGTAATTTGTACCCTAATGTAGATTTTTATTCTGGAATTGTTTTAAAAACTATAGGAATTCCAGTGAGAATGTTTACTACTTTATTTGCTTTGGCGAGAACATCTGGATGGTCTGCTCAATGGTATGAGATGGTATCTAGTCAATATAAAATATCTCGTCCTCGTCAACTGTATACTGGTAATTCGGCTAAATGATAATTGAATTTTGAAAATATGTACTTACATTTAAATTGCTTTATAGCATAAGTGATGAAGTGTATTTGTATATATGTTTTGCACTGGCTTTTGTGTATACTGTTGAGTGTGTTAGTATCATTGATAGTAGATTATGTATTGGTGTAAAAATATAACTTGGTTGTGTATTGAATAAATATGGACTTGTTTACACTGAAAATTATGGAAGCAAAGTGTATTATGGAATGAAGTTTATGTGTGAATGTATAAATTATGGACTATACTATAGTGATTAAAATTTTACAGGTGGTTAGGTTAAAGTTGAGGTGCTGATAATAGGGTATTTGTAGAGGGTTCATATATAATTGTATAGGTTGTATAATATTTTTGGTAACTGTGCCTTAGCAAAAGTATTCACTTACTTAATTTTTTAGGTATTTGTAACATATATTGATTGAAAATACATGTTTCATATTTAGTTATATAGGTTATAAAAGGTAGAGTAGTATAATTTATATGGTAAATAAGCTTTATTTATTAGTTGTATACTAAATATTATACATAGGTGTAACTTATTATGGTGATATTTTAACAATATATCTCTTTAATGTTTAAATAACAATGAGTAGTATTGAATATTATCTTGTTTGATGTTGAAGCATATTGATAGTTGTTCAGTAATGTATTAATAATATTGGTAGAAACTTAGTATATTAATGTTCTTGAATTGTATGCTAATATTGTACAGAAGTGTAACTTATCATGGTGATATTTTAACAATATATCTCTTTAATGTTTAAATAACAATGAGTAGTATTGAATATTATCTTGTTTGATGTTGAAGCATATTGATAGTTGTTCAGTAATGTATTAATAATATTGGTAGAAACTTAGTATATTGATGTTCTTGAATTGTATGCTAATATTGTACAGAAGTATTACTTATCATAGTTATGTTTTAACAATATATCTCTTAATATTTAAATAGCAATAAGCAGTATAGGATATTATCTTGTTTGATGTTGAAGCATATTGATAGTTGCTCAGTAATGTATTAATAATATTGGTAGAAACTTAGTATATTAATGTTCTTGAATTGTATGCTAATATTGTGCAGAAGTATTACTTATCATAGTTATGTTTTAACAATATGTTTCTTTAATATTTGAATAACAATAAGTAGTGTTGAATATTATCTTGTTTGATGTTGAAGCATATTTGTAGTTGTTCTGGAGTATATTAGAAGTATTGATAGAAATGTAGGGTGTCAGTGTTCTTTGTGAAAATTTATTATTTGACAATGTAAGATTGTTAATCTACTGGATTAGCATTTTTTGTATAATTGTTATATAAAATATAATTCACCTGATATTATAAATTTAGTGACTTATACGAGGTATTCATGAAACTATTGTTTTAATGTTTTGTGTGCTAGTTATGCAAATTAGATATTGTTACAGGTAACAAATAGTTTTTGATATGCTATTATTGACGAATATATATAGGGTATGATCGTTGTATATTTATAATCTCTAGAAATATGTGTTACTTATGAAGATAGAGTAACATATTTTGTTCCTATCGTAGAATTAATATGTAGTATTACTGCTTTTAAGTTTTTCGTAATATTCAGCATTTATGTTTATGTATATTGCATAGCATAAGCTGTTGAATTTATAAAGTTTTTGTGTAAAATAATATAAGCGTAATAGTAATATGTTGTTGAGATATGTGTGAGTAGTTTTACAAGATGATTTTAATAGGTCAGCTTGATATATATAGATGAAATATATGTCAACGTATTAGAAGGATCATCTGTAGTGTATAGTTATGCATGAAGATTAGTACACATTATAATTGATAATATAAAATTGGAATAAATAGTATGAATGTTTTAAGTGCAAAATTGAGTTTAGTATTTTGTATATAAAGGAAAAGATATAGATATAAACTACTGCAATAAATATTTGTATCCTATATAATTTACTTACATTATTTTATTAATACAAATGACAAAAATTATTGATACATTAAGTGGTATATTAAAAAAACGTAAATTAGATATAGAAAATTGGTTTCTGAATAAGTTTAATAAATATCCAGGGGTTTTAAATGTTTCTGTTGATTTGAGGGTATCTGAATATAAAATTGCTCCTGTGGATACTAATGTTTTTCCTGCGGGCTATAATAATTTTTCGGAAAAATCACAAATTTATACAGCAAAGTTGTTAAAGCAATATATAATGCGTCATTTGAATTGTAATAAGATATTAATAGTAGGAGAAAGTCATACTAGAAATATTAAGTATATTGATAGTTTGATTACTCTAAAAAATATAGTGAGTTCTGCAGGATTTATTGTTGAAATAGGTGTTTGTGATACTGATCAAAATGTTCAGCTTGTGTCTTCTAATGGAATTACTGTTGATAGTTTGTGCTTGACTAATTATGATGGTACACTACGAGCTGGGTGTGGCTTTATTCCTGATTTGATTTTAGTTAATAATGATTTGACAGCTGGTATACCTGATGTGTTACAAAATCTAAAGTATCAAAGTATAATGCCATCTTTAAGTTTGGGTTGGCATAATAGGAGTAAATTTAATCATTTTTCAATTTATCAGAAATTATCTACAGAGTTTTGTGATACTTTTGGTG
Organism: Ehrlichia ruminantium; assembly: GCF_009728835.1. Lineage (GTDB taxonomy): Bacteria > Pseudomonadota > Alphaproteobacteria > Rickettsiales > Anaplasmataceae > Ehrlichia > Ehrlichia ruminantium_B. Next base: position 131,340 of record NZ_CP033455.1, read on the forward strand.
TTGATCCTTGGTTGATTTCTACATTGTTTTCTGATTGTGATAACGTTTGTTTTTTGAGTGGACATGGTATAGAAGACATTGCCGGTAAGGTTGATATTATGATTAGTAAAATACGTAGCAAATTTCGGTTGTATAGTATTACAGAAGAACCATATGTATTTGTTAAAGCAGATAATGGTACATACGGTATGGGAATTGTAGTAGCTTATTGTGGTGATGATATACTAAAACTGAATAAAAAAAATCGAAATAAAATGAAAAGAATTAAAGATAGGAAAATAGTTGAACGGGTAATAATACAGGAAGGTATAATGACTGAAGAGCTATTTAATGGTTGCGCTGCGGAGCCATTAGTGTATTTTATAGGGGATACTCCCTCATGTTATTTATACAGGTATAATGCTATTAAGGATAAATTTTCTAATTTAAATTCTGTAGGTTGTGATTTTATCGATGTAAGTTTTAAGGGACAAGACGATAAAATGTTCTGTTGGAGCCTAATTGCTAAAATAGCTGCATTGGCAGCAGCAGCAGAAGCAGAAGTTTCTGTGAATAATTGTGTAGAAGTTTAGTATGTTTTTTGTATAAATTGTGTATGTACTACAATTTTGTAAAGGTTTTATAACAGTTAGATGTGGTACTGTATGGTTATGATTGAGTTATGTTCAATGTGGTAGTACTATAAATAGTGCAGGCTGTTTGTATACGATGAAATGTGTTGTTGTTAATATATCAAAATTTGATAACTTTGAATATGATATTGTATGGTTATGATTAAGTTATGTTGGATGTGGTAGTGCTGCAAATAGTGCAAGCTGTTTGTATACGATGAAATGTGTTGTTGTTAATATATCAAAATTTGATAACTTTGAATATGATATTGTATGGTTGTGATTAAGTTGTGTTGGATGTGGTAATGCTGCAAATAGTGCAAGCTGTTTGTATACGATGAAATGTGTTGTTGTTAATATATCAAAATTTGATAACTTTGAATATGATATTGTATGGTTATGATTAAGTTATGTTGGATGTAGTAGTGCTGCAAATAGTGCAAGCTGTTTGTATACGATGAAATGTGTTGTTGTTAATATATCAAAATTTGATAACTTTGAATATGATATTGTATGGTTGTGATTAAGTTATGTTAGATGTGGTAGTGCTGCAAATAGTGCAAGCTGTTTGTATACGATGAAATGTGTTGCTGTTAATATATCAAAATTTGATAACTATTGAATATAATATTGTATGGTTATGATAGAGTTATGTTGGATGTGGTAGTGCTGCAAATAGTGCAGGCTGTTTTTATACGATGAAATGTGTTGCTGTTAATATATCGAAATTTGATAATTATTGAATATAATATTGTATGGTTATGATTGAGTTATGTTCAATGTGATGATACTATAAGTAGTAAGATTTATTTGTATACTGGTGAAATATACTATTCTCTATGTTAAAATTTTATTGCCTTGAGTATGGTATTACCTGTCTGTAATTAGTGTAATATACAGTATAGTAGTATTATAAATGATAAATATGTTTATTACTAGTGGAATATACTCCTGTTAGTGTTTAAAAGTTTGATAACTGTTGAATATAATACTATATGGTTATGCTTGAGTTGTATTTAATGTGGTAGTGTTATAAATAACAGAATGTGTTTATATACTGATGAAGTATATTTCTACTTTGACATGAGAACAACTTTACTGTATTTATTATAGTATGTATAATAATTTAAAAATTATCGTTGTTTCAACTATAGCAATTTTTTATACTTAGGAGAAGACAGCCAATGAATTGTTGATAATGCAATCTCTTTTTAGTAATAAATATAAGTTCAAAGATACAGAAAAAAGACTTAATGCATATTGGGATAAGATAAAATTATATAAATGGAAAAACTTACAAGCTAAACAATTTGTTATTGATACTCCTCCTCCAACAATATCAGGTCAACTGCATATAGGTCATGTTTTTAGTTATTGTCATACAGATTTTATTGCAAGATATCAACGTATGCTGGGAAAAGATGTATTATATCCTATAGGGTTTGATGATAATGGACTGCCAACGGAACGTTTGGTTGAAAAGGTAAAAAAAGTACGTGCGACAAATCTTGATCGCAAAGAGTTTAGAGAGTTATGTAGTGAAGTATCCATAAAGTTCAGAATGGAATTTAAGCAGCTATTCCAGTCTCTTGGTATTAGTTACGATTGGGATTTAGAATATCATACAATTAGTAAAAATATTCAGAGATTATCTCAAATGTCATTTATAAAACTGTATAACAGGGGTAAAGTATACAGGAAATTACAACCTATATTTTGGGATTGTATTGATAAAACAGCAATAGCACGGGTCGAAGTTGAAGAAAAGGAAGTGTTATCGTCTATGAATACAATAGCCTTTTCTACCGAAGCTGGAGAACCAATAAATATTGCAACAACACGTCCAGAATTAATGCCGGCTTGTGTTGCTTTGTTTTTTAATCCATCAGATGTAAGGTATCAGCATCTTCAAGGTCAGTATGCTATAGTTCCTATGTTTGAAAACAAAGTGGCAATTTTACCAGATGAACAAGTCAAGATTGATAAAGGTACTGGTCTTGTCATGTGTTGTACATTTGGTGATGAGCTGGATGTGTATTGGTGGAATAAGCATAATTTGAATACACGGATTATAATAAGTAAATCAGGTACTCTTGATCTTAAGCATAATGTTGTATGTACAGGTGCATTATCCGATCAGTTGCATGGATTATCGATAATAGAAGCAAGAGAACTAATATTGGAAAAGTTGAGTCAATATAATTTACTTATAAGGAAGGAAGAAATAGTACACAATGTTAAGTGTGCTGAGAGATCAGGAACCCCGATTGAAATATTATTAAGCAATCAGTGGTTCATTAAAGTTGTGGAAATAAAACAAGAACTGTTAGAACAAGTACGGAAGATTAACTGGTATCCACAATCTATGCGTAAACAAATAGAAATTTGGATAGAAGGATTAAATTGGGATTGGTGCATATCACGACAGAGATACTTTGGTGTACCTTTTCCGGTATGGTATTCTAAGAAGAATAAAGGAGCAGTTATCTTACCAGATGTCAATGAATTACCAGTAGATCCGACAAATACCCTGCCCCAAGGGTATTCTAAAGAAGATGTAGAAGCAGATGCTGATGTTATGGATACATGGGTGACTAGTTCGTTATCACCACAATTTATACATACAGAAGTTCAAGATAAATCACTTATACGGACTAGTTTACGAGCTCAAAGTCACGAAATTATAAGATCTTGGGCATTTTATACAATACTGCAGGCATATTATCATGATCGTGATATTCCATGGGAAAACATTATGATTAGTGGATGGTGTTTAGCAGCGGATAAAACTAAAATGAGTAAATCTAAAGGAAATGCATTGATACCAAATCAATTGTTAGAAGAGTATGGTTCGGATGTAGTGCGTTATTGGGCTGCAAATTCTAGGCTAGGTAGTGATACTGTTTTTTCGATGGAGGTCTTGCAGCTTGGAAAAAGATTAGTTACTAAACTATGGAATGCAAGTAAGTTTGTGTCAATGTTTATTAGCCAGTGTAAGATACCGGATCTGACTTATTCTATAGAAACAATGGATAAATGGATATTGGCAAAACTTTATAAGGTTATTGTCAAAGCAACAGAAAGTTTTAATGTTTTTGAATATTGTGTTGCACTTGATTGTATAGAATCTTTCTTTTGGAAAGATTTTTGTGATAATTATCTTGAATTAGTTAAAAAGAGGGCATATGGAGAAACCGTAACTAGTAAAGAAAACCTAAGTGCTGTGCATACTCTCTCTTTTGTATTGAGGGAACTATTGAAAATGTTTGCACCATTTATGCCATATGTAACAGAAGAAATATACAGCATACTTTATGATAGTGGTAATTCAATTCATAATCATAATAACTGGCCGGTTGCGCATGAAAATTTGTATAATGCAATAGATGAACAAGTAGGTGATGACTTTATAGAAATACTTAATCAGGTGAGAAAAATAAAAGCCAATGCGCAGTTATCAATAAAATATAAAATTCACAGATTAATTATTAGTAGTGAAAGTTGCAGTTTTCCTGTTTCATTTGAAAATGACTTAAAAGCTGTGTGTAATGCTGAATGTATTGTATATGATAAAATGGCAAATCATCATAGTTATAAGTTTCTGGTATCTGTGCAATTTGCAGATTAATGAATTTTTATGCGTTAAGACATATGGATTTGATGTTATTTCAGGAGGTAACTCTACTTTTTAAATATGGATAATTATAAGTGTCTTGGTATTTGATGTGTCAAGATATATTATAGAATTTTTATCGTGTAAAAAATTTATTGTGCAATGTTGATTTGATAGATTAATTTCAGAGGGATATTGTGTGACAATATTGATAACTCAATGAATTGCAAGATGACACTGATTAATTTTGCATATAGATCTAATATCCTAATATTAATGTGTCACGATGTATTATAAAATTTAAAAGGGGCAAGAATCTATTGTGCAATATTGATAAGTAATTGTGTTACTATAATGTGCTAACACTCCTGATATTATTATATTTGAGAGTTATCTTAATGTGAAAAAAATAGATTGATTTCAAAGCATTTAGAAATTACTGTATTATTTATGTGATATTTACCTAACAGGTTATAAATAATAAAAGCAATATTTGTGTTATTTATTGTATATAGAAAAAAGTAGAGTTTTTGTGATTGGATATTTGTATTGATAATTATATTATAATATATGAAGCTTACAGTTCAATTGCTATAAATCTTATCACAAATAAAGCTAACTACCACGTAATATACGACTTTTCTCTCGATTCCAGTCTCTAGTTTTTATTGTTTCTCTTTTATCATGTAACTTTTTACCTTTAACGATGACAATTTTAGCTTTGACTATTCCTTTATTATTAAAGTATAAGGATAGTGGTACAACAGTAAACCCATCGTTTTTCATGCTACCTGAAATTTTGTATATTTGTTTTTTCTTTAACAGTAATTTTCTTGGTCTGGTAGGATTATGGTTTTTCATGTTTGCTTGAGTATACTCTGAAATATGCAGATTACATAACCATAGTTCCATGTTCCGTTCAGTAACATAAGCTTCAGCTATACTTACCTTCCTTTGGCGTAAAGACTTGACTTCACTACCAAGTAACACAATACCAGCATCAAATTCCTGTATGATAAAATAGTTAAATCTTACTTTACGATTTTCTATTATTATATCCACAGAAAGTTTGACTCCTATACAGTTTAGTGTGTATTTATATATTCAACTAGTTTAGCAATAGTAGTAACTTTAATATCATGACGTTGAGCAAACTCTATAATATCTGGTAATCTTGACATAGTACCATCTGGGTTCATTAATTCACATACTACTGCAGCAGGAGTTAACCCCGCAATTTTTGCTATATCAACACTTGCTTCTGTATGACCAAGTCGTTCCAATACACCACCCTTTTTTGATACGATAGGGAAAATATGACCTGGTGTTACAAAATCATCTATGGTAACGTTTTGATTTACAGCAGCTAGTATAGTACGTACTCTATCATGTGTGGAAACACCTGTTGTAATACCGTAACGTGCATCTATGGAAGTGGCAAAGGATGCGCTGTTATTATTAACGTTCCTTCTTGGAACTAATTCTAACCCTAATTTATGCATTAGGTCTTCTGTAATAGATAGACATACAATGCCACTTCCATGTTGTATCATGAGGTTGATTGCATCAGTACTAACTTTTTCTGCTAAAACTACTAAGTCACCTTCGTTTTCTCTTTGTTCGTCGTCAATTAAAATAAATACCTTACCTGCTTTAGCATCTTCAATTATCTCCTCTATAGGAGATATAAAACTTGAATTTTCTGATACAATGATACCCATTAACTCCTCTACTTTTCTTATATAAATTCAATCTTTATAATTTTGTATATTCTATAATCACCTTTTGGAGTCTTTACTTCTACAACATCACCTTCTTTTTTTCCGAGTAATGACACAACTAAAGGAGACTTTATTGAAATCATACGTTTTGAAATATCAGACTCATATTCGCCAACAATTTGATACACTACTTCATCGGTATTACCACTCTGTTCGTCATATATAGACATCGTTACAGTTGCACCAAACATTACAGTATCACCAGATAAACTGGCAACATCTATAACTTCAGCTCTGGATTTTTTTGATTCCAATTCCATTATTTTGCTTTCCACTAATCCCTGCCGTTCACGGGCAGCATGATACTCTGCATTTTCAGATAAATCACCTAATTCCCGTGCCTCAGAAATGGATTTAATAATTTGAGGTCTTTCATATTTCAATGACTCCAGCTCTAACTCAAGTTTTTCAAATCCAGCTTTTGTAATAGGGAACCTTTCATTCATATAGTCATTCATAATCCATACCTAAATCCTAAAATTATGAAGAATTACTTTAAGCTAGAAGCAACCTTACTTATAACTTTTGACAATAAAGACCTGATATCATCAGTAAAATTATTATTGGATATACTACTTAAAATATCTGGATAATTGCTATTTAATTCACTTAACAGTCTCTCTTCAAATTTATTAATATCATTAACACTAACATCATCTAAATAACCACTTGTGCCAGCAAACACAACCGCTACCTGTTCTCCTACAGATAATGGAGAATATTGCTTTTGTTTTAGCAACTCCATCATTCTTCTACCACGATCAAGAATTTTTTGAGAGTGTACATCAACATCAGAACCAAACTTTGCAAAATCTTCTAACTCTCTATACTGTGCTAAACTTAATTTTATAGAACCTGCAACTTTTTTCACAGATTTAATTTGAGCAGAAGAACCTACACGAGAAACAGATAAACCAACATTTACAGCAGGGCGTAACCCTTTATAGAAAATTTCAGACTCAAGGAAAATCTGTCCATCAGTAATTGAAATTACATTGGTTGGTACATATGCTGAAACATCGCCAGCCTGGGTTTCAATTATTGGTAAGGCGGTTAATGAGCCACCTCCTTCCTTATCAGACATTTTTGCTGCTCTTTCTAATAACCTAGAATGCAGGAAGAATACATCACCTGGGTATGCTTCACGGCCTGGAGGACGTCTTAATAGTAAAGACATTTGCCTGTATGCAGTAGCATGTTTTGATAGGTCGTCATATACAATTAAACAGTGCATACCATTGTCTCTAAAGAACTCTCCCATAGCACATGCAGTATATGGAGCTAGGTATTGTAATGATGCAGAGTCTGACGCTCCAGCAACAACAATAGTTGTGTACTCTAGAGCACCACTTTCACGTAACTTATTAATTATTCTTGCTACAGAAGAATTCTTTTGCCCAATTGCAACATAAATACAATAAACTTTTTCTTTGTCTGATACTTTATCGTTATGGAACTTTTGGTTAATAATGGTATCGATTGCTATAGCAGTTTTTCCGGTTTTCCTGTCTCCTATAATTAATTCACGTTGTCCACGTCCTATTGGTATCAACATGTCTATTACTTTAATCCCAGTTTGTAATGGTTCAGTTACAGACTGTCTAGCAATAATGCCTGGTGCTTTGATTTCTACAGGTAATTTAGCCTTAGTTTCGAGATTACCGCATCCGTCAATGGGATTACCTAATGCATCAACTACTCTTCCAAGTAGTTCTGGTCCTACTGATACTTCCATTAACTTATTAGTGCATTTTACAATATCACCCTCTGCAACACTATTTTCACTTCCAAAAATTACCACACTTACAGTGTCATAATCTAGATTTAGTACTACACCTATTGTACCATTTGCAAAGACTACTACTTCTCCAAACTTTACTTTTTCCAAACCATATACTAATGCTATACCGTCTTTAACAGAAATAACTTCACCAACACTTTCACGTTTTACCCGACCTTCAAAATTTTCGATGCGTTCCGTAATAACCTTTAACACTTCACCTGCAGATATCATCATCCTACCTTGCTATTCGCCTATACTACATACCGCTATTTTACTGAGTTCCTGTAAACTTTGTAAATAACTATTTAACGAGATGTCTATTATGTCAAAACCTATTTTTATAATAAAACCACCTAAAATACTTGGATCTATAGTGTTTGTTATGCTAACAACCTTACCATACCTTTCAAGTAATGCATTACAGATACCTTCTTCTTCTTGTTTAGTAAGTTTAGTACATGAAGTAACCGATATGCTAACTTCTTTTTTGTGTTTCCTTACATGATTAAGAAAAGTGCTAAAGATTTGCAATAGCATATTTCCTCTGTTGTTCTTAATTACAACCAGTATAAACCTAATTAGTGTTATATCAACCTGATCTGTGATAAGCTCTACTACATTTGTTTTGTCTTGTATGCTTACAGTAGGGTTAGAAAGAAATAAAAAAAACTTATTATTGCTATTTTCAGAAAGACTAATGATAAGCTTTATCCCTTCACAAATATTACTCAACTTATTAACTGATACATTGAACAATGCTTGAGCGTAACAAGATGCTACATGGCCACCTCTATACTGAGTCATACAACTTTAAAGGAAACATAAAACAGCAAAATGTTATACATTATAATAAATTCAGTCAAGTATTTTATACCATAATGTACAAGCTAAAATGGTAAACTTATTAAGTAAAAGTGTAAAAGAATACATATTGAAAATATAACCGGAAGGGTTATATATAGTATTTACAATTCGGTTGTTATGGTATTTGAAAATATGCTTAATCACTTTCAAGTATTGAGTGCATTATTCTATAGATTTCGAGAAGTATAAGATAAAATAACTCAATAACTTTTAATTCTAGTAGTAGACTATGTATTGCGAATAGTTTGATCGTTCAATAAAAAACTAAATTTCAGTCTTTTATATAGTAAAAGTACTATATTAGTGTCTCAATTATATTACTAAAAAATTTAGTATATAAATCATGTGTATGGGGAGTATAAGGTATATCTAAAATGATATTTTTTGTATGTTTATTATGTGATATTGTCATTTAACTAGAGTGCTATAGCGTAATTTTATAATAGTGTAATCATGTTACTATAAGTATAAACATTAGTATGTATTGGTGTTTAATTATTTTAAAAAGTATAATTTGTAAGAATTAAATAATACTTTGACAGTTATTTTATATAACATTTTGATCTGAATGATATGTTTGTATAGTTTTAGAGAATGTTACTAATATGGTAAAATCGCTAAATAAGCTTGGGTTCATTATAAGATTGTGTGTATAACAATAAATTTAGGAAGGATATAGTTTGTTAGATTGGGTGATTTTTGGTAATTTTCTACACAACGTTTTAGTCTGAATAACGTATTTGTATAGTTTTAGAGAATGTTACTAATATGATAAACATCGCTAAGTAAGCTTGGGTTCATTATAAGATTGTGTGTATAACAATAAATTTAGGAAGGATATAGTTTGTTAGATTGGGTGATTTTTAGTAATTTTCTACACAACGTTTTAGTCTGAATAACATATTTGTATAGTTTTAGAGAATGTTGCTAATATGGTAAACATCACTAAGTAAGCTTGGGTTCATTGTAAGATTGTGTGTATAACAATAAATTTAGGAAGGATATAGTTTGTTAGATTGGGTGATTTTTAGTAATTTTCTACACAACGTTTTAGTCTGAATAACGTATTTGTATAGTTTCAGAAAATGTTATTAATATGGTAAACATCGCTAAGTAAGCTTGGGTTCATTGTAAGATTGTGCATATAAAATAAATTTAGGAAGGATATAGTTTGTTAGATTGGGTGATTTTTGGTAATTTTCTACACAACGTTTTAGTCTGAATAACGTATTTGTATAGTTTCAAAAAATGTTGCTAATATGGTAAACGTACCTAAATAAATTTAGCTTGTATTAAAATCTTTTATGTAATGTAAGTTTGCAAAATGGAATAACATAATAATTAGTACCTATCTGTAACTATTCGAGATGTATAAAAAAACTATATATGTGAGGATAGCTGATTTATTGTTTATCAAGTAGAAAAAAGCACTATGTGTTGTAAAAATAATGGTACTTTTTAATTATAGACACGAAGCCTGTTTATATAAAATCTATAAAATTGTATATACGTTCAAAGTCGATATAGCCTTTTATCTTTAAATAAATGTATAGGATTGTCAGTAATGTAGATATTACAGTTGTAATAATCATTTTGATCGATAAATAAGATTTGATTGGTGCACTACTTGCAGTGCCAAGTTCTGGTTTATCAGGTACTTCAACTTTTATTGGCAATATTAAAAATAGTATTATCCACCAGGACACTATAAAAAATACAATATCACCAACACCCATATTTAAACCCAAACTATAGTATTAAAACCTTTACAGTTATCACACTCATAATTCCAATTTATAGGGACACATTTACACTGTTTACACTGCCAATATTGATCTACTATTGCATCTTTCATTGTTTTATCTGTCCAGTATAAAAGTTCAGTATGATCTTGCAGCAATACTTTTAATTTGATCATCAAAAAGCGTAAAGAGATATAAGTCTTGCTATTGAAGACATTGTTCAAATATTTCATAGCTATGTTATATTCTCCAAGGTTTATTGCATCTTGAGCTATAAGATATGTGCTGAAATAATAGTCATTGTTAATGTTGTATAATTTATGTATTGCTTGACTGTCATGATGCATAACTTCTAAATAGAAATTGGCAATATCAGGGTGTGGATTAGTGCGATATTCTGATTCAAGTAGTTGAATAGCTTTGCGCTGTTTATTAGTACTTACACAGAGTTGAGCCTTTAGTAATATGATAGGAATTCTATATTTGGAATAATGTTTAATATTATCAAGTACTTGTAATGCATCATCGTATTTTTGATAAGTATAATGTTGTTTTGCTAGTGCATAATAAAAAATACATAACATTTCTTGGGTGTCATATGGGACATTTATTTTTAACTTTATTATTTTATGCATTTCTTCAATAGCAGTGTTCCAATCTCTTGATATACGACATATCTCTAGTTTGAAAATAGCCGACCATGACTGTTTATAGAAAACTTCCAGCATTTTTCTAAATAAAGTTAACTGATAAGACTGATCTTCTATTCGGTTAATGTGATTTAATAGATGTATTCCTAATGCAGGGTCTATAATTGGTACAACTTGTGTAAATTGTGTAAAATATTTTTCAGCTAAAGCATATTTATTATTATCAAAATAAAATCTTCCCTTTAGTAAGAATAAAGATGGATGATTAAATTTGTGTAGCTTTGTTATGCATTTATCTGCTTTTTCTATATTACCACAATTTAAATACATATAACCTTGATCTAAAAGCATAATCCTTTTTTCCTGTTGGTGTTTTTTGTAACTATAAAAGCACTGGAAAATATAAAAAACCAACCTCACTAGTAAGATTATACAAAGAAAAATAATAGCGATAATACACAGTGCAAATAGAATGTTTATTTCAATATTATAATGCAACCATTCTATTTTTACAACGCCATCGCAATCTATTGCCCATAACCCTATAGTTAATGCAATAATGAAAAATATTAAAACACTTGTAATCATGAAACACCAGGTGATTTAATTATATACTTTGATAATTGATCATATATTACTGATATATTTTTTTCCATAGATACTATATCTTCAAGTTGTTGAATCCATGATTCTAACTCTGCAACAGATGATAACTCTTTTTTAGCAATATCCAATGCATCAATCCAGAGATTATTATCAAGATAATTTTCTACTTCTTGTAAATTATGAAGTAAAATGTCTTGTTGATTTTTTACTGTAATCCATTTGAAAAAGACCTTCTGCATCATATTAGAACGAGAATAGTGTAAATCATGAGCAATTTTTTTAAACGATATCTTAAGTTTATTGAATGTGTTTAATTTTTTACTATCTAATCTTTCTATTTCATTAATTGCTTCATTTATTCGATGGTCATTAAGTTTAAGTAATGTAGGTTTTATTGAATAAATTATATGTTTTACTGATATATCTGCTGAAAATGCTTCTTTCAAATTTATGACAGATAACAAAAGCTTTGCAAGACATTCTTCTTGGGTGCAACTTGTATTATCATGATTTTCTGACATGATGACACGTTGTGTAGGACAATTTTCTTTCTGATGACTAATGTACGAATTAAGGAGGTTTTGATTGACCTGTATTATGGCTGTGCGGATGTCATTGGCTGTAATTTGTTTGTATCCGTCACGAACTGCAGCAAGATCTTTCTTGATATCAAGATAAGAGAAAACTGCAATAACAGAACAGGAAGCAGTGATTAACATCATGAAAAACCATCCCCATATTTCTCTTGCTACCATATTAATTACCTATTCATGTCGTAGAATATCTGCTGGATCTTGACAAGCAGCTTTTCTTGCAGGAAGAATAGCTGCAACTAATGATAAAAATAAGGACAATAGTGATATCTTCACTATGTCTTCTACCATTAAAATAGAGGGTAAAGTATCAAAAAAATAAATTATAGGATCGAAAATATTATTATGACTGATACTTTCTAGTAGATTTTTAATCTCATTGATATTTAAAGAGAATACTATCCCAAGTACACAGCCTACCAATGTACCTATTAATCCTATAAAAAACCCACACATACAAAATATTCTAAGTATGCTACCACGTGTAACACCTAATGTACGCATTATAGCAATTGCCCCTCTTTTATCTTGTACCAATATAGACAGACTTGAAATAATATTAAATGTTGCAACTATTATAATTAAAGTCAATATAAAAAACATAACATTACTTTCGACTTTTAATGCGTTGAAATAACTTCCTTGTTGCATTTTCCAGTCTTCTCCCTTCATGGATGTCTTATCTTCTATTAATTTTAATATTTCTGATGACCTATTTACATCGTAAATCGAGACCTCAATATTACGAACTTTATTACCATAATGGAAGAACATCTGAGAAGAATGTAGGGGCATGTATACTAAAGTGCTATCGTACTCATACATTCCTAAGTCGAATATTGCGACAATTTGATATGTTTTCATGCGAGGGATACTACCTATTATAGTAGGGGTACTGTCTGATGAAACGATGGTTATTTTATCTCCATTATTCACGTGGAGGATTTCAGCCAGCTTTATACCTATAATTATACCATTATCTAGTTCAGAAATATTACCTCTTACTATGTTGTCAGCTATTATGTGTTTTCGTAGTATATCTTGTTTGCTTATTCCTCTTACTATTACTCCAGAGACATTTTGATTAGATTTTACCATAGCTTGATTTTCAGTAATAGGAATTGCATCAATTACACCGGGTATTTCTCTAATTGATTTTGCTATATCATTATAATTAGAATTTCCCTCGTTACCATTGAAATAAATTGCGATTTGACCATTAACTCCTACAATACAATTTAACAACTTTTCACCAAACCCATTCATTACTGACATTACTATAATTAATGTTGCAACTCCTAGCGTGATTCCGATGAAAGATAGCATAGTAATCATAGAACACAGGAATTGTCTTCTATTAGATTGTAGATAACGTAATGCTAACATTAACTCGAGCTTAAATAACATTATAAGTACATCCAACTAAATTATAGAACAGCATAATATTATTTGTTGATTGTTACTAGTAGTGATATTCAGGAATTTTATTATTAGGGTATGAATTGTCTGAATTTATAATCTGTTCAAGTTACTTTTGGTATATCCAGTACATACGATTGGATATGAAAAACGCTACTTGGCATAAAGTGTGATTATCTAAAGTTTATTATGTAACCTAGATTTTATTGTGCTATGGTTTATCAATCGCATAATTTCTGACAATAGTTGTATTGAGTGAGTTAGAATAGTATGGAAAATTATGTGTTTTATATAGGATATGTGTGACTTTCTGTATTATGAGAATTTTTAATTTGTTGTTTATAATGGTATCCATAGTATGTGTTATAGGTCATCCCTTTTACCTTTTATAATTCCCATTTGTTATATATGTGTGATAGATTTTATGAAAAACATACTTTCTTATTTTGCAAATTTTCAATTTATTGCTTGTAGCAGTGTATAGAATATAGACTGTTCCTGTTATCTTTTGTAATTCTCATTTGTTGTATGTGTGTAATAGATTTTATGAAAAACATACTTTCTTATTTTGCAAATTTTCAGTTTATTGCTTGTAGCAGTGTATAGATATAGACTGTTCCTGTTATCTTTTGTAATTCTCATTTGTTGTATGTGTGTAATGGATTTTATGAAAAACATACTTTCTTGTTTTGCAAGTCTTCAATTTGTTATTTGTAGTGATATGTGGACTATATCTTGTGATTTCCGTTTATTGTTTATATATAATAGATTTTGTAGTAGCTATCTTCCCTACATTTCATAATATTTCATTTGTTATTTGTAGTATGAAGTAGTTTTTGTAATGCTCATTGGTATCAATTGTGTGTTGTATTACATCTATATATGCTAATGATGTATTTAAAACACGTTGTCAAATAGCTTACCTTACAATATCCTTATATTTATTGTTTTAATAATAAATGTTGTGAAAATTACGTCGTCAAAATTACGTACATTCTTAGGTGATGCACACTCTGTAAATAACATACTCATTTATGGTAATGATTATGGGAAAATTAGTATGTATAAAGATAAAATCATTAATAATATAAGGTCTAATATTGAGCTTACTATTATCAGTATTGATTTTTCCAGCGTAAATAAGAATCCGAGTCTGTTGTTTGTAGAACTTAGTACAATTCCTATGTTTTGTCCACATAAACTGCTCATATTAACAAATGGGGAGAAGATTCTATCTAAAGAACTAAAAGATGTATTAGAGCATAGTATTGGTAATAACTATGTTATTGTAGTTGCAGGTGAGTTACCAAGTGACTCTACATTAAGGCAATACTATGATGGTTCCTCAGATGCGGTATCTATAGGCTGCTACAAAGATGATAGTAATAACCTAGCATTTATAGTGTCAGATTTTCTTATAGAAAATAAGATACAATTTAACAATGAGATATTACAATATTTGTGTCATGCTTTGTCTAAAAATCCTCATGCTTTACAGTCAGAACTTGAGAAGCTTATCTTATATATGGGAAATGATAAGAATTTAACAATTCAGAATATTCAAGCAGGACTACTTACAGAATTAGATCCGATATCAGATGATCTGTATATATCTATTGTAGAACGAAATATAGAAAATTTTACAAAATTTTCCGATATTTTACTAAAAAATAAATTTACGCCGATATTGCTAATACGTGTACTTTTGAGGTACTTTTTAAGATTAGAATATATCATAAGAACGGTGAAGACCGGATTATCTATAGATCAAGTATTGAAGTTCATTCAACCTCCTGTGTTTTTTAAACTAGTTCCTACTATCAAAAGACATGTGACAAACATTTCACATTATGAAGTGAGTGACATAATACAGAAGCTACTAGAGATAGAAATACAGTGTAAGAAATCGGATTCAAATCAGGAAATGATATTCAAACACTATATTACGGTAATGATGAAAGGTAGACATGATTTTGAACATAGCAGAGTTTCCTCATAGGTACAGTAGTGATTGTAAGTAGTATAAATTAGTTATAATTTTTTACGTTATACAAATGGGATGTTCGCGAAAGAAAAAAAAGATATCAATTAACAGAATTCAGGTATTAATTAATCTTATTTGGTGGACTTTAATTTCCGTTTAAGATTATGTGTTTTATAATGTATGAGATGTACATAACTTGTAAAATGTCGCATAAATAACTTGTGAATTTTTACTATTTAATGGATAAACTTGTAGCTGTTAAGCAGATATTACTAGGAAAGTTACTAATGATAATTTTAACGAAGTAATCATTTTATTTACTAATCTTACTCAACATGGTTTCAGTATACTATTTTAAACTCTACGTTTAAGAGATTACAGATATATGGAATTTTTACTAGTTCCATAATCTATAAAATAGAATAAATTATAAATTGCAATGATTATTCATTAATATCCTATTATGGCCGTTTTTGTTGGTGTGAAAAATTATTATTAGGACTCATATTTGTGGTTTTTATTTTGTAATATTTCTCTATATGTTATGTATATAAGTGAAGAATACACTTGCTCAGAGTTTTAATGGGAAAATGATGTTTTTATAATTATTTAGTATAAGTGAAGCTATACTTTGCAAGTTTTTATTAAAGTCTTATAATAAATAATTCTTATTTTTAAATATTTTTAAGAATTTCTAATGATTCATTTAATAGATCTGCCTATTTTAATTGCTTGTCTATTATCTATAGCTTATCCATTTGTGAGTTTTGTATCTTCTCGTTATTTGAAAGTACTAACCGCAGTAGTATTTATATCTACAAGTTATGCAATGGGATTATTGTTATATATACATATTACGGATGATTTTTCATTTTATAATGTATATTATAATTCACATACGACTAAGCCTTTACTGTATAAAATATCTGGTATTTGGGGCAATCATGAGGGATCTATTTTATTATGGATCTGGATAATCAGTTTGTATAACTTGTTGTTAGAGATGATTCTTGATAGAGGAGATTTAAAGAAAGTAGCGATATCAATACAACATATGATCAACTTTGGATTTTTATTGTTTGCTATGTTAGTATCTAACCCATTTGTAAAAATTCCCGGTGTAGAACATGAAGGATTAGGATTCAACCCTATGTTACAGGATATAGGACTGATGGTACATCCTCCTATTTTATATTTAGGGTATGTGGGGTTTAGTGTTGTATTTTCTCTTGCAATTGCTGGTACTGTTGTACGGACTGATAATGTAAAATGGGCAGTAGTAATAAATAGGTGGGCTTTAGTTGCTTGGTCATTTTTGACACTAGGAATAGGGTTAGGTAGTTGGTGGGCTTATAGAGAATTAGGTTGGGGAGGATTTTGGTTTTGGGATCCAGTTGAAAATGCATCATTAATGCCTTGGTTACTTGGTACTGCTTTGATTCATTTATTACCTTTAGTGAAGAAGTTTAGTATTTGTTATAACTTTGCTACTCTATTATCAATATCTACGTTTACTATGAGCCTTATTGGGACATTTTTAGTAAGGTCTGGTGTGTTGATTTCTGTACATGCCTTTGCTAATGATCCGGAGCGTGGTATGTATTTATTGATGTTAATTAGTATAATAATTAGTAGTGGTATTCTAAGCTTTATTTTTTTTTGGAGAAAGATTCAAGTAAAACAGTATAACTTTTTTCTTATATCTAAGGTAACAATGTTGTTGTTCAATAATGTTTTATTCTTGACAGCTTTTGCTATAGTGTTTGTTGGAACTATTTATCCCATTATATTAGAATTCATAACTGGTGATGTTATTGCTATAGGAGCTCCTTATTATAATTCTTTATTTAACTATTTAATATTCTGTACTTTATTACTTATGGTAATTGTGTTGGGATTGGATTGGCATAATAATAAAGTTATTGTAGAAAATTTTAAATTTTCTGGTCTAATTACTTTGCTTGTACTGCCCTTTATCCTAAATAATAATTTCTTTATTATTATTATAATCCTATTATCTGTTTTATTGTGTCTGTCGGTATTAGAAGAGTATTGTAACAGAATAAAACTATTTTTAATGCCGCTATATGGTACTTTAAAGTTAGCAAAATCTTGTTCTGTAAAATATTATTCTATGATGCTTGCGCATATAGGTGTTGCGGTTTTTGTGTTAGGTATTGTTTGTTCTAGTGTGTGGGGTGAGGCATATGAACTGTATATGAAGCAAAATAGTTCCATTAATGTTAAGGATTTTCGGATTGTTTTGTCGAAATTGGATTTAATATATAAGGAAAACTATAATGCTATTCGTGGAAAATTCTCTATATTCAAATCTAACATTATGATAGGTAATGTATTTCCTGAAAATAGATTTTATTTGGTTGAAGGTGTAAGAAATACTGAAAGTGCAATATTGAGGTATTGGTTATCTGATATTTATGTTGTTATTGGTGATATAGATAAAACAAGGGGTATTGCTGTAAAGATATATTATAAACCGTTTTTGAATTTAATATGGATCGGCTTTTTATTGATAGCATGTGGTGGTATAGTAGGTTTATTTTCTTATAGTAATAGAAATAATAAACAATTTTTAGTGCAGAATAATTATTAGTATTGCTTCTATGTGTAGAATGGAAATATATTTTACTTTGAAATTATATTTCTATATTTAGTTAAATTATAAACTATAATGTGGAGTATTTGATTTTCTGTAAGTGAAATGTTGGGATTTTTGTGTATATGTATGGATTAATTGTTGTATGGTTATATATTAGGGTGAAATTGAATCTGTGAATTTTTTATATGTAGAAATATGAATCAATTTATTATTTTGCCTAATAGAAGCATTATAATGTTTCATGGTTTGGATGCTAAGCAATTATTAAATCGCACTACAACAAATAATGTATTAAATTTAGCGAATGATAGGACTATATACTCTTTACTTTTAACACCCAATGGTAGGTATCTTTATGATTTTTTTGTTGTTCAAAGTTCGAAATGTATATTACTAGATTGTCACAGTGCAGATAGGGACAGTCTTATTCAGAAGTTTTTGTTATATAAGTTGCAATCGAAGATAATTATTAAAGAGAAGAAACAGTACAGAGTAGGGGTTTATATTGGAGACCAATATAATAAATATCAAGCCGGGTATACTTATTATGAAAATAATGCCATTTTTTTCCAGGATCCTCGCTTATCAAAGTTAGGATTACGTGTAATATTTCATGAGTCTAATGAATTGTTTAGTTACTCAGCACAAAATTCAAGTAATTATGAAAAATATGAGATATTAAGAATTAGTAATACTGTTCCGGATTGTAATAAGGATATGATACAAGGTACGTCATTTCCTTTGCAGTTTAGGATACAGCAATTAAATGGTGTTGATTTCAATAAGGGTTGTTATATAGGGCAAGAAGTTGTAGCACGTATGTATCGTGCTGGCATAAAAAAGAGTATATATACTATAGTTTCAGAGCATGAGCTTATTCAAGGGGCAAAAGTTGTACATAGTCAGCAAGAAATAGGAACTGTATTATCTTGTGTTGGAAATATGGGACTATGTTTATTGAATGTAAGTTCAGAAAGTGAGTTGTCTGATTTAAGAGTTGGGGATACTCAAGTGAAGATACTATCAAGTTAAGGATAGTAATTTTATAAATTTCTTTTTTTTTATGCACTATGTGTTGATAAGTGCGTGGTTTTCAAAACAAATGCATTGTAAATTAGTATGTATTTTTATATTGATCAAAGTTAATATTAAATTTTATCGGTTTATGTAGGCACTTTATATATGTAAAATTGTGTGTAATTAATCAGTATAATATATTCTGTTAGAATACTGGTCCCTATTAATTACGTGGCTTACCATACATCTGATTTGCTTGCTATAAAACATAGCTATTATAACAAGTATTCCTCATCATGATTAAAAGTATTGATGAGTACTTATGATCTAAATTTTATTGGATAAATACTGTTTTTAATCAATGTCTGTGTTCATATATTAAATACTTGTTGTCATATTATATATAATACTTATTAAATGTAATTATCTTAAATAGTATGTGTTTGTAAGTATAGAATAGCTAGTACATAATTATGCTATACCATATGCAAATTAAGAATATGTGTAAAGGTCATGAGTTGTGTTGTTAGCAATGGTTCTAAAGATGTTGCTTGTTTGAGTATAGTTAATTGTGTGTAATGATTTTAACAGTTGACTATAGTATTATACTAT
Source organism: Ehrlichia ruminantium (assembly GCF_009728835.1). GTDB lineage: Bacteria > Pseudomonadota > Alphaproteobacteria > Rickettsiales > Anaplasmataceae > Ehrlichia > Ehrlichia ruminantium_B. The sequence continues at coordinate 151,235 of NZ_CP033455.1, forward strand.
ATATACATATAATTTATATTTAAAAGTATATACTACAAAGATATGTGTTATTTTACCAGGTATTTTAATATTGGTATTATAGATTTTGGGGTTGTTTTGTAATTAATAATTACATGTAATAGTTATAAATTCTGCATCAATATATAATAATTAATCATAGTATTTACTATATATACATGTAAATTTTAAAGTTATATGCTTGCAAGGATGTTAGTTCTATTTTACTGGAAATAGTTGTATAAGTGTTGTAGTTTTTAGTACAGTAAATCATATGTAATGATTTTGACAATTGACGTAGATATATTGTGATACTTAGCACCATCTTATACTGTATACATATGTAAGTTATTAAATATCATACAAAAGTGTGAATTATTTTTCTGGCATAGTTATAGAGTGTTATAGGTCTTGGTGTTATTTTGTAATGGTAATTACATGTAATGGTTATAAAATAAATCTGGCATGGGGGTAGTATTATGCCTCATATAGTTTGTGCTATGTGTATATGTAAACTATAATTTAGGAATATATGTTGCAAGAATGTGAATTCTTTTACTAAAAATGATTATATAGGTATTGCCAGCTGAGTATGGTTAACCTTATATAATGGTTTTAGCCTTTAGTATAAGTGTTATGTTTAACATAGTCTTATCGTATACTAATTGTAGTTAAGAGTACGTATTACAAAATGTAGTTGTTTTGCCAATAGTAATTTTATGTAGATGTGTAATTTGTTACTGTAGTAGCATCATTATTAGTAAATATTATTTGTATCTATTTCACCAATGGGATAGTCTCCAGTGAAGCATGCATCACAATACTGTGGAGCATCGTTGTTCCGTTTTGTATTGCATATTGCTTTATAGAGTCCGTCTATACTTAAGAAATGTAAGCTATCACATCCTAAGAGTTTGATGATTTCTGCTTTTGATAGGTAATTAGCTATTAATTTTGATTCTTCTGGAGTGTCTATACCATAAAAGCAAGAATGTATGGTTGGAGGGCTTGAAATTCTTAAGTGTATTTGTTTAGCACCTGCCTTATGTAATAGTGATATTATATTTTTTAAGGTTGTTCCTCGTACAATGCTATCATCTATTAAAACTATGATTTTATCTTTTAATATTGAAGAATTAGGATTGTGTTTAAGTTTTACTCCTATATTACGAATATGATCATGAGGTTGTATAAAAGTTCTCCCTATATAATGGTTCCTAATAATACCAAACTCAAAGGGAATTTTGGTATATTCTGCAAATCCTAATGCAGCTGGTACTCCAGAATCTGGGACTGGTATTATCATATTTGTGCCTTTTGGTGCAGGATTTTCTATTGCTAATTCTCTTCCTATATTTTTACGTATTTCGTATACAGATTTGTTTTCCATAATACTATCTGGTCGTGCAAAATATACATATTCAAAAATACAAAAACTTGATTTCTGTTTTTTAAGTGGAAAAAGACTTGTTAAAGAGTTACTTTGATCAATTTTAACCAATTCTCCTGGTAAAATATCTCTGATAACTTGTGCTCCCACTATGTCTAATGCGCATGTTTCTGAAGCTATTACATATGAATTATCTAACATGCCTAGTACTAGTGGTCTAATTCCATGTGGATCCCTACAGCAGACTAAAGTGTTATTTATCAAGATTACCAAAGAATAAGCACCCTTAATATTCTGTAATGCATATATTATATTATTCAGTATGGTATCTTGTGTATTAATAGCAATAAGGTGTGCTATTATTTCTGTGTCGATGTCTGATGAGAATATACATCCTTTTTTTATTAGTGATTCTCTAATTTGTACAGTATTAATAAGATTTCCATTGTGTGCTATTGCTAATTTCCCTAATTGACAATCTAGAGTTATAGGTTGGGTGCCGGTTTTACTACCGCTTGTAGAATATCGTACATGTCCAATAGCGATGTTTCCTGATAAGTGATCTATTTTTGATTGTTGGGTAAAAATGCTGTTCACTTGTTCGTTAGAATAATAGCAATGGAAATTAGTGTTGTCAGATGTTATAACTCCAAATGATTCTTGACCTCTATGCTGAATAGCATGTAATCCTAAAATACAATTAATGGCAGCATAGTTGTTGTTATATATGGCAAATACTCCACATTCCTCATATATTTCGTTAAATTGCATGGTTAATTTAAGGATTAGAATTTTATTTGAGTATTCTAGCATAGAAAGGCAGAAAGTTTAATAAGTTATGTTGAAATATATGTAAATCTTGTTGTAATAGTAATATGAATAATGAAATTTTATTTTTACTGAGGTAAAATCCTCACTATATTTTGTATTACTATATTAAAGTTGTATCAATATAGGTTAAAATTGATATTTTTTTCATAAGTGTGCTTTAATGTTCATTATACTGTTTATATCTGGGTGAGTCATACAATTTGTTATATTTAAAATGTATAAATGTTAGTAAAAATAATATTTATGAATTAACAAGTTTTATTTGTTAGGACTGACTTGATTTTTTTGATGATAAGAAAAAAATTGATTATTCTATAATTTTATATACTAGATCGTGGAATCTATTGTGCTAGTTAAGTATAGGTTTATTGTTATATATAAGTGCTGATGTTAATCTAAAACTGATCATAATAGTGTGAAATTTTTTGTATGTTGAGTAATAGTTCTTTATTAGACTAAAAGTCTGCTTTTTTTCATATTGTATATATGTATTAGTTGGATATATCTTCATATTTTATTAAATCTTTAATTTTATTCTTAAATGTAGACTTATCATTATCTAATAATAATGTAATATGTTCTATAATCGTTGATATAGTGTTGTTTACAGCATTTAAATTGTTGAACTGTGATAAAACATGATGTGATAGATCGAGCCGTCCATTGTTTGGACGTCCTATGCCAAATCTGATTCTCCAATAATTTCTTCCAATTGATGTATCTATTGATTTTAGTCCGTTGTGTCCTGCGCTACTACCACCTTGCTTAATTCTTATAGTACAAAAGTCTATGTCTGTTTCATCATGAAATACTATTACATTATCTAATGGAATCTTATATAGTCTTACTATATTTGCAATAGGCCCACCTGAATTATTCATAAATGTATAAGGTTTAGCAAGAATGACTTTATGCGACTTTATGTTGCCGCTTGACATTAGTGCATTGTGTTTTTTCTTAAAATCAGATAGTAAAAAACTTTGTGCTATTGCATCTATAATCATAAAGCCAACATTATGACGTGTCAGCTCATATTCTTTGCCAGGGTTGCCTAAGCCTACTAGTAAGTATAGCATCGAAAATTAATAAGATATTTAATCTTCTAATGACGGTGTACTGTCTGAAGATCCTTCACTACTGGTATCTTGTCCTGAGCTTGTACCAGAAATAGTTACTAATGTTGGGTCATGTTCTTTCATTACAACACTTATTTCTGGAGGAAGATTTAAATTGCTTACATGTATAGAATGTCCTATTGTCAAGTTAGCTAAATCTACTTCTATACTTTGTAATATAGCATTAGGTAGACATTTTATATGTAAAGTACGGTGTAGAATGTTTAATACTCCACCTTTTTTAACTCCTATACATTTTTGTTCATTAATGAATATTAATGGTACTTCTATTTTTATTTCCGCTCCATGATCAATAAACTGAAAGTCAACATGCTGTATCCTGTCTGTAACTGGATGTTTCTGTATATCCCGCATTAAAACGTATTCTTTCTTATCACCTATTTCTAACTCAATTAGGTGTGTTGATAATGCAGCAGACCTGTACTTACTTAAAAATTCTCTATCAGATAAAAATATACTCAACGAATCACGATGTTTACCATATACTACTGCTGGTATTGCACCACTACGTCTTAATGCACGTGAAGGACCAGTACCTACGTTACACCTTAGTTCTGCATTCATCTTTACTATAGTTTGATCTGTCATTGAATGTCCTTTCGAAAGTTTTCTCTGATTATATCTTTATGAACCTTATATTCTTACCATATTAAGATTAGATTGCAATATAAATTTTGGGTATAAACTTACCTAAATTGTATATGCATAATTATAAGAAGTAAGTAGTTGATGAACATATCTAAAAAAGGCAAGTTGTAAAACTTATACATATTTTATAAGTGAGATATAATGTAAAATTATTGAATACACATTCTTTGACACCTATATATTTTTATTTATTTGAATTTATAATTCTTATTTCTATGATTTTTGGGAAGGCAAATTACAACTTTAATATGTTGTAATTGCAGTGATAATTTGTAGTAGTGTAGTTTTTTTACTGATGGTATGTTAGAGTCGGTAATTATTAATTGATAATAAGTAAATTTATGGAAATCAGTGTATTTTTGTATAAATATTGAGGATTATAAAGTTCTTGCTAAACTGATTACTCGTACTTCTTTAGCACCTGATTCAATAAGTTTTTTAGCACAAGTTCTAACTGTTATTCCTGTTGTAATAACATCATCTACAAGTAGTATAGTTTTATTGTCAAGCCTGTGCTGGTTTTGTACTGCAAAGGATTGTACTATGTTATTCTTACGCATTTTACTAGATAAACTATATTGGGGGATTGTATTTGTGATTCTTACTAATGTAGAGATTTCTAAGGGTATTTTACAATATTTACTTAAAGCTCTTGCAAGTAATGTAGCCTGGTTATATTTTCTTTGTTGTAGCCTTTTTTGATGTATTGGTACTGGTATTATAGTGGTGACATTATTAAATAAAGATGGGTTTTTATTATACATCCACTTTGCATAAGTTTTAATATGTAATGTGTTATCAAAGAATTTAAAATTTAAAATTATATTTTTACTATGTTGGTTATATACAAACACAGATTCTAATTTTGTAAATGCTGGTTGATTGACTATACATTTTCCGCATATTGAGATTTCCTCTGGAAGTTGAGTCCCGCAAACAATACAATAATTCCCATCTAAGAAATCTATAGCATCATTGCATGCTGTACATAGATCAGAGTCCTCAGGGATGATATACTCGCAACTTGCACATGTTTTAGGGAAAAGAGTACTTATAATTTTAGTAAGCACCTATGTTTCTGATATATTGAAAAATTGTTTTATAAATTCTGTATATATATCGGTTAGTTGATAAATATCTTGTACAGGAACATGTTCATTAACTTTATGTGCTGTTTCATTTTTTAAACCAAGCTCAATTACAGGACAAACATTTTTGATAAACCTTGCATCTGAAGTACCACCAGATGTACTTGCTTCTGCGTCTTGTCCAGTTACTTTTTTCACAGCTGAAGACAACATATGAAAACGTTCATCAGGGTTAGTAATAAATGGTTCACCATTTACTGATTGTGATAATTGATATTTTGATGTTACTTTAGCACAAATATTATTTATAATATCAAACAGTGATTCAGCTGTGTGTATGTTATTATACCTTATGTTAATATGTGCTACGATTGTGCCTGGGATTATATTTTTTGCTGTATTTCCAGTGTCTACTGATACAATTTCGCAGTTTGATGGTTGAAAATATTCGTTGCCATCGTCAAACTTTGTGTTACATATTTCATTGAGAATACTGACCATGTTATCTATAGGATTTTCTGCAAGATGTGGGTATGCGACATGCCCTTGTATTCCATTACATGTTATTTTAAAATGTACAGAACCTCTCCTGCCTACTTTAATTGTGTCTCCAATATTTAGACTGCTAGTTGGTTCCCCAACTATACAATAATCTATCTTATGGTTATTCTCATCTAACCATTTTAATACTGATGGTGTACCATATTGAAAATGATCCCCTTCTTCATCCCCAGAGATTAGAAAACTAATAGAACCAGGAACCTTATCTAAATCTATTTTAGATATTGCTGCTATAAATGCGCATATTGCTGACTTCATATCAACAGTACCACGACCATATAGAATTTCATCTTCTATATGACCAGAAAAAGGGTCAAATTTCCATTTTGTTAAATCTCCTACTGGTACTACATCTGTGTGCCCCGCAAAACATAAATTTGGCCCCTCTGTGCCTCGTTGTGCATATAAATTACGTACTGTTACTGTGTCATTACCAAAATCCAAAATGTGACACGTAAATCCATATTGTGATAATATGTCGGATAAAAAACCTATGACACCATTGTCTGTTGGTGTAATACTTGGAAACGAAATTAACTCCTGTGATAATGTTATTGGATCAATGGGCATAGGTAAAAAATACACGCATATAACATATAATAGGTGTACTATATTATCATTCCTAGCAGTTGTCAAGGTTAATAACCTGCTATTTTTGTAATGAATTTTGGATTAAGAAGGTTGTATTCTTACTGCCATATAACAGTAAGGTTTGTCTTTGAGAGTATTAAAATGAGGTGTTTGTGTTATCATGTTGTACTCAATAATCACTTGTTTGATGTTGTATTGTAAACGTATGATACTATCAAAATATGATATAATTTATTTCCTAAGCCATGATGTTATTACTCGTGTCAATATTCTAAAGGTGAACTTAAGTTATGTGTATATAGTTACTATCTTTTAGGAAGCTTATTAGTATAAGTTTAAAGACAAGGGATTTATGATTATAAAATTAGTATAAACAGCAGATTAGTTGTTTTGTTATTTATATATAATAGTAGAATAACATAGTTTACTTTAAAAACTTGTTATAATTATAATGTTATAAAAATTGACATCTTGTTATAGGTTTAGAACATATAATCAGTGAAACTCATAAGAAAGCAAACTTTTACTAAAAAGATAATTTTTATTTATATGAACATTAGCAGTATCTAGTGTTATATTAAAGAGTAGGTGCTGCTGTACTTACGATATTATCATAAACTTTTACACTATAGGATATCTTATTGTGGAACTGTAAACATTAAATCTCAGGAATGAATCTTTCTAATATAAAATTAGTTTTACTAACTATAGTAGGGATAAAATTTAATCATTCATTAGGTTCCTTGTTTTTTACGGCAGCATAATTTACCATTCTAAACCTATCCTTTAGAAGAGAGATGGCATGATTACTAAATCCAGAATTACTTAAAGCTATTGCGCCTAATTGTAATCCCACTTCGTATGTTTCAGGAATTAAATAATGTGCACCAAGTTCTTTATATATTTCAGCATTGCTTAAATCAGGCAATCTTACAATAATAATTATATGTGGAAAACGCTGTGCAACTAGCGATACAATCTTCTTTATGGTAACTTCGTTATTAATTGCTATAATTACCATTTTAGCTCGTGATATTGCCATAGACTCTAGAGTTGCTAGCTTTGTTAAGTCTCCTAGATATACTGGGAAACCTTCATCTCTTCCATCTTTGACAATTTTTGGTTGTATATCAGATGCAATGTAATTTACGTGCTCTGCTACTAGTACTTTTGCGACCATACGACCTACTCTTCCAAAGCCTACAACTATTACATGTTGATCTAGATCTTTTGTATCTAAAGTAAGTTCCTGAGAGTTTAGAGATATTTTCTTTTTAGTGATTAATTTTGCTATCCAGTCACCAAGTGTTGCTAATGGCGGAGTGAATGCCATTGTTACAGTTGTAATCATCATGAGAGTTTGTGCTAAATCACTGGATAAGACATTCTTTTCTGCTGCAAGACCAAATAAAATGAATGCAAATTCACCACCTTGTGAAAGCAATAATCCTGCTTGTATAGCTGCTGCTACATGAAATTTGAAAAACCTACATAATATAAAAATTATTAGTGATTTTAATATTATTAAAGAAAAAGAGGTTAGAGCAATTACTGGTAATTTATTGACTACAAACTGGATATCAATTGACATTCCTACTGTCATAAAGAATAACCCTAGTAACAGTTTCTTAAAGGGAAGCACAACTTGCTCTACGTCATGTCTGTATTCAGTTTCTGCAACAAGAAGCCCTGAAACAAATGCTCCTAGTGCCATTGATAAATTGAAATTTTCTGTAATAAATGCTGACCCTAAAACAATTAATAGTGTGGTTGCTATAAAAATCTCACTATTTTTTATTGCTGCAATAGTATTGAAGAGTGGTCTTAATAATAACCTTCCAGTGATAAAAATTAAAGTCAAAGCTACTGCTGCTTTGACGAAAGAGTATAACAATGATATAGGAATACTATGATGGGATTCTCCAGTTAGTAATGGAAGTAATACAATTAATGGAACAACTGCAAGGTCTTGGAGCAATAAAATTGCGATTGAAAGCCTTCCTACTTGTGTTGATTGACATCCTTTTTCTTGTAACACTTGTAATACAATGGCTGTTGAAGATAATGCTAGTGCTCCTCCAATAATTATAGATCCTTTGGAGTCTATACCAAATTGGCGTGCAATGTACCATATGGCTAAAGCTGTAACTATGACCTGTAATGTACCAAAACCAAAAACATGTAATCGCATTGCGATTAACCTGTCGAAAGTTAGCTCAATTCCTATTAAAAATAATAGGAAAACTACCCCAAATTCGCCTAAGTTTTGTATTATTACAGATGACTCAACTAGATTTAAACCATGAGCTCCAATAAGGGTACCAGCAACAAAGTAGCCTAATACAGGACTAATGTTCAACTTCCAAAATAAGGCAACTATTAATATAGCAGCTGAAAGAAGTGTAATTATATCTAATAAATACTTAGAGTCGTGCATAATCGGTCTATAGTTAAGAAGTAAAATTATAATTCTTTGGTTTCCATTTTATGGAACACCCAATACTTGGTTTTTGATTTTCAGGTACCATGCCTGTATCTGAAATAAACTTCATAGCATTAAATAAATCTCTGTCTTCCTGCTTACTATTTATTTGGTTCATTCCTGATGCATCAAATCTACCTCGATAGCATAATTCTAGTTTATTATTGAATCCAAAGAAATCAGGTGTACATACTGCACCATAGCTTGCTGCTACTATTTGATCTTCGTCTATTAAATATGGAAAATCTATATTATGTTCTTTAGCAAATTTGATCATATTGTCATATGAATCTTCTGGGTAAGATGTAGTATCATTTGGCATTATTGCAACAGTGTACATATTGTAGCTATTTCTTAGTGTATTTACATCATATACTAAATTTTTTATTATTGCCTTAACATACGGGCAATGGTTGCATATGAACATAATTAATAAACTCCTACCTTTATGACAATCTTTAAGACTGTATGAACTACCATCTACAGATTTTAATAAGAAATCTATAGCAGTAAATCCTTTGTTAACCGGAGGAGTATTAAGTGCTGCCATTCTGTACCTCTTCAATATTACCAAGTAACGAACTTCTACTTACAGTACCTTAATTCTAGAGCACAATGTATTAAAGTCAAATAATAAGTATTATATGAAAGGTTTCACTACTACCATCAGGACTATAATTGCAATTAATAAAGTTATTAACTCGTTAATACATTTAAAGTAAAATACAGACTGTTTGTTATTCTTTATTAAAAAGTCTTTCCTGTGCTTGTATAATATCCCGTAAATTACACACATTAACATAACACAAGTAAGTTTTATCTTAAACCATGTAAAACTATAAGCTTCGGTCATTATGGATAGGACTGTACCAAGTGCTATACTAGAAGCCATAGCAGGAGTAGTTATATATAATAGTAATCTTCTTTCCATTGTGTTAAATATGCTATAACTTTCAGAATCAAGTCCTACCTGAGCATGATATACGTATAATCTAGGTAAATAAAGCATACCTGCCATCCACATAATTACTGATATTATGTGAAATGCTTCAACCCAATGTTCGTAATCTATCATTTTATAAAACCACTTTACCTGAAATATATAACGGAATTATATAATAAAAACATTCTTGTGTATAATTTTTTATTGTTAATAGTTAATTTCTAGTGGTAATTATGTATCTATTATTTGTAATGATACATTTGAGGATAATAACAATATTCAACCTATTACAGATTAGAGAAGTGTTATTTTAAATTGTTTGTTAGATGTACTTTAAATAATACCGACTATAACATAAATATTGTAAATAAAAAACATGTTAGAATTTTTTATTTATATTGAGATGTAATATCTACAAAATTTTTGTGACTTAGGAAAGTATGTCTACGAATATGAAATAATTCAGCAAGTCAAAGTAATGTGGTATTGATGTGGAAGTTGTTGTAAGTAGGTATGTGTGTAATGATTTTATATATAGTGTAGTTTTATATGTGCTAATATTGCATATACTTTAATTTACTACTCTATGCTATTAATTATTGCATAGGGGTTGTATGTAGGAATTATAAACTTATGATTATTAGCTATTGGCTTTTATCTCAGGTATTGTTACATATATAAAAGTATGTTTTTAAGTAGTTTTATTATATTGATATCATATGAGTAAGGTAGTATATAAAACACTGCTTGTGTAAATTCTTCCTTTAATAAAAACTTTGTTGTTATTATTTGAAATATAATAGGCAAGAGTGATAGGTGGAATGTAGATACTTACTGTAATAGCTTAATATTTTTATTAGTGAGTACTGTTAAAAATATTATTCGACGGAATAGTTATATATGTAATAATTTAATTATTAGATTTAGAAAAATATACTTAATATAATAATTACTTATAATTGCGAATACATAGAGTGCGTGCTGCTTCTAATATATCTTCAACTTGTGGTAGAGCTAGCTTCTCAAGATTTGCTGCGTAAGGTAATGGTACGTCTTTTGCTGTAATTCTAATCATTGGAGCATCTAAGTCGTCAAATGCTTGTTCCATAATTAATGCAGCAATTTCAGCGCCTATGCCACAATATGGCCATCCTTCTTCTACACTAATAATTTTATTTGTTTTCTTTATGGAACTTAATATCTGTTCTGTGTCAAGAGGACGTAAAGTTCTTAAGTCTATAACTTCTGCGTTTATACCTTCTTTTTCTAGTAGTTCAGCTGCTTCTAGTGCAGATTTTACTTGTAGAGAAAACGCGGTAATTGTAACATCAGTTCCTTTTTTAATTATAGCTGCTTTACCTATTTCTGATACATAATCTTTGGTGAATACTTCATCTGGTACTTCATGTATATGTCCATATATAATTTCATTTTCAAGAAATATAATGGGATTTGGATCTCGTATTGCTGCTTTTAATAGCCCTTTACAATCTGCTGCAAAATATGGTGAAATCACTTTTAATCCAGGGATATGCGCATACCATGATGCGTAGCATTGCGAATGTTGCGCTCCTACTCTTGCTGCTGCACCATTAGGTCCTCTAAATACGATTGGACAATTAAGTTGTCCAGCAGACATGTAACTAGTTTTTGCAGCTGAATTAATGATTTGATCGATTGCTTGCATAGCAAAGTTGAATGTCATAAACTCTACTATAGGTTTTAACCCAGAGAATGCAGCCCCTATGCCGATACCTGCAAATCCATGTTCAGTGATGGGGGTGTCTATCACTCTCTCAGAACCAAATTGTTCAAGTAATCCCTGTGTTACTTTGTATGCTCCTTGATATTCACCAACTTCTTCTCCCATAATTAATACTGTATGATCACGTTCCATTTCTTCGCGTATTGCCGCACATAATGCTTCTCGTACAGTTAAACTTTTCATATTTAAGTACCTGGCGGTTAGTTTTTCTAATTATTATGTACGAAACATAAATACATGCAAATAAATTTGCATCATTTTTTATATCGCAAAAAATCTGATTGATAAGTTTAAGTTGTTGTTATGATAGTAATAATATATCTCCTTTAGGAGTTGGAGGTCTATGCGTACGGTTACATCCTATATATTCTTAAAACAAATGTAAATTTCAAGATCAAACTTTAGGTTAATTTCAACCATTGATATCTTAGTGAAGATATTGAAACTATTCCTTATTAACAACAATAGTATATATAATCCTAGTATGTCTAATGTTAAGGTCTGATATATTAGCAATACATAGCTATTGATATGAACTGCCTTAATTTAGATTTTTTATATATTAGGGAATTACTAATGTAGAGTACTGTTTTAATTGTTTGTGGAGTATGGTATTTTATTGTTAAGGTGTATTCAATAAAGTATATTGAGTAATTTTGCTAAATTTATTGGGAGTTACTTGTTTATTTAAGTATATTCTATGGTTTTGTAATTTGTTATTTCACATAAGTCTTTATCGTTATAATAAGGAATATAATTTTATAGTTAATGTTTGGGATATTGATGTAATATTTATAATAATCAGGAAGATATTGTATGAATTTAGTTTTAGCTTGGGCTATGATTAATGTAACTTTTGATAAGTTTAGTCACTATGTACTATTGTGAATGTAGGTAATGGAGTTTCTGTGTGTTTAATTGTCAATGTATAATTGAATCTACTATTTATAGAATAAACTACATATAATATTTGTTGTTGAATATACAACAACAGGTACAAATTTGCTAAGGTACATAATGTTTTTGAATTACATTACTTTAAAAAAATGGTGCATACTGTTAAATAATTGTGTTATGAATTTTAAGGTATAAAATTATATAAACTATGAGTAATCTCATAATAAAGAGAGGTTAGTAATATCTAGTGTAGTTTAATATTTAATATATAGAAAAGGTATACATTTTTTATAAAAATTACATACTTAATTAGTGGGTATTAGTATTTTCGATTTAACATATAGGACTGTTGAGAGTGATTGTTTATTGGTAAAGGTTATTAAAACATGATTGTAAATTTCTGCCCTAACTAAACAATGCTTTTAAGTACTGTAATGAATGTTATACTCTAAAATATACGGAAAACTTACCAACTATTCTGTGTAGTGATTTCGCCAATTGCAAGTGTTGTATAGTACTAGTAGTGCTTACTATAATATCATATAGTATTAGCACTTTAGATATGTAAGATAACAGAGTATTATATAAATATTCAGTGAAAACTTTATGTGTTAGTGTAATAATTATTGTGAGCAAAATGTTCAATAATTTATAGTTGTGTTTAGGGTCTATTTTGCTAGATCTAAATATTGTATAAGTTTAATTTTTATTTAAAGGACATTAAATTATAGTATAAAATACTAATGTTGTTATTGGATTTCCTGAATATGATGATGGTTTAATTAATAGATAGGCTGGGACTACCTAATACTGGACTAATAGTATTTTCAATGTTAGTCGGTGGATAAATTTCATCAATATAATTGTACAATATAATTCCGAACATACATATGAGAGTAAGAGAAAATATTCCTGCAATAACTACAATATTGATTTTTGAAATATCTGGGATATCGGTCAAGAATTTTTCAGATAATATGTAATATATGGTAATAAGTGCTATTGCTACTACAACTAAACAAATAATAGGTGGTTTACTTTTTTGTCTTACAATATGACTGGTACGTTTTTGAGAATCACCTGTTTTAGATTGTTGTATAGTAGGTAATGATTTAATGTTGATTGTACTATGATCTACGGATTTTTTGGAAAATTCTGTTTCAGATGAACTACTGTCTGTACGGCATTTTTCTGTTGTTGCTGATGTTTTGATATCTGTTTTAGTTTTGTGTGTTTCTGTTGTTGTAGCACTTGTAGTGAGGATTTTTGGTAAAACTATATTACATGGTAGTGTAGTTTCTTGTGAAATATTTGTTGCATATGCTTGAATGCTTATATTGTATTTCTGTAAAATATCCTGAGTAATGTTGTTAGGTTGTGATATATTTTGTGCCAGGAATTTTTTGAACTTGGAGGACTTGTTATTCTCGAAGTATATATTTAACATAATTTCTTTTATGTTGCTGTCAATGTTGATATCATACGAGTAAGCTGGTACATAACTGTTATTTTTAAATTCTTCCTTTAATGAAAGCTTGAGTGATAATTGTATATTATCAGTGGTATGTAATATTATAATTAGATATATGTAATTATATAGTTGATTACAGGTTGATATGTCAGTTAAGTCATTACACAGTAACTTGTAATTTGTTGTATGTTTCTGGATATTATAGAAACTTTTAAGCTGAAAAGCTTGTTCTGTAAAATTAGGCAGTTGTTGTAATATTTTAGTGTTAAGCTTATATATTTCTACCCCTGTTGTGTTGGAGAAAAGACACAGTTCGGATATAGCTTTTAAGAAGTGTCTTTTTTGTGTAGTTTGAGATGTGTCAGCGGATTGGCTTGAAAATGATCTTATTATGCCAAGTGTAGTTTGAGGAGTTAATGTTTGATGGTGTGTATATATATGAAATATATTAAGGCTTAAATTTCCTACTGGATCTGTTATGTTTGTAATAAGCTGTTCCTCATACATTTTTAAAATGTGGTAAAAACTTGTTACAGCTTTTGTTGATGGTTCATTAGCCTGTAGAGTCTTTAGTAGTTGTGCTTTTGTAATTGGTTTTTTAAGTAATACTTCACAGGATATGTGTATAGGATTATTTTCTAAGATTGGGCCTAGTAAGGATGATATAAATGTTTTTAGTGTATACGTGAGTGGAGATATGATTACCAGTATGGGTAAGGACAATGTTTGTAGTATATTCTCTGGATCAATAGTTGTAGTATTGCCATTGGCATTTATTTTTATTTTAACAATTTTGTTTGCAGGGGTAAATCTGTTATTACGTGAAGCACTGTGACTCTGAAAAATGAAATTTTGACAGATGTGAAATTTAAAAAAGGCACATATTGCTTCAACTACTGGATCTAAATAAAAAGTACCAGTGCCATCGTTGTATAATGAATAGCATATAATTGGCTTTGTTGTGATATTATGGTGTGTTATGGTATGTGTATATGTTGGTAAAATTGTTTTACATAAGTTGGAAATATGTGTATTATCTTCTATAGTAAGGTCTGATGTATTTGGGTCCTTGTTGTCATGGCTTAACATAATGTACGATTTGTTTTATTTGTAACGAGTGCCCGAAAGAAGATTTGAACTTCCACAATATACTTATTACTAACACCTGAAGCTAGCGCGTCTACCAATTCCGCCATTCGGGCATATATTGGTTGATCTATACTTAATTATAATGTAGAATGAAGGCTTTGTCAAATTGCACTTATAGATTATGAATTCATCTGATGTAGCACATATGTTTTATACATATAATCAAATAGACGAGAGTCGTATAAATAGAATTGTTAGTGATTGTTTACGTGTCGCTGATGGTGGGGAATTGTTTTTGGAAATGTGTATTTCAGAAGCTTTAGGGTTTGAAGATGGTATTTTAAAATATGCAGATTTTAATTCACACCAAGGTTTTGGTTTAAGGTCTTTTTGTAATGAGTTAACAGCTTTTGTATGTTCTTCTGAGATTACGGAAAGAGAAATAGAAAAGGCTGCAGCATTAGTAGTATCAATTAATAATAGTGGGAATAGTAGTAATGTGAGTTTAACTCCGACAAAACAGCTTTTATACCCAAATATTAATCCTCTACAAAGTATGGCGTTTGATACCAAAGTTAAAATTTTACAGGAAGTTGATACTTATTTGCGTAGTAAAAATCCATATATTAAACAGATTAAGACTTCTTTGACTGGTCAATGGCAGGTAATACAACTTATATTACCTGATGGAAGTAAGGTAAGTGATGTTAGACCACTTGTTAGATTTAATATTTGTGTGATTTTGGAGAAAAATGGAAGAAAAGAAAGTGGTACTTCTGGTTATGGAGGTAGAGCATCATATGAAGAATTTGTTGGAGATAATAAGTGGAAAACAATTGCTGATGAAGCGTTACGTCAGGCTGTAATTAATTTAGAGTCTATTGATGCTCCTGCTGGTGAAATGACAGTTGTATTGGGACCTGGATGGCCTGGTGTGTTATTGCATGAGGCTGTAGGTCATGGATTAGAAGGAGATTTTAATAGAAAGAAAGTATCTGCTTTTTCTGATTCTATAGGAAAAAAAGTAGCAGCTAATGGAGTAACTGTTGTTGATGATGGTACTATTTTGGGGTGTAGGGGATCTATTAATATAGATGATGAAGGTGTGCCTTCGGGTTATAATGTGTTGATAGAAGATGGGATTCTAGTTGGTTATATGCAGGATAAAATGAATGCTAATCTTATGAATACTTCTTCTACTGGGAATGGTCGTAGGCAAAGTTATAAGGATGTAGTGATGCCACGTATGACAAATACTTATATGTTACCAGGAAAGTATGACCCAAATGAGATTATTTCTAGTGTCAAAAAGGGAATTTATGCTGTACATTTTTCTGGAGGACAGGTGGATATTACATCTGGTAAATTTGTATTTTCAGCTTCTGAGAGCTATTTAATAGAAGATGGCAAAGTCACATGTCCTATTAAAGGTGCTACTATTATAGGTAATGGTCCTGATGTTTTGACTAAAGTGTCAATGATTGGAAATGATTTGAAGCTTGATTCTGGAATTGGTACTTGTTCTAAAAATGGCCAGGATGTACCTGTTGGTGTAGGTCAGCCAACTCTTAAAATAGATAATATTGTTGTTGGTGGAACAGCAATTTAATTTTAATTAAAAGAGTATTGGGCGATTAGATTCCTAGTAATATAAAAAAATCTAAACTAAAATTATTTATTCTAATAGCTGTATATTTTTTATATATAAGGATTACTTAATTTAGGATAAATGGGGTAATATTTATTACTATTGTTAATGTTCTTACTTGAATGTTATAATGTAATTAGTAATAACGTAGAATTTAAGGTTGAATTAATACTTATGCTAAGAATAGGTATGGTATGCATATTGGTCTAATTCAAAAACTTATGTGATAGTAGGGTGAGATTCATAGTAAGATGGGAAAGTTGCTTATATGTAAAAGTCTGCTAATTAAAGTATAATAACTTTGTTGTATGAATAAGTTTGCAGTAAATTTTAAATGTCATTGGGATAAAAATAACAAGACTGTGTTTGATTGCAGATTTGAGTAGTGTTTGTTTAATAATGTTACTTTGTTAATTGAAGGTTGATTAATAATATTGTGATGTATGAAATCTTACTGGTGAAATGTTTGTTATTTTTTTATTGTTATATTGAATGTGAATTAACAATTGTGTGTCGTTATTGCTGTCCTGAATAGGTGTTTTTGAAGTGTGAAATTACTTCTTAGGTTTAATATATGAGGTAGGTTATTTTTAATTTATAGTTATGTTAAATCTAGTTTCTAGGTTTGTGTGGTTTATGATCGTCATGGAAATTATTATTTAATTACTTATGTTATTATCAAATGATAAGGTTTTTTGGTGTTGATCATTCAATAACATCATAAAGTTGTATACTGTGAAACTTTAAGGTATGAAAGGTAAGATATTTAATTTAGGTAAAGGAAAAAAGTTTGTTTTATTAATTAAGTTGTGTAGGTCGATAATACTGAATGTTATTGCATACATTTAATCATTTTGTATAAAAAATACTCATAATATCTGAGTATATATGTGATAAAGATTTTGTATATAAGTGAATCTATATCATGTTATTACAAAGTCAAGGGTACATTGTAATACGTATATATATTTAAAAGTAAGATATTTTCCATATAACATGTTGCCATAACGTTGTTGATGATTATGTATATTTTCTATAAATATTGTTAATGGTTCTACTTATTAGTATTCAGTTTCTATGTTAAAATATGTACTTATAATCTTGTATGTTGTGTAAGTATGTGCATTTTAATACTTTATTGTTAACGCTATAAGATTTAAATTGTGTTGATTGTAAGTTTAGATATTATATATAACTAAAAGTGTATTCTAATTTATCTTGTTGCTTATATAAAGTTTAAATTTCTTATTTACTGGATGTATTATTGATGAAATAGTATTTGTCACCATGTGTATTTGTGTTATAAGACTATAGCCTACCTTTTCTTATAAGGTGTTATATTAAAAATAGTATTGGTAGTTTTAGTATTCAGTAGCTTAATTACTGTGCCTGAAATGTATTATATCACCGTCTTGTACTATATAATCCCTACCTTCGAATCTGACTTTTCCAGCTTCTTTACATTTTGCTTCCCCGTTGTATTTTATATAATCTTCAAAGCTAATCAATTCTGCTTTAATGAAGCCTTTTTCGAAGTCTGTGTGAATTACTCCAGCTGCAGTGCTTGCTGTGGATAGTCTTTTTATAGGCCAAGCACGTGCTTCTTGTGGCCCTAATGTGAAAAAAGTAATCATATCAAGTAAGTCATACATAGTCTTTACTACAGATACTGTACCTGCTTCTTTTAGATTAAACTCGGCTAAAAAACACTGTTTTTCTTCTTCTGTATCTAAACTTGAAACGTCTGCTTCTAACTTAGCTGATATACAACAAAACTTGTTATTCTTTTTTTCTGCCATAACCTTTACTTTCTCTGATAAGTTATTGCCGTTTATGACATTTGACTCTTCTACATTGCACACGTACATCATCGGTTTTGTTGTAATGAGATTCAATTGCTTTAACTCATCGTTTCCAATATGTTCTGCGTTTCTTGCTAGATTTCCGGCTTCTAGTATACTGAGTACGTCTAACATATTATCTAGCTTTTTTTTGGGTTCTTTATTAGCTTTTACAGCTTTTTCCATAGTAATTAGGCGGCGTTTCAAACTTTCAATGTCAGCTAAAATTAGTTCCATTTCTACAATTTCTGCATCACCTATTGGATCTACAGATTGATTAACATGACTGATGTTTTGATCATTGAAGCAACGTAGTACATGGATAATAGCATCTACTTCTCTTATGTGACTTAGAAATTTATTTCCCAATCCTTCACCTTGACTTGCTCCACTAACTAATCCTGCGATGTCAACACATTCAACTTGATTATATATAATTTTTTTAGATGATGCCATTTGTGCTAAGATTTTCAATCTGTCATCTTTTACCAATGCTTTACCTATGTTAGGTTCTATTGTGCAAAATGGATAATTTGCAACTTCTGCTACTGTAGTGCTTGTTAATGCATTAAATAGGGTTGATTTTCCTACATTAGGCAAACCAACAATTCCGCAATTTAATCCCATAGTGACAGTTAAATGAGTTCTAAAGCTAGGATTGTATCATTAATCAGTTTGTGATGGTACTGATAAATTACAAATTATTTGTGAAAATTAGGACCCTAAAGTATTTATTAATGTAAGTTGTTTGTGTTGAATTTATAATTATCCATTAATTATAGTGTAAGTACGAGTAAATATGAATTATTCATTGTTTTAATATTAACTTTTACCTACGTGCTCTTGTAAACGATATTTTTTACACCTTTCCTATATTGTTAGCTTGTTGTTTATTATTAAAAGTGCTTATTTGTGGGAAAGATATATATATTTGTAAGTAATTTCTTGTTGTATTTGGAAAATTATATATGTAAATAGAAGAGATTTTATTATCTGTTGTTATATAATATGATGAGATTAGATTTATAAAATCCTTTTATATGTATGTACTTATCGTAGTTTGGCCAGTGTGCTAGTGTGTAAAAGTATTTGTCCTATATTGCAGTCTTGGAGGTGTATAAAGGGAAAGAAATTTAAGGTATAAAATATACATGTTATCAGTAATTTTTTATTATGGTATGGGAATTAGATATTAGACTATAAGTGTTTTTATTTTGCATAATTATATGTTGTAAGGTTGGACTTATTAAAAAAGCCCTTTTATATGTGTGTACTTATCGTAGTTTAACCAGTGTGCTAGTGCATAAAAGTATTTGTCATATATTGCAGATCTTGGAAGTGTATAAAGGGAAAGAAATTTAAGGTATAATAAAATATACATGTTGTCAGTAGTTTCTTATTATGGTGTGGGGATTATATATTAAACCGCGAGTGTTTTTATTTTGCATAATTATATGTTGTAAGGTTGGACTTATTAAAAAAGCCCTTTTATATTTGTGTACTTATCGTAGTTTAACCAGTGTGCTAGTGCATAAAAGTATTTGTCATATATTGCAGTCTTGGAGGTGTATAAAGGGAAAGAAATTTAAGGTATAATAAAATATACATGTTGTCAGTAGTTTCTTATTATGGTGTGGGGATTATATATTAAACCGCGAGTGTTTTTATTTTACATAATTATATGTTGTAAGGTTGGACTTATTTGAAAAGCCCTTTTATATGTGTGTACTTATCGTAGTTTAACCAGTGTGCTAGTGCGTGAAAGTATTTGTCATATATTGCAAATCTTGGAGGTGTATAAAGGGAGAGAAATTTAAGGTATAAAATATACATGTTATCAGTAATTTTTTATTATGGTATGGGAATTAGATATTAGACTATAAGTGTTTTTATTTTGCATAATTATATGTTGTAAGGTTGGACTTATTTGAAAAGCCCTTTTATATGTATGTACTTATCGTAGTTTAACCAGTATGCTGGTGTGTAAAATATTTGTAATATATTGCAAATCTTGAAAGTGTATAAAGGGAGAAAAATTTAAGATATGAAATATACGTGTTACGAATAGTTCTTTGTTATGATTTAAGAATTTATACATGAGATGGAGAATATTTTTTATCTGTATTATAAGATGTGCAGAAAAATTATCTATTTATTTTGTTATACAGCATAATAATGTTAAATTGTGATGATTATAAAAAATTTAGAGTTGTTTTACTAATATCAACGATGAAGAAGCTATGATTAAGTATTTTTGTGTTAATTAGCCTTTCTGTACTTAGTTTATTAATTACGTGGATTGCTATTTTAGAATTAGTTCTCAATGTTGTTTGTTACATAGCACTACCGCTTGTGCAGCAATTCCTTCACTTCTACCAAGAGCTCCTAGTTTTTCTGTAGTTGTGGCTTTAATATTGATCAATGATGGGTCTATTTGTGCAAACTGAGCAATATAGTTGCGCATCTCTGCTGCGTAAGGGATAATTTTAGGTTGCTCACATATAATTGTAATGTCAGCATTTGAAATGATATATCCCATTTCTTGTGCTTTCTTTTGTGCTTCTATTACAAAATGACGAGATTCTGCATTTTTCCACTTCTGATCTGTGTTAGGAAAGTGTTCTCCTATGCTTCCACATCCTACTGCTCCTAATATTGCATCTGCTAAGGCATGTAATCCTACATCTCCGTCTGAATGGGCTATGACCTTTTTATGATAATTGATTTTTACTCCGCAGACTGTGATGAATGTGTCATTATGGTTATTGTTTGTGTTATCAAATCTATGGACATCATATCCTATACCGATTCTAAACATTGGTTTATTTATATATTGACTCATAAAAGCGTTTATAATTCTGGCTTCAACATTAGTAACACTAGTATATTTTATATGTATCATATTTCGAGATGAATATAAAACATTTTGTTATCTTAATAATATAGTATTAGATTGTTAAGTTTCGAGATGTTTTATTAATAGTGATATTAATAAATATTATTCTGTGAAGATTGTTTAACAAGCAATTTTGTTATAATTAAGATTAATTATCCTAAAATGGTAAAGTTATTTCTGGTAGTTTATGTGTAGTTTGTCTGTAATAGAAACATTTTATATTCTAGACATGTGTAAATAGTATATAGGGTTTTATAGTTTTGGATATCAAATGATTCTGTTTAAAGTTTTTGTGAATAGTAATTACAAGATTATGTCTATTGATATAAAAAAAGTATTATCTGTGATATTATATTAACTGAAAAGTATATGTGATATTGTGATGAAAATTTTTCCTTGTTATACAATATTATTGAATACGTGGTGCTATATGTTCTTAACAAGTTCAGAGTGATGAATTAAGCAATTAGAATGTTTTTCTATATGTAGTGTGATATATAGATTTTATAAAAAAGGATATCCTATTGATATTATAAAGGATTGGTATCCTTTAAGAAGATGTGTAAGTTACGGAAAAAGTATATAATTAAACATTTTTATTGTTATAACGGTAAATGGTTAAGAGTAATTATTTGCATAATATGCATCTTATGAAATTAAGTTAGGATATTATACTATTGTTAAATTAAAATTATGATTGGAAATTTGGTTTTGCATGTGTTCATATAGTAAAATTGCTCTATGTAAATCATCTCTTGTTGTAATTTTAATGTTATGGTAGCTGCCTTCAATTGTTACTATTGGAATGTTATGACATATCATTAAGGATGATTCGTCAGGGAGTTCTTTGTGAGGATCATTTTTGTAGGAAAGTATGTGATTTGATAATATGTCGCTATATCTGTATATTTGAGGAGTTTGTACTAATCTTAATGTGTTCCTATTTATGTTTGTGATGATGGTATCATCCTGCTCGTTTACCATATGGATAGTTTCAGTTATGGGTAATACTGGAATTACTCCTACATAATGGGGTAGCTTAGGTATCATTTTGTCTAATAATGTGGTGCTGATAAAAGGACGACATGCGTCATGTATTATTACAAAATCTGGATTAAGGTATTTTATACTTTCTAGTCCAATACGTACTGAGTCCTGTCTTCTTGTTCCACCATATGCAAATGGTAAAAGCTTATTATTATGTATTTTTGCTATACAGCTGTTATATAAGTTTTCATGTTCTTGTTTTATTATAACTTTGACATAATCAATATAAGGAGCTGTAATTATATTATTAATTGTGTGATATAAGATAGGGTTGTTACCTAGTTCTATATATTGTTTAGGTTTATCAATTCCTTTTAGTCTATTACTACTGCCAGCTGCGACAATTAATAATATAAACTTAAGCATAGATTTAGTGGATTTTTTTGTTGCACAATAAATTTTAAAGGGTTGATTATGATTATGCAACAGTTATTCAGTGGTATAAATTTTATGTTACTAAATTAAATCTTATTTCTTAATTTGTAAATCTTTACAAATATTAATATTAAATGTATAATGTCAAAGAATTTAAGATCTATATCTTAAAAACATGACTAATAATTCTGGATGTATCTTCCTATCATGCCAAGTGACTCTACTCCATCTATATTAAATCAAGTGTTGAATACTATAGACAGATATGAGCTTGCCTATAATGACAGTGAAACTATCCCTGTAAGATATCGTAATATATTGAACACTGGGTTTTATCTGGCTGTTATGGTCAATATTATGTCTGTAGCTATATTGTTTTACAGTTTATATATAGGGCGTGTTAAAAATAAAAACTTTAATAGTACTATTGCATCTACAGCTACTGTTGTCATCATATCTTCTATTCTGTTGTTGTATTTGTCTTATAAAATTTATATGAAAAATAGGATAAATACTATACTAAATGATAGTTTGATAGAGTTGGCGAATTCTGTTCAATCTTGTGTTCAGTTTGTTAGTGATCAGCATGAAAAATATGATAGTGCTGTAGTGCAATTAAGAGCTGTACTGGATAGATATGTAGAGTCTGATATACAACCTATTGTAAGTACAGTTGAAGATTGTTTGCAAGCTTTATGTATACGTGCAGATAATCAAGAATTATTAATTATGCGGATGATGGAGGACTTGTTTTCTTCCTATCAAGATGAATTGTCTAAAGTATCTGTAATATTGCAGAAAATAAGTGATCAAATAGGGAGTCTAGCGCATCAAGATTCTCTAGTTGAGGGTCTTGTATGTTTAGTTGATAGTAAAATAAAAGCACTGGTTGCGCAGGATTTTCTTAATAAGTATATTGGTCATTATGCTGCATTGGAAGGTAAATTATGTTTAGAATTAGTGACCTTACTATCCAATGTTGTGCCGATGATACAATCATATGAATGGTCTTCTAAGTGGAGTATAATAAATAAATCAATAAAAGAAAGAGCAGATAAGTTATGTGATTCTTTAGACAAGGTTAAAACGTCATTGAAACATGAAACATCTCAGAGGTTGGGGTGTTGTTTATTTGATATACTGTATAACGTTGTAGTAGAAATTAATGAGTTTCTTTCTGCTGTAGAGAAAGATGACAGTGTTTTGGTTAGAGGAATAGGGAATTCATGTGACGTTGAGAGTAAAAAATCGTTATTATTTTCAGGGAGCACAACTGGAAAAAGTAAGGAAGGGATTATTCCTAATACAGAAGATACTAAAATATTGGGAAAAAATAAAAGTCAACCATGTGGTAGTATAATTGATATGGATGATAAACATAGTGATGTGGATCGTTTAAGTAATAGTACTACTCTTAGTACTAAAGATGTATTCTTTAGTTCAATAAAGGAGTTAGCAGGTGATTTTTTAGATAAAGTAAGTGGTTCTGTAAGCACAAAGGATATTTTACCTTCTGTTATAGTTGTTGGTGAAAAAATTACACCTGGACAAAATCAGGGTATTCCAGATATTGCTTCTGGATGGGATTGGTTGCATGATGAGTTGTTAGAACAAAATCAAAATGTTCCAGATATCAGTTCTGGATGGGATTGGGGAACTGACGTGTTTCCGATAATCGATTCTCATGAACGAGAAAGCTATAGAGCAAGTCAACTTGCTGAGGCAGCTAAAGGTAATTCACTATGTGTTGAAAAATGTACAGATGGTGCAGATATGCCTACTGAGTTTACCGGTAATATTTTATCTAATTGTGTAGGTAAAAATATGATTGGTAATGTATCTAGTATATCGTATGGAGATGATGCTCTTGATTGTATGTTTGATAGGTTTGTTGGGCAAGACCCTAATTATACAACAACAGGCAATAGGAGCCAAGCTTCTAGAAATTCTACAGGCCAATTGGGTTATGTTAATATGACTATAGCTGATGTAGGCAATTCTTCTAAATCTACTAGTGATGTTTTATTTCCTGGTTGTACGATAAATCATGGTGTAGCTAATCCTCCTCAAGAAACTCAGCTTTTGATGAGTAAAGATGAAACTTTAGGTAACTTTCGTGTTCCATCTCAAGGATTTACACTGCAGGAAGAAGATGCTGCATTAAATGTACAATGTGCAGAGGATCGTGTGAATGATTGTGCTGTGGGACAACAAGATGAAATTCATGTAGGAAGTGATAATGTAAAGGGTGTGTCTCAAAATGCTGAAGCGTCTTCTAATGGGCAAGAGGAGTTTACTTGCTCTGTTGCGAGTTGTACGACAAGTGAGTTATTAGGGCTAAGTTCTAGGGATGCGATGCGTGTAAATGTGTTGAACTTAGGTAAATTTAGTAAAGGACAGGGTAGTAATTTATCTAGTCAGAATAATGTAATGCTACAAGAAAGTATGTCTGATATTCCTCTAGATGATGATTCTATAGTCCAAGATGATCATTCTATTATGCAGGATGATGGTGCTAATGTATTTGTGAGGATGAAAAGAAGATTATTTAAATCTGGTGGGAAAGATTCTAGTAGTACTACAGAGCAAATATGTGAAGATGTTTTAGGTAAAGATAAGGCCAAGGTGTCTCCTATTGAAGGAATGATCGAAAAGTTTGTTGTTTATGTGGGAAGAGGCACTGGTGATATAGGACAGACAAATACATATAATGTTGAGTGTGAAGCATCTTGTAGTTCTAGTATGGAAAAAGCTGATGTGCCTGACAATATAGAAAAGAGATCTTATCTTGTAGATTTTAAAACCAAGCTATATGGATTGGTGAATTTTTCCAATAGAGATGATAGTAAGAATGGTGAGGACGGCTCCTCTAGCTATCCTCAACAGAATGATTGTACTCCTGCTCCAGAGAATGTTGTTCAGGAAAGTGGTGATGAAGATAAAGATACTGTGTTACCTCAAATAATTAATCCTGTTGGTGTGAATGGTGAAAGCAGTAAAGACAGTACTGCTGAGGATACTGAAGAGGGTGGTTGTACTCCTACTACAGAAAATGTTGTTCAGGAAAGTAGTGATGAAGATAAAGATACTGTGTTACCCCAAATAATTAATCCTGTTGGCGTGAATGGTGAAAGCAGTAAAAACATTATTGCCGAAGATACTGAAGAGAGTGGTTGTACTCCTACTCCAGAAAATGTTGTTCAGAAAAGTGGTGGTGAAGATAAAGATACTGTGTCACACAAAGTGATTAGTCCTGTTAATGTGAGTGATAAAAGTAGTAAAGACAGTCCTGCTGAAGATATTAAACAGGGTGATTGTACTACTACACAGGGTATTGTTCGGGAGAGTAGTAAGCTAGGTAAAAGTAGTATATTGCGCAGAATTATGAATCCTTTTAACGGGGATGATAAGAGTAGTGAAGATAGTCCTTCTAAGGATACTGAACAGGGTGGTTGTACTACTACACAGGGTATTGTTCAGGAAAGTAGTAAACGAGATAAAAGTAATATATTGCGCAGAATTATGAATCCTTTTAACAGGGATGATAAGAGTAGTGAAGATAGTCTTTCTAAGGATGCTGAACAGGATGATTGTACTCCTACTCCAGAAAATGTTATTCAAGAAAGTAGTGGTGAAGATAAAGGTATTGTGTCACAGGAAGTGGTTAGTCCTGTTGACTTGGATGGTGAAAGTAGTAAAGACAGTACTACTGAAGGGACTGAACATGATGATTGTATTCCTAATCCAGAAAATATTGTTCAGGAAAATAATAAACGAGATAAAAGTAGTATATTGCACAGAATTATGAATCCTTTTAACAGGGATGATAAGAGTAGTGAAGATAGTCTTTCTAAGGATGCTGAACAGGATGATTGTACTCCTACTCCAGAGAATGTTGTTCAGGAAAATAGTAAACGAGATAAAAGTAGTATATTGCGCAGAATTATGAATCCTTTTAACAGGGATGATAAGAGTAGTGAAGATAGTCCTTCTAAGGATACTGAACAGGATGATTGTACTCCTACTCCAGAGAATGTTGTTCAGGAAAATGGTGGTGAAGATAAAGATACTGTGTCACACAAAGTGATTAGTCCTGTTGATGTGAGTGGTAAAAGTAGTAAAGACAGTCCTGCTGAAGATATTAAACAGGGTGATTGTACTACTACACAGGGTATTGTTCAGGAAAGTAGTAAACGAGATAAAAGTAGTATATTGCACAGAATTATGAATCCTTTTAACAGGGATGATAAGAGTAGTGAAGATAGTCCTTCTAAGGATGCTGAACAGGGTGGTTGTACTACTACTACACAGGGTATTGTTCGGGAAAGTAGTAAATTAGGTAAAAATACTATATTGCGTAGAATTATGGATCCTTTTAACAGGGATGATAAAAGTAGTGAAGGTAGTACTTCTAAGGATACTAAACACGGTGATTATACTTCTACTCCAGAAAATATTGTTCAGGGAAATGGTGGTAAAGATACTATGCCACAGAAAATGGTTAGTCCTGTTGATATGAATGATAAAAGTAGTAAAGACAGTGCTACTGAGGATACTGAACAGGATGATTGTGGTACTGTAGAAGATGTTGTTCAGGAAAGTAATGAGGAAGGTAAAGATACTGTGTCACAGAAAATGGTTAGTCCTGTTGATATGAATGATAAAAGTAGTAAAGACAGTGCCACTGAGGATACTGAACAGGGTGATTGTGGTACTGTAGAAAATGTTGTTCAGGAAAGTAGTGAGCAGGAGCAAAAATGTGAAGTTTTATTGTCATTGATATCGTTACAGATGCTGATGTTAAAATTATTATATAGCATACGCATTGATAGTATTATAAAACGTTCAGACATTGGTATAAATTCAGCGCGTTTCTATGGTAGGCAGCGTATGGTTAGTAGTGTATCTCACGTCAAAAGTTTGCAAAATTCTTATAATATGGTAAAATAGTGTTATATAGTCAAAATAGTACAGATGTGTATTCTCTGTTAAGTTATAGGTGTTATTCTCAATTAATTGCTTAAATTTATGATAAGTAGTGACAAGTCTCAACGTATGACACATGCAATTGTTGATTACAACGATTTTTGTGCCGTTAATAGAAAGCATTTGAGTTTTCGTTATAACATGTTTATTCATATTTGTTTGTATATACTACTTGTAATGAATATGTGCTGTATTATGATTTTAATGATTCACCACATGTGCTTATTTGATATATTAAGTGGAAGGCTTAGTTTATTTGGTCCGTCTGTTCCATTAGAGTTGTCAATAGCGTTAATAGCTATTATTCCAGTTGTTATATTATCCCTAGTACTTCTTTATAAAAAGTCTAATATTCAATCTGTCAAATCTGCTTTAGTAGATAAAAGTGTTAATTTTGTAAAGCATTTTGGGGATTGTGTTAAAGAAGTAGAAACGCATGCAAATAAGCTACAGTTAACTATATGTAGTTTGCAGGCAGAGTATGAACAGTTAGCTGTGAAACAAGCTGAGTTGGCTGAAGCATGTAAATTGCGTAGTAATACACTTGATTTAAAATTATCTGCATTATCAAACACAGTTGAGAATATGACAGGTCAGTTACGTGCACATTTTGTAGGATCTGATTCTAAAGTTAAAGAATTATCTGAAAGATTGAGTAAGTTATGTTCTGATAGTCAAAGTGCTCAATACCGGATCGATCTATATATTGCGAGTGTAGGTGAGGCAGTTAGGCAAGAAATCTATGATATAAGTGAGAAAACTCAATTTCTTCAGCAGCTTTATATTCATTTAACGGAATCCTCGGTTAGTTTTGATAGCATAAAATTTATGATTAAGAAGTATGTTGAATATGTTGAAAATAGACCTCATTTAAAAAAATGTGCTGGTATCACATTGCGACATACTAAAGTGTGGGTGTTATATAATAGTTTGAAAGAAACATTATCTAGTGCTGATCATATAAATTCTAGTGATGATTGTGAGGTTATTGAATGGGGGCAAAATCTGATAAAAATATTAGAAAGGCAGAAATTTGGTGAGTTAAATGTGGAAGAAGTGTCTTGTAGTGAGGATGAAAAAACATATATACAAGATATGTTTATAGTGAATTTCCCTTTATTACACATTAACTGTTTGCGTTTAGTAGCTGATAGGCATAGTTGTGTACTTCAACGATCTTGTGCTGCTTTACAAGGGTTTTCTGCAGAATTAATAGCAGGGAATATAAATTTCAAATCATCAGGTGATGATGGTTTGCAAGATCAGGGTACGTTTGATGATAGTAATAACACTATTGTATCACAGCCTTTACAGATGGAAGGTCTTGATAATGTTAATGTGGTGGTTCACGAATCTGTTGTGCCTAGATCTAGGTCTTCATCACTTTCTTGAAAATGTTAGAAAAGTTTATTCTTATAGTAAATCTATATTTTATAATTCTGTTATGTATTAATGGTAACTTTGTAGTTTTTTATTATTCAAATGTTTAATTATCAAAACATGGTGTTAGTACTTTTATTGTAAAAGTTGAAATGTTAGAAGATGTACTTTTTTAGAATTGTGTACGATTTATGTTTGTAGTAGTATTTAATTATACATATATGCCAGTTCATATTTCCTAAAATCATGATACAGTGCATATTCATTACAAGTAGTATATACAAACAAATATGAATAAACATGTTAAACGAAAACTCAAATGCTTTCTATTAACAGCACAAAAATCTTTGTAATCAACTATGTGAGATTTGTAATTTCTTATTGCTGTTTGATATTTATGGTATTTACTATCCTATATTTGTTAGATATTGGATAAATACTATAATTTATTGTTTTTGATGGTTAGGCTAGATTTCTGTTAATTTTAAGTCAATGTTTATAGTTATGACTTGGTTATCAATAAAGTTTGTTTTGTTGGTGCTCTGTGTGATAATTGTAGTTAGTATATTATAGTATGATAAGTGTAATGTTTTAGCAGTTTCTATTATTAAAAATGTGTATGTTAACAATGATGTGCTGACAATATTAAAACTGATAATCTGTAATTCTGTTTAATGGGTTATGGTTTTATGGAGACAGTTATTTCTTTATTTTGCTGCAGTCTGCTGGGTAAAAATATAGGTTTTGTTGTTAGATATGTGATATCTTAGGAATCAAAATTATTTTGTTTCAAGTACTTCATTTTAATTATGTTGTGTTTATTAATATTCTATAATATGAAATTTACTTATAATAAAGTAAATTTCATATTGATGTATCTGGTAATAATTTGACAGAAGCAGATAAGTTATTTCTCCATGTTTGTAAGTTGGTTTTTATTCTATCGTTAGATAAAGATAGTATAGATGCTGCCATTATAGCTGCATTGTATCCCCCTGAGGATCCTATGGCCATGGTTGCTACAGGTACTCCTTTAGGCATTTGAACTATTGATAGTAAGCTATCTATACCATTAAGATTACTACTCTTTATTGGTACTCCTATCACTGGAAGATATGTTAAGGATGCTACTAATCCTGGTAAGTGTGCTGCTCCTCCTGCTCCAGCAATAATTACCTTGAATCCGTTTGTTTCTGCTGACTTTGCAAATGTGTAAAGTCTTTCTGGTGTTCTGTGAGCAGATATTATCATTGTTTTATGGCTAATATTTAGCTCATTTAATATTGATGTTGAATATTGCATTGTTGCAAAATCTGATTGACTTCCCATTATTACTGCTACATCAACAGTATCTTGATTAGTTAACATTGTATTTCTCTTTGATATCTTGAATAATTGATTGTAATTGGCTTATGTTTTTGATATTTGTTATAAGTGCATCTTTGTATAGAACTGCTATATAAGGAATATTGTTGTTGAAATTTATTCCATATTTAGATAACTGTAGTATTAGTTTTCCCATGTAACGTGGCTGTATGTTGTATGGTGTAAAGTGAATAGTACCTTGTCTTGCTAGAAAAGAAAGTAATTTATTTTTATTTTCATCTAGTGATATCATGATTGGGTTTATATCTTTATCGTGACCAATAATTCTATTAATTTCTGGGATTTTCTTTACGCAACTATTACACCAGGATGTATAAATTGTTATTATATTTATTTTTGATTCTGTTATATTGAATGTTTCTGATATAGCGTCATCTGAGCTGATTTCGTGAATTTTTAATTTAATATCAGAAGTGCTAAATTCTTCTTTATTGTAAGAGGATATTTTGTTGAAAAAGAATATGATAGAGATACAAATAATACCAATAAAAAGTATAAAGTGTTTGTTATGCATGATAAAATAATGCTTCATAAAGTATGTTAATATTATGAATAGTGTGTTGCTATTTCTCAAGCGTTTTGATGATTTACTAATCCTGTATAATTGTGTTGTTTAAGAATAATTTTAGTTAAATTATTGAGGATTATGTGATGTTAAGATGTGCTACAGTTTTGCTGTTGTACAGGGAAATGTTTAGTTTTAGAACGTGCTGATGTATTGATCATTCTGATGATTAGTGAGTGTATATGGTCTAGTATGTGGGATTAAACCTTTATGTGTCCATATTATAAATTTAGTAATGATCTAGTACTGGTGAGTAGTTTAATGTTGTACGATTGTTTATTGTAGTTATCAATATTGAACTTATAACACTGGTTGTCTATTTTAGAATATAAGCTTGAACTTTTTATGTGATAATATAGAATAAAAAGAGTGTTAAGTTTGAAGATATGAAATATGACTGAGACTCTTACCAAATCCAAGATAGCAGAAGTGATAAATAGAGATATAGGCTTATCTCGAGAAGATGCTGCATCTATTGTTGGAGAAATTCTAGACGAGATGATGAATGCGCTAGCAAAAGATCGTATATTGAAGATATCTTCTTTTGGTACATTTAAGTCTTATAAGAAAAAAGCTCGTGTTGGTCGCAATCCAAAGACTGCTGAAGAGTTTATTATCAAAGAACATAATACTGTGTCGTTTTATCCGTCAATACTTGTAAAACATTCTATAAATGATGATTCAGGAGAGTAAGGGTAGATTGATGGCTAAAAAGGGAGTGTGTCAAAACAATAATACTAGGCTTCAAACAATAAGTGAAGTTGCAAAGAATTTGAATGTTGAGCAATATGTTTTGAGATTTTGGGAGGAAAAGTTTCCTCAAATTAGTCCAATCAAACGTCGTGGTAGGAGATTGTATAGTCAAGTTGATATAGATACTTTAAAATATATTAAGTATTTGTTATATGATAAAGGCTATAAAATCAAAGGTGTTCAACAGGAATTGAGTAGTGTTAATACTGCTGCTATTGCTAAAGATAATTGTCAACAGGGAATGGATACAGAAGTGTTAACTAAGTTGTTAAATGATATGTTGGATTTAAGAGATAGTTTACTAAAAAAAATAAACGGAGTGTAGCGCAGTCTGGTTTAGCGTGTCAGTCTGGGGGACTGGAGGTCGTGGGTTCAAATCCCATCATTCCGACCATTTTGCTATTTTACAATTTTATGGGAATATGATTTCAGTTGTAGTGTTTTGATTTGTAGAATATACATGCTTAATGTATTTAAATTGATTAATACTTTTTTACTATGTTAACTTTGGTGTACCACCTTTATTAAAATTGAATTATATCGTAGTCAGTATATTGTATTTTCTAATTTTTGTGAGCTGAATGATAAGAATAACAGTGTAAGGTTATGAGTGTAATCAATATTTGCAACATTTAATGATCCAGGTATTAAAAAGGTACTTCATATAGTATTGAGTATTTTTATTATAGCTATAAATACTACCGCTCATTACATAACATTGTGCTGCTTCAGTATGCAATAGAACCATCAGACCTATGAAATCACAAGTTTAATTAGTATTGAACATTATGTTAACGATTCAGAGATTAAAAAAGTTCTTCATATAGTATTAAATATTTCTGTTACATATACTACTGTGCATTACAATAACCATTATGCTACTTCAGTGATGCAATAAAACCGTTAAACCTTATAAGGTTACGAGTTATTAGTATTGAACATTGTATTAACGATTCAGGGATTAAAAAAGTTCTCCATATAGTATTAAATATTTCTGTTGCATATACTACTGTGCATTACAATAACCATTATGCTACTTCAGTGATGCAATAAAACCGTTGAACCTTATAAGGTTACGAATTATTAGTATTAAACATTGTATTAACGATGCAGGGATTAAAAAATTCTCTGTATAGTGCTAAATATTTCTGTTACATATACTACTGTGCATTACAATAACCATTATGCTACTTCAATGATGCAATAAAACCGTTAAACCTTATAAGGTTACGAATTATTAGTATTGAACATTGTATTAACGATGCAGGGATTAAAAAAGTTCTCCATATAGTATTAAATATTTCTGTTACATATACTACTGTACATTACAATAACCATTATGCTGCTTCGGTTATGCGATAGAACCATCAAGCCTTAAATTTGTTAGTTTAGTCAAGAGAACTGTTTTTTATTGGTACAGTTTAATAAATAAGTTAGCAACTGTGTATAATTTTGTAGTAAGAGTTGTATGTTATTGTAGCATTATTACTTTTTTATAGCGTCTCTTTTTTCTTTATTGAGTTTAATAATTCCTTTATTGATTAGTAAATGAAGACTTATTATTCTTGATTAAGTGGAGCTTGTGTTTGGTATGATTTTTTTGCTAGCTGATTAACCTGAAATTCATTGTAGTGGATTAACAAACAACGTTAGTCTGCTATTGTATTAGTGCGGATGGAGTGGGATTCGAACCCACGGTACGCTATTAACGTACGTCAGTTTTCAAGACTGGTGCCTTAAACCGCTCGGCCATCCATCCAACTCACTTTTAACATAATATTTTAAATAGTGCAATAGCTCTTTGTTTTGATAAATTATTGATAGATATTAATGTATTATAACTATAGGTAAAAATATTTAATATAAGAGTTACTAAACTTATAACTTAGCTATTATAGGAGTTGTATAGTGTGACTTATTTACTATACAAGATTGCTCTTAAAACAAAATTAACACACTAAAATGTATAATATAAGTATGCTACTATACTAATAGGTTATTGTATGATTCATTCAACATCAGAAGATTGTATGCTTCATTTAACAACAAAAATTGACAATGTTGATTTTGGTAGTGATTTAAGTGTTTATGGTAACGATCAATTTTCTGTTTCAAGTGGTGGTCTCAGAATGGACGTTGGATATCATAAACATGATCATGGCCATGAACATGAACATGAGCACGAACATGATCATGATCATGGAGCATATCATGTCATGTTTATAGATAATAATAATGGCCATATACTTTCAGATTTTCATGGTGTTGTTGGTAAGCATATTATGCTTGATGTACTAAATCATAGTCTGCAAGCTTCTTTTATAGTAAATTTAATGGAACCTTTTTCACCATTTTTGCATAAAGAAAATTCTCATTTTGCTCTTAATGTTCATCCTGTAGGTGAAGATTGCTATAACTATCATAATGATGGTAATCATGAAGGTCATACTCATATTGATCAGGTAAATATAGGTGCAGCTGTTCAAAATGTACTTGGATCTAATACTGCTGTAGAAGCAACTACACCTCAAACTCCTCCAGTTGAATCTAGTAGATCTACTCAAGATGTGACTAGACCTAATACTGCTGTGGAAGCAACTACACCTCAAACTCCTTCAGTTAGATCTGATGGTGAACCTGCTACTCAAAATGTACCTAGATCTGGTACTATTGTAGAAACAACTGAATCTCAAGCTCATTCAGTTGAATCTAGTGGATCTACTCAAGATGTGTCTAGATCTGATGCTGCTGTAGAAGCAACTACACCTCAAAATCCTTCAGTTGAGTCTACTAGTAGATTTGGAAATAACCAATTTACTTTTGGCCATCGTGATGCCAACGAAAAAGTATTTGCTAATTTATAAAACATAACAAATATATGTAGACAATCGTTTCCCTAAATAATGAGACAATACTTGATCTTAAGTATATGAATAAAAGGACTTACCTCCTATAGTGTAACTAATATATAGGAGGTAAATCTTTTCGTGTGTTAATTACAAGATATTAATACTATATTTTTTTAGAAAGATATAGTATTTTTTATTATTAAAATGATATAATAATAAAAAATTCATTATTTATTTAGTATTATATTTATATAATCTACAATAATCATTGATTGTTATTTAGAAACTTAAAGTTAAATTTATGAATATCAGCTTTAAAAACATATAATGTTGGATACTTTTTATAAAATTTGAGTATTAATAAATAATAATGAATGTTGTTACGTTTAATTATTTAATTGATTATAATAATCTAAAGTTGCTATTAAATAACTTTATTTTTAGCAAATATAAGAAAATTGTTATTAGATCATTTTTATAGCAAATATGTCTCGACTATATAAATTTTATATGTACATTTCCTTTGACATTGACACAAATAGATATGCAATTTGTATACAGTATCTTCTTGATCGAAATAAATAAGCACAATTTAATGTTAAAATTATTACTTGTTATATTTGGTATATAAGTAAAGTCGTAAAATACTATTATCGGGTTTAAATATTATATTTTGGAAATTTTTATACTTGATATTAAACTCGTTAAATGTTGGACAAATATTGTCTGATTATGCAAACTGCGGATATTATTGGTAACTAGTGTTATTGGAATAACATTTTGATTTATTATTATTCTTAATGAGAACTTCAGTTTAGAAGTAAAAAACTTATATTATTTTTTGTAAATATCGTATGTGATAAGTATGTATAATGTTAGTG
This sequence comes from Ehrlichia ruminantium, assembly GCF_009728835.1. Classification (GTDB taxonomy): domain Bacteria; phylum Pseudomonadota; class Alphaproteobacteria; order Rickettsiales; family Anaplasmataceae; genus Ehrlichia; species Ehrlichia ruminantium_B. The sequence continues at coordinate 186,731 of NZ_CP033455.1, forward strand.
CTCATATTATAAAGTTGTTATTGTTGTACTCTAAATTGCACTAAAGTTTATTTACTTACTATAATAATATAATTAATCTTTGATTTTCTTAAATATGAAAATTATTTGATTTCTAGTATAAGGGTAAAATTAATAAGCTAATTAATAGCTTATTAAAGATGTTGATTTCTTTTTTTGTTTTTGATTGTATGATGACCCATTATTAAATGTTGTGTATGTTTTTATTTATTACAAAAGATGTACAATAATTCTTCAAAAAAGTGTATTTATGGTTTTTAATAAGTAATAGTAATCTAAATACATCTATAATCCTTGGTACAATAATTTTTGCTTTTTGAAAATATGTATATCTGCGTGTTATCTCTGTGAGTATATTATTCTCAAATGTTCATTTTTATAGTGTTGTTGGCAAAAATATTATACTTAATGTACTAAATCACAGTTTACAAGCTCCTTTTATAGTGAATTTTATGCAATCTTTTTCACAGTTTTTATATAAAGAAGGTTCTAATGATATTGATATATTATCTCGTAATAACCTTGATATGATAGAATTTACAATCTTAATGTATATAGTACTGTAAACTAACACGGGGCATACTGTTTATAATACCTCTTAGATACATTAGCCTAATGTGAGTATTTCATTTTTGTTATGTTTGTAGAAAAAATACAATTTTATTATTAATGTTCTTATAGTAAGTATGCTATCTTTTGCTGTAATTTTTTTAGTTTTGAGAAATCAATGATAATACTGTTTTTAGTAATATTATAAAGTAGCTTAATGCATAATTAATAATTATCTAATATAAGCAACTTTCTTTAATAACCTTTCTGACTTCTTATTATGTGTTTATAGGAAGAAATACAATTTTGCTACTTAAATGTTCTTATAGTGAATGCTTGCTGTATTTTATTATAATTCTTTTAATTTTTGGGATTAATTATAGTCCTACTTGTGCTATTAAAATGGCTTAACGTATCATTGATAATAACAAATATAAACTTTTATAAATGAATTTAGTATTGGTAGTACTACCAATACCCTACAATCTTTTTGATTTCTATTATATGCTTATTTGCAATAGACGCAGCCTTATTATTTCCTGCTGTTAATATACTATGTAAGTGTGTTGTATCTTCTAGCAACTCTTTCAATTTTTGCCGTATTGGAGATATATTGGTAATAATTAATTCTGCTAATTCTTCCTTGAATTGTTTTGTACTGAGGTTTGCAATGTTAACACATATTTGTTCTATACTGATGTTTGAAAGTGTAGCATATATGTTAACAAGGTTTTTTATTTCAGGTCTATTATCTAAGTTTGTAATGTCAAATCCTACAATAGAGTCGGTGGTTGCTTTGTTGATTTTTTGAGCAATTGAATCATTACTGTCTTCTAAATTTATACGTGAGTAGTCTGATAAATCAGATTTACTCATTTTTTTCTTCCCATCTCTTAAACTCATAATTTTTGCTGATTCTTGCATAATTAATGGTTCTGGAAGTTTAAAGTACTCTATGTTGTATTTTGTATTGAAAGCTTGAGCGATATCTCTTGCTAATTCTAGATGCTGTTTCTGGTCAATACCTACAGGTATTATATTTGCTTTATAAAGTAATATATCTGCAGCCATTAATACAGGATAGCTATATAGACCTAAAGAAGCTGTAGATACCTTGTTACGGCTTTTTTCTTTGAATTGTGTCATCCTGTTCAGCTGTCCCGTTGAAGTAATACAGCTAAATATCCACATTAATTCGGCATGTGCAGGAACGGCGGATTGTGAAAATAGTACTGAATTTTCTGGATCTATCCCGCACGCTAAGTATGTCGCTAACGTACTTATAGAATTATTTTTAAGGTCATCTGAGTTATAAGCCTGAGATGTTAGAGTGTGTAAGTCAGCAAGAAAAAAAAAACATTTATATGAATTCTGTAAAGACACCCCATTACGTATAAAGCCTAAATAGTTTCCTAGATGTATGCTACCAGTGGGTTGTATACCAGATAAGACAATAGGTGTGGACATAACTTTACCCCTTGTAAATAAGCACACAATTTTACAGTATATTTCTACAACATACAACAAATAATGTAATAAACTTAGTAAATATATATAGTAAATAGTGATTTATTTGAATAGAGATAAAATTTAAATATGTACTTAAAATATATATTATTGAAGCTAATACTTGAACACTATTCTGTAAATCATTCTTCATGTTGTCTGGATACAATTACTGATGCTGGACGCAATAACTTGTCTTTAATTATATAACCTGACTGTACTACGTGTAAGACAGTTCCATCGGGTTTTTCTGTGTCTATCATTTGCGATACAGCTTTGTGAAACTGTGGATTAAATATTTCCCCAATTGGATCTATCCTATTGATATTATGACGCTCTAAGGTGTTTAATAATTCTTTGTAAGTCATTAATACACCTGCATGAATACTATCATCTTCATTTAAATTTTGTAATGATGTTTCTAAGTTATCACAAGAGGTTAGTATATCTCGAGCAAAGTTAGAAATTGCATAGATGGATGCTTCATCTATATTTTTCTGCATAATGCGTTTAACATTTTCTTTATCGGCAACTGCGAGACGAAATTGATGTTGAAAATGTGCTAACTGTTGTCTTAACTTTTCTAATTCCGATAAATCTTCACTTAATTTTTCTTTCTTTTTGTTTAATTCTGCAGCGAATTTTCTTTGTGGATTTGCTTTAGGTGGAGCTTGTTGTTCAGTAGGTTTAGAATTATTATCTTGTGGGTTTTGTGTACTGTTAGGAGCATTATCAATCATACTTATCAAACATTATTTATAAAATCTAAACAATATATAGTAGTATTATAGGAAAATATCAAGGGTGATAAGTTTATTAATATAGTTTTCTATAATTATTAGTTGTTAATATTATGAAGTATTATGATAAGAAATTTATGTCTCTAGCTTTAAGGCTTGCAAGACGTGGTCTAGGAAATGTATTTCCTAATCCTGCAGTGGGGTGTATCATAGTAAACAATGGGGTAATAGTAGGTCGTGGATGGACACAAGTGGGTGGTAGACCTCATGCGGAAATTGTAGCGTTAAATAATGCAGGCTGTATTACAAAAGGTGCTACTGCATATGTTACTCTTGAGCCATGTTCTCATTATGGAAAGACTGGACCATGTGTATTAAATTTAATTAATGCTGGTATTAAACGAGTGGTCATTGCTACTAGTGACCCTGATATGCGAGTAGCAGGTAATGGAATAAAATTGTTACGTTATGCTAATGTGGAAGTAGAATGTGGTGTAATGCATGATGAAGCTAGAGCATTAAACATTGGATTTTTTTATAGTAAAATTAAGAATAGGCCTTTTATTACAGTTAAGATAGCGTCTACTTTAGATGGCAAAATAGCTTTGAGTAATGGTAAAAGCAAGTGGATTACAAATGAATTAACTCGTACTTGGGTCCATAAACAGAGGTCAATGTATGATGCGGTTATGGTTGGTAGTAATACCATTGTACAAGATGATCCTATGCTAAATACTAGAATTCCTAGTTTAGAATCTTATTCTCCAATCAGAGTTGTTGTAGATCGTTCTGGTAAAGTATCTAATGATCATAATATAATCAAGAATGCTGATGTTATTCCTACATATATTCTTACAAATAATGTTGTTAAAACAACATTAGGAGCTGCAAATTATTTAATTGTTAATGCTGGTGATAATTTCCTAGTAGAGTCGATGAAACTTCTTGTTAAAAAAGTTGGGATCACTCGTTTGTTTGTTGAAGGTGGTGGTATTTTAATCACAGAGTTGTTGAAGAATAATTTGGTGGATCAAATTATATGGTGTAGGTCAGATAAAATTTTTGGTAGTAATGCGATTCCAGCAATTTGTAATTTAAGTATTGTTGAGTTACAGTGTGTGTATAATTTTAAAAGAGTAAATACATTATATTTTGAAGGTGACATAGTGGATATTTTAGAATGTACTGAAAATAGATTTGTTAGCAATGAAAATATTAATAAGAATATGTTAGCATTTATGTAATGATAAATAGCTAAATTGTTATAGCTTTAGGTAATACTGATTAAAAGTATGGAATGGGTTAAAATCTGGGTTTAGTAGTAGATGGAATAGTCATTTAGTAGTGTAATCTATTAGTTTAAGTTGCTTTATGTATTAGATTAAGTGTCATTGATGTATAATGATGTAAAAATGTTGTTGTAGAGTATTAACAAGTAGTGATAGTTGTGTGTAAGTGTTGTCAAAATTCTATAATAATTTAGAGTACATTAAGGCATATTAAGTGAAGTTGAGAAGTGTGGGAGATTTAATGTAAAAATATTCGATATGTGACTAGTAAATGTGTTCTGGTAAGAGACAGCTATAATAATGTATTTTTAAGATGTCTATAAAAAACTAGCATATGTACACACCAATCTAGAATTATGTGTCATACAAGACTGATGAATTACATAATAGTGTATTGACTCCACATATCTATATTAATGCTGTTTATTAGTCTGATATATGTTGAGAATATTGAGTGGTATTATATGCAGCATATTGTAAAACCGTTAATTCTTGATATATAAGACTATGATTATGTGTTGTTTAAGTGTATTTAATATGAATATATTTAAGTTCTACTTAATATAGCTAAAAAACCAGCAATTTTATGACGTATAATGTGGTTGTTATTAAATGAAAATTCTATGAATAGTGTATTCAGTGTATTATGAAATATATTAATTTATATGTGTAAGATTATATGTTGTGTTATTCAAATATATTTGATGTGAATAGATGAAATTCTACTTACACGCACTAAAAAACTAGCGGTTTGATCAATATAATATAGTGATTATTACGTAAAAATTTTGTGAGTGATGTATACAGTATCTTAAAACATATTAGTCTTATATGTATAAGGTTATAGGATCTGTTATTATAAATATATTTTATGTAAATAATTGAAGTTCTACTTAATTATAATAAAAAAACTAGTGATTTGATCGATATAATATAGTTATTATTAAGTAGAAGTTCTGTTAGTAGCATATGTAACATGTTGTAAAGCATGTTAATTCTATATGTGTAAGACTGTGTAGTGTATGATCCTAATATATTTGATGTAGATGAGTGAAGTTCTACTTAATATAACTAAAAAACTGACAATTTTTATAATGTAATATGATTATTATGCAGTAGAAGTTCTGTTAGTAGCATATGTAACATGTTGTAAAGCATGTTAATTCTATATGTGTAGGATTGTGTAGTGTGTGATTCTGATATATTTGATGTGGATGATTGAAGTTCTACAATTAAAAAACCGACAATTTTAGAATATAATATAATTATTATGCAGTAGAAGTTCTATTATATAAGAGGCGACACAGAATATTATAATGGAATTTTATTGTAAGTACTATGATTCCTTAAAGTTTTGTGTGTAGATATTGCATATATAACTGTTGCATGTAATTCTAATGTATTACACTTCAAATGTGGTTTTTATTAGAAGCTAATATGCCTATATGCTGTACTCTTATTCTTTGTCTTATAGTTTCAGTTTAAAAGGTGTGTGTTGTTTGTGATTAGTCCATTAGATTTATGTTTATTGTGTCTTGATATTATACTGACAATATTTTAAACAAAAGTCTGACTTGATTTGTATATTTGGGTATAAAGTTGTGTATTTTTGTAAAGTCATTTGTTCGATGTGGTATATAGGTTAAATAAGTTATACACTTCTTATTCTCAAAGTATTAATGCTCTTGAAATGGTTAATTTGTCTATAGGATTGCAGTATTAAAATATCACTATTTATTTTGCTTACTATGATATCAAAAAAGGGTTTTTATAGCATATATTTGGTTTAGAAAAATTTTGCTAGATATATGCATGTAATGATCCCTAATAATTGTGTATTGCATATAAGAGTTTTAATCTTTGAATCATTTAGCATTAGAAATAAATAGTATCTTATGTTCCAGTGTAATTGGTGATGTCATTATATAAATTTGTAGTTTATATTAATTGAAGTGTATTACTGCGTGTAACTTTAAATAAAAGTTCTTTACTCCAAATATGTTATTAATATATACTAAAAATGGTTATGTTGGTTTTGATAGTATTACAGTATTGGTAAGTATTACTATCTTATCTGATGAGGTGTGAAAAGTATATGTTACATGGTAGTGAAGAACCTATTTTCTCTTTTGCCAATTATGAAGATGAAAAGTTGGTATTTAGTGGCTTGAATGATACTGATGATTTGGATACTCAACAAAATAATGTGCAAGCAGATGATGTTCAAGTCTCTGAAGGACTTGAAAGTGAAGGCTTAATAGCTGATGACTTAAAAGATGTTGCTGATTTCAATGCTCAACAAGATTATGTACCAGAAGGTGATCAGGTACCTGAAGGACTTGAAGGTGAAGGCTTAATAGCTGATGACTTAAAAGATGTTGCTGATTTCAATGCTCAGCAAGATTATATACCAGAAGGTGATCAGGTATCTGAAGGACTTGAAGGTGAGGGCTTAATAGCTGATGACTTAAATGCTAAACAAGGTAGTGTTCCAGAAAATTATGTGCAGCAAAGTGAAGAGGGTAATGAAGGTTATCCTGTTGAAATTGCTAAGCCAGTATCTGTAAATAATATGGAAATTGATGTTGTTAAAGTACCAATAGAAGGTAATGTAGTAACGGCGGATAATCTATTTATAGACCTTTCCCATGGGACTAATGCACTTGCTGGCTTTCTTAATAATATTAATCATTATGATTTGAATAAAAAACAGGATATTGCTAATAATGGGCAAGTTGTTAATACGATGAATCTGTCTGATGGTAAAGGCCATATGGAAATAGAAAATACATCAAACAATATTGTTGATAATAATGGTCATGATTTATTCAGTGTGCACAATATGTTGTTGTTAGGTGGTGTTTTTGGTGTATTAAGTTCTGTTAGTCATTATGGTCACCCATGTTGTTGTGACGGGTACTTTTTTTAGCAGTTATAGTTAAGGTTTCTGCGTATATGTGAACATGGGGTGCAGTTTTTTTAAGGGGGATATTTGCCTGTAGTTAGCATAGATACTAATTTATATTGTGAGAAAGTTGAAAAGTATATGCTGTTGTAGCGTACTTTAAGTTGGTAATTGTACTCCATGTTTATTTAGGTGCCATAACACACTTTTTGTGTATAAGGGATAGTAGAAAAGGCATGTTAATTCTGGAAAGTTGTCGTGTTTTTTATAACTGGTTAATAAGTATTTTTTTATAATGTGTGAAGTTTGTTTTTATTAAATAGGTTGTGAGTTATCATTAATAGTATGTATGCTTCCCTATGTTATATTTTGAACTGAATTTTTGATGAATCTAAGTAGAAAGTTTAAAATTCAATATCTTTATTTTTATTTCTTTAATAACAAGGAAAAATTATAACAGGTGTAAAGTTTGGTTTATATGGTAATAAGTATCATGTAAAGATTTTATGTACTTAATGTACGAAAATATTAATGAGTGTTACTACATTATGTTTTTATTATAGCAGTGTAGTTTTATATTTTAATTTGCTGTTGTAGATAAGCTTAAGTAATGTATAAAGTGAGACTTAAACAGTACCTAATCTTAAGAGGTTTATAATGGCATGTGTTTTAGTAGGTTATGTATATTTAATGCGTGATCTAAGTAGGAATAAGTGCATAATAGTATACTCAAATCTAAATGGGTGCCTTTGTATTAGCAGTGGATATTAAATATCGATGCTTATAGAACAGCTGTTTTTTTGATTAGTGGTACAGTGTTGTATGGGTAGTATATAAGCAAGCGTTATGGTTAAGTAGCAGTAAATTCTAGGGAAAATTGTGTTCCAAAAAATAATGAACGATGTATATTCAGAAATTTCTGCTAGGCTATATATAGTTAATATGTAATCTTAACAGAATATTGCATATGTGGTTTTACACTTTTTGATTTTTTTGATACTCGATACAAGGTTGTATGAACGATATAAGTAATAAGTGAGATTCAAAAAAAGATTTGATTAAAGTTCTAAGAAAAGTTGTATACTAATAAATATGATGAGTAATGTATATCGAGAATTTCTGCTAGGCTATATAGTTAATATGTAGTCTTAACAAGAATATTGCATATGCAGATTTTACTCTTTTTGATACTCGATACAAGATTGTATAAACGATATAAGTAATAAGTGAGATTCAAAAAAGATTTGATTAAAGTTCTAAGAAAAATTGTATACTAATAAATATAATGAGTAACGTATATCGAGAATTTCTGCTAGGCTATATAGTTAATATGTAGTCTTAACAAGAATATTGCATATGCAGATTTTACTCTTTTTAATACTCGATACAAGGTTGTATGAACGATATAAGTAATAAGTGAGATTCAAAAAAGATTTGATTAAAGTTCTAAGAAAAATTGTATACTAATAAATATAATGAGTAACGTATATCGAGAATTTCTGCTAGGCTATTAGTTAATATGTGATCTTAACAGAATATTGCATATGTGGTTTTACACTTTTTGATTTTTTTGATACTCGATACAAGATTGTATGAACGATATAAATAATGGGTGAGATTCAAAAGGACTTGATTTAAACTCTGGATGAAATTGTACACCAATAAACCATGGATGATTTTTTAGTTCTATCACTTCTGCTAGACTATCGCTATTATTGTGATGCGATTTTCCAGTAAAAACTAACCCATGTTCTTCTAGTAGATCTTTATATTGTAGATTAACCGTATATCTGTGTCTTCTTCTTTCATTGATTACTGTTTGTTTGTATATGGAAAAAATTTTTGAATTTGGTTCTAAATAACATGGATGTGATCCTAGTTTCATACTACCACCAAGATCTTTCTGTAATTCTGGTAATTGATGTATGATGGGATTTTTGCAATCAAAATTGAATTCTGTGGAATTGACATCCTCAAGATTTATGACATTACGTGCAAATTCAACTATAGCAAGCTGCATGCCCATACAAATTCCCAGAAAAGGAATATTGTTAATACGTGCATGTTGTATAGCAGTTATCTTGCCTTCTATGCCATCATCACCAAAGCCTCCAGGTATTAGAATAGCATGCACATTATCAAATGTATTGATCATTTCGTTCTTTAATGAACGTGAATCTACCCAATGTATAGATAACTTGATCTTATTATGAATAGCTGCGTGTTCTAGTGCCTCAATTAATGATTTATATGCATCTAACAGCTTAATGTATTTTCCTATTATTGCAATGGTAATTGTGTTTGTTGCTGTATGTGAAATATTTAATATGTTTTCCCATTTTTCTAAATTTGGTTCAGGGGAAGTAATATTGAAATGTTTTAATATTTGTGTATCTAAATTATACTGATGGTAAGAAATAGGTAGCTCATAGATGTTCTGAACATCTAATGCAGGGATAATATTTGTTGGAGATACATTGCATAGATTAGCAATTTTGTCCCGTTGTTCTTTTGATAAGGGTATCTTACTTCGGTATAATATTATATCTGGTTGTATTCCTACAGAGCTTAATTCTTTAACAGAATGCTGTGTGGGCTTGGTTTTTAGTTCCATTGTTGCACTAATGTACGGGACTAACGTTAAGTGTACAAACACTGTGTTATTTTTGCTAAGCTTATAGCCGATTTGTCTTATAGACTCAAGAAAAGGTTGACTTTCAATATCACCTACGGTGCCTCCTATTTCACAAATTACAAAATCTAACGTGTCAGTATTATGTAATATAAATGAGTTAATTAGATCCGTTACATGAGGGATAATTTGTACTGTTTGTCCTAAATAATCGCCTTTTCTTTCTTTGCTTAATAAATTGTGGTATACTTTACCAGTAGTTATATTATCGTTTTTTGTTGTTTTAACTCCGGTAAAACGTTCATAATGACCTAGATCTAAGTCAGTTTCTGCTCCATCATCAGTTACAAAAACTTCACCATGTTGAATTGGACTCATTGTACCTGGATCTATATTTAAATAAGGATCTAATTTCCTTAAACAGATTTTAAATCCTCTAGCTTGTAGAAGTGCTCCTATGCTAGCTGCTGCTAGTCCTTTTCCTAGAGATGACACTACACCTCCAGTCACGAAAATAAATTTAGTTGACACCAGATTGTTCATACAACCTTATTGATTAAATGGTACGCTGTCTTCATTATGCTCTACAGTGGGAAGGTCAGTAGGTGTCTTATTGCTTATTGCTGCGATCCTCTTTACAACAGATTCTTTATGTATACTTTTAGCATTAACTCCTACTAGAAGCACTGTATTTATTATAAAAGCAGTAGCAATGATAACAGTAAGTTTTGTAATGAAGTTTGAAGGTGATCTGGTTGTAAACATTGCATCTAAATTGTTTTGTGTATTGCCAAAACCACTTAAATTATCAGATTCTGGAGGCTGTAATAACACTAAAACCACTAGGAAGAATACTAACACTAATTGTATCACTGTTAAAAACATATAAGTACAATAACACTATTATTAAATATGTGTTAACTTATACATTGTTTGTTATGTTAAGTCAATGTATTGTGAAGCCTGTAAAAGGTATAGTATATTAAATAATAATATATCATGTATATTTTTTAATTAGTTTATTTTGATATTTAATAAAATAGCTTTTAGCTATTTGTTATGTAAATATTTGCGTTAGTAATTGTTACTTGGATGAACTTTGTGCATACTTTAAATGATGGTGCTTATGAATATCATAGTTAATTGATTATGTGCTAATATCGTGCATCTCCGGCTGTGGATTTCTGTTATGTACTATGATTTTTTATATTTAAGAATTTTAATTGATGATTTCTAATGATTTTAGTATGTTTTCTATATTTATTGTTACTATAGTTTACCTTTATAATGTTGTTTTGTTTTCGACTGTTAATTTTGTAAATTGTTGGTAAGTTTTGTTCTAAGTATATGTTACATCTTTGGTTATTCATTGCAAATTATTGATCACTGATAATCTTGTAGTATGTCATACATTGTGCTTGTTTTTTATGTGTAATGTTTTAGTGTGTCAATGTAGAGCCTTCTAGGTATGTAATTTATTATTGATTTCTGTAGTATTATTTATGGGTGATAATCTGGTGATTTGAATGGTAAATTTGTCGCCTGTGATATGGATAGCATTTTCTGTAATATAATTTTAGTATTATGATTGCAATTTGTTCTGAATATATGTTACATCTTTGGTTATTCATTGCAAATTATTAATCACTGATAATCTTGTAGTATGTCATACATTGTGCTTGTTTTTTATGTGTAATGTTTTAGTGTGTCAATGTAGAGCCTTCTAGGTATGTAATTTATTATTGATTTCTGTAGTATTATTTATGGGTGATAATCTGGTGATTTAAATGGTAAATTTGTCGCCTGTGATATGGATAGCATTTTCTGTAATATAATTTTAGTATTATGATTGCAATTTGTTCTGAATATATGTTACATCTTTGATTATTCATTGCAAATTATTAATCACTGATAATCTTGTAGTATGTCATACATTATGCTTGTTTTTTTATATGTAATGTTTTTAGTGTGTAAATGTAGAGCCTTCTAGGTATGTAATTTATTATTGATTTCTGTAGTATTATTTATGGGTGATAATCTGGTGATTTAAATGGTAAATTTGTCGCCTGTGATATGGATAGCATTTTCTGTAATATAATCTTTTTAGTATTATGATTGCAATTTGTTCTGAATATATGTTACATCTTTGGTTATTCATTGCAAATTATTAATCACTGATAATCTTGTAGTATGTCATACATTGTGCTTGTTTCTTATGTGTAGTGTTTTATAAATGTGTATTATATTTTGATATGTGTTAAAGACTGGGAAAAGTACCTGAAATAAATCTATTAACTTTATGTAGAATTTTGTGTGATTATTAATTACCATTTTCAAATGTGCTGAAGGAAATGTATAGATTACACTTGGTGTACAGTTATTATTTATCCTTTATAGAATATGTTATGTAATAATGCTATATGTTATGATGTACTAAATGTGAAGGGTAGTGTTAAGGAAATATGTTAACTAATATTCTAGATTATTATGCACTGTCTTTATACATAAGGACATTATAAATATGAATTAATATTTTGATGATATGTTTGAATATAACAGTGATTGATCATTACTTATATTATTATTTATACTGTTATCTTTTTATTATCTGCGTTAACTAAAGAGTGCAGAATGTATTGGATACATTAATTTGTATAGTGTTTTAGTTATGCAATAATGATTTTTTTGTATGTGATGTAGAAATGTTTATGTAAATTATAAGTATGAATAATGAAAAGTATGTTGAAGCTTTTCTTGCAGCAATAGCGGCAGAGAAACATATATCTTATAATACTTATCAAAGTTATATGGTTGATTTGTTAGACCTATGTAAGTTTTGTAATGATAAAAATCTTGCATTGACGAAAGTGTGTGTTAGTGATTTACAGGATTATGTTAGGTTGATGTATGAAAAAGAATATAAATCTAGTACTATATCAAGGAAGATATCAGCTATTAAAAACTTATATAAGTTTTTTTATAAAGATAATATAATTTCATGTGATCCTGCATTGTCTGTTGATTTTCCTAGATTATCTCGTTCTCTTCCAAAAGCTCTTGGTATTGATGAAGTAAGTAGGTTACTTGACATGGCAGCATTAGATTGTTCTCCAGAGGGACGAAGAACTGATGCGATTATTAATATATTATATTCTTCTGGTATGCGTGTTTCCGAGTTAATTTGTTTGAAACTCAATGAAATAATAGAAGCGTTAAATAATAGTGATACTGAAATATCTCATATAAAAATTCGAGGAAAAGCAAATAAAGAAAGAATAGTATTATTGAATTCATCAGCAATAGTAAGTATACAGAAATATCTGGAAGTGTATCGATGTTTTATTCCTAATGGACATGAAGTATCTCAATGGTTATTTCCTGGTACAAAGTTTGATCATCCAATTACTAGACAAAGAGTTGGTCAGTTACTAAAAGAGTTAGGTGTAAGTGCTGGGGTTGATATTACTAGAATTTCTCCTCATAAGCTTCGCCATTCTTTTGCAACGCATTTGTTAAATAACGGATCAAACATTATTTTTATACAAAAAATGTTAGGACATGCTAGTCTGTCTACTACACAAATATATACCTATGTTGCTAATGAAAAATTGAAAAACATATTACTTAAGTGTCATCCTTTGGGGAATAAATAATTTAGTATATGGGGTGAATTAACTGGGATTATAGATAGATTGTTTGGTAAATTATAAGGCAATATAAAATTGGTATATTACATATTAGTAATATTTGATACTTATTACACTATAGTGTTAGCAGATTTAATGTTTTGATTATATTACTAAAATCAAGAAATAATTATTGTTATATATTGATGGTGTGTATTGCAATAATACAAATATTGATAAGAAAAATTTATAGTTAATATCTGGAGTATTAATGTGATGACTAATCCTCATTAAACTTGTGAGTATGAAGTTTGAGAGTTTTATTGTATCACTGAGATAACATAATGGAATGGTATTCTATTCTATGTACGGGAGTATTTATGGATATAATAAAAATATTTAGTGCTATGTATAGAGCGTTTTAGTATCTAGAATATTGGGTATTACCTATTACTGATTAAACTTGTGACCTTGTAAGGTTTAAGGGTTTTATTGTATCACTAAAGCAACATAATGATTATTGTAATGTACGGTAATATTTGTAGCTATAATAAAAATATTTAGTGCTATGTATAGAGCATTTTAGTATCTAGAACATTGGATGTTACCTAGTACTGATTAAACTTGTGACCTTGTAAGGTTTGATAGTTTTATTGTATCACTAAAGCAACATAATGGTTATTGTAATGTACGGTAATATTTGTAGCTATAATAAAAATATTTAATGCTGTATAGAGCGTTTTAGTATCTAGAACATTGGATGTTACCTAGTACTGATTAAACTTATGGCATTGTAAGGTTTGGTATTTTATTATATACCTATCAGTGGAAACAGTTGTTATTTCGCATGTAATAGTATTGTAACCGTAATGGAAATATTTAAAACTATCTAGAAAATTTGTAGTAAAATGAATTATTTGGATTTTAGTGCGACATTTAAAATTTTATATTTATTGTAGTGATAGTACTATAAGTTAGAATTGTTTTTGTAATATGTAATTATATTATAATTGTGACAAACATTTTGCAAATTGTGTGACAACAGAACAACAAGGATTAGTCTAAATAAATATTTGTTATTTGCTTAAGGTAGGGTTAAATAGTTTCGGTAGAGTTATTTTTGTGTTTTTTTTAATGTGCATAATGTTGAGGGTCATGGACATTTGAGTATTTGGACAAAGTTTAAAAAGATGCAGTGTTATGACTAGTAAAATCAAATAATTTTCTAGTTATTATAAAAGATAGTATGTAATGATATTTTAAAAAACTTTTAATAATATTATAGCATGCGATTTGATAAAAAGGTTAATAGTTTGCGAAATATTTAGTAATATTTACATTGTTACTAAAAGTTTAGGTGTGATATTTTGTTACTTGGGAATCAATAACTTTGTTTTTACAATTATACTATTTAGATATTGTTTATTCTTGTTTTAGTATTTAGCAAAAACGTGTAGAAATATTTATAGATCAATATTAATTTTTGGTGTTTACGTATATTAAGCAAAGTCTGTTATTAAATGTTATAAAGGTTTAGTAGTCTGTGTAGTTTTTTAGAGTACCAGAGTTTATTTGAACTATCCTATCTGCTTTTTTTGCTAAAGTATGGTTATGTGTTGCTAAAAATACAGATATATTTTTCTCTTTTGCGTATTTATGTAATAGTGAAAATACTTCAAATGCTGTGTCATTATCTAAGCTTCCAGTTGGTTCATCTGCTAATATTATAGCAGGACAGTTTATTAGGCTTCTGGCTATTGCAACACGTTGTCTTTCTCCGCCAGAAAGTTGTGATATTGACATAAAAAATTTATCTTGTAATTTTACTAATGATAAAAGCTCCATTGCATTTTTCTTTGCTGTTGTATTAGTTTTACCTATGATTATTTGTGGAAGCATTACATTTTCTAGTACAGAAAATTCTTGTAGTAAGTGATGAAATTGATAAACAAATCCTAAAAAGTGACGACGTAAGTAAGTCTTTTCTCGATCTGAAGTTTTAACAGAACATTCTATATTGTTGATAAAAACACTACCTGAAGATGGAGTGTCTAGTAAGCCTGCTATATGTAATAATGTACTTTTACCAGATCCTGAAGGACCTATTAATGCAACTATTTCTCCTTTTGTTATTTGTAAATTTGCATCTGTTATTATAGGTATTTGGTTATTTTTGCCAAAACTTTTACTAATGGAAGATAAAGCGAAAACTACAGACATTTTCTATTGCATTATAGACTATCTAGAATTTTACTATTAAGTGTATAGTAGTTGTCAAGGTTATTGTGCTAAATACAAAGGTTTTTTTATTAGTTATAATCTAACATTGCTTGACGTATTTATATTCTGTCACGTACACATATTAACCTAAATGTTTAATTGGTAGTTGTGTTAGAACGGTATTTTAAGTATCCGTTGATATACTTAATTTACGTTAGATATTTTGTGTTGTAGTGCTGATAGTGTGTAAATGATGGATTACAATATTGTTATAACTGTTGTAAATACAATTAGTTGTGTATTTGTAAAATATTGAAAAAAAAAAGCAACAACTAAGAGTTAAGTTAATATTCAGATACTATTGATATAGAATAGATATGTATTACAGGTTTTATTTTTTGAAAAGGTTAGTACGATAAATTTAGTGTTAATATGTTGTGTATGAATGTTCTCTAGAAAAGAGTATTAACCTATGGAGATTTTCTATAGTGTACTGTACAAGGTAGTTCTGAATATTCTGGAATCAATATTACATAATAACAATAAGTATAGAGTTCAGTAGAATGGATATTTTAGTGATCAGCTTTAATGGTTAAATGTTAGGTGATTTTATATAAAATATATTAATAAGTCATTTCTAGTAAATCAGTTGTTATATTGGCAGTATATTTTGTTGTTGATGTATTGACTCTTAAGGATCTGTTAATACTTATGTAACATTTTGTTAAAACTTGACATGTTATGCTGTATAACAGTATACAAATTAGGCTTTTAAATAAGTGTTGATGAGTATGTTCTATGGGTGATCTTAAAAATAATGGTTTTGATGAAAAAAAAAGGGAAGCACTAGAGTTTCATTGTAAGGGTTTAAAACCTGGTAAGGTTTCTCTCATGCCTACTAAACCTTTATTGACACAAAGGGATCTATCCTTAGCATATTCTCCTGGTGTTGCAGTTCCGTGTTTGGAGATAGCTGAGAATCCTGATTTGGTATACCAATATACTGCACGGGGAAATTATGTTGCTGTAATTTCAAATGGTACTGCTGTACTTGGTTTAGGTAATATAGGGCCTTTAGCTTCTAAACCTGTGATGGAAGGTAAAGCGGTTTTGTTTAAACGTTTTGCTGATATTGATGCGATAGATTTAGAAGTAGATACTTCAGATGTTGATGAATTTGTCAATGCAATAAAATATTTGGGGTTGAGTTGGGGTGGAATAAATTTAGAAGATATAAGAGCACCAGAGTGTTTTATTATTGAAGAAAAATTGAGTAAAATAATGGATATCCCTGTATTCCATGATGATCAGCATGGTACTGCTATTATTGTTTCTGCTGGTCTTATTAATGCTCTCGATATTACAGGGAAAAACATTAAAAATGTTAGAATTGTTATTAATGGAGCTGGAGCTGCAGGTATTGCATGTCTTGAAATGATAAAATTAATTGGTGTTCCTGCTGAAAATATAACCTTGTGCGACCAAAATGGGGTTATATACGAAGGTAGGCAGCTTGGCATGAATGAATGGAAAGCAAAACATGCAATTGATACAAAAAATAGATCTTTAAAAGATGCTTTGGTAATGGCTGATGTGTTTCTTGGTTTGTCGGTAAAAGATGTATTAAGTGAAAGCATGCTTTTATCTATGAATAAAGATCCTATAATTTTTGCTTTAGCAAATCCAGATCCTGAAATTAATCCTGATGTTGCACGTAAAATACGACCTGATGCAATAATAGCGACTGGTAGATCAGATTATAATAATCAAGTTAACAATGTTATGGGGTTTCCTTATATATTTCGTGGTGCATTAGATGTACAAGCAAGATGTGTTAATAATGCAATGAAGGTAGCTGCTGCTAATGCTATTGCTATGTTGGCACGTGAGTATGTGAGTGATGAAGTATCTGATGCTTATGGTGGTAGGAAAATGAATTATGGAAAGGATTATATTATTCCTACTCCATTTGATCCGAGATTGATGACTGTAGTTTCTCCTGCAGTTGCAAAGTCTGCTATTGAATCTGGAGTTGCGAGAAAGAATATAGAAGATTGGGATGAGTATGTAAAACAATTGGAATCAAGATTGTCTTCTACTTCTAATGTACTTAATATGATGTACAGTTCTGTTAAGCGTGATCCTAAAAGAGTAATTTTTTCAGAAGGTGAAGAAGAGAAGATCATTAAGGCTGCTATACAATGGCGTAATCAGGGTTATGGTGTACCTATACTTGTTGGACGTATTGATAAAGTGCATGAAGGTTTTGATCGATTAGGTATTAAGAATATGGAAGGGATAGAAATTGCTAATGCAGCAATTTCTGAAAATAATCATAAATATACAGATTATTTGTATAAACAGTTACAACGTGAAGGATATTTGTATAGAAGTTGCGTACGCGATGTTAAAACTGATCGTAATGTTTTTGCTGCATGTATGCTTGCTTGTGATGATGGGGATATTTTGATTACTGGTGTAACGAGAGGATATACTGCTTCTATAAATGATATACAGAAAGTAATAAAACCTAAGGGTGTTATGTTTGGACTTTCAATTATTGTCATGAAGGAACGTACTATATTTATTGCGGATACTGCTATACATGAGTCTCCTACTGCAGAACAGATTGTTGAAATAGCAATTCAGGTATCTATGCAAGCTAAAAAAATGGGTCATGAGCCTCGTGTAGCTTTTATTTCTTCTTCAAATTTTGGTAGTCATTCTCAAAAAGATGCTAGGAGAATGAGAAAAGCTATTGAGATTTTGGATAGTTATAATGTTAATTTTGAATATGATGGTGAAATGTCTATTGATGTTGCATTGAACCCAGAATTATTAACATTGTACCCTTTCTGTAGGCTGACTGAATCTGCAAATATTTTAATTATGCCGACTATGCACAGTGCTAGTATATCTTCTAAGTTATTGGGAGAAGCAACTGGTGTTTCAGTTATAGGACCTATTTTAGTAGGAATGGAAAAACCTGTACAAATTGTACAGATGTCTTCTTCTGTTTCTGAAATTCTTAATTTAACTGTTTTTGCTCCTTCAGTTGGTAATAGTGGGTCTTAGTTTCTATTTTAATCTGGTATAATGAAGATTAATAGTATTGGTTTAAAATGTTGGTTTATAAAGTACAAAATATATATGTGCTCTCGTTAAGATATAAGAAATGTATGCTACTTCTTATATATATTATGCTTTCCCTAGCATTTTTATATATTGTTAATATTATTTGTGATAAATAAAATGTGAATGTTTTATTGGTACATTGATGAAATTCTTAGTATATTGTAGTTCAGTTGTTTTAGTATTTGTACTTTTTTTAATAGTTTCTCCATTTTTTATTAATTGGAATTCTTACTATGCATCTCATGTACTTAAACAAATAGAAAATATATCTAATGATATAAGTGTTAAAGGTGTAAGTAATGTAACTGGAAGCTTAATTCTTCCTAAGATTGTGGTAAGTAATTTGTATGTTGAGAGAGGTGATGAGTTATCTAGTTATAAATCAGCGATACTAATTGAGCGACTTGAATTAAAAATATCTTTGTTATCGTTACTTTTATTTTCTCCAAAGGTTTATGCAATTACTGTAGATGGATTGAGTATGCCTTTAGGTAGTTTTGTGGATATATTCACTACATTTAAAAAAGACAGTTTTCAGATTAGTAACTTTAATATTATTAATAGTGTTATTAATACTCATAATGATAGAACATCTTTTAACAGTAAGCCTATATATATTAAAGAGGGTAGTGTTAAAACAGTACATGGTGCAAAAGTCATAAGTGGTTTATTAGATATTGGTAAAAATAGTTATACGTTATCTGGTGATGTGTTGTTGGAGAAGGAACAGTATAGAATCACAGGGGATATTTCTTCTGAATTCACAAAAGTTACTTTATCTGGTGTATCTTATGATAATAAATTTGATGGTGTAATAGTAGCTAAAGGGAGTAATTTTAGTCAATTTATTAATGATTTTTCTGAAACTAATAAGACTTCTATTTTTTCTTTTATTAATTCACATGAAGAATTTTCTTTGTCCAGTAACATTAAGTTAATGGATAAGACATTTGAACTAACTGATTTTAAGGTTGCTACTGGGAGTTTGAATGGGACAGGACACATTGTATGTTCTGACTATTACTCGTGTAATATTAACGTTGATTTTTCGAAAATTGATATAGATTATTTATCTAATGACAATGAAGCGAATTACAGCAATAAGGGATCCCGTACTCTGGACCATTTTAGTACACTGGTCTCTAAGGATTTAAACTATCGTGTTAGAGTTAATGTTAAAGAAATAAAGTATCGTAACCAGGTATCAAATAACCTAGTGATGGATTTAGATATATCAGATGGGAAAGTCAATGTTGATCGTATGGTAGTAATGTTACCTGGAGATAATAACATATTACATGTTGAAGGTAGTATCAATAGTAATGACTTGGTGTCTAGTTTTAATGGTAAAATAAAGATTGATGGTTATGATTTTAGATCTTTTACTAGTTGGTTATTTCCACTTGATTGTAGTGTGAAAGAAAGCAGTAATGAGTTTTCTTTACAAAGTGATGTATATATAGCTCCTAGAATATTTTCTTTATCTAATATTAAAGTCTTAACTAATGGGTTTGGAGATCTTAAAGGACAATTGAAAATAAAGTATGACAAGAAAAGTAGTTTTATATCTGGTAATGTTGATATATACCATGCTAACTTTGATAAATACAATGTTAATACAAAACTAGATGTAGAAAATTTCATGAGGATGAAATGGTTGAAAGATATTAAATATAAGGTGAAATTTGATACTAATGTTAGTGATTCTATAATTCGTGCACGGCATGTTAATGATTTAAATTTTTCAATCGGTGTTGTGCAAGGTAAATTTAGTGTTGATAAAATACATTTTAATGCTACTGATGGATCTAATTTAGAGGGTTTTGTTAAAGTGTCTATTAGGCCTCAGGATGTTAGACCAAAAATGTCAGTTCAATTAAGGAGTAATAAATATAATTCTGATTTTATGGTATTTCCATCTTTGATACGTCGTGTATTTGATGATTCTAAGAAAGTAATTAACATCAAGTGGTCAGATAATGATTTAAATTTTTATGGGTTAGAACATGTAGATGGTGATATTAATATTGAGATAAAAGATCTTTTTTCTAAAAATAATAATTTAATAGATTTTGTATTTTTAGCTAGTTTAAAAGATAGTTTAATGTCTATCAACAAGCTTATGTTCAAGATGGATGAAGGATTTGTTTCAGCTAGTGGTAAAATTGGAATAGGTTCTACTTCGTCATTGTCTGCTGTAATGTCTATAGCAAATATTGGTCTAGATAAGTTGCTTAATAATATAAATATCAATGGAGTTACTGGAAATGTTAGTATAAGTGGTAGTGTTCAAACTCAAGGAAAAACGATTACTGATTGGGTAAACTTTTTGGATGGAAAGATGGAATTTGTTGCCAAAGGTGTTAATATTGCAGGGATAGACTTGAATAAATTTATTACGGACTTACTAGATACTAAAAGTAAATCTGAGATTGCGGCATTATCTCAGATATCGTTGTATAATAATAATACTGTATTTAACTTTGTCAATGCTGGAGCTAACATCAAAAGAGGCACTATTGCGTCTTCATTACAATTTGCAATTGATAATGCAGGTGGAGTTGCATCCGCGAATATTTCGTTACTACAGTTTGCTTTGATCTCTATGTTAAGGCTTTCGTTCATACCTCCAGGTATGTCTTCTCCATCTCATGTAGATATGTCTGTACAAGGCCAATTGTGGCAACCTAAGATTACTTTTGATATTAATAATTTATATGATATGGTAAGAAAAAGTACTGTCGATGTAGTAGAAACAGAAGATAGTGAAACATAGATTAAGTTTAAAATATCATATAGTTGACAGGTATATAATTCTTAGAAGTTACTGATTTGAGGTGATATCCGTGGTATCAACTTGTTATCCAGAGATTTTGATTGTTAGTTTTTATATAGCATGGTCAAATAATTTGGAGCAGAGTCTTTTATAGAGAAAAAGAGAGTATAATAGTCTGCATAATTGATTTTGTAATGAAGTTATGCTGTTACCAGTGATTATTATTTACGTTATAGTGTTTATAAATATTTGGTACTGAAAATCTTATTGTGTAAAAACTTTAGATTTTCGGTTTTTTTATGCAGTATAGTTGAGAACTTAAGGATTATGTGCTTTATGACTGAAAAGAGTGTGTAGGAATATTGTTATTATAACTGGGTTTTATAAGATTATTCTGTTATAAGTAATTGTTGCTCAGATTATAGTGTTTATAGATATTTGATGTTGGAAATCTTATTCTGTAAGAACTTTAGATTTTCGGTTTTTTTATGCAGTATAGTTGGATCATTAAGGATTATGTACTTTAGACTAGAAAGAGTGTGTAGGAATATTGTTATTATAACTGGGTTTTATAAGATTATTCTGTTATAAGTAATTGTTGCTCAGATTATAGTGTTTATAAATGTTTGATGTTGGAAATCTTATTCTGTAAGAACTTTGTATGTTTAGTGTATTGATGAATGTAGTATGAACGACTAATATTATAAGTTTACTTTTTATTTCTGTAAAAAAGCTTTGTTGTTATTAGGTATTATACTTTTTTAGTAATATATATTTTGATAATGTTATTGTATTGCTGTAATTTTGATTTGTAGTGTGGTTTGTATAAAGTACATACATAGCATTGAACCTTGAATTTATATTTTATAGTGAGAAGATTGAATTTATAAAGTTGAATAAGTTATTGTCTGATATAGCCTTGTGATGTCTAGAAAATGTGTCAATATTTATTTTACAAAAGATAACCATGTTTTTATATAACAGTTTCGTATTTAATGGTACTATTGGCTATGTGGTATAAGATAACAAGTAAAATAATAGAATCTTATCTTTTATATTCTTGCAGTTATTGTGAAGTTATATGTTTGGAAGAGACACATTGAATAATGCAATAATATTAATATTTGTGTTTTTATATAACAGTTCCGTATTTAATGGTACTATTGGCTATGTGGTATAAGATAACAAGTAAAATAATAGAATCTTATCTTTTATATTCTTGCAGTTATTGTGAAGTTATATGCTTGGAAGAGACACATTGAATAATGCAATAATATTAATATTTGTGTTTTTATATAACAGTTTCGTATTTAGTGGTACTATTGGCTATGTGGTATAAGATAACAAGTAATAATAGAATCTTATCTTTTATATTCTTGCAATTATTATGAAGTTATATGCTTGGAAGAGACACATTGAATAATACAATAATATTAGTGTTTTTTTGTTCTATATCTATGGAATATGATTTTAAATAGTAGCAAAACTAATATTATTAATCCAACTACTGGAGTAATGAACTTACTTGTATACTTAGAATAGAATGTCCCACTATTTATATGGTAGGGTAAATATGAATCAATAACGCCTTCTGTTATTATAGGCAATGAATGTACTATTATACCGTAGCTATCTATAACAGCAGAAATTCCTGTATTAGCTGCTCGAATTGTAGGTAATCCATTTTCTATGCTTCTCATTCTACTCATTTCAAGATGTTGATAAGGTTGTGAGCTTATTCCAAACCACCCATCATTTGTAAGGTTAATTATCCATTTTCCACTGATGCACTTATCTCTTATTTCATGGCTAAAAATGGTTTCATAACATATTGAAGGTACAAAGGGTACTTTGCTGTTATGCAATGGTATTAGTTTTTCCTTTCTCTCTCCTGGGCTATAGTTAAATCCAGCTACTATGGATCTCGGTACAATACTGCTTAATATGGATGGTATAAACTCACCAAATGGTACTAAGTGATATTTATCGTAATAATCAATTATTCTACCATTGCCGTCGATTGCAAATAGTGTGTTGTGAAATTTTTGACTTTTTTCATCATATCTTGTACCACCAGCAATTAAAAACTTTGGAATTGTAAACTTAATGTTATTCTTTATTGTATAACTGTTTTTATCTGTTAACAGTGGGAAAGAGCCCTCACTCCAGATAATATGTGTTCTTGAATTCAATCCGTATTTACTAGTTAGCCCTAGGTATGTTTGAAAAGTATTATATTCCTGGTCTTCATTTTCATCCCAACGATGGTCTACGTTGCCTTGAACTATGCGTAAAGTAATATCATCATGATACTTGTGTTCTTGATTTGATAACCTGTTACTTCCATAAACGTACATACTCACCAATATTGATAATGCGACTATACATGATAAAATGCTCTTATCTTGTATAGATACGCCAACTGCTGCACTACATAACACAGCAAGAAATGTCATCCCATGTGGTCCAATTAATGAAGCAGTTTGCAACATTTCTGTGGAAAAAGACCAAGAGTATCCCAATAAGTTCCACGGAAATATCATTTCAATACATATTCCAGCTATGGTGAATGATAATGATAGAATTATTAGCCCGCAAAATTTTTTATAGTTTATAAAATGAGTAATGGAAGCAGCTATACCAAAAAATAGTGATAAAATTGATGGAATTATTATGACAGCCAATGGTACTAATGGCCAAAAAATTTTTGTTTGATTTATTAATGGAATAGCAAGCCAATATAAACTAGTTGTGAAATATCCAAACCCAAACCACCATCCTAGACAAAAAGCTTGTTTTGTATTTTGTATGTGTGATAAAGTTATGTAAAATCCAGACATCCCGATCAATAAAGCAATAAACATATAAAAGGGTGGCGTTGATATAGCAGACATTGCTCCTAATATCATTGCAAATGTGTAACTGTATCTTTTATATATGGATGATTCCATTAATTTATGACCTTGTTAATATTTGATGCCAGGAATACCAACATAATAGCTATTGTAAACATTTTTTATGTTATGTAAAGCATAAGGCTTTGATTAAATAATAACAAGTTTTTGAAACCTGAACTATTAAAAACATATGACCATAGTATTATGTCTACTTTAAATTAATCCTAGCTTCAATTTGATTTACCATACTAGTGATATTGCTATTTTCTACTTTAACATATATGCTGCATAATTCTTCAATATCACTGTTTAAGAAAGGTATGCTTTGATTTACTAATATCAGGTTTTTTGCTGTTCTGGTTCACCAATGTACTCAATTTCTAGTGCATTTTCTTCGATTATTCCTAGTTTCCTGATATTTTGCTTTCCTAAGTTGTAAAGTAAAAATTACATACATTAGGCAAATATGTTACCAATCCTGTATATATTGACAAAAATATTATTGTGTTTTTTATGGTTCTAACTTTGAAGTTTAAAGACTTGTTAGTAGCGACTTATAGTATGATTATGTTATTGTTTTTATATCTTGCATACTTAATTATGTAATACAATTGAAAGGTTTGATTTTGGGATGTATATTTGTAATTACCTAGTTATTGTGTAGAATGCTATATCGTAAAAATATTATATTTATTGATGAAAGATATAAGGTTTATTGTTGTGTATTAATATTATAATATATTAAGTGAGAAACAGGATTTACAATAAATACGCTTGCCTTTTTGGGAATATTTTAGTAGTTTTGACAATCATATGATACTTGAGTTTATGGGGTATATCTAATGAGTAGTTCGTTAGCTGTGTTGCAGGTCGTTATACCTTTATTTGCTGCAATAATATGTGCTTTGTTGAAAAATAGTACATTAGTAAGAATTATATCATCTATTATTGTAATGGTGTCTTTTTCCATTGCATTAATGTTATTTTACCAGGTTTATTATGGTGATGTTATCAAGTATAGCTTAGGTGGGTGGATGATCCCTTATGGAATAGAACTTAAAATAAATATATTTAATGCTACTATGCTTGTTTTAGTAAATTTCATTGCTCTGATGAGTATATTGTATAGTATATACCATAATGTGAGAGAAATAAGTATAAATAAGATATCAAGTTTTTATTCTGTGTTTTTATTGTGCCTAGGGGGCTTTCTTGGAATATTAGTATCAAATGATGTTTTTAATATATATGTTTTTCTTGAAATTTCATCTATTTCTTCCTATATTTTAGTTGCAATGGGAAAGGATAAAACTGCTTTAGTAGCAGCATTTGATTATTTAGTAATAGGTACTATTGGTGCAACTTTTTACTTAATAGGAATAGGGTTTTTATATGCTATTACTGGTACTTTAAATGTTGGGGATTTATTCCTTATAATTCATGATAGATCTCTCATGACAAATAGGGTAACACAAATTGGGATGCTATTTATAATGATAGGTCTGTTTATAAAAACAGCATTATTTCCATTTCATAGATGGTTAATACAAGCTTATAGTTCTGCGCCTACTTTTATTTCTGTGTTTTTTTCTGGTACCTCTACTAAAGTGATGATGTATCTAATTATAAAGATGATATATGATGTATTTAAGGCTGATTTTGTTTTTATTACTTTGCCATTTAATGCCGTCTTTATGTGTTTTGCTGTTTTGTCGATAATTTGTGGATCCTTACTTGCAATTTTTACTAGCAATGTTAAAAAAATATTTGCATATTCAAGTATTTCTCATTTGGGATATATTATATTTGCAGTTAGTTTAAATACTAGTTATGGGTTAGTTGCGGCTATAGCTTATATTATTAGTCATAGTTTGGTTAAGTCAGCGTTGTTTATGGTGGTAGGTAGTATTGATTATAATTGTGGTAATATAAACCTTAAGGATTGTGCAAGTATTTCTGAAACTATGCCAAGGGTTGCTTTGCCGTTTGTTATATTATGTTTAAGTCTAGTTGGTATGCCAGTTACTTCAGGGTTTATTGCTAAGTGGTATGTCTTTGATGCGGCAGTAAAGTCTGATTTTTGGGTTGGTATTTTTGTTCTGCTTGTAGGGTCTGGGTTATCTATCATATATGTATGGAGAATAGTTGAGGCAATTTGTTTTAGCACACCTAATAATCAGATAATAAGTTCACCTAAAATGCCACCGAATGTTATGGTATTATGTATTTGGATAATGACAATTGCTTCCATTGTTATTGGAATATATCCAGGGCCTTTAACATCAATTTCTAATAAGATAGCAACATTACTGTTATATTGAGCATTCTACTAAAATTGTAACTTAATATATCTCTTGTGTTTTATCATATCTACAAATGTTACATAACGTTAAGTGAATCCTATACTTACATCCAATAGAATATTACCATTTAACTAATTATATTTCACAAAATTATAACGACATTTCCTATACTGAATTACAAGACTCTATCAAATTTTCAATAAATCTCGAATACTACCAAAATAATACCACTTTAGTTCCAGGTAACTACCTACCTCTACCATGCTCTTTACTTTCAAATACTTGAGATACTGAGTCGATAGTAAAAGCTGTACTATGTGTGGTATGATGTTCTGGTATATAGTTCCTGTCAGTAGGCTTGGGATTATATGTGCTTCCCGTGTTACCAAGACTGTTTACAGATAACTTTTCCTTATGTTGAAGTTTTTTAGAAAGTCTTTTTTTACTGTACTTAATGATACAAAAACCACCTGTAACTAACAGGAATATTGACAATACTATCAACTTTGGATTGGTTATTATATACAATAACAAATTATAAAAATCACTTAGCATAACATCTCTTTAAAATAACGATCACACAACTATTATTATATGGTCAAAATATGCATAAGCATAGCAAATAATTAGTGCCATGTTATTTTTTTTGATCATGTTTATGAAATTAGTATTTAACATAAAATAACTCATTATCACTTTATAGTATATAACTACCCTTTGTACTTATTTAATTTGCATATTATATGTTTTAACAGTTTGTTTATAATATCAATACAATTTTACTGATGTATATAATAATATGAAATAATTCATGCTTAATTATACTATCATCAATATATTTTTATGTAATATTATTGCTTAATTCCTTTGTCTGTTGTTAACTAAAAATATAATGCTGCCAGAGATATAAGGTTTTGACAATACTATTTCATTAATGAATCTATAACTTTAGCAATAATTGTATTAAAACTTAAATCTGAATGTGTATGTTCTATTACACCTTCGTTGGGTATAATTTCTTGCTCTGATCCAAGCTCAATATCTATATGTTTTTTTCCTAACATATTACTATTTAATATAGATGCAGAGCTATCTAAGGGTAATAGAATACCTTTTTGTAAACACATTGTTACTGTAGGAATATATTTCTCAGTTAATGATATTGAATTGACTGTTCCTATTTTTACTCCAGATATTGTTACTTCATCTCCTATATCTAATCCATCTACATTTGAGAACAATGCTTTAACTGTGTAACAACTACGAAAAGTATTTTTGTATGGTAATTTATTGAATGCTACTATACCAATAGATACTGCCCCTATTAGGACTAGGAGGCCTATAAAAATTTCAATAATGTTTGATCTATACATAAGGTACCGATGTTGATATGTCTTATATTATTTAAAAAATTTTTGAGGGTGGTAAGCATATTTAGTTCCAGTTAAATTTGGCATATGGGAATTTTGTGTTTGGGAGATTGGTAACTGGTTATCTGTGTAATGTAACCATATATGCCATAATGCAGGAACTTTTGTTGGATCAGCTTTACCATTATATATTACCCATCTTTTTTCTCCGGTTTTTGTTAAGGAATTATAGTAACGATTACCTAATATATCTTTACCAACTAATTGTTTGTTTTTTCTTAGCATAAACTGTAAATTACTAAAAAACTGCATATTAATTATATGAATTATAACTATAGTCTATGTTAATATAATACTGATGATAATATAATACAATTATTAACTAGGTATGTCGTTAATTATTTTATATACTAAATTAACTTGATAAAGCTGTGTATCTAGAAATTACTTATGAAATGTCCTTTTTGTAATAATATCAGTACTCATGTTAAAGACTCAAGGTCAATAGAAAATGGTATGTTAATCAGAAGACGCAGAGTTTGTCCTGTGTGTAATTCTAGATTTACTACTACTGAGAAACTCTTACTAAGATCACTTGTGGTAATTAAAAAGAATGGAGAATCTGAACCATTTGATAAAAAAAAGCTGCTGTCTTCTATTCTTATAGCTACGAAAAAACGTCCAGTGAATCATGAGAGAATAAATATGATGGTAAATAATATCTTTTATGAGTTAGAGGGTAAACAAGACAATGCTATTCCAAGTGATGTTATTGGTAAAATGGTTATGGATAACCTTTTTAAATTAGATAAAGTAGCATATGTCAGGTTTGCTTCTGTATATATGAATTTTAAAAATATTAACGATTTTAGTAATATAATAGCAAAAATAATTAATGAAAATCACTTGTAATGTAAGCATCATAGAAATTTATTGCTATGAGTATATTAATTCTTGAATT
Organism: Ehrlichia ruminantium; assembly: GCF_009728835.1. GTDB lineage: Bacteria > Pseudomonadota > Alphaproteobacteria > Rickettsiales > Anaplasmataceae > Ehrlichia > Ehrlichia ruminantium_B. The sequence continues at coordinate 215,658 of NZ_CP033455.1, forward strand.
GTTGAAAAGGTTATGTTATTTAATTTACCGTAGTTTGAGTTGCGCCTATTAATTGTGATCCTATGGGGGGGTATAGCTCACTTGGTAGAGCGTCTGCTTTGCACGCAGAAGGTCAGCGGTTCGATTCCGCTTACCTCCACATTTTTGATATGTAATTCCTTCTTGTAAACATTTATATAAAGTAAAATATCTTGAAGTTGTTTGCTTAAATGATTTTTTAATATGTTAGTATAAATGTACATTGCCATTAGTATTAGTAACTTACTTATATGTTAAGTGATATTATTAAGTTCTGTAATTCAATATGTTTAAACTTGGTTATATTTAATTGCTTTTATAATTTTGTAGACTTGGAGAGTTATAATTAGTATTTAGGTTACCACTGGTTTATTGATATTGTAATTTTTTAAGTAATACAGATGCTATAAGGTTTTCTATATTATGAAAAAGTTGATAATTGGATTATTAATTTAATGTATTTTGTAGTTTTTGCTAATTTATCAGTATATTGATTTACATAACGTGTATTACAAATATTCTATATAAAAATATGCATTGTTACTTTAATTAACCTATAAATTGTAGATGATATTTTAGTTTGTACTTTATGATGCTAATGTTCAAGTAATGTATTATTTTTTATCATAATATTGATTTTACGTATACGTGTATTACATATTCTATGTAAAAATATGCATTGTTACTTTAATTAACCTGAATTGTAGGTGATATTTTAGTTTGTACTTTATGATGCTAATGTTCAAGTAATGTATTATTTTTTATCATAATATTGATTTTACGTATACGTGTATTACGTATTCTATATAAAAATATACATTATTACTTTAATTAACCTATAAATTGTAGATGATATTTTAGTGCATACTTTTATGGTATTAATGTTCAGTAATATGTTATTTTTTATCATGCATATATTGAACTATTGATAGTTGTCTACTGTAATAATCCAAAATCATAATGATCAATGGATATATGACTGTATTTACTTATGTGTGCATTATTTTCATGAGATTGTTGTGGTGTACCATAGTGTTTTATTATGTTATTAAAAGCATTGAGTATATAGTCATGATTATAGTTTTCTTTTATTGCTTTATAGAAATCTAATATCTCATCGTACATGAGGTTAAGTGGAGTGTGATGTTGACTATCTCCAATGTCATTTTCTATAGTAATTTTCTCTTTTGTAAGTGGAAAATGTGTAGTATTGGGGGTTTTATCTGTAATTAAATGAGTTTTTCTTTCTTGATGTTCTGTTGATAGGTTGCTATCTATTGAATCTTCATGTGGTATTAACAATTTTTCTTCTGAAATAACATGTTTATCATCCTGTAATTTATTATGTGGATTAAAGTTATCTATTGTAGTATCAGTTAAATCTTCTGTGGAGGTAGTGTGTATATTTTGTTGGGTATCATCTATATGAAAAAGAGAAGATATATGTTGTTTTAGTGTTGTATCTGGTAAATTAAAAATTGTGTTACCTTGTTGGTCAGAAAAATATATTTTAGTTTTATCATGTTTATCTAGTTTAATAGAGAGATATATATTGTTTGAATCTAATGTTTCATCTACTATCTTAAAAAAAGGTTTGGTAAATCCTGAGGGTGCTGCATCTTCTCTGATAACTTCTCGTATATTGTTGTAGTACTCAAAGGAATTGTCTTTATTGAAAAATAGATGTGTATTATTATCTTTAGGGATTAATGGTATTTGTTGATCTTTTAGTGCTACATTAGCTATATTTTTGTTTATATCTGGATCTAAGTCACCTTTTACAACTTTGAAAATAAATGGTTTATTCATATCTATGTTATTAGATCTACATGGATCTGCATCTACTTCAAAATTTGCATGTTGTAAAACTTTTATTGCGGTATTGTAATCGTCTACTAGCTTTCCATCTTGTTTTTTATCTGTGAAGTAAAAATTGCCATTATGTACTACAAGAAATATAGGATTATCTTCTATTATTTTTTGTGTAATGTCGTGTTTAATATTATGTAATGTTATACTTCCATCGTTATTAATTTGATGTTTTGTAATATCAGAATAACTTAGAATAAATTTGTCATTTGTGAATGAATGATAGTGTTTATATTGTAGTGATTCAGGGCTTAATTTTGCAATTTGTGTATTGACATTATGTAAATTTGTAATTACAGCACGCGTTGTTGATATATTATTATTGTGTGATTCCGGAATAACTTTGAATAATGGAACACCATTGTATTCCTGTTGGATTTTATAATATTCTTCTAGATTTGTTTCTTTTGATACTTCAATGATATTTTCTGGTTGAATATAAAATTGATGATAGTTGTATGAATATTCTTTCCCGTATTGGTTACAAATAACTAGAATGTAGTGAGGTTTTTCTGTTTCTTTATCAGTATTTTGTGTTTTGTATATTTTTATGTACCGGTATTCATTTGGAATTGCCAGATATTCATCATTTACGTAGTTATTGTATGGCACGTAGAATTTGTTACCTACAAAAAAGTAGTTTTTTGATGGCATTGTGATTTCACTATTATCTTCAGCTTTAGCTGTTACCTTGTATATATTGTGACTACAAAATGAGTTTACTTTGTTTCCTACTTCCAGTTTTAAAGAAATGTTATGTTTTGTGGGAAATACTGTGTTTTTTTTCATAGTTTTTTTATTATAAGTTTGTTGTTACTTGTTTTATGTATAAGTTTTTTATTATGAAGAAAGGGTTAATTTATTAATATAGAATATTTTTCTATTAAAAAATCAATATATTACTTAAAAGAAATTAATCAAATAATTAATTTGTTAATTTTTTAAGTTGACATTTTAAGTATTCTATATATTATGCTATTCCAAATTATATTTTAGAAGGATACGGCTTATGACAGATTCTTTTGGTAACAATACTAGTCTTGAAACGGGGGTTAATTACAGGAAAGTCAATGACTATTCAGGTTTGGAGCGTGACATACTAAGCAAAGCTTATGATATGAAAATCCAGGATTTTAATTTGGATGTTACAGTACATACTGAAAATGTGCTTTCTCCTATGGAAGCTAAAAAAATTGAAAATGATATACGTAATGCAGCTCATAATTTTAAAGAGCACTTTTTCAATATTAATGTTGATCATCAACCAGGTAAGGTTGAAGTATATCTTGTTAATGATGAAAATCAATACAAACAGTACTCTGATCGTTATGGTCTCTCGGGTGATAAAAATTCAAAGGGTATTACATATATTGAACAACAAGCACCTTATAGGTTGTATTTGTATAAGGAAAAAGTGTCTGAAAATGGTGTTGAGCAGGATAATGTGGTTGGATTAAAACATGAGTTAAGTTATGTTTTTCAAGATCATATTTCAGGACATAAGCTTGGTGAGTATACAGATCGGTATTTGCTTGCAAAATTTGTGAGAGAGAGTATAGCAGATTTTTGTGAGCACCATGATTCTATATTACATAATATGTCTGTAAATAAAGAAGTGCTTAATGAGTTTTTCAATGATAGTAATTTGAAATCACATGAAATTACTGATGAAATTACTGATGTATTGGAGAAACGGCTTGATGACTATAATACCTATGATAAATATGCAAATGTGCCGCTTAGAAATTTAGGATTTGTAGCTGTAAAGTTATTATCAGATTTGTCGCCATGGGTGTTTGAAGAGTATTTTAGTGATATTAAAAATGACCAAGACCGATTTGTGAGGTTGGATTTACGTCATATGAACGAGCCATTAGGTAAGGTGTTTGAAGATTGGGTGAAGTCAGATTTAAAGTCTTTAGAGACAGAATATAAAATTCAACATAATATACCGGAAGATGTAACACTGCAATATGTTCGAGATTATGATCATGCTGATCACGAAATAAACAATCCTAAGGTACATTTGGTAAAGTATGTTCATGTCGGTGATAGTATAGCAAAGTTCCCAGCTGCTATTGTAAATTTTGATACGCAACATTCTGTTGCTGAAGAAAGTAGTGTTGATGGCTATAGAGAACGTATTGGGCCTTCTAAGAGTGATTATGATGTTCCTCCTGATGTTATAACTGATAAGCTTTCGCCTTTAAGTACTGATAATATAGTGCCTATTGGTAATAGCCAAGATTTTAAGGATAGTGTCTTTAATAATGTACATGATATTAAAGATAATGATTTAATGTTAACCTTGAAGGTATACACTTTAAAGGGATTACCTAATGATAGAATGCATGAAATAGAGAAGGGATTTTATGATACTATAGAGAAATTCAAGAGTAATTTTGGGTTAGATGGTAATGGTAAAGAGGCAACTTTTGAATTGTATTTATTTGATAATAGAGATCAATACGAGCATTATAGTAAACTTTATAATTTAGGTATAGGTGGTGCTGGTGGTGTTACTTTTTATGGAAATGAAAATTCTCCATCTAGAATTTATGTGTATAAGTTTGGAGATATCTTAAATTTAAAGCATGAATTGACACATGCTCTGGAAAATTATGCGTCTGGATATACTTTGTCTAGATCTCAGTTACATCATGATATCTTTTCAGAAGGATTAGCAGAATATATAGAGAATGATGATAGTTTTATTCTTAAAGGTTTAAAAAATAAAGCAAAAACTTTAGATGTTTTAAATACGAATCCTGATGCTAGTCATGATGTTTCAAGTAGTGATGTTATGACAAAAGATATACGCTTAAAATATAATGTTGGACATGCATTTGTAACATTTCTACAGGAAAAGCATGCCGATGTCATTCCAGAGTATTTTAAAGCATTAAAGGAACACAACTTTAGTCATGCTCAGGAGCTAGTTCAGGTAAGTAGCTATTCAGATTTTAAAGATTGGTTAGAAAACAAGGATATTTCTTTATATTTGCAAAATATGAATGTATTGCAGTTAGGAATGTCAGAAAAAATGTTTTCTCAAAATAATGTTAATGTGTTTGAAAGGCATGGATTAAATCATGAGTATTATTATGAACATATTTATGATATGGGAGGAAAGGAAGTAGGTAGTATATCTCCAATTGTACATTATGCGGCAAAAAATACTATTCGTACTTGGAATATTGCAAGTTCTGATATCATAGAAATAAATCCAAAATATAATTTTTTAAAGTTAGTAGACTCTCCGCTAGGAAAGCCTGCATACGTATATGCTGATAAAGATGGTAATGAGTATATTAACAGTAAGAATTACATAGAATATGTATTTAATATACTTAAAAAGTATGATCCAACTCTTGGTGTTCAGGAGAGTAATCTTGAGTTAAGAGGTGATTATAGTAAAGAGAATGTCAATCGCGTCTTTTCAAAGATTCCTAATGCGGATCAATTAATGGATAAATACTTAGATAATGCTGGTGCTAATTACAAAGAATTTGTACTTAATAATCCGAGTCAGTTTAATATTGCAAAAATATATTTTATACAGGATATTTTTAATAATTTTAAAGAAGAACAGGTCAAGAAAGTATTAAATGGGGCACCTGGTGTTGACAATGAGATCAGAAAATTGATTGGAGAATTAACATATGTTGATGTTCGGGATGTTGTACCAATAAATAATTTTGATATGAATAATATAGTCTCTAACCCTAATATAATGTTACGTGTAGGTGTATTAGGTAAAGGAGATGTCAGTGGAATATCATTATACTTAGATGATAAAAAAGTTGGGGAATTATCGACTGAGGGTGGATATTGTATTAAAGACCTTGACACTGGTAGTGTAGATTTTGTGTTCCGTGATGTTACAAAAATGACATCAAGTAGTTACCAAGATAAAGCATATATGGTAGTATCTGAAAATGATGGTGAGTTTAATACTGCACTTATTAATGATATACAAAAAACAAAAGATGGTAATATTGTATGGGATAATCAGTTTAACCATCCTAGTATTAATCATTTCCATTCAGGTTATAAAGATCTGTTATTAAGTGATGCATCTTTTAAGGATTATGGTCATATTAGTAATACAAAATTTGATGCTCAAGATACAGTGATTAAAAAAGGTGAGTTATTGGATGATAAAGGTACTGTAAAGGTTGATGATGATGTTTATCAAGCAAAGGTTACACATGATAATCAGATATTGCATCAATTTAAGAGTATGTCCTTTTATATAGATGAACCATCAACTGATAGCTTAGGGAATTATGGTAGTAATTTCTTTATTACTGATGAAGGAAAAAACATTAAGTTCCAGCTTCCTAAGCAAATTACTCATTTAAAATTGGTACAAGTTGATGGACATAATAAATTAGTGCCATGTACTGCAGATGGTAATGAGCATCCAAGTGGTATGCCACCTAATTTGACTGATGAGTACAGGTACATCGACCCTATTTTTGCTCATACATTTGAAATACAGTCTTATTCAAATAAGAGTAAAAGCATTGGATTGATAGACTTTGATCAGTATAAGGAAGGATCTTTGTTTAAATTGCAATACTATAGTGATGATTATCATATTGTTAAGGATGAACATGGTAATGCAGTAAAATCTCCTAATGTACATTATGCAACTAAAGTAGATTTAGTATATGATGGCAAGGTTATTGGTATGCTTTCTGATAATGTTAACCAATTTCAAGGTGATATTTTCATTGCTGCTAGCCGCAATTATAGTCATAGTGATTTTCTTTCGTCTAAATATTTTCAAAAGGTGGATATTCATGAAATCCAACCTGGAATATATTATGGGCAATATCATAGAGATGGAGCAGGTGATCTTGGTACTGATACAGGATATAGCGATCATGCTGTGTTTTACTTTACAGGTAATGGTTCATCTGTTACGCAACATGGTGAAAATGTAGCGCATAATTCTACTATTGTTCCGTATCACAGTGATTTTTAGTTAATATTTTAAGAAGACAGCTGTGTGCTGTCTTCTGCCAATTAGATCTGTATGGATAATTTGAAATAAAGATTATCTATGTTGTGATGATGATAAGTATGTATGTTTAAAAGCTTTAGATAGTTTGTTTATAGGTATTAAAGTAAAGATTCAATACTAGAATTATAGAAGTTTTATGCTATCCGTTTCATTACATAAGATCAATAAGTTAGTATTTAATGAAGTTTTGTTATAGAATTAAAATATTTTTATTGTTGATAAGAAAGTGTGTAAAATAAATTACTTATCTTTAAACTTATATAGATAAGGTTTTTTTTAAGATAATAAGACATATACAAGTTAAAAGTTTTTCATAATTTTTATTATATAACTTGTTATTATTATGTAGTTAAATACTAATGCTTATATAAATAAGAATTTATGATGTTATTTACTTAGTTTCTAGTGTGTAGTCGTAGTAATACTGCTTTATTATTAGAATAATATCAGACCTTGAAATAACACTCACCTTATAAATTTACGTATTGTTTAATGTTGTTATATCTTAAATTACAGACTAACATTGAACTGTTATCATAAACAAAAATAAATAACTTATTGCTTGGTGAATTGTACTTATGCATTTAAAATATATTTTTATGTTATTCTTGTTAAGAATAACAACTATTTATTTGTAATGTTGGTATTAAGTGTTCTACTGATGGTTACTTGGTAATCATGGATATAGATTAATTGAAGTTGCATTTGTTTTTTGACATTGTATAATTGTTTTTGTTTTTTAAGTTTTTACTGTGGAAAAATTATGAAGAAATTACTGGGTGGTCTTATTGTTGTTGTAGCTGTTATATTGGGTTTCAACTTTTTTTACAAGCAACATAAGGACTCTGAAAATTCTGTACAAGAAGTACATGTTTATTCTTCTCGAAAAGAGGAATTGTTACATGATTTATTTGAAAAGTTCACTAAGGAAACTGGTATAAAAGTTAAATATATTATTGATGAAGCTGCTCAGCTAATTAATAGGATGGAAAATGAAGGTAATGCCACTTCAGCGGATGTGTTTTTAACTGCTGATGCTGTTAATTTAATTTTAGCGAAGAAAAAAGGGCTATTACAATCTATTCAATCGGATGTTTTAACTAAAGCAATTCCTAGTAAATATAGAGATCGTGATGGTTTTTGGTTTGGATTAACTAAGCGTGCAAGAGTGATAGTGTATAATAAGAACTTAGTTGAAGATAAGGAGTTAAGTACATATGAGCATCTTGCAAATAGGAAGTGGAAGGATAAAATTTTGGTTAGGTCTTCTAGTAGTCCATATAATCAGTCATTGATTGCTTTTATGATAGCAAACGATGGTATAGAAAATACTAAAACTTGGATTAAAGGACTTGTTACTAATATGGCAAGAAAGCCTAGTGGTGGAGATACTGATCAAATTTATGCAGTTGCTGCTGGTGAAGGTAGTATAGCTATAGTTAATAGTTATTACTTTGGTAGGATTCTTGCTTCTGATAAAAAAAGGGATCAAGCTATTGTTGAAGATATTGGTATATTTTTCCCTAATCAGGAAACTACTGGTACCATGATAAATATTAGCGGTGGTGCTGTTACTAAGAATGCAAAAAATAAGCATAATGCTATAAAGTTATTAGAATTTTTATCTAGTAAAGAAGCTCAGAAAATTTATGCTCAAGTTAATCAAGAATATCCTGTAGTACAAGGTGTAGAGCTTTCAGATGTGTTGAAAACTTTTGGCCCATTTAAGGAAAGTGATCTACCGTTACAGGAATTGGAGAAACATCTAGTTGATTCTGTAAGGATTGCTGATGAAGGGGGATGGAAATAATTCTATCACTTTAGATTTTTGAATTCTATATGTTGTGCCACTTTGACGTTGAACATATCATGGTTTGGTTACTATGGTTGTGATGTTTCAAAGTGGTCACTAGTATAGAAATGTTATTTGTTTAAATGCCTTTAATTCTTATTAAGATTTTTCAGGATTATCTGTACTTAGTGACTATAATGTAGTTGTAGTAAGCTTTCTGTATAGCTATGTATATTGTGTCGTATTATAATGAATGGTATACTTCTTTATTTATTATACATATTGATTATTTTTTGAAAGATTGAAAAAGGTGATTGCTATTGTTTGAAATAACAAGAGTATATTTGTATCAGAAGACTTCTAATAGTTAGAATTTATAAAGTATATTCCCTTATTTCTGAGATATTTAGTGAAAGAAGGACAGTATACTTTTTTCAGATATATTCTTATGCTAAGATTGGTGTAGAAGCCTGTGATTAAAAATGCTAGCAGTGGTACAGCTATTTTTAGTAAACAGTATAAATAAATAACTGGAAGAGACTATAAACAAAGTAGCTATGGGGTAAATAATACAATAAGCCCAACATATAACAGACAAAAAACAACCGCAACTGTAGTGTTTTTAAATTGTTATAAATAACGTGAAAGCTAGGCAGCTTCAGTATTAATAAGACCTTTCTTGATAAACCAAGATATTCTGTCAGTTGGTTGTGCTCCAACACTAAGCCAGTATTTTAACCTGTCAATTTTGACTTTCAAAAACGACTCATGCTCTTTAGGAAGCATTGGATTATAAAAACCTAACAGCTCAATAAACTTTCCGTCTCTTGCCACTCTAGAATCAGCAACAACTACTCTATAAAAAGGACGCTTCTTGGCTCCGAACCTTGCTAATCTTATCTTTACAGACATGAGAATATAACCTTAACAACATTTTTAGTACGAGGCACATTGTACCTGTAATAAAATTAGGAGTCAAACTGAAAATATATTTAGTTATTGATTAATTTAAGAATTTTCTTTAAATCCTTTTAAAAAGAATAACAGAATTTGCAATATTTTGTTAAAAATAATATGATTAAAAATATAACGCTTGTTAGCATGTATAAAGATCATAAGAAAGATACCCTGTAAACAAGGGAATGTATCAATTAGGAGGACAGTTAATTAGAATGAAATTAAGAAAAGCAGTACTGACTACAATTATGTGTAATACCTTAGTATGGTATGATTATGTATTATTTGGTAACTTAGTGAGTGTAATCAGTAAGTTGTTTTTTCCAGCAGAGGATAGATATTTAAGTCTTGTGATGACTTTTAGTATTTTTGCAATTGGTTTCCTAATGAGGCCTTTTGGTGCGAGTGTATTTGGCTATATTGGGGATAGATATGGGAGGAGAGCAGCATTAACTTTGTCAATTATAGCAATATCTGTTCCTATTGCTTTTATTTCTATTTTGCCTACTTATCAGGAAATAGGTGTATTATCACCAATATTATTAGTTATTTGTAGATTAATACAAGGCATCTCTTTAGGAGGAGAATCTGGTAATGCTACTTTTTTGATTGAGCATTCTAAGAATGGAAAGAATATTGGATTTTTAGGTAGTTTTGAGACGTTGAGTGCTGTTTTAGGATCTATAATAGCATTATTTGTAACCTTGATATGTCAATATTTCACACAAGAGAATTTTGAAGTATGGGGATGGAGGATACCTTTTGTTGTTGGCTTGCTGTTAGGATTAGTTAGTGTTTATGTTAGACGTGTTACTGGTGAAAGTCCTGCGTATGATACTCATAAAGAGAATGATAACTTGTCTCAGTCACCATTTATAGAATTGTTTAAAAGCTATAGAAGGCCTTTAATATTGGCTACTTGTATTGATTGTATAGAAAATTGTTCTTTCCATATTTTTATGGTCTTTTTTATTACCTTTATTAGGGAGTTTTCTGATATTCATTTAAATTTAGATGCTAATGGTGTTAGTATTATTGAAAGTATTAACATAATAATTTTAGGAATTCTAAATGTATTTTTTGGATATATTTCTGACTATGTAGGACGTAAAAAGGTTATGTTGTATGCTTCTGTTACGTTATTATGTGTTGCAGTACCAGTATTTTGGTTATTAAGTCAAAATAGTTATGTTGACTTAATAATAGCATATTCTATTTTTGTGATTCCATTTGCTGCTTCTCTTGGTCCTGCAAGTGGGGCAATGTCAGAATTATTCCCTACAAAAGTTAGATATACTGGTTTTGGATTGTCTCGTAATATGGCTTCAGCTATAGCTGGTGGTATGGCTCCTGTAATGTGTACGTGGCTTATTAGGTCTACTGGATTAAAATTTATGCCGGGACTATACATTATGTTTTGGGCGACAGTTGCAATTGTTGCTCTATGTAAAATAAAAAAAGAAGATATACATGTTGACTGGTAGTAATATTTGTATTAATATCTTAATATATATCTGAGGTTGTATATGTTTCGTCGTTTTTTATGTAGTCTGGGTTATATTGTTTTTGATATGGTAACTTCTATTATTGCTTTACTCTGGAAATAATGATCTTGTGATTCTGGTTCTACGTGTTTTTGTAGTGCTTAGATGCGGAGGCATTGTTTAATAATTACAGAGTTTTTTTTGTGATTATCTAGTAAGTACTATGTTATCCCATATTACAATATTTTATAATTTTTGTGTATTTGGTCTATTTTTAGTACTGTTGAAGTTATTATGAGACCTGCTGTAAAATCTGTGTTTTTCATTGTCTATATATAAAAAGGGTACTCTATTGTTTAGTTTGTATTGCTTTTTGTAATAATATTGAATGTGTATTTGTATTTTAATATTATTTTTCTGGTTTAGTACTATATTTAAACTTTTTTACTGTATTCTGCCCTTAGTTTTTGTATAGTATACTAAAATTGTTAATTAATATTCAATCAGTAGTATTGATATTGTTTTTTGTGTTTGCCTATTTTTACTTAATGTAAAAGAGAATCATTCTATTTGTTGTAGTCCTGTTGATTTCTCAATATAATAAAGCTGCATAGTAAATCTTTATGTCAGCACTAATTTGTACTAAGATATTTTGGTTATCTACCAATGGTGGGTTATCCTTAAATTACAGTATATTCTTAAATTTAAGATATTAGCTTCTACTAAATGATGAAAAATCTCGTATAACCACAACTTATCGTGTTAAAACTCTTCTAATTTTCTTGCTTCATTTACTAACATAATTGGTATACCATTACGTATTGGAAATGCTAATTTAGCTTTTTGACTAATTAGTTCGTTAGTATCTTTATTATACTCTAATTTATCTTTTGTAAGGGGACATACAAGTATTTGAAGTAATTTTTTGTCGAACATGTATATTGAGAGTTTATTTTATTTATATAAGAAATTATAGCATGTAAATTATGGGAAGACGAATTAAATTGATAATATTTATGTTTATTAATGCTGTAATTTTTACCACTTAATGTTTTATATAATAAATGTGAATGTAAGAAACTATCATGCTACAATATAAGAAATATGATATGCCTAGTTATAAGATTATCTAGTATAATCAATTTTCTTTTATCAGGTGTTTATAGTGACTAATGTAACAATTTTTCTAATTATTACTAAACTATTATTACATTAATTATGCAAATGGATTATTATGTTTAAATGTCAACATGGCAAATTTGTTACATGGAATAAAATGATGTAGTTTATGGGATAAATTTTACATTTGAAAGTATGAGCAACAAATATCAGGTTATAATTGTTAGTTGATATGCACATTAATTGTGTTGTAATGAAGTGATGTATTAATACTGATGTTGTAGTGTTATAAGTAAAATTTGTTTATAATGCTCGAAATATTATCTTAGTAGGATGATATTTGCGTAATAATGTGGGTATTTGTATTTTATTTTACTATTTATAGTTGTTGGTTGATATGCACATTAATTGTGTTGTAATGAAGTGATGTATTAATACTGATGTTGTAGTGTTATAAGTAAAATTTGTTTATAATGCTCGAAATATTATTTTAGTAGGATGATATTTACGTAATAATGTGGGTATTTGTATTTTATTTTACTATTTATAATTGTTGGTTGATATGCACATTAATTGTGTTGTAATGAAGTGATGTATTAATGCTGATGTTGTAGTATTATAAGTAAAATTTATTTATAATGCTCGAAGTATTATCTTAGTAGGATGATATTTGCGTAATAATGTGGGTGTTTATATTTTATTCTACTATTTATAATTGTTAATAGCTTGTATATTTTCTGATTAAGATTTATTTGATAATATATGTTATCTTTTTCTGTCTTATAGTTGTAAGTTGTTTGTGAGATTTGATTAGTAAGTTTTTAGGATAATGTTTAATGGTACTATGTGTAGGTAAGTATGTTATGTTCCTAATTTTTGTGTATTGCAAGGTGTGTATGTAAGTTGTATTTATATGAAATTTATGGTACCAGTGTCGTTATTGTGAATATCAAGTAATTTTTCTAATGTGGTGAGGACTCGTGCTACTTCTCTATTAGTCATGATGTTGTGATAATTGATATTGTTTAGAAAATCATTAGAAATGATTTTAGGACCTATAGCGTTGACTCTGATTTTTGGTGATAGTACTACTGCAGCTGCTTTTGTAAAATCTAATAGTGATTTTTTTGATAATGTATATGTAAAATATTTTATGGGATTTCTTGTGACCATTTCATCTATCATATTAATAACATGTCCTGTAGTAGTGCACTTTTTTGCAAAGTATTGAGTTAAAAATAGTGGTGCCTGTATATGAAGATTGTAATTTTGAGTAAAAGTGTCAATTGTAGTATCTGCAAACACCTGTTGATAAAATATAGAGGCATTATTAATTAAACAATTACAATAAGGCATAAATTGAAAAGTCTCATTTATTACGTCGCTTAGTGAATCAAATTTTGTTAAATTGGCTTGTATTAGAATACACCTTTGATTACAAAAATTTTCGATTATATCTTTAAGCTGTAATGCATGTTTTGTAGAGGTATTGTAATGTACAGCAATATCATACCCTTTTGTGGCTAGGAATATAGCCATAGCCTTTCCTAACCTTTTTGCACTGCCTGTAATCAGTACTCCGTTTTTATTAGATTGAGTATACATGTTATGTGATTAAACTAGTAAAATGAAACCCGTAATGATCTAACCACTGTAGATTATTATTGTAAAATTTACGTAAGTCATTGATATTATATTTCAGCATAGCGATTCTTTCGATCCCAATTCCAAAGGCAAAGCCAGTATACTGCTCTGGATCAATATTAACATTTATTAGAACATTTCGATGAAGCATACCACAACCGAGAATTTCTATCCAATTATTCTGGTTACATTTAATATCAACTTCAGCTGATGGTTCAGTAAATGGAAAGTAACTATTACGAAATCTTATTTGAACGTTTTCTCCAAAAAACTTGTTTAGAAAATAATTAATGCAATATTTTAAGTGCCCCATATTAACATTTCTATCAATATATAACCCTTCAACTTGATGGAACATAGGACTGTGAGTTGCATCCCAATCATTTCTATATACTTTTCCTGGAGCAATAATCTTAATTGGGTAAATACCATTGTTATTTTCCATTGTTCTAATTTGTACAGAAGATGTATGTGTACGGAGTACAACCCTTTTATTATTTACTAGTGTTTTTAAATAAAAAGTGTCATTTTCTTCTCTTGCTGGATGGTTTTTGTGGGTATTTAATGCATCAAAAACGTGAAATTCATCTTCCAATTCTGGACCGTCAGATAATTTGAATCCTAGAGAAAGAAAGATGCGTTTTATTTCATTTAGAGTTCTAGAAATAGGATGTAACTTTCCTATTTGTTTTGGACGAACTGGTAAACTGATATCAACTTTGTCCCGAAGCAACTGGTTATCAATCTGTAGTTGTTGTAATTTTATCTTGTGTGAGTGAATTAAAGACTTTAGATTAGCATAGATTGTGTTAATTGTGTTGCCAGCGGATTTTCTTTCTTCAAGGTTTTTAATTGTTGAAATGTTTCTCAAATATGTTGTCATAATCCCTGACTTTCCAAAGTAAACTAACTTAACATCCTCTAACTGTTCAAGAGAGGAAGTAGATAATATCTTATCAGTAGCTTCTTTATGTAAATTATGTATATTATTTAGCACGAGATTTGGTTAGAGCTTCTTTAGTTAAATCAACAATCTGCTTGAAGTTATCATGGTTATGCACTGCCATATCTGCTAGCATTTTTCTATTTAGTGTTATATTTGCTAAAGACAACCCGTGAATAAAATCTGAATATAAGAGCCCATGTTGTCTTACTGCAGCATTAATACGCATGATCCATAAGCTTCTAAAAAACCTTTTGCGGTTACGTCTATCACGATAAGCATATTGTAAAGCCTTTTCCACCCGCTGTAAGGCAATTCTATAACAATTTTTAGAACGTCCTCTATAGCCTTTTGCTAACTTAATAATTTTCTTATGCCGTGCCCTTGTTGTAACGCTACGCTTAACCCTAGCCATCTATAACTCCTAAGTTTACTATACCTTTACCTGCTATACGGCATGAAGAGCTTGATTATACGTGAATCAGACTGATTCATTATAGTAGTACCACGTTGAACACGAATACTCCTTTTACTTCTTTTTGTCATACCATGCCTTTTTGCAGATTGGGTAGACTTTATTTTACCTGTTGCTGTAACACTAAACCTTTTCTTTACAGAAGATTTAGTTTTTAATTTTGGCATCTCTATCCTAAAATTTTCGCAGAAAACTGAATCTTAATCTATTCGCGTGTATGAGTCAAGTGTATTTTCTAAAATATCTATTAAAAGCTTTAGGCTATATTTATTAATAAAGTTTTAAAAGTATTGTAGTTTAATTACGTAGAGACTGTTTGTTTAATAATAGCTTACTAATTTATTGCGATAATTATCAGAGTAGACTGCAGTTTTTACATAATTATTGCAAAGTATACGTCAATAATTTATAAGTGTAGGTATTGTGTGATCATGTACTTTAATTATTTAAGTTGGTGTTAACTTATTTATTTGTTGGTTGGAAATTTGGAGATAGTATATATGTCAAGTAGTAATAATCCTTTGGGTTCTAATAATAAAGAATCTTCTATGCTGGAGGATTCTGGTCCTTTGATGCCTAGAGCTGTTGCAGTGTGGTTAGTAGATAATACTATATTGACTTTTGAACAGATAGCTAAATTTTGTAACTTACATATACTAGAAGTTAAGGGTATTGCTGACGGTGAGGTTGCTAAAGGTGTAGTTGGATGTAATCCAATTACGATGGGACAAGTAACAAAAGAAGAAATTGAGTATTGTCAAAATGACCCTACGAGAATACCTAAATTAATAAGTTATAGAAATTTCAAGAAAAGTAAGAAGCGTACTGTTAGGTATACACCTGTAGCACGCCGTAGAGACAAACCTGATGCTGTATCTTGGATTTTAAAGTATTGTCCAGAAATGCAGGATGCATGTATAGCAAAGCTTATAGGGACAACAAAGTCTACTATTGCTGCTATAAGAAACAAGGAACACTGGAATTCTAGTAATATTAAACCTAGAGATCCTGTATTGTTAGGATTATGTACTCAAGTAGATCTTGATGAGGCGATTATGAAAGCTCAAATAGTTGCAGAAAGAGAAAGAAGAGTAAAAAATATCAATGAGTTTTCTACATCTGATTCGCTATAATATATTAATTACACAAAATTTAGATGTTATGTGTTTTGTTATTACTGTTTTCTTAATAATGTGTAATGTATTATATTGAGTACAGGTGGATTTTGTGTTATATAATTATATGTTAATGTTTTACTAATAGAATATTATATAATTAAGTTTTCTACTATCTCTTTCTTTGTATTTTATGAGTAATTAAGGCAAGCTTAGTTATATAGTATATCTAAGTGTATGGTCCTTTTTAGTAAAGTATGAAGTAAAAGTTCTATAAGTTACTTAGGTTAAGCACATTAGTTGTTATTATTAAGAAAGATATATAATTGTGGTAACTGATGTTACGTGTTGTTAATGAGCATCATAAAGCTTAAGTCTTAGTTTTCTTTCAATAATTTAGGAATGAAGTGTGTAGGATATTTATAATTTTATTTATATAGTGATAGGTTAATGGTGTTAAGTGATCGAAAAAAACGTGTAAGACGTACTGGTGGAAGAAGAAGTAATAAAAGTCCTACTGTTGAATCTTCTGTTCTTTTAGCAAAAGAAGAAGATAAAGTAGTAGATGTACAAGTTGTAGAGGAAGAAGAGAATGTACCAGGGAATAGGGAAGCAGAAGGTAAAGTACTAGATTTAAGTGAATTAAAAAAGAGAAGTATAGAAGATCTGTTAAAAATAGCAGAAGACCTGGGTGTAGTAAGTAATGGAAGAATGCTAAAACAGGAAATAATCTTTCATTTGATGAAAAAGGTAGTGAATGATGGAGGATCTGCAATAGGTGGAGGGGTAGTAGAAATATTATCTGATGGTTTTGGATTTTTAAGATCTCCTGAAGCAAATTATGCTGCAAGTAGTGATGACGTATATATTTCAGCAGGACAAATAAAAAAGTTTAACTTAAGAACTGGTGATATAGTAAGTGGAGAAATTAGAGCTCCAAGTGAGAAAGAAAGATACTTTACATTAGTAAAAGCACATAGCATTAACTTTACTGATATGGGTAAGTTACAAAGGTATGTACACTTTGATGATTTAATACCGTTATATCCGGAAGAAAGAATATTATTAGAGTGTAATGATCCTATTAGCTTAAGCAAGAAAGATATAAGCATGAGAGTGATAGATATAGTTGCACCATTAGGTAAGGGACAGAGAGCACTGATAGTTGCTCCACCAAGGGCTGGTAAAACAATAATATTACAACAAATAGCGCATTCAATATCTGTGAATCATCCGGATATTGAGTTAATAGTGTTACTAATAGGTGAAAGGCCAGAGGAAGTAACTGATATGTGTAGATCAGTAAAAGGTGAAGTAGTTAGTTCAACATTTGATGAACCTGGATATAGACATGTACAGCTTGCGGAGATTGTAATAGAGAAAGCAAAGAGGATGGTAGAGCATAGGAAGAATGTAGTAATATTATTAGATTCAATTACAAGATTAGCAAGAGCGTATAACTCTGTAATACCATCATCTGGTAAAGTGTTGACAGGAGGTGTAGATTCCAATGCGTTACAAAGACCAAAGAGATTTTTTGGTGCAGCAAGGAATATAGAGAATGGAGGATCATTAACAATAATAGCAACTGCATTAATTGAGACTGGATCGAAGATGGATGAGGTAATCTTTGAGGAATTTAAAGGTACTGGGAATTGTGAAATAATATTGGATAGGAAGATATCGGATAAAAGAGTATACCCTGCAATAGACATTTCGAAATCTGGTACAAGGAAAGAAGATATGTTAATAGATCATGTTTGTCTAAAGAAGGTATGGTTATTAAGAAGGTTACTATCATCAATGGGAGCTGTAGAAGCAATGGAATTTCTGAGGGATAAGTTATCAATAACGAAAGATAATAATGAGTTTTTTGACATGATGAATAGTTAAGTATGGTTAAAAAATGTTTTTTAATGTTATTGAAGATCATATGTTTTTCGTTTTTGTGTATTAATGCTATTAATTTTATTGTTGCTGTATAAACAATATAGCACTTGTCAGTTATGTAATTAATGTTAGATTAGTCACAGTGTCTTAGGTGGTGAATTTTTAATAAATAGTCCATTGAAGAATAATAGTGATGTATTTGATACCGTATAGGAGTTGTTGGTATTAAAGCTAATATAATTATTTGTTGAGTATGAGCTATTATACGTTTTTGAGTATCACGAAATTATCGAAATTAATGTTAAATTAGTCACAGTGTCTTAGATGGTGAATTTTTAATAAATAGTGCATTGAAAGGTAATAGTGAAACCATATAGAAGTTGCTTGTATTAAGCTGATATAATTTTAATATGATCTATTATGTATTTTTAAGTGTAATTAGGGTATAAAGCTTAATAATATTAAACTGATTTAAGTATTTTATAATGTTAGGTATCCTTAGCAGATAATCAATGATTTAGTTGTTTATTGTACAGGAGTGAAGTTATAAGTATATAAATAATTCTCTTTTAACTTTTGTATAATTATTGGATTGTTTATTTTAATTAAAGCTCTAATGAAATTTTAAAATAAATAAATAACATTTATATACTTATTACAATAAGAACATTTATTAACTGAGTCACATTGGGATTTTGTTAGATATATGTTAATTGAATAAATCTTTTATCTACATACATATATACTCAAGCATATTGATTATTATTGTTTTTATGAAGATCTCAAGATTTTTATTACTGATATTGTATGTGAAAATAAGAATTGTAAATCTTAAACTTAGTGTACATGTACTTTCTAAATGTCAAAGAAATTGTACAGAACTAAAGCATATTATAGCATATTATAATGCTTTTGTGGTGAATGTAAAAATAGATGTAGTAGAAAAGTCAGTAGCTAGTGTTGTGTGTTCTAAATGTAAAGTAAATTGTGCAGAGCTACGTTATGATAGCTGTTCTAATGTTATTATTATGAATGTAAGAAGTGTATATAATGAAGATTCATTAGTTCGTTGTTATACGGTTTGATATGAATGCCATTATCTTGGCCTACATTATGATAACTATTACAGTACTTTTGTGGTGAATGTAAAAATAGATGTAGTAGAAAAGTCAGTAGCTAGTGTTGTGTGTTCTAAATGTAAAGTAAATTGTGCAGAGCTACGTTATGATAGCTGTTCTAATGTTATTATTATGAATGTAAGAGGTGTATATAATGAAGATTCATTGGTTCGTTGTTATACGGTTTGATATGAATGCCATTATCTTGGCCTACATTATGATAACTATTACAGTACTTTTGTGGTGAATGTAAAAATAGATGTAGTAGAAAAGTCAGTAGCTAGTGTTGTGCATTCTAAATGTAAAGTAAATTGTACAGAGCTACGTTATGGTAGCATATTATAGTGTTTTTAAAATATATGTAACATAGATTTATTAGTGTGTAATGGTTCTTTCTAACTGTAAAAGTAAATTATGTTAAACTAACGTATATCACAGCTATTGTAATGCTTTTGTTGTAAAAAATCGCACTTAACATGTGTAGTAATGGGGAGTCGTTAACTTTGTGGTGTATTGTATTAGTTTATACATACTTTCTTGTTGTAAGTGATCGTTTTATTAAATAAACAACAGTATTCTTCATATAGGGTGTGGTATTACGTTGCAATTTAAAACCTGTGAATAATAAGCCTTAGATAAGTACTTCATAGAAAATATATAAAACTAATCTTAGGTATTCATAATCTATACTTATGTTGTTTTCTATATACAACATATAAAATTTATTGCTTAGCTATTTAGTGACTCATTGTTTGATGCAAGTACTGCTTCATGGATCATTTCTGATAATGTTGGATGTGGGAAAATAGATGAAATAATATCACGATCTGTTGCTTCTACTTGTTTCCCTATAATATATCCATTGATCATTTCTGTTACTTCTGCTCCAATCATGTGTGCACCTAATAACTCTCCAGTAGCTTTATTGATTATAACTTTCACAAAGCCTTCTGTTTCGTCTATCGCTACAGCTTTACCACTACAACTTGCATTGAATTTTCCAATTTTGATATCGTATCCTGCATTTTTTGCTTGATGTTCGGTTAATCCAATACTTGCTACTTGAGGTATTGAAAATATACAACTAGGTATGTTTTCTTTATTTATAGGATGTATATTGTTTCCTATAATCTTTTTTTCTTGTACTGCTATATTTTCAACACATAGTATTGCTTCATGACTAGCCTTATGTGCTAAGCATGGAGGACCAGCAACGTCACCAATTGCATAAATTCCTGATTCTGCTGTACAACAATATTCATCGGTTATAATAAATCCTGCTTTATCTGTTTGTACTTTTGTGTTGTTAAGTCCTAAATCATGAATATTAGGCTGTATGCCAACTGCCAATATGATTTTATCTACTTCTAAATCTATTGTATCTGAGATTTGAATTCTAGCATTATTATTGGATTTTTCTAATTTTGTAACTGAACTTTTTGTATAAATTTTTACTCCTTTTTGACTTAAAATATGATGCATTGATTGAGATATTTCATGATCTTCTAATGGTAATATATTTTCCTTGAGTTCTATCATTGTTACTTGGGTACCAAATGTATTATAGAAACTTGCAAATTCTGTGCCGATAGCTCCTGTTCCTATTATCGCTAATGACTTGGGTAATATAGTTGATGTCATTGCATTTTTAGCATTCCACACTATATTGTTATCAAAGTCTATATCTGGTAAGTTTCTAGGGTAAGTTCCTGTAGCAAGAATTATGTGCTTTGATGTAATATTAATTGTATTGTTGTTGTGATCTAAAACTTGTACCATTTCTTGACCTAGCAATTTTGCAGTGCCAAAGTAAACTTTAATGTTGTTTTTTTTCATTAATCCATGAATCCCATTTGATAATTTGTCGACAACATTGCGTGAACGTTCTATTATTTTTGTAAAATTATATGTAACGTCTGTTACATTGATCCCAAAAATATCTGCTTTTTTTATGTTATGGTAGATTAATGCCGAGTGTAGTAGAGATTTTGTAGGTATACATCCCCAGTTTAAGCATATACCTCCTAGTGTATTCTCTTTTTCTATAATAGCTACATCATATCCTAATTGTGCTGCTCGAATGGCTGCTATATACCCGCCAGGTCCGCTTCCAATTATAAGAAATTCATGTTTATTCATCTTTATTACTTTAAGTGAGAACCCTGTAATGATAAAGAACTGAGTGATTGTTTGCAAGTTTAAGATTTTTGTATAGTTGTTTGTGAGTTTACTGACCTATTACTAGAAAATTAATAATATTATTGATTTATTAATTATTCATAATAATATTAATAATTATTAATTTCTTAAGTTTGAATAATGCATAGATCAGTTACCCAGTTTATTACACATACTAAAACAGCAGATGATGTTGTTAACAGACAGTTTACTAATAATACTAGTATAGTGTATGCATCTAGTGTTAATTTCTTTAAGAAAGGTGACATTATTTACTCTTTATATTATGTAAAAAATGGTGTTAGTGGTCAGGATATAATATGTGAAATTCAACATGGTAAGTTTATTTATTATTTAAAGATAAATGATTATCCTATTTTTGATTTTCGTGCTGTAGATTATCCACTGGAAATGTTGTTTGTAACATATGGTCAAAGTGATTTAATGTTGATTGTACTTCCTGAGGAAAGTAAAAGTAGTAAAACTTTAGTTGTAAAAGTATATAAGATTAATTATAAGCCCAATGTATCTTTACTCCAATTGTATAAAATGCAATTAGTTAGTTGTGATGGTTATGCCAGGGAGGAAGTAAAATATCCTGTTATTTTACATCAAGATATAGTTGGTAGAATAATCATTATTGCAAGGGTAGATAATGATTATCGTGGTGATGCTACAGATAGATTATATGTGATGTGGAAATTAGAGTATAAGAATGATAAATTTGAAGTTGTTAACATAGATAGTGGAGGATATAGGAAGTTTAATGCTGCTTATTTGTTTAAACATTCTGGTTATATAAACCGTGGTAAGTGTCGTGATAGATTGATTATAAAGTTAGGGTTAAACAATACTATAAATTTCTTTTATGTTGGGAAGCATATTTCTAAGAACTATCGTTTTTTTTCTAGTATGTACAATCTATCAATAAATTATAATGTAAACCCTGACCCAGAAGAATGTCTTATACGTTCTTCTTATGGATGTAATGCTAGCAGTAATAGACAGTATGATATACCGAAGGGGTGTATTCATACAATTAATGTTTTGTATGATGGTAAAGATGTATATATAGCGTATGTTGGTAGTGTATTTGATAGTAAGTTTGGAAGTGATAAGCAGTTAGTTATTGCACGTACTGTGGAAGATGAGCAGTTATATATATATGATTTTGTACGTGTTGAAGAAAATGTTAGTACGGTATATATAAGTTCCCATGAGAATGTTTTGGCAATTACAATTATGGGATCTGATAATCTTATCAGATATGAAGTTTCAAAGTTACAGTTAAAGTCAGGAATTATTGATCATATTGATATTGTAAATATCCCACGTAATGTAATAAAAAACATTGCTGATTTTACATATGTTGTTGATGGAGTTTTGGGACTTAATGATGTTGAGTATGTTAGCCTAGATAGTGTATCAGCTACAAGATCTAATGTTAATTATGGGATATCTGAATTTTCGCTAAATATTAGGGAAGTAGCATTTGATGATTTGCTTAGGAATTTGAGCAGTCTATATGGTAATTTTTCTACAGATGTTTCTACTATTCCTACTAGTTATGGTATCAATTATACTACTGTAATGAGTGATGAAGCATTATCATTGTCTACTATAAGATATTTAAGTAGTGTTGTTAATACTTCAAATGATATCAGTTCAATAACAACGCAAGTTTCAATTGGTAGAGAAGATAATATATTTAGAAACCCTGCAGGGTTTGTTGGGCACATTGCAAGTTATGTAGAACCTACTAGTCATATTGAACATGTGACGTTGCCATCGAAATTACCAGATGATAACAGTATAGTGCCTATAAACACTAAGATAAGTTCTATAATGCATCCAAGTGCAACAACGACATCAGTACCAGTTGGTAGGACAGATAATATGTTTGAAGGTACTGCAGGGTTTGTTGGGCACATTGCAAGTTATGTAGAATCTACTAGTCATATTGAACATGTGACGTTGCCATCGAAATTACCAGATGATAACATTATAGTGCCTATAAGCACTAAGACAAGTTCTGTAATGCATACAAGTGCAACAACAACATCAGTACCAGTTGGTAGGACAGATAATATGTTTGAAGGTACTGCAAGGTTTGTTGAGCACATTGCAAGTTATATAGAACCTACTAATCATATTGAACATGTGACATTGCCATCGAAATTACCAGATGATAACATTGTAGTGCCTATAAGCACTAAGACAAGTTCTATAATGCATACAAGTGCAACAACGACATCAGTGCCAGCTGGTGAGACAGATAATGTGTTTGAAGGTACTGCAAGGCTTGTTGGGCACATTGCAAGTTATGTAGAACCTACTAGTCATATTGAACATGTGACATTGCCATCGAAATTACCGAATAGTAGTAATGTTTCATACGGAATGAAAAGTACTGATGGTGTTTTAGTAAAACAAAGTGCTACGTTAAACTCAGTGTTGATGGGTGAGACATATAATAATGTATCTAAGAGTAAAAAGAATGGTGTTAAAGATAATGTACAATATGAAAATCATAGTGGTGTATTATTACAGCCGACAGGTATTAAAGTGTCTAAAAGTGTTGGGAAAAAGGATAAAATATTAGGTAAAAAGGCAAAGTATAATATAAGACGTAGTACTATTAAGTCTGGTATTAATCCACGTAATAAAAGTACTACTGCTAAGACATATACGTATAATAGTGGACAAGATAATATTAGTACGGACATTATGTTGTTTAATCTTACTCAGAATAGTAGTAGTGACTATAATAGTAGTTTATTAAATAGTAATGCTACTTTTAGTACTCAACTTAACTCAAATAATTATAAAGTAATATTTTCAGCAATATCAATTATATTTTTTGTTTTCTTGTTATTAGGTGGTTTTAAGTGTGTTATGTGGTATTTAGCAAAATTAAATAGAAGAAGAGTATCTAGAAATGAACAAGGATTTGTAATGTTTGATTTGGATAATATTCAACATAATGTTTCTGGAGTGCAATTTGAAAATCTTACATCCCGACATACAGAAAATACCTTATAGTTGTGTACATATTCTTTGTAAAAATAGTATTAATTTAGGAGTTATTTCGTGTTGTATGTCATATTTTTAATTAATATATCTTCATTTATTACTGTTTAATATTAGTTAGTGAGATTGTTATTAATACTTTTGATATTGTGTTTTTTGTGAAAAATCATGTTATTTTTTTCTAAAATACCTAAGAGTAAGATTATTATATCTGTGGGAGATTATGGGGCAATAGTACTTAACATTGTGGATACTGTAGTAAAGGATAAATACTTTATTGAAGGAATACACGATGTGTCTATGTCAAAAATTATTTCATGTATTACTGAATACAAAAAATCACCTGTATATCTTGTATTAAATCACTCTGATCAAGTCTATACTGAACATAAGTTACCTGCAAGTAATAGAATTATTGCGAAATCTTTAATGAGAATTAATCTCAATAAGATAATGAAAAATTATGATGTTGGTAATGCGTTTTTGTTAACAGCTCCGAATTCTACAAATAAGAATTGGCATTATATGTATGCAACGAGTCGACTTAATGAATTATCTAAAAATATATTAGAGATTGTTCTTAATAATTCAGAGAATTTTTGTGGTATATTGCTATTGCCGGTTGAATTGGCATGCGTTTGCAATAGATTGTTAAGTATACAAGGTAAAAGCTGTGATAGATGGACAGTATTTGTAGCTTATACTAAGACCAATGATTTTAGACATATTGTGCTATATAAAGGAAAAATGGTATATGTTGGTAATATTATGGTTTCTGAAGATGATACATCTCCAGGTATTATTGCTGGTAAAATCTGTCAGGAAGTACAAGATATACTTTTGTCACTTTCTAAGCTTGGAGATACTAAAGAATCAGTAGTGACTCTATATATTATAACATCTAGTACCATAAAAACTAGTTTGCTGTCCTGTGATTTTAAAAATATGGATAGCAATATTTTAACTCCATATGAGTTATCAAAAGTTTTGATGTTAAATCAATCTACAAATATCATGAGTGAATTTTGCGACACTGTTATATTATGTGCTATAATGGAGCAGTTTTCATTTGTGGTCTTTCATACTAAATATACTAGATTATTGTATAAAATTCGTTTTATTAATACGTACTTAATACCATTTTTACTGTGTTTAATTACTTTGGTTTCCTTATTTAATGTGGGATATATGCTAAGTATAGATAGTAATTATGATGAGAGAGTTGGTATGCTACTTCATCATGAGCAACTAACATCTCATGTTGAAAAGATTGACGAGGATGCCAGTATTAGGCAAGTTAATGAGATGTATGAAACAATGGATGTATATAAATCACTGTTAGCTAATGATTTTTTTTCACTTGATTTGATATTTAAATTATACAATGTAGATTTAACTGGATTTGTCATCAATTATTTATCACTACATACCGATAGCAATGGTGTTAAGGTGAAGTTATTACTTAAATTTAATAAGGGCGAAAAATTTTTAGACTATTGTAATAACTTGAAGGTTAATATGGGTAATGAATTTAAAGAATATAAAGTAGAAATTATAGATTCACTACCTAATGCTTTAGATAGTCATAAGATTATTGTGGTTAAATTGGAGAAATGATTGGATGAACAGCAAATTATTGAAGTGGGTATGTGCAATTAAAATTTCAGTATGTTTAGTTTTGTTGTGTAGTTTGTCTGTTACATTATATTATTTGTCTAAATCTAATGCTTATGTAGTGCAGTATAATGCTAATATTATGAATGAAATTCGTAAGCTAAGTTTTAAAATTGTGGATGTTCATAAACATGAGGCGATGCTTAATAATAGTGGTAGTTTATGGCAAGAAATATCAAATTCAAATATATATAGTACCTCTTATGAAGAGAATTTGGGTACGTTAATTAGTGATTTATGTAAGAAATATTATTTATTTAATTCTGAAATTAGCATATCTAATCCTGAAGTCATTGGCGATACTTTTAATAAACAGTATATCAGTGTAATTAAAAGTCGTGTTAAACTGAAGTTTGCTTCTATTAGTGATGAACAAGTATTTTTGTTTATTAATGCCATACGTCACGATATTTCAGGGTATGTTAAAATTATTAATGTTAGCATTGGAAAGGATACAGAAATTACAAATGAAATATTACAGTCTGCTTTAAAAGGTGAATCTGTATCTACTGTTAGAGGTAGGATTGTATTTGATTTGTATAGTATAGTAGGTAAGTTTATCAATGAAAGTTAGCATAATATTAGTAGTAATTTTATGTATGGTTTGTAATGTGTGTAGAGCTAGTCAGCATGATTGTCTTGGTCTTATATATGCTTTAAATCATTGTTCAAAATATACTTGTGATATAGATTTTGTTGATGATAAGATTCAATATACAGTTTTTGGTATGCGTAATGGTCGTTGTAAGTTTTTTGAACAAGATAGTTCCAGTGTTATGTTGTGTTATTTACCTCAGGAAAAGTTAGAACAAATGTCTGAATATTTAGTCAAGGTAGTAACTAATAATGTAAATATGGATGTTGATAAGATTGATCATATGTTGTCTAACGTATGTGACTTTTACTCTGTAGTTCAGGAAAGTGTAATACCAGAAAATGAGGAAGTAACTGAGGAGAATGCATTAGAAGTTGAGCGTACGGCTGGATTGGAAAAGAGAAAATCTGATATTAGTAAAATTAAAAGTATATTTTTTCCAAATAAGGATGTCGAATCATTACGTAGCATATATGTTCAAAGTAGAAAACGACAGCATCATTAGTATTATCAATCAAATTGGAGTTGAGTATACAATATGATATATTATGGTTGTACATTTTAAATGTTACGAGTTTAATATACTTGTGTATGTTTAAAGTGGTACACACGTATTATTGAGTTAATTGTTTCTTATATATCTAGTTTAAAAACTTGTATGTTTGTAAGTTGTAACAAGTAATTGATAGTGATAAAATTAGTAATATAGGCTGATTTAATATAAAGTATCATTAAAAAAGTTTTTATGATAAATTCGTATGTAATGTACTTGATATACTTAATGGGTCTACTGATACAAGAATTGTGGTTTTGTATAAATTCTATCTAATATAAGACAGTTAATTATAAGAAGAGATACAATTAACTCATGATTAATAATTTTTAGACATTAAATATTATCATGTAGTTTTACAATATTTACTATGATTTCGTACTAAAAAGTGATTATTAAAATAAATAATTAGCTCAATAGATAAGCATTGATCAATAACTTGAAGACAAAGATTAAAATAGGTTAACATAATACGCTATTTGTACCCAATTTTTCAACTAAGGATATGTATAAAAATAAACTACCTATATAGACAAAACTCTGTTAGTTAGATACGGTGCAAGAATTTTTAAGATAGATACAGTAAATATAAAGCCATTGTACATCATGTTATTTCCAGTTTTTTATGTCAGGCAGTTTACTTATTTGAAGTGTATAATATCTCAAAATGATTTAGATATTAGGTACATTTAAATGATGCTATAAATATTTTTAAGTTGAAATTTTGTAATAAGGAATATTCTACTCAGCCTAGGTATTTACTTGGTCTAATATGTTATTTTTGATATTGTGAAGTTAACCTAGTAGTTGATGATTTATGTACTTGACTAATAAGAAAACAGATGATATTGATCACGCATCATTAGAAGTATAAATGTTTTATGAAGATAACAATTCTTGGTTCTGGCTCGTCTAGTGGAGTGCCAATTATAGGGTGTGATTGTAATGCGTGTAAGTCACATTTGCAGTATAACAAACGTACAAGAGCTTCAGCACTTGTTGAATATAAGAATACTAAGCTACTGATTGATACTAGTCCTGATTTAAGGGTTCAAGCATTACAACATAATTTGTCATCTGTTGATGGTATACTTTACACACACTTTCATTCAGACCATTGTGATGGTATTTCTGATCTTCAACCTTTTGTACCTACTAATGAATTAAATACTGTACATATATATAGTGATATAATGACTTTATGTTCGCTTGTTGCAAGTAATTCATATTTTTTCATTCGAGGAATTGTATCTAAATGGAAAAAATGTCATTATTTAACTCCTAACATTATGTATTATTATCAGGAACATAATATTGGGGATTTTCAGATATTAATGATCAAACAAGATCATGGTGTTGCTCCTTGTAATGGGTTTATATTCAACAATAATGTGGCCTATTGTACAGATGTTAAGTCTTTCCCAAAAGAATCTTTTGAATTGCTATATAAAATGAAAGTACTAATATTAGGATGTTTAAAATATGAAGAATCTTTTGCACATTCTAGTGTTGATACATGTCTGGACTGGATAGCAGAACTAAAGCCTGACACTACAATCCTAACTCATATGAGTCATGATTTAGAGTACTATTCTCTAATTGATTATATAAAAAGTCGTATTAATGCTAATGTAATTGTTGGTTATGATGGACTACAACTTTCAGCGTAAGTTGATATTTTGAATAATTGTTAGCTATTATATTGTAAGTTATTTGTTCTATAATGTGTTTTTATACTGATAGTTTACTGTATGTGTAATGTTATGACTAATGCTTATGTAATTAGTATGTGTAGTTATTGAGTTTTATGTAACAACAAATTTCAATGTTGTTTGTAGTTTATTACATTGAGTGTTATAGTATACAGAAAATAAGCTTGTTATGTCTGTAGTACTAAAAGAATATCTTTATTATTAAGGGTTTATGATTATACAATTTGGAATTATAGGTGTTAATTCTACTTTTGTATGATAGATTTTGTGTGTGTTTTTATATAACTTTGTAAACAATATATGCTGAAGATTATAGTAGAGAGTAAATACATCTAATTATAATTAGTATGTAGGGTTAAGAATTATTCTCTAAATCTGTAATAAAGTGTTTTATTGATTCATCTAAACTTGTTGGCAATTTTTCTAGGTTGTATTGTGAATCTGAAGCAATGCCGTAAGTTCTTGGTATAGGTTGTATTTTGTTTTGTATTCCATAGATTATTCCTTGTAGAATAGAAGTAATCACTTGTTTATAATTACAATCTGCCCCGGCTACTCTGTGTTCTATTCTACAGCTACTAGGATTATTTGTAGTGTTTGGTATTCTAATAGCAGTGCTTCTGTTATTTCCTCCCCAGCTTACAGTAGTAGGGGTATCTATGTCAGCATGTATGTATCTCAAGTATGAATTGTGATGTGGGGCAAAAAAAATCATGTGTTTTTTCATTAATGTACATAACCCTCCTATGCTATATAACAAGTGTGTGCTCATTTCATTATTTTGTTGAGAAAATAAATTGTTTGTGTTTTTATCAAGTAGATTTATATGAACATGGAATGCATTTCCTGGTTTATCTAAATATGGTTTTGCAAAAAAATTAGTATTTCCGTGAAATTTTTCTGCATTATTCTGTAAAATCTCTTTAAATGTGTCAATTTCAGAAATGAGCCTGGAAATATTACTAGTATGTAATGTTTGTATTTCGTACTGTAACTCACTTTTTTCTTGTGAGATATTACAACTGAAACAAGATAGTTTATTTTTAATACTATTAATCAGTAAGGTAAAATTATTTTTTGGTATGTTATCAAAGTAGAATTCTAACTCTATTCCTATTACTGGAATTACGTTGAGGTTATTAATAAGATAATTTAATGTATATTCTAACATGTGTACTAATTAACTTTGATTGGTTTTATTGCTTTTTTTGTAATATATAGTGCAAGTATGTTAAGGAGCCATGTTATGATAAAAAGTGTAAGTCCTAAAGCATATGCAGATGATGTTTGTATACTGTTGAAGTTTTGATCGCCTGTTAAAATAGTTGCTATCTGTACTGTAATAGTGGTTACAGTTTGTAACGGATTAAAAGTTAGGTGTGCTGTGATTCCAGCAGCCATTAATACAATCATTGTTTCTCCTATTATTCGTGAAATTGATAATATGATTGCACTGATAATATTTGGTAAAGCATATGGAATTATTATGTTCCATATAGTGTCTGCTCTTGTTGCCCCAAGTGCCATAGATCCGTATTTTATAGTCTTTGGTACAGAACGTATAGCATTTTCCATTAAAGATGTTATCAATGGAAGTATCATTATACCTATTACTAGTCCAGCTACTAGTGCATTTTCTGATTGAGCATTGAGGTTATAATATTTTGCTAAGCTTCTAATTGATGGTGATAGAAATACTACTGCAAAATATCCATATACTACTGTAGGAATTCCTGCTAGTATTTCAAGAGTCGTATTAATTATGTACCTGATTCTTTTACTTGCGTATTCACTGATATAAATTGCAGATAATAGTCCTAAAGGTACTGCAATTGTAATAGCAACTATGACAATTAATAATGTACCACTTAATAATGGTAATATTCCAAATGATCCTGCTAAGTTTTCATTAATTGCTTCTGGATTGGGTTGCCAGCTAGTACCGAATAGAAAGTCTACTAGTGGTATTTTACTAAAAAATAATGCTGAATTATAGCCTAAGCATACTATTATACATATAACAATAAAAGATAATAATGCTATAGAGAAGAACATAATGGATTTTAATAGTAAGAAATTTTTGTCTATATATGTTGCTATTAATATTACAACTATTATAACAAATATTGTGCTAGTAAATATAATGTTAAAGTCTTGTAGATACAGTAGATAGGAAATTATTATTGGAGAAATGATGTTCAGAGAAGTTATAATATGAAACTTATCCTCAAAAGTAAGTGTGGTTTTATAGTAATTTCCTGTTAATAATGCAATAGACAATAAGATTGTAAGTAGTATCATAATTGTTTAAGAAATAAAGTTCACAAGTTTTTACATTATATAATTAAGAATTATACCCTTATAGTATAAGTTAATAATATGTTATTTTATCACTTTTATAGTGCTTTGTAATATCAAATGTGTATTTTTATTATTATAACCTGTATTTAAAAGAATTAATATATGATTAAGCGTAATTTAGTTAGTGATCTTAGAAAACTATTTATAGATTTTTTTGTTAAAAATGGTCATCAGGTTTTTCCTTCTTCTTCATTAATAGTAAAAGATGACCCTTCGTTATTATTTACTAATGCAGGTATGGTACAATTTAAGCAAATGTTTACTAGTGTTGATGATAAAAATATTAGTACTGCTGTATCAAGTCAAAAATGTTTGAGAGTAGGTGGTAAGCATAATGATTTAGAAAATGTTGGGCATACGAATAGGCACCATACATTTTTTGAAATGCTTGGTAATTTTAGTTTTGGTAATTATTTTAAAGAGCATGCAATAGAGTTAGCTTGGAATTTTGTAACTAAAGAGTTAGCTTTAGATAAAAATAGGCTGTATCTGACTGTATATCATGATGATAAAGATGCATTTAGTTTATGGAAAAAAATTAGTGATTTTTCTGATGATAAAATAATCAAGATAAAAACTAATGATAATTTTTGGAGTATGGGAAATACAGGGCCTTGTGGTCCTTGTTCTGAGATTTTCTATGATTATGGTGAATCTATAAAAGGAGGTTTGCCTGGGACTGCAGAAGAAGATGGGGCAAGATTTACAGAGATTTGGAATTTAGTATTCATGGAATATAACAAAACAGCAGAAGGTGAGTTATCTGTGTTACCAAGAAAATGTATAGATACCGGTATGGGACTTGAAAGAATTGCTGCTGTTATGCAAGGGGTACATGATAATTATGATATAAGTTTATTTAAAGCATTAATTACTGTATCAAAAAAAGAATCCGGTAATAATTCTAGTGAGATTGCACATAGAGTAATAGCAGATCATGTACGTTCAGCTGCATTTTTAATAGCAGAAGGATTAACTCCTGGTAATGAAGGACGCGATTATATTTTGCGTCGTATTATTAGAAGAGCTGCACGTTATGTGTATATGTTAAAATATACAGGTCCTTTAATGTATAAAATTTTTCCTGCATTAATTGATGAACAGAGTAATGCATATATGGCGGATTATTATCCAGAGTTGTTTAAGGCTAGGGATATGATAATATCTATTTTAAGAACTGAGGAAGAAAATTTTAAAGATACTTTAATTAGAGCATTGCCGTTGCTTGAAAAGGAATTAGCATGTTTGTCTACTGGTGATATGTTGTCAGGTGATATTATTTTTAAATTATATGATACTTATGGGTTTCCAGTAGATATTACCTTAGATATTATTAAAGAAAGAGGTGTTAAATTTGATGAAAAAGGCTTTTACGATAACATGGAGCAGCAGAAAACTAGATCTAGGCTTCATCATTCTATAAAGTCTATAGAGCAATTAAAAGGGAAGGTATGGGAAGATATTAGACAGAGTTTTGATAATACGAAATTTGTTGGATATGACAATTTTAAGTCTCAAGCTAAAATATTAGCGATCGTTATAGATAATAGTAGAAGTATTGAAATAGCTAATGTTGGGGATAAAGTTGATCTATTAATGGATGTTACACCATTTTATCCTGAATCTGGGGGACAACAGGCAGATATAGGATTACTTAGTGTTATGATAAGGCAAGGAACGAGTTTACTTGCATCTAATAATATTGCTGAAGTTGTAAATACGAAAAATATCCTTGATGGTCTTTATGTCCATGAGTGTGTTGTAAAAAGTGGATGTTTGGTTATAGGTGATATTATCTCTGCAGAAATAAATTCTAGAAGAAGAAAAGATTTATGTGCTAATCATTCTGCAACGCACTTATTACATTATATTTTAAAGTTGGAAGTTGATAGTAATATTATGCAGAAAGGATCATTAGTAAGCGGTGATAAATTGCGTTTTGATTTCAATCACAATATGGCGTTAACAAAGGAACAAATTAAATTGGTTGAGGATAGGATATGTGATTTAATTAGGCAAAATCATCCTGTAGAAACTAATATATGCGATTTGCAAGATGCAATTGAAGGTGGTGCTATGGCATTATTTACTGAGAAATATGATAGTCATGGGGTTAGGGTGGTTAATATAGGAAATTCAAAAGAATTATGTTGTGGTACTCATGTTAAGTATACTGGTGAGATAGGATGTTTTAAAATAATATCAGAAGCTAGTATCGCTTGTGGAATACGTAGAATAGAAGCTGTGACTGGTCAGTATGCTATAGATTATTTTAGACGGCAAGAGAAGATTTTATATCAGGTTGCTGATAGTGTTAAATCTCCTGTAGAGAGTGTACTAGTACAAGTAGATAAAATCAACAGGGAGAATCAAGAGTTGAAGCAGAAATTATTGAATGCTTATTTTAATATTATTGATGTTAAGAGTGTTAATGTTGAAAAAATAGGGACTATAGATTTTTTACATAGCAAGTTAAATAATATACCAATTGATATTGTAAGAAAATTTATTACTAAACGTCTAACTAAGGATATGATTATATTGTTTTCTAATATAACAGGTCATAATGTTATATATATTGTAGGTGTGGGCAGTAATCTACATAATAAAATTAAGGCTACAGATTTTGTAAAAACCATAGGTGATGCTGTCAAAAGTAAAGGTGGAGGGAACGCCCAGCTTGCTCAAATTAGCATAGAATATACAAAAGAAGTTGACATTATATCACATATAAAGAATGAGATAGTAAATATTTTTAACTGATCTATTTATACTTTATAAAGTGTATCTTGCTTTAATCAATGTTTATTGTATTGTGAACAGTCAGTAAACTTGTTGAGTTAGTAATAGGTATATGCAGAGTTGTTAGAGTGTCGTAACTTATGTAGAGCAACTTGATTATTGCTATAAGAAATTTATATGATATTGTATGTGAGAAGTGAAGTAATGAATTGTTCTTAGTTAGTCTATTGCTTTATAAAGTATATGTAATGTGGATTAGTATTTATTGTGTTGTAAACTGGTCAGTAAACTTATTGAGTTAATAATAGGTATATGCAGAGTTGTTAGAGTGTCGTAACTTATGTAGAGCAACTTGATTATTGCTGTAAGAAATGAAGAAATTTATATGATATTGTATGTGAGAAGTGAAGTAATGAATTGTTCTTAGTTAGTCTATTGCTTTATAAAGTATATGTAATGTGGATTAGTATTTATTGTGTTGTAAACTGGTCAGTAAACTTGTTGAGTTAGTAATAGGTATATGCAGAGTTGTTAGAGTGTCGTAACTTATGTAGAGCAACTTGATTATTGCTATAAGAAATGAAGAAATTTATATGATATTGTATGTGAGAAGTGAAGTAATGAATTGTTCTTAGTTAGTCTATTGCTTTATAAAGTATATGTAATGTGGATTAGTATTTATTGTGTTGTAAACTGGTCAGTAAACTTGTTGAGTTAGTAATAGGTATATGCAGAGTTGTTAGAGTGTCGTAACTTATGTAGAGCAACTTGATTATCACTATAAGAAATGAAGAAATTTATATGATTTGTATATAAGAAGTGAAGTAATAAAGGGTACTTACTTAGTCTATTGCTTTATAAAGTATATGTAATGTAGAATTAGTGTTTATTATGTTATGACCTAGTAAGTAACTTATTTAGGTAAAGTATATGCAGAATTATTAAAACTGTTATTTATTAATGTGATAATACATTTATGTTAGTCTGTTTAACTCAGCTTTATCGAAATAATATGAATAATGTGTAAAATTTGAAAAGTAACATATTTTATTAAAATCCTTAAAAATAAGTGTTAAAATAATAATTATTATTATTTTTTCAAGTATAAGTATCAGTATGTACATGAACTGGTAATTCTTATACTAGAATAGTGTAATTAGTGTTAATAATATGTAACTATTTATTTTATATGGAATAAATATTGTAGAAGTGTGTATTTTTGAAAGTATGAAATTATATTTGTGTTTCAATATTTTGCTATAGTTGGTGTGTTGAGATAATGTAGATATATATGGTTTTGTGCTAATACTTCCATATAATATTTGGTATGAATTTTAGTTATTCGGAATGTACATATTATGGCTGTGAAGTTGTACAAGATATGCTTATTAACTTATAATCCACTGAGTAGCTGAGTAAAAAAACAGTAATAAATATTACATATAAGCAATATGGTATTTAATGATGGTAACTGTTAATGCTATGTAGTACATAGCATGATGTAAATACATTATAATCTTTCATAATGTAAAAAATAACTAGCGTATGTAAGCAGCAAAAAAGTTATTAATGTTTTATAATATTTTGTTCATTGCTTCAAACATTGTTTTTCCTATAACTGCTGGAGTCTCAGCTATAATAATGCCAGCGCTTTTCATAACTTCTATCTTACTTTCAGCACTGCCTGAACTACCTGATGAGATTGCTCCGGCATGTCCCATACGTTTACCAGGGGGTGCAGTTTTGCCAGCAACAAATCCAACTATAGGTTTAGTTGTTCCTGATGATTTAATGAATTCTGCTGCCTCTTCTTCTTCTGACCCACCAATTTCCCCAATCATAATGATGCCGTGTGTATCAGGGTCGTTTATGAATAATTTAAGGCAATCTGTAAAAGACATACCATGTATAGGATCTCCACCAATACCAATACATGTTGATTGTCCTAATCCTGCTTCTGTAGTTTGTGCTACTGCTTCATATGTAAGTGTGCCAGATCGTGAAATTACCCCTATATGTCCACGTTTATGTATATATCCAGGCATAATACCAATTTTACATTCTCCTGGGGTAATGATTCCTGGACAATTAGGGCCTATTAAAATACTACTAGAATTACATAAAGCTCGTTTTACTTGTACCATATCTAAAGTAGGAATACCTTCCGTGATACAAACTATAAGTTCTATTTCAGCATCAATTGCTTCTAATATTGCATCAGCTGCATATGGAGCAGGAACATAAATTACTGTAGCATTAGCTCCTACTTGTAGTTTTGCTTGTTTCACAGTGTTAAACACTGGTAAGTTTAGATGATATGTACCACCTTTACCTGGCGTAACTCCTCCAACCATTTTTGTTCCATAAGCAATAGCTTGTTCGGAATGAAATGTACCATGAGCACCAGTGAATCCCTGGCAAATCACTTTTGTATTACTATCTACTAAAATGGACATGTTGCCTCTATTTTTTTACTATATTAACTACATTGTATGCTGCTTCGCTTAAGTCATTTGCTGTGATGATATTTAACTTTGAATCATCAAGTAGCTTTTTACCTAGTTCAAAATTTGTACCAGATAATCTTACAACAAGTGGAACGTTTATGCCGATTTCTTGTATAGCAGCAATAATACCATTAGCAATTATGTCACAACGCATTATTCCACCAAATATATTAACTAATATCCCATCAACATTATCTGATAGGATGATTTTAAATGCTTCAGTTACAGTTTTCTGACTTGCTCCACCGCCTACGTCAAGAAAGTTTGCAGGTTCAGCTCCATAGTATTTGATGATGTCCATAGTGGCCATAGCAAGTCCTGCTCCATTAACCATACATCCAATATTACCATCCATCTTAATGTAGCTTAAGCCATATTTTGATGCTTCTATTTCTTCTGGAATTTCCTCATCATAATCACGCAACTCTGAAATTTCTGGATGACGGTATATAGCATTATCATCGAAGTTCATTTTTGCATCGAGAGCAATAAAATCTCCAGATGATGTTTCTACAAGAGGATTAATTTCTATTTGACTAGCATCTGTTTCTAGAACAGCTCTGTACATTTTTTCAGCTATAGCACTGATTTTCCGTGTTTGATCTACACTTAAATTGCTATCAAAGCATAAGTTACGTCCATGAAATCCTTGAAATCCGAATATTGGGTCAATGTTACATACAATTACTTTTTCTGGAGAATTTGAAGCTACTTCCTCTATATCAACACCACCTTCTGTTGAGAATATAATGCTAACCTGGCCTTGCTTGCGGTTCACAATACTACTGATGTAATATTCTTTTTTTATATCACATCCTTCTTCCAAATATACTTTCCTTACTTTTTGTCCGTTTTTTGAAGTTTGATGTGTTACTAGAGTTGATCCTAACATGTTTTTGATTGCAGTTTTTGCTTCATCTAACGTACGTGAAACTATGACTCCTCCTGCTTTTCCTCGACCTCCTGCATGGATTTGTGCTTTAACCACAATTACTTTCGAGTTAATCTTGCTTAATGCGTCATTCACCTCATCTAATGAATGTACAATAACTCCTTCTGGGACACTTATACCAAACTTTTTTAATATTTGTTTTGCTTGATATTCATGAATATTCATATAGTATACCTTTCTACCATAACTACTAAATTTAACATACACTTACAGAAGAGTTATAATGATCTACAGGATAACTCTAATAAAATCACATATTATTATTCGATATTCTCATTAGGTTGATTAGACTGAGAGGGTCTCTTCACTTGGAAATGTCTAGCACTGACCTGAAATTTAGTAAACATAGGTTCATAAGGTATCTTGTGTAATTTTTTTCTTCTCCTCTCACAATCGTCTTTTTTTCTTGCGCGTTTTTCTGACGGCTTTTCATGATGTGTAATTTTCATTTGCCTAGGCTTGCCTTCACGTTGTAATTTTTTTTTGAGGGTACGTATACCTTGCTCTATATCTCCGTGATAAACTATAACTTCAACCAAAGAAAATCCTCCTATATAGATAAAAGACCAATCATCATAACAATAAGGAATTAATTATGTCAAATCCTTTTTAAGAAATTATGATTATCATGTACTGCCTACACGTGAAAATGTGGTATATCCTAATTGATCTTTTCTAATATATTAGTGATACGATTTCTAGTATTTTCTAATTCACTATTTGATAAAGGTATGAATCCTAAACCAACAAGATACCCATTTTTACCAATAGATTCCTGTTTTAAAATTGCTTTAATGAATTCTTTTAATCCAGGGAAACCACTAATATGCTTTTGCTTGATATATATATATATGGGTCTTGATAAAATGTATTTTCCTGAAGAAATAGTTTCATATGTAGGCTCTACCCCTGCAATTTTATTCCCGTGTATTTTATCTTGATTTTGTATTAAAAAGCTAAAACTGAAAATACCAAAAGCAGCATTATTTTTTGCAATTTTCTGAATAATTATATTTTCATTTGCTGCAACTTCAATGTATTTGCCATCATTCCGGATCATACTACACGCATGTTCTCTTTTTTTGAGATCTGGGTATACTTCGATAAAATTTTTATGATTAATGCAAGAATCTTGCATTATTTCTTCAATTAGTATGTTGTAAGTTCCTGTGTTTTTATATGGACCATAAATTTCAATATCAACATTGGGAAACCTACTGTTAATTTCTGACCAATACTTAAAGTCATTTGCTGGCATATTCTGTGTGTATTCTTCTGATGTAGAATACTTACTTAAGGCTTGAAATAAATCTTTTTTTGTAAAATCAAGTTTATTACTGTTATTAGAATTTGCAATAACTATGCCATCATAACCTATAATTATTTCAATAATATCATTCACATTATTACTTTTACATAGTTCTATTTCTGCGCCTTTTACCTTACGAGATGACATGACTATATCTGGGGTGCTTTTTCCTACGCCTTGGCAAAACATACTAAAGCCCATTCCACTACCTACAGATTCTATGATAGGAGTACCATAATCTGAAAACCTTCCAAATTCTTCTGCTATTGCTGCAATAAATGGGAATGCTGTGGATGATCCAACAACATGTATATGTTGCGAGTTAGAATCTGTAGGTAGCATCATAGATAGTAAAAATAAAATCAAAAGAAACTTCTGCATTAGATATACACCCCAACGGTTTGATTCTATATAAAAGTCTGTACTATTCCTTTTAATTAAGTATTAAGTTTAAAGATACTGCTTAATTAAAGATAATAACTTATCTACTTGAGGCTCTTGTGATTTTAATTCTGGCGCAAAATGTGCTAGATATTCTCCTTTTTTGTCTACAATGTACATTATTCCAGAATGGTCAATTTGGTTATCATTATCTGGTTTGCCAACATATGCCTTATAACCTTTTACTACTTCATTAATAGCCTCAATACTTCCTGTCAGCATTTGAATCCGTGAATCAAAATTTTTGTGGAATTCTTTCAACGTACTTACAGTATCTCTTGCTGGATCAATAGTAATGAAGATTACTTGTAACTTATTTGCTTTGTCACCAAGTTGGTCAAGAACTTGAGATGCTAGGCCTAATTCCATAGGACAAATAGTTTTACAAGAAGAAAAGCCAAAGAAGACTAACATATGCTTTCCAAGAAAGTCTTTGCTAGATATTGTTACACCATCTTGATTAGTTAAAGTAAAGTTAGTGTTTATATCAGCTTTGTTAGATATGTTAACGTCAGGAGAGTTGTGTAATTTTGGCTGAAATATACCTTGTTTCGTTATATAAGAGTATCCTAAAAAGATTGCTGCAAACAATAAACATAGGTTCAATATAAATTTAATAGCCTTCATGTAATATGCTCCGTTGTATAAAATGAGAGTTTTTTTATAAAAACACGTATCATATATGCTATAGCAATGTAATGTTATGTCAAGTTACTAAAAATTTTTATAGTATGTTTTACCTTAGTAGTATTTAAATGTATAACTTAGTATACTAAAATTTCTACAAATTTTATGTAGTACTAAGTTATTAGCGAAATTTGAATTAATTTATCTTTTTATGTTACATAGTTGGTTATGTGTATTTAAGGCTAAAAGGTGAATGTATTTTCAGCAGATAAAACAAGTCCTAAATCAACATTGTGTTCAGACCAGTGAATAATAATCAATCTACGTATTATGTTAAAGTCAGTAGTATTTATGTCTATTAATGTATATATGTAATTGAAATCACTCATATGAAAATATTTACTATTTATCACTTATGTATTGCGAATTTAATTTATTGTTGTGGGGTATTTAGCTATCTGTACTAAATAAATTTTAATCGATACTATTAGTGCTGTTTTGTATATAAGTAGATGTGAGGCTGTGGAATTAAAGTATTTTTTTAGTTAATTTTTTACTATACAGGTTGATATTTTGATATTCTAAGCCAAAGTTATAATAAGACAATTTGTAAATACTAGAAGATTACTTAATGTCTATTTTCTTTAAAGTATGTTGATAAAGGTGTGGGATTTAATATTAAACCCTTAGAAGCTAATTTACAGCTGATGGTTTAATATTTTGTACAGAGGTAATATAGTTGCATGCTTGTGATATTAGGTTATTGATTACCTGTGCAGTGGTTTCTATGTTGTGTACCATGCCTACACTTTGTCCAGCCATAAGGGATCCATTTACGATATCTCCATCTATTACTGCTTTTTTTAATGCTCCAGCCCAAAATTTCTCGATACAAAGCTGACCATCTTGTTTTGAAATTTTTCCTTGATTGTATAAGTTAATAATGTTTTGTTGTAACTCTAAAAATTTGATGCTTGCGTCATTCTCTATAGCCCTTACTGGAATGACAGGAAAATCTTTATTTAATTGTACAGATGATACGGCATCTCTAGAGGAAGATTTAATGAATACTTCCTTAAAATTGTTATGTATACGCGATTCATATGTACATACAAAGAGAGTACCAATTTGACACCCGCTTGCACCCATTATAAGATAATGTGCTATCATTTCCCCACGTCCAATTCCACCTGCAATAAAAATAGGTACTTTTTTTAAAGAGTCGTCTTGACGAAAATATGGTAGGATTTCTTGTGCAAGTACAGATGTGCTAACGGGACCTATGTGTCCTCCGGCTTCCATCCCTTCTATTATTAATGCATCCACTCCGGCTCTAACTAGACGTTTTGCTATAGATAACGATGGAGCAAAACACATTATTTTGATTTTTGCATTCTTGACATGGTTTATCATCTTGCTGTTAGGAATGCCTCCTGCAAGCACTATATGTGTTATCCCAGTTTCTACACAAACATCAATAAGGTCGGCTAAATCTGGATGCATTATAATTAAGTTAACTCCAAAAGGACGAGCAGTCAATTGTTGAGTAAGTATTATTTCTTTTTTTAATGTACTGGGATCTATAGAACCACATGCTAAGACACCAAAACCTCCAGCATTTGATATTGCAGATACTAAATTATGATCTGATACCCAGCTCATTGCTCCGCCCATAATTGCAAAGCTGCTGCCTAAAAACTCTGTACCTGATTTCCATAGTTCTGATAGCATAACAATTCTATTATATTATACGATTAAAAATATTGTCTTTGTCTATAAACTTATGCTTTAGTACTGCTAGTATATGCAAGATTATAGTTACGGAGAGCATATACGCGCAAACATTATGACACTGCTTTGCAATGATAGCAATATTTTCATTAATGTCAATCAGTAGTGGTACGTTTAAGGAAAAGATCTGTATTGCTCTACCTGAAGCTGAAGACATAACATAACCAGATGTTGCCATTGTTATAGATAGTATATATAAACTAACATGTGTAATCTTAGATATAATAGCTAAATAATTTGGAAAACCCTTATAGTATGGTGGAATTACTGATAGGGTCCTGAACATTACACGTAATAGCAGTAGTGCTAGTAATATTATACCTATTGATTTGTGTAATATATATATATTTTTTAGTACTGGGTAAGTATTAGGTAGTGACTTCATCCAGAATCCTAAAATTAACATTAATATAATTGGTATACCAGTCAACCAATGCATTATCCTAACTGAGTAATGATACTTTTCTTTCATCGGTTTAGTTAAAGTATATAATATACCTGTATACATATATAAAGAAATATTATCAATATAATAATTGTATCATTTTTAATGATACCTATTATGATACAAAATATAATGTGTGATTATTTTATATAAATAGCTACAAGATGATGAATTCTTCTATGGTCTAATGTATTTTAATCTAAGATTGTAGTTATCTATTCTTTTGTTTATGATATACTATAAATAGTAATCGAAAAGATTATTTTTTATGATTATTATTAGGATAATTCATCAGTCACGTATCTTGAATGGTGAGATTTGGTATTATCAAATCTATGTATAAGATATATAATATTATATAGGAGAAATTTGTATACTAGGAAACCTTGTTAACAAGATTATTCCAGTATTATATATATTACATGGTTCTTTTTAGCTATACAGAACTTGATCACTTTGGCAAGTTGATTTTGCTTGTAGTAAAACTAACTATAAAATGCAATTACAGTATTAGTAACATAATCAGCTTAGAATTTGCAATTACTATATAAAATTGAATGGTGAATTTTTCATAATTTATGATAATGCTAATATGGCTTATAAACTTTTAAGCTATAATTTAGCATTGGTTAATAAAAGGTTTTTTTGATGTTTCATGAGAGAAGTTATATAGTAGAAAATCAATATTTAGGACAGTTAATGTTTTTATATAGTTGGGTGAAATGTTTTTAAACTTTTACACATTAGCAGTACTTTTAATGTGTAAATATTATGTTAATACAGAAAGGTTTTAAGTGACTGATAGGATTCTTTCTGTATAATAAAATTAAAGTTAGATAATTAGCTCTCTGAAATAAATATAGTGTCGTTTATAAGTCTTGCAAGAAATGTCTTTATATATGTATCGATCGGGTTATTTATAGCCCCGATATTTTCATTGATATCTGTTATATTGACTGAAAATCAAGTAGTAGATTTATTTGCATATATTTTTTCTGAATATACTGTTAATACAGTAATTTTAATGTTAGGAGTTGGAGTTCTAACGTTAGTTGTTGGAATAGCAACAGCTTGGTTTGTAACTTATTATTCTTTTCCTGGACGTAAGTTTTTTGAGGTAGCACTTTTTTTACCACTTTCAATACCAGGGTATATAGTAGCATATGTATATGTGAATATTTTTGAATTTTCAGGTCCTGTGCAAAGTTTTTTAAGATCGATGTTTCACTGGCACAAAGGTGATTATTATTTCCCTAGTGTGAAATCATTAACGTGTGGGGTTATTATTATAGGATTTAATCTATATCCATATGTATATATGTTAGTTAGAACTGGGTTAATAGCAATTCGGAGTACTATTGCAGTTGCTACTACTTTATGTGCTTCAAGATATAAAATATTAACTGCTATTGGGTTACCAACAATTCGACCAGCTATTGCAGCAGGTATGTCGTTTGTATTAATGGAAGTAATATCTGATTTTGGTACTCCGCAATTTCTTGCGATAGATACATTTACTCGTGGTATATATAGAAGTTGGTTCCTATTACATGATAAATATTCTGCATGTTTATTTGCGTTGATTGCATTGTTTTTTATATTTTTACTAATTATATTAGAAAAACTATTACGTGGTAAAGGCATATCTTATTCTACGATTAAAATGAACACTGATTATTACCATACTTGGCAAGTTAAA
The DNA here is from genome assembly GCF_009728835.1 of Ehrlichia ruminantium. Classification (GTDB taxonomy): domain Bacteria; phylum Pseudomonadota; class Alphaproteobacteria; order Rickettsiales; family Anaplasmataceae; genus Ehrlichia; species Ehrlichia ruminantium_B. The sequence goes on from NZ_CP033455.1 coordinate 259,730, forward strand.
GGTAAAATTGCCCTTATACTAATATATTTAATATGTTTAGTGCCAATATTGATAGGCTTTGTTGTACCAATTATTCCATTGTTATATTGGAGTATGGAAAGAATTGGAACGTTTATTACAAGTACTAAGTTTTATGTATCAATATTCAATAGTATTTATGTAGCATTTTTTACTGCAATTATTACTGTTATAATATCAATTATTATGTCATACATTGTTAGGAAAAAAGAATCCTTATCTTATGCTATAAAATTTGTTGTTATGGGTTATGCCATCCCTAATACAATTGTTGCTGTTAGTGTAATGGTTTTACTTGGTAGTTTATCTAGTTTTTTTAGTTCTTATTTTTCAGTTACTCTTATTGGAACAGTATTTGGGTTGATGTATTCTTATGTTTTTAAGTTTCTTGCTGTATCTTTAGGTCCTATAGAATCTGGATTAAATAAAGTACCCAGAGAGATAGATTGGTCTTCTTCATTGATGGGACATAATATGATTTCTACATGTGTGAATGTGCATATACCAATGATTCAGAAAAGTGTAGTAGTGGGATTTTTGTTAGTATTTGTTGATGTTATAAAAGAATTAGCAGCGACGTTAATTATAAGGCCTTTTAATTTTGATACTATGACTACTAGAATGTATGAGCTTATTGGTGATGAAAGATATGCTGATGCTGCTCCGTATGCATTAATAGTAGTGTTGGTTGGATTAGTATCGGTAGTGATATTGTGTAAAATATTTCAATATGATAGAACTAAATATAGTAAAGTTATTGTATAGTTGTTTATATTTAAAGAATATCTTATTTCAAGATTATTGCATATTGATGGTGTGGTATTGTAAAAAATATGTAGTAGTTTAATAATCACCTACTGTTAGCGATTTTTTTCTGTAACGATTTATTTAGTTGAATTCGTGAATTTTTACTAAATAAAAGTTGATATCAAGAGGAAAATAAGAATGTAAAACTACCTAATACAAAATTTCCTTTATTTCGAAATGGGCAGCTGGCTATATAATTGTATTAGTTATGGTTTTTGACTAGTCTTATATAGGGTTAGTCCCATGTAGTTAAAGGTTTGAAATTATATAGGTAAGAGTGGAAAATATATTATGTGAGAAATTATTCGATATTAATATGATGTAAAAGATAAAGATTGTGTAGTAAATATAAGCTACATAGATATGCAAAAGTAATTAGCATGAGTAACTTTATACTAATGGTTTATTTGGTGGGTAGTTTTTACACTACATTTTATTAGTTATATATAATTCTAAGGGTTATTAATTATGTGAATAATACGCAAAGAAAAAATTAATTAATAATGATTGTGTAGAAGTGGTGTTTAGAATAATTCTGGTAAAATATATAAGCTTTGTAGGTAAAGTAAGTAGTAATTTAACAAGATAAATGTAGTTGTTGTTTTTTTTTTTGAATTAAATATTAATTTGTAGTGACTTATGTATCGTGTATCAAGTGAATAATATTGTGTAATAATAATAGTAAATTTATCTAATATTATACTATCCTAATTCACAGGTAGTTTGTTATATATCAGACAGTTAGTAATGATATAAGAACTAACGTAGTTTGTGTAGTAGAGTTTTATAGAAAATTATTTTCAATGTGTTTTTATGCTGTTTTGTCAGCAGTTGTTAAGTTCTATATGTGAATGATAATATAGGTGAGTGAGGTGTTGATATTATAAGATATAAGGTTTTATAATTATAGTTTTGTACAAAATAAAATGGTTTCATGATGTTAACACATTGTAGATTTAGATATAATAAGTTGTTAAATACCTGATTCTGCTATTAGGAATTTTCTTATAGATATAATAGATTAGTTGTTGTAAATTTAGTTTGATGTTGTCATTTACTAGGTGTAGTAATGCATAATATGTCTTAGCTTATATAACAAAACTTACAGATCAATATTATAAAAAAGCGTAGTATAAGGAGTATCAGTAATGCTAATCAAAAGCGTTTATATGTTTTAAAGTAAAGTTCTACAGTTTTTCGAATGCATGGTTATTATTAGTTTAATTTAGCACTTCTACTTAGAAAATAATTTTATTTCAAAATTTAGGTGGACATTTGTTTTTGTTAAATCGAATAAATTAGTGCTGAAATTTTTTTATTGTGGTTGGTATTGGTGTGTTAGTTCATAGCTATAGTGTATATAATGTGTATAGGGAAATTTTTGTTTATTATTACTAACTTGTGGTTCTTCTGAATAAAAATAAGTAGTTTTTGGTGCAAAATGTATTTGGAGATAAAATATGTTTTGTAAGAAAAGCTATTTTCTTAATTCTAAATATAGAATATGTATTATTTCATTTGATCTGTAGTGTTGAGTGCAGCTAAATTGTGTTAATACTAATATGTAGCGGTTAGTATTGGGATAATAGAGACTTAGTTTCTGATAGAGTAATGTGTTTACAGGTATGATATATTTGGTAAAAAGGGCTATTTTCTTAGTTATGAATATCTAATGTATATTGTTTCGTTTGGTCTATAGTGTTGAGTGCAGCTAAATTGTGTTAATACTAATATGTAGCAATTAGTATTGGGATAATAGAGACTTAGTTTCTGATAGAGTAATATGTTTACAGGTATGATATATTTGGTAAAAAGAGCTATTCTCTTAGTTATGAGTATCTAATGTATATTGTTTCGTTTGATCTGTAGTGTTGAGTGCAGCTAAATTGTGTTAATACTAATATGTAGCAATTAGTATTGGGATAATAGAGACTTAGTCTCTGATAGAGTAATGTGTTTACAGGTATGATATATTTGGTAAAAAGGGCTATTCTCTTAGTTATATATCTAATGTATATTGTTTCGTTTGATCTATAGTGTTGAGTGCAGTTAAGTTGTGTTATTCCTAATATGTAGCGGTTAGTATTGGGATAATAGAGAACTTAGCTTCTGGTGAAAAGAATATGTTTAAGGGCATGGTATACCTGTAAGAGTAGCTATTTTTTTTATGAGCTACCTTTCATTAAACGCTTTTTCAAATGTACTTGTTATAGGGGTAAATAGGTAATTAAGTAAAGTACGTGATTGTGTTATAATGAAAACTTCTGCTGGCATCCCTGGATATAACCTGAGATTTTTAAGTTTTTTAGACTGTTCCTTAGGAATAATTACTTGTATCTTGTAATAACGCATGCCGTTTGCTTCAGTTAGTGCGTCAGCTGATACTTGTGTCACTATTCCATTTGCTAACCCAACTTTACGTATGTTGTAAGCACTGAGACGTACTTTTGCTTTTAAACCTTTGTAATTTTCGTACGATACCATATTAACTTCTTTTGCTTGTGCTGATAATATTTCTTCTATGTTTCGTGTTTGTATTTTTGCATCTATAACTAAGTCATCGTCTGATGGAACTACGTTAGTAATAGGTGCTCCAGGTGGTATAACACCTCCTTCTGTATGGTATTTCAGTCCTGTAATAATCCCTGATTGAGGGGATCTTACTACTGTACGGTCTAGTACATCTTGGGCAGTTTTCATTCTTTCTTTTAGGTCTGCAATTGCAGAAATTGTGTCTTTGAGTTCAATACTTATCTTATTTTGTACGTTATTGGTTATATTGATTATTTCTAATTTGTTTTCTCCAATTTTTTGATTTACTGATGCGATGGAAGATTCTATTTGTCCTATTTTCCCCTGAGATTCAGCATGTTGCCGTTCAAGGGCAATTATGTAAGGTTTGCTTATATATCCATCTGCTAGTAAGCTTTTTTTAGCCTCTAATTCTTCCTTGATTAGTTGATGTTGTGTCATTGCTGACGTTAATTGTGCAGATAATCCTGATAATTCTTGATGTAATTGCTTAGTGCGTTGTTGTAAGATGTTGATTTGTCCAGATATATTTTTCTTGTGGGATTCAAAGAGCTGTTGTTGGTTCTTAATAATCTGATTTAATGTTTCTTTATCAGATAGGTTATTTATAGAGTTTGGAAATGTTATGTGGTTATGGTTATATTTTATAGCTGTAAGCCTGGCTTCTGTTGCTAGCATATCCAATAGACGTTCTTTGATTATATCTAAATTGGCCTGAGCTGTAGTGTTATGTAGGTATATTATAGGTTGATGTTTTTCTACAAACTCTCCTTCCTTTACTAAAATTTTCTTTATTATACCACCTTCTAGGTGTTGTACAATCTGTTTTTCTGATGAAGATATTACTTCTCCTTGTGCAACTACAGATCCATCTAACGGAGCAATAGCTGCCCATATTCCAAATATACCAAAGAATAATAAAATTACTATAAAACCAGTAAATAATGGACCCCATGATACCTTTAATACTTCATTTGATGTATCTTTTTTATTGTATTTAAATAAGAAGTTTATGACATTATCTACTGTGTATAGTATTTTTTGTAAAACATTTGATTTTCTTTGTGTTTCATTATTTGTTGTATGTAATGTATTATGCCCTAAAAGTTCTGGAAGAGAAAATCCTGTCTTTATAAGTTCTTTGAATTTTTTATACATATGTATTATACAGTAATTTTGACATCTAGGTTATAACATATCTAATAGATAATTATAAGATACAATTTGTTAAATAAATATCTTAAAATACATTGACTTATATAAAATTTTAATAAATTTTACTTTAAGGCCAGTCTTCTTGTTGAAAATACCAATAGCTATTGGTATGTTTTTTAAGAAATTATATATTAGCTACTTAATAATTTGATTTGGGGAAAAAGCTAGAGTTATTTGGGAAACATTGTTTGTAAATTGCCTTGGGGTTATTTTTACAGATATCAATATGATAATTCATAATTTTTAAACTTATGATATTTGGTATTAAGAATCAAATTTGACTTTGAATATATTAAACTTTTCTAATTTATTGGTTATAAAAGATTTAGCCTTGTGTACCTGTATTATGTTATTAATGCGTCTTTCTAAAAATAGGGTAGTATAAGTATGGTCTTCAGAAAAATCATTAATAAAATATATAAGAGTACTCATATATATAGCTGCTAATGTAGTTCTTTTTGTATAATAATTAAAATCAGTGGATGTGTCTCCTGCTAAGTTCCAAATGGTATTTGTTATTTTATATAATGATGTGGTAAAAAAACACATATTGTATGGTACTGCAGATAGTATATTTTTTAATAATTCTCTGTAATTTGGCAAAGATGAATAGTATATTAAACATAACTGTATAGCATGTTGTATTTTTTCTCGGATTTTAAAGTTGTTAATGTTATCTGTTGTGTTGAATTTTGTAGTAATAAAGTTAATCAGATCCTCATTAATATAGTTTAGTACATCATGTATTCCATTATGGAACTTACAGAAATCATTATATAGGTTTAAGTCTATACATGCTTTTAATAGTGTTTCGTCTGATACGCCATAAAATGGTATTAGCCTAATTGTTGTTTTTATTATTATAGAGAGATTGTCCATTATACTTATATCTTCACATTAAGCTGTATATATATAATATCAAGATCTGACAATTAGGTAAGATATTTTTTATATATAACTAATATGGTAATATTATTAAATAAATATTGAATCAAAATTACCTAATTATGGCACTGTATGTATGAATATTGAAATATTATGATATAATGCAATCTTCTATATGTATGGCATGTATAATTTATATTTACTGTATTTTGCTATATTTAAATACTATTATTACAAGATCTATAGTCAATGTTGTACTAATCTGGTATAGCAAGTGTTAAAATCCTGATAATGCTAATTTGTGTATGTTATACTTAAGTTTAATCAGTTTTAGGCATCGATAAGATATGCGCTGCAAATGATAAGATATGAGTTGTATTTAATAGTCACCAATAGTAAAGTTTAAAACATTACTTTTAGTAATAAGTATTATAGACATAATGGTAACCAATTTAGGTAAATAATATTTGAGTGAACTGTTGATTAAAAATACTTATAATAGCTAATAATCTACATATTCTATTTGTACTTCAATAAATGGTTTATTTTTTATATCATGTTTTAATGCATTAAAAACTATACTTTCTACATGATGTCTTATTTGATTTTCTTTTTTAAAATGAAGCTTAGCACCAATTCTAGATGCAATTTTTTTTATTAGCAGATTATTATCATTTGAGTTATCTAACACTCCTGGTGCGAAAATTCTTGGTGCTTTGAGTAACTCTTTTCTTCTATTGAAAATCAGTGTTACTATGATTATTCCTGCATCTCTCATTTTTTTTCGCATGAATATTACATTACTTTGTGGGTGATGTAAAAAATTACCATCCACACCAAAATAACCAGATTTTACAGAATCAATTTTTTTCCCGTGTACTATATCTATTACATCTCCTGGGTGTACTATTATTGCCTGTTCTACATTGCACTCTTGTGCAACCTTGGCATGTTCATACATATGAATATATTCTCCGTGTACGGGAATGGATATTTTAGGTCTTACTAAAGAATACATTGTACATACTTCAGGTCTAGAAGGATGACCAGATACATGTACGTGTTCCATAAATTCTGTAATTACATTAATTCCCATATTCACAAACTTATTGAATATGTTGTATATACGTTTTTCATTACCTGGAATAATTTTAGAAGAAAAAATTATAGTGTCTCCATTTTCTAATTTTGTTAAAGAATGAGAGTTATTTGCAAGTTTGGCAGTAGCTGCTAATGGCTCACCTTGGCATCCAGTGCATAAAAATAGTATTTGATTTTTTGGTAATTTATTTGCTTGAGTAATATCAATAAATTCTGGCACATCTGTCAAATACCCACTATCTTTTGCAGCTTGTATAATACGTACAAGAGATTTACCTAGTATTGCTATTTTCCTACCTAGTTTTTTTGCTACATATGCTATAGTATTAATTCTTGCAATATTAGAAGCAAATAATGATATAGCAACTCTATTGTTATGAGTTTTGAGTATATTAAATAAACTTTCTTCTAACTCACCTTCTGATCCTGACTTTTTTTTAGTAAAAATATTAGTTGAATCACATACAAGTGCTAGTACTCCATGATCTCCCAGTTCTTGTAATCTTTGTGTATTAGATAATGGACTAATTACTGGATTATCATCCAATTTCCAATCTCCTGTGTGTACTATCACTCCTTTTTCGGTGTGCAATGCTATTGCATTCATTTCTGGTATAGAATGCGTCATATTTATAAATTCAAGAGTAAATGGGCCTAATTTTAATTCTTGAGAAGGATCTATTTCTGTAATATTGACGTTTAATGAAAATTCTTTTAGTTTTGAATACAATAAAGTAGCAGTGAGCTTAGTTGCATATATTGGACATTGTAGATCATGCCATAAGTATTGTATACCTCCTATATGATCTTCATGAGCATGAGTGAGTATTATACCTAGTAGATCTTTCTTGTTTTTTTTAATGAAGCTGATATCAGCAACAATCATATCTATTCCTGGCATATTATCATCAGCAAAACCAGCTCCGAAGTCAATTATAATCCACTTGCCTTTGAAGTGGTATAAATTAACATTCATGCCTATTTGTCCAACTCCACCCAATGGTATAAACAATAAATTTTCTGTATTCATTTATTATTACATTATAAAATTTCAAAAAGTAGCATACCTTATTTAATCCTTAAAGAAAAGTATTAGGATAACTATTGTTAATTTTTTAATCCTGAGTATTCAAACATGTCCAAGTTAATAAATCTAAATATAAAGTACAATACAACTAAGTGTATAAGTGACTTAATAGGTAATTGTATTTGAAATAAATATATAATGCAAGTCAGGAGTGTGTGTTTGGTATAAAAATATCAATTACATTTATTTGATTTACCAAGTAAAAGGTTGTTAAATACTTTTGTTGTGAACAATGTTTACAAGGATATAGTGTGTAATGAAAATACAAAATATTAATTTATTTGAACAGATACGTATAACTTGTCTGTTAGTGTATGTTATAGGTGCAATATTTTTCATATTAAAGCACTATAATTTAATCAGTAGAGACTTAAATTTAGCGTCTAGTTGGTTAGTTGGTATATCAGTAGCTTTGTTCCTAACATTATCTTTTTCTAAATTAATGAGTAATTGTTTTGATAGTGTTCATAATCAGAAGGGAAAAGAATTATTACATGATAGTCAAGTTAGGAGGTCAGTAAATAACAAGCCAGCTAATAAAGTAGCGGTTTTTAGGTATGTAGGTAGTACTATACTTGTTTTTGTATGTGTTTTTAGTGGTTATTTATTAGTTCTTAATAATTTTTTTAGTGTGAATAAGGACTTTATATCAGATATTTATAGTGTTACACTAGTTGTTGGCACAGTTTTGATTGGATTATATTTTGGATTTAGAACATTAAGTGCATGTTTAGGTATCTGTAGTAATTTTGCTGATAATATAAATGTAGAAGGTACTGAAAATGTTGCAACTAAGTTAGTAGTTAAAGAGATTGAGAATCAATTATTATCATCATTTAGTGTTGTGTAAATTTAATATTTTATACTCTAATAATGTATTATATAGTATGTATGTATTAGTTTATTAGATTATGGCTGTTAACAATTGTAAATCTCGTAAATATTGATGATAAGAGGTATTTAAGTAAATTTAAAGGTTGTATGTTTTTCAATATTAGGTATGTTTGTTGCAGCTCATTAAGCTATTCAGAATTATATGTTGAGTGTACTATAATACTATTGAATTTTACACAACTGTTAAATAGGTAGCTTATATAAAATGACTTATAAAAATGCATTATCTTATTTAACAATAATAGAATAGTCCTGATTTTACAATTCATATATTATATGATGTTTTATTGAGTATCTATATTTATATAGCGGATTAGTTATAAGCACATGTAGATTTGTTGGATTAAGGTACTATTCTTAAATATAAGAAGTAATCGTAAAAAGATAAAAGACAGGGTCATGGCTTTAGTGTTTATATTCTTGATCTATGTTTGAATTCTGAGAATCAATATGAAAGTTGTAACCTTATTGATATTTATGCGTAAGACTAAATAATTGGAGATTTATGTCTTTAAATTCTTTTTGTAATAAAAGATCTGTATGTAATTATATAATGAAATTTTTGAAGTATACTTAGCACTTGTTGTTAGTGAGAATTTTGGATTTGTTGTTCTTGTGTTATGTAGTTTATGTATTGTTGGAATTGATCAAAGTTTATAGGATTTAATGGGTTATTTGAAAATATTTTGGTTAATTTTGTTGTATATGTAAATATGTTTGAGAATGTTTTGGTTATAGTCTTGTATAGGATATGCTATGCAGGTTAAGTGTTACATAATTGATTTGTTGCGCTGTGTAAGATTCTTAAAGACAGTTTGTAAAACAAGGAATATTTTGAACAAGTGAAGTTGTAGCATATGAGATGAATCATATATTTTTCACTTTATTTGTGTCTTAGGAATTATGAATGTTAGTTATGTTATTGTGATGGCATTTTGTAATTAGCTTATTGGGAAGTTAATTTGGTGAAGAGATCAATTATATGATATAAATATAATTAAGATAATTTGCTAGGTATAACGTGTTCGTATTAACCTTCTAGAAATGAATAGCTGATTGTTGTGAAATTGATAAAAATATGTAGCGACAATTATTTTTTCATAATATATATAAAAGGATACTTGAATTATTGATGAGATTTTGTAATATTGCATTTGTCAATATTGTAAAATCATTAAATTTCTATTGACTAGAATTTTTGATTCTTTTATAAGTAAGGCATGCTTCTGTAATTTAGAACATGGGATACTTTTCTATAAATTTTAAACTGTAAGGTTATTACATTATGCCAACGATAAATCAATTAGTTCGTAGTCCACGCAAATCTCGTACTTCATTGAATAAAGCACCTGCGCTTCAACATAATCCACAAAAAAGAGCAGTTTGTGTAAAAGTATATACTACTACTCCTAGGAAACCTAATTCAGCATTGCGTAAAGTTGCACGTGTAAAGATTGCTGGTTATGGTAGTGAAGTGATAGCTTATATACCAGGTGAAGGGCATAACTTGCAAGAGCACTCAGTAGTATTAATTAGAGGTGGACGTGTAAAGGATTTGCCTGGGGTTAGGTATCATATTATACGTGGTGCATTAGATTCTAGAGGGGTACAAAATAGGAAAAAAGCGCGCTCAAAATATGGTGTGAAGAAAAGTTAATTAATAGTGGTTATATATGTCTCGTCGTCGTAGGGCAAGTAAGAGGATTATTACTCCTGATTCAAAATATAATAGTGTATTGTTGGCACGTTTTATTAATGTTATTATGCGTTCTGGTGAACGGTCTATTGCTGAAAAGATAGTTTATGGAGCATTGAGTAAAGCAGAAACTCGTCTTGGTGAAAATGCTATGTCAATTTTTAATGCTGCTTTAAATAATGTAATGCCTCAAATGGAGGTTCGTTCCCGTAGAATAGGTGGTGTAACGTATCAGGTACCAGTTGAAGTAAAGGAAGATAGATCTGTTTCTTTAGCTTTGCGTTGGATTTCGAGAGCAGCAGCTACAGCTAGGAAACGTAGTAATAAAATGTATATGGATTGTTTATGTAATGAGTTATTAGAAGCCTATAATAAGCGTGGTGGTGCGTATAAGATTAGAGAAGAGAAATATAAGATGGCGGAAGCAAACAAGGCATTTTCTCATTTTCGCTTTAATTAGAATTAATTTTTGGAGATAAGTTAGTGAACATAGATAATGAATTATCTAAGTGTAGAAATATAGGAATTATGGCGCATATAGATGCGGGGAAGACTACTACTACTGAGCGTATCCTCTTTTATACTGGCAAACAAAATAGGATTGGTGAAGTTCATGAAGGTGCTGCATCTATGGATTGGATGGAGCAAGAAAAAGAAAGAGGTATTACAATAACTTCTGCAGCTACTACATGTTTTTGGAATGATCATAGGATTAATATTATTGATACACCAGGACACGTTGATTTTACAATAGAGGTGGAAAGATCATTGCGTGTTTTGGATGGTGCAGTTGCTGTATTTGATGGAGTAGCTGGTGTTGAGCCACAATCAGAAACGGTATGGCGTCAAGCTGATAAATATAATGTTCCTAGGATTTGTTTCATGAATAAAATGGACAGAATGGGAGCGAATTTTTATCGTTGTGTTGATATGGTAGTTGATCGGTTAGGTGCTACACCTCTGGTATTACAGTTACCTATAGGAATTGAGAAAGATTTTGTAGGAGTTGTTGACCTTTTAGAAATGCGTTCTATTATATGGGACGAAGAATCTCTTGGTGCAAGTTTCCATTATGGGGAAATTCCAGGAGATATGATAGATCTAGCTCACGAATATAGACATAAGCTTTTAGAAAGTGCTGTTGAATTGAATGATGAAGCGATGAATTTGTATTTTGACGGTAAGGAAGTACCTGTTCCTTTATTAAAAAGCTGTATTCGTTTAGGAGTGATTCAGTCAAAGTTCGTGCCTGTATTATGTGGGTCTGCTTTTAAGAATAGAGGGGTGCAGCCTTTATTAGATGCTGTAGTTGATTTTCTTCCTGCACCTAATGATGTTGCTATGATTGAGGGTCTTGATGTTAAGACGTCTAATCCTGTAAGTATAAAATCATCTGTGGATGAGAAATTTGTTGCGTTGGCTTTTAAAGTCATGACTGATAAGTTTGTAGGTAGTTTAACTTTTATAAGAATTTATTCTGGAAAATTATCTAGTAAGACTACAGTATTGAATGCTGTGAAAAATTCTACTGAATCTATAGGTAGAATTTTATTAATGCATGCAAATAATAGAGAAGATATAACTGAAGCTAAGGCAGGTGATATTGTTGCTTTGGCTGGGTTAAAGAAAACGGTAACTGGGGATACATTATGTGCTTTGGATTATCCTGTGGTACTAGAGCGTATGGAATTTCCCGATCCTGTTATGGAAATTGCTGTGGAGCCGAAGTCTACAGCAGATCAGGAGAAAATGGGGATAGCTTTGAGTAGATTAGTATCTGAAGATCCTTCACTTGGTATGTGTGTTAATCCTGAAAGTGGTCAAACCATTCTTAAGGGAATGGGTGAATTGCATCTTGAAGTAATTGTGGATAGAATGCGACGTGAATTTAATGTGGAGGCTAATATTGGTGCTCCTCAGGTTGCATATAGAGAAACAATTACTAAATCTGTAGAGATTGAGTACATTCATAAGAAACAGACTGGTGGTGCTGGCCAATTTGCTAAGGTTAATATATTATTTGAGCCATTGCCTCCTGGATCTGGATTTCAATTTGAAAGTAAAATCACTGGTGGTGCTATACCCAAAGAGTATATTCCAGGAGTACAAAATGGTCTTGAAGCTGTTAGAGGTAGTGGTATGTTAGCAGGATTCCCTGTGATTGATTTCAAGGCAACGTTGTTTGATGGTGCATTTCATGAGGTAGATTCTAGTCCATTAGCATTTGAGTTAGCTGCAAAAGGTGCTTTTAGGGATATGGTGAGTAAAGCTGGTGCTATATTGCTTGAGCCTATCATGAAAGTTGAAATAGTTACTCCTGATGAGTATATGGGGGATGTTATAGGGGATGTTAATAGTAGGAGAGGTAGAGTTGCTGAGATGCAAGATCGCACTAATACCAAAGTAATATTAGCATTTATTCCTTTAGCAAAAATGTTTGGTTATGTTAAGGATTTGCGATCTATGTCTCAAGGTAGGGCACAGTATAGCATGTATTTTTCCTGCTATGAGCAAGTACCTGATAACATATTAGCAAATGAAATAAAGAAGTAATATAGTAGGTGTAATGTTATGGTAGATGGAAGGAAGCCGCATATAAATGTTGGAACGATCGGGCATGTTGATCATGGTAAGACAACATTAACTGCTGCATTAACAACAGTGTTAGCAAAGAGGTTAAGTGGTGAAGGGAATAAAAGTGTCAAATATGATGAAATAGATAAAGCACCGGAGGAGAAGGCAAGAGGGATTACCATTTCAACAGCACATGTAGAATATGAGACAGAGAATAGACATTACGCACATGTAGATTGTCCAGGGCATGCTGATTATATAAAGAATATGATAACAGGTGCAGCACAGATGGATGCAGCGATATTAGTAGTTTCTGCTACTGATGGTGCTATGCCACAGACAAGGGAACATATCTTATTAGCAAAGCAGGTAGGAGTAAAAGATATAGTAGTATGGATGAATAAATGTGATGTAGTAGATGATGAAGAGATGTTATCACTAGTTGAGATGGAGATAAGGGAGTTATTAACAAAATATGGATATCCTGGTGATGATATAGATGTAGTAAAAGGATCTGCGGTCAAGGCATTAGAAGAGGAGTCAGCGGATGGTGAATGGAGTGAGAAGATAATGGAATTAATGAATGCCTTAGAGAAGATAGATTTACCAGTAAGAGAGAAAGACAAGCCATTTTTAATGTCGATAGAGGATGTATTTTCAATACCTGGGAGAGGTACAGTAGTAACAGGAAGGATAGAGAGAGGAGTAATCAAGGTAGGGGACAAGATAGATATAGTAGGTTTAAGGGATATACAAAGTACGGTATGTACTGGTGTTGAAATGTTCCATAAGGCTTTAGAGGCTGGGGAAGCAGGTGATAATGCAGGGATATTGCTAAGAGGTATAAAGAAGGAAGATGTAGAGAGAGGACAGGTATTAAGTGCACCTGGACAAATACATTCTTATAAGAAGTTCAAGGCGGAAGTATATATATTAAAGAAGGAAGAAGGTGGGAGGCACACTCCATTTTTTTCAAATTATCAACCACAATTTTATGTCAGGACCACTGATGTAACAGGTAGTATTAAGTTACCTGAAGGAGTTGAGATGGTAATGCCTGGTGATAATATAAGTATTGAAGTGAGTTTAGATAAACCAGTTGCGATTGATAAAGGATTAAGATTTGCAATTCGTGAAGGTGGTAGAACTGTTGGTTCTGGTATTATTACTGAGATTTTGGAGTAATCAATGTACATTAGTCTTTTATAGGAGTGTAGCTCAATTTGGTAGAGCCCCAGTCTCCAAAACTGGTGGTTGTAGGTTCGAGTCCTATCGCTCCTGCCATAAAGTTAATGATGTTATTGTGTAGGTAATTTTTGTAATGAATAGTATTGCTAAATTTTTATTAAGTGTGAAACAAGAAGCTTTGCATGTTTCATGGGCTTCTAAGAATGAGGTTATTGGGTTTTTATTTGTAGTAGTATTAATAATTATCTTTATGTCTATTTTATTTTGCTGTGTGGATTTTTTATTTTTAAGGTTAATAAAAATAGTACTTGGGGTAATTTATGAAGTATGAATGGTATATTATTCAAGTATCGTCTGGGAGTGAAGATAAAGTTTGTCAAGCAATTTTGGATAATTCTAAGATATTAGGAATGGCAGAAAATTTTCGTGAAGTATTTATTCCATATGAAGAAGTTACTCGAGTTAAACATAATAAGAAAGTGTTGGTAAAGAGAAAATTATCACCAGGATATGTTTTTTTGTATATGAATTTAAATGAAGATTCGGTAAATTTTGTTAGAAGTATACCAAAAGTATTAAATTTTTTAAATAATGATTTTGGGGTACCTAAGGTTATTGCAGAAAGTGAAATGGAATCTATGCGTAGGAAAATGTGTCAGAGTGTAGTAGATGATACCAATGTTATTAATTTTGACATTGGTGATGAAGTTGTGATAAATGATGGATTATTTCAAGATTTTAATGGTAAGGTTGAATATATTAATGAAGATAAGAAAGTGGCAGGAGTCAGTGTTATGATATTTGGTCGTTTGACTAAGATAGAATTTAAGTTAGAGCATATACAGAAAGTAGAGGGATAAGTATGAGTGCTGTTTTAGTATCTAAAATAAATTTGATGATAGAGGCTGGTAAGGCAAATCCTGGGCCTAAAATTGCTTCTGTATTAGGTCCTCGTGGTATACCGATGCCTAAGTTTTGTAAAGAATTTAATGATATTACAAGTAGTGCGAATAATAAATATAAGGTTGGTGATTTGGTGACTGCTAGGATATCAATTTATAATGACAAGTCCTATAGTTTTACAATTAGTGATTCTCCTGTATCTTATTTATTAAAAAAAGCTGCTGCAATTGATAAAGGTTCGGTTAATCCAGGAAAAGAGAGTGTAGGTAAAGTTAAAATGTCAGCTGTTTGTGAGATAGCAAAACGTAAGATGTCTGATATGAATGCTGATACAGTGGATGCTGCAGTTAAAATGGTTATTGGTACAGCATCTTCTATGGGAATTGTTGTAGAGCAGGATTAAGTTGAGTATTATACGGGGATTATATGAGTTTGTTAGCAAATAATGATGGAATTTATGATGCTGCGTCTGGTTTTAGGAAAGTTATAGAATCTGCTAAAGCTAATTTTTGTGAGTCTGTAGATCTTGCAATTAATCTTAATATTAATAGCTCAAAATCTGATGAGCAAGTTAGAGGATCAGTTGTATTACCTAAAGGATTGGGCAGAGAAGTAAGAGTTGCAGTGTTTGCTAAAGGAGGACATTTGGATGCAGCAAAAGAAGCTATGGCTGATATTGTGGGTGATGAAGATTTAATTGAAGAAATAAAGCGAAAAAAATGTAAGTTAGATGTAGATTGGTGTCTTACTACTCCAGATTTTATGCCTTCGGTATCTTCTATTGCTAAGATTTTAGGGCCTAGGGGATTAATGCCAAATCCTAAGTTTAATACAGTGACTTTTGATCTTGTTAAAGCTATAAAAATTATAAAATCTGGTCAGATTAGGTTTAAATCTGATAAGGCAGGTATTGTTCATGTGAAAATTGGAAATGTTAAATTTTCTATAGAAGATTTATTACAAAATTTTAATGCAGTCATTGATGCAGTTAAACAATCTAAGCCTGCGTCTATCAAAGGTGTATATTTTAAAGATGTGTTTATTGTTTCAACTATGGGAAAATCTGTTAAAGTAGAAAGTTTAAATAATTAGTTATTGGAGTAAAAATAGTGAAGCGTAGTAGTAAGGAATTGCATCTAAGCAAAGTTGAGGGGTTATTTATAAAATTTAAGTATTTTATAATAGCTAATTTCCAGGGTATGGTAGCTAATGATTTTTTTTCTTTAAGAAAAGAATTAAAAATGGCTAGTAGTGGTTTAATGGTAACAAAAAATAGTCTTGCTCGTATTGCTCTAAAAAAAATAGGTAAGGAGGAATTATCTACTAAGTTTCATGGATCTGTTTTTATTGTCTATTCAGATGATATAATAGTGATTTCAAAGATTCTTGCAAAATTTATGAAAAATAATAAAAGCAAGATTAGTTTATTGTGTGCATGTGATGATGATGAAATATTAAGTAGTGATAAGGTTTCATATTTTGCTAGCTTGCCATCTTTAAGGGAATTGCATGCACAGATTATGAGTATGATATCTTATAATATTCCTGTAAGGTTAGCGTTGTGTTTAAAAGCTCTTGGTCAAAAAGAGTAAGTAAAGGCTTTATTGTTTATTGTTTTATTATTGGGGTTAATTGTTATGAGTAATATTGATATAGATAGTTTGGTAGATCAAATTTGTAGTTTGGATTTATGTAAGGCAGCAGAATTAGTAGATAAGATGGAGCAAAAGCTGGGGTTCCCAAAAGGTGGCTTATTAACTGCAGTGCCAGCTACAGGAGGTAGTCAAGCTGAAAGTGTAGTAGAGGAAAAAACGGAATTTTCTGTAATCTTTGACAGTTATGCTGCTGATAAGAAAATTTCTGTTATTAAGGCTGTTAGAGAGTGTACAAGTTTGGGATTGAAAGAAGCGAAAGAGTTTGTTGAAAAAGAAGGTGCAAAAGAATTAGTAGAAGGCAAAAAATATAAAAAAGAAGAAGCTGAAGAAATTAAGAAAAAACTTGAGGATGCTGGTGCAAAAGTCACAATTAAATAGGGAATTTTTTTATATTTTTGTTTGTAATTTATTAATCTTGAGGAATTTTAATGTCTTCTTCTGTAACTTCTAAATATGTATTAAATTCTTTTAATTCAGTGCCTAGGTTATCTTATGCAAAGTCTATAGATATTAAAGACTCGTTAACTGATTTAATAAAGATACAGAGAGATTCATATAATGCATTTATTGGAATAGATCGGGATGTTGATAGCGGTATAAAAAATATTTTTGAGTCTATGTTCCCTATACAAGATCTGTTAGGGCGTGCAGTACTTCAGTTTGTTAGTTATAGTATTGGTGAGCCACAGTATGATGAATATGAATGTATAAAAAGAGGTATTACTTATTCTGTTCCTATACGTATAGTTTTACGTTTTATAGTGTGGAAGGTTCAAGAAGTTTCTTTTAAAGAAGTAAAGTATGTGGTAGATGAGGAAACTTCAGAAAAAAGTATAAAGTACATAAAAGAACAAGAGGTATCTATAGGTGATCTCCCCACTATGACTTCTTATGGAACATTTATTATTAATGGAGTGGAAAGGGTTATAGTATCACAGATGCATCGTTCCCCTGGTGTATTTTTTGATAGTGATAAAGGGAAGACCTATAGTTCTGGGAAGTTAATTTACTTGGCTCGTATTATTCCTTATAGAGGGTCGTGGTTAGACTTTGAGTTTGATATAAAAGATATATTGTATTTCCGTATTGATAGAAAGAGAAAGTTACCGGTTTCTTTATTGTTGAGGGCTTTAGGCTTATCTAATAGTGAAATTTTAGATACCTTTTATGACAAGATACATTATCGAAGATGTGAAAGAGGATGGATAGTACCATTTGTTGTAGATAGATTTAGGGGTGTAAGATTATCTTATGATCTGATTGATGTAGATGGAAATGTATTAGTAAAGGCTAACACGAGAATTACTTTAAGGATGGCTAAAAAGTTAGCTAACGATGGGTTAAAAAAGTATTTAGTTCCATTTGCTGAGATTCAAGGGTTATTTATTGCTAATGATTTGATGGATCCTACTGGCAATATAATGATTATGTGTGCAGGTGAAAGCATCACTAGTGAACATGTAAATAAATTACAGTTGTTTGATATCAATGAAATTTTTGTTTTAAATATAGATTTTCTAACAGTTGGTCCATATATTTTGAATACATTATTTTTAGATAAAAATGTATCATATGAAGATGCTCTTTTTGAAATATATAAGGTTTTACGTTCTGGGGAGTCTCCTAGTTTGGACACAATGAAGGCATTTTTTGATGGACTATTTTTTGAAAAAGAAAGGTATGATTTATCCACTGTTGGAAGAATAAAATTAAATGACCATCTAGGGTTAAATATTAGTGAAGATGTTACTGTATTAACTAAGGATGATATAATCCATGTTATAAAGAAGTTAGTATTGTTAAGAGATGGCGAAGGTTTTGTTGATGATATAGATCATCTTGGTAATAGAAGAGTAAGATCTGTTGGTGAGTTTATTGAAAATCAATTTAGAATTGGTATATTGAGACTTGAAAGGATGATAATGGATTACATGTCTTCTGTAAATTTTGATAATGCAATGCCATGTGACTTTGTAAATCCTAAGGTATTAGCTACAGTACTAAAAGATTTCTTTAGTTCTTCTCAACTTTCTCAATTTATGGATCAAACTAATCCATTATCTGAAGTTACCCATAAGCGTAGATTATCTGCACTTGGGCCAGGTGGTTTGACTAGAGAAAGAGCTGGCTTTGAAGTTAGAGATGTTCATCCAACTCATTATGGTAGAATTTGTCCAATTGAAACCCCAGAAGGTCAGAATATTGGGTTGATAAGTAGTTTGGCTATATATGCTCGTATTAATAAACATGGATTTATTGAAAGCCCATACAGAAAAGTAGATAATGGGGTTGTTACTGATAAGGTTGAGTATTTATTAGCTATGCAAGAGAGTAATTACTATATTGCAGATGCTAGTGCTACTCTTGATAAAAATAACAGGTTTGTTGATGATATGTTATATTGTAGACATGATGGCAATTTTGTTATGGTAAAGAGAGAGCAAGTTGATTACATAGATGTATCCCCGAAACAAATTGTATCTGTAGCTGCATCGTTAATTCCTTTCTTAGAAAATAATGATGCAAATCGTGCTCTGATGGGATCTAATATGCAACGTCAGGCGGTGCCATTGTTGAAAGCAGATGCTCCTTTAGTTGGTACTGGGATGGAATCGGTAGTTGCAGCTGGTTCAGGTACTGTTGTTTTAGCAAAACGTAGTGGAATTGTTCATAGGGTAGATGGTTTATATATAGTAATACGTGCATTTGATAAGGAGAAGAATGAATATTTAGGTGTCGATATTTATAATTTAAGGAAATTTCAGCGTTCTAACCATAATACTTGTATTAACCAAAAGCCATTAGTAAAACCTGGGGATTATGTAAAAGTAAATGATGTAATTGCTGATGGGTCTGCAATTGATCAAGGTGAACTTGCATTAGGAAAGAACGTATTGGTTGCTTTCATGTCGTGGCAAGGGTATAACTTTGAAGATTCAATAGTTATTTCAAGTGAAGTTGTTAAAAAAGATGTATTTACTTCGATACATATAGAAGAGTTTGAATGTGTA
Organism: Ehrlichia ruminantium; assembly: GCF_009728835.1. Taxonomy (GTDB): domain Bacteria; phylum Pseudomonadota; class Alphaproteobacteria; order Rickettsiales; family Anaplasmataceae; genus Ehrlichia; species Ehrlichia ruminantium_B. The sequence continues at coordinate 279,296 of NZ_CP033455.1, forward strand.
GTAAGGGATACTGCACTTGGTCCAGAGAAAATTATGAGATCCATTCCTGATGTTAATGAGGATAGTTTATCTCATCTAGATGATGTTGGTATTGTGAATGTTGGTGCTGAAGTTTCTGCAGGAGACATTTTAGTAGGGAAAGTGACTCCTAGACCTCCTGTTTCTTTACCGCCAGAGACAAAGTTATTAGTTACTATATTTGGTGAAAAAGTATTTGATTGTGTGGATTCATCTTTATATTTACCAATTGATGTTGAGGGAACAGTAGTTGATGTACATGTGTTTGTGCGTCGTGGTGTTGAAGAGAATGATAGATCTCTTCTGATTAAGCAAAATGAAATTAATGGGTTCATCAAAGAAAGAGATTATGAAATTGATGTTGTAAGTGAGTACTTTTATGATGAACTAAAGAGAGTGTTAGTAAATACTAATGCACAATATAATAATCAAAATATGGAAGATTATTTAGCATCAATTCCACAGAAGAGCTGGTGGGATATCAAGTTATATGATGAATCTGTATTATCCCAAATTAATGACTTAAAAGAAAAGTTTGATTCAATGATTCAAAATGCTCATAGTAAGTTTGATCAAAAGATAGATAAACTTAATTATGGATATGATCTTCCTCAAGGTGTTTTATGTATAGTAAAGGTTTTTGTTGCAGTTAAACATAATCTGCAACCTGGTGATAAGATGGCAGGTAGACATGGGAATAAGGGGGTTATTTCTCGTATTGTTCCTGTTGAAGATATGCCATATTTAGAAGATGGTACTCCTGTTGATATTATACTTAATTCTTTGGGTGTTCCTTCTCGTATGAATGTTGGACAAATCTTAGAGACACATCTAGGCTGGGCATCTGTTAATTTAGGTAAGAAGATAGGGCATATATTGGATAATATTGATGAATTGACAATTACCCATCTTAGAAATTTCTTGGATCAGGTATATGATGGTCAAGATTTGAAGTATAGTATCCAATCCATGAGTGATGATGATTTGTTAGTTTTTGCAGAAAGGTTACGTGATGGTGTACCAATGGCAGCACCAGTATTTGAAGGGCCAAAAGATAGTCAAATTTCTAACTTATTGAAATTAGCTGATCTAGATGTTTCTGGTCAAGTGGATCTTTATGATGGACGTATAGGTGAGAAATTTGATCGTAAAGTTACTGTGGGGTACATATATATGCTTAAATTACATCACTTGGTTGATGATAAGATACATGCAAGATCTGTAGGTCCATATGGGTTAGTGACTCAGCAACCATTAGGAGGTAAATCTCACTTTGGTGGTCAACGTTTTGGGGAGATGGAATGTTGGGCATTACAAGCTTATGGTGCTGCTTATACTTTACAAGAAATGCTTACAGTAAAATCTGATGATATTGTGGGAAGAGTTAAAATTTATGAATCTATCATTAAGGGTGATAGTAATTTTGAGTGTGGTATACCAGAATCATTTAATGTGATGGTAAAAGAATTACGTTCATTATGTTTAGATGTTGCTTTAAAGCAAGATAAAGATTTCTTACATGACAAAAAAGTTAATAATTGATAGTTAAGGGTAGTAGTGTATGAAGATGTTGGATTTATATGGCTATACTAGCATTGCACAATCTTTTGATAAGATTTGTATATCTATAGCTAGCCCTGAAAGCATAAGAGCAATGTCGTATGGTGAAATTAAAGATATTTCTACCACTAATTATCGTACGTTTAAGGTGGAAAAAGGTGGATTGTTTTGTCCTAAGATATTTGGACCAGTTAACGATGATGAATGTTTATGTGGTAAGTACAGAAAAAAACGTTATAGGGGCGTAATCTGTGAAAAGTGTGGTGTTGAAGTAACTTCATCAAAAGTACGTAGGGAAAGAATGGGGCATATAGAACTTGTATCTCCTGTTGCTCATGTTTGGTTTTTAAAGTCTTTGCCATCACGTATAGGTGCTTTACTCGATATGCCACTTAAGTTAATAGAAAGTATTTTATATAGTGGTGATTTTGTAGTTATTGATCCTATTGCAACTCCATTGTCTAAAGGTGAGGTTATTAGTGAAAGTGCTTATAATCAAGCGAAAGATAATTATGGGGAAGATAGTTTTATTGCATTGACTGGGGCTGAAGCTATAAGAGAGTTGTTAGTTAGGTTAGATCTTCATGCAATAAATGCAAGTTTGAGAAGTGAATTAGAATCTACAACTTCAGAAATGAAGAGAAAGAAAATAGTAAAAAGGTTACGTATTGTAGAGAATTTTATTAATTCTGGTAATAGACCAGAATGGATGATATTAACGGTGATTCCAATTTTACCACCTGATTTAAGACCACTTGTTTCTTTGGAAAATGGGAGACCTGCAGTTTCTGATTTAAATCATCATTATAGGACTATTATTAATCGTAATAATAGATTAGGTAAGTTGTTAAAGCTTAATCCTCCTGCGATTATGATACGTAATGAGAAAAGAATGCTACAGGAAGCTGTTGATGCTCTTTTTGATAGTACACGTCGTAGTTATGTTTCCAATAAAGCTGGTAGTGTGGGTTATAAGAAGTCATTAAGTGACATGCTCAAAGGTAAACAAGGGCGTTTTAGACAGAATTTGTTAGGAAAGAGAGTGGACTATTCTGGTAGATCAGTAATAGTTGTGGGTCCTAATTTAAAGCTGCATCAATGTGGTTTACCTAAGAAAATGGCCTTAGAATTATTCAAGCCCTTTATTTGTTCTAAGCTAAAAATGTATGGTATTGTTCCAACAGTAAAATTAGCGAATAAAATGATACAAAATGAAAAACCAGAAGTTTGGGATATTTTAGATGAGGTTATACATGAGCATCCTATATTATTAAACAGAGCTCCTACTTTACATAGATTAGGTATACAAGCATTTGATCCGGTGTTGATAGAAGGAAAAGCAATACAATTACATCCTTTGGTGTGTAGTGCATTTAACGCTGACTTCGATGGAGATCAGATGGCTGTTCATATACCTTTGTCACTTGAAGCTCAACTTGAAGCTAGAATATTGATGATGTCTACTAATAATATTTTGAGTCCTTCTAATGGTAAACCGATAATTGTACCTTCTAAAGACATAATACTTGGGATATATTATTTGACTTTGCAAGATCATGTTGAGCCTGCAGACATTTTATTCTTTGGTGATTTTAGCCACGTAGAATACGCGTTGCATAATAAGGATATACATATATGTACTAAGATTAAGTACAAGATGAATTATTGTAATACTAATCCATTAGATGGTAATGTTACATATTATTCAAAAATTATAGAAACTACACCTGGTAGGTTGATATTATGGCAGATATTTCCAGAACATAAGAATTTAACTTTTGATTTAGTAAATCAGGTACTAACTGTAAAAGAAATCACGTCTATAGTTGATTTAGTATATAGAAGTTGTGGTCAAAGTGAGACTGTTGAATTTTCAGATAAATTAATGTCGCTTGGGTTCAAGTATGCTTCTCAGTCTGGGATTTCATTTGGACGTAGAGATATGATCATTCCAGATACTAAAACAATGCATGTAGATAATGCAAGTGAGAAAATTAAAGAATTTGCTATGCAGTATCAGGATGGATTAATTACGAAGAGTGAGAGATATAATAAAGTTATAGATGAATGGTCTAAGTGTACTGATCTTATTGCTAAAGATATGATGAAAGCTATTTCTGTATATGATGAAGAAGATAAATTGAATTCTATTTATATGATGGCTCATTCTGGGGCTAGGGGATCTGCATCTCAGATGAAACAATTAGCTGGAATGAGAGGATTAATGGCGAAGCCTTCAGGTGAAATTATTGAAACTCCTATCATCTCTAATTTCCGGGAAGGATTGAATGTATTTGAATACTTCAATTCAACACATGGTGCAAGAAAAGGTTTAGCAGATACAGCTTTGAAAACAGCGAACTCTGGATACTTAACTCGTAGGCTTGTTGATGTTGCTCAGGATTGTATAGTTGTTCAGTATGATTGTAAGACACATAATGGTTTTGCTATGAGATCGGTTATTGATGGTGGTACTGTAGTTGAAACTTTAGATAATATTATCTTAGGAAGGGTAGCTGCTGTTGATGTGTATAATCCTATAACTAAAGAGTTGCTTGTAAAAGCAGGGGAGTTGATAGATGAGGCTAAAGTAGAAAAAATAAAAATAGCGGGGTTGGATGCTGTTAAAGTAAGATCTCCTCTTACTTGTGAGGCTAAAAAAGGTATTTGTGCGTTGTGTTATGGTAGGGATCTTGCTATTGGTGATATTGTATCTATAGGTGAGGCTGTTGGAGTAATTGCTGCTCAATCTGTTGGTGAACCTGGTACTCAGTTGACTATGCGTACTTTCCACGTTGGAGGTACTGCAATGAGAGGGGTTGAGACTTCAAATTTAATAGCTGTATTGGATGCTAAGGTTAAATTAGTCAATAGTAATGTTGTTGAAGATAAGTATGGCAATAAGATTGTGATGAGTAGATCGTGTGATGTAGTATTGCTTGATAGTGTTGGAAATGAGAAAATGCGTCATAGTATTCCTTATGGTGCTCGGCTCTATGTAAATGATGGTCAACTTGTTAAAATTACTGAAAAAATTGCTGATTGGGATCCTTATACAATGCCTATTATTACTGAGAAAACTGGTATAATTAAGTATATGGATTTGATAGATGGTGTATCAATTAATGAAGTATTGGATGAATCTACTGGTATTTCTAATAGGGTAGTAGTCGATTGGAAGTTACATTTGCAAGGTGCTAATTTAAGACCTAGGTTAGTTCTAGTTGATGATAATGGTAATGTTATAACATTGTCTAGTGGGTTGGAAGCTAATTATTTTATACCAATAGGGGCAGTATTAAGTGTACAAGATGGACAAAAAGTTCATGCTGGTGACATAATTACCAGAATTCCACGAGAATCCATTAAAACTAGGGATATTACAGGTGGTTTACCAAGAGTAATTGAGTTATTTGAGGCACGTCGTCCAAAAGAGCATGCTATAGTGAGTGATATTGATGGTTATGTTGAATTTGGGAAAGATTATTACAGATCTAAAAGACGTATATTTATTAAACCAGTAGATGATAAGTTATCTCCTGTAGAGTATTTAGTGCCTAAAGGTAAGCATACTATTGTAAATGAAGGTGATTTTGTACATAAAGGAGATTTGTTGATGGATGGTGATCCTGATCCTCATGATATATTACGTGTATTGGGAGTAGAAGCCTTAGCAAATTACATGATTGCTGAAATCCAGCAGGTTTATAGATTACAAGGTGTACGTATTGATAATAAACATATAGAAGTAATTTTAAGACAGATGTTACAAAAGGTTGAAATATTTGAACCAGGGGATACTATGTATCTAATAGGGGAAAATGTAGATATAGAAGAAGTTATAAAAACCAACAATGATATGGAAAAAATTGGTAAGTCGCCTGCTAAATATATACCAATACTACAAGGTATTACTAGAGCGAGTCTTGATACTAATTCATTTGTTTCTGCAGCTTCATTCCAAGAAACTACAAAAGTACTTACAGAAGCAGCATTTTCTGGTAAAGAAGACTCTTTATATGGATTAAAGGAAAATGTTATTGTAGGTAGATTAATACCAGCAGGAACTGGATTTTTAATGAATAAAATAAAGAAATTATCTTTACTAAATAAGGATGATTATTCTATGTATTATAATAGTGAATATCAAGATCTAGCATCGATTGAAGCTGATGATCATTATAATAACTGCGGCATTTCTGATGGAGTGTCTGATACTGGGGGTGTTGTTGATTACTAAGAATTAAATATAGTATTACAATTTGTTTTTTGGTGTGTAATTTTGAGATTATAATTAGGTGTACTCGGTATTGTGTGTTGTAATCTACTTATATTTATTATTGGTATTGGACAGTTGATTTAGTCTTAATATATTTTAGTAGGTTGCTGCATAGTTATTTAAAAAGCACCATACTTTAAATTACGGCTGTATTATCCATACAAGTATTAATTATGCTAATAAGTTATGGTGCCAGGTCTACGGTTTTTTCTTTTATATTTATACTACAGTCCAATGGTAGGTATTTATTCAAATTAAGTATAATATGAATTATTTTTATGACTTTTTAGTTTGTTGTATGCATTAATTTCTGTTTATTTATAATGCTATTCATATTAGAGGTGTATTGTGTTTTAATTTTGTAAGTTTCTAATATTTCTAAATAGTATTTTGTATATTATCTTATTATTGAATCTATTTATTAAGAATTTCAGTTCTATCTAAGTAATATTTAGTACAAGTAAGACCTGTGAAATGTTTACATATTGTTATTAAATATTCATATTATATACCTTGTAGTTGTTGATAATTTTGTACGTTTTAGAATATAAGCTGGGTGGCTTATTATGTAGTATTTTTAGAATATGGGGTCTATAAGATATGCATGTTTTGAATAAATGTGTTTTATGAAGGATGTGTATTCTATCTAAGTGATATTTAATGCGAATAAGATCTGTGAAATGTTTACATATTGTTATTAAATACTCAAATTATATACTTTGTAGTTGTTGATAATTTTGTACGTTTTAGAATATAAGCTGAGTGGCTTATTATGTAGTATTTTTAGAATATGGGGTCTATAAGATATGCATGTTTTGAATAAATGTGTTTTATGAAGGATGTGTATTCTATCTAAGTGATATTTAATGCGAATAAGATCTGTGAAGTGTTTACATATTGTTATTAAATATTCATATTGTATACACTGTAATTGTGATAATTTTTTATATTTTGAATGTAGGCTAATACATAGTAAAATGTTGAAAGTTTATATTTAGAATATAAGGATTATGTTGTTGTTTATCTTTGGTTTTCAATTATAAAAAGTGAAGTTTATTATATAGGTTGTGCTAATGGTAAGTGTATATTGCTATAGTGGTAGGGAATTCTGTGTTTAAGTGAAGCTGTACGTTGTTACGTTAAAGTTAATAGTGATGTTTTGTAATGTAAACTTTGGAGATTAAACGGGTTAAGTATTGATTATGGAGACTTATATAGGAATAGATAATGAATTGTACAGTTTAGTAGTTGAATATTTGTGATATTTAGTTGTATGTTTCAGTTATTTTCTAGTGGGATTTCTTGAAAAGTATTTTATATTTTTTTATTTTTATCAGAGTAAATGTTTGTGGTAAAACAGTACGCTGAACCTATTACAGGATTGATATATCTTTGGTACTGTTAGGAGAGATTTAATATAATTTTTTGTATATGAGATTTTTTCTGTGTGTTGTTTTCTTATTATAATCTTGAAATACAGATGCTGGAATGTTGTTCTAATATCATTGGAAGAATAGGTAATGTTATGATATGAAATAACGATATTATATAATAAATCATTATAGAGAAGGCAAATATTGGTACGTTATGTTAGACCAAGTGTTGAATCAAGAGCTGATAGAATTGAAACATAGTAGTATGTATAGAGAACTTCCTAACATTACTAGATATGATGCCGGATGTATGATTTATCACAATGATAAAAAATTAGTGTCCTTTTCATGTAATAATTATTTAGGGTTAATAGGTCATCCTATATTAAAAAAATCGGCTATTGATGCAATAAATCTTTATGGAGTAGGAGCTGGAGCTTCTAGAATGATTACTGGGGATAATTGTTTGTATCACTGTTTAGAATCTAAGTTAGCTAAATTATATGATAAAGAGATGGCTCTAGTATTTAGTAGTGGTTATTTAGCTAATGTAGGGGTAATTTCTGCCTTGATATGTAGACATGATATGGTAGTTTCTGATAAATTAGTACACTCTTCTATTATTGATGGAATCAAGCTTTCACAAGCTAAAAACTATAGATTTAAACATAATGATTATCTAGATTGTGAATATATTTTAGAAAAATATAGAAATTTACATAGGCGCTGTTTAATTATTGTTGAACAAGTATATAGTATGGATGGTGATATCGCACCTATTAAACAGTTAAAAGTATTGGCAAGAAAGTACAATGCGTGGCTTATTACCGATTGTGCTCATAGTCTTGGATTGATGATGCATTCTGATTCGGATATATATGTGGGTACTTTATCTAAAGCAGCTGGTGTTTTGGGTGGATATGTGTGTGCGTCTGAAGTTGTAATAAAATATATACAAAATAAAGCAAAGACTTTTATATATACAACAGCATTACCACCAATGGTAGTTGCAGCTGCGAGTTCTGCATTGGACATTATTAATAAATCTGTTATAGATGCTCCGATTAAACTTGCAAAGTTTTTCTGTAAGAATTTAGGCTTTCCAGAACCTAGTAGTCATATAGTGCCGATAATTATGAAAGATGTAACCACTGCTTTAAGTGCACAGAAAGTTTTACAAGAAGAAGGATTATTCGTTATTGCAATACGTCCTCCTACTTCTCCTACCCCAAGATTAAGGTTTGTATTTAATGCATCTCATAAACTGTCTGACGTGGAAAGATTATGTGAAGTTCTTAAACAAAGAAAAATAGTGTAGTTTTATTTCTATGTTGTATTAATTAAAAACGCTATTAATATTTTAATAACATAGGAATCCTAGGTCATAATAGAGTCATTTTATGTTACTTCTTTTATAGTGGTATTGAGATGTATGTTTTTTTGATCTTTAATAGTTATTGATGAAAAATCACATGAGATTTTATAATGAGAGTAGGATAATAAAAAGTTGTCACTTATGTCTATATGTTAGAAACAAAATTCATTTTTTATATGAATAATTTTGTTTATTTACACTATGGTTTGTTAACATACTAAGTGATGTTCATTTATGTATAAAGTAGTTATATTTTTAAATCAGATATGTTTGTATGTAGTGTTATGTAAGTTTGAAAATTTATTTACATTATACAGATAATGGATATGATTGAATCGTATGTTGGGGCCGTAGCTCAGTAGGATAGAGCATTAGATTCCTAATCTGGAGGTCGTGCGTTCAAATCGCACCGGTCCCATTGAAGTATAATATGGTATATCTACATATGCTAGAAATTTATAGCTTATTGTTTATTGATAGTTTAGTTGCTGCTCTTGTGCTTCCACTAAATAAGGTGTTAATATTTAAGATAATGAGTTATTTTGGAGGCTATAATTATTTTTTAATGTTGTTAGTGGCAACGCTGGGATCAGTAGTTGGTAGCATTATTAATTGGGTACTTGGCAGGATGATAATTTGTGCACGTATGGGATATCATAAAACGCAAGATGATTATGGCAGGCTAGGTCGTTATATCTGTTCAGTTTTAATGTTATTATCCTTAGTATGTTCATGGGTTCCAGTATGGGGTGCCATTGTTAATATATTGTCTGGATATTTTAGAATAAGAATTTTAGATCTAATGGGGTTGGTTTTTATATCTTATTTAGGGTATTTTATTTATTGTATAATAGTATTGTAACTTGTAGTATCTATAAAAAAATAGCATTACATGTCTTAAAATTATTTAATTAATATCCACTATAATGGTGGGTTGTCTATCTCTAAAGTTAGTTTTCTTTTTTACGTAGTATATCTTCTCTATTGTTACATATAGTAATTTTGTATATCTAGTTTTAATGAATTTGGTTTTATAAATCTGTAGTATATTAACTATAGTAGCAATTGTAGTAAAGAGTTTGTAATTTCTACAGTGCATTGAGAATAGAGTTTAATGTTTTATGTAGTATGTTCTCTTATGTATGTATTGTAATTTTAGTAAATGTGATCTTATGAACCTTGTAATATATTAGTTATGGTAGCGGTTGTAGTAAAAGGATTTGTGATTTCTACAGTGTATTGAGAATAGAGTTTAATGTTTTACGTAGTATGTTCTCTTATGTATATATTGTAATTTTAGTAAATGTGATCTTATAAACCTTGTAATATATTAGTTATGATAGCGATTGTAGTAAAAGGATTTGTGATTTCTACAGTGTATTGAGAATAGAGTTTAATGTTTTACGTAGTATGTTCTCTTATGTATACATTGTATTTTAGTAAATATGATCTTATGAACCTTGTAATATATTAGTTATGGTAGCGGTTGTAGTAAAGAGTTTGTAATTTCTACAATGCTTTGGAATAGTGTTTAATGTTTTACGTAGTATGTTCTCTTATGTATGTATTGTATTTTAGTAAATATGATCTTATGAACCTTGTAATATATTAGTTATGATAGCGATTGTAGTAAAAGGATTTGTGATTTCTAAAATACATAGGATATGATGTTGATTTTTATATAGCTGGTTTTTAGTGAATTTGATTAAATACTTTTAAGGTATAATTATTTATGTTTAGTAATTAAGTATTTAAACATATTTTTGTAAAAAGGTTTTAGTGATATTTGGTTTTGTGCATATTGAATTACTAGTTTTTATAAGTATGGGTAATTTGTGATATTGGAGTAAATGTATTTCTGTGGTATATAGTTTTTCCATATTTATATAAAGATGTTATGTGATCTTTAGTTCCATATCCTTTGTTTTTGTGCCAATGATATTTTGGGTACTGTGTATGTAACATTTCCATAAGTCTATCTCGTGTAACTTTTGCTATTATAGATGCAGCAGCAATTGATGTACTAATGGTATCTCCTCCTATGATTGCTTGTGCATTCCACGGTATATCTGGTACTTTATTTCCATCTATTATTACATAATCTATATCTGTATGAGCATTTAGACCTGTTAGTGCCCTTTTCATTGCGATGTGTGTGGCATTTAATATATTATGTTCGTCTATTTCTGATATATGTGCAAATCCTATGCTCCATTTTACTATTGTGATGATATGATTATAAATCTTTTGTCTTTTTGTTGGAGTTAGTTTTTTTGAATCGTTAATATCTAGTATTATATTGTTATTGTAATTTGGAAAAAAAACGGCTGCTGATACTACAGGGCCAGCTAGAGACCCGTACCCTACCTCATCAACTCCTGCGATGACACAGTTGCTATTATTTTTTAATTTTAATATTTCATTTTCTATAGAGAAATCTGGCATAATATTATTTTAGTAGTTATTAATTTATGTAAACATTTTTATAAAATGTGTAGTGTGTATAATGTATGGGGCTTAGTAAAACATTAAATATAAATAATATATATTTCAAGATCTACAATAAAAAATCATCAGTTGTGTATGTAATCCTTAATAATGTATGTGTGAATAGGATAATATTGTAAATGTAATGAAATTTGTTAATCTTGTATGTTAAATTGGATTTTTTACTGATATTGTGGTAAGTTATCTGGATCTATGTTACAAATTATATTGTCCAGTTGTTTAATGTAGAACGTTAGATTATAGCAAGTTTGATCATCCACTATTTATTAAAAAATTTATTTATTATATTAATTTTTTTATATTGACTTATTATTTTTTTTACATATATTGTGAATGTTTATATATTAAATTGGTATAAATAATAAAAAATGAATCTTAACATTGTGTATTTGTTGCATTAATATTTATTAAAAATTAGGAGGATGGTTTTATACGGTGAAAAATATCGATTATATTGTAATGATGGACATTTTAAGCACAGAAAACATTATATTTTTCTTGTTGTGTTGTTATGATAATCCATACTATAGGCTTATTAGGTAGGTAATATTTTAATTGGTGATTCTGTGTTCTTGTTTAGTTAAACTTTTGTTTTTGACTTTATTATTAGTGGCATGTTATCTTGTAAGATTATTATAAACTAGCTAAATATTTAGTTAATAGTTTAATTATTTGATAATCTGATTCAGAAATTGTGTGGCATAGAGTTTGTAGTCTCTAATTAAATAAAGTTATTTATTGTAGATTAAACTGTAAACATAGTAGATTACATTTGTTTACATATTAATTTATTTATAAATTAGTTAAAAATTAAAAAGTCCAGTTATAGTATTAGAAAAATAAGTACTACCATATTTATTGAGTATAAAGTAATTTTAAAGCTTCTCATGGAGAAAATTCTAACGCTAAGTTGTTTTATGCTTATTGTTTGTGTTTTTTGTTTTGTTAATGCAGTTGCCTTATATTTATCTTAATTTCTTACTTGATGAATGTAATGGATGTTTATGTAACATGTTTTGTAATTATTTTTATATATTAATACCAGAACTATATAAATTAAGAAAAATATTTATAAATTAGGTTATATTAATGATGCTCAAATTTGCTGCTAAGTTTAAAGTTAAGGAGTCCTCTAGTTCTGGTAAACAATCCTCTGACCAACATCAGGCGAATGGTGTTTCAATTAAAGAGCATAGTGATGAAGTAGCAGAATATACTGTGCCAGATAGTGATGTTGATTTAGATGCTAATCGAGAAGTTATTGCACGATTAAATGAAAAATTGAGAGGAATATATGTAGGAATATATGATATTATTTCTAGGCAATTTGAAAAGAATTATGACCAGCAGGTAGCTTTTTTTGATGTAGTGTGCTTGTCCTGTATTGAGGATATTTTATATCGTGTAAATTGTATTCAGGATGTATTAGATGTTTCTGTTGGGTATGAAACTACATCACTTAATGTGTTATCTAAGAAAACTATTGATAGTCAGCATAATGCTTTCTGTACCACATGTGTAGATCGTATGATGAGTTCAAAGCATTCACGTAGGAGGAGACACAAAACTATGACAGTAGATAGTCAGAATGCTGGTTATTATACTGTAGCAGCAATTCAAGCGAATGTTGATGATAATAATGCTTCTTCTACATCAACTCAAGGAGTATTAAGACAAGACCACAGTGTAGTTGATAAGGAAGTTACTGATTCTGTTAAAATTCAAAGCGAGATAAGTAAGCAAGGAAATGGTCAGGATGATATATTTTCTTTTATTGATTATGATTTTAAGGTAGCAGTTAATAAAAGTAGTGAACTTGCATTCATTATAAAGCAGAGAAAGGTTATTGTTGAGTTAATTGAAAAAACGCAAATTATTATAAGAAACTTGTTGCAAATATTTAATGATACATCTGATGTAGAAAGTAGGGGATTTAAAAAAGGAATTATTAATCCTGTTATTCTGCTGAAGTTATTTAAGTTAGACTTAGAGATACATAATGTAATAGATCAGATGAATCAGTTGTGTTCTACATTGGAGGAATTGGGCAATCAATTGAGTGTTATGGTGTTAGATAGGGGGCAGAGTCAGGCTACAGAAATGGCTGATAGAGAGTCTTTTGGTAGATCACTTACATTAAATCGTATTGCGAGTAAGAAAAGGCAAATAATGTTAAAATCATCTAATAGTTTTAGTGGAGTTCACCCTTTATCTACGGTTACAAGAGAAAGAGCTGTACAAAAATATGATGTTATTAAAAAGGGCAGTGTTTTTCAACCTAATGTAGACCCTGTTAAGGTTAGGAGCCAGATTGAGAGCTATGATAAATTTGATCCGTTTGCTCCTGATGCTGCACATAAAATTAATGAGTTTTATATTTGGAATTGTATATCATCAAGTGCTGGTCGGGAAGAGTTAATGAGGACGTTAATTTTAGAAGTGGGTAATAAAGACCAGTTGATTAGAATACTATCTGCTGAAATTGATATGGATAAATTGGTTAAAATATTTCCTACAGTATTTACACAGAAACCTAGTAACATTGTTGGACACGGATCTTCTAATTTTAGTACAACAGAGCATGGACAGTTATTAAATTCAGTAGATTATAAGGTATATCCTACGTTGAGATCTTTTATATGCTATGTCAATAATAATTATGATCAAGAGTTGTGGTCTGTTCTTCAAGATGTAAGTACTGAAGATATCCTGATTGAAAATGATATTGTTATTACATCATATTTGGAAAATGAAGAAGAACAACATACTGTATTAGTAAGTGATGAACGTGGCATTGATGGTGTTGTAGTCAGTACAATAGAAAGTGTAAATCCTTATGAAGTTACTGTAACTGCAGGTGATTTGAGTAGTATTAATGGTCAAACTGATGGTGAGTCTATTGTTGTACCATCTTTGTCAGCAAAAGTTGATGTGGCAAGTAGTAGAACTGATGATGAACCTTCATATGAAAGAGTTGAATCCGAGTGTGTGGTATTACAAACAGATTTTAACATGCAGAGTGTAGATCCTTCAGGATCTGCTTTGGTTGCTGATGATTTAAGTAGTGTTAATAATCAAACTGATGGTGAGTCTATTGTTGTAGCATCTTTGTCAGTAAAAGTTGATGTGGCAAGTAGTAGAACTGATGATGAATCTTCATATGGAAGAGTTGAATCCGAGTGTGTGATATTACAAACAGATTTTAACATGCAGAGTGTAGATCCTTCGGGATCTGTTCTGGTTGCTGATGATTTAAGTAATGTTAATGGTCAAACTGATGGTGAGTCTATTATTGTACCATCTTTGTCAGCAAAAGTTGATGTGGCAAGTAGTAGAACTGATGATGAATCTTCATATGGAAGAGTTGAATCCGAGTGTGTGGTATTACAAACAGATTTTAACATGCAGAGTGTAGATCCTTCGGGATCTGCTTTGGTTGCTGATGATTTAAGTAGTGTTAATAATCAAACTGATGGTGAGTCTATTGTTGTAGCATCTTTGTCAGCAAAAGTTGATGTGGCAAGTAGTAGAACTGATGATGAATCTTCGTATGGAAGAGTTGAATCTGAGTGTATGGTATTACAAACAGATTTTAACATGCAGAGTGTAGATCCTTCAGGATTTGCTCTGGTTGCTGATGATTTAAGTAATGTTAATGGTCAAACTGATGGTGAGTCTATTGTTGTACCATCTTTGTCAGCAAAAGTTGATGTGGCAAGTAGTAGAACTGATGATGAATCTTCGTATGGAAGAGTTGAATCCGAGTGTGTGGTATTACAAACAGATTTTAACATGCAGAGTGTAGATCCTTCAGGATCTGCTCTGGTTGCTGATGATTTAAGTAGTGTTAATAATCAAACTGATGGTGAGTCTATTGTTGTAGCATCTTTGTCAGCAAAAGTTGATGTGGCAAGTAGTAGAACTGATGGTGAATCTTCATATGGAAGAGTTGAATCCGAGTGTATGGTATTAAAAACAGATTTTAGTGTGAAAGAAGATCAAGTAGGGAAAATAAAAATATGTGATGATGTTGTTGCTCAGGAAATACAAGGTGCTACTATAGAGTCATGTAGCAGTACAGAGAAGGTAGAAGGTGCTGCAGTCACAGGATCAAGTTTAGAAGAACAGGGGATTGTTAGGCGGGTTAGTAATGCAAAAACCTATGGTAGATCTGACAGTAGACGAAATAATATATTGTTTGTTGATGTGAATACTTTGGTAGTACCTGATGCTATTGAGAAATCGACTACTAGTATATCTGATAATATAGCAGTATCTGACAAATCTACACCTAAAGTTACTGTTGCGGAAGATAAGGTACCATGTGATTCTCTGCCTGGACCTTCTAGTAGTCAGATAAGAGTGAGTACTCGATTAACAGATACTATTTATTCAACATCTGCTCCATTAACTTTAAGGACCGGTAATGCAGGAGTTTCTCTTAGAAAAAAGAGTGGTAAAACAAAGAGTGTAGATCAGTTACCAGGTGAAGATTCTACAAATATGCTTAATCTTTCTGCTAGTAGGATATCGATAGGGGTATATAATTTTTTTGTAGTGCAATGTATGCTACATGAAGAAAATAGGCATGCGCTGTTAAAATCATTGATTTCTGATGTTGGTAGTAAAGAGCAGTTGATTAAAATATTGGTTGCAGAAATAGGTCAGGATAAATTACTTGAAATATTCCCTAGTATAGAACTATCTGAGGTTGAATCTAGTTTGAGTAGTAAACTTTGTGATATTGTGGTCAGGGATAGGAATGGCCTATTTATTAGGTATGATGATTCTGGAAATGTTAAAATAGTATATTTATTACAAATGTTTGTAGATTATGTATTAAATAATATACAGAAGAAAATAGATTGTAGTGCTAATATACCTCATATTTTAGAAGAAGAAGACAAATGTGCTAGTCAAAGTGTACAATCATCTGAAAGTATAGGTAATGTATCTTTACAAGATATGTCAAATATTATGAAAAAGGATTCATCTCTGTATGGGGTATCTGGAATTTCAAGTAAGGACACTTGTTTTGATCGTGGAGAGTTTTGTCGTAGTAATACTCTACCAAATTATAAGGCAAATAATCCATCGTCCAAATTATCTGGTCATAGTGCTCTTGGGATGGGTGTTGCTGATAGTATAAATGTGAAATCAAATTTAGGATCAAGAGTATCGCCTTATGGAGATTGTGATGATAGTAAAAATATGCCTTCAACAAGTGGTATGAATAATGGCAAGTTATCTATGAAAAGTGTTGCTGGGAGTGGAAAGTCAGATGCTAAATCAAAAAATACAGGTTCATTTGCTGATCAAAATTTTGTCTTCACAAGAACAGTAAAACGGCTATCATCATTTTCATCGGTAAGTAGTAAATGTACTAGTCTTTCTTCATCAGTTTCTAGCTTGGATGATTCTCAGGATTCGGTAGTTGTTGATGGTAGTTTGTGCAACTTAGTAAATAAATCTTTATTAGGTGTACGTAACGTTTCATCAAAACGTTCTGGAAAGAATTCTTCTATATTTAAGATGTCAAGTGATGTTTCTTACAAACGTCAAATTTTGACACCTGAAGAATTGAAGGCGTTTATCAAGGATTTGTTCGGACAGCTATGTAATACGGTCTATGGTATTGGTGGTCTGACTGAACGCTTGCGTTCAGAAAGTAAGTATATGCTTTTCAATTGGATAATGTTATGTATAATTAAGTCTTCAGATTTTGAGAAATGTGAAGCAACTATTATAAATGATATAAAGCCCTGTTGTAAGTACTATAAAACTATTCTTTCAGTTCCTGACCCTGAGATTTCAAGTTTGTATATTGAAGGCTTACATAGTCTGGATTGGATAAATTCTAAAGTGAAGCCTATTCATAGTTTAATCCATAAAGGAAAGTTGGAGGATGTGTTTTTTGCTATGGGTCAAGACAATATAAGATGTGAAACTAGAAAATATATGTCTGGTGTAAATGAAGAATTGGTTGAGAAATTAAGGAACTTATTTAGTGTATTTGATACTGAATGTATTGTGGAAGAAGATTTAACATTGTTTTCAGTACAAGGTCGAGTGATATTTTCTGAAGAGCATTTTAAATCTATACCTAATGATGCTACGTTGCGGGCAATGTTGTGTAAAGAAATCGTTATAATGGGTAATATTCCAAAAGGATTTCAAATAAATTGTCAAAGTATTAAGGTTTATGGCAATGTTCAGGGTTGTATCATATCAAATGATGGTTTAGTGGAGGTTAATGGATCAGTTTCTGGGCATGTTGTATGTAATAGCTTGTATAAATCCAGTAACAATGGGATTATTGTTCGAGGTGATGTAGCTAAATTTGCTAGTGTATCATGTACTAATGGTAATATTGAGATGTATGGAAATAACGTTGCTGGGGACATTACTGGTCAAAATACTGAAATAGTAATAAAAAGTGATGCATTTACAGGTTCTATATTTAGTTCGGATGGAATATATTTATATATTGCTTGTAAGGTTGGTAATGCTTTTTGGTTAAAGTTAAATAATATTAGAAATGTATTTATTGATTGTCACCTTAAGGTTAAGTATCTGTTAGCTTTTAGTTGTAGGTTTTGTGTTAAAAAAGGAAAAGACTTTAAATTAAGTGATAAATGTAGTGATTGTGAGGTTTCTTTATTATCAAGCAAGTTTTGGACGTTTGAAGTCTCAGAACTAAAACGTCTGATTGCGCTTGAGTTCAGTAAGCAAGAAGGTAATTCTGGTGCAATAAACACACAACGTGTTGATAATAATGTTCAAGGTGTGGTTGTGGATTCCCTTGCTTATGAAAGTGTTGTTCATGATTATGCTTGTAAGTAGAGGATATCTTGTGAAATTTCATTTAATGAAAGATTTTACTTTATTCTGGTAGTAAGTGATCATTAATAAATGTAATATAAGGTTTAGGTAATACTTGGATCATTATATAAAATGAGAGTGTATGGTGGCAGTCCAAATTATTTTTGTTAGGGTATAAAGGTAGAGATGTTTATATTGAAACGTAGGAAAAAGGTTTTTTTTGTTAATTAAGTTATGTATATAAATAGTACTGAATATTATTATATACATCTTGATGTAATCAAGTTTTATAAAATATCATTTTCTGTACATTGATGATACTGGATTTATCGAGAACTTAGATAATTTTACTAAGAAAATACAATTACGTAAGCAAATGACGAATCAGTACGTATGTTCTGTAGTGAACTGAGGAAAGCTGTATTTATTAGTCAAGTGTGTATAATTTAATCATCAACAAATACCTGACTAACTTTATTGTCGATATCTGTAACACCAGACATAGATTCTTCATCTATAGCTAAAACCCTAATCTCATATGGTGCATTAAGTTCTGACACGTTAACACTTACTGTACCAGGAGTTAATGTAATAGAATTTGCAAGTAGTGATACACTGATAGCACTTTTTTGTTTGGTTTGTACTAACCTAAAAATTGGTGGGCCAATAATTGTTTTAAAATTCCATACCTTTTTGATTATATGTAAGTTAGATAATGCTACTTGTAATATAATCCAAAAGCAGTAGCGTATAAAATACAAGGGTGTACAGCTAAGTTTTCTTGTTTTTGTTCTATAGGTGTAGCTGCTATCATCTGGTATAGCATTTTCTAGTCTTTTTGTGATAAATACTGCAAATATAGTACTTGCAATACCTAAGCCTATAAAAAATAGATCAAAGTATCCTGATAGTGCTAACCACAATACAAATAAAATAAAAAATAGCCTCACCTTTTAATACTTACTAAAATGTCTTTACTTGTATAACAATATTAATGTAAGGTACAATAATTACTTATTGCGAAATTAATACGGTACCTTATCATACATAATGAATTTTAATGAGATTATAAATATTTAAATTGTAATATGCAAGTAGTTTATATTGTTAATGTAATATTAGTATTTTGTGTTATTGGCATTTTGTTTCCATATTTTTATTATGCTGATAATAGTAAAGTTGCAAGGTTTCATGTACTAGATAATGCTGAATTTGTACAGGATCAGCGTAATAATATTTTATTGGGTAACTTAGCTAAGAAAGTACAGTTGTTACAAGTAAATAGTGGGTCAGTTTCTGTAGTAGATTTAGAAAAGTCATATTATAATTTATTAGAGCAAAGAAAAGAATTAGAAGATAAAGAGTTAAGGTTGAAGGCAATTGAACAGCATAATCAAGACCAGGTCTTATATCTAGAGAAAGTAAAACAAGAAATAGTGGCATTGCTTAATCTTGATATACAAGATAACTTACAGAAGATACGTGGTATATCAGCAATATATAAAAATATGCCAATAGAGTTAGCTATTAAAATATTTGAATTATCGGATATGGATTCGTTATTATTAATCGTAAGTTATCTTGATGATACAACTTTATCCCGTATATTGTCAGGTGTAAGTAAAAATGTAGCTGAAAAAATTCAAAAAATATCTACAAAAATACCTATTAAATGTAATTGTTCTAATGTTAGTGCATTATCTTAATTATGTTGAAATATGATTTATAGGATAAATCAAAAGTTTGTCGTATGTTATGGTTTCCTTATAAGTTAATGATTATATAGTTTGTTATTAGATATAGTGGAGATTAGTTTTTTTAGTAGGGTCTTTGGTATAGTCTTCATGTACTTTGTATAAAGAAGTTGATTAAAACTGCTATACACATCGTTTTTAGTATGTGATCAAGTATGTTATAAATTTCGTAATGTTGCTATATTTTTATAACTTGAGTTTTTTTTATCACTATATAGTGGTTTAGATAATCAATGTCTTATTTTTGATACTATCTGGAGACAGTTATATTTTTTATGGATAAATAATGTGGATCAATTATTTGAGAAAGATATCATAACCAAGTCAAAGATTGATTTTGGTGTAATTGATTATGTGTATTAATGACCATATCACGTTTTGAAGTAATGTACACTACTGAAAAAAATATTACTACACCTGAGTAAACTAGAGAATATTAGATATTTATCATATAATTTTATTGAAAAAATGCTTTTTTATATGTCTTATTATATATAACAGATATGCTGATTATAAATAGGTAGGGTATGTGCTCAAATATATTTGAAGTATAGCTTTATATGTATTTTATACAAATTAATATGTTACAGAATATTAATGGATTAAGCTATGCACTTAATATATGTTTATATGATAGTTTGTTCCTCTTAACAGTGTTTTTAACTATAGCAAAATTGTGAATATATGGAGTTAGTGTAATTTGATAATATTTATTAGATATATAATCTGTCTGAGAGTCTGTAATGAAAGCTGAGTAATTATAATTTATGATTTACTATAATGTAATGTGTATGTTGTCCAGTGTATTTGTATAAATCTGTAATACTTTAATAGTATTGTTTAGTATAGTTGATCTGTAAATATGTAGGTTTAATGTAATTTGACAATATTTATTAGATATATAATCTGTCTGAGAGTCTGTCATGAAAGCTAGGTAATTATAATTTATGATTTGCTATAATGTAATGTGTATGTTGTCCAATGTATTTGTGTAAATCTGTAATACTTTAATAATATTTTTTAATATGAGTGAACTGTAAATATGTAGGTTTAGTATAATTTGACAATATTTATTAGATATATAATCTGTCTGAGAGTCTGTGATGAAAGCTAGGTAATTATAATTTATGATTTTCTATAATGTAATGTGTATGTTGTCCAGTGTATTTGTATGAATCTGTGATACTTTAATAGTATTGTTTAGTATAGTTGATCTGTAAATATGTAGGTTTAGTGTAATTTGATAATATTTATTAGATATATAATCTATCTGAGAATCTGTAATGAAAGCTGGGTAATATAATTTGTAATTTGCTATAATGTAATGTGTATGTTTTTCAGCATACTTGTATATATACTGTTGTATTTTGCGTAATATTTTTACCTATGATGAATTTATGAGTATATAAGTTTAGTATAATCTTGTAATATTGCATAAACATATGTCTATGTTTATGCGTTTATTAATTGATTAGTAAAATATGAATACTTTGGTTATCGATCTACCATAGTGTTATGTAATATGCCGTGTGAAGATAAAGATAAACCAACATTACGAATGTTTTTTGTAATAAATGAGGACGCATCACATATGTATTTTTTACAGTAAGAATACAATTGTTGTGGTAACATAAGAAATCTCATAAGATGCTTATGAGCTATTTGTGGGATAGTATGTTGTATAAGTGTATCATACCTTTTGTGGTTAAGTCTGCATCGATGTTCTTAATAACATTTTTATGATCACTGAATAAAGTTGCATTTCCACCTGTTGCTATTGTGTATAAATCTTTCTTTTCTTCATGTAATATCTGTTTTACAATCCCTTCAACCATAGCAATATATCCCCAGTATACGCCTGCTTCTATAGCGTAAAACAATGTGTTATGTACTACTTTATTGACTTTAATTTGAGATATTTCTGGCAACAATGCTGTGTGTTGTCTCATACTTTGTGCCATAATATGTACCCCAGGAGCTATAACTTGTCCATAGATGGATCTCTCTTTACTTATTAAATTGAATACTGTTGCAGTGCCCATACTTATTACTAATAAATTTTTATTTGGATATAGAGTAACTGCTCCTATGATACTTGCTAATCTGTCAGATCCTAATAATTTATCATTTAAATCTATCTTAATATTACAAATATCTGCGTGGTAGTTATTTATGATAATGGGATTTATATTAAAGTAATTTGTACTTAATTCAATAATTGGCTTTGTTATACTTGGAACAACGCTTGAAATGATAATGCTAGTAATTGTAAAATCATCAATGTGTAATTGGTTTACCATTGAACTAAAGAAAACAAAATATTCATCAGCTGTTTTTCTGGGTTGTGACGATATTCTGATTGTTTGTATTATTTTATTATTAATGCAAATTCCAAATTTAATATTTGTATTTCCTATATCTATTATTAACATTGTTTTCTACGTCAATTGTTATATCCTATCGCATGGCTTACTGTTGGAAACCCATCTGCAGATAATAGTTCTGCTAATTCGAGGCTGATTTTATTTGCTATATTAAATCCATTATATACTATAGCTGTGTATAGCTGTATTAATGATGCTCCAGCTTTTATTTTTTCATATGCATGGTACCCACTGCTTACTCCTCCACAGCCTATTAGTATGAGTTTTTGTTGGCTAATTTTGTATATTTCAGATAAAACTTGAGTTGATAAGTCAAATATCGGCTTACCACTTAATCCTCCTTGTGTATTTGCATGTGAGTTGCCTAGTAATTTTTGATGTTGAACTGAGGTATTACTTATAATCAAACCAGAAACTTTATGTTTTATTGATAGATCTACAAGATCTTGTTTTTCATTATCACTGATATCTGGGGAGATTTTTAACATAATTGGTACAGATTCTGCATAATCTGTGAGTTTTCTTACTTGTGATATTGCTGTTAGTAATTCTGATAGTAACTCTTGTTTTTGAAAATCCCGTAATCCAGGAGTGTTAGGGGATGATATATTCAATGTTATGTAGTTACTAAGGCCATATATTTTTTTTACTAATTCGAAATAGTCTTGTATAGGATTAGGTGATGTTTTGTTAAACCCTATATTAATACCAAACATACAGTGATTAAGTTCTGCGTCATTTACTTTTTTTATTACAAAATCTATGCCTTTATTGTTAAAACCTAAACTATTGATAAGTGCTTCTTCTTTTATTAATCTAAATACACGTGGTTTCTTGTTTCCTTTTTGTGGATATCTTGTTACAGTACCTACTTCAACAAAACTAAAACCAGTTAATAGCAAAGGTTTAATTACTTCAGCATTTTTATCAAAGCCAGCTGCTACTCCTATTGGTGTCTTAAGAGATTTGTTAAAAAGTGAAATATTAAGCGATCTTGGTAGGTCAACTTTTTTTATTGGAATAAAATTATTTTTTAATGCAAAAATTGTCATCTTGTGAGCAATTTCTGGTGGAATACAAAACAGTGCATTAGTAAACATACGCTGTAGGACATAATATTTAATGATTAGTTTATATGCTTGTACTTTTATTATGTCAATTTCTTATAAAATCCTACTTGTATAACTGATTAAATACGTATAACAACTGTTAAGATAATGAAATGTATAGAATTATACTGTAAATTGCTTATACTAAAAGTTGAGAGGAATATAATTATGAATATCTTATCCGTTGATAATGTTCAAGATTTGCGAAATTTACATGCTATATCTCATCCTATTGAGAAAATAGATCAAGATGTTATAGCACTAGCTGATGATATGATGAAAGTTATGGAAAGTAGTAAAACTGTAGGATTATCTGCAGTGCAACTTGGTAGTCATAAAAGGATGTTTGTTATTAATATGTTTAGTGGGTTATTTGATATGACACAAGATATTAAAGTGTTATCTGGACATCATTCCTTACATGGCAAAAATATGGTATGTATAAATCCTGAAATCTTAAGCTTTTCTGCTGAAACTGTTGATTTGTTTGAAGGGTGTTCATCAGCAAAATCCTATGGGTTGATTAATATTACAAGACCAAAGCACATGGATTTTAGGTATACGGATTTATTTGGAAATAAGTGTATAATAAGGGTATATGGATGGTTATCTAGATGTATACAACATGAAATGGATCATTTAAATGGAATACTGCTTGCTAATGTTGTAGATAATATAAAAAATCATTGTGTGCATAGTGTTTCTGAAGAGGATCACAGTGTGATACATATATTACTTATGGCTAAAAAGTGAAAGTTGTTATGAGAAATTAT
Source organism: Ehrlichia ruminantium (assembly GCF_009728835.1). Lineage (GTDB taxonomy): Bacteria > Pseudomonadota > Alphaproteobacteria > Rickettsiales > Anaplasmataceae > Ehrlichia > Ehrlichia ruminantium_B. The sequence goes on from NZ_CP033455.1 coordinate 303,251, forward strand.
AGGGTTATATTTGCTGGGAAGTAGTGTGTTACTGTGTAATATTTAAACTAGTGTTATCTAATGGAATAATAATGCATCTATATGATCTAATATATGTTTTCCTATGTCATGGTATAATAAATTATCATCCTGTTTATATTTTTAGGTTTTGGTGATGGCCTGTGATGGGTCTCTATGTTTTACCATAAGCTATTTTTAGAAACATTTTTGTGTTGTATTCATTACGGATATAAGTAGTTGTACGTTAATTTATTATGACTAAGTTTTGTATTTTAGGAGTAGTAACTTTTAATAACTATATGTTTAGGTTCTATACAGATTGTTTACTAATTTATAATAGGGTTTAAGTTCTATATATCTCTTAGTATACGGAAATTTATGAGCTTTTATTTAAGTTATTTTGTATACATGTGCTATTTACTTATAAGATATTTCAAGATAATGTTATTTAAAGTTCAGTATTTATGTATGACTTTATTGCTGAAATTAGGTGTAAGGTAAGTAATCAAATAATTATCAGTGGATTATGATTTAAAAGTTGGTTATGGTTTAGCATTGTTACATTTATGTTGTAGTGTTATTATAGGTGTTGTTAAGTTATAGGTTTTGTGATGTATAATAATGTTTTGATTTGAACATATACAACTTAGTAAATATAAGCTTTTTTTAAGTACATGTTTAGTTATAGCTTCTTGATAAGTTGCTTGACATTATAATACTTGTATTAGAAGTTTATTTTGAAAGGATTGTAAGTCATAATTCTATAGTTAATGTAAAGTATTAGATTCTAGCTTATATAGAAAATTTTTTATTTATGATGTATAATTTTAATCTATAAATTTTGCTAGTTCTTGTAAACTTGCAAAGTTTATTTTTTAAATGTGTTGTTATATTATGAATAAAAAATATTTTGTAAGATATTGAGCATTTTTAATATTACCAAAACTAATATGGCATTATGGTATAAATACATATGGTGAGTAATAACTGAATAAATGTTCTTAAAATATCACTATTGGATTTGATTCTTATGTCAATTAAGTTATGTGTATATAAGTAAAAGAATTTATACTTTTTATTAATAAACTATGTATTTTGAAATATGAACTAGTTTTTAATAGTGTTGTGTAATAAGTTATTGCCTGTAATGTGAGATTATGGTCTGTAATTCGTATTAATAGCTGTATGTTTATCAGATATACAATAAGTTATTTAGTAGTATTGTATAATGAGTTATTATGTATAATTTTTAACTTAATTACTATTGTATTTTACTTGTTTTATTAGGAGAAAGGAGAGGAGTAGTGTTTAGATAGATTATTTTATGAATAATAATGCTGCCATTAAAAGTATACTCATAAGCTAGGGCTTATGTTTTATCATTTATCTTCTCTAAATATAACTTACCATTTTCTACTGCTTTTAGAACATTGACTGGAGCAGTACCTCCGTAGCTAGTTCTACTGGTTACAGAATTCTTTACTGATAGAACTAAAAATATATCTTCAGTAATAGATGGCACTATTGTTTGCATTTGTGTTAATGTTAGTTCATGTATTTTGCATTGATTTTGTTCTGCTAGTTTTACTATTTGCCCAGTGATTTCATGGGACTCTCTAAACGATAAATTTAAATGTTTTACTAACCAGTCTGCTAAGTCTGTTGCTGTTGAATAATTGTCTTCTGCAGCTTCTAACATGTTTTTACTATTTATTGTAATGTTTTGTAGCATACTATTCATTGCTTCTATACATAGTATTAGGTTTTCTGCCGCATCAAATATAGGCTCTTTGTCTTCTTGCATGTCTTTACTATATGCTAGTGGTAGACCTTTCATTACGACTAATACATGATTAAGTGATGCAAAGATTCTACCAGTTTTCCCCCTGATTAATTCTGCAGCGTCTGGGTTTTTTTTCTGTGGCATTATTGAACTGCCAGTTGTGATGTTGTCAGAGAGTGTGATAAACTTAAAATTGTAACTGCACCATAAAATAATTTCTTCTGCCAGTCTTGACAAGTGCATTATACATATTGAAGCATTAGATAAAAATTCTATAGCATAATCTCTATCTGAAACTGCATCGATGGAATTTTCAGTTGGACTATCGAATCCTAACTCCTGAGCAATAAAATGACGATCTATTGGGAAAGACGTACCTGCTAATGCTGCAGATCCTGCTGGACATTGGTTCATACGTCTATATAGGTCGTCCCACCGTGAATAATCCCTTTTGAACATTTCAAAATATGCCATAAGATGATGGCCTAATGTTACTGGTTGGGCAATTTGTAAGTGTGTAAAACCTGGCATAATTGTATCATAGTGAGTTTCAGCTATTTTTAATAAAGTTAGTTGTAGTTCATATAGTTGTTGTTTTAATTTTTTTATTGATTTTCTAATCCATAACTTAAGATCTGTTGCAACTTGATCATTTCGAGATCTTGCAGTATGCAATTTTCCAGCAATATTGCCTATCATTTTTTTTAGGTTATACTCTATATTCATATGTATATCTTCTAAATCTGTGCTGAATTTGAAATCACCAGAAGCGATTTGTTTTTGTATGACCTCTAGTCCATGAATAATGAGCTGCCCTTCATATTTACTAATGATTTTTTGATTTACTAGCATCTTACAATGTGCAATTGATCCAAGGATGTCTTCTTCATATAATGCTTTATCGAATGATATTGATTCGTTGATTTTTTTCATAATATCGCTGGAGGATGTAGTAAATCTTCCTCCCCATAGAGGGTTTGTCATATGATTTTTTATATGTTAGTTGTGGGTGTATTATCTTGTAAATTATTAGAAATGACAATAATATTTAATGTGTTAATTGAGAATATGTAAATCTAAGTGTGTTTTCCTTACTATGATGTTGTATCAGGTTAAAAGTGTGTATTTTTGTCATAATGTTACTAGGATGTAGTGGGTTTTTTTATTCATGAAGAAATCAGATAATTTTTGGTGTGTTAGGTAAGAGTGTATTGTTTTATAAATTACTAGAAATAACAGTGATATTTAATGTGTTGTGATGATAGTTGAGAAAGGGTAAATTCGGGCATAATTGCTTCACTATGATGTTTTATCAAATTAGGGAATGTGTATTTTGTCATGGTGTTACTAAGGTTTAGTGAATTTATTATTCATAGATAAGTCAGGTGATATTTAATATGTTTAGTTGAAGATGTATTGTTTTATAAATTACTAGAAATAATAGTGATGTTTAATGTGTTGTGATAATAGTTGAGAAGGGTAAATTCGGGCATAATTGCTTCACTATGATGTTTTATCAAATTAGGGAATGTGTATTTGTCATGGTGTTACTAAGGTTTAGTGAATTTATTATTCATAGATAAGTCAGGTGATATTTAATATGTTTAGTTGAAGATGTATTGTTTTATAAATTACTAGAAATAATAGTGATGTTTAATGTGTTGTGATAATAGTTGAGAAGGGTAAATTCAAGCATAACTGCTTCACTATGATGTTTTATCAAATTAGGGAATGTGTATTTTGTCATGGTGTTACTAAGGTTTAGTGAATTTATTATTCATAGATAAGTCAGGTGATATTTAATATGTTTAGTTGAAGATGTATTGTTTTATAAATTACTAGAAATAACAGTGATGTTTAATGTGTTGTAATGATAGTTGAGAAGGGTAAATTCAGGCATAATTGCCTAAATATGATGTTTTATCAAGTTAGAATAAATTTTTGTGTAATATCGATGAATAGGTAGTGAATCTTCTCTTTGATATTGGATTGTTATTAATTGTATATAACTAATACTTATAAGTTATAAAACGTTATCAAGATGTATTGTATAGATTGTTAACATATACTTATTGATGAATATGGTATGTAATTCCATTTTTATTCAGGACTAATGTTTTCGCGATATATATGTTTTTTATGGAAGTTTATCTAGTGTACCCTATATGTGTGAATTGTATATTATTATAAGAGTAAGTATGGACAGTTAGGTGTATAAGTTAACTAATGATCAGAGATTTATGTAAGGGATAGTATTATTATTGGTGTGTATGTTTTTGTTAATTTTACTTAATAAGTTATATTTTTAGGTTAATAAATTCATAATAATCAAGTTGTCCATGACAAAAATCTTAATAAAGTGTTTTGTGCATTTTTGTCTTTAATATAATATTAATAGTATATTTATAAACATAAGAGTGTATTTTTATGGCTAGGTATATATTATCAATAGATGGTGGTGGAGTTAGAGGAATAGTTGCCGCAACTATACTACAAGCAATACAAAAGAAAATTAATAAGCCGATTGCTGATATATTTGATTTAATAGCTGGTAGTTCAGTAGGTAGTCTTATAGGTGCTGCGTTATGTCTTAAGAATAATAATGGGATGCATAAATATAGTGTATCTGATGTATTAGATATATTGTTACATAGTTCTGGTAGAATTTTTAGTAATTCAATTACAAGAAAAGTTATATCAGTGGTTGCTGGTCCAATGTATTCTGATGAAAATTTAAATGCAACTTTACAGGAAGTATTTGGTGATACTACGATGAATGATTTAATGCTGAATTTTATGGTACCAAGTTATGATTTGTATTCAAATCGAACTGTAATGTTTAGAAGTTGGATAGAAAAATATCGAAGTGTAAAAGTGCGTGATGTTGCAAGAGCTGCTGTAGGTGCTCCTACTTATTTTACGCCTTATGAATTGGTAGTAAATAATAAGAAAGAATTATTGATTGATAGTTCTCTTGTTTCTAATAATCCTATAATAGAGGCCTATGCTGCAGCACAGGTATTATATCCTGGTGAAACGGTATATTGTTTATCTGTTGGATGTGGTACCATTAATATGGATTTTTCACATGTACAAAATTCATTGTTATATTGGGGATCTAAGATCATTTTTGTTATAGTTGATGCTGGGTTAGATGCTGTAGACTATAAAATGGAAAGGCTCATTAAAGCAAGTGATAAGTATTTTAGAATGTCAGGTGATATAAAGTATGCTACGCATGATTTTAGTGATGCATCACCAGTAAATATTGGAAATGTTCAAAAAGATGCTCAAAGGATTTTAGCAGATAATTTGGGTAAGATAGATGAATTTTGTCAAATAGTTCTGAGTGATAAAGCTAATTAAATGTAATATATTTGTTACCTACTTGAGGTTTGTGATATATTTTTATATATAGATCTATCAAGTATATGGAATAAGTATTATAATAGCTATGTGCTTGTATCTAGGTAATCTCAAGACAAAGTAAGTGTCAGTATGTACATGAATTGGTAATTCTTATACTAGCATAGTATCATTAATGTTAATAATGTGTAACTATTTATTTTATATGGGATAAATATTGTAGAAATGTGTGTTTTTGAGAGTATAAGACTATATTTGTGTTTGAATATTTTGAGATAATTAGTTTATAATTAAAGATAAAGTAATAGTATTTGTTATTGTTGTTGAGTAGTATAGATATTATATGGCAGTATTAGTAAGTCTGAAAAATTTATGATTGAGAAGAACCCTATCGATTTTTTTAATCTGTGGTATAAAGAAGTACTCAAGGTTCATTGTAAGGAGCCTACTGCAATGGTACTTGCTACATGTGGTAAGAATCTTAAACCTTCAGCACGGGTTGTATTATTAAAACAACATAGTGATCGAGGGTTTGTATTTTTTACAAATATGAATAGTCGTAAGGGAAAAGATATCAGTGAGAATCCTTTTGTTTCTCTAGTGTTTGATTGGAGGCATATTTCTAAGCAGGTTAGAGTTGAAGGTGTAATAGAAGCTTTATTACCTGAAGATTCAGATAAATATTATGCCACTAGATTACGTGGTAGCCAAATAAGTGCTTGTTGTTCTAAACAATCTAGTATTTTGGAAGATAGAGAAGAGTTTATTACAAGCATGAAAAAAATGGAAGTAGAGTTCATGGGTAAACCAATACCTCGGCCAAGTTATTGGATTGGTCTCAGAGTTATTCCTATGTTGATGGAGTTTTGGCAGGAAGGTGTAGATAGAATTCATACTAGGTACCAGTACACTAGACCTAATGATGCACATGAGTGGAGTGTTGTAGAGTTATATCCATAAAGTAATGTTTGTAAATATATATCTAAGTGTGGTGTGATACTTTTTACATTAGATATGTAAGGGATGTATAATCAATTAGTATTTAGGTTGAGTTATTGAAGGTCTGAACAATATTCCTATGTTGATGAAATTTTGAGAGAAGATGTGGATAGAATTCATACTAGGTACCAGTACACTATACCTAATGATACACATGAGTGGAGTGTTATAGAGTTATATCCGTAAAATAATGTTTGTAAATATATATCTAAGTGTGGTGTGATACTTTTTACATTAGATATGTAAGGGATGTATAATCAATTAGTATTTAGGTTGGGTTATTGAAGGCCTGAACAATATTCCTATGTTGATGAAATTTTGAGAGAAGATGTGGATAGAATTCATACTAGGTACCAGTATATTAAAGCTACTTAAGATGTATAAATGAAATATTATATAATATATGATTGCAAGCTTTGCTGCGCTTATGATATTTTATAGTTTAGGATGCGAAACTTATAATATGTGTGATTGAAAGTATGATAAAGTATTGAATAAGTTTATGTGTTTATTCTGTTATCAACCTAGTCAATATTAATAACACTTTACGTATTTTTTTATTAGTTTTAATTTTATTTGTGTCAGGTTTATTTAATGTAAGTTGTTATATCCTTTTATATACGTGGAGTATTTATTATATTGGTTGTGTTAAATAGTAAATGTTTGGTTTTTATTATGTTAGTTCTTTACAAGTTAGCTGTAAATATTAGAAGCCAGGTTACTTATAATTAATTTTATAAGAATTAGTGCACTTGCTATTGCTTGTGATTATATAAAATCTACTGTGATTAAAGATTTTCCTAAGTGTAGCTGTTATATTCTTTATGTGTATATAAGTGAAATGAAATTGAATGTATGAGTTTTATTTCTGAGTATAAGATCTTATGGAGTAGCCTTTGTCTGTTAATCTTGATCATGCCTGTAAAGTCATCTGATACTAGTATGATTTTAATATGTGAAATGTTAGATATAGAATGAAAGTTATGTCCTGTGTGCTTTATAGATTCATCGATTATTTCAAGACTTAAGACATTTAGTGTTGATGTAACTTTATTTTTTATCTTTTGAATTATATCCATATTATTTGTGGTTTGTGCTGTTTGGTTATTATAACATTTATATTGTATTGTGGGAAGTTTCCCTATGTTGTTTAGCTTATTAAAGCTTTGTGTATAGTACATTACTATATTAAAGATATAATTTTAATAAATTAGTAAAATTTAATTTATTTACTAAACTTATTTTATTAATATAATGATAATATATTAATATTATGCTAATATTAGTATATAATGTATACATAAAAATATTTTTTATTATATGGAGCAAAATTTATGAGTTTTTATAAATATATTTCTTATCTTTATATTTTATTAGTACCGTTAAATTTGATGGCTGTTACAGCTCATGATAGTACTCGTGAGTGTGTTGATAGTGTTTCTGGATTTAATTTCTTTTTTAAACCTACACAAGAAAGTAAGTGTGATTTACCAATTATGCCTGAACTAAACAAGTTTGATCAGGCTGTACTTGACTTGTGTGGTAGTTGGGGTGACAAACCTAAAATAGAAGGGTTTAGACATATGTTAGATGATGTTAAATATAAAGAATATATTGATAAGATTTATACGGAATTAGATCATCAAGTTTTTAGTCCAAATGCTGATCTTGAGACGTTTAAACGAGAATTAGCAAGGCTATGGTTCAGGAGGCGTGGTTTTACTCACATAATGTGTGGTGAACCTAGAAAAAACAGATTAGCAGGGATGCATTTCTTTGGTCGTTATATACAGGCTCAGCAAAATGGTTGGGCTGGTAGATATTATCACCCTAGTGACGAAGTTAGTGATAAAATTTTTACAGTTGGTATTATATTTAAAAATCCTTATAGTAATCGGCTTATTATTGATAATAGGAAAGGGTATGATTTATCACATGCTGATGATATTATAATATATGCTACAAAAGCGTATAAAGGATTATCCCAAAGTATTAATCTTACGACAAATAAGTTCTGTCTTTATGAGTATAATGGTATTACTTATTCTCTAGTAGCTAGTAAGGATGCAATTGTTACGTTTTTTTCTGATTTAACTCCAAGTTGTAGAGCTGGTAAAGGGGAGTGTAATTGTATAAAGGATACAATATCGTAAACTTGTAGTGTTATTATTTTTTAGTGATTTATTGTATAGGTAGTTAAATTTATTGTAGATAGTCAAACTGTATATTTTGTTAGGTTTATATTAAAGTAATTTGTGCTTAATTCAATAATTGATTTTATTTTGTATTTGGGCATAACGCTTGGAATACTAATATTAGTAATCACCAGATCATTAATGAATAATTACTTTATTATTGCACTGGGAAGAAAATATTCATCAGTTTTTCTTGGTTGTAGCAATATCTTGATTGCTGGTATTATTTAATGATTAATGCAAATTCCAAGAGTGATATTTATATTTTCTATATTTCTGTTGTTAACATTATTTTTTATATCAGTTGTTATGCCATAGCATTACTTACTGTAATAAAAATATGCAGACCATAGTGTTATTATTGTAGTTTGGTACTGATTTTGCTTATCTGGTATTGCATGTCTATATGGTAATTATTTAGTTAACGTGATATTGCATGATCTATTTGCACTACCTGCCGTATATAGGTAAGAATCTGTGTTAGAGGTGAAATTGAAAACTATATTTATGTAATTTTATTGTAATTAGTAAGTTATCTATATATCTAAGTTATATTGTATGTACAAGGGTACTCTGTTAACTATTATTTAGTCTATAGTCACGCTTAGTGTTGTTTACGATACTTATTGTATGGGATTGAATTTTTGTAATTGATCTTTCTTCATGATGTCTGTTAGTTTTATGTTTTAAAATCTATATATGTTATTTCTATTTTGAGGATCCTAATGGTTATATAATGTTGATGTTATGTTCTCTATAGTTTTATTTTAATAATGTAATGGACATTATGATAATATTGGGGTCATTTTAGCTTAATTTGGGCTAAGTGTTGTGTTTTATATTTCGACGAAATAGTTTAAAAAATATCTGGAAAAAATTAGTCGACATTTTGGTATAGTGAAAAAGTAGAACTTGTATTGATTTTTTTGGTAAGCATGAAGTTTATCTTAACTGTATTGATGGTAAGACTGTATGTTATAAACATGTAACTATAAATTTATAATTTTTGTGTTTTGAAAGTGAGTGATAAGTCTATCATATTAGATTTATGTTATGTAAACTTGTATTTGCTAAGCTGTTGTAATCGACATGTTAGTAGACATAAAATTTGTCTTAACTGTATTGATGGTAAGACTGTATGTTATAAACATGTAACTATAAATTTATAATTTTTGTGTTTTGAAAGTGAGTGATAAGTCTATCATATTAGATTTATGTTATGTAAACTTGTATTTGCTAAGCTGTTGTAATCGATATGTTAGTAGACATAAAATTTGTCTTAACTGTATTGATGATAAGACTGTATGTTATAAACATGTAACTATAAATTTATAATTTTTGTGTTTTGAAAGTGAGTGATAAATCTATCACATTAGATTTGTGTGTGTGTTGTCTAATCTGTTTGTAATAGATATTATTAACGTAAAAGTAAAATTTGGATAATTCAAATATAAGATGCATATTAAAAATTTTTGATATGTTCAAGTGTTAGTAATTTACATTCATAGCTAATAACTTAAGTGTGCTTAAATGGTTATAGTCAATTGATATATTTGTAATTCTTCTCAAAGTAAGTATAAAGAGTTAGTTAAAGTTTAGTGGACTATAGGTAAATAATTTAATACAGTCTTCAAAATCTTTCCTTGTTGAAAATAGTTCAAAAGTCTTATAGAGTAGACTATATTACTAGTTATATGTTTCATTCTATATATGTAGTATTTTTCTAATTGAGCTGTAAAAGCAATTTTGCGTGTTTATATAAATTAGGGGATATATTTATGTATATAATATGAAGAAATAATGCTACAGGAAGCTATTAATGCTCTTGTCGATAGTACACGTTGCAGTCATGTTGCCAATAAAGCTAGTAGTGTGAGTTATAATAAGTCATTAAGTGACATACTTACAGGTAAACAATAGTGTTTTAGCGGAATTTGTTGGCCAAGAAAGTACACTATATAATTACGCTTTTATATCCTGTAGATGTTTTTATAATATTTTTGATGTAGATGAGGTTAATAATCTAATATAAACACATTATAGCAAGTCTCATAGATAGTTTATCTGCAACATCACTTACTGTGAGTGAGTGGTAATTTATAGATGCTACATCTTGTAATATACTTAATATTGTATAGTAGTTAGTTTATATGATATAAGTTTTATTGAGTGATTTTTATATTTGCAAGTTGTGAATTTAATTCCTAAATTTTTATTTCGATGAATATCATTGTAAGTTTGTCAGTCTGATACTTAATTTATATAATTATAGTCTTGATTGTTGATCTTGTAGTGTAAGATTATTATTGTATGTCTACTTATAATTCATGACTATATAGGTACGTTTTTGTATATTGAAGAAGTGATGAGTTGTTTATTTCTTAATATGTGAGGAACTGATTTTTATATGTATTCATCATCTGGGTTGTTAACATTCCTTTTTTTGGTTGGTAATTATGAATCAGATATTTGTTCATCTTAGATCTCATAGTGATTATTCATTACTTCGTGGAATGATTAAAATAGATGCTTTAGTCAGTTTGTGTGTCCAGTATAATATGCCTGCAGTTGCATTAACGGATTCTGGAAATTTATTTGGATCTTTAGAATTTTCTGATTATGCTGCTAATGCTGGGGTGCAGCCTATTATAGGTTGTAATATCATGATGCACTATCATGGCAATAGCATTGGAGAGTTAGTATTATTAGCTAAAGATCAAGTTGGATATAGAAATATCATTGATATTGTTAGCAGTTCATTTAAAGAGAATCAATCAAGTAAATTCAATCGAGTTGATTTCAATAAGTTGATTGAACTAAAAGATGGTATTATTGTTTTAACAGGAGGGTATGAAGGATTATTAGCTCAGCTTTTATTACATGATGTTATAAATCGTGGTATTGTTGATAAGTTGTTAGTTGCGTTTGAAAATAATCTTTATGTTGAGTTGCAACGTCATGGTGTTAAAGAAGAAAGCATTGTAGAAAACGCGCTTATTAAATTTGCATATGAAAAAAATTTGCCATTAGTTGCTACTAATGATGTATTGTTTATCAAGAAAGAGGATTTTCCAGCATATGATGTGTTATCTTGTATATCAGATGGTCATTATATTGCTCAAGAAGATAGAAAGATGTTTACAGCAGAACATTATTTTAAGTCCTCAGAAGAAATGTATAACTTGTTTCATGATGTTCCAGAAGCAATTTACAATACGGTATTGATAGCACAACGTTGTTCTTTTATGCCTGAGGTAAGGAAGCCTATACTACCACATTTCCCGTGTTCAAGTGGTAAAAATGAAAGTCAGGAGTTAATTACTCAAGCATTATCAGGATTGGACAAACGTTTAAAGTTGAAAAATCTAACAGAAGAAGATGTGGTTAAATATAATGAAAGGTTACGATATGAGTTAGATGTTATTATTTCTATGGATTATGCTGGATATTTTTTAATAGTATCGGATTTTATTTGTTGGAGTAAAAGGAATGGTATAATGGTAGGCCCTGGTAGAGGATCTGGTGCTGGTTCTCTTGTTGCTTGGTCTTTGCAGATTACTGATCTTGACCCAATAGAGTTTGGTTTAATTTTTGAGAGGTTCTTAAATCCTGATCGTATATCGATGCCTGATTTTGATATTGACTTCTGTCAGGAGAAAAGAGATCTAGTGATAGAATACGTAAGAAAAAAATATGGTTATGTTGCTCATATTATAACTTTTGGTAAATTACAAGCCCGAGCTGTGTTACGAGATGTAGGTAGAGTAATGCAGATTCCTTATTTTCAAGTGGATAGAATTTGTAAAATGATTCCTTACAATCCTGTTAGGCCAGTGACTTTATCCGAAGCAATAGGAATGGATAAGAATCTACAAAAAGAACGTGATGATGATGAAACAGTTGCAAAATTATTGGAAATATCACTGAAACTTGAAGGTCTATATCGTCATGTTTCAATACATGCGGCTGGTATTGTAATATGTGATAGGAGATTAGAAGAACTAGTACCACTGTATTATGATAGTACAGCTTCCTTACCTATTACGCAGTATAATATGAAATATACGGAGAAAGCAGGATTAGTTAAATTTGATTTTTTAGGGCTACGTACACTAACTGTAATAAATCAGATTTGTCAATTGGTAAATGATAGGGGTCATGTTGTTGATATATTATCTATTCCTTTAGATGATAGAAAAACATATGAGATGTTATCTAGTGGTGATTCTATTGGTGTATTCCAGCTTGAAAGTTCTGGAATGAGAGAGGTAATCAGTAAGTTAAAGCCTGATAATATAAATGATATTATTGCGTTAATCTCTTTATATAGGCCTGGTCCTATGGATAATATACCTGTATATATAGCTCGTAAACATGGGTTAGAACAGCCTGACTATATACATTCAATTCTTGAAGGTGTCCTTAAAGAAACTTTTGGAGTAATAATTTATCAAGAGCAAGTAATGGAAATTGCTAAAATTATGGCTGGATATAGTTTGGGTGAAGCAGACTTGCTAAGACGTGCTATGGGTAAAAAAATTAAGGAGGAAATGGATAACCAGCGTAGGACTTTTATAAATGGAGCTGTGAATAATGGGATAGATCAAGAAAAAGCGAGTTATATTTTTGATTTAGTTGCAAAGTTTGCTGGGTATGGATTTAATAAATCGCATGCTGCAGCTTATGCATTGATTAGTTATCAAACTGCTTATTTAAAAGCTAACTATACTATTGAATTTTTTACTGCATCAATGAATATTGATATAACTGATAAAGATAAATTAGAAATGTTTTGTCATCAGGCAAAATTGCATGGGATTAATATACTACCTCCTGATATTAATTCTTCGAAAGTGTTTTTTGTTATTGAGGGATCATCTATTAGATATGCCCTTGGGGCGTTGAAGAATGTAGGACAGTATGCCGCTCATGAGTTGATCAGTGATGTTAAATATAAGGACATATGGGATTTTATTGATAGAGTCAGTACTAAATCTGTCCATAAAAGAATGTTGGAAAATATTATTAAAGCTGGAGTATTAGATAGTATTCATAGTAACAGGAAGCAACTTTTTGAATCAGTAATTTTATTTTTAGATATTATTGAATATAATAGATATAATTCTAACTTTAATCAAATTAGTTTATTTAATGATAAAAATCATTATAAATTAGTAGAGACTGATGATTGGAGTAAGGAAGAGAAATTATATAATGAATTTTCTTCCATAGGTTTTTATCTTAACAATCATCCTATGCAGAGCTATAAGGACCTTTTGGATAGGTTAAACATAGGATTTATTAACTATGATAATAAGTCTGCTTATAATAATAAGATAGCGGGTGTTGTTTCGAGTGTTAAAGTTCGCTCAGCAAATAAGGATAAATTTGCACTTGTGACTCTTTCTGATCCACATAATATTCATGAGATAGCCTTTTATAGTGGTAATGTAATAGAAGATAGCAAGGACTTGTTTAATAGTGGTGTACCCGTAATTGTTGAAATGGACAATACTTTTTATAGTTCTTCAGTAAGATTATTAGGTAAAAACATATACAGTTTTGAAAGAAAGATTGCTTCAATGATTAAGAGTATGACAGTATATGTTAGTTCTGAAAATAGTATAGTGATAAAGGAATTGTCTAATTTGTTGAAAGACAGTGGTAACACTGTGGTTTTTATTGATTTATTACTTCCAGATGATCATATTACTATTCAATTACCTAATAGTTTTCTTGTGACTCCTTTGATTTTTATGCAAATTTTTAAGCTGAATTGGGTTAGAGATATTAGTATCAATGATCTTGTGGTCTGAAAAGGCATTATATATGAAGAATTAATATATCAAATCACCGTGGAATATTAATATAGAGCCTTTTGTGTATAATTATAGAATGATATGTTCTGGTAATATGTATTTGTTATTAGAGAATTAAGTTGTTTAAGGTTAAGTATAGTTGCTGTTGTATGTAGATCCCGAATGGTAACATTGTAATTTGAGATTTAATATGTAAGAATTTTTGGGTTGTATGTTTATAAAATAGCATGTATCTGATAATATATTTGAATGTATAAATTACTGAACAAATACTTTCACGTTGTATAGTTGCCATCGTATCGTTGTCAGCCTTTACAGATTAGGATGAGTATTCTATTGGGCATCATTTCCCTATTTGTTGTAAAAAGGGGTCTTATGTTGCATGCTGCCAATCAAGATTGTAGAGTAGGTTGATTACACAAGTACAAGTAAGGATTGTTATGTTAGAAAAAAGTGTATTATTTTTTAGATTTCTTATGATCAATATTTGGAATTAAAATGACTTTATTTAAAATTTTGGGATATTAAAGACATGTAATGCTGTGTTAAAATTTGCATTGATAAGTTTTGCAATCATTATATTCTATAGCATTGTATTTCTTCCATAATGGGGTTGTATATGGTGGTTACATCTGAAAAGATAGGCCAGATAAATGGAAATATTAATATACTTAAAGATAGTTTTATATCTCATACGGCACTGATATTAGCATCTCAGGTAGTTGGAATGACTAAAATTCATCATATTACGTATAATGATGAAGTGATACTTACTATTAAGGCATTAAATTCACTTGATGTGCAAGTTAAATATGAAGATGGTGTATGTACTGTACAAGGGGTAGGGGTAGGTGGATTTATTTGCCCTAAAAATACATTGTATTTAAACAATCCATCTATCTACATGATGATAGGGGGATTATCTAGTTGTCCTTTTATATCTTTTTTTGATGGAGATTATGATTTGAATGTTAGTGAAATAATAAAACCGTTATCATTAATGGGGGCAAGATTTATGTTAAATGGTAATAGATTTCCGATTGCTCTCATTGGTTGTATGGATATGTTGCCTATAGAATATATCACTAACAAAAATGAAATAAAAACTATGTTATTATTTGCAGCATTAAATGTATGTGGTACTACCACTATAATTGATAATACTATAGATTATGATAAAATTATACCAGTGTTAAAACACTTTAATGTCTCTATAGAATGTTTTGCTTCTCAAAAGCGTGTTAATATATGTGGTCAACAAGAGTTATATTCTAAAGATATATATATACCGAATGATTTTTTTTGTACATTAGCTGTTATAGCTGTGGCACTTATGGTAGAAAACTCAGAGATTGTGATACTGGATGTATTATTAAATGATGAGATAAAAAGTTTTTATCAGATTTTGATAAAAATGGGAGGAAATATTTTTTTTATCAATAAGAGGCAAAATGTTCTTGGTGCGGAAATTGCAGATCTGTTAGTAAAAAGTAGTATATTAATAGGAGTTGATTGTTTAATTAGTGAAGATTTTAGTCTGGATGAGTGTTTAATTATGATGGTTATTTCTGCCTATGCTCATGGTATTACTATGTTTAGTGGTTTATTAAGGAGATTTATTGATAAAAGGTTGCAAAATCTTATTAATGGTCTAATTAGATGTGGGATTAAGGTAGAAATAGAAGCTGATAATTTAATTATTCATGGTTGCTCTGGTAATATACTTGGTGGAATTTTAATAGATGCATGTTATGACTTTAAAGTTACAGTAGTAAGTTTAATTTTAGGTATGGTGTCTAATAGTTCTGTCGAGATAAAAAACATTAGAAAAACAAGTGATTTTATTGCAATAGTAGATTTATTTAATAAACATGGAGCCAAGATTACATTTACATAATTTTTTATTTGAAATTAATATTAAAAAATATATTGACATATATGTCGTATTAACTGATAATCTAGCCCATGGCTAAGTGTCGTAATAATAAAGTTGTTTGAATAGTTTAATATTTATAGAATAGAAGTAAAGGCGGCGATGCATAATAGCTAATTTATTTTTTATCATGCATTTACGTTTTTTATATTTGTTTTTTTGCATGAGTCCAAGCCATAAGTAATTATGGTTTTGTCAAACTTGAGAGTTTGATCCTGGCTCAGAACGAACGCTGGCGGCAAGCTTAACACATGCAAGTCGAACGGACAGTTGTTTATAGCCTCGGTTATAAGTATCTGTTAGTGGCAGACGGGTGAGTAATGCGTAGGAATCTGCCTAGTAGTATGGAATAGCTATTAGAAATGATAGGTAATACTGTATAATCCCTGCGGGGGAAAGATTTATCGCTATTAGATGAGCCTACGTTAGATTAGCTAGTTGGTAAGGTAATGGCTTACCAAGGCAATGATCTATAGCTGGTCTGAGAGGACGATCAGCCACACTGGAACTGAGATACGGTCCAGACTCCTACGGGAGGCAGCAGTGGGGAATATTGGACAATGGGCGAAAGCCTGATCCAGCTATGCCGCGTGAGTGAAGAAGGCCTTCGGGTTGTAAAACTCTTTTAATAGGGAAGATAATGACGGTACCTATAGAAAAAGTCCCGGCAAACTCCGTGCCAGCAGCCGCGGTAATACGGAGGGGGCAAGCGTTGTTCGGAATTATTGGGCGTAAAGGGCACGTAGGTGGACTAGTAAGTTAAAAGTGAAATACCAGAGCTCAACTTTGGAGCTGCTTTTAATACTGCTAGACTAGAGGTCGAGAGAGGATAGCGGAATTCCTAGTGTAGAGGTGAAATTCGTAGATATTAGGAGGAACACCGGTGGCGAAGGCGGCTATCTGGCTCGATACTGACACTGAGGTGCGAAAGCGTGGGGAGCAAACAGGATTAGATACCCTGGTAGTCCACGCTGTAAACGATGAGTGCTAAATGTGAGGATTTTATCTTTGTATTGTAGCTAACGCGTTAAGCACTCCGCCTGGGGACTACGGTCGCAAGACTAAAACTCAAAGGAATTGACGGGGACCCGCACAAGCGGTGGAGCATGTGGTTTAATTCGATGCAACGCGAAAAACCTTACCACTTTTTGACATGAAGGTCGTATCCCTTTTAACCGAGGGAGTCAGTTCGGCTGGACCTTACACAGGTGCTGCATGGCTGTCGTCAGCTCGTGTCGTGAGATGTTGGGTTAAGTCCCGCAACGAGCGCAACCCTCATCCTTAGTTACCAACAGGTAATGCTGGGCACTCTAAGGAAACTGCCAGTGATAAACTGGAGGAAGGTGGGGATGATGTCAAGTCAGCACGGCCCTTATAGGGTGGGCTACACACGTGCTACAATGGCAACTACAATAGGTTGCGAGACCGCGAGGTTTAGCTAATCCAAAAAAGTTGTCTCAGTTCGGATTGTTCTCTGCAACTCGAGAGCATGAAGTCGGAATCGCTAGTAATCGTGGATCATCATGCCACGGTGAATACGTTCTCGGGTCTTGTACACACTGCCCGTCACGCCATGGGAATTGGCTTAACTCGAAGCTGGTGTGCTAACCGTAAGGAAGCAGCCATTTAAGGTTGGGTTAGTGACTAGGGTGAAGTCGTAACAAGGTAGCTGTAGGTGAACCTGCGGCTGGATTACCTCCTTTTAGGCTGTCTTATTTTATGTTATTTCTCAGTAACGTTGATAAATAAGGTGCTGCGCCGTCTTTATTTCTATTTTGTTTAATTAAGCTACTTGGTAATTAAAGGTTTTATTATTACTTAATTTAAGTTATTAAAGTTTTAGGGTTTTTTATTATATTAAGTTAATGTCAAAAATTAGGCCTTTATCTCCTCATCTGCAGGTCTATAAGTTGCCGATGGCTGCAGTACTATCCATTACTCATCGGTTTACTGGTGTTTTATTATTTATTGGCTTATTACTTCTTGCATGGACCTTTATTGCTTGTGCTATATACCCTGAAGTTGTACATAAAGCTTATGTTTTTTTTTCTGCTTCTTATTTTGCACTTTATAGTTTTAAGTTATTTATTTTTGTTTGCTTAAATGTTTTGTGTTATCATTATTTAAATGGTATAAGGCATATACTGTGGGATTTTGGGCTAGGTTTAACTAAGTCTGCTGTTAAAATTAGTGGTATTGTAGTATTGGTTTTGTCCTTATTATTTTCTTTTATTGTTTATAATGTTTTTTTAAATTTATGGTAGGGGATTATAATGAGCAGCTCGGTTTATCATTGGTTATCTCAGAGGATTACAGCGTTTGTAATGCTACCTTTTTCTGTATGGTTTTTTTATAAGTTTTTACGTTTTATTTCTGTAGTATGTAAGTCTGTTTCAGAACTTGATTTGACTTTTTTAAAATTAACAACTGTTGATTTAATTGCATCAATATGTTTTTTTGTGGTTGCTTTTTATCATGCAATATTAGGTTTACAAGTTATATTAGAAGATTATGTACAATCTTCTGTATTGAGGATCTCTGCGCTTGTGTTTATAAATGTGGTTGTCATTATTACTTTATTATTTTTGGTATTTGCTGTATTTAGTATAAGTTGAGTTTTGAGGTTTATTTATTAGTACTTAATATATTGTGTTTTTGTATGGTTATAAAAAGCTTAATAAGTAATTTTTATTTTTATTTGTTTATCATAAGGTTCTAATAGTAGAGCGTTTTGCGTGATGCTCTTTATTATATTCCTTAATTTTAGCGCTTTTAGTATTAATTTCTTTTACCATTTAATGTATAATGTTTAATATGTTCTGTTATGTAGCTAAAGTATGTTAAATAATTTTGGTAAAGCGATTGCTAGTGGTGCCAAAAATATAGTAAATGCACCCTTCAAAGGATTAGGTGTTTTACGAACAATATATCGAAATATGGGTATCCTTCCAATATTGAGAAGACTACCTGACTTTGGAACTGTTCAACAAGTTACATGTAGAGCTCGAGTACCAGTTATACATAAGAATCAAGAATGTCGATATGTATCTAGTAAATGTCATAGGTTTGGTTTAGAAATTCAAGGAAAATTTGTAGTATATAAGGGTAAAAGATATCCTATTACTCCATTATCAGGAAGTAATGGAGAACAAGTATTAGATGTTAATGGTAATAAGTTATTCGCTATTAATACTGCAGGAACTAATAATTATTCAGATTTTGAAGGTAAGGTAGAGGAGAATAAGGTATTAGTTGTAGCTTATGATGGGAATAAATGTGTTGATCCAGTTCCAGGAAGAGGTAGTAGAAAAGTTGTAGCTGATTTTCAAACAACAGTTTATCCTTTTTCGTTTTCTATTGTAAATCATGAAACTAAAAAAACAGATTTCGTATTATCCTTGATAGTACTTCCTTTTAATGCGTGTGGTTTAGTAGTTGGATGTGCAGGTAGGTTAGTTGCTAGTGTTTTAAGTGCTGTAGCAAAATGTTGTAGTATTCCGGCTAAATATCTTGCGGATAAAATAGATAGAGATATTATACACACTAGTTCAGGAGTATTACAAAATAAATGGCGCCCTGTTGGTGCAATTGGTGCAGTTTTTGTGTGTATACTATCTGTTTTGGGAAATGTATTGTCTACTGTATCTTGCATTGTAAGAAATTCTGCGGATTTTAGTGAAGCTATTATTAGATCACCTAGTGCGATTATAAATGGTATACATAATGAAAATATGCAATGTTTACCTGTGAGGGCAGGATTAACGGCGATTGTTGATCCAGTTAAAAGATGTGTGTCTGATCTCAAAACATCAGGTGTAAATTTAGTTAAAACGTGTGCAGAAACTAAAGCTAGATTATGTATGGATGGTGAATATTTAAGGCATCATATGGAAGGGAAATCTGGTTTTATACAGGAAAAAATATCGGGTAAAGATTTGCCACAACAGGAGACAAGAGGTAGTAAACAAAGAATTAGTCGTGCAGATTTGGAACAAGTGGCTGAAATTGGTAAAAGTTTAGCATCAGAGATAGCGTATGGAACACCACAAGATGTAAATGCTGCGTTAAGAAAACAAGAAGCTAAAGGTTCTAGTAAGGGTTTTTAGGATTTATGTTTTTTGCTCAGTATTTAGAATAGTATCTTCTATTATGTGTTGAGTGTATAAGTGTTCACATATAGATTGGATCTATGTGCATATATTTTAATTTTCATATAATATGAAAGTAAACTTGAAATTACTAATATAGCTAGTAATGAATGTAGGATGTGTATGTAATATGTCTATTAAAGTTATTATGGAAGTGAGTTGTGTATAGTATTATAGTTATGAAATACTGGATTATTGCCTTTCCCTATTTTTGGTATTATCCTTATGGTATTAAGAAGATACTTAATAGCCAGATCTATGCTATCTGGTATAGGGATTTTTTGTGATATAAAGCTTGCTATAGCTGAAGATAAAGTGCATCCTGTTCCATGTAGTTCATTTTGTGGTATTCTTTTGTGAGAAAAGTTGAATATTTCATTATCTTCTGTTAACAAAATATTATCTATAGTTTCGTGATTTAGGTGTCCACCTTTAATTAAAACGGATTTTGTACCAAGTAATTTAAGAATTTTGCTTGCTTTTTTCATGCAGTTTTTATTTGAGATTTTTGTATTAGTAAGAACTTCTGCTTCTAGTATATTTGGTGTAATTACGGTTGCTTGTGGAATTATGTATTCTATAAAATGAAGAACTGCACTATCGTTCATTAATTTAAAATTTGATGTTGATATCATTACTGGATCTACAATTATGGGAATATCTGATGGTAGTGATTTTGCTACTGCTGTTATTACTTCATGAGATTGTAGCATACCGATTTTTATTGCATCTATTGTCATATCAGATAATACAGCTTCTATTTGTCCTTTTATTATGTCTTGTGGTATATTGTGTACCTTATAAACTTGCATTGTGTTTTGAACAGTAACTGATGTAATGCAACTTGCAGCATAACATCCGAGAGATGATATTGTCTTAATATCTGCTTGAATACCTGCTCCGCCACCAGAATCGGATCCAGCTATAGTCAGTACTTTTCCTTTATATTGATTCATGTTTTCCTATTATAGATTTTACAAATGGGATGGTTACTCCATTGTTATAGTATGGTAATTCTCGGTATATGCATTTTACAATATTGCTTAGACTTTGGAAAGAACGTTCTGTATTATTAAGAATGTAGTTTATAACTTTGAGTTCTATATGCATTTGTTTGTCTACAAATAATTTTATTAGCATAATTTTTAGTAATTCTTCATCTGGATTTGCTAGTTTTGCATTCATGGTGTATAACATTCGAGATTTTAAATCCTTAATTTTATAGTTTAAAAATCTGGGGGCTATAGAAGAAGTCATCAGTAGTAGTTTTTTATTTTCTTTTATATAATTATAATAATGTAAAGCAGATAATTCGTTGCTTATATTCTCTATGTTTTCAATTATAAAAGCATTACTACTTGATATTACATTTTCTATATCTTTTTCTGTATTTATTAGATTGTGATCAATAAAAATAGCATTTTTAAGTTTTTGCCATATGTGTGCAAGATGGGTTTTTCCTGAACCTGATTTTCCGTATAGGATAAAGGAAGTCCACTGTTGGTTCATTAACATGTTATATGTTTCTTGATTTTTTTCTAGCAGTATATAGTCATGGTAGTTGTAGGAATAACTTTCCTCGAGATCAAATAGTGTTAGTTGCATGTATAAATTACCGTTTATGAGATTTATCCCTTGTATTATAAGTAATAATGAACAGTTTATAAATTAGCATATTATGTGTTTTTTGATTTTTCTCTAGAAGTATGTAGTCATGATAGTGATAGTGGGAACTTTCCTCAAAATCAAATAGTGTTATTAATTACGTGTGTTAATTATCGTTATAGGATTTATCTTTTGTATTATGGATAATGTGAACAGTTTATAAATTAGCATGTTATGTGTTTCTTGATTTTTTTCTAGCAGTGTATAGTCATGATAGTTATAGGAATAACTTTCCTCGAGATCA
This sequence comes from Ehrlichia ruminantium, assembly GCF_009728835.1. Taxonomy (GTDB): domain Bacteria; phylum Pseudomonadota; class Alphaproteobacteria; order Rickettsiales; family Anaplasmataceae; genus Ehrlichia; species Ehrlichia ruminantium_B. Next base: position 325,403 of record NZ_CP033455.1, read on the forward strand.
AATAGTGTTATTAATTACGTGTGTTAATTATCGTTATAGGATTTATCTTTTGTATTATGGGTAATGTGAACAGTTTATAAATTACCGTTTATGAGATTTATCCCTTGTATTATAAGTAATAATGAACAGTTTATAAATTAGCATGTTATGTGTTTCTTGATTTTTTTCTAGCAGTATGTAGTCATGATAGTAATAGTGGGAACTTTCCCCAAAATTAAATAGTGTTATTAATTACGTGTGTTAATTATCGTTATAGGATTTATCTTTTGTATTATGGATAATGTGAACAGTTTATCAGTTAAAATGTTTTTTAATAGAGTGGATTTTGTTGATTATATTTTTATTTTGTGTTTTTGAGAATTATTTGTGTGGATAGTTAAAGAATATATTCGTCAAATATGGAGTTGATAAAAATAAAAATATTACTTCGTATATCATTGTTATTGAATAGGCTGTATCTCAAAATTATTTATTATAATCTTGTATCATAGATTGAGTTTTATTGAATGTTCTTGTTATCTATAATTATAAAGTACCATTGTAGGGGTTATTTTGAAGTGATTTCGTAGGGTTAATATGTTTACATAGATATGATGTTCATTTTGATTATCTTAATATGATAATTTACCATTCATTGTAGTATGATTGGCCTATACTAGATAAGAAATGATATTTTTATGTATTTGTAAATTTTTTTCTTCTAAGATTTATTGCGTCTAAGTAATATTATGTGAATTTTTAGGAATGAATTTCGTAAAATTTGGTTATTCAGCTCTGTGTAGGTGTAGTTTCTGAATGTATAAGGATTATATTATTGTAGTATGTTTATAGAATTTACTTGTGTATTACATCAGTTTATAAAAATACAGTTTTCTAATATCTAGGGTTTTTTATATATTATGGTATTACTGTTCATTTTAAAAAGTCCTTTATTAGATTTATATTTGTTATTGCTACGAGACATAAAAGCTTCTAATTCAATTTATATATAATAAATAATACAAGTAATGCTACTGCAAAAGACAGTAATACTATTAAATCTTGTTCATTGATGTTATAATCAGTTCTTAGTAAGGAATTGAACACACTACATAATCTACAAGGCGTTATGCTTTTAAATAATTCACTATAAGTAATTATATACTTTATGTAGTAAGAGTAACATATTGGATTCCTTATATTATTATGGTTAATTCATCTCTTTAAATATACCAGAATATTTTCCTGCAATAAAAGCTCACAGTGTACCAAAAATTATTTAATATTTAACAAAAAAAAAAGTTAGTATTGCAGAAGTCATAGCAATAATACAAAAAAACACAAGACACTGTGCTAAACTCAATATACATGGTGCAAAAAATCAATTTCCTTAAGCACTATTTTATGAATCCTACAATCAAGTAGTTTACTGGGAGTACTAAATAAAAGGCTATACTTTTTTAAGGTATTAAGTAGTAAACGTATTTAATTATGTGGGTAAGATGTTATTGAATTTTTAATCAATGTTACTATAGAACTTGCTATTCATATACTGATTTACAATTGATTTGATAAATACACCTGCTATAGCAGTTATAGGAATTGATAATAATATGCCTATGAATCCAATTTGTGATCCACATATTATCATTCCAATAATTATCCAGATAGGATGTATGTCTATACGTTTTCCTATTAGGAATGGAGTGATAACATTTGACTCAACTGTTTGTCCAATGATAAACATTACAATTACTATGCAACATATTGTCCAATTATTGAATTGGAGCATTGTTATAACACAACTTAGTACTGCACAGAAAATTGGCCCTATATATGGGATAAAAGTCATCATACCGGAAATAAGTCCTATGATGAAGAAATATTTTAAATTTATCACGCAAAGACATATGGTGTAATATATAGCCATAATGAGACATACACTTAATTGACCCTTTATATATGCTGAAATTATGTGATCTATTTTTTCTGTATACTGCTTTATAGTGTTTTGATATTTTACAGGTATTAATGCTGTTGCTTGTTTTATGATAGATGGCCAGTTGGATAATATGTAAAATAAGAATATAAGAGTAATTAATATTGTAGAAACTATATAACTGATATTTATGCTAGAATTTATTGCTCCAAGAAATATAGTATCTATATTCTTTAACCCAGTACTAAAGATACTCAGTAAAGATTTCATATTGTCGTAATTTAATAAGCTTTCAAGTGATGATTCTGGTAATTTTATAGCTTTGACTATTTCTTCATATTCGCTAATGTTATATTTCTGTAGAAAAGGTGTTATGTTATTTTTGCTGATTACTGGTATTTTTTCTGCCAAAAACTTTACTAATGATAAAAGTTGTGAGTATGCGAGTGGAATTAATATAACCAGGCAAGCTATAATGATATATAGTACAGATGTTAAGATAATTAGGACAGATAGTTGTCTTGGTAGTTTAAGCTTTTCTAGTTTATTGACAAGTGGATTTAAAAGATAGGCAACTATCATGGCAGTGGAACACGGAACTAATACTGGTTCCATAATAAAACCTACTAGTAAAATTACAGCTATGGCTATACCATATGTTATATATTGATTAACTAACTTAGAAATGTGATCACTCATTGGCTTAATTGTTTACACTAACGGTAATGGTATATTATTTTGATGCATTATGCTAGCTATTATATAAAAAAATTTCACTCTTTGTGTGATCTTTAACTTGCGATTGTAATCAAATAATCTTAAATCATTCTGACACTGTATGTTATAGCAGGTATTTACATTACTTTATTGTAGATGGACATATTATATCAACTACTATTATACAAATCCCATACTTGCCATAAGGCCTATAAAATAACTAATGTACGGAAAAACAAATAACTCTCTAGCAAGTCAGGGAAAACATATATTATATAGTTAACTATACCTCTTAACTATGGTGCCCATGGGGAGAGTCGAACTCCCACAGCTATACAGCTAACGGATTTTAAGTCCGTCGCGTCTACCATTCCGCCACATGGGCGTATAACTAACTCTACCTAGAATAAAACTCGATGACTAAGTTGACTTCCATATTTGCTGGATATGGTATTTCACAATACTTAGGTACTCTTAGATATTTCACAGACTTTTCTTTTACATCAACTTCTAAGTAGTCAGGTACTTTTTGTTCTTGAGCGTCAATTGCTGCAAGTACTGCAGGAAGATTTGTTGCTTTTTCTCTAAGTTTAATAGTATCACCTGGTTTGACAGTATAGCTTGATATATTCACTACTTTTCCATTTACTAGTATATGTTTATGCGATATTAATTGTCTTGCACAAAAGATAGTTGGTACTAACCCAGAACTGTATAAAACACTTGATAGCATAGATTCTAATAACCCAACAAAATTATCACCAGTATCACCTTTTTTCTTGTAAGCTTTTAAAAATATGTTACGCATTTGCTTACTGCTGATAGCATAATAGCACTTAAATTTCTTATGTGCTCCGAACTGCTTACCAAAGTCAGATGGCTTTTTATAACCCATGCTACCATGCTGACCAGGAGGATAATTTCTTGTGTTAAATGGATCCTTAGATCTACCCCATAAGTTTACACCCAACCTACGACTTGCTCTATATTTTCTCTGTATTACCATACACCCTTTATTTAATAAAAAACCTAAAAATAGAATTAAAAGCACCTTGATGCTTTTAACAAATGCAAAACAAATATGCAGTTTAATAATACAAAACTACATGAGTTTTAGTATCATAACTTTATTAATACATGTCAATGTATTTTTATGCATTTATCCTAGGATGACTGTAGTAGTATGTTAGCAATCTAAAATTGGGTTAGTAAAGGTAATATTTTGGTATGTTATGTGTCTAAATTAATAGGATATATTGTAATTTGTAAGTGAGTTTTTGTTGAAAAATATATAATATTGATGTTATTCTTATATACACTAAAAATTTCTTCTCTGTCGGGTAGGATTAAAGCTATGTGTTTAGTAGAGTTTTGGTAAATTGTTTGAACTGTTAATAGACTTGTTTTTAAGAACTACTGGTATTTTTAATATTAACTTATTATAAAACTTTCAAAGTAAAATGTAAAATGAATGTAATAGGTAGTTTGTTTAGTAGTGTGAAAAATATTTATTGAATTGAAAGTGTTTAATAAAAAGATATTTATTCATTTAAAGTGATAGTGTACTTCCAGAGTATTGTACTCAAGAAATGGCGGGTCAAATGGTAGTAAAAAGAATTAAAATTACAAGAAGATATACTTGTAAATGTACTATTTTTCACTGCATTAAACCCTATGTGAATTTTATAAAATGATAGAATTTAAAATATTAGGTATTTTATCTTGATGTACATCCTTTAATTACAAAATTGGTTATAAATAGCGTATTGTCTACTTGTTGTAATATTTGGCTTTAAGTTATTTATCAGTGCTTATTTAATTGGGTTAATAATTTATTCTAAGAATCACTGTTTAGTATGTAGTTGTAGTAAGTGTTGTTAAACTATATGATAAATTTAATGTTTAAGAATTACTGATTATAATAAAAGATGTATTATTATGTGTTTAAAATATCTTAATTACAGGCTTGAGGAATTTATAATGTTTTGTGTGCATTTTAGTGTATATGCTTTAATATGTATATTGAATTTTTTTGAATTAATATAAATGGGTTTTGTTATGAAATGGACTGATATTGAAAGTATAGCTATTTCTTTAGAAGAAAATTATCCAGCACAAGATATATTTTATACTAGATTTACAGACTTGCGGTTAATGGTGTTAAAACTACCTGGGTTTAATGATGATGATCGTGGGTGTAATGAAAAAATCCTTGAGTCAATACAATTAGCTTGGAATGAAGAACGTAATAAATAATGTGTTCGCTATCGTTATTGTTTGATACTGTATGGTTATGTGTTGATTATTTGAAGCTTTAGTCAGAGTTTTCTGTGTGAAATATTTGATTGTATATAAATGTTAATTCTTGTTTAAAATTTGGAATTACTATGACTTTTATAGTAGTCTTGTTTTTTAAAACCATTGTTCCATGATATGGTTCTGTTATTTGTTTAAAGATTTCGTATTGTTGTTGTTTTATAAACTCAAATTTCTCCTTATCTAGAAGATTCCTTTCTTTGTATATTTTATGAAAAATGCTGAGATAATTTGGGTGAGTGTCTAACCATGAAGGACTTAAGTGCCAAAATTTTGTGAACATTTCATTATAAAATATAATAGAGCTATCTCTGTTATAAATAGCTACTGGATTAGGTAAATTATTAAGTAAGTTTTTCTGTAATGTGGTATAATTTTTTAATTCTTGGGTGAAGTAACTAATACGTGTTATGTCTTCTCCATATCCAATAAATTCTGTGGAATTTTTTATAGGCACTTCTACCATATTATATAATCTTCTTTCATTGTTGATTATAGCATACTGTACTTTTTGGCTGATTTTGTTATTTCTTACGTTAGGCTTTTCGTTTTGCTTGATTTCTGAGTTAATGTTATTTTTTATAAATTCTGTGTAAAATGAGTTATGTGCCTTGATTTTAAAATCCTTATCTTTTTTCCATAGAGGATATGGTAAATTGTTTAGCATGTCTGTGTAGTTTAGTAAGTTTTCTTTCAATTTTGTATTCTCATATTCTAGGCTGACTATTGATAATTTATAATTTGTTATGTTCTGTACCCAAAGTAATACGCCAATTATTTGCCCATTATTGTCAACTATGCTTTGTCCATAACACGAACAATAGATTTCTGTTTCTTGTCCTTTAAGGTTCATAGTGAAGGATTTATTGACTTTTTTTGCTTCTGTGAACTCCTTCTGTAATTCTTGCGATTCTTCAAAAAAATCAGCAAATTCATCAAAAGAGTAAAAAATTGTATTTAATAAGATTTGTAAATTGCTAGAAAATTTTTCAATACGTCTCTTTTCATCCCATAAGTAAAACCCATCTCCTAATGTTGAGAGTAGGCTATTGATAAGGTTGTTATTATGTTTTAAAGCACATATGTCAATATGTGCTTGGTAGTATGCGTTAATTAACAATCCTAAAACAAATATTAGCAAAAAAATAGTTATATAAATAAACATAATACGTTATTGTTAGTATAATTTTAGTTAATCTTTAAACTAAGGATGTGTATAAAGATAAACTACCTAGCATTTTAAATCCTAATCTTTTATAAAGATTCACAGAGGGTTTCATACATTGAGCAATAGCATATTTACAGGCATATTGTTTTTTTGCAATTTTAATTCTTTCTATTACCATTTGACTTGCTATTCCTTGATTACGATACCCTGGAAGTACACCATCACTATAAAAACCGACAACTTTATTTTGCACATACATGCCACATATACCTACTTTGACATTATTGTATTTTACTAAGAAAAATTTAAGTGGAGAGTTGCTTATATCATCATTATTAGCCAATCCTCTAAGGAAAGTTGCAATTTCTCCAGGAGAACTGTGAAATATGTGTAGTGCTATATTATCTAATTCAAGTAATTTTGCTTGATTATCTACGACATTTAATGTGATTCCTAAGTTTTGTGTGTTTGGTATGATGTAGTTTTCTATGTTTGCAACAGCTTTTTTAGGGAAACTAACACTTACTAATCCTAGCCTTTCAAGTGTTGACTTGAGTTTTTTCATATGTGAATCTACTGCCCATGTTATTTCTATATTTCTTTTTTTTAAAAACTCTAAGGCTTCTATTACGGCTGCTTCATTACAATGACTTGTTTTTGTATCATGGAAAGCAAAGTTTAGTAATGAAGTGTGTTGCTCATTGATAATTAATGTGATGTCTTGAAAGTGATGGGCCTCTAACTTTGATATTTGCATTACATATGTAAAATAGTTTTTTAAGTTATCCATTACTAAAGAAGAAATGTGAGTATTTTCCACCTAAGTACCTATTTGAGTAATAATGAATATAGTGCATACAGAAGACATAATACCTGCAAGCATATCATCTAATATTATACCAGAAGTACCAGGTATACGCTCAATAGCATTTATGGGCCATATTTTTACTATATCAAATGCTCTAAAAAATATGAAACTAAAGGTGAACATGCTCAAATAATGTAATATGTATGAAATGTCAAATGTTTCAGGCATATAATTATAATGCCTAAAAAAAATAACGGGAATACTAAACGCTATAAGCTGTCCTATGACTTCGTCAATAACAACTTCTTTTGGGTCAATCACACCTGGATAATCGAGTAAATATCTTGAAGTTGTAATAAACCCTATAATTAACACTAGTATTAGTAATAACATACCAATTAAAGTATTAAAAATTATAGCTGGAGTAAGTAATATTGTGGCTAAACTAGCAATAGTTCCAGGAGCCTTACTTATATTACCGCAACCAAACCACGTGGCTATTATTGTATGTACTTGCACATTACCTCCACATAAACAAAATCACCTCGTTTTGTGATTATGGCTAATAAAGTGCATAATAACTGATATATTAAATTATCAACTCACTATTATTATAACCATGTGAATACTAAATAAAATTTACTTATGTTTTAACCAATAGTCATTTACATTATATTTATAACAAGGAGTAGTATTACCCATTGAATTGATACAAGGACTTCTAATCCTACGTTCTCTTTTTGAAAACATAGAACATCCAGACATAGCACACATTAACATTATAAAAAATAGTACTTTTAGTAATTTCATGTAATACTCCTAATAGTTATAGTGTAAACCACATATTATGGTGCTACTAACCTAGCATCCTGTATTGTATGATTGATAATGTCAGCAGTCAAGACTACTATCTTAAAAAAATATTAAATATACTCTAATTTTTTATGTAGTTAGGACATATTTATAATTTATAAGCAGTAAATAATAATAATTATACTGGATTTGGATTTGACAACTAATTAATACAGGGTTACTCTGTGTTTGTGTAAAGTCCCGTAGCTCAGTTGGTAGAGCAACTGACTCTTAATCAGTGTGTCGTGTGTTCGAATCACATCGGGACTACTTCGTTTACAAGCTACTGAAGTATTGGGAGAAATTCTGTTTTTATGAATTATAAGTTTAGGTGATGTTGTTTAATCTATAAACAATGCTTTCTTATGTATATATAATTTTATTAAATAATAAAGCCTTGAGTATTATACCATTAATACCTATAATTATAGTTTAGTTGTTTTTTTGGTTATTATTACAGTGGTTTTAGGCGGATATGGCGGAAATTGGTAGACGTACTAGGTTTAGGTCCTAGCGAGGTAACTCATTGGGGGTTCAAGTCCCTCTATCCGCACTTTAGTGATCGTACAGGGTATAGTGATATGCTGAATAATTATGTAGTAAAAGAAATTTTAAGTGATAAGTTGAAACGGGAATATGAATTCGTGATTGACAACGAATATTTTTTTAATCAATTAGATACTAAATTGTCAGAAATTGCCAAAAATGTAAAAATTCCTGGTTTTAGAGCTGGAAAAGTTTCAGTTGATTTAATCAAAAAAGAATACCTGAATGATGCTGTAAGTAGCTTAATTAGAAAAATTATTGAAAATACATCTTCTGATTTTATAAAAAATGGTAAGTTTGGAGAAATAATATCGTCAAATATTTCTGTTATCTCCTGTCCTGACTGTGGGGTGGATGCGGATAATAAAAGTAATAATATGGGCAAGGATAGTTTAGTGTATAAGCTTAGTTTTGAAGTTATGCCAGAGGCTCCACTGTTAGTTCTTGATGATATAGTCTTAAGTGATATTGAAGTAAATATTCAGGATTCTGATATTGATGAGTTTATAGAGGATTTAAAAAAGCAATGTTCTGATTTTGTTGAAGTGTCTGATTTAGGGTATGAAATTCAAAATGGTGATAAGGTAGTTGTTGATTATCAAAATAAAATCAGGGGTAAGATGTTAAAGGGTGGTGATATTAAGGATCTTACTGTAGTGATAGGAAGTGGGGCAGTTTTAAAAGATTTTGAAGATCAATTGATAGGCATGAAAATTGGAGAAACAAAAAATTTCCCTATTAGGTTTCCGGACAATTATGCAGTTATGCATCTTGCTGGTAAGAACGCAGATGTGTCAGTGACTGTAAAAAGTATATTTATGGCTAAAGCTGTTGAAGATAATGAAAGTGTTGTTAAATATTATAATTTTACAAATGAAGAAGCGCTGAAGGATTTTGCTAAGAATAAAATAAAACAACAATGTGATAAAATAAGTTTTGCTGTAGTTAAAAAGGAATTATTTGACTATATGGATAAGACTTATTCTATAGATGTTCCAGAATGTGTTGTAAATCAAGAAATTGAAAAGATTAATCAAGAAATACAGGATAATCCTGAGAAAGAACAAATTGATGTAACAGCTGAAGCAGTAAGACGTGTAAAACTTGGTATTCTATTGGTAAAAATGTCGCGTCATAATAGTATTTCTGTAAATAAAGATGATATTTTAAGTTTTATCAACACTTATTATTCTGATTATGGAATAAGCCTAAATGCTGTATTAAAAATGCTACGATCTAATAAAGATTTTGCGAATTATATTAGTGGGAAAGTACTTGAAGATAAGGTTATTAATTATATAATAAGGTTAGTCAAAAAAGATAAGAAAGTTATGACTACTCAAGAGCTTGACCTTGTGCTTGAGAATATGTGATAAGTAGTATTAATTGACATGATGTTTATTATAAATTGTGGTGTGAGTAAGGAGAAATCTATATGACTTTAGTCCCTATGGTGGTTGAGCAAACTAGTCGCGGTGAGCGTGCTTATGATATATATTCTCGGTTGCTAAAAGAACGTATAATTTTTATCACTGGACCAATAGAAGACCAAATGGCAAGCTTAGTAGTTGCTCAACTTATATTTTTAGAAGCAGAGAATCCAGAAAAGGATATCGCTATGTATATTAACTCTCCAGGAGGTGTTGTTACTGCTGGTTTATCTATATATGATACTATGCAATATATTAAACCAAGAATTGCTACATTGTGCTTAGGGCAGGCAGCTTCTATGGGTTCATTATTGTTAGCTGGTGGTGAAAAAGGATTACGTTGTGCCCTTCCTAATTCGAGAATCATGATACATCAACCTTCCGGTGGTTTTCAAGGACAAGCAACTGATATAGAAATACACGCTAAAGAAATATTAAATATAAAAAGCAGGCTCAATGATATATACGTCAAACATACAGGTAGAGCATTGTCAGAAATTGTAGAGAATATGGAAAGAGATAATTTTATGTGTGCTGAAAGAGCTCAAGATTTTGGTATTATTGATAGGATTATAGAAAAGCGTCTTGATATTGAGATAAATAATTAGGATTGGATAAATATGGCAGATAGTGATAAAAATTCTTGCAGTTGTTCTTTCTGTGGCAAGATCCATAGTGAAGTCCGTAAATTAATTGCTGGGCCATCAGTTTTTATTTGTAATGAGTGTATAGATTTATGTAGTGGTATACTACAGGAAGAAAGTAGCTCCTATAAGAAGGGTGATGCTCTTGATTTAAAACCTAGGGAGATCAAAAAAGTTCTTGATGAATATGTAATAGGTCAAGAACACTCAAAAAAGGTATTATCAGTTGCTGTATATAATCATTATAAGCGTTTATCGAATTCTGGTGTTATTAGTGATGTTGAAATTTCAAAATCTAATGTTTTATTAATTGGGCCTACTGGATCAGGTAAGACATTACTAGCTCGTACTTTAGCTAGAGTATTGCAGGTTCCTTTTGCTATGGCTGATGCTACTACTTTAACAGAGGCTGGATATGTTGGAGAAGATGTAGAAAGCATATTGTTAAAATTGTTGCAAGCAGCAAATTTTAATGTAGATGCTGCGCAGCGTGGCATTATTTATATTGATGAAGTAGATAAAATATCTAGGAAATCTGAGAATGCGTCTATTACTCGTGATGTGTCTGGTGAGGGTGTACAACAAGCTTTATTGAAAGTAATTGAAGGTACAGTTTCTTCTGTTCCTCCTCAAGGTGGGAGAAAACATCCGCATCAAGAATTTATACAGATAAATACTGATAATATTTTATTTATATTTGGTGGAGCATTTGATGGTTTAGAAAAGATTATAGAATCTCGTCATAGGGGTAGTAATATGGGTTTTGAGGCTAATGTACAAAAGGCTTCAAAAGATAAAGATATTTTCTGCTATACTGAACCTGAAGATCTAGTTAAATTTGGTCTAATTCCAGAGTTTGTTGGTAGGATACCTGTTATTACATCTTTAGGTGAATTAGATGAAACTACTTTATGTCGTATTTTAGTTGAACCAAAGAATTCTTTAGTAAAGCAATACAAGAAACTTTTTGAAATGGATAATATAAATCTTGAATTTGATGATAGTGCATTATCAGAGATTGCAAGAAAAGCGGCTATCAGAAAAGCTGGAGCTAGAGGATTAAGAGCAATTTTAGAAAACTTATTACTTGATTTAATGTTTGATACTCCGGGAGCTTCTAATATTGATCAGATAGTAGTTAGTAAGCAGATGGTTGAAGAGTCGATGGTAAATTCGCGATTGTTTTTGAAGCATTGAGGGTATTATATGAAAAATAAAACTTTGCTACCAGTACTCACTTTACGTGATACTATAGTGTTTCCTCAAGTAGTTATACCGTTGTTTGTTGGGAGAGAAAAATCAATTAATGCACTAGAATATGCTGCCCAGAATAATAATTACAAAATTTTATTATTAACTCAGATAGATGGTTCTGTTGATAATCCTACTACTGATGATTTATATAGAGTAGGTACAGTGGCAGATATTGTGCAATTATTGAAGCTTCCCGATGGGGCTGTAAAGATCCTGATTAAAGGAGAAAGTAGAGCTAAAGTAGTAAAGCTTATTGATGATCAAATGTTCTTTAAGGCTCAGGTATCAATTATTTGTAAGGATGCAGCTTTGGTTGTTGATGATAAGCTTGAGGCTTTAAAAAGGTCTGTCATCAGTGAATTTGATGCTTGGAATAAATTAAGTAAAAAAATACAGGCAGAAGCTGCATCATCTATTTACGATATGAAAGAGTTAAGTAGCTTAGCAGATATTATAGCATCACATTTAGGTATTAAGGTTTCAGAAAAGCAACTAATACTTGAAACTTTCAACATTGTTAAAAGATTAGAGAAGGTGTATGATTTCTTAAAATTAGAAATAAGTGTATTAAATGCGCAGAAGAAAATTCGTAACCGTGTGAAATCTCAAATTGAGACAACTCAGAGAGTTTATTATTTAAATGAACAACTAAAAGCTATACAAAAAGAATTGGAAGAGAGTGATGGGAGTACTGCTGATATAGATTCTGCTACTGAATTTGAGAAGAAAATAAATGCAACTGCTTTATCTGATGAAGCTAAAGACCGTCTTATGACTGATTTAAAGAGATATAAGAAAATGAATTTTATGTCTCCGGAAGCCAACATAATATCTAGTTATCTTCATTGGGTTCTTGATCTTCCATGGGGGAAATATTCGGATGCAAAGATTAATATGGCTAATTCTCTTAAAATTCTGGATAATAATCATTATGGTATGCATAAGATTAAAGAAAGGATTTTGGAATTTTTAGCTGTTTTAAAACGTATTAAGAAACCTAAAGGTCCTATATTATGTTTAGTTGGGCCTCCTGGTGTGGGTAAAACTTCGCTAGCTAGGTCAATTGCTGAAGCTACAGGTCGGAATTTTGTACATGTTTCTTTAGGTGGTATACATGATGAATCAGAAATAAGGGGACATCGTAGAACTTATGTTGGTGCTATGCCTGGTAAGATAATTAAGCAAATGAAAAAGGCGAAGACATCTAATCCTTTGTTCCTTTTAGATGAAATAGACAAGATAGGTTCAGATTTTCGTGGTGATCCTACTGCTGCATTGCTTGAAGTTTTAGATTCAGAACACAATAAGCATTTTGTAGATCATTATATAGAGGTAGAATTTGATCTTTCAAATGTTATGTTTATTGCAACAGCTAATACTTTAAATTTAAGTAAACCATTAATTGATCGAATGGAAATAATAAATATATCTGGATATACAGAAGATGAAAAATTAGAAATAGCGAGAGCACATTTGATTCCAAAATTATATAAGGATCATGGTCTACAAGAAAAAGAGTGGAGTATTTCTGACGAGGCAATATATCATTTGATAAGGTTTTATACTAGAGAGAGTGGTGTTCGTAGTTTTAAAAGAGAACTTGCAAGTTTGATGAGGAAAGCAGTTAAAGAAGTCTTAGTTGATAAGGTTAAAAGTATCCATGTTGATATGGATAACATTGAGAAGTATGCAGGTGTACGTAAGTTTAGTTTTGGTATAATTGAGAAGGAAGACTTAGTTGGTATGGTTACAGGATTAGCTTATACTGATACTGGAGGAGACATTTTAACCATAGAATCAGTGTTGATGCCTGGAAAGGGAGAGGTAAAATACACTGGAAAATTAGGTGAAATAATGCAGGAATCTGTTAAAGCTGCGTATAGTTATATACGTTCTAGATGTGCAAATTTTGGTATTAGTCCTAAGAGGTTTATGGAAAATGATATACATGTGCATGTACCAGAAGGTGCAGTACCAAAAGATGGGCCATCTGCTGGGATAGCTATGTGTACTTCGATTGTATCATTGATGACTAATATACCCGTGAAGAAAACTGTTGCTATGACTGGAGAAGTGACATTAAGAGGTAGGGTTCTTGCTATTGGTGGTTTGCGTGAGAAATTATTAGCTGCGTTACGTAGTGGTATAAAAACTGTCATACTACCTTCTAGAAATGAGAAAGATATTGTGGAAATTCCAGATAATATTAAATCAGGGCTGGAATTAATTTTTGTTTCTAATGTTGATGAAGTAATTAGTGCAGCGTTAACTCGCCAAATTGTAGATATGATAAAACAGGACCATATTGTAACACAAGATATTGTAGAAGTTGATGACCTTGATGCAGTTCAGCATTAAGTTTGATTTGTTCTTGGTATGTATTACTATATTTATGTCAGGTCCATATATGTAGTGATAGTGGTAGTTCAGCTGTTTAGGTCTATGTAGGTTCTATTATGTGTTATTAGGTGTTGAGAATGTTATTTACAATATAGTATGTGATATAAATAGTTGTGTGGCTTTGATTGATATTCTTTGATAGTATAAATTGCGATTAACTTTTTATTGTAAATTGCTGTTATGTATGATACATAATATGCCTATGGTATGATAACTTTTTATGGGGCTGTAGCTCAGTTGGTTAGAGCAGGTCGCTCATAACGACAAGGTCGTAGGTTCAAGTCCTACCCGCCCCACTCTTATCTTGTATAGTGTTGATAAAGGTGACGTTACATGTAAGTTAATTAGTAATGGTTAAGTTAATATTGGCTGATGTAAAATATCAGATGTGTAGTTGTGTAATGTTGTTGTTTTAAAAATGATATGTTTGCTATAAGTTTTAACATGAAGAATGTAAGTAGGATATGAGTACATATGGTTAGTGTTATTTATTGTATATCTTGTTATTGATTAGCATTTGTATCAGCATACTTAGCGTATTAAAATATATAAATAACTAAACATTGTATCTTCGTGCAGTTATTTAAGGTATTATTATTCAGTATTAGTATAGAGTTGAGGTAGTGTACTTTACCGTATAAGTGGTAGTTTACATACTGTATTTAATGACTGGCGAGTACTATGTAGTGTGTAATATCAAATTCAGTATTATGTGTGTTAAAAGCACATTAAATATTGAAACGTGTTATGTTAATCAATTTTGAGAGATGAAGTTGTATTCTTGTTGTTTTTTTAAGACACAGTAAATTACAGGTTTTTGTATTGAGTATATATAATAGATTTGTTGACTTACAATATATGTGATCTAATACATTCAGGTTGTTCGTAAACTTAGTATTTATTCTCTATAAATATTAGAGGCATAATATTTATGAGTAGAATTAAGAGTATTTTTTGATATTGTGTGGAATACTATTTGGATTAAAAGCATATATGTTTTAAATATTTGAAACATATTATGTTAATCAATTTTTGAAATATGGGTTATGTGTTCCTGTGGTTTCTCTAAGAAACATTAAATGTACTAAGTGTATATCATAAATTCATTAATATACGATATGTGTGATCTGTAATGCATTTTGGTTATTATGTAAGTTGAGTGTTTATTTTCTATAAATATTAGAGGCATAATATTTATGAATAGGGTTAAGAGTATTTTTTGATGTTGTGTGGAATACTATTTGGATTAAAAGCATATATGTTTTAAATATTTGAAACATATTATGTTAATCAATTTTTGAAATATGGGTTATGTGTTCCTGTGATTTCTCCAAGAAACATTAAATTACAGGGTGTGTATTAAGTGTATATCATAAATTCATTAATATACGATATGTGTGATCTATAATGCATTTTGGTTGTTATGTAAGTTGAGTGTTTATTCTCTATAAATATTAGAGGCATAATATTTATGAATAGGGTTAAGAGTATTTTTTGATGTTGTGTGGAATACTATTTGGATTAGAAGCATATATGTTTTAAATATTTGAAACATATTATATTTATCAATTTTGGAAGTATAAATCCTAAAGTACATAATAACATAACATAGTATGTTTAAATTGTATATATTCGATTTACTTATTTAAGTTTTTTATTAAGTCTATCACTGTGTAAAGTATCATGCTTGCTTTATTTGATAGATTTGATATACATTGCTTATATGTAACTGAGGTATTTCGTTATTATGAAAATAATATTTATGGGGTCTCCAGAGTTTTCTGTAACTGTACTCTCATGTATTCTAGATGATACGAAGCATGAAATAATTGCTGTTTATACGAGAATACCTAAACCTGCTGGTAGAGGTAAAGTACTTACTAAAACTCCTGTTCATAATGTTGCTGAAGTTAATGGTCTAACAGTTTATACTCCGAAATCTTTAAAGAGTAGTGATGAGCAAGATAGGATTAGAGAGTTAAATCCTGATGTGATTGTTGTAGTTGCGTATGGGTTAATTATACCAAAAGAGGTGTTATGTACGCCAAAGTATGGATGTATAAATATCCATCCTTCACTATTGCCACGATGGCGTGGGGCTGCTCCGATACATTATGCAATTCTACACGGCGATAATCAGACTGGAGTAACAATCATGCAGATGAATGAAGGTTGGGATGAAGGTGATATTCTCTTACAAAAAAAGCTCCCAATAGATGAACAAGATAATATTGAAACTCTAAGTAATAAGTTATCTAATTTAGGTGGAGAAATGTTGCTAGAGGTTTTGAATAATATTGATAATTTAGTTCCTACTGTACAAGATGGAAATGATGCGACCTATACAAATAAAATAGAGGATTTTCATATAGATATTAATGAAACAGCTGAGGTTGCATGTAGACGAATTAGAGCTTTATATCCTAGAGCATTTATATTTTTGAATGGTAAAAGATTAAGGATATTGAAAGCGGGTTATTATTTTGATGATAATGTGAAAAATGTAGCATCTAGTAGGATTATTAATTCTGAAATGCATATAAAATGTAAAGATAATACCATATTAGTTCCCCTTATAGTACAGATGGAAGGTAAAACTGTGTGTAGTATTGAAAATTTTATCTGTGGTTATAATGTTAAAGGATATTCAATTACTTAATAGCTAAGAAAGTGTATTAATTACTTGAAGATTTTGGGATAGTGTAATCGTGAGATACATAACTTTATATGTCTGAATTTTTATAATGCAGGTATATAATGAAACTTGATATAGTGTAAGATTTTTATTCATATCTAGTCATGATAATAAAACATTTTATTATTTGTAGAAAATATTTGGTTAATATAAGTATTCTTGAGGTATTATGGGGAATATTTATAATTTTGTGTATTGTTTTGCTTATTAGCATGTAAAAAATATGGTGTGCTTTTTGATCTTAGGTTATGTTATTTTATGTAAGTCGAGAAACTGTGCTTAATTGACAGTCTTGCTTTTATAAAATATATTAAAAACATTAGAAAGAAAGAGAAATCCAATATGGGGTATGTTGTTTCAACTTTTTATCGTTTTGTATATTTATCTAATTATTATGATATTCAACCTGTATTAAAGGAGTTTTGTGTACGGCATGATATCAAGGGTACTATAATTTTAGCTGAGCAAGGTATTAATGCTACAATAGCTGGGAGTCAAGATTCTTTGGATAAATTTTTTTCTTTCCTAGATTTAGATGATAGATTAAGTAATTTACAATATCATAAAAGTTTTGCTGTATGTAACCCATTTTCTAAAATGAAAGTAAAATTAAGGAAAGAATTGGTATGTTTAGGTATTGAGGATTTTGATAATACTATATGTGGTGAATATATCAATCCGGAAGATTGGGATGATTTTATTTCTAGGTCTGATGTATATACTATAGATACTAGGAATGGTTATGAAATTAATTTTGGAAAGTTCAAAAATGCAATAGATCCAAAAACAAGTTGTTTCCGTGATTTTCCAGATTGGGCTATATCTTGGGCAGAAAATAAGGTTAGTGATGATCCTATTATCGCTATGTATTGTACTGGTGGTATAAGATGTGAAAAATCTACAGCCTTTATGAAAGACTTAGGATTTAATAGGGTATACCATTTGAAAGGGGGAATTCTAGAATATTTTAAAAGTACTGGTAATATAAATAATCTATGGGAAGGTTACTGTTTTACTTTTGATGACAGAATCATAGTTGATGATAAGTTAGTTCCTGGTGATGTTAAATGTATATCGTGTTATGTGAGTGTTACACCAGAGGAAATGAAGTCAGTATCTCGAGGGCATGTATTGTGTTCTGATTGTAAAAGTAATGTATAGTATTTTTTGATTATTTGTTGGTTGTGTTTTTAAAGTGTTTTAAGAGTTATTCTTCTTTAGAACTGGTAAGGCTGCTATTATAATTCTAAGTTATTTAACTATGCTAAATTGTCTAGTAAGATAAATGTTAAATTCTGAATTTATTGATGATTATATTAAAAAATGTAAATTGAAATTTTTAGATAATGTATAATATGTTAATTATAGTAGAAAATGTGTCAGAAATTTTCTGATTGTTATATATTTGTAATGTTTTAAAATTGGTAGAAATATAATATATTTTTATAATGGAACTGTTACATTGAGTAGTAAGATTACGGTGGGTAATAAATTTCCTAATTATTTTTTTGGATATTGTGGAATTAGTAAATGTTATATATGTCAAATATTTTAGTAAAAAATTTATTTATTTTATAAATTTTATGTGTTTATACTTAAATAAGGCAATTTTTTGCGGATTTTATTTTGTGTCATGCATATATTTTTATGAGTAATCCTGTTATTTTAAATTTGCATCTCATTTCGGATTCTACATGTGAAACTGTTGCTGCAGTTGCAAGATCTGCGCTTGAGCATTTTAAGTCTGTAGAAGTTCATGAATTTGTTTGGTCATGTATTAACAGCTGTGAACAAATAGATAAAATTATGTTAACAATTGAGCATGATAAATATAATTTTATTATGTATACAATGTTTGATGATGATATAAGGAAATATTTAAAACAAAAAGCTGGTATCCAGGAAATACCATGTATTCCTGTGTTATCACATGTTATTAGGGAAATTTCTTGCTACCTAAATGTAAAAAAAGATCCGTATATTAGTGCTAGTATTGGATTGGATGATGAATATTTTACTCGTATTGATGCAATTAATTATACTATTGCTCATGATGATGGACAAAATCTTTGGGATATAGATCAAGCTGATATAATTATTCTAGGTGTTTCTAGAACTTCAAAATCTCCTACTAGTATATATTTGGCATATCGTGGATATAGGGTAGTTAATATACCATTAATAAATTCTGTTGAATTGTCTGTAGATTTATCAAAGATGAAGAATAAGCTGATAGTTGGTTTGACAATTGATATTGATAGATTAATAGAAATACGAAGGGCTAGATTGGTATCGATGAAAAATCAAAGTAATTATGGATATGTTGATTATGAACATGTACTTATGGAAATCAATGCAACGAAAAAAATATGTGCTAAGAATGGATGGCCTGTTATAGATGTTACACAAAAGTCTGTTGAAGAAATAGCAGCGACAATTATCCAGTACTTCAATAAAATGCAACATTAAAAGAATATTTGCGAGTAGAAATAATAGTCAGTTGATTTAAGTTTGCGTAATGTAGCTATGTAATAAGCAATATTGTCTTAATATGAATCAATATTATGTAATATTTATAATTTGCTATTGGTAATTACTATATTATCAAGAACTTTATTTATTTGATAGGATTTTGCTTAGTGATGCCATGTATATCAGTAGATGACCTTGTATCGTTTGGTATGTAATCCTCTTATTTATTATGTTATTTAATATACGGAAATCCTTAATTAGATTATTTTTGAGGCCACAATTGGGTTGCATGTTTATAATTAAAAAAGTTTAATGTGGTATTTTTATCATTCTTATGTGCCAATGCTCTATATGATTTCAAAGTTATTCCTATGATAAGTTATTTATTTCTTATAATGAGCTAATGGCGATAATTTTTTCATGATGTATTTATACTTGCTCATATCATTGCAAACTTGTTTTTACGCTAAGGTATTTATTTCTATGATGAAACAGTGATTAATAGGTTTTTCCTGATATATTTAATGCTTTCTCATATCATTGCAAACTTGTTTTATGCTAAGGTATTTATTTCTGTGGTGAAGCAGTGATTAATAGGTTTTTCCTGATATATTTATGTTTTCTCATATCATTGCAAACTTGTTTTTACGCTAAGGTATTTATTTCTGTGATGAAGCAGTGATTAATAGGTTTTTCCTGATATATTTAATGCTTTCTCATATCATTGCAAACTTGTTTTATGCTAAGGTATTTATTTCTATGATGAGGCAGTGATTAATAGGTTTTTCCCTAATATATTGATGTGCTTTTTCATATAATTTCAAGCTTGTGTTTATGGTAAGATATTTGCTTCTATGATGAGCTAATGGTTAGAGTTTCAAGTTTATTTCTATGGTAAGTTATTTATTAATATCCTGAGCTAGTGATTGGAGTGCCCTAGTATTATATTATTGACAATATTTTTAGTACCATAGTAAGTTGTAGGGTTTATTGTGTGAGTATTTTGTTTGGTATTATGTAATATATTATTGGTTGTGTTTAATGTTATTTCTAGGGATATAATTCGATAATGCTAGTGAAAAATGAAAGTTTTTTGCTTATTATTTAGTAGGTTATTTACTTCATATTGTGAATTAAACTAATACTCGGTATTAAGTATAATTGTAACATTATCTTTATAGGAATGTTGGTTCTTTTATATATATTGAATTAATTTGTCAAAACAATGTTGGTATATAATAAGTGATACTTTTATAAGAAGTATAGTCTGATATTAATTAAAATTTGTTAGTTGGGTCTTGTTTTTGATGTATGAATGTGGTGTTGATAAAATATGTATTGTAGATCAAGAAGATTTAGTACAGTTTTGTTCTATTCACTTGCATGAACTTACTGATGTAGTGAGTAGTGTAAGTTTGTTATATGATATAAAAAAAAAGAGCATATATGTAGTTAATGTATTTAACACAAATGGTAATTTATGTAGAGATTATTATTTTGATGGTAAAAAAGGCTTTTGGCTATTGTATAATAGTATAGAATCTAACACTAAAGAGGAATTCATTTCTACTTATAAAAAAACAAAAGTATTGGTAAGTAAATGTTTGAACTTTTCTGATTTTCAGAAGGATTCGTTAGTGTTGACTAGGGCATTTATAAATCAAATTGCTAATCAATGTGCTTGTTTTTTGGATGAGGAGTGTTTTCCAGTGGTTGTGTATAATAATAATAATTCTGCTAAAGTAAAATTTTATTCTATTGTAGAACCTATTGGATTCTATCAAATAGTGCCAAATTTGTCATGGTTAAAATATGTCATTAATTGTGGTGTCAAAGTAGTTCAGTTAAGGATAAAAAATAGATCTATGGATGAGATAGCACAAGAAATAAAAGAGTGTGTTTACATCGCAGATCAATATGGTGTCAAGTTATTTATTAATGATTATTGGGAACTTGCAATAGAATATAAAGCATATGGAGTTCATCTGGGACAAGAGGACTTACAAAATGCAAATTTTCAAGAGATATTTAACGCAGGATTGAAACTGGGTATTAGTACCCATTGTTATTATGAATTAGCAATAGCTAGGTATTTATCTCCTTCATATATTGCTTTTGGTCCTATTTTCCCTACAACGTTAAAAAGTATGGATTTTGTGTCACAAGGAATAGATTTATTAACTTATTGGGTTAAGCACTTACGTTATAATATTGTTGCTATCGGTGGCATTAATTTGTCTAATGTAGAGTCTGTAATTAAAACAGGTGTGAGTGGAATAGCAGTGATTTCTGCAGTGATCAATAGTGAATATCCTGATAGAGTGATTAGTAAATTTTTAGAAAAATGTGGTTGATTATATTAGTTGTTGTTTTAACCATATAGTACTATTATTTATTAGTTATGTATTTACTTTGTTTATTATAGTGTGCAATTTTATGTGTTAGTAAGCTTATATTTGTAAAAAAAGGAGAGAACCAATATAATTTTGAAATATAGAGTAAATAGTAATTTCATATAAAGTTATTTGAGCATTTGAAACATATAGGTTTCTCTGAAAGGAGAGTATAGATACTTGTAGTGTTTTTATTTTTATTAGTGAGATATGTGTATTTTGATTGTAGTGTGAGAAAAAAGTTCATAGTTTTTTTAGGATGTAATGTAAATTGGTAATTAGTAACATAGCGTTTACCTTTTTATGAATTGCACTTTGTATTGTTAGTAATAATGATATTATTAATTTAGATTGTAGATATAGATAATAAATAGACTAGATGTTGGTAATTAATAGTCACTTAGTTATTAAAAGATGTGATGTACTAACTATTTAGGTAGTATGGTCTTTATTATTTATACAATATATGTAATATGGATAATAGTTTAATAGCATTAGTACATACTTTCGTGAAAATTGAATTTTTATGTTTAGTGATAACATAAAGTTATTTGATATATGATAAGTATTTACTATGTTACTACTTCATGGTTATTTAATTTTCGATGTAGATGATGTTGCTAGCTATTTAAAAGTAATATAGTTCTACTGTTTTTGTAAAATATAGTAGTTAATATAAGATATACTATTTTAATTTATCAACATTACAATCATCTGCACCTGGATGCTTTATAGAATCTCTTTTTATTTTCTAAGTAATAATAGTGTTATTTTATGTAAAAATGTTCCATGTTATTGATAACAATTATAATAATATTGAGAAAAATACGTGTTGTTATGTAATATACTGCGTATATGTTGGTTGCAATATTTATGTTTTTGATGTTGTTGACAAATAGTAATGTTTTTTGAATGGATAGTTTTATGTATTGAATGTAGTTTCGAGTAAATAATAAATATAGTATCATAAACAATAATTCATTGATATTATATTTCTAATTGATGTTAGTGGTTTTGTTGTAAGTGGAATGTATCACCTGTTGAATGTTTTTAAGGATAGAGTTCTTTTATGTTTGTGTTTAAAAAAAGTGTTATGTAATTAAATAAGAGAAAGCATATATTTTTGTAATTTTTATTAGTTTATTTCTGTAAGAGAACAGTACTTAGCACGTAGTTACTTGTACATAACAATAAAGTTGTTATTGTTAACTTTGCAAGAAGTGAACAAAAATGTGTTTTATAAAATTAGTTGGAATTTAGTAGTTGTGAAATATATTGTATTCAGTGTCACTGTTTTTCGTTAGCTTGTATTACAGAAGTATTTTCTTGTGGTATATCTACTTGAATAACAGAAATTGTATGTCCATTTTTCTTTAGTATCTTAAATAATAAGCCATATAGTGAAAATTCTTCTCCTTCTTCTGGTATACGTTCAACTTCATATACGATTGCACCTGCTAATGTGGATGCATCTTCGTCGGGTAAATCCCAGCGTAATTGTCTATTAATATCCCTTATAGAGGTATCACCGTTGATGTGATATGTAGTATCAGAGATTTTTTTGATAGGAGCTTCTTTTGTAATATCGTGTTCGTCAGTGATATCTCCTACTATTTCTTCAATTACATCTTCTAATGTTACTATTCCTTGTAGGGTTCCATATTCGTCTATAACTAAAGCAAGATGTTTTCTACTTCTTAGAAAGTTATGTAATTGTACACTTAATAAAGTGGTATCTGGTACAAACCATGGTTTTGTCATTACTATATTGAGGTCTTCTTGAGTTATATTTTTGCCTTTTTCTCTGACTAATGTGATAACATCTTTAACGTGTACTACTCCTATAATTTGGTCTTCCTGGTTTTTCCATAATGGTATTCTACTATGTGGGCTTGATAATATTTTTTTTATTAAGTCATGTATGTTTGTGTCTATATTAAAGGCTAATAGATTTTTTCTGTGTGTCATTATTTGTGAAATTTCAGTTTCTGCAAGATCTAATATACTGCTTAACATGTCTAAATCTTGTTTTAGCATAGTACCTTTACTATCATGTAATGATATCAAATTTCGCATGGCATCAGCTGCAGAAATGATTTCTTTATCTTTGTGCATGTGCAGTATTTTCAAGATACAATCTATTATGTACTGTATAGATAAAGTTATTGGTGATAGAATTAATACACAAAATGATAATGGATAAGATATAAGTAGCCCAATCTTTTCTGGGTTGAGTATAGCGTAGCTCTTAGGTAATGCTTCAGAAAATATTAATATGAAAAATGTCATAGCTATTGTTGAAAACAGTATACCTTGAGGCCCTAAAATTTCAATTGAAACAGCTGTGGCGATTGAAGAAGCCGTGATATTAATAATAGTGTTACCTATTAGTACAGTATTAATGACTACTTTCTTTTTTTGGCTGAGGTTATGAATAATTTTTGCTCTCTTATTACCTTTCAGCATCAGCTTATGTACAAGAGAACTACTAAGTGAAGTAATACTTGTTTCAGCAGCAGAAAAAAATGCTGATAGAATTAGTAATATAAGTATACTAAATGTTGCAATTACCAATAAACCCATCAAGGATAAGATATTAAAGTAAACTATACATAATAAATAACAATGTTGTGTTTTTCAAGTTCAAATTTTCTATTTTAATTGACTATGATTTTAGTGTATTATACCCTTTAAGGTTATTTATATAAGAAAGAGCTATTAGTTATGCATCCTATTGTATATTTACTTGATACATTATTGAGTATTTATAACTTTTCTTTAGTGTTATGGATAGTATTGGGTTGGTTGATAGCCTTAAATATTGTGAATAGGTATAATGAGTTTATTAATAATGTTTTTTTGTTTTTGTCAAAACTCATGTTTCCGGCTGTGAATTTTATACGAAAGCTTTTTCCTTTTATTGTTTCTTATAGTTTTGATTTGTCTCCTCTTATACTACTAGTATTTATTAACTTTGTGAGATATGCTTTGCGTTACTACTTTGGGTAGAGAATTGTTAATATGAAACTTACATTTGATAAATTTATTTTCTTCTTCAGGATGTCTTTGTTATCTTGTACTGGAATGTTTCTTTTTCTATCGATTGTAACATATTCTAGTAAAGATCTGTCTTTTAATGTAGCAACTGGTGCTCCTGTACAAAATTTATGTGGAATTATTGGGTCGCATATAGCTGATATATTAGTGCAGATATTTGGAATATCGAGTTTTGTAATTGTATTGTTGATTATATTTCCTGTGTTGTTTAATAGGAAGATTTATCTATATCTTGTAAATGGGTGTAGCATTATAGTTAGTATAAGTGGCATTGTATCTAGTTTCTCTTTGGAGTTTATGGATAAGTATTATCAAGGAGGTATTCTAGGAACTGCTTTTCAAAAATTTCCTATGCCTATATTGTGTTGTATGACGATAATAGGTGTTGTGGGAGTTATTGGTTGGAAAAAGGTAGGGATATATTTTTACGATGTCATTTTAACAATATATTATAGAGTAACTGACTGGTTGAGTAATAATTACGGTACTAATTCTGTTGTAGCAGTAGCTCATTGTGGGAAACAATTGCATAATGCTTACAATGTAGAGCATGAAAAAGAAGTATCTATGGGCCAGGATTTAGTTAATGAAGGTCTAGCAAACGAAAGCTTAATAAGTGAAGATTTTTCAAATCAGGACTTACAGGATCAGGATCTGGAGGATGAAAGCTTAATAAGTGATGAGTTATCAGGAGAAGATTTTGAAGATGAAAATTTCATTGATGATAACTTATCGGCTCAAGACTTTGAAGATGAAGATTCTGCAGATGATGATGAATTATCCGATCAAAACTTTGAAGATGAAGATTTTACAGATGATGACTTATCAGATCAAGATTGTGAGGACGAAGATTTTACAGATGATGGATTATTAGATCAAGACTTTGAAAATGAAGGTTTTGTGAGTGAAGTATTTAGTCAAGAGCAAGATCATGGGAAAGTGAGGTCTACAAACCTTGAAGATAAACACTTAATGGAAGGTAAAATAAATTTTCCAGACTATGAGAAAGAAGTTGTCAGTTTTAACAACTGTAATGTGGTAAGTAGAAAACCTAGTTGTACGTTTGAATTGCCTAGTATTGAATACTTAGCTAAACCTGCTCCAGTAAGTGGTAGACAGTATTGCCCAGATGATAGCACAGCGATTTTGCTTAATAAAGTACTTAAAGATTTTTCTATACATGGAAGAATTGTTAATATCAGATATGGTCCGGTGGTTACATTGTATGAATTTGAACCATCTGCTGGTACTAAATCCTCAAGGGTGATAGGTCTATCTGATGATATTGCTCGTTCAATGAGTGCGTTATCAGCACGTATATCAGTTATTCCTGGAAGAAATGTAATGGGGATAGAATTACCTAACCATTATAGAGAAATTGTAATGTTGCGTGATTTATTAGAAAGTCCTCAATATAGAGATTCTAGCCTTAGGTTGCCTATAGCTTTAGGTAAAGGGATCGATGGTGAAGTAATTATAGCTGATTTAGTTAAGATGCCGCATCTTTTGATTGCTGGCACCACAGGTTCTGGAAAATCTGTTGCAATTAATACGATGATATTATCGCTGATTTATAGTTTAAGCCCAGATCAATGCAAAATGATTATGATTGACCCTAAAGTATTAGAGTTGTCAGTTTATAATTCTATACCGCATTTATTAACACCAGTAGTAACTGAACCTAAGAAAGCTATTGCTGCTTTAAAATGGGTAGTCAGTGAAATGGAAAGTCGTTATAGGTTGATGTCAGATATTGGTGCACGAAATATTGTTGGATATAATGATAAAATTAATGAAGCAATTAGTCAAAATAGATCATTAGAGAAGGTCTTCCAGACAGGGTTTGATAGAGAAACGGGTGAAGCAGTATTTGAAAAAAGATCAGTGGAACTTCGTGTTTTTCCTTATATTGTAGTTATAGTGGATGAGATGGCGGATTTGATGCTTGTTGCTGGAAAGGAAATTGAGTCTTCAATACAGAGGTTATCTCAAATGGCTAGAGCGGCAGGTATTCATATAATTATGGCTACTCAACGTCCTTCTGTTGATGTGATTACAGGAGTGATAAAAGCAAATTTCCCTACTAGAATTAGCTTTGCTGTGACTTCAAAGATAGATAGTAGAACAATTTTAGGAGAGCAAGGTGCTGAGCAATTGCTTGGTATGGGTGATATGTTGTACATGGTATCTGGAGGAAAAATAATACGTGTTCATGGAGCTTTTGTCAGCGATGATGAAGTACAGAATATTGTCTCGTATTTAAAATCTCAAGGTGTGCCAGAATATGTAGATGGTATTACGCAAGTTTATCAAGATTATGACGATATTATAGATGATAATGGTTTTGATCGTGATGACGATTTATATAAACAAGCAGTGTTAATTGTGATGAGGGACCGTAAAGCTTCTATTAGTTATATACAAAGGCAATTGAGAATAGGATATAATAGAGCTGCGAATTTGGTGGAACGTATGGAAAGAGATGGGGTGATTGGTATGGCTAGTACTGGTAAACGGGAAATATTGCTTGATTAGTTTATAAATATAATTTGTACTATCAAATAGTTTGAATGTTACCAAATATACTAATCTACAGCTGATTAATAGTAAGGAATAATTGATGTTGAGCTATTAATTATTTTCTAGTTTCTGTAGTGATTTTATTTGAGGTGTATCATTTATGTAATAAAGTTGTAGTTAAATTTAAGTGCAAATCGTGTTAGTAGGGTTTCTTTATTATTTTTGTTTAGTGAATACATCTGAGGTTATGTTATTAAAATATAGCTAAACTGTTATTTTGCTTTTGTACGTATATTGAGTATTCACATCTTTGTTTATATAGTGGTGATACTAGTATGGTAGTTTTATTTTGTTATATATATAAATGATATGTGATACCTATGTGATGATAGAGCTAAAGTTGTAACAAAAGGTAAACACCCCTATACGAGATGTAAATTTATTACACTGATATAAGAGCTAAATTAAAAATTTACTAAGACATACAACAATACTGTACCCGTTTGGTAGAGTCGTCGACAACATTTAATAAAGGTTGTACCAAGATTTGAGACTTACAAGGTTCTTCTTTAGGTGGCTTGTTAAGGCACTGTTCTGCAATAAGTGCAACTGTAAATGCAAATATTGTTGCCAATTCTATGATAAGTACAGGTAAATTTGAAAAATCGTAAAGATTTTGCATTTTACCTTCTAAAGACATTGCTTCAATTATATGGCATGCACAATGTGCTATTTCAACAAGTAAAACAATACCATACAAAATTGTAAACCACTTAGCATTCTTTTTCTTATCTTCTTGAATATTAGGATTTTTAGTTTTTATTGTAGAATCCGATACTCTTAAAATGCAAGAAAGTACACCAAATAAAGGAGCTAAGATTGATATGTATAACAATGCACATTCTAATCTTGCATTACTAGATGTATATAACATTAACAATGATGATACGCAAACTACAATCCATAATGCTTGTGATATGATAGTTAAAGAATTTTCAGAAACTTGTAGATCGTTTGAATATTTTACATATTTATCACATGTATACTTTTTTTTATTTGCACGCCTAAAGTCTATTGCTTGTTTTATTGCAAGTGCTGAATTTACAATTGCGCAAATGGTAAGTAAAGTATGAATTATATAGAAAACAATAGCAATTGTGCGTTTAATATTACTTGCTATATTTACTTGAGATGATATTAAATTAAACCCAGATGATGCTGCTTCTACTATTAAAGAAATAAAAGATATAGCAACAAAGATCCTGTCATAATCAATAGCGTTTGTAGAAGAACTATCACTGGATGATGATTGATTATTATATAGATCTTCTATTGCTATGTGCTTGAAACATGAAGC
The DNA here is from genome assembly GCF_009728835.1 of Ehrlichia ruminantium. Taxonomy (GTDB): domain Bacteria; phylum Pseudomonadota; class Alphaproteobacteria; order Rickettsiales; family Anaplasmataceae; genus Ehrlichia; species Ehrlichia ruminantium_B. The sequence continues at coordinate 353,950 of NZ_CP033455.1, forward strand.
ATCATTATCTCCTGGTCTGTTGTTTCCGAAAATATCATCATAACCTTTGTGTAGCATAACATAACCCTCCACCACTTTAAATTAAACAATAAGGAGCTTTTAATGTAAACTCAATTAACAAGTATAAACTAATTATTAGCTAACTACAATTTATTCTTATTTTCTTGTAGATAGCTTTCTAAAATATTTATACCTTCATCAATTTCTTGCTGAGTTATTATTAAAGGTGGTATTACCCTTAAAACGTTACCACGTGCAGTACTGAGTAGTAAGCCATAATTTACTAAATCTTTCATTAATGCTCTACTGTTGGTATTGACTTTTACTCCGATTAACAACCCTTTCCCTCTTATTTCTTGAATCACTGGAAATTTGTCGGATAGGTCTTCTAGTTTTTTATGTAAATACTGACTATTCTTAGTTACATTTTCTAAGAATCCGGGTTTTAGAATTTCATCAACAACGGTTCCAGCAATAGTAGTTGCTAGTGGATTCCCTCCAAAAGTAGATCCGTGCATCCCAATTCCCATAAACTGAGAGGCATTACGGGTTGATAAGCACGCTGATACTGGAAAGCCGCTACCTAATCCTTTTGCAAGGGTACATATATCAGGCATTACATTAACGTGCTCATATGCAAAAAATTTTCCTGTTCTTCCAGTTCCACATTGGACACAATCAAAAATCAGTAATATGTCGTTCTGATCACAGATTGCACGTAATTCCTTTATAAAAGAAGCATCTAGTACATTAATTCCGCCTTCACCCTGGATAGGTTCTATTAATATTGCTCCTGTGTTTTCGTTTAATGCGTTTTTTACAGCTTTAATGTTAGGTTCTACACTGTCAAACCATTCAACATATGGCTTTAGCAGAGGAGAGAAATTGCTTGGTTCATTTGCTGAACACGCAGCATAAGTTCTACCATGAAAAGAGTGTTGTAATGTAATAAACCTATAGCGTTGGGTATTACCCTTACCACACTGGTATGACCGTGCTATTTTTAACGCACAATCTACAGATTCAGCTCCTGAGTTATTAAAAAATACTTTATCTGCAAAGCTTATGTCTACTAATTTTTGTGCTAACTTTATAGCTTCAGGTATTGTGTGTAAGTTTGATAAATGCCATAACTTTTCACCTTGCCTTTTTAAAGTTTCTACTAGTACAGGATGCGCATGTCCTAAAGAACTGGTTGCAATTCCTGAATGAAAGTCTATGTATTTTTTCCCATCATGACCATATAGGTAGACTCCTTTACCATGCGAAAAAGTAACAAGTGAGGGATCATAAACCTGTAAAATTGGTGAATCCTGCATGAAAGCTGCTCCTTAAAACTTTGAACTTTTAGATAATGTACTAAAATACCAACTAACGCGTAACTTAGGATAATATAATATTGTTATATGTCAACTAAGAAAAAGTTTATAAAAATACTATTATATAAATAATATTATACTCATTATGTAATTAGGTTTATATATGAAGTCTGTACGAATTCTATTATTAGTATGTTTACTGGTTACCTTATTTTTTGCGATTGGATATACACATGTATACTTGAAAAATGATTATTTATATGAAGTTTCAAAAGAGATCAATGTTAATATTAAAGCAATACTAGTCAATTCTGTAATTAATAAGTATGCTCAATTATTAGCTAAGGCTCCAAGTCATATGGGGACTAATGCGTATTATATGGATTTACTGATCAGGTTGCGTGCTGAATTTTTAAAGGCATTGGATGGAGTTGAAGATTTTCACGTTATTTTATATAATGTTGATGGTAATGTGATATTTTCTAATAAAAGTAGTGATGAAATTGCAGAACAAGATTTACTACTTCGTTCTAGTGATATGAATTCGTTATTGAGAGGAGAATATATAGACCATAAAGTTAAGAGTAGTGCAGATGTTGTTTCAATATTTCCTATTTTCCCGTTGGGTGACCAGAGTCATCATCCTTTGATGTTTTTAAAGATTATTAAAAATTCTGAAAACTTATCTAGTTTCATTGTTGATTTCTATACTATATTTTTAGTTATCGTTGTTTTAATTATTGTCATATTTGTAGTTGTAACGTGGTGTATATATTATAGAAATACAAAGATGCTTAGTAAACAATATGATGTAAATCTTAAGTTGAAGGAAGCAAAGGAAATAGCAGAGCAGGAAAATATTAGTAAGTCACAGTTTCTTGCAAATGTTAGCCATGAATTACGTACTCCTTTGAACTCTATTATTGGATTTTCAGAAATGATAAAAAGTGAGTCTTTGGGGCCTATAGGAAATTCTGATTATAAAGAGTATGTAAATGATATACATAGTTCTGGTGTACATTTGTTGAGTTTAATTAATGACATTTTAGATTTTTCTAAAGCTGAGGCGAATAAATTGGTGATAGAATTTATAAAATTTGATTTAAGCAAGATTGTCTCATCATGTTTTAATATGATGATTCCGCGGGCTGAAGAGGCGAAAGTGTACCTAGAGAAAAATCTACCATCTGATAAGGTAGTAATGGTAGCTGATCCTAAAAGGATAAAACAGATAATCATTAATTTATTGTCTAACTCAATAAAATTTACTCCTGAGAATGGAACTGTAAAATTAGTTGTTAGGTATAATCTCGAAGATAAGTTGATTGTTATTGAAATTACTGATACTGGAATAGGTATAGCACAGCAAGATTTATATAAAGTTATGTCTGTTTTTGGGCAGGTCGATAGTAAGCATTCTCGTAAGTATGAAGGTACGGGATTGGGATTACCTTTAAGTAGGAAATTAGTTGAGCTTATGAATGGTGTATTCAAAATAAAGAGTGAACCAAATGCTGGTACTGTAGTCACATTGACTTTCCCTTATACTGAGGATTTACAGGGACAAGAATTTTAGAGTTATTGGGAATTAATAAAACTGTGATTGCTTTTTAGTGATTGGATAGTATGTGATTTTAAACAAGGACTCATCTATTATATTTTCTGAATAATATGTAAATGTTATTTTGTAGTAAAAGTATTTTAGAATATTGTGTATTAAATTTACATCATTACATATTAGTGTTAGTGAGACTTAAATTATTTTTAGTGATTAATTTAAAATATATATTTAAGTAAGAGAATGTACTCTCGCTATTTCTAATTTTTCATCTTCTGTATATTCAGATATATTTATTATTTACCATCCGATCAATAAAATGTACTGTGTATTTTATGTATAACATATTGCATCTATTAATAATTCTTTGAATGATATGGATGTACAAACAATCTTATAAGTCTGCTTGTTTATAAAGAAAGAATGCATGAATAGAGTCTAGTATATAATAACACTAGTGTTTTCTAGTTTTATTTATTGTTAATTGAAAATACAGTGAAAAGTATGTAGTACTTGTAGTGTGTAAGTTGTGTCTATGTAATTGTTGTATAAAAATTATCAGTGTGAGAATGTATTATTTTTAAGTAGGGTGTAATTTTGTCTTTTTAATTAGCAAGAGCATAAACATTCAATGTGTAATTAATAAAAAGTGTTTCAATTTTTAATATATAAGAGTAGGACTATAAGATAATGATATGTTGCTTGTTGTATTGTCTTTAACTTTTCGGTGTTATATAGAATGTAAAATGATTATATAAGTATTTGTTTGTATAGAATATTATTGTGTATCCTACTAAATTGAAAAGTTGTTTATCATCTGATTGTGTTGTTTACAGCATTAAAAACATATCAATACTATGTGATTATCTGTATATTAGGTAATTGTCTTGTTATTAGATGAGTTTGCTAGTTTTGTTACTTTGCTGTCTTGATATTTTATTTGTACTGTTAGCGTAATTTTGGTACCGTGATGCAGTTGAAATAGTATTTTTTATAAGTATTATTTAGAAATAATATCTGGTGTATTGGTATAATTTAAATTCTATTTTATAGAATAAGTATTTTATAGTTGTGCTAGTGATCTCTTATTGTTATTTCTTATATACTGTAATTGTGTATTTATTTGAATGTTAGCATATGTCGATTATATTATTAGATCCTAGGACAATTAATAGAATTGCTGCAGGTGAAGTTATAGAATGTCCTGCTAGTGTAGTTAAAGAACTAGTTGAAAATTCGATAGATGCTAAAGCTACTACTATTAGTGTTACAATAGAGCGTGGTGGACGTAATTTAATACTTGTAAGTGATGACGGAGTTGGTATTAGAAAAGAAGATATGGAAATTGCATTTGTCCGTCATGCTACATCTAAACTTCCTGATGGTGATTTAACTAGAGTAAAATCTTTGGGGTTCAGAGGAGAGGGGCTGACTTCTATTGCAGCTGTTGGTAAAGTAAAAATGATATCTAGATCTCATGATTCTGATACAGCTTGGTCAATAATAATTGAAGGTGGAGAAAAGGTACAAGAATTAATACCAAATGCTCTTTCTTGTGGTACTTATATAGAGGTACGTGATTTATTTTTTGCTACTCCTAATCGATTAAAATTTTTAAAGACTGAAAAAGCAGAAGTGCAATCCATTATTGATATGGTGAATAAACTAGCTATGGTAAACCATAGCATTATATTTTCTTTGTATGTTGATGGTAAACAGATATTAAAGTATTTAAAACAGCAATCAGAAATTGATAGGTTAGCTGAAATTAAAATTTTAGGTATGGAATTTTATAAGAATTCTTTGCCAGTACATTTAGTTGAAAATATGATAACTTTGACTGGTTATATTGGTCTTCCTACTTTGAGTCGGGGTAAGTCAAGCCTTATATATACATTTGTAAATGGACGTCCTATTTATGATAATATGTTAATAGGGGCAGTTAGATATGCTTACAGTGATTTTATAGAAAAGGATAAGTATCCAATAGTTGTATTGTATATTAATATGCCATGTGATCAAGTTGATACTAACGTTCATCCTAATAAGTCTGAAGTTAGGTTTCAGGATAAAAGGTTAATATATAAAGTTGTAGTAAATGCAATCAAGAATGCGTTAGCTATTAAAATTAGTCATAAATTAAGGTCTATTAGTAATTTGGGAAATGATCCGTTTATAAGAGATAATATTACTAAGGTAAAAAATTCAACAAATGTTGTTGATAAGTATTCTTTAGGTGAACAGTGTTCTGAGAGTAATTTAAAACGGTATTCATCTATTGATGATTTTGAAACATCTAATTCAGATGTACAATCATTTACTATAGATAATTTATCTGTAAAAAATAATGAAATATTGAACAATACGTTCAATGTTAGTGTTAATAATAATTTTGAGGAATTTTTTGTTTTGGAGGATAAATCTAAAAGTGGAAATTCTCATGTTGATGTGTCGTGTATAGTTAAAGAAGATCGAAAGGACCTACACCCGAGTGACTACGAAAAACAAGGATTGTATTGTGTGGTAAAAGATCATGATATGATTCCTATTACTTATAATAAGAGTGAAAATACAATAGCAACTAGTAATCAGCAGGAGAATAGTTTAATTGATTGTGATCCATTGGGATATGCTGTATGTCAGATACATAGTAGATATATTATATCCCAGATACGAGATGGGATTATTATTGTTGATCAACATGCTGCTCATGAAAGATTAGTTTATGAATATATGAAACAGGTTATGGAAAAAGAAGGTGTAAAGCGTCAGATATTATTGATACCTGAAGTTGTTGAAATGAATAATAGCTGTGACTTAGAGGTGCTAATGGAGTATAAGGCAAAATTATTAAAACTTGGGTTGCTTATTGAATCGCTTGGTAATTTGTCAGTTATAGTGAGAGAAGTACCTGCGATTTTTGGTAGTTTTGATGTAAAGGCATTAATTTGTTGTATACTTGATAGTATTGTAGAAGTAGGAGATACTTTGTTTTTGGATGATAAGATTAAAGATATATGTGCTACAATAGCATGTTATAGCTCTATTAGGAGTGGTAGAAAATTAAAAATTGAAGAAATGAATGCTCTTTTAAGAAATATGGAAAATACGTCACATTCTGGGCAGTGTAATCATGGCAGACCAACTTATATAAAACTAAGTTTGCTTGAAATAGATAAGTTGTTTTTAAGGAGATAACATAAGGTTATTTTTCTATATGTAAGGTAATACCATTATAATTTTTTATACGTTAGTGAAATATTATTTTTTCATGTGGTAGATAATGGATTTATAGTTTGCAATAGGTTATCCTCATAATAGATTAACTGTGGAGGATAGAGATGTTTTTTTATCAAAGCAAGAATAAATCACAGGGAAAGGTATTTCTATATATACATTAGGATGATCTATTTATGCAGTTGAACTGATATTAATAATTTACTTTATAAATATAATTGCATCGGATTATGTTAGATATAGAACAGCAATTTCTAATATATACTTATGGCATTATAAAGTTCTGAAAACTATGTTTTGTTATGTATCGGGAGTGTATTGTTGTTTATTGTGCTTGTCTTACTATTTATAGAGTTATTGAAGTGTATATATGACTGTCAGAATATACTAATTTTAGTTGAGTTATATAGTTTACAAATTCAAGGTAGAATTGTTAAGGTATTGTAATTTGTAGTATTGTAAAAGTATATTAAAAAAAATTGTATTTTGTTGAATGTAGATTGAGTATTGTTGTTTATTGTGCTTGTCTTACTGTTTATAGAGTTATTGAAGTGTATATATGACTGTTAGAATATACTAATTTTAATTCAACAGTGATTTTTATAAATGAAATATGCCTATTGAAATGGTCTATGTTTGTAATGTTTTAAATAGCATATAGGGTTATATTACAGTAAGACAACTGTTCTATTTGTGTTTTTGTGATATTGTAAAATTGGAAATTCATTTAGTTGTGTATAAGCATCACCTTATTATTAGGTAATCTTTCTATTTTATGTGATGTTTCTAATTCTAGTAGTGCTATTAAGGTAGTACTTATACTTAAGTTGGTTGACACAATGATTTCTTCAATTTCAACGGGGCTATGGGTTATGTGTTGTAAAATAAGATTCTTTGCATTATGAATTTCTGTAATGTTTTGATAATTTGTAATATTATCAAAAAGAGAGTGTTGTACGTAATGATGGTTGTTGAACTGTAGACTTTCTATTATGTCGTTAGTCTGTTCTATGAGTTTGGCTGATCCTGTTTTAATTAAGTAATTGCTGCCTTTATATTTATAGTCAAAAGGTGATCCAGGTACTGCAAATACTTCTCTATTTTGATGAAGTGCAAAATTTGCTGTTATTAAAGATCCTGATTGCATGGATGCTTCAACAACTGCTACTCCTAGTGATAATCCAGAGATTATACGGTTACGTTGAGGAAATAGTTGTGCTTTTGGTAACATAGCAAATGGACACTCTGTTGTAACTAGTCCTCCATTATCTATTATTGCTTTATATAAAGTTGTATTTTCTTGTGGGTATACTATGTTAATTCCGTTACCCATTATAGCAATTGTTGGCAAATGTTTAAAAATTATGCTATGTGCGGACTTATCTATTCCTTTAGCTAATCCTGATACAATTGTAAACCCCGCGTTTGCTAACTCATAAGATAACTTATAAGCAAAATTTTGTCCATTGATTGATGGGTTCCTACTTCCTACTATAGCTATGATTTTTTGCTTCAGCAGTGATATATTTCCTAATGTTGTAAGTATAGGTGGATAGTCATGAATGTTACGTAAGTTTTCTGGATAATCTTCATCGAAGACTGTAATTATTCTGCCTCCTATTTTGTGAGTATTTTCAATTTCTTGTTCTACTGTTTCAATGGAACATATAGTATGGATTTTATTGTATGTTTTAGATTTTTTGATTAATTCTGGTAGAATTTCTAGTATGTTATCACATGTTTTATATATTTTTATTAATGCAGAAAATGTTGATGGCCCAATATTTTGTGTTCTAATTATTCTAAGACATGATACAAGTTCTTTGTAAGATAGTTTTTTTTGAATTTGCATGATTGATTTGTTTTTATACTTAAAATATAAGTTAAAATATTAAGTAAGAATAATCAAACAATTAATTACTACATTGTAAAAAAGAATAAAAAATTTACTAACTAGTACACAAGAGATATATTATTTTGATTGCTAAATGTTAAAACATATCTGTCTAACTAAAACCAAATGAGCTAGATATTGAATAGTTCACTTTATATTCTTTATCGAAATGTTATTTTTGGTTTTGGTGTAGTTTGCTAAATTTCAGTGATAAACTTGTTTAATGAAAACCATGATGACAGGAAAGTTAATAATTCTCTGTGTGCTTCAGTAGATTATTGATAATTTTGGTGCAACTTGCTAAATATTAGTAGTGCGTGTGTGTTACAGAAAACAAAGAAATTAAATAGTAAATAATTTACTATGTGTTCTTTATCCGAGGTGTTATTTTTTTTTGTTTTGGTGTAGTTTGCTAAATTTCAGTGATAAACTTGTTTAATAAAAACCATGATAACAGGAAAGTTAATAATTCTTTGTGTGCTTCAGTAGATTATTGATGATTTTGGTGCAACTTGCTAAATATTAGTAGTGCGTGTGTGTTACAAAAAACAAAGAAATTAAATAGTAAATAATTTACTATGTGCTCTTTATCCGAGGTGTTATTTTTGGTTTTGGTGTAGTTTGCTAAATTTCAGTGATAAACTTGTTTAATAAAAACCATGATAACGGGAAAGTTAATGACTCTCTGTGTATTCTTCAGCCTATTATTTTGGATTTTATCATAACTTACTAAATATCAGTGATACATTTGTTCCACCAAAGCCAAAAGAATTAGATAGAGCATAATTTACTGTATGCTCTTGTGCAGTTAATGGAACAAGATTTAATCTTGGATCCTCAGATGAATCATATAAATTAAGAGTAGGTGGAATTATTCCGGTATTTATAGCAAGTATAGAAAATATAGCTTCAACACTTCCAGCTGCTCCGAGCAAATGTCCTATGGAAGACTTTGTTGATGATATTGGAATCTTGTATGCACTATCTTTAAATACTTCTTGTATTGCATGAATTTCAGTACTGTCGCCAAGAGGAGTGGACGTTCCATGCGCGTTTATATAATTTATAGAATCTGGACTTAGCTGGGCAGTACTTAGTGCTAGTTCCATGGATTTTTTCCCACCTTTTCCTTCTGGGTGTGGTGCTGTCATATGATATGCATCTCCGGTCATACCATATCCTATTAGTTCTGCATATATTTTTGCTCCACGTTTTTTAGCATGCTCGTAATCTTCTAGTACAACTATGCCAGATCCTTCTCCCATAACAAACCCATCACGTTGTTTATCCCAAGGACGTGATGCTAATTCTGGGCTATCATTGAATTTTGTCGATAGAGCTTTTAATGCGGCAAACCCTGCAATACCTATGCGACATATTGCACTTTCAGCACCACCTGCTATTATAACATCTGCTTCCCCGGATTTAATTATTCTTGCTGCGTTACCTATGGTTTGTGCACTTGTTGCACATGCGGTTACTCCTGCATCATTAGGTCCTGTAAAACCATATTTTATGGATATATGGCCGGGTAGTAAATTAATTAAACTTGCGGGAATAAAAAATGGACTAATTCTTTTTGGTCCACGGTCCTGTAAACAAAGAGTTGTTTTTTCTATAAATGGTAACCCACCTATTCCGGATCCAACTACTACTCCTACTCTACTATAGTCAAGATTATTGTAAGCTAACAAATTTGAGTCGTTAACTGCTTGAGCAGCTGCTGCTATACCAAAATGAATAAAAATATCCATTTTTTTTAGTTCTTTTTCTTCTATCCAGTTTGTTGGATCAAAAATGTATGCTTCAGAGTCTGATTTCATTGTTATCTGACCAGCGATTTGAGAATCAAGGTCAGATGTATCAAACCTGTTGATTTTCTTTATTCCTGAGGCTCCTTTACATAAGAGATCCCACACTGCTTTTGTGTCGCTTCCCAGTGGAGTTGCTAAACCTAAACCAGTAATAACAACTTTTCTTTTTGTCATAAAATAACTCTAGTTAGTTTTGTCTGATAGTTTATTACGTATGTACTCCTCTATTTTATCTATAGTTTCGAGCCCTTGTGCTTCTTCGTCAGAGATTTCTATAGAAAAACGATCCTCTAAGCACATTACAAGGTCTACAAAATCTAGACTGTCTAAATTTAAATCTTTTGCTAAGTTAGTACTACCAGAGAGAGTAGCTTGTTGCTCATCTTTAAGTTTTAAACAATCAATTACAATTTTAATCACAGTATCTTTGATAGACTCTGACTGTGTATCGTTGTTTCCCATAATTTATCCATTAAAAATTGAAACAGTATATACTGAACATAAACTTGTAAGAAAATAAACATTACACACTAACATATGTCATGTTAAACTTACAAAGAACTAAGTTCAGCAAAACAATAAAGTAAAATTTTTGTAATGCTGTTATCAGTTGAAAACAAAAACTGTACTTACTAGTGTGTAATATATAACATACGTCTGTAAGAATCAACCTATTTAATAAAATATCACTTATGGTATATAAAGGTATTATATTGCTAATTTTACTTATAATGCATTGTTGATGTTGTTTAATGTACCAACATCTAGAAAGTTATGTACTATGTTACTAGTATGCTAACTAATTAATATCAAAGATATTGTTACTTTATACATGTATTTTATATTGGGTGTCACAGTTGTTAAGATGTGTGAAGGCATCTGTTCTTTTGGTAGTAATTGTTATAATTTTTGATTAGCTTGAATAAATGGATAATGTTGTTGTAGATATAATGAGATTATCAGGTTATATCATTAATATAAAATGATAACTTCAGATATAGTTGATTGTGTGTATTTGTTATAACATAATGTATTTTGTTGTTTAAATTACAGGATTGATATTCCTTAACATAGTTAATCTAGATATTAGTTTATAATTATTTATTTTAATGTGCTTATAGTTTTTATATTTTAAATATATTAAAAATATTATTACATTTTTATTAAATTTACAATATATATATAAGATTTTCATAAGATTGCTAACTTTATAAGCTATAATGTATACTTATTAATAAATAATAATAAGTATAAAATGACTGATTGTTGTAAGGTAAGTCAGTAACATAGAAAAAAAATATTATCTTGAAGAGCTTTGTTGTGTTGTTTTATTATAAGGTTTGTATGGTTTTCTGTGTGAAACTTTTATCTTATAACTTGGAGAAGAGGAGTGTTCTTCTGTTGTATGAGTAGTATTACTATGTACTATATTGGTATTGTGTATTGTTGTAGATAAAGTAGCATTTTTGCTTCTGTCTATTGGATAAGTTGTATAAGGACTTAATGGTAGGTCTTTATGTGATTTTTCAGAATGTGCACTACTTGTGCTTGGGGAGTTTACTGTGTTTATGTTGATTGGTTCATGCTCTTCTTTTTCTGGAAAATCTGTTTTCTGATAGTAATAATCTTCGTCAAGATACATTTCTATTAATTTCTCTATGCTCAATGAGTTTATATCGATACAGGTTAATTGGTTGATAGTTTGTTGGGTATGTACTGTGTTAATTGTACTTGTGAGATTAGGGCTGCTTCCTTGAGTTGTTTTTTCCGCTAAAGGATCTATTGGTTGATTTGCTGTATGAGATTGTATTGTTTTACTATTTATATTGTTTGTACTGAGTAAGTTTTTTTGTGTTGTTACAGTAAGACTTGGGCTATGCTGATCTGTTGTAGTATCTATAACATTTAACATGCTTGTTCTTCTAATATTTGAAAGTGTTGTGCTTATGGTGCTTACTCGTGGTTTTTCTATTTTTTGATTATTTGTTGTGTTATTCTGTGTTCTATTGACTTGTGATGGTTTAATTCCTTGTGTGATGATTCTAGTAGTTGATGTGTATTCTTGCATAGTATGTGATGATATTGATATATCACTGGAAATACTACTAGGGCTTTCATATTGACAGCTATTAGTTTCTGTATAGACAGGTAAATGTGTGGTGTGAGCATTTTTTAATGTATAATTTTCAAGTAAGGAAATATCAATCTGCCTATTCTGTTTGATTTCATTAATGTAAAATTCAATTATACTGTCTTCTTCAAGTTGATCTATTGGTGGGTCTCCTGTAAGTAAATTAGTAATATTAAAGTTACTTACAGGAGTTTTAGGTGTATTAGGGAATTGTGGTGAACCATAAGAGTGTTCATCATATAATGCTTGAACATCAACCATGGGTGAACTAGTAATATTGAAACTACTTCCTGGAGTTTTAGGTGTATTAAGGAATTGTGATGAACCATAAGAGTGTTCATCATATAATGCTTGAACATCAACCATGGGTGAACTAGTAATATTGAAACTACTTCCTGGAGTTTTAGGTGTATTAGGGAATTCTGATGAACCATAAGAGTGTTCATCATATGATGCTTGAACATCAACCATGGGTGAACTTGTTGTATTAAAATTACTGTGCGAAGTCTTTGACGTATTAGGGAATTCTGATGTTTGATGTTGGGTATTAGTATGAGTGTTGATAGGATTTGTACTACTAGGACTAATCATGTGAGGTTTTAATGTAGTGCTTGATTTAGGAGAATCCTGTGAGTTTTTATTGTCTGGTGTTTTCATATTAGAATGTGATTGTTTAATATTGGTTATAGGTGGGCTTGTGATATTTAAATTACTACGTAAGCTTTTTGATGATGTACTAGGGAGTGCTTGTGTTTCAGTGTTAACGTGAGTTTGTTTAGTATCAATATTAGTATTAGGAAAACCTGTATCACTAGGCTTGATGGTGTGAGATTTTGATGTGGTAAGTAATACTGGTATGTGATATGTGTGATCATTATGTTCTTTTTTGTTTGTGGGGCTACTTGTTGTTGTATGTAATTCTACGTTGATTAATGTATAATCAGGTATATTGTGAATCATCTGTTTTATAGTTTCTAATTTTTGTGGTGTGTTAAGTAATATTAAAGTAATATTGCTATAATTTGAGAAATGAAAAGAATGTATAAATTGGTAAATTACAGTGTTATTTGATGGTATGTCTTCTATTGTTATATTATGGTAAGTCTTGATTTCAATGTGATGTGTTTTATTAGTAATACCGTCTTTTTTGACTTTAACATTCCTTAGGTCATATGTAATTTTATTACGTTTATTTTTACAGGTGTATACTGCAACTGCACTATTATTTACAATTGTGGTATTGCTTAATGCTAAGGTGTTTAAGGTTATTGCATTAGAATGAAAATATTTATGTAGTGTTATAGCTTGGGTTTTATTATATAGTATGTTTGCCGTGAAAGGATGAGGTGAGATCTGTGGAAACTTAAGTCTTGGGAAGTACTGTATTGTTGTAAGTAAGTAGTTGTTTAAAAATAGGTATTCTGTATTGTGGTTAGTAGCAGCGTTTTTACGTAGTGTTATCTCTGTTTTTGTATATGTGGGCAACATGGGTGTTGTTATATTGGTTAAAGATAGTATCTTTAGATTGTCAAATGCGTCTAATGTTTGAATTAAAGGTGCTGGGTAATCTATCCATCGTGATTCTGCATGGAACTGTAAGTACATTAAATTTGTTAAGCTGCTAGCTATATACTGTAATTGTTGCAAGAACTTATTTTTAGGTCGATGGTGAAAATTATCGGTATATGATTCTTGTAATGCTATGATAAAACTAGAAAAATTTTTTTTAGTATTTGTTGTCAATCTATTCTCATGTATAGTAAAAAAATTGCATGATCAAGATGTGAAGTTGTTGCTATTTGAAAATCTTCGTATTGTTTTATAATATTTTGATAATTTTTGCGTACTTTTCGTCTGTTAACTTTATAAAAGACATTATTCATGTTTCCTATAGTTTGTATAGAATGAAAAAATGGTGTTTCTAGTATTTCTTCTAGTATTGTTTCTAAATTTTTATTCATAAAGTATTTTAACAATATGTAACTTAAGGTTTTTTGTGTGCTATCAATTAATAAATTAATTAACTTATTAATTTTTATAATGTAAATAACTACTATGCTAATTATCGGTGGTTAATTTGTCAACACTTATTATTAATATACTAATTCAACTATTTATACATTACATTAGTTTGTTTTTTTATAAAAGATTAAAGATGCTGAAATAGAAGTTTATTTGAATGTATTTACTATATATAGAGTTCAGTGTGTCTTAGGGATATAAGATTACGTATTTTAATATGTAATGAACCATGCATATGGATGTCTTTTGTTAATATTAAGAATATTGTTTTTTTGTGTTATATATATTTAGCATATGTAGAATAAGTGTGTTTAAATTGCTTATTTAAACTGTAAGAAAAGATATATATGTTTCTAGTGTTATAAGTAAATGTAGGAACTCATATATGTTAGGATTGATGTAAGTTAGACGTGTTTATAGTATTTTTATTCCAAGTGTAGTTATGATCAAATATGTACATTTTCTTTTGAAGATTAGTACTGTTAGGTAAAATATTTTTTATAGTTAATCTATAGTTGTAGGATTAATCATATATCACAATTATTAATATATCTTTCATAGTATTAGCTTATAGAAATAGTCTCAAAATAAGTGCAGAGAGATTAAGATGTTAGGTGGTGATGATGTTAAATTACAACAAGAGGTAGAAGAGGGAAGTGTATCAAGTGAGCTTGGTATTTCAAGTGATCTCTCTGTTGATATGTCTATGCAGCATGATGACACTTTATCAGAACAAGATATTGGAGAGGTAAATGCTGCAAAAACATATGGAATATCTCCTGAAGCTATTAGAGTACTAAACGTATTATTAGCACATGCTTCAAAAAGTGGGGATTTTTCTGAATTTTTTCAGGAACTTTCATCACGTTTAATACGTGATAAAAATAAGCGTATTAGGCGTGAGTGTGGTTTCCTGATATTACAAAATGCATCGGGAAAATATAGTATTCAGCTTTCTATTGATGGGGTACGTGCAAACTGTAGTGGTCTATGCCATATATATATATGTGATCTTGGTAGCATAGCTTTGGTTTTTCCTCATGAATCTTGTGATCGTGTAGACTTTATGACATCAATTGCTAATAGCAATTTTGTGATAAGAGGATCAAGGATCAGCAAATTGTCAGTAGAATGTATTGATGGACAGTTAATTTATCATCCTGTATTTTTTAAAGTTGAATCATTACAATATGCTATGGAACATGAAGATAGGCAAGCAGTTGATTCGCTGTGTCGCGTACTCATGAGGTGTGAAACTGGTAGACAGATAGTAAAAAGAGTAACTGAGTTGATATTATATAAGATAGATAGAAATCAAAGTAAAGTTGACTATAAGATATTAGGTTGTCTTGATCATTTGTTAGCACTACAAAGTGAAGGTTTTAATCTTCAGAGTTTAACAGATTTAAATATAGTACAACAGTTCAAAGCTTTTACTCACACTGTGTGTTCTGATAGTTCATTGTTAGGTAAAGTATGTAAAACACCTTATGAGAATATTGTAAGGACAATGTGCTTGCTTGAATTACGGGAAGTTGAACAATTAGAACCTGTAAGGTCTGCTAAACAATATAGAAGACGTGATTCTTATGTTGTTGGTAGTACTGATATGGTGTCTCCAGATATGGTACATAAGGTATATGGTCCTGATGAGGATAATATTGTTTTTCTTATGATGCAGTCAGATTGTGTAGACGTTATAGAAAAGTTATTTTCTCAATATAATATTGATATTGCTACACAAAATGCGTATGGCTATACAGCAATGCATTTTGCTGCAATGTATAATGCAAAAAATTGTGCAGAGTTTTTACTTAAATATAATACTAAACCAGTAATTTTAAGAAAACCTGTTAAATCTAAAGTAACACCGTCCCATTTAGCTGCAGCAAGTGGTGCAGTAGATGTATTGAGGTTGTTGGAAAAGTATAATCCACGTGACATTAGGAAACGAGATTCTATGGGGCGAAGTATAGTGCATCATGCTGCTATGGCTACTGATAGTAGAGCTTTATCATTTTGTGTTGAAATTGGTTTAGATATTAATGATCAAGTAAAATTGACTGATAAAGAAGGTGCAAATAATAGTGAAGGTTGTACAGCATTACATTTTGCAGTAGAAGGTGGAAATTTAGAGATCGTAAACTATTTATTGTCCTGTAAAGATATTGATTTATCTATTCAAAATGTAGAAGGATATACTCCTATTACTAGTACAATGAGAACTAGAGCAAGTAATGGAAATACTCTACTACATCATTGTGTTGTTTGTGATAATCCTGGATTGTTGAAAAAGGCTATAGATTTGGGATGGAATACTGTTATGTTAGTACGTAATGCTGCTGGTAAAACAGCTTTTGATCTTGCAATTGAAAAAGGTAGAGTAGAGTGTGCTGTTGTATTGTTAGAATATTATTATGGTGTGAAATATAAAGATAAGTTAGGTAATACAATATTTGCAATATTAGATCCTGAAGGGAATACCTTGATTCATCAAGCTGCAAGTTTTGATAGTGGTCCAATAATGAAACGTCTATTATCTTATAATGAGATTAGTCTAAAACGTGTAAATCGTTGTAATGAAACTCCATTAGATGTTGCAATAAAATATAATAATGCGAGTGTAATAGATTGTTTACTTGCTGATTCAAGACAAAGTTTATTTGATCTTTATGGTAATAGTTATGTCATAAAATTGATGAGTAAAGGTTTAATGACACGGAAAGTGTTGAGGATTATTAACAAAAAGTACGCGAAAATTAGAACAAAACAGTTTGTTAAATCGTCTTTGTTCTCTATGTTAGTATTCTTATTCTTTTTTGGTATTATAGTCTTTGGCATTGTGACTTTTCCTGACAAAGTTGATAACATGCTCGCGATGTTGGGTTCTGATATATTATTTTTAAAAGTGTTTTTAGCTGCTTTGATAATCTTTTCTTTAGGAATTATTTGTATAGGATGTTGTGTAGCATTTCAACTACGTACTGATTTATCAGCATATAAAAAACTTTTCCCTATGAATCCTGAGAATGTTTGTTCCACTACTGCAGGTGCACTAATGAAAAGCACATCTTCTACTTATAGTGACTATATATCAATATACAATGATCATGCTTTCCTAGAAACACCAGAATTAAGTTATGAAAGTAAAATAGAAATAAGTAATAAAAACGGAGAAGGAAATACCGACAGTGCAAAAGGCTGTACTACCACGGTTACTGGGTTATCTGTAGAAGATTGTCAATCACCACAGATTAACGTAACTTTTCCTCAGTAAATAATACATGTTTTCTTGCAACAGGATCATACTTACGAAAAGAAAGCTTATTAATTAACTTTTTTGGATTACGCTTTTTTACATAGAAATAACCAGTACCTGCACTGCTTGCCAATTTTACCAGTAAAGTAGCGCCTCTTTTAGCCATAAACAACAAGTAACTAAGTAATAACTGAAGTAAGCATAATAATAAATTTGATATCAGTCAAGAAAGTATTTAAATTGCATAATTTTATGTGTTATATTAAAGAATAAATATTAGAGTATCAGTCAATATTAGCTTATAATTCATATGTAAGTAAGCTTGTATGTTTGATTTATTTGAAAATAATTTATATTTTTGTATTAGCATATGTTAACTTCATGGTGTCAAGTTTTAATGAAACTTGTTGGTAAATTATTACCTACTAAATTAATTAGTACCTTTATGGGTACTGGATATTTGCCAGCATGGCAAAATCATTGGGCAGCTCTTTTGTCACTACTGTTAGGGTACGTGTTTTTTTACTTGGTATATGGCATGTCTTATATGTCATATGGTTTAATTGTAATGTCTTCTATGATTGCTGCATTTTTTTTAAAGATATCACTGGTTCTTTTAATAGTGGGGGTAATATCAATATTTGTGTTTCAGTCTAATAGTTTTGGTGATGATAGAAGTGATACTATAGTAATACAGATAGTAACAGGACAGTTTCTAGTAGTTGGATTGACCATGCCTGCAATAGTTGCAATATATAATAGTTTGTCAGTATTTTATAATAAAATATGTCATGGTGTTTTTATATGTCCTGCTTGGTTTAACGATTTTATGCATTTTTTGATATTTTTTCTGATCCCATTTGTATTTTTTAACATTATTGAAATAATAAAACCTTGGCCAATTTCTAGTATGCAGATATTGTATAATAATTGTTGTTCAATAATATCTGAAGGGTTGATATTAGCTATATATACATTGATAGTTATGTATCTTGCTGCTTTTATATGTTTTGATTTGACTATTAACAATGCATTAGTTTTTAATAAGTACATTTTTACTTTGGTGAAGGTTATTAAGTAAAGTTATGAAAATAATGAATAACTATAGTATTATCTTGCTTTTTATAGCTAGTGTTATTGCTTTATCTGTAGCATATGTTTCTCAATACTTATTCTTAATGCTTCCATGTAAATTGTGTATATATGAGCGAGTACCATACTTTATTACAATAGGTTTATTTTTAATACATTTGTTAAAGCCTTCTAAGGTCATTTTTTTCTGTATGTGTTTGTGTTATGTATGTAATGTGTTAATTTCTGGTTACCATGTTGCGTTAGAACATAGTTGGGTTTCAGATATTTTTGGGTGTACGGATTCTATAGAATCTGGTACATTTGATGATATTAAAAACGCTTTATTGAATAAAAGTATTACAGTATCTTGTAATCATCCTAGTTTCCTATTTATGGGGTTATCTATGGCTGCTTGTAATTTTATATATTGTTTGTTGTGTTTAGTGTTAAGTATTCATTTATTTTTTAAACAATATGTTAAGGATAAATAGTGTTTTAGATCAAATGATTAGAGTGAATCATGCTGGAGAGTATGGTGCAGTTTGTATATATCATGGTCAAGAATTAGTCTTTCGTAAAAAGTTGATTGGTGAAAAAATTTTAGAAATGAAAAGACAAGAACAGAAGCACTTTTCTTACTTTGATTCTATTATGAGAGAGAAAAAAATACGTCCTACAGCTTTTATACCGATATGGCATGTTATGGGGGTCATGTTAGGTGTTACAACAGCTATGTTAGGAGAAGGTGCAGCTATGGCATGTACTGTTGCTGTTGAGGATGTAATAAGTGAACATTATCAAGATCAAATATCAATTTTAGATGATAGTGAATTGAGAAGGAAAATAGTACAGTTTCGTGATGAAGAATTAGAACATCATAATATTGCTGCATGTCATAATTCTGCTAATGGTAAGGATTATAAGGTGTTATCATATTTAATAAAGAAAACATGTAAAATTGCTATTGCTGTTTCTAAGGTAATATGACACAAAAAAACAGTAAGTAGTGTTTTATTAGAAGGTAACTTATACTTATTGTGAAGGGTTTATATAGTCTTTTATACTATATAGTATGTTTTGTATGAAAGAAGAACATCAAGGTTGGTTCTACCTATCTGATAGTAAGGAAATATGTATTTAGTTATATATGGGTCTGATGAGTATTTACTGATTGTTTTATTATTGTAAAATTAATTTTATTATAATGGAATGGACTATTGTATAGAAACAGGCCTTAAGGATGTTATAATACAAGGTATGTAAATGAAGTCAGGTATCAGTTTAATATATCTGCTATAAATTATTGATATCATTTATTTTTAAATATGTGTTACACAGAAACTATTTAAATAAGTTATTGAATTATTGTGTATATGATTTGTAATATTGTAAGTTGTTATGGTATTAAGAGGTTGTGTTATTAATTTTTGTCTCCTTATATTTCTCTATGATATTCTTGTGTGTCTTTAATAATAAAGATGTGTTCATTGTTTGTAAGCGTATGAATATCAATTAAATATTTAGTTAGTTGTTATGTTTCAGAATAACGTGTTATATTGATTTGCTGATATAACTTAAATTTATATGCATAATGTATGCAGTAAGATGCAGTGAAATATAGAAAACCTAACCTTTTATCACAATACTTTAATAATATGAGTATATGAAAGATTATATAGGTTTATATAGGAGTAAGAAGATATTTGGAAAATACAATTGTCGGTTTATCATTTGTTCTAAAGACTACTCCCTAAATAATATGTAAGTATATAATTTATACTATACATTATTCTAATATTGCTTAATCATATGTATGTATTTACACATGAGTAACTTGTATGACTGTTTGTTGATAAATATGATGAGCTGATGTCAATGTTTGTATGAGTTGTTGTTGGATTCTGAATGTTATTCTGATGATGTTGTTAGTAGGATTAACATATCTGCATTTGCTATATATTTAAACATGAGTAACTTGTATGACTGTTTGTTGATAAGTACGATGAGTTGGTGTCAATATTTGTATAAATTATTGTTGGATTCTGAATGTTATTCTGATGATGTTGTTAGTAAGATTAACATATCTGCATTTGCTATATATTTAAACATGAGTAACTTGTATGACTATTTGTTGATAAATATGATGAGTTGATGTCAATATTTGTATAAATTATTGTTTGATTCTGAATGTTATTTTGATGATGTTGTTAGTAGGATTAACATATCTGCATTTGCTATATATTTAAACATGAGTAACTTGTATGACTGTTTGTTGATAAGTACGATGAATTAATGTCAATGTTTGTATGAGTTGTTGTTGAGTTCTGAATGTTATTCTGATGATGTTGTTAGTAGGATTAACATATCTGCAACTGCTATGTATTTAAACGTGAGTAACTTGTGTGGCTATTTGTTGATAAGTACGATGAGTTGATGTCAATATTTGTATAAATTATTGTTTGATTCTGAATGTTGTGACTAGTATTAGCATATCCATCCTCCACCTAACATTCTATCTTGATCATATATTACACATGCTTGTCCAGGAGTTACAGTACAATAGCTATCTTGTAATAGTACGGTTGCTGTGTTGTTATTATTTGGGTAAATAATAGCAGTGCTCCCTGTATGAGATGACCTTAACTTGACTTTAACTGTTAACCCGTTGTGTGGAATTTGCTCTTTTGCTAACCAATTGAGCTCTTTTATATGTAGTTTATTTTGTAGTAATGCAGATTTTGGTCCTACTGTGACTTCATTAGTATCAGGATTGAGTTTTATTACATATAGTGGTTCTCTAGAAGACAATCCGATGCCTCTTCTTTGTCCAATTGTGAAGTTAACTATACCATTATGATGACTTAATATGTTACCTTCAGTGTCTATTATATTACCTTTTTTTATTGTCTGTGGTCTTAATTCAGCGATTGTTTTTTTATATGTGTCTGTAACAAAACATATATTCTGACTATCTGGTTTATTTGCAACTTGTAGATTAAGATACTTGGCTAACTTTCTTATATCTTCTTTATGAAAGTTACCTAATGGAAATCTTAATAACTTTAATTGTTCAACTGTGGTTGCAAATAGGAAATAGCTTTGATCTTTTTTAACATCTTTGCTTGAATATACGTATATGTCATCACCTTGTTCTATTTTTCTAATGTAATGTCCTGTGACTAACACATCAGCACCTAGTGATTTTGTTGTATTAAGTAAATCTCGGAATTTAATAACTTGATTGCATTTTACGCATGGTATAGGAGTTTTACCTTGTGTGTATGTATCTATAAAATCTTCTATGACTTCTTCTCTAAATACCTTTTCATAATTAAGGGTATAATGAGGAAACCCCATACTTGATGCTACTTGTTTTGCATCTTTTGTATCTAAACTGCCACAACATGCACCTTTTGCATTGTTATGATTATTATTATATAGCTGTAAAGTTATGCCAATGACTTTATACCCTAACTTATGTAGCAGTGCTGCTGCTACTGAACTGTCGACTCCTCCAGACATTGCAACAACTACAGTTGTTAATGGAGGTTCCTTGTCTTTGACTAGTGGATCTATTTTAAAGTCATCTAACATGATTGAATACAGTATATTTTGAGAATTATATCATGTAAATGCAATATGCAAAGTGTGTAATTATTTTGTGTAGTATCGAATGTATGAAATTTATCAGTGTTTTTTATCTAAAAAAATAAGTTGTGTGTATTTATGTGCAGGTGTGAATTAGTAATGGCTTTTTTAGATGACTTTTATCAGTGTGAAATTACGTAATATTACTACTAATAGACAGGTGATTTAGTATATATGGGTGATGTGAGCTATAGTAAGTATGAATTAATGTTGATCTTGTTATATGGCTTTTATCAATGTGAAATAGCGTGATGTTTACCAATAGATATAGTGGTTTTAGTAATACTGTTAATTGTTTTTATAAGTTATATATAGTGATGCGAATATGAATTAGTGATGTCCTTTTTGAGTGAATTTCATCAGTGTAAAATTGCATAATGTTATCAATAAATGCAGTGGTTTAATATACTTTAAATTATTTCTTGTGATACTGTTATATATATTGTCAATTTTTGTAGTGAGAAATTTTCTATATGTTATTGGTTCGAGTAGAATATTGTCAGGTAATTTAAATTATTTGTATTGTGACCAGAGCTATTGTTTATGTAAGTTTATATCTTGAAGTTAAATTGCAGTAGTAAATTTATAAAAGTATATATGGTGTAATGTACTAAATAGCGTTGGTATGTAATTTCAAGGTATATATTATGTTTTACTGTTGAAGTTGTATTTGTTGTTTATGTAAATATTAAGTTGTGACTTAGTTTAAAAAATATTTAGATGTTTATCTACTTAAAGTACAAGTCTTACTACATGTTGTATTATCTAAGTATCTATGAGCATGTTGTTCAGAATAATAGTCTGCTATTTTGTAACCTTCTGTTTTTTTTAAGTATGTTGTATGAGGTGGTGAGTTAAAATTAGATGTTCTTAGTATGATATTATTTCTGTTCTTTTTTACTGATATGATAAATTTATGACCATCTTTTGTATATTCATGTTTGCTGTTACTAAAATATTGTGATAAAAGCTTAGGTTTGTTGAATTTCATCTGAACTTGACTATACGAAATAGAACTAAAAATATCATTTGGTTTTGATGATATTACAAAAGATAACTCAGAGTTGATAGTATATTTTACTTTGTTTGTTACACTGCCTTCACTATCTATAGCTTTTATAGGGAAGTCATGCTTTATAGTTAGTCTAAGAGAATGTGGATTAATTACTGTAATCTCTACTTGAGACGGTGTATTTGTTAAGTGTACATTTTGATTTAATGCATGTTTGCTGATCATGCGATATATTACAAAATAGGACGATGATAAGTAAGCTCCTTGATTTAAATAAGTTATTAGTTCATGTATAAGATTTTTTTGAGGTACTTGTCCACATTGTTCAAATATGTGTTCAAGGTATGCAGCCATTTCGATTCTAGGTTTAAATTTATCATCAATAGAGGTACTTTCTGTTAATTGAAGTATATATTGTCTATGACTATTTTCAATAGCATGAAATTTTTTAGGATTCTGAGTTCGTGCCTTTTCTATCTTATTTGTTGTTTGTTCTTTAGTATCATGAACTTTATATCCGTTAATTTGTAAATTAAAGCGTTGATTGTCTTGTTTTGTACATCCTCCATGTATAATATGATCATTTAGTTTTTTAGGAACTATAATCTTTGGTACATGTTGAAATTTAAGGGTAGATAAGTAATCTGTAAATGTAATTTTAAAGTTTTGGTTAACTTTTTTATTGTGATTATAGAATATTATTCTACTAATTATTAATGCAAATAAAAGTAAGAGCATATATGTAGTTATTATAATGAAAAAGTACTTGAATATATTTTGAGATTTAAATAAAAGTATAAACATCCTGAACAACCTTATTACATATTTAATAACCAATTAATAAATCTTTTTATAGTGTATTAATTATGTTAACATTTCAAGATTAATTATATAAAAAATCATTAAATAATTAATAAAGTGATGCTATTTTGTACAATAGGGTGTTATATGGAGTTGATCTTAGTGTCGTTATTTTTCATTGTAGAAGATTATTAATAGTTTTGAGAATATTCTGTGTTATTTAAGATGATTTTATATTATTGGCTAGAATGTCTTATAGTAGTGTTGGAGTGCCTATTTATGTAGCCTTATGATGTAGAATATATACTTCTAGATTTGGATGAAGAAAGTGAAATAACAATGTTAATAGTAAAATTGATATATGACCTATCAATATCTGTATTTGTTATAGTAATAACTTTATGATAATATCAAGTTTTCTTTATATTAAAATTTTCTGTTTAATATTACTACCTACTACAGTAATATTAATTCCTGCTTATATGTTTTGTATAAACAAATATGTACTAGTTATATTGTAGTAAAGTAGATTAAGTTGGTGTATAGACTTTAAGTGATAAGTATAGTTACATATTGTTAAGGTATGTTAACATAAAAAATCTGGTAATCAACGTACGAATCATATGAGAGATTATGTGTAGTAAATGTGTATCCTATATTCCGATAACTTAATATTGTTATGTATTGTTAGAATGTAGTTAATGTAAAGCATATGTTAGTGAATACCCAAATTATGGAGAAGTATATATAGCAAATGTGTATACTATACTGTTCCAGTGTACTTAGTGTTATTGTATTTTGTTAAAGTGTAGTTCATGTAAAGCATGTGGTAGTGAATACCCAAATTATATAAGAAGTATATATAGCAAATGTGTATACTATACTGTTTCAGTGTACTTAGTGTTATTGTATTTTGTTAGAGTGTAGTTCATGTAAAGCATGTGGTAATGAATACCCAAATCATGTGAGAAATATATATAGCAAATGTGTGTACTATACTGTAGTGTTCCGGTGTACTTAGTGTTATTGTATTTTTGGTTGGTAACTTAGAAAATTATTCAATAGTGATGTGTCATGGTTCTGTTCTGTTGTTATGTGTTAATATTAATATGAATTTATATTTTGAAGTTGAGCTGTAGGAGTAAATTTATAAAAATACATGTGACTTTTAATGTGTTAAGTAGTCTTAATATTATGATTTCAAGTCTAGTGGGTTTGGTATTGTGTAAAGTGTAGTATTTTATCATAGTGTAGATAGATAGTGATTCTGATATAGGCATGTAATTTTGTGAATAATATATAAATGTATTATCATGAATTGTTGAAATTGGTTTATGGTATTTACTGTAAATGATCAATTTTTGCTTTTTATGTAGAAAGTTGTAAATATTGGTATATTGCTTGTGTTTTTTTTCTGAATATATATTAATTTATATACATCATTATCAACTTATTGTGGTTGTAGTATACTTGTGATATTAATCAAATATGTTTACTATAGATCAGAAATTCTTACTTATTATATAGAAATGGTTCTTAGTGTATGTCTAGTTAGTGTGTTTTGTGTGTATTGATTATATAAGTATGTACTGATCAGCTTATTGTGTGGTAATATATTTTTGATATTGGCCAAAATTATTTACTATAGTAAGAATTTTGCATTTTTATGTGGGGTATTGTATCTTGTATAACTAAATAAAATATATATGTATTAATGTTGTCTTGTGCTTTTTTCTGGGTTAGATGAGATGCTAGTATTGTACATTGTAGGTATCTCCTGTGGGGATTGTTCTATGGGTGTGATATTTTGAATTGTAAAATCTGGTAAAGGATATATTAATTTAGTTAAGTTTTCTGATACTTGATGTAGCGTTGTTTTATGGAAAGCACGTGATATTGTTTTATTAGATCTGTAAAAGATATTTAAAAAAGACCTTATATTTGAATTGGATGTCTTAGTAAGATTTAGTACAACTTTTCCTTGTGAGTATTGCAGGGTTTGATTTTTATCTTCTGATAATGATATTGAAAAAGTTATTTCTGCTGTTATTGGATATATTTTAGGTTTTTTACCTGTTGTTATTAATGATCTTTCAAATTTTACATCAATTGAAAATTGATTTGGTGTTTCGCTGTTGTAAATTATTTTAATTTGTGGGCGAAGTGCAGTATTTATTAGTTTATATCTTGAATTGTTATGTACTGTATTATTTAGTATTTCAGATAATGCATTAGTGTAACTTATGGTATGAGTGTAATTTATCATGTGGTGTATTAATTTTAAATCTGGTGTATGTTTTGTTGATGTACTAAAAATTTTTTCAAGAGATGCTCCTAATATAGCTCTATCTGATAAACAAAAGTAGGAGTTATAGACCTGTGGTAGTGTTTCTAGGTATTGTATATGTTTTCTTATTGGTATATCATCTTCTGTACTTTGATGGTAGTTGTTTAATTGTGTTATCGCATTATCTTGTATAACTTGCTGATTTATGTACAAACTTAACTTACCAGTATGAGGACTATTTGTCTTTTGTATTGTAGTATCTGCTGAAGATAATATTTTTGATAAATTGCTTTTTGATAGGCCTGGTATATGTTGGGTATCTGCTGGAATTTTTTTAGTATGTGTTTTGCTTAAGTATTTTCTATGAATAAATGATATAAGATAAAGAATTGTACAAATAGTAACTAGTGTACTTAGTAAAGTAATTAATATCCATATTGTTAGCAAGCATATATGATTTGTGTTTTTATTAAACTGTAGAACTAGATCAAACATGTTAATGCTAAGATTAATGTTAAGTCTATAATTAAGTATTTACTAAATATAGTAAATTTGTTAATTATTGTGTCATTTTTTATTAAAATAGTCAATTAATATTATGCAAATTTGTGTTCAGTTATATTAATACAGTAGCATGTAAATATTGTGGTAGTAAAATTATTGTAAATATACTATGGTATTAGTTCTAATTGATAGTGCAATTAAAAAGTATATTTATTATTTTATAGATTGGTTGTTGTAGATTATTTATAATAGAGTACTTTAATAATAAATTTATAATTGTTAATGAAATTTCTACAAATATAGTCAAAAATTATCGGCACGTTCCACAATGCAGCTAAAATAAATACACTTAACGTGTGTATATTGATAGTATTATGTTTGGGAGTTAGTTTATTTAATATTCTAATGAGCTATGGAATAGTGGATTATTTTTTAGTGTTATATACATAGTAATCATAAATAATGAAATATCTTTTTGTTTATTTGTGTGAAGTCTTAATGTGATAAAAAATAAAAAGATCACTTATATAAAATTAATAATTAATATTATGTATGTTTAAATACTGCAAATCATGATCAAGTATCGTCTATAGTTCTTGAATATGTCTTGATTTTTTAGTTATTGTAGCGCTACAAAGTTCTTGTGTTATTTCTTAATAGGTTACGGTGTAATATTGGCTGTAAGCATTGATGATATTAAAGTCTTAATGTGATAAAAAACAAAAAGATCACTTATATAAAATTAATAATTAATATTATGTATGTTTAAATACTGCAAATCATGATCAAGTATCGTCTATAGTTCTTGAATATGTCTTGATTTTTTAGTTATTGTAGCGCTACAAAGTTCTTGTATTATTTCTTAATAGGTTACGGTGTAATATTGGCTGGTAAGCATTGATGATATTAAGGTCTTAATGTGATAAAAAAACAAAAAGATCACTTATATAAAATTAATAATTAATATTATGTATGTTTAAATACTGCAAATCATGATCAAGTATCGTCTTATAGTTCTTGAATATGTCTTGATTTTTTAGTTATTGTAGCACTACAAAGTTCTTGTATTATTTCTTAATAGGTTACGGTATGATATTACTTAATAAACATTAGTAATATTAATACAATGTGTATTTTTTGATTAATGGTGCCCTCCCTAATAGGGCTTTTGTTATATACAATATTATAGTGAAGGTGAAACTAAAAATTTAATTACTATATTTTAAATTGATTTTGTAATTATTATGGTAGTGTTAGTCTAAGAATTGTATAGTAGTTTAATGAGGGTAATAGCACATTTTATTGTTGTACTTATAAAGGTGGATTTTCTGTCTATAAAATGAAAAACTACTTAATTTAGATATTAGACATTTGTACCTGTGTTGTATTTAGAATATAAGTTATTATTTTGGTAATGTTATCCTTTGATGGGAAGTATTCATTATAAATTATGTAAATTTTGATATTTTTAGTTGTATATTTTATGCAAGAAACTATGGTTAGTTTTTTGTTGATATAAGAGTTTACTTTTATAAACATGTAGCTTTTGAAAAATTTAATCTATCAGCAGAGTTAACATCGTATATTTTATCTTAAAATTCTTACAGTGGTATAAAATGTTTTGTTTATAATATATCATGCATAAACTCATAGTGATGTTATGATAAGTTTAACATAATAAGCATTAATAGGGAATGTGAGAAATATTCTATAGTCAGTATTAAGAAAAAGATCAATCTAATGTTTCTTAGTGTGTATATAAGATGCTTTATGGTAAGTTATGTATTCACTTTTTTTTATGAGATGAGTTGCGAATAAAATGGGAAATACCATCCTTTTCAACTTGTAAATGTAATACTTGTCTTTGTTGTTCTTGGGGTATTGTTTTTGTTGTAGGGCTAGTGTTGTTTTGGGTAGATGTTCTATTTTTTGTAGTAGTATGTTCTTGTATTGTAGGTAACTGTACTGTTATCGGAGATGGAATCTTGTATTGCATAATGTACTGGTTATGATGATTTTGTTCGCTGAAAATAAGTATAGGATAGTTATGATTTTCTTGTGCAGATTCTATTAAATTTTGAACAATATCATATCCTTCTATATTAATATAGCGTTTCATATGTTGGGGGAAAGATAGTGTAAAATACATATTAGTGTATGAAATGTGACTATTATATGTTTGATTTTGTTGTAAAATATAGAAAGAGCATGTAGTGCTGATATTATAGCGTATGTTTGGATTAATACGATTGTAAATTAATATATCTGTCAATACCCTTACTCCGAGTTTATTAGGTGTGTTGGTTAGTAAAAATTCTGTTTTTTTGTCAGTTATTGTTATGTTATATGTTTGACTATCTTTTAATGTATTCATCAAGATACTGTATCCGAGCATTTCATATCCTGTCTTACAAAGCTGTATTACTAATTCATGTGTTATGCTTGGAGTAGGAGGAACAAACTTGTCAGATATAACTGTGCAAAAGATTGAAAATACTGCATCTAAAGATGTAGCTAAATTAATTTCATCTGTATATTTGTAAAGTTCTTGTACATTGGGTGTTGTATCTAATAGTTGTGATAGATAATGAATATGTTTGTTTTTTATAGAGTGTAGTAGTTTTATATAATCATTGTCTTGGTAATGTCTTTGTGATTTTTTCTCGAGTGTAGTAAAGTCTACTCCATTAATTAGAATATTTAAGTTGAGAAGATTGGTTCCTGTGTTTGTCTCTATAATATACTTACTTTTTTGGGATAGTATTTTCTTTATGTCATTCTTTGATAATGTATTTAAGTATGCTTTGAATGTTGCGATACTAAATTTGTACCTGATATTTTGATTGGCCAGTGATAGTAATGTGTAAAATAATATAACGCTTAATGTAATGATAATTGTTGATACTATTATAGTAGCAATGGTTATGTTAGTAATGTTATTCATAATCTATATAGAAATATTTACTAAATATATTAGTAATTTTAGTAAAATTATACATAATTTATCAAGATAGGTAAAGTATTTAGTAAATATTTATACTAAAGAGATGGGTTATAACTTTAACAAGTAAAAGTCACTTAAGTTTAATAGGTTTAAAAAGATAGTGTATTTATATAATATATTATATTGATAGCTCATGTTTTTTATCTTATTAGGAATTGATAGAAATTCTTTTATTATCATATAACTTAAAATGGTATTTCTATTTTTTTAATGGTGGATATTATAAGATTTATTTGATATTTATAACTACTGCTGGTTATTGATATGTAATTGTTTAACTTTTATGGTTATCACTTAAAGTGATAATACTATTATTTAATATTGTGTGGTATTGGTAAAACATTTATTGTTTGAAAATATATGTTTTACAATATCAAGTAGTTTTATAAGGTGAAGTTATATTATTGTGATGATAAATATATTCCTTATTATTTAATCAGTGTATTTTTATAACTTTGTTGTATTAATAATAGGATTATCTATATTACTTATATGTGTGTTATCTAGTATTCTAGGTGGAGGATTGTTTAATTGTGTTAAATCTAATGGTTTAGGATTTGGCATAGCATATTCAATTATATAATGGGAAGTCCTATTAATATTAGTTTGTCCTGTATAATTTAACGTAGCATAGCTTAAATCTGTAGGCAGAGGATTGGTTGCCATTTCTATAGCAGTTCTTTTTTTATTAGTAATATGCTCTTTTATTTTGTTAGGAAGGGTCAGTGAAAACAATGTTTGAGTATATGATAGTTTGTTATTTTGTAGTAGTATACAAAAGGATAATTTAGTGTTAAAAGTATACTTTTTTTTAGGATTTGTAATTTCACATATCGATATATTACTTGTAATTTCGAACACTGTTTCGTATTGACTAGATGGAATTATGCGTATTTTTTTGCTATGATTTGATATATAATAAGTTGGTTGTTTATCTGGATTTAAAATATTATTTAGGATGTTATCTGTAAAACCTGTGTACCCTATATGGTATATTACTTCTTGTATTGTTTGTGGAGCAAGTATTAGATTTGATTTCAATTTTGTTATTGTTTTTTCAAAGGCTGCACCTAAGATTATTCTGTCTTTGTATGTGCGAAATAGCTCTTCAGGAGATGTGGTTTTAAAATGTTGTGAAAAGTATCTCAAATGTTTTGCTATGGTTGGATTAGACATATCTTGTGATTGATAATGTTCTAATTGTTGTGTTAGTTCCTCTTTAAATTGGGTATTGTTTGTTGAAGGTATATCAATAGATAAATTATTAATATTGCTAAGTGCTCTCTGTCCTGTAGTTACTTGATCTTTTATGTTATCTGGTGGATATAGCATATTTTGTATAACATCGTGTGAGAGGTGTTTGAAATGGGAACTGAAAATGATTTTTTTGGTGTTTTGCTCAGTGTATTTTATGTGCAGTAGTAGTAGAGCAGAGAATAGTACTAGTAATCCTAGTACTGCTATTACTAGTATTCCAATAGTTGTGGTATGATTCATTATATGTTACAAGTTTTTTATTTAATATAATTATATAAAATTATTTTAAATAATATTAAGATATTTATTTAAATTATTTATATATTGTGTACTATATTGTTAATTTAATATTTTTAGTAGTTTTTATTATTTTTTTGGTATATATTATATTGGTGATTGCAGTATATTTGTAACCATATAATTAATTTATGAGGGTGTGCTTATATTTTATTTAAATGTAGTGTTAAACAAGTATTATCAGTATTTCTAAGGATATATGATATTTACGTAGGACAGTTATTGGTTAGGAAAAGTATGAAGGTGAATAATATTTGGTGACATAAATTATTTATAATTATAAAGATACCCTTTTAAATGGGGGTAGTATTGTGTGAGAATGTATGTAGGTTATGTAGTGTTTGGTTATTTAATGAACTAAATGTGGGATTTGGTAGTTTATAACCGATATAACAATACTTGGAGTCTTGTTGATTTACACTAAGTTTATTGTCATTAAATATCATGGTAGCACAGTTATAGGTGCTATTTGTTTCTGTTATATCTGTAGGTTGTTTTGTCGTTATATAATCTGTGATGTTATTGGGGATGCCTATAATCAGCTTTATATCTGTGTATAGTGCTGAACTTAGGGTTGGTGTTATCTCTGTCAATGATAAGTTAAATGTAATACATGTTTTTATTTTGCTATTGTGAATATGGGTATTTTCAGCGGATATGAGTATATCTGTGTTAATCGATATCTGGATTTTGTGACTATTGATAACAGTAAAATGTATAACATTACTAGTAATGTCTGTATTTTCAAGTTGATATCCTTGGCTATTTAATATTTGCTTTAAGAACTTGTATCCTAGCTTTTCATAACCTTGACTATGTAGATGGTTTACTATTTCATATGTTATACTAGGATCAGGTTTAATCTTACTGTAATACTTAAAAAGTTCATCAAGCATTGCAGATGCAATAATTCTCTGGGAGTACATTTTGTAGCATTTATGAAAAGGTCTTATGTTTAATAGATCTGATATATATTGCGTATGTCTCATCAATTGTACACTTGATTGATTTTGTAGGGTATAATTTTTCAATTTTGCTTGTATAAATTCTTTGGCAATTATTCCCCCATTATGTAACCTAATTTGTAGATTAGTTAGATTCTCAAAAGAGTGAGTTGCTGTTAATGTATCTTGATTTATGTCATCTGATGTAGAAAAAATAATAGATGTAGTCTTTTGTGATAAATTTGTTAGGTGTGTATTAAAGATTATTTTTTTGCTAGGTAAATATTTGTACCGTCTTATTATAAAATACATTATTACGATAAAAGATATGACTAGTGTTGCAATAACAAAAGTAGTAAATGAGCGGGTCATTATGTATGTTAATTTAATGCTTTGTGTAAAAATGTTGTGTTATTATAGCATAAAGAATTGTTAATATATCATTTAATTTTATAATATATATTAATAAACAATTTTAGATTTTTGTGTAAGGTGTGATAAGCTAAGTCTATAGTTGGATAGGATAAGAAGTTAGGTTATTATTATGTGTCTAATTTTTACTATCCTGTTTAAATCTTAATATACTTTGTTTAGTATTTTAATATACCAGGATTCCATTTTTAGTATTATGTTGTGTGGTTTTAATAGAGTAACTATTTAATAAGGTAATAGTTATTTATAGAAAAATACGAATTATATTATTATATCTTTTAAGTAGAATTATTTTTTACAAGAATCATGTGTTTTATACTAAAAAGGTAGAGAATTACTAATGTTTAAAGTTGATATTTCATACTCAGAGTATGTAATGTCATTATTGGTCAATGATAGTAAATTGGAAGATTGTAATTTTGGAAAATCGTATAGAAAGTATGTTCTACCATTATATGTATCTATTTCACTTAATATAGCATGAGTTTTATTTGATTTTTTTATAAAGTTTCTGCAATGTGTTTTTGTGGTATATCTTTTTAAATTATTAGGTATACTGAGTTCAAAGCTTATATTGTTGTATAATATACTGTCGTCTTGTGACTCTGCATCTAAAGTAAATCTTAATGATGAAATTATATTTGACGTTTCTTGATCTAGGGTCAAATACTTTTGTTGTGTTTCTGATATGGGTAACTCTTCTGTAATAGTACATATCATAGTATTACTGTTTTGTGGTGTAAATAGTATCGTGTCTAATGATATTTGGATGTTACGATGCTTTTGTTCTATGAGGAATGGGTTGTCTTCTAAATTGAGTATATTACTTGATATTTGTTTAGGAACATTAAGGTAGTTGAGTTTATTACACCGTGTTATTATTTCATGTATAATTTTTGGATTAGGTTTAGGGTTAGGTATATTATTAGTTGTTTTATGTGTATATTCGGATATCAGATCTTCAAGTACTAATGCTAAACTGATTCTATCAAAAAAAATCTCTCTAGTCTGTTTGTGTGTTATCTTGCATTTGTTTGATATGTATTCTATATGATATAACATACGTTGTGGTATATCGTAGGCATTTCTGTAATTGTTATACTTGTTGAGTTTTGCTTCTATATCATTAGTGTCTATTTCATGACCATTTATTTCAATATTGATCTTTTGAATATCTTTTAATGTTTGAAATCCTGTTTTTATTGAGTTACTTACTTTTTGGGGTATTAAGGTTTCTTGTAACCCTTTTACAGAAGGACATCTTAAGTGTTTTTTAAAAAAATGACTATTATGAATATGATTAAGTACACTGTACAAGGCTATAATTGGTATTAACAGTATTGGCAATATAGAAAGTATAGCAAACATTATGATTTTCAGAATGACAAAAGTGTTGGTTATTTTATTGTAACAAATTGATAGCATTTTTTATTGTACTAAATTGATATGATTCAATTATATTAAAATAACGCAGTAAATAGTATATAAATTAAATATTAATATTAATTTCTTATTAAATAATCATAACTGATAGTGAATAAAATATCAATACAGTACGTAATATCTTGTTATATAACTTTACAAATTATAGATAGGATTTTTACATCAATTAATTGTTTTTGCTTGAAAATATTTAAATTTAATAATATGTAGGTTAGTTAATAGTTTTATATAATAATTGATGTAATTGTTAAGACCCTACAGTTGAGGGTTTATTATGTATCTTAATAATACTGCCAATATGATAATAATATTTTAATCGATATCTATTTTGTTTACACGAGTTTGTACAACAACGATTTTTACAACTTAGCATATAAAAATTTATTGTTGTATTGTAAACGTATGAGCATGTGACAATTTCTAATATTGGTATATTTGTATTCATATAGAGGATATGTTGTTTCTAGAGTACACTATTGGTTCATGGCTAGTGGTGTATATATACTAAGATGGTAATTATAGTATGAAAAATGTTTTTCAACTTTAGAGAATATAGGATATCAACTACTTAAATTGTTAATCAATATTATCAAATAAATCTTAATTAAGACTTTTATTTTTTATGCTATATCATATATAATTTTTTTAATAATTATTTAATGGAAGTAAACAATGGATGTAACAGTTTTAGAGATGGTAAAAAAATATGGTATGATGGCTCTGGTATTAATAGTGATGGTTCTTGTATTAGCTGTGATAGTGATAGTGTGTATACGAAATGCAGGGAAGCTAGAATTATTGTCAAATAAATTATCAGTAATGGTTAGTATAGCAGATACTACTATAAGAGAGGAAGAAGATTATAGTCAAAAAATCTGTTGTATTGTTGATGGTATTGAAATTAGAAAGGAATTTATGCAAAACTTGGCTTATTATAAAGAGGTGCCAGATGATATATTAGTCAAAAAACATCTAGAATATTTAAAAACTAGTGCGGGCTATAGTTCGCATGATGAGAATAAGATGATAAGAAGAGCTATGATGGGTGCAGCTTTTGAAAAGATTGTGAGAAAAAATACTTTTAGTCCAAATCTTTGCTTAATACATCATGTGATAAGTTATCTTTATTCTATAGGTTATGAAGATTTATTGGTGCATTTAGTAAATGAGGTACTAAAATATAAAAGATCTACATGGTGTAGTAATGTGAAGTATGTATCAAATATTCGTCCTGGGAACGGTGTTACACTTACTATTAAATATGATAGTAGAGTATTGAGTAATCAGTGTTGTATTAAAGTAGACATGTACAGTGAGGATTTTTTGAATTGCAATAGTGAATTGGAGTTGAAAAGAACATCATTCTCAACCATGAAATTATTTATATCGCCTACACTAAGTGATGATCAATTTTTAACATATAGATCAAAAAAAGGTCTTACATCCTTAGTTTGGGATTTTTTACGTAGAAGGTTAGGACTTGTATCTCAAGTAAGATGTGAGAGTATTATACCAGAGTTCTTTGTAGACCACGTATTGATGCGCACACTTAATAATGTATGTTTGTCAGATGTTGTTAAATGTCAAGATGTTGGTATAGTGGAAACCTAATATATGTAGGTATTAATCGGAATTTTAATAAAAAATATACGATATTTTTACTAATAATTATAGATTATTAATCAATATGAATATATTACTATTAAACTCAATATTAACTTAATTGTAAATACCAAGTATTTACATAAATACAAAATGTAAATTTATAGTGTATTTATCATATTATAAAAACATTGTGTGTAAAGATCTGTATTATTTTTAAGGAAAATATAAGTTATTCATGAATTCTATATAATAACATGAACTATACCAGATGAGCTAATATACATGTAAAAAATACTATACACAGCATAAAATTGTATACATTATTTAAGATTATTAATAAATATTGTTAAATAAATTTTTAAAGTAAATATCTTTTTATTACTTAATAAATATTATACAATATTAATATTGTTTAATATAGGTAAATAATGGGTGTGATAGGTACAAATAAAATATTGTATGGCTTGCTTATTTTTAGTGGGATCGTACTAATGATCGTTTTGATTGCTATGATAGTATTACTAAGATTGCATAAGAAGAGAATGAAATTGTTGGGAGATGGATTATCATCAATAATTGATGGGGCAAATACTACTATTAAAGCCG
Source organism: Ehrlichia ruminantium (assembly GCF_009728835.1). Taxonomy (GTDB): domain Bacteria; phylum Pseudomonadota; class Alphaproteobacteria; order Rickettsiales; family Anaplasmataceae; genus Ehrlichia; species Ehrlichia ruminantium_B. The sequence continues at coordinate 390,098 of NZ_CP033455.1, forward strand.
AAAGGGATTATAGTAATAGCATTTGTTTGATGGTTAATGATGTTGACATGAGAAAACAATTTATGGAGATGTTTGATTATTATGAACAGAACCAAGATGATGTATTAATAGAACAACATCTAGCATATTTACGGACTAATAAAGCATATAGTAGTAACAATGATAGTGATAATGTAAAAAGGGCTATAATGGGTGCAGCTTTTCAAAGTATGATTCAAAAAGTTAGTACGAAAACACTAGATTTATCTTTGATACATCATGTGATAAGCTACCTTTATTCTGAGGGTTATCAGGATTTGTTAGTAAAGTTTGTAAATCGTGTTATACAACATGAACTATCTACAATATATAAATTTATACGTATACCTGTCTATAGTTATCATGTTGATAGAGAGAGCATAAAGCTCACTATTAAGTATGATACTAAAATGCGACAAAATCAGGTTAGTTTGGAAGTGCTAGTTCAGAATAATGATTCTATATCAGAGTTGGGTAGTGAGCATTGTATTCGATACTTATATTCAGATATAAATTTATCAGTATTACCTGTGGGACGTAATAATCAAGCGTTACAATATAAGTCATGCACAGGCATGAATTCTGTGGTTAAAGACAGTGCTTTTCTGTATAACATGATACATGGAACTAGAATTCCAACATTTTGTGTTGGTAAAGAAGAGACGCCTTCTAGGCGTGTGAGTAGTATGTTACGATCTAGTGTTGTTGACGATAGACATATTGCTGAAACTGCACTTTAAATATTATTGTGTGATAATCAGCAAAGATTTTATATTAAAATTTTTTATGTTTATTTATAAAGTTTTGCTCAATATTATTTGTGTATTCCTTTTAAATATTTGCAAGATTGGTGTTGATTTAAGATAAATATGAATTGAGACTGTGCTTTTTTCTGTGTTATCAAAGCATATATATACAATTTATGTTTAATCATTGGATTATGTTGTACTTAGAAAAGTATAGTTTCTGAAAAACGAGTATAATTATTAATTCATTTTATATAATAGCATAAGCTGTGTGAGATAAGGTTGTAATGCTATAAAGAATATTGTGCAATTTCATGTAGTTATAGGGCTTTAGGTATTATTTGAGGCTCTTAGTAAATATTAAGGTTAATTTTTTAATAAAATATTTTACTTTTTTAATATACTATGCTATACAACATTAATTATTATTTATTAGAACACAAACAATGGATGATTGGAAAATAGTATGTTTTACTATAGTGCTTGGTATCATGTTCCTAGCTCTTGTTATTTATTTAATAGTATATATTATATTGTATGGTGAAGAATTAACCTTGTTAGGAACTAGGTTATTAGACATGGTTGATTCAGCAGATACTGCTATTCATGGAACGCAGAGTTGTTTAGCTAATGGTACAACCTATTTTTTTATTAATGGTGAGGAGAAAAGTAAGCAGATCAGTTCTCAACTCAATGATTATCAAGAAAGGGGACAAGATGATTTATTAGTACTTAAGCATCTTAACTATCTAAAAACTAGTCAAAGATATAATAGTCACAGTCAACATGCTAAGATGAGCAGGGCTATGATTGGTGCAGCTATTGAAAGTATTATTATGCAAGGTACACAGGTGACACCAAGTATGAGTTTAATACACCATACTATAAGTTATCTGTATTCTCCAGGTTATGAATGTTTATTAATAAATATGATAAATGATGTAATACAATTGAAGCACAAAGCAATGGGGTATGAGCGTTTACAGTATCCTCTAGATATAAGTTGTCAAGTACTTAATGTAAGGTATGATACAACATTACCAAATCAACTTTCTATTGATGTAAGTCTTAGCAAGCGTATACCAATGGTGAATGGGGTGTGTTGTAAAAGGTATAGTAGTCGATTATTTTCAACTATGAATTTATTAATATCACCTGCAGAAAATAATGATGAGGTTTTAGAATATTCATCAAAAAAAGGTATCCGCTTTTCAATTACTAAGTATGATGAAAGAGGTCAAGTAATACATCCTAAAGAGATTTATATACATTGTATACCAGACTTTGATCATTTACCTAATATAAAGCAGCAAGTAGATCGGAGGGGTGTAGTATATACTGTGGCGAATCAAGTGACTCATGGGGAAAGATCTCCTCTTTTAGTTAGTGATGTAGAAGGAACAAGTACTGGATCTGGTCTGTATATGTGATAAAATGTGGCCGATATAAATACTTATATAGCTGCCAATGAAAACTTTATGCTAAGAATTAGTATAGTTATTACTCTTATATTTATAAAAATTTATTTCAATATCAAGGTATGTAGTGCTGTTATGGTATGAAATATTGATTCTAATACTTAACATGAATTGCATTTTTATTTTTAACTATTTTACATGTGGTGGTATGTAGCTTATAATAGTAATCGGTTCATGTTTTATATGGAATCTACAAACTTTTAGAATGTTTAAAGTATGTCCGTAATAAATATATTAAATATTAGAAAATAGTTATAGTATAAAAGTATTATATTGTTTTTGTTTTATTAATATAGAGTATAAGTATTATCCTAAATATTACAAGATAGAAATATTCTTTTATGATCTATTAATTTATTAATATTTATGTTATTATAGATACTTGTTATCATATTTGCTAATAAGTAAGAATGAGTTGTATAGGCTGTATATTATTATACTGCATTATGGTTATCCTGATTTTATTGGTTGTTGCTGTTTTTTTAAAATCCTATATTTTTCAAAGGCAAGGTAAATCACATTGTTCATTGCAAAGTAAGTTATCAAAAATAGTTAGTTCGGCGGATACTACTATGGGTGATATACAAATTTCTTATCAGGATAGGATTTCTTTTTATGTTAATGATATTAAGGTTGGGAAACAACTGATAGATAGATTTTATTATTATAAAAGAAGACCAGATCATAAATTGATGGAAAAGCATTTAAAATATGTAAAAGCTAGTAAGAGTTATAAATATAATAGTGAGCATGATAAAATTACGAGGGCTACAATGGGAGCAGCTCTTGAAAGTCTTATTGCAGAAAATGTAGAAAATAAGCCCAATATATGTTTAATACATCATACTATAAGCTATCTGTATGCTCAAGGTTATAAGAATTTGTTACTAAATATAATAGACAATTTAGTACAACAAGAAGAGTATATGGCAGTAGCGCAATCTTTACCATATTATTATAATGATAGAACTTCTACAGTAATGACTGTTAGAATATTGCCACACCTACTTTCTATTAATATAGAGCTTGATGATTTAGCGAAAAAGAAATCTATGAATGAAGAATATGACTATGCAGTTTACTCAAACATCGAGTTTTTTATATTGCCTACAAAATATAACAGCAAGATTTTACAGTATTGTTCAGTAGAAGGTCTTATGTCTATAATTACTAATTTTATGGGATGTCCTCGTGGGATACATAATGTTGTACAATGTAGTATGCCAATTTTTATTGTGAAAGAACGTAAACTTTCTAAAAGACAAGTATCTGATAGTATGCTTCCTGTACTTGATGTTGTTGGAAGAACAAATGTACAATATTTAGGAATGACGGGAAATAACCTATCAGTTATGTAATACTGTTACTTTTAGTTAATATAAGTTGTTTACTGCTATTGAATTCTAGAGAAGTAATGACAATTTAGTTAATTTGTAATAAAATGCCTGTTTCAACAATATAGATAGATTTTTTTTAGTAATATATACTAATAGATAATATTATCTACTAGTTGTGAAATAGTTGTATAATCTGTCAAAATATGTAGGAAATACTTGGTCACTTAAATTATACAGAGTTGATTAGTTATGAGACAATAGTAGCCTTTTATAAGATTTATGTGTTAAATTTGTATGTTATCAAGTATGTTTATAATATGTCATTAGTTTGTTAGTAGCAAATTTAGCAAGTATGTACATATTGTTTTTTCTGTTTAAATATTGGTATTAATTGACTATAAAAATAACTTAATTTATTACCTTGATTTGTTGTTGCAGATTTAGCATATAATTGCGCTCACAGAATAAAGTATACATATGTTTACTCTCTCTGTTTTTGAATATTGGCGTAGATTATTTATCGAAAATATAACTTATTTTGTTAAATTTGTTCTATTATGCTGAGTTATTAGTTTGAATTTAATATGTAATTTGGTAAATGGACTAACATTACCTTTTTGTGCTCTTTCTTGTGGTTGACTTGGAGTATTAGCATTTGCATAAGAAGATGTACTGCATATACTTGATTCAGAATGGGATTTAGCCTTTAACTTTACTGGTTGTATTTGATCTAAGTTTGGTGTGGACTGAGATTTAGATATTGGTTGTTTTGAGGTGGTGCTGATAGAGTAGGTACTAGATGATGAGCGTGAATTAGATCTAAATCTTGAAGATTCTGAGTTTTCTGTTGTTTGCAGGTCTGATATAGTGTCAGAACATGAAGCTTGAGAATCAGAAGTTTTGTGAACATTATGTTGGAAGGGTAATTTTGTTGTTGATAGATTTGATGTAGTAGAAGGATGTAAATTTTGTGCTTTATTGAAAGCTTGCCGAAAGTCAGATAAGTGTTTTTGTATTTGTTTTGGATGTCTTAATGCATGTAATGTGAAGCTTGATAAGTTGCATGTTATTTCTGATGAGTTTGTTTCGATTGTTTCTTGTATTTTAAATTTTGGTGTTGGTATATAAGTTTTTCTAGTAAAACATGCAGTAATTTTATGGAAAAAGTTCGTTATAGCTGTTTTGCAATTTATTTTAATAATATTCCACTTGCTTAAAATTTTATGTGAATGTACTTTGTGTGGTACGTTTATTGTTAACTTGATGTTATCATAATCAAAAGTGTGGTCAGGATTAGCTAGAATGGAAAAATCTATTTGTGTACCTATAGATAAAGAGGGGTCAGAATTATTATTTAAATGTATAGTTTCGCAAAATGAAATATGTACTAAATTGCTGCATTCGAAATTAAGGTGAAGAAAGTGATGACATTTTTTTGTCATAATTGAAGAATCTGGAATACACTCTGTAATTTTATCGAGTAGTTTATGAGTGATTGTAACATACCCTGTACTGCATAAACCTGATGGATTTAATATATTTATCAGTTCATCTAAGATCATAACGTTAGGCATTATGTTACTGGCTGCAAAACATAGCCTTGATAGTGCTTGTAAGAGAATAGCGCGTGTTTGATCTTTAAATTCTAAAGTTGGATTTGAATATTTTTTTAAATCCTCTTCTAGTTCTTTATTTATGTCAACGGCTATACCATTTACATGTGTTAATGAGAACTTATTACTTAATTGGTATAGAGTATTCCTTGAAGTTATTTCTTGGTGTGTTGTTCTTCGTATAAACTTAGAGAGATTTAGGTGTTGTGCACATGATAAAATATCTGGAATATTCATATGTTTAACTTATTGATAAGTATAGCAATTGTATTTGTTTAATCACTATGTTGATCGGCCCTCTCCTTGTCCTTCTGCTGAAAAACCAGTGACTTCTGATAAGTATGTTGTAGATCTAGGTAATACCTGATGTGGTTTTGGGGTATGTTGTGGTTCATTGACCTCAGTTTCTTGTTCCATAATTCGTAATCTTTGGAATGTCATTACAGTATTGCATACCATACCTCGTTGGTTGGTGAATATTGTTGATGTATTCTCAATGGTGGATTGGATATGGTGAAGTGTGACCGCATGTCTGCCAGCAATTAGTACACCGTCTTTTATTTTCCTAACACAATGCTTGATTCTAGACCAGAGATTTGATGTGATCATTGGTAGAGGTCTCACTAACTCTCTTTGAAGTGTTTGTGGTAGTGTTAGTGATACACAAGGATTGCGATATACCGCAATTCCAGAAACATAGGTACTAACCTTAAATGATAAACGTGCCTTTATACCATCATATAAATTCTGCTCTTGCTCTGTATTTTTGATATGTGCATCTTCGGTATACACTACATCTATAGTATCTTCTGATAGTATTGTAATGTTAGTCTGAAAATTATTAAGTACTGCAAAAAGATTTGAATGACGATTACTTGGTATATTCTGTATATCATTAACCATATCTGCCAGTACAGATGTATATAATGAACCATGTAAACATGCTTGGTGTGCGATAGTTATTATCTCATCTTTAAGTGTTGGCTTTATTTTTAATCCAGATTGCTCAAGAGTTACTGTGTCTAGTATCTTGTGTAAAGCTTCGCGGAAGTTAATGTTATTTATATTCTTTATATGATGTTGTTTTAAATATTGTTCAATTTTATTACTAAAGTCTATATGTTTGCCATTCACTAATATATTACTTCTAGGAAAGTCCAACCATGCTTGGTGTCCACTAGAACATTCTTTATATTGCGTGTTTCTTATCTTCTCTAATTTAAATGTTTGTAGTGCTTTTACACACTTAGGTATAGTAAATATGTTGCGGAGTCTATGTATCATAACAACTCTGTATAATATGTATTAAAGCGTGTAATTATATTACATAATAATAATTATAATATATTATAACAATTTAATTTTTAATAATTGATGAATATGTTGGATATTAATGTATATTGTTTAGTGTGAGATTGTTACTAAATAGTCTGTTTAGGCCATATTTATTGTATTCTAATAATATAGTATATTTTGATGTAACACTTGTAAGTATATGTTAAATAAGTTGAATTGTTATTAATATTTGTAAAGATGTATTGTATAGAAAGTTAATAATTATAATATGTGTAACAGGTAAATACAGCTTATAATTGGTAGAAAATTATAAACGTAAATTTAATTAATAATGACTTGATACGTTTTTAATGACTTGTACATGTTCTACAGGTAGTTCCTTTATAAAACGTGATATCTCCATTTGTTGACGCCAATTGTTTATATCTCTTACTGCTACGCATGATATGAATAACTGTTCCCGTGCTCTTGTAATTCCAACATATGCTAGTCTTCTTTCTTCTTCTAAAGCTTCTCCTGTTCTATCTTGTAAAGATTTCTCATGTGGAAACACTCCTTCTTCCCATCCTGGTAAAAAAACTACAGGAAATTCTAGGCCTTTTGCTGCATGTAGTGTCATGATACATGTATAATTGTTATCATAGTTTAATGTTTCTACTTCTGTCACAAGACTAATGTGTTCTAAAAATGCATTTATATCATTGAAGTTTAATAGTGCGGAAAACAATTCTTTTATATTTTCTATACGTGCTAGTCCACTTTCTCCTTCATTTTCTAGCATATCTATATATCCTGAATCGTATGCTATCATTTTTACAGTGTTTGATATTGAGTCTGATAACAAAGATTCTTTCCAAGAATTGATTTTGTTTAATAAGTTATTTAATGTTCGAGATGTCTTATCTGGTAACTGATTGTTTTCAATTAATATTTTTGTAGCATCCAAAAAATGAGTATTGTATTGTTTGGCACATGAATATATTTTGTTGAAAGTAGATGCTCCAACATTCCGTTTTGGCTTGTTAATGATTCTTTCAAAAGCAATGTCGTGTTGAGGATTTACAGTAATTTTTAAATATGCAATTATATCACGAATTTCTTGTCGATCATAAAATTTTGTGCTACCAATTATTTTATAGGGTATATTGTACTTAATGCAGTATTCCTCAAATATTCGAGTTTGGAATCCTGCTCTGACCAGAATTGCAGTTTCTTTAAATTGATAGTCGTGTAGGTTCTTTATATACTCACATATGTACTGAGCTTCTAATCTGCTGTCCCAGAACTTCATCAAACTAACTTTATTTCCCTCTTTATTTGTTGTCCATAATTTTTTTCCTAACCTGGATTTATTATTATTTATTATAGCTGTAGCAACTTCTAAGATGTTTGATGTTGATCTATAGTTACATTCTAAGCGTATAGTTTTTGCATTAGGAAAATCGTCTGAGAATTTTAATATATTCCCAACTTCTGCTCCTCGCCAGCTATATATTGATTGGTCATCATCTCCAACACAGCATAAGTTTTTATGTTTTTGTGCTAGTAATCTCAGCCATAGATATTGAATGGTATTGATGTCTTGATATTCGTCGACCATAATATATTTAAACTGCTCTTGATAATGTAATAGAATACTATGCTGTTTAGTAAATATTTCGATGTTGTGTAGCAGTAAATCACCAAAATCGGCACAGTTAAGAAATTTTAATCTGTCTTGATAAATGTGGTAGGTGCTTAATGCTATTGTATTAATTGGTTTACCTAGTTCTGTATCACTTATATTTGTAGGTAACAACCCTCTATCTTTCCATCTTTGTATTTTGTTTAAGATGATTTTATGAGCATCTGATGCATATTCAGGGTGCATGTCACTGACTATTGTTTTGATTACTTGTAGTTGATCATCTGTACTAATAATAGTGAAATCATTTTTTAGCCCAACTATTTCAGCATGTTGTCGAAGAATTTTTGCTGCTATTGCATGAAATGTGCCGAGCCATATGTTAGATGCAAAAGTTATCTCATTTATTCTTGAAAGCATTTCATTAGCAGCTTTATTAGTGAATGTTACAGCTAAGATTTGATTGGGAAGTGCGAAATTATTATTGAGAATATAAGCTATTCTTGAAGTAATAGTTCTGGTTTTACCTGTTCCTGCCCCAGCTAATATTAAAATTGGTCCATTGATATTGATAACAGCTTCCTTCTGATCCTCATTAAGAGCAGTAATATAGTCTTCCATAACGTAATAAGTTCATCATTATTGTTACCATGTAGTATGTTATATTTTAATAATACAGTCAAAAGAAGATCTTATATTTGAATTGAGTAGTAGATATTTATTATATGTAACAACTGGAGTCTATGTAATAGATGTGAAATGTTTATTAGGGTTAAAAAGATTGTTAAGTATAAACTTTATAAGAGAGCCTATTAGTATAATGGTTATTTATGATATTATCATTACCATGTAATTTGAATAATGTGGTAAAAGAAAGATCTAATTTGAATTGAATGACAATATTGTTTTTGTGTATAAACAATTAAGGTTTGTATTCAATCATTATTGGGATTTTAGCTTATAGTGTATAAGCCATTTATATTACTATTTAGTGGGTTTTTTTCAACCTTACTTTTGTAAATTAAGTGTATTAGAAATTGTGAATAGTTAACTAGATAGTAGTATTCCAATATTTTTTACTAGATATTTAGATAGTTTTTCTACGTAACTGTCTTTAATTTGACTTTATTAAGTGTGTTATTACAGTTTTTTATTAGATTGACTATTGTATCTTGTAATACTAAGTGACACTTTAATAATACAAAAGTAAGGTTTTATATTTATGTCATTGAATGAAGAGGTGTGTCTCTATTGTATAGTATAGTAGCAGTTGTTATTGTATCAAGCTTAGGTATATTGTCATGCATTTGTTCTGCAGAGTGTGTATAAACAGTAAAATTTGGTAGAACGGATGTATTGCTAGTTTCTTGTTGTTCAGTGTTTAATACTGTTATATTTGATATACTTGGTATAGATGGTATTTCTTCTGGTTCTGTTATTGGAGTATATCGCATTTCAGTGTTAGATCGTTGAGTATTTGGTATTTGTTCATTTAATGTGTTGTAATGGATATACGATACTTTACCTTCTGAGTAATCCAATAATTTAGGATCATCTGTTGATTGTGATACTAGTAAACGCATATCTCCAGTAAATGTAGAGTGAAATGTATTATTTTGTGCTGTGAGTAACTTTTTGTAAAACTTTGCATCGATAGAAAATTGTTGTGGTGAATTAGTTGTATAATGTAGTGTAATTTGTGGTGATAAGCTAAGGTTTTCTACTGTGTATTTTTCTTTGTTAGGTATTCCTTGATTTATCATATGCGATAGTAAATGCATATAACTTTTAGTATACATATGGTTTATCATGTGATGTATTAATCCTGTGTCAGGTGTATTATCTGGATCATGTTTTAACAGAATACTTTCAATGGATGCTCCTAATATAGCTCTGTTAATGTTGTCAGGGCTATTATCAGTTCTATTTTTTTGTAAATATTCTATATGTTTTTTAACTAATGGGTGATTTTCTCCATCTTTTTTTAATGCCTCATATTTTGATTTTATTACTGGAGCAGTAATTATAGTTCCATCAATATTCAGGATGACCTTATGGTTATAGGGGCTGTTTATTTCCTGTAGTTTAGTATCTGCGGAATTAAACATTTCTGATAAATTATCTTCTGATAAATTAGGAATAGTTGTGGTAGGTATTTCATTATTGATTGTATATGCACTTCTTTTTGATAAAATACATTTAATCATGATAGCAATTAATATACTAGCTGTCATGAACATTCCTAACGCAGTAGCTACTAGGATTGAAATTTCCAAATTACCCATTTCTTTTTCTTTTTTAAAGTTAATATATTAATAATTATATTAATATAAAGGTTAATAAACTAATATATTCTCAGTAAAAAACTTATGTTTTTATTTTTTGTAATATTTTATTAATAAATTTAAAATAATACTTGATGTAGTTAGAATTATTACCTCTTATTAATTACTTAATTAATACTAAGGTAGATATATTTATAAGAATTATGACATTGATTATAATATAGTATATGATATTTCCTAATTTTTACACAAAAGTTTTCTTTAAATTATAGTCACCTTTTGTGATAGTAAATTTACTATTATGTAATTGCTCTAACTTCTGTTTCTTTACTGTTTGTAATTGTGTCAAATACAGGTATATTAACGGTTTGTTGTGCAGAGTGAGCATTAACTGTGAAGCTTGGTATAGTAAATTTTAGCATGGACTTGTGACCCCATAATTCTACATTGTCTAATACATTGTTACTATGTATTAGTACTTCTCCTTGTGAATATTGCAAAACTTCGGGTGTATCTTTTAATTGTGATATTGAAAAATGTATATGCCCGGTAAACGAATAAGGCATATATGCCCTATCTTTTCTTATTATCTTTTGATCGAATTCTATGTCAACAGCAAATTCTTCTTGTGTTCTACTATAATATTGTAATGTAATTGCTGGTTTAGAGGTATGTATTTCTTTTATTGGATGTTTTTCTTTAATAGGTATTGCCTGATTTATTATATCAGATAGTAAGTTGATGTAACTGCTGCTGTAAATATAGTTTATCATATGATGTATTAAAGGCATGTTGGGTACCTTATCCTTGTCTAAAAACTCTGTTAAAAAGATGCTATGAAGTGATGCTCCTAATATAGCTCTGCTATGATTGTCAGGGTCATTATCGTTTCTACTTTTATTTAAATATTCTATATGTTGTTTAGTCAAGTAATGATCTAGTGATTGTATTTTTTGTTCATCATATGTTGATTCTATTCTTGTTTCGTCAATAGTAGACTTATCAACTAGTATATTCACTTTAGAATATAGACTGTCTAGCTTGTGTAATTTGGTATTTGCTGAGTCGAACATTTGTGATAAATCATTTTCTGATAAACCTGGTATATTTTTACTGGATGTGACTTGATTTTTTGTTTTACTAAATATAATGTGCCGTATTAATACAGTAATTAAAGCTACTAGTATACCATATATTATACATCCCAGTAAGAATGCTAATGCTATATTTGATGGGTGCATTTCCTTATCCTTTGTAAGTAATAATGACAACCATGAATATTAGCATAAAAATTAATAAATTAGTAGATATTTTTAGGATTTTTACTTATTATCTATTTTTTATAATACTTTTAATTAATAATTTAAGAATAATATATGAAGTTTTATTTCATAGAGGTGAGAATGTTATTGGTACTTATAATTTTGCATATCTAGCTGTAGGTTTTAATAGGATAAGTGGTTGTAATACTAAGGATTATTGTAAATCAATTGATATGGTGGATATAATGTTAAAATATTGATTCTTTAAAAAAAGAAGTGTACTACTGGTACTTTTTTTATCATACATTTGTATGTTGCTATTATCAAGTGATGGTTAGGGTTTGATTTCTCCATTATTAGGTATATAGCTAAATTATTGTATGATATATAAAGTAAAGATAATGTGATTGGGTATGGAACTTGTAGATAAGTATGCAATTTGATGATGTATTTATGCAGTAAAAATGATTTTTATATGATAGTAAAATTATAAAATGGATATTGAAATAGTAGTAAAAATAATGTTTAGGAATCAACTAAATTAAGGAGAAAAAATTTATTAATATTGTTCTCAAATGGTAAGTGTTTATGTGAGCAGTTTCGATAGAGTATAACCAATTGTTATAGTCAGTATGTTTGTAAATGCATTTCTGTTTTATCAAGGGTTTAATTAAAATAAAAGCAGTGAGCACTTACTTTATAATGTACAATGGCTGATTATTATAGTTAGTCGTTATTGCTTTATTGTTGAAGATACAGTAACAATAACTGTGTCAAATATCAGTGCTTTGTCAAAATATCTCTAGTGTTAGTATAGATAGTAAAATTTTGTAGGTATTATTTATTAATTCTTGAGTAGTCGAAGATGATATATAATAAATTAAAATAGGTGAATGTAATTTTCCATCTGAGTTTTGGAATATTAGATAATTTCACTATTATCTGTTTCTAAATTAATATTAAAAATATGAATATTCCTAAAGATGGCTGATTTTAGGTTTTTTCTCTTGTTTATCTAATAAGTCTAATAGAATCGACATTATAAAGAAATAACGGTTTAGTAATAACAGTATTTATATTCTGTATTTTCCATTCTGTATCAGACTTATATAACATTTAAGATGGTCAGTTATGTAGTGACTGGTGTCAAAATATCTTATGATATAGAAATATACTTTTATACAATATGCTAATGTTATGTGTAGGAAGCTTTTGCCAAGTGCTATTTGGTTATTGATATTGCAAGGTGTTTTTTTGTTTCTAGCGTTGCAGGCTTATTATATATTGCTAAATATCATGTAGTTTTGTACTAATAAATTAAAACATAGTTGATAGTATTAATATCTTGTGTAATAAAAAGTAATTATTTATAAACATATATATTTAGTTAGTAGTCTTGTCTTGAGTGACATTATAGTTTTGTATTGTGTTCATAATGAAAATTAATTCAGCCGAGCAAGAGAGCACTATATAGTTTTGATGCTCATCTTGTGATTAAATATGTAGGTTATAATATATAAAAGATTATTGTGCTATAATTTTATATGTATTGCTTTGTTATAGACTTATTAATTTTTGGAAAATACTTTAGGATGGGCATTTAAATTGTGATGAACATAATAAGGTAAAATTATTTGTCTTTTATTCATGTACAAGGTAGTTATGTACACCTATTGGTATATACTAAAAAATCATTATTAGTATTTCAAAGATTCTTTGTTTTTGTTAGCGTAAATATGTATCGTTTGTTAAATGGTATACAATTATATTAGTTTTGTTGATAATGAGTTACATATTATTTTGTTGTATTCTATTATTTGTTTTGTAAACAATTACTTGACCTAGGTGTATCTGGTAATTAAGATGTATGGTATGTTTTAATGTTAATTAGTTTAAATGAGTGATCTCAACAATGTCATACCAGTTTCTATAGAACAAGAATTAGAAGATTCATATCTATCTTACGCAATGAGTGTGATAATCAGTAGGGCAATACCTGACATACGTGATGGGTTAAAGCCTGTGCATAGGAGGATTTTATATTCTATGTATAAATCTGGTTATGATTACAGTAAGCCTTATAAGAAAGCAGCACGTGTTGTTGGGGATGTGATGGGTAAGTATCATCCACATGCTGATGCAGCTATTTATGATTCTTTAGTAAGGATGGCTCAGGATTTTTCTTTATTACTGCCATTGATTGATAGCCAAGGAAATTTTGGATCAATAGATGGTGATCCACCAGCTTCTATGCGTTATACAGAGGCAAGGTTAGCAAAAGCGGCACACTTTTTATTAAATGATATAGATGAAGATACTGTTGATTTTCGTCCTAATTATGATGGTAATGAATCTGAGCCAGTAGTTCTACCAGCGGAGTTTCCCAATATATTAGTTAATGGAGCAGGTGGAGTTGCAGTTGGTATGTCAACTAATATCCCTTCCCATAATTTAGGTGAGGTAGTAGATGCCTGTATAGCATATATTGAGAATCCTGATATTACTTTTGATGAACTAATTCAAATTGTACATGGTCCTGATTTCCCTACAGGAGGCACTATATTAGGTGATGCTGGTATACGTTCTGCATTTATGACTGGAAAAGGTACTATAATTGTTCAAGGAAAAACACATATAGAAGATTTACCATCTGGAAAACAAGCAATAATTATTGATGAGATCCCTTACCAGGTTAATAAAGCGAAACTTATTGAACGTATTCATGAATTAGTAAAAGAGAAAAGAATAGAAGGTATATTGGATTTACGTGATGAATCTAACAAAATGGGGATACGTGTCGCTATAGAGTTAAAAAAACAAGTATCTCATCAGGTAGTATTGAATCAAATTTTAGGGCTAACTCCTTTAAGGACAAGTTTTAGTATTAATACTCTTGTATTGGATAATAACAAACCAAAAGTGATGTCATTACTTGATATCATATCAACGTTTATTGAGTATAGAAAAGAAGTTCTAACACGCCGTACACAATTTAGATTAAGAAAGGTTCGTGAGAAGGCTCACTTATATATAGGCATGTACATTGCTGTATTAAATATTGATCAAGTTATATCTATTATTAGGTCATCTCGTGACACGGCAGAAGCTACTAAGAGGTTGTTGGAGTGTAAATGGAGTGCTTTAACATCTGTTAAAGAGATGATAGAACTTGTTGCAGATAGTAAAAGTATAGTGGTGAATGATGTTTGTCAGCTTACAGGTGTTCAAGTCAAATCTATATTAGAGATGAAATTGCAACGTCTGACAAGTCTGGAAAAAGAAAAGTTAGAACTTGATTTGAAGTCTATGGTATCCATGATAAAACAGTATACTGAACTTCTTGGTAATAAAGAATCTTTGCTTAAACTAGTAAAAAATGGGCTAGAAGAGATAAAAACAAAATTAGCTGTCCCTAGAAAAACTACTATAGATTATTCACATTTTGAAACTGACGTTGAAGATCTTATACCAAAAGAAGATATGGTTGTTACTGTAACTATGAGTGGTTATATTAAGCGGGTTAAACTTTCTAATTACCGTGCTCAAAGAAGAGGTGGTAAAGGAAGGATTGGACAGGCTATCAGGGAGGAAGATGTAATAACTAATCTTTTTGTTGTGAATACTCATACTAGTGTACTTTTCTTTTCTAATATTGGTAGAGTATATAAGTTGAAGGTATATAAACTTCCATTGGGTGATCCTACATCTCGTGGTAGGTCTTTAGTTAATATTTTCCCTCTCAGTGAAAATGAAGTAATCACTAGTGTCATGCCATTACCTGAGAACCAGGAAGATACAGAACAACTGAATATTTTATTTGCAACTGCATCAGGCAATTTAAGACGTAATGCATTATCAGATTTTCAATATGTGCCGAGTAATGGAAAAATAGCTATGGTACTAGATGAAGGTGATACCTTGATATCTGTTAAAGTATGTACAGCAGAGAATCATGTTCTCATATCCACAAAGTTAGGAAAAAGCATTCGATTTTCTGTTAGTAATATCCGTCAGTTTAAGGGTAGAATTTCTGATGGGGTACGAGCAATTAGATTATCTTCAAAAGAAGATCAAGTAATATCTATGTCGGTATTGATTGCTATGGAGGTAAGCTCTGAGACAAAAGATCTATATTTAAAAGTTCCTTTAGAAAAACGTCTTCTTGTAAAAGAGGATGGAGTTATAAATCAGAGTGTAGCTAATATGTTAGTTGATCTCGGGCTTAGTCAAGATATGTTTATGTCTATGGTACAGAATGAAGAATTTATTTTAACAGTTACTGAAAATGGTTTTGGCAAAAGAACTTCTGCATATGAATACCGTACTACATTAAGAGGTGGAGTAGGTGTTGTCAATATTTTAACAACTAGAAGAAATGGTAATGTTATAAGTAGTTTCTCAGTTGAATCTAATGATCATATAATGTTAATTACAAATAAAGGGAAGCTAATACGTATTGCAGTTAACGATATTAGAATTGTTGGTAGAAGTACTCAAGGTGTAACTTTATTTAAAACTGATAAGCAAGAAAAGGTTGTATCGGTAGCAAAAGTAATTGACCATAAAGATGAGTCTGGCATTGATGATGTATAAATTCTGATAATTTTGAGCGATGGATGAGAACAAAATAAATTTGTTATTTAGTAAGTTTCAAGAACATAATCATTATCCTAAAATAGAGCTTAAGTATTCTAATGAGTTTACATTGTTAGTGGCAATAGTTTTATCTGCACGTACTACTGATGTTAGTGTTAATAAGATTACAAGTAAATTATTTAAAATTGCTGATACTCCACAGAAAATGTTGAATCTCGGAGAGGAAGGGTTAAAAAAATATATTAATACAATAGGATTATATAATGCAAAATCTAAAAATATAATTGCGCTCAGTAATATTATTATAAACCAATACAATGGTATGGTACCTTTAGAGTTTGAAGCACTTGTTGCATTACCGGGTGTAGGTAGAAAAAGTGCTAATGTGTTTTTAAATACATGGTTAAATTTACCGACTATTGCCGTTGATACTCATGTATTTAGGGTTAGTAATAGAGTAGGTCTTGTAAAAGAGAATAATGTGTTAAAAACAGAAAGTGCATTAGTTAATGTAATACCAGAACAATGGTTATTGTATGCACATCACTGGTTGGTATTGCATGGTAGATATATATGTAAATCGAGAAAACCGCTATGTGGTAAATGTATAGTACAAGATTTGTGTGAATATGAAAGTAAAAGTATCTAGAAATTTTTTTAACGGTATTTATTATTGTGTAGGTGTTATTGTATTATGGTATTAGAAAAGAATATTAAAAGATGTATAAAATCGATATAGACATAGCATGTGCAAGTCTTTTTTTTTTTTTTTTAAGGTGTATAATACCACAAAAATAATCTGTTCTTGAACTATGACATTGATCTAGTTCTTATGTAACAGAAATAATGAAAAATATTTATAAAAAGTTATTTAAGATGCCTTATTGAATAATATACATTTATTGTGTTACTGTGAATATGTTATATAGTGAGTAAAAAATAAATATGTGCTATTTTTGTATATGTAAGGTTTATATTATCTAATAAAAGTTAATTCCTTAATACTTACTGTGATATAATATATATTGCTACTCTAATGATAATGTATGACTATTGTTTAGTTGAATAATAATATAAAACTAGCAAATGTAGTTTTACTAGGTTGTTAAAAGGATTTGTTGCATGTAATAATCAATAATAAACTACATTATTTTAAATAGTTGTTAGCTACTGTTTAATGTTTTAAGAATAATTATGTGTGAACACAAGGTGTTAGTTGTATAGTTAAACGTGTTATGTTAAATTTTAGACATAAAATTTCAATATAGTTTTACAATTTATTTGTTAATATTATTTAGTAATGTATGTGTATAAAAACTCTATAAGCTAGTTCTAGTCTATGGATTTAGTAATTATAAAAGTAAGTTGTTGGTGACGTTGAATTATAATGGTTTATATGATTTTGTGTTAACGTTCTATATAGTTTTTTTAAACTATAGAAAAGTAGGAACTGATTGTGATATATGTGGTTTATATAAGTGTTAGAGGAATATTTAATAATGATTAATATCTTATTGATCGCTTAAGTACTGTAGAATGTAATACTATACAGGACTTATTGTGGTTACGTGTAGGATGCATATAACATGAATGTAAACTAGGGAAGGCTATGATTTTTAATATTTACTACAATGAATCTGATAATGAGGCAATTTTGCAACAAAGGTAGTACTGTAAAAAGTTTATGTCTTTAATGCTTTGCTTGTAGTTAATTATTGTATGTTATTATCAGCTAAAAGTATATTCTAGCGATTTTAAAATTGAGATTTGGCATCAATATGCAGTGATATTTGATAGGTAATATTTTTTTATTGTAATGTATTTAATGCTTGCAGATATATGTGGAATTGGGTTAATACCAAATAAGAAATTACTATTAGAAATAAAAAAATGCTGAGTTTATCATAAGTTATACCTATTCATATTAATATCTAAGTGTAGTCATGATTTATGATTAAATGTTATTAATTAGTTAATTAATATATTTACTATTAATGGTCTATTTGTGGGGACATGTGCCTAAAATGATTGACTATATAAATTTATTTTTTTACAGTACTGTTATCTAGGGAATTGTTTGGATGTTTTATGAAATTAAACATAGTTGGGACTATCGTAAAGTTAAAATGGATAGGGTTATTCATGCTTGTGTTGTTAGTCACATCTGCAGGAATATTTTCTTGGGTAAATTTTCAAAATCAAAAGGTGTCGCAGAGTGTAGGTGACATAATGTATAACATATTAATGAATGATGTTAACAAGGATGAAATGATCAAGGTTTTAAGTGATGTTATTAAGAATGACAAGTCTAATTATCAATATTTTGCTAAGTTTAAGTTAGCTAGTATTTATACTGAAGATAAAATAGAGGAAGCACAGGTAATATATGCTGAATTGGCTGATAATGAAAAATTGATTCCTGAATTAAGAGAGCTTGCACGTTATTTGGAAATTATAACATTGCTTAAGACTAATAATACCGATTTATTAAAGGATAGAATCCAGAAATTGTTATCTCAAAAATCTAATGTGTATAAATCTTCCAATAAGGAAATAGCAGCAATATCAATGATTAAGGATAATAATTTAGATAATGCTGTTAGTATAATAAAAGAAATAATCAGTACTCCGGATTCTGATGCTATGGTATATAAGAATGCTATAGATTTGTTGCAAATTTATGATAATTAATATGGGAAAAGGTCTTGAAAATTATTAATGTAGTTATTACTTATCTTTACTAATAATAGTTTAAGAGGGTTGAAATGCAAAGTACTGTAAATTCTGAAACTTTGAAGTTTGATGCTGAAGTCGGTAAGGTATTAAAACTTGTTATCCACTCTCTTTATACTAATAAGGATATTTTTCTGAGGGAACTGATATCTAATGCTTCAGATGCATGTGATAAGCTACGTTATGAATCTTTGTCTAATCAAGATTTGATGGGTGGGGATTCTGAATTAAAGATCGTTATAAGTGTAGATAGGGATAAAAATAGATTGTGTATTTCCGATAATGGTATCGGAATGAATAGAGAAGACCTTATTAATAATTTAGGGACCATAGCACATTCTGGTACTCAAAAATTCTTGGATGCAATGAATAATTGTGCTTCTTCTCAGCAAGGTGTTGTTGAATTGATAGGGAAGTTTGGGGTAGGTTTTTATTCAGCGTTTATGGTTGCGAGTGAGGTGATAGTTGAATCGCGTAAGGCTGGTGAATTGGTAGCTTATCAATGGAAGTCTTCTGGTGATGGGGAGTTTGTCATTTCTCAATTAGAAGGTGATCAGGTGTCTCGTGGTACTAGAATTACTTTAGCGTTAAAACCTGAGGAGTGTGAGTTTGTTGATAAGTTTCGTATTGAACATATTGTAACTACGTATTCTTATCATATTAATTATCCAGTTTATTTTCTTAATGATAAAGGGGAAGAAGAGAAGCTAAACAGTGAGGCTGCTATATGGACAAAGTCAAAAGATGCTATATCTGCTGAGGAACACCAGAACTTCTTTCGTACAGTAGCACATGTAGGTGGTGAACCTTGGATGATATTGCACAATAAGAATGAAGGTGTAATAGAATATACTAATTTATTATATATACCTTCTATTAAGCCATTTGATTTATTTCATCCTGATAGAAAGTGCTCAGTGAAATTATATGTAAATAAAGTATTTATTACTGAAGATAATGTACAGATTATACCACAGTATTTAAGGTTTTTAAAGGGTATTATAGATTCTTCAGATTTGCCTTTAAATATTAGTCGTGAAACTCTACAAAATAATAAGGTTATTGAGAAAATAAAGCGTTCAATAGTTAAGAGAGTATTGGCTGAGTTAAAAAAGAAAGCTGAGAATGATATAGAAAATTATGCAAAATTTTGGGATAACTTTGGTTCAGTTTTAAAAGAAGGATTGTGTGAGTCAATGAATACAGAATTTCGTGAAGAATTGATATCTGTATGCCGGTTTTATAGTACGTATAGTAATGACTCATTAGTTAGTTTAGAGGATTATATCGAACGCATGAAACCAGAGCAGAATAATATCTATTATTTGACTGGTAATGATTTAGATTCTATAAGGAAAAGTCCACAGTTGGAAGGATTTGTAAGTCGTGGTATAGAAGTTTTACTTTTGGTTGATCCTGTTGATGATTTTTGGACAAATGTTGTAACTGATTATCAAAAGGTACCTTTAAGGTCTGTAGTACGTGCAGATGAAGATTTGGAAAAGTTTGCAGATGTTGAAGAAGATGATGGACCTAAAGGGAATAAGAGTGAAGATACTGAATCTAAGGAAAAAGTAGATAAGTTTATTAGCTATGCAGCTCAGGTTCTTAATAATCTAGTAAGTAATGTTCGTGTTTCAAAAAAATTAACAGATAGTCCTGTATGTTTGGCTGTTGCAGATGGTTCTATGGATATTAGAATGGAAAGATTCTTAAGAGAACAGAAGCAGCTAAACTATAAAAGTACAAAAATTTTGGAAGTGAATGTAAAACATCCTATTGTGAGTAAGATGATAGATGAATATGCTGCAAATGGAGAGAATAACGTATTATGTAACATGTTACATCTGTTGTTGGGTCAGGCATGTATTCTTGAAGGGGAAGAGTTACAGGATGTAAGTGATTTTGCTGAAAGGATGAATAGTGTACTAAGTAAAGTTCACTAGATAATAAAACATTATAATCAATAGGTTTGTGCTTATTTTTCTTGTTAAAACGAGATATATGATTCTTGTGTGTGTAGAAACTAATTGTTACTTTTTATAAAATGTGTATAATTAATTAACAATTCGTTTGAAATGTTTGACATTTTGTATTAATGGAGGCCTTGTCTTACCTGTAAGATAAAGTGTGTGTTACCTAATGGTTATGCATTGATAGTAAGACAAGGCCATATTTATTAACATAATCAGTTAATAATACTAGTATTGTAATTAAAAAATAGTAAACAGTCAATAGTAATTATTTAATAATTTTAATATAAATTATATTTTTTATAATTTTAGTTAATCCTTCTTACTATTATTTAATAAGTTTATTAATAAATAACTGATATTTACCGATGCTTAGTTAAAAAACTTATCACTTTTTTTAGTTATTTTAATATGAAAATACATTAAATTAGATTGTATAAAAAGTAGTTTTACTATGTCATATATATATAAATATTATTATATGATATGTAGAAATTCAAAAAATTTATTCGTTGAACACTTTGTTAAATATTTTATCTATATGTTGAGTATAATAATTAAAATTGAATAATGATTCTAATTCTTTATTATCGATATACTTTGTTACTTGGAGATCGTTTTTTAATTCTTCTAAAAAATTACTGTTATTATTCCATACTTGCATTGCTCTAGTTTGAATAATTTCATATGCTTTTTCTCTTGTGAATCCGTGTTTCACTAATTCAAGTAGTACTCTTTGAGAAAATACTAGACCTTTTAATAGGTCTAAATTTTTTTGCATATTATTTGGATATAGAATCATGTTATCAAGTAAGTTTGCTAGCCTAGCTAATGCAAAATCCATCGTGATACACGCATCTGGTGCAATGTATCTTTCAACAGAGGAATGGGATATATCTCTTTCATGCCATAAGGCAACATTTTCTAATGCGGGAATTACATAGCTGCGTATCATTCTAGCGAGACCTGTCAAATTTTCACTTAGTATAGGATTTTTTTTATGAGGCATTGCTGAACTACCTTTTTGTCCTAATGAAAAGTATTCCATAGCTTCCATAAGTTCAGTTTTTTGTAGATGGCGAATTTCTATTGCAAGGTTTTCTATTGAAGATGCAATAACTCCTAAGGTTGAAAAAAACATTGCATGTCGATCTCTTGGTATTACTTGTGAGGATATAGATTCGGATTTTAAGTTTAAGGAATTTGCTACATATTCTTCAACAAATGGATCGATATTAGCGAAGTTGCCCATAGCTCCTGAGATTTTGCAAACTGATATTTCATCTTTTGCAATTTTTAATCTATTATAATTACGTTTAAATTCTGCATAAAATCTTGCAAGTTTTAATCCAAATGTTATAGGTTCTGCATGTATACCATGACTTCTCCCAATGCATGGCATGTATTTTGTTTCTATAGATTTTTTCTTTAGGATGTTTAATATTACTTCTATATTATGTAATAATATGTCACAAGATTGTTTGAGTTGAATAGAAAGACAGGTATCTAGTACATCGGAACTTGTCATGCCATAGTGTAAATATCTGATGTCTGAATTAGTAGATTCTGCTATATATGTTAAAAATGCTATTACATCATGTTTTACTGTCGATTCAATTTCATTAATTCGTTCTATGTCAAAATTTTCAATTTTATTTTTTAAATTGTCTAATATGTAGCTTGGAATAATACCTAATTTTACTTGTGCTTCACATGCATAATATTCTATATCCATCCATATTTTAAATTTGTTATTTTCTTCCCAGATTGCTGACATTTCAGGTCTACTATAGCGTTTGATCATTTCGTGTCTCCAGTGTGTAAAAGTTATTTTGCAGATGTTAAATGTTATTGCTTGTGTAAAAAATATATAGCATGCTACATGTACAGCATCACTGTAATTGTTGACTAAATTGATGCATAATCTGGTAACCTTTTTTCTTACTTAATAATAACGTTGAGCCTGCAAGTACTAAGAGTGTTTATAATTTTTGCATACTTTGCAATAGATTTATTTTTTATAATTTAGATCTTAAAGAATGAGCGATAATTTTCTTGCACTAAGATGGTTATTGTTTTACAATCTACCCTCAGGTACAAACCTAAAGTATGCGGGAATGGCTCAGTTGGTAGAGCGCTACCTTGCCAAGGTAGAGGTCGAGGGTTCGAACCCCTTTTCCCGCTCCATTTCTCTTTATTCTTCATGTGTATAGTCTTATTAATATTTATGTTAAGTGTATTATATTAACTATACTTATACTGGTTTTGTTAATTGTTTATTACATAGTTTTGATATTTATACCAGCAGTTGTACCATAAGAAATGGTCATGTTTTTTTAATACCTATGATGTTATTAAATAATAATATTTTTTCTAATATAGGTAAAATACTAATATAAGTTTAATGAAATGTTATATTTATTAACCATAATAAGTAATTTTTCTTTATTTTTCTAATAAAAATTAATAAAATAAATTAAATTAAATAGTATTTATATTAACTTATATTAGTTAAATTTCTAAATATTAATTTTACCATAAAACTATTATAATGGGTATAGCTATGTTGTTACGTAATGACTATGTTAAAGATCAGTTTATTATATATAAAAAATTTACTTATCTTCCTTCAATCATATCTCGTTTTTTTCGTAAACCGAAAGATAAAACAGTATCTTCTGTTTCTAGTACTATAAATCAGGATGATATTGAACGTGACCTAAAAGAGCAGATTATTGCATTTTTTGCTGTTACCCTTCATGTTTTAATGTTCAACACGTTGTTTTTCTTTCTATTATTTGATACCTTGTCTAGGTCTTATGAAGGGATATTTGATAAGATAGGAATTAACCTAACATCAAATAGACTGCTTAATTGTTTGATTTCTTCAGTTGTTATGTCAGGTTTGTGTTTATTTTTTGGATATGTGATACATTATGTTGTTAAGCGTGATTCTCAACATAAAGGCTTGGCAAGATTTGTGTCTACAGTGAATGATGAAAATGAGCTACTATGTACTGGGGTGAGTACATTTTTTGGTCTGTTGGTATTACATGTTAACAAAAAATTATTGGATTTTGTAACTGCAAGTAAGGTATCAAATAATAGTGCAAGAGATGTGACCCCTGAGGAAAGAGAAGAGATTCAGCGGCAGATAATGAGACTATATACAACACAATACTCCACGGATGATGATGATGATGATGATAAGTTTATTACACTGCCTAGGCGAGAGATGAAGACAGATGTTTCAACTGCTGATTCTGATTCTTGTGCTGACGCTGCTACTGATGCTCCTGCTGGTACTGCTACTGATGTTGCTGTTAGTAATGATTTGTATAACGTAGTGACTGGTGCTACAAATTTTCAGGAGTCATTGTCAGTCAATCGTTGTTAATATAGTATATATATAAGGATGTAGTAATATATAGATGTAATGTACTTTTTGCTATATTGTTGAATGTGAAGAAAGATTATTTTGTAGAAATAATCTTTCTTCACCTACAATGTATGAAATAAGATGATTTATTATATGTAGTAATCTTAAATATTGTAGCACGTACTATTAATAAGAAGGTTTTATCTTAGAATTATAATATAGTATTGATTCTAATATAACCATAAAAAATATTAGGTAAAGTTGTATTGTAAAATGTATATTATGTATATAAAGTGTAACTTATCTTCTTATAAGGTGTGTGATTATAGATATTGATAAATTCTTATAAGAGTAAGTTATTAATTTATACTGTTAAAAATGTATGTGATGTTTAGTAAAAATGTCAGTGTTATATATTCAATAGTATTAAAGCTGCAATAAGTATTCCAATTTTATATAGTTTAGTATGTTATAAATGTAATTTAAAATATATAGATATATTAACAGTTGTGATAATTTAGAGTAATGTATGTTTTGATGTGAAACTATGAATTTTGATAGATTGTTGTTTTTCTAGTTGCCTCATGTTCAATTAGGGTGATTTGTTGAGTATATAGAACTAATATAATCTTCATGTTACGTTTGATACGTGAATAGTCACCAGCATTGTTCAAAACTTTAATTACTTAGTTGTTGTTAGGTTATAGAGTATTTTTCTGAACTATTGCTTGACTTCTTTACAGAAGAGTTATCATGTATAATTAAGAATATGATATATAGTAAAACATACTATTTATTAAGGTGTGCTCAATTAAATTAAGATGATTTAATGTACAAAATGCTTATTGTATAATAAAGCATATTATTATGTTGTCTATTATAAAAATATACTCTGATAATTTTCTTAAAGTTGTAAGAAATAATAATCAATCTATAAAAATATGGCTTATATTTATTAATTTATTAATTAAAAGTATTGATAAATAAACCTTATTATGTTAATATTAGTGTTGTTAATTTAGTAGATAATAATATCTCTTATGCCTATTGTTGATGAGTATGTCAGAAGAAAATTGATATCATATAAAGCACTAAGTTTATTGTTTCCTGAGGCTAAAAAAGTACGCGATAGTATATTAAATGAGCACTTATTTATAGCAACTCATAAAAATTATTCCTTCCCTATAAATTATATAAATTATGTTTCTCGAGAACGTAATTTTAAGGATCAAATTATTAGTGGAATAAGAGTGAGTATGCACATTTTTGTTTGTAATACTCTATTTTTTATGATGGTGTGCCTGTGTATTCCTAAATTTTGGAGAACTTTTACTTATAGTAATGTCGGGAGCAGTATTGCTGTGCATATGTTGCTTTTTCCAATGTTGTTATCTTGCATGTCTGTTATTCTAGGATGTATAATCCATGCTATTGTTTTAAAATCACAGGGTAAGCCTATTTCTAATTTTCTTGCTACAGAGAAAATGGAAGATCAGCTGTTATGTACTGGTGTGTTCACATTTTTATTTACTGTATTTGTTAGAATTGATAAATTCTTAAGTTCTTTTAGTATGGATGAAGTAGATAATTCGGTGTACATGGAAAGGGCGTGGGTACAAATGTCACATTTAAAAGATTTGAGCATTAAGTTATATCTTAATGTTTATTCATTTATGGTATTATATTATGAAAAGCATGAAATGAATATGCATGTTCAACAATATCTTGATAAAATGAAAGATAATATAAAAGATATTGTACAAGACTTACATTGTAAGCGGCAAATGATTTGTTCTTTAATTGATACATATAAAACAAATTCTCAGTTGTATATAGGTAAAGAACTGTGTAGAAAACTTGACGACTTTAGATCTAGTATGTTACATAGTGCTTTCTTATTATATTGTGATGGATTGTACATAATGTATCATCAACCTGGTAGTTATTTGGTTGCCCGTGTGTTGGAGAGTATTAGAAATATAGCTGATGCTGAAGGGTATGAAGAAGTAGCTAGATTACACGATAAAGATGGTCTGTGTAGCTCAGTAAAAGTAAAAAGTGTAGCAGTAGAAGAAAGAAGTCCCATCGATTCTGTTTAAATGCAGTATATGTTGAGAGGTCTTTTATTTATTGGATAACAGTAATTTAGGTATCTTATAACTCATAAGATGTTATATTGAGAAATAAGTAACTGTATATTTTTTTATATAAAAGATTTACTAATTTTAATTGATAAATCTAAAGTATTAAGAAAATAATCAATATATTAGTAATATGATATGAAAATATGTTAATATTTGATTATGTAGTTGAATAGTCAGGTAATATGGAGGGTATTATGGCTATTGTTGATGATGACATTAGGGATAAATTTTTATTATATAAGATGTTAGTCTTAATTCCTTCAGTAATTACTTTAATTAATATTATCTTGCGTAATAAACATAATAAATTTTATGTCGCTAGTAACTACATTACATATGTTTATGCTAATCGTAGTACTAAAAGTAAAGTGATAAGTATTATAGCAGTTACTATTAATGTTTTTATTTCTAATGTTCTATTTTTCTTTCTGTTTTTTAATTGTGCTGCTAAATTTTGGCAGACAGTATTTAATAATACGATAAAAATTAATACGCTTATTCCATTACTTGATTTATTTATTGGAGCAGTAATTTCCTCATGCATGTGCGTTCTTATTGGGTATGTTGCACATACAATTGTGTTAAAGAAACATAATTTGTCTTTTAAGGATTTTGTAGTAAGAGGAGAGCTAGAGGATGAGCTATTGTGTACAGGAATATTTGCATTACTTTTTGTGATGTCTTTACGTATTTGTGCAAAGTTGCTGTATTTATTTAGAAAATTAGTATTTGGTAAGTTGAAATTGGATGTGTATGTATCATTGGAGTCTGTGAAGTTAAAAATTTTAATAGTAAGAAATGTGCGTGATAAGATCAAGATCATGTTATCAGATTTTAATGATATATGTCGTGATTTTAAAGAATTGTCAAAATTAATGGGACCTTCTTTTGTTGCCAAATTAAATACACAAAGAAATGCTATTGCAGAGGAATGTAAACATTACGAAGATCGGTTTAAATTTTTAGAAGATGTATGTGATAGTTATAATAAGAAGTTTATACGTCAATCTCATGTGCTTGTTAAATGTGCTAATAATATTCTTATGGATTTAAGAAGTTGTGAAACCCATCTGCATAATATTATGGTAGATATAGTAGATAGTTTAAAAACACGTAGAAGTAAAAAATGTAATTTGTGTAAAAGTTGTAAAATATTGTTAGAGAACGAAAGAGAATTAAATGTGCTAATTCATAAAATTGAGACTTTACTTGATGAACCTATGGTGAGTTCAGTAAGAATAGATGTTATCGTTGGATGTGCTTCAGGTAATACTCCATGTTTGGTAGATAAATGCTACTATGGCTAAACTCTAAAATTCTATATTCATTTAAAGTTCATCAGTTATGTGATTAATTTTTCAGTAATAATAAGTAGGAGCACAACTTTCATTATGTAGGGTATGTTTTAGAAATAATAAATTTATTAATACATTTGTAAAATATGAGGATAGAATGAAAAAGACCCATATAGTGAGTTGTGGTATTTCCTACTAGCAGGAGTGTTATTGTGTATTAAGTTTAATAATATATAATGATAACCCATATGTATAGTGCATACATATAGAGTAGTTAGTACTATTTAAGTATGTTATGATATAAAAATATTATGTTTAAGTCTTGGTTTATTAATAAAATTCTTTCTATGTAACTTGTTAGTGTAGTGAAGCTTAAGAAAATATGGTGAGATTGTTTCTCATGATCAATGTTACGTGTTAACGTGTTATAAATTTAGTACATTATTTCTTATTTTATTGTGTATTAGTTTTATAGTAAGATGTAGCACACATTAAAGTTTTTGTATTCTCTTAAACATGCATATTGTTAATGTATTGCAGTAGTCAGTGACAAAGTAATACACAAATTCCTAGAAGTATTAATGATATTACTCAGTTAGGATAATGCTATATATCATCTTATACCATATATTACTATTAAGTACAATAAGTAAGTATTAGAATGTTGTATTACTTGAATTATAAGATTGATAGTTTTTAACTATGATGTTTAATAATATGTTTTAATTATTCTTTATCAAATAATAGTGTGGTACTTACCTTCCTTATGTGTTATTGGTAAGTGTGTATGAGTTTTACACACATCCTTCAACTACTAACACATAGAAAAAAAGGGGAATAGGAGAATAAAGAAGGAGATCTATAATCTCTACCTGTTAGGATTATGGTCATATGCACATGTATTTTGCTGACTTCAGCTGCTATACTACTGCACACTATGTAAGCTTATACACTGGAACATCTAGCCTATCTGATTACGCTTAAGTAATCAGTTATAAACAAAGTCAAACAATGACAATACTAAAATTTAAGGCTAAATGAACCATAATAACAACAAAATTATTACTATTAGTGAAGCAAAATTCTATTTCTTCCGCATATATGTAAGTTTTTAACGCAGAAAAAATAATAGCAACATAAATTTTTGCATATATAGCTTAGATGTGCTTATTACGTATGCCTCCTTGGTTGTTGGTCTTGTGGTAGTGTGACGGTAGTACTTATGTCTATACCAACTAAACTTACACTACTACGACGCCTAGCTGTAGTACTTTGCACTGTGGGATGTACCACTGCAGAAGATAAAGGACCTGAGCCTTCTTCTGGTGGTCGGTCTTCATGTGTTCCACTGGTGTCATCTTGATTCCCTATACCTATGCTACGACGTGATGGTTGTAATAATATGCTGGATTCACCACAAACACGTACTTCTGATAACTCTACATTATCACTATCATAAGACCTAGGAATTATTCTGTCTATACTGCTTCGACGTCTAGTATGTCTATGTGATCTATGTGAAGCAGATCTTCTTGTACGCATTGTTGCAAGACATTGTTGTACTGGTACACAACAACTACTGCTTGTACTTTGTTCACCTTCTGGTTCTTGTTGTTGTGATGGAGCATTTAAGTCAGACCTACTCTGTTGTGACTGTCTTTGTTGTTCATGTAGTATCTGTTCTGCTTCTGCGTCTGTAACTTCTGTTATTCTTGGAGATGCATAGCACTGTTCCATATTCTGTATTTCTTCTTCAAGATATTGTATCATTTGTGATATGGTAAGACTGCGCTGTTGTCTAATACGTGCTCTTTCAGCTAATAACATGAGAGGCAATGGACTTCCAGGTTGTACATTTCTATCTATTAAGTGTTGAATTACAGCCATATGCATCTGTATCTCACTGGCTTCATTTGCCATATTACTGGCAACTATGTCAGATTGTACACTGAACAACACATCTATTGCACCTGTGATACTTAAGTAACGTAATTGATCACCAACAAGGTCAAATAATGGTAATACTAACAGTGAAGACGCAAGACGAGAAATAGAAGCTACACAGTACCTTGTTAACCTGGATGAGTATGCTATATGTCTGCGATTCCAAAATAATGCCATTAATAATGAAAATGGCCTGAGCGCTTTTATGCAGACAGTAAATGGAGTACTATTAATATACAGATTAAGATATTCTAACCCTAATGTTGAGAAGGTGGTAGCATATACAATAGGTAGGGATACTACTGCTCTTTCTTGCCTACGATGAGTGTTGCTTGCAAGAGTATTCATCAATGATACACACTTAAGTGGTTCCTCAAGAAATGAAGCTGGTAAAAAGAACCTAAAAATACTGTGCTTAAGAATAGTATCTTTTGTAGGGTTAGTTAGCATGTCTGCAGGCTGCATAACAACGTTACCAATCCACCGGAATACGACTGCGCCTAAAAGATGATAATGTTGAATAACAGTTAATGAGCTTTGCTGTATTCTATTTTGCAACCTATAGTTTATAAATTGTGATCTAGCTGCTGAACAGAAGTACGCTGGTAATGCACAAAGTAATTGAGTGCTAGAAAGTATAGTTGTCCATATTCCAGGTATACCATTAAATATTCCCCAGTTTTCTGGAAAATACTCAGATGAATGTCCAGGAGCAGGAATAATAGTAGCATTATTTGAAGTGCTATTAGTACTATTATTGTAAACATCAGTAAAATTATTAGTATTATTAATGTACAGTTCATAGAGAGTACGATTTCTAACAATTACTGTTGAGTTATTATCTGTTAGATTAAGTATGTTTAATATATCATTTCGTGCTCTGTTAACGGCATGTTCTGAGTACTCACGTACTATCCAAACTGCCCCAATACCTATTATGTATGCGAATGAAAGACTAAGACTGCAAGCACTAACAGCGGAGGATGCATTAATTATTCTGTTCATGTGTGGATGTTGGGTGGCAAATTCTTGCCTCAAATCTGACAAGACAGAATATCTATACCCTGGTGTAGCAGCAGTCAAAGATAAGGAGATAGCAGTTATAAATTCTGTAGAAATTTCTTCTTGTGCATTAGATAATGGAAGGCTATTATCATTACTTCTAACAAGTACTGCACGTGCTAAAGCTCTGAGTAGTGCAGTTTGTGGGGTAATAAGACTTACTCTGCTAGAAATGCTTTGTGCTTCAGTGTATAATACTCCTTCATTGCTAGGGTTTATATAACCTGCTACGAATTGTAGATAGTGATCAAGATTCCTTGGGTCAAACCTTCCTGGATATGGTGTTAATGGAGATGTATTATCTTCAGGACGAAATACAGATTCTTGAGCTCTTGTAGGATCATTTTGGAGTTGATACAAAAGGAATCTGTTCAAGTCCAAGTACATTTTATGGAATAAAGATAGTTCTATAGACTTAATAATCTCATTTTCAATTATGTTGGATACTATAACTAAGTCTTCAAGTGAAAGATGATTGTCAATAAAATAGTCACGTATTTCTTCAGTTACAAGAAGAGATGACTCATATACAGTATTTTGCCGATTAAGTAACCTTGTGTTAAATTGATTAATAATATAGCGTAAGGGGTTTCTAAAAAATTGGATAGACCTAGGTGTGTGGTCTGAAATTAATGATCTGATACGCCTAAGAAGTGATTCCTGTGCTCTGTTTAATCTTATTCTTGCCATGCATGTTACCTCCTTATAGAAAAAGCACTTGACATGGTTGACCTTATTAAGGAGATGATACAGTAAGATATTAACTATTCCTTAACAAGGATTGCATAACCAGAGTAATCTTATATTAAAAAATTGACCTGGTCAACGAAAATTTTCGTATTCTTATAACTTTATTATTGTAGTGTAATTGAATAATCGTGTGTTAATATATATTTTTTTAGTATAACATTATTATTTATTTATAATTATTAGTATGTATAAGTTATCAAATTTACTTGATATAAATCTAATAAAGTAAGTCTATCAGAGAAATATTATCGAAACGATTAAATATAAAGTATAGGAATAATTCATTTTAAACTTACTAGTTTATTATGTGCTTTTAAACAAGAATCTAAGGGTAATTTCCTTATAGATTATTGCTATGAGTAGTATATATGACGTTTATTAATGTTATAGCAAATCGTAAAATCTATTATTATCACCCCTATTTTATTAGATAAATTAATTACTCAATTGTTGTATATCAATATTAATAAAATATATTTTTATAATATATGATAAAAAACTTAGATATAAAGACTTATTACAACGTTATATACCTGAGATTTTAATTTAGCTATATTAAATTAGCAATTCCAGTGTCCTCAGTTAATATTTATATAAATGTATGTATTTTTAGGTATAATCAAGTACCTTTACTTTTTTTGAGATGTACTCTTTATATTTTTTAATTGTTGTACACTAGATATATCTACACTTGTACTTGGTTCATATGTGCTATGTACTACTACTTCTAATTCTGGGTATAGGGAAGTATTGTCTGGGACAATAGGTATTGTTACGCTAGAACTTGAGCTTGGAGATCTAGCACTAGTAGATATGCGAGATTCTACATGTAATTGTAATAAAGACAGACCTTCTTCCGGTAAAGTGGAATCTATGCCTGTCGTATCCACATTATCATATAATGAAACAGGACATAAACTTTTTACTCTTGGTTTTATTTGTGATGATAGATCAAGTTCTTCTTCTGTTAGTGGTGCATTTAAGTCAGATTTGCGTTGCCTAACTATTACTCTTTCAGATGCTATTCCTTGTGCTGCTTGTTCTTGTATTATCTGTTGTGCTTCATCTTCTGTTATTTCTGTGATGGATGCAGAGCTTGATTGTTGTGTAGTTGTATGTTGAATTTGTTCTTCTAATAATGCTGCAGCCTCTGCAATAGTCATGTAATCCCTGTGTTTCCTAAATCCTTGTTCTACATAAGGTAAGAGAAATATAATAGTTGAACGACTTGATATAGCTGAGTCCACCATACTACTGATAATTGTTAAGTGTATCTCTGCAGTATTTATAGTTACTATAGTATTTCCGAGCATCATATCAGAAATTGCGCTGCAGATTTGTAATCCTGCAGCAGTTAGGCTTTCATAATGTGTCTTACCGCGGAATAAGTCAAAGACTGGTAAGAACATACCTGTTGTTCCAAGTCGTAACATACTAGCACACGCAGCTTGCCTTATGTAAGGAGAATACATTATGTGCCTACGGTTCATTAGTAATGGTGCAACTAATGCTACTGGCCTCATCACTTTTGTGATAATGGTTAAAACTTGGGTTGTAACTTGCCAGTCAGTTGGTAAGCTTACACTGGTGTATTCTAATGCCAACGATAATATACAACTAACATAAATTTGTATAAGACTTACATTAAATTGACTATGACTACCACGGAAACTTGTTGTAATAGTAGACTTTGCTATGGATTGGATTTTCAGAGATTCTTCTAGAAATGTTGCTGGTACAACATACCTGAGTATAGACCATTTAAAAAAGGTATCATTTGTTGTACTAGTTACTATTCTTCCAGGTTGCATACTGGTAACGCAAGCCCAACGCCATGCCATTGATGCGAGTAGAGTGTGTTGTGCAAACCTTTCTCGTGGTGTAATCTCTAATGACCTATAGTTACGTAATATAAAATTTCTTCTTACTGGTGAGAGAAAAGCTCTTGGTAATACACATAATAACATGCCCGTACGTAAGACAAATGGTATCCATTCAACCATGCCATTAAACCACCCACTGTGTTCTGGGAAGTATTGAGATACATGTTCTGGAGCATAAATAGTAATGTTAGTGCCATTAGTATTATAAGCATTAATACTATTATTACTTACAGCATTCTCATAAATAGTACGATTGTTAAGAATAGTTATAGTATAATTTGTCTGGTTGTGTAATGCTTGTACTATGTTATGTTGTGCTTGATTAACAGCATAGTTAGCATGAACACGTGCTATAAAAATTCCAAGTGCAGCCCCTAGGGATGCATATAAAGCTGGAGTGGTACAGCTAGTATTGAAACTATTAGAAACATTAAGAAGCCAGTTTGTTATTGGATGAGTGCGTGCAAACTCTGCTGAAAGATTTGATACTATATCTTCTCTAAATGCTCTTGTAAATGCAGTGATATTTAAGGAAGTAGTAGTACAGTATTCTATGTGATGTTCATTTTGAAGTGTTGTGATGTTATCGCCATTAACAATTGCACATATAGCACGTGATATTCCTCTTAGCAAAATAGTTCGTGGAGTTAATAAGCATGTTAATGAAAGTAATTTTTTTGCTTCCTGATATAGTGTATTACTATTACTCTCATTTAGTTTATCTAATAGGAGACCTATATACGATTCTAGATTTCCCACGTCAAAACTATTGGTAACAGTTAGTGTAGAAAATATCTCTTCAGTATTACCAAGAGCTGTTTGAGCTAATCTAAAATTCTCTCTAGTTTCTGTAGCAACTTGCCTATCTAATTGTAGACATAGCATGTTAAGTAGAGATGTAGCCCCAATTTGATCTTGAAGTTGTTCATCGATTCTAGATACTAATGTGCTAAAATCTTCAAATGAGGGCGAATTCATAATAATATGATCTCGTACTCCTTCAGTTACAACAGTACATGCTTCATGTACAATGTTTTGTCTACCGAATAGAAACCTATCTATTGTTAATGATATATAGCTGAGACAATTTCGAAGGATAGATGGGTTCCTAGGTGTATGAGTTCTTGTTAATGAATTAACAAAACTAAGTAAAGCTTTCTGACTATTAGTTAATTTGACTTTATGCATAACACTCCTGTATAAATCAACACACAGTTAGTAAACACTATTATAAGGAATATTGTGTTGAAAGTAACCTTATGGAACTTTAGGTAACATCTGTATTGTTACTTTAAAACTTGGTTAGGTCAATTAAAAATTTGTATTTTTTGCATAATTTATAGTTTCTATACGTGAAATTATTTGTATATGGGTGTAGGTATTCTAACGTATAGTTGTATCTATGACATAGGTGTATTAATTAACGCGTTGTCAAATAATTCAGGTTTATTATTGTCGATACAAATAGGAAATGTATTATCTATGTATAATTAGTGGTATTACATAAGGTTTTAATTGTCATCTGTTATTTGATAAATCATGTATATTCTGTATTTCTAATTTAAGAATATAAATAGTATTTATTTCAATATATTTTTTAGTTATATTGTTACTTAATATCAAATATTTCACCTGAAGTAATATGTATAGTTTGTCCTTCTTTTTCTATCACAATACTACCGTTCAGATCTAATGTCACGAAATTCCCTATATAAATGTTGTTACAACTTTGAATGGTAATTTGATCATTAAAATAGTGACATGTATCCTTAAGCCATAAATTACGTATATTTGAAAAACCGTGATTTAGGTAATCCTTTCTAAACTTATCAAAGTTATGTATTATTTTTTCTAGTAGCTCCAAATTTGATAAACTGAAATTTGACATATTATCCTGTATAGTTGTTGCGTATTCTGGGGCATCATACATGTTAACTCCAATTCCAATTACTACCCATTCTTGAGGTTTATTATGGTCTATACTACTTTCTAACAGTATTCCTGATATTTTTTTGTTGTTTACTAATATATCATTAGGCCATTTATATTGTACTTTTGTAATTGTATTATTTCCCTGATCAAATATTTGTTTAAGTGTTGTACCAACAGATAATGCGGAAATGAATGGTAAAGGAAATACTTCTGGTGACTTTCTTATTATAATACTAAAGTATAAATTTCCTTTTGGGGAATACCATGTCCGGTTGTTTCTGCCTTTTCCTTTGATTTGCTTATCAGATACAATAATTGTGCCATCATTACCACCATATTGTGCAAGCTTTATTGCTTCATAGTTTGTATTGTATAAGATTTCGTGATGTTCTATAGAATATCCGGTTGGTAATTTTATATGTTGTGAAGTTGTTTTCATATAGTATAGGTTATAGTTTTTATGTATGAATAATATTTTATTATCTAGTCTTGTAGTATAATAAGTATATACTAAAAATCTAATTGTTGGTAATGTACAGGAGGTGTAATACCTGTTACTTTATCAGTTAGTATGTCACTAAATGATGGCCTAGATTTTACTAAAGAATACCATTCTTTTAGTGTTGGGATTAAATGCCAAGGTAAAATATTTACATAATCTAATACTGAGATATGTGCTGCAAGAGTAATGTCTGCTAATGTAAATTCGTTACATGCAATCCAGCTTGTAGTTTTTAATAATTTTTCTATATATCTAATGTGTGGTAATAAATTTTGTCTTGCGGCTTGTATAAACCTAGAATCTGGACTTGCGTTTTTTATATAATATTTTGATATTTTCTCGTTTATTATGTATTTTGTCACTTCATTATAAAACTTGTAATCAATCCAGAATATTAACTTTCGTACAATGGCCCTAATATATAATGAACTGCTTAACATAGGTATACTATCACATAACTCTTCAATATATTCGCAAATTGCTTGGCTATCTGCAATGACATATTGTCCGCTAATTAGTACAGGAACTTGGCAAACGGGGTTGATTTTAATAAAATCTTCACGCTTTTTCCAAGGATTCTCTTCTATCTGATGAAAATTAAACTTTTTTTCTTTCAAAAAAATACGTACTTTCCTAGAAAATGGACAAAGTGGAAAATGATATAATGTATCCATAGTGAATTTGGTGCATACAAATAGTTTATGTGTATAACAAACTTTGCAATCCTATGCAATAGTAATATTTTATGGTTTCTCTAAGATTTTTAATATGTGTTGTAAAAATAAAGTTTTATATATGATATCAAATATGTTGAATTAAGAAATATTTACTTGTGTAATATAAAATTTGATTTTTTTAATAATTCTTGCCTTTGAACATATTAAAGGTATCGTGTATTAACTGTAAATGATAATAGGTGTAGTAGTTTTATAATTGTTTATTGGGTTACATGCTAACCTCTAAAGTGTGATATTATGTACATAATATTTTGTATAAAAAATGTTGTTTTTCTATTTGTTAGTATGTGAGTGTATATTAATGTAACTGTATTGGTATTGTTAAGCAAATATATATGTATTTGATAACAATCTGATAGTGATAAGGTCTTAATTGTTATAGAGTAGCTTTTTTCGTTATGATTTTACTAAAAATTACTATTGGTATTTGTTATTATTGAGATAGGAAATACAATGGTGTTTTCCTAAGAATATAGAGAATTAGTTTCGATAGGTATATTATATAGAGCTTTATTTTGTTGTAGTATATTATTTATTTTTCCAAAAATTTATTAATTGTAGATGTTGTGTGTTAATGTAGTCTTGTAAGAAGCGATGTAATATAATGACATTTTCTTTAGGAATACAAACATCTTTGCATACTGCATACTTAATCCGCAAGGTAGTATTTAGCTCCTTATTATTTTGTTGATTATCCTTTAGCACAAATGACATAGGAAACATTACATTATCTTTATAAACGTTGCTATGGAATATATTATTGTTTGTAGTGTCTGTGTGCTGTAGAGGTTGTGGCCAATGTATCTGTACATCTTTAAAAGTACCTTCTTGCCATTGGAAAACTGTTGGTAAACCAAGATCTCCTGGTGATTTATAATAAATATGCCACCCACGTTGAATTCTGAATTCAACACCTATGTTCATAGTTTTACTTTTCATATCCAATGATCCTACTATTAATTTTATTTTCACAGGATCGGAAACTTCTGCAGAATATCCATTGTGATATATGAATAATGTCACTAAAACTATAAATATCAGCCTAAACATGATATGCCTAAGATTATATACTATCATGATAGCTCATATTCTTATATTCTTCAAGACTCAAAAAGAGATTTTATTGTTGATTGTCAAATTAGTTTAAGATTTTGATATTTCTTACTCTAGTATAGATATGATTTAGTGATTGGTTTTATATATTATGTATTGTGTTACGTCTTGTGACAACAATTATATTATATATTGCATTGATATAGATAGATATGTTAAATGTAATGTTTGTTAAGAACATATGAAATCGTTTCTGCTAAATTTTTATAGTACTTCTGAAGTTTTAGTGTATTGGGATGTTTGAGATAAGAAAGGTAAGTTTTATATTGTTGTGTTACTTGCAAGAAAGCTAAAAAAAGATTAACATATGTGCTAGTATACTTGGTATATTTTGAAAATTTGTTCATACCTTACGTGAGGTGCAGTTATGCGCCTGTTTCGTATGTATTAATTTCCTGAAGGTCTATTATAATGGTGGGTTTACAGTTGGAAAATGTTTCTTATAAATATAAAAAAGGTCAGTTTTTATTAAATGATGTTAATATAATTTGTAAGAAAGGAGAAGTGATTTGTCTTCTTGGTCCTTCTGGATGTGGTAAGTCTACTGTGTTAAAGCTAATTGCTGGATTAGAAAATCTCAGTCAAGGTTCTATATATATTAATGATAGGGTTATTGTTAATAATGATTTTTATGTTCCTACTGAAAAACGAAATGTTGGGTTAATCTTTCAACATCCTTCACTGTTTCCACATCAGACAGTTATTGAGAATGTAATGTTTGCTATTAAAGAACCACCTAAGACACAAAAATTTCAGGTTGCATTGGATATATTACAATCTGTAAATATGGTCGCTTATAAAGATATGTATCCGGATATGTTATCTGGCGGTCAACAGCAACTAGTTACAATTGCTAGGGCGATTGCTCAAAAGCCTGCAATCATATTGTTGGATGAGCCATTTTCTAATCTTGATACAGTATTACGTTTTAATATTAGAAAAAATGTATTGTCACTATTAAAATCTAAAGGTATTACTG
Source organism: Ehrlichia ruminantium (assembly GCF_009728835.1). GTDB lineage: Bacteria > Pseudomonadota > Alphaproteobacteria > Rickettsiales > Anaplasmataceae > Ehrlichia > Ehrlichia ruminantium_B. Next base: position 428,779 of record NZ_CP033455.1, read on the forward strand.
TATTACTTGTTACTCATGATCCAGAAGAGGCGTTAGAAGTTTCAGATGTAATATATGTTATGCGTGATGGACATGTAGTACAGCATGGTACGCCATATGAAATTTATTATAATCCGAAAGATCACATGCTTGCTAGGTTTTTTGGGGAGGTAAATCATTTTGTTGGTGTAGTAAAAAATTCTTCTATAACATTACCAATAGGAGAAATACCAGCACAATCCTTTAATAATGGTGAAGAAGTAGTAGTTTGTATAAGACCTGAAGCTATTATTTATGATCCTAATTGTGGAGTTAAAGGTATAGTGGAGCATATAAAATTTTTTAATAATATGGTATCTGTATGTGTAAAAGGGCACTCATATTGGATGAGGTTTAATAATGTAATGTTACCACAAATTGGTGATACTATATTTATCTTGCTTGACTTAAATAAAATTTTATTATTTAAGATATAGTTTTATTATTTTATAACTTGTATGGGAGTTTTATTATGACATTGGGTCCTTGGCAAATTTTTTTAATTTTAGTAATAATCTTAGTTCTCTTTGGAGCAGGTAAATTACCAGATGTTATGAGTGATTTAGGCAAAGGTATTCGTAACTTAAAACAGGAGTTGAAAGATAATAAGTTTACATCAACGGAAGATGAATCAAAACTTTAATTTTATAGAGCACTGTTTTTATATCTCAATATCATAGTATATATTTATCATGTTAGTTTTGTACTACTCAGTTCATATTTTATTTTACTTTTTATTGAGAATGTACTGTAAAATCTGCATATAAGTTTTAAAAGTTATATGTTATGAGCTTGTATTAAATAAGCTCTATGGTCGTTTGGTGTGTTAATTAGTTTTTGCTAGTTGTGTGGGGGAAATAGCATGGATATTGATAAATTAATTGGTATGTTTGCAAAATTACCCAACCTAGGGTCATCTTCTTCCAGAAGAATAGTACTTTATTTACTTCGTAATAAAGAAGAAGTGATGTTACCTTTAGCATCAGGTATTCAAGATTTAGCACTTGAAGCTAAGGAATGTTCTATATGTTTTAATATAGATATGAAATCTCCATGCAGTATTTGTTCTGATGTTAAACGTGATCAGAAGTTGTTATGTATAGTTGAAGAGTTGGGAGACTTATGGGCCTTTGAGAAAGGGAAAATATATCAAGGAGTATATCATGTTTTAGGGGGTACTTTATCTGCTATTTATGGAATAGGGCCAGATCAATTGAATTTTAGCAATATTATTACTAGGATACAAAAATCCGGTATAGAAGAAGTTATAATAGGTATTAGTAATACTATGGATGGGCAAGTTACTACGCATTATATAACACAAATGATAAAAGAATTGGGAGTTAAAGTCACTAGATTAGCATGTGGTATACCTATGGGAGGGGAAATAGATTATTTAGATGAAGGTACATTAAGTGCTGCATTGTCTTCTAGGTATGTTATTTCTTAAATAAGCAATAAATTTGTAGGAATTTTTTTCAATTTTCTATGTGGAATTTAGTATAGTATGGCTTATTCAATGTAATCAATGGACTGAGTCCTACTGTTTGCTTATCTAGGTATTGGTATGGTTTATCTTTAAGTTGATAAGGAGTTTTTATCCATAAAGTTGGGTTTGAGTGGTTATGGGTAAATAACTTATTGTGTAGCTAAGTTTATATTTATGATGTAATCTGTTTAAAGTTAGATCGTTATTTTTGAAAGTACGAGGATAAAGTCTGCATTGTTGTGGGATTTTCTGTTAATTTCCTGTATGAAATTTAGTATAATATAGTTTGTTAAATATGGTTAATGAGTTGGGTATTGGTTTTTGTATGTCTTAACATTAGTATAGTATATCTCTGAGTTTATAAAGGAATTTTATATGTAGAATTAAATTATTGTATATAAATAACTTATGATGTAAGTAAGTATTATAGTAGTAGTGTAACCTATTAAAATCGGGTCATTGTTTTTTGAATATTTCAGTACGAGGTATGTATTAATTTATAGTGTATAAAAGCACTATAGCTGTAATAAAGTGTATGCATAAAATACAAAATGATAATTATGTTATAGTTAATCGTAAAAAAAAAAGATAATGTAGTCTGTTAAATGTTTTAAATAAGGAGTTTTATTATTATTGACATCACTCATCTATATTAGTACTGTATTTATTTACATCATAATAACCAATCGCATTAGAACGTTTAAGACTTAGCTTTAAGTAAATAGTATACTCATAAATAAGATTCAGATTGAATATCATTTATATGTTATTGTAATAGCTAATGCTTATGTACTAAATATTAGAACTGTACCGTATTTGTAGCAACTATGTTTCACTTGATTTTTTCGAATTTTGTGTAGTTGATAAACAATTTACGAAATTATCAGCAATATTTTGCATAATATCAAAATATGATTCTGTGTGTGAAATATTTCCTATAGGATCCAGTATTTGAAATATTACTTTATGTTGAGAAAATAAGTTTCTGATTTTCTCATTTTGAGATTCAGAAAAAATACATGATATATTGTTTTCAGTAATAATCTTTTGTATGTGTACTAGTTTCTTAACGCTGATGTTTGTATCGTGACTTGAAGAAAGAGATGTTGTGAAGTTAAGACCAAAATATTTTTCAAAATATTGGTATGCATCGTGGACAACAACATAAGGTTTTGTTTTGATAGGATTAAGTTGTTGTTTAATTTTTTTTGCTTGTTCTGTTATTTTTAATATAGTTGCATGTGCGTTCTTATTGTAGGTTTCTGCATTTTGTGGATCTATTTGACATAGTACTGATCTTATATGCTCAACTATTTTTTTTGCGTTATCTGGACTTAACCATATATGTAAATCATTTGATGTTGTGTGAACTTTATATGAGAAGTGAGGGTCATATCTTGATGGTAGTAATGTTACAACATCGGATAGTTTTACTAAGGTTTTATCTTGTATTTTGCTTACAAAGGTTTCTAGATGATCGTCTACATAAAAGATTACATCACTATTCTTTATTTTCCTTTTGTCTGAGGGTCTTAACATGTAATCATGTATTGAAATTTGTTGATTAATTAGTAGGACTGGTTTGGTTACACTTTCTGTTACTGCATTAACTAGAGAATATATTGGGTTTATGGTTGCTATAATTTTTGGTACAGAATATCCTGTAATAGGATATAGTGATATATAAAGGAATAAGATAAAAGTTATATGTTTCATAGTTTGCTCGGTAAAAATGAGATTTTTCCACATCGTGATAAATGCGTCAATGACTATATTATAAATGTTAAGAATTTGTCGTTTGCTTATGCTAAAAAAAGAGTGATTGATAACATTAGTTTTCAAGTAAGGTTTGGTGAAATTGTTACAATCTTAGGACCAAATGGTGGAGGTAAAACAACATTGATTCGAATTCTGGTTGGGATATATAAAAATTATCTAGGAATAGTGGAGTATGCTAGAAATTTTGTGATAGGATATTTACCACAGAATTTTAGTGTAAATTCTCTTATTCCAATGACTGTTGAATACTTTTTAGTATCTAGTTATACAAAATGTAGGAAAAAGCTAAGTTTAAATAACGTATTAAAAGATGTAGATGTTGTGAAAATCTTAAACAAGCAAATGTCAGAAATATCTCATGGAGAATTACAATTAGTTTTGCTTGCAAGATGTCTAATGCTTAATCCTGATATCATAATTTTGGATGAACCTGTAAGTTGTATGGATGTTAATGCAAAAGATAGTTTTTATAAATTAATCAATAAGTTAATATTAAGATATAACTTGAGTGTGATTATGACTTCTCATGATTTGCATTTTGTTATGGCAACTTCCTACCGTGTTATATGTATTAATAAAAGTATTTACTGTGAAGGATCTCCTAATGAAATTGTGAAAAATGAAAAATTTTTAAAAATGTTTTCATCTTATGTTTAGTATATTCTCTTATATAGGTTCAATATTAGGTATATTAGTTGTTTTAATACGGTATAATATATTACCTTATACTTACCTGTTTGCTAACAGATCCATCAGATGTAAGTCTAAGGGAGAAAAAATTTCAATGGCATTGCAAAGATTGGGACCAATTTTTATTAAGTTTGGTCAGTCTATTGCCTCTAGAGGTGATATTATAGGGGAAGAAGTTGCAAATCATCTTTTATGTTTATGTGATAAATTACCAGCTTTTTCTTATTCTGATGTTGTAAGGATTATTGAAGAAGATTTTAAATGTGCAATAAGTGAAGTATTTTGTGAATTTGAGGAAATTCCAGTTGCTGCTGCATCAATTTCACAAGTGCATAAAGCAAAAGATATTGATGGAAATGTAAGAGCTGTGAAAATTTTGAGACCAAAGATTGGTCAGATTTTTGAAAATAATATCAAATTGATGTTCTGGATAGCAAAAATAGCACAATATTTTGAGGGGTTACGGCGTTTTCAGTTGTTAGAACTTGTACAAACATTTAGTGAAATATGTAAAATGGAAATAGATTTACGTTTTGAAGCAGCAAATGCTGATGAATTGAGACATAACATGAAAGATGATCCAACATGTTATATCCCTCAGGTAGATTGGAGCAGAACTACAAAACGGATATTAACATTAGAGTGGGTAGATGCTGTTCCTATATATAGTTTTTATAATTTAAAAAATAATGAAACTCTAGTAAAAAATTTGATATTTTGTTTTTGTAATCAAGTTTATAGAGATAGGTTATTTCATGCAGATATGCATCCAGGAAATCTTATGGTAGATGCAAATGGCAAGATTGTAATAATAGATTTTGGTATTGTCGGAAGATTGGATAAAGCTACGTGTATGTATGTGACAGAAATACTTGTGGGATTTATAAAGAGAGATTATCAATATGTTGCTGATGTTCATTATAGAGCAGGATATGTTGATGCAAAATATAGTAATTTTATAACAGCTTGTCGTGCTATAGGTGAGCCTATTGTGGGTAAAGATACTAAAGATATTTCTATAGCTGCATTATTAAGTCAGTTGTTCAAAGTTACTAGTGATTTTAATATGAAATTACAGCCACAACTTTTCTTGTTACAAAAAACTACAGTGTTAGTAGAAGGTGTATGTAGACAATTGTCTCTTAATGTTAATATGTGGGAAGTAGCTGAGTTATGGATGGAAAAATATACGATTGATAAGAATAAATATCTTAAAAAATTGAGAAAATCTTGTTTATATCAGACAGTGCATGATGTTACGTTTTTTATGAAAAAAGTTGATAAGAGTCTAGATTTAATCAACAGTTATTATGAGGCGAATAATTCTAGATTTATTATAAATAAAGATATTGTGTGGGTAATAATAGTTATTGTGTTGGTTATTAAGATAATTATTGGATAAAAAGGGTGAATTAAATTCCAGTTATTAATTGGTTTGTAAGTGTATTAGTACTTGTCTATGGTAAGGACTTTCGATAGTTTAGCCTATAGATGGTTCTTACTTGGTGTTAGGATGATTTTTAGATAAAAGATGAATTTTGTTCCTATTGTTAGTTGATGTATAAGTGTATTAGTACTTGTCTATGGTAGGGGCTTTCGATAGTTTATCCTATAGATGGTTCTTACTTGGTGTTAGGATGATTTTTGGATAAAAGATGAATTTTGTTCCTATTGTTAATTGGCTTATAAGTATATTGGTACTTATTTGTGGTAGTAACTTTCGATAGTTTAGCCTATAGATAATTCTTACTTGGTGTTGGGGGTAATTTTTGGATAAAAGATGAATTTTGTTCCTATTGTTAATTGATGTGTAAATGTATTGGTACTTGTCTATAGTAGCGGTTTTTGGTAGTTTATCCTATAGATAGTTCTTACTTGGTGTTAGAATGATTTTTGGATAAAAGATGAATTTTGTTCCTATTGTTAGTTGATGTATAAGTGTATTAGTACTTGTCTATGGTAGGGACTTTCGATAGTTTAGCCTATAGATAGTTCTTACTTGGTGTTGGGGGTAATTTTTGGATAAAAGATGAATTTTGTTCCTATTGTTAATTGATGTATAAATATATTGGTATTTGTCTATGGTAGGGACTTTCGATAGTTTAGCCTATAGATAGTTCTTACTTGGTGTTGGGGGTAATTTTTGGATAAAAGATGAATTTTATTCCTATTGTTAATTGATGTATAAGTGTATTTGTACTTGTCTATGGTAGGGACTTTCGATAGTTTAGCCTATAGATAGTTCTTACTTGGTGTTAGGGTGATTTTTGGATAAGAGATGAATTTTGTTCCTATTGTTAATTGGCTTATAAGTATATTGGTACTTATTTGTGGTAGTAACTTTCAGATAACTTACTCTATAATAAATCCTTACATTGCTCAAGATTTAAGTTTAAGTCTTACATACATTGCACTAGCAGCATCAATGCATATGTGGTGTTTTTCTATTTTTCAGCTATTTAGTGGATTGATGCTGGATTATTATGGTGTGAAAAAAATATTGCCAATATCAATGTTGAGTATATTGATTGGTACTTTTTTATTTTCTTATTCTGATTATAGGATATGTTTTTTTGTATCACAAATTTTTCTGTCTTTTGGAGCATCTTTTGGTTTTATAGGTGCTGGGTATATTAGCTATAAGTTTTTTTCGTATTTGAAATCAGGGGTCATGTTTGGACTTGTACAAGCAATATATAGTATTTCTTCTTTATTAATGGAGCATCTCTATACATTTTTGACTTCGTATGGAATATCATGGAGGTACTTAATACAGTATATAGAGTATGCTGAAATAATTGTACTTATTTTAACGTTATTGTTAACAGATTGTAAGTTATCAGTGAATTTAAAGAGAAGTAATATTAATATATCGAAATTACTATCAGAGGTATTTTATGATGTTCTTGAGATAGTACTACTAAGAGATATGTGGTTTTTTACGATAGTCGGTAGTTTAATGTTTGGTATTTTTCTCTCAGTAGCAGTGTTGTGGGGACAAAAGTTGTTAATAGCTTTGAATTTGAACACGTATTATTTGGCACTTATACATTCTGTTATTTGGATAGGATTTGCTATAGGATCTCCTTTAGTGAATTTAATTTCTCATGTTTTGAAAAATAGAAAGTATGTTTTGATGAGTTTTTGTATTTTGCAATGTGTGAGTTTAACGTTACTGTTGTTTAGTAGTAATTCGTATGTTTTATGTGTTTTGATGTTTATATTTGGATTTGCATCTGGAGGACATATGTTGAATTTTTCTATTGGAACGGATATTGTTGATAAAAATAGAGTTGGAGTTGTTTGTTCTGTCGTTAATGGATTTATGTCTATTTCAGGTGGTATAATTATGTATATTATAGGATTAGCGTTAGAATATCAAAATGAATACAGTATTGTAGAAATAAGCTTTTTCATGCCAATTATTACTTTTTTATCATTGATTCTCTTATTTTTTTGTCGTGAAACGTTTCAAAATAGATAATGTTGTTATATTTATATACATAAAGATTTTTTGTTATTAATAGATATCATAATTGAAAGTAATGCTGAATTGCTAAGGAGTAGTAGTGCCTGAATATTTTGTAGTTGTCTTTATTCTAAAGTAACAATATTTTGTATTTTAATATATGAAAATTTTTTGTTGTTAATGAATATTGTGATTAAAACTAATGGTGAGTTATTAAGTAACAATAGTACCAAGTATTTTGTAGTTGTACTTATTTTAAAGTGACAATATTTTGTATTTTAATATATGAAAATTTTTTGTTGTTAATGAATATTGTGATTAAAACTATTGGCGAGTTATTAAGTAACAATAGTACCAGGTATTTTGTAGTTGTCTTTATTCTAAAGTAACAATATTTTGTATTTTAATATATGAAAGTTTTTTGTTGTTAATGAATATTGTGATTAAAACTAATGGCGAGTTATTAAGTAACAATAGTATCAGATATTTTGTAGTTGTACTTATTTTAAAGTGACAATGTTTTGTATATTTTAATATATGAAAATTTTTTGTTATTAATAGATATCGTGATTAAAAGTAATGCTGAGTTGCTAAGTAGTAGTAGTGCCTAAATATTTTGTAGTTGTACTTGTTTTAAAGTGACAATGTTTTGTATATTTTAATATATGAAAATTTTTTGTTATTAATAGATATCGTGATTAAAAGTAATGCTGAGTTGCTAAGTAGTAGTAGTGCCTAAATATTTTGTAGTTGTACTTGTTTTAAAGTGACAATATTTTTTGTGTTTATGTTATGTAGTAGTTTTTATAGTAGTCTAATATTTGTAATATTAAAACTGATATTGGATTATTAGGATAACAGTGATGCTAATAAATTTTAATATTATCAATATTTAAAATGTGATTTCTAGTGATATAAATTGTTATTATCTAGGATATACCTACGGTTTTTTATTGAAATTTATGTGGATAGCTTACTAATTTACTATGCCGGTTAAGTGGTTTTGGTGAGCATCTATTATTTTAATGGGTGCTATCTGATTATAATATGACTCTGGGTGTTTTGTATTTATATAACATGATTGCATGTAAGGAGTTTTTCCAATGATTTGGTTATCAAATTTTCCTTTTTTGCTGAACAATACGGGATAAACTTTATCTATTGTGCTCTTATTGAATTCGAGTTGTTGTTTACGGAGTAATTCTTGTAATGTTGCAAGACGTTGTGATTTTATTTCTTCTGGTATCTGGTTTATATATTCTGCACTTGGTGTACCTGGTCTTGGACTATACTTAAAACTGTATGCTTGTGAAAATTTTACTTCTTCTATTAACTGCATTGTATTTTCAAAGTCTTCATGTGTTTCGCCTGGAAATCCGACTATGAAATCGGAGGAATAAGCAATATCAGTGCGATATTTGCGTAAGGTATTGATAATATTGATGTATTCTTCAGCAGTGTGTTTTCTATTCATCTTTTTTAGTATCCTATCCGAGCCTGATTGTACTGGTAAGTGAATAAATGGTATTAATTTTTTTTCACTTCCATGTGCTTCATATAAAGATTGATGCATATCGCGTGGATGTGATGTTGTATATGTTATACGTTCTATGCTTGATATTTTTGCAATGTGTTGAATTAATTTGCCTAAATCCCATTCATTGCCTTTGTATGTTCCATGGTATGCATTTACATTTTGTCCGATTAGTGTTATTTCTTTTACTCCAGAATCTGCTAAAATGAGTGCCTCCTTGAAAATTGACTCTACTGTTCGTGAATATTCTTCACCTCGTGTATACGGAACTACACAAAATGAACAAAACTTATTGCATCCTTCTTGTACTGAGATGAACGCAGAAACTTCTTGGTTTTTTGTGTATTCTTCTACTGCAATAGAATCGAATTTTGAAATTGCAGGAAAATCAATGTTAATAACTTGTTTCTTTATTTTACGGGCTTTGATAATTAGTTCAGGTAATGTATGTATGCTTTGAGGACCTACTACTATATCAACAAATGGTGCTCTAGTAAAAATTTCTTCTCCTTCTGCTTGTGCAACACATCCAGCAACTACTATAGTTAAATCTTTAATTTCTTGTATTTTTCTTATTCTCCCTAGTTCTGAGTACAACTTTTCTGCAGCTTTTTCTCTAATATGACAAGTGTTTAATATGACGATATCTGCTTCTGATGGTTCATTTACTATACTGAAACCAAGAGGTTTGATAATATTTTCCATGATTAAAGCATCATAAACGTTCATTTGACATCCGTATGACTTTATATATAGACCTTGCATTAGCTTTATAGACAACTATTTTACTTCATAAGCATATAATGATTAATATATCAAAACAATAGTTTTTGTGTAGTATTAACTTATCTGAGTATTTATTATGAGTTACTAATGATAAAACTGTAAACAGGTGTAGATAGAGAAAGCTTGTGATATAATTATTATTATATTTTTGTGTATAAAAGTTAGGTATTTTATAATTTTTTCTTTATTGATGTAGATAATATAAAATAAAGTGTTATTTGGCGATTTTCTGAATATATAGAGAGAGTTTATAATCTAACCTATAGGCGTATGTTATATATTATACACTAGTAAGTGCAGTTTTTGTTTTCAACTAATAACAGTATTACAATTTTACTTTATTGTTCTTGCTGAACTTAGTTCTTTGTAAGTTTAACACGACATATATTAGTGTGTAATGTTTATTTTCTTACAAGTTTATGTTCAGTATATACTGTTTCAATTTTTAATGGATAAATTATGGGAAACAACGATACACAGTCAGAGTCTATCAAAGATACTGTGATTAAAATTGTAATTGATTGTTTAAAACTTAAAGATGAGCAACAAGCTACTCTCTCTGGTAGTACTAACTTAGCAAAAGATTTAAGACAGTAAGTATTATTGATTTCTCTAAAAACTGTGTTGTGCCTAGATGGGATATTTGTTGTAATTACAATTTGCGTTATTGATATAAGAGTCATAGTGTTGATAACGTGATGTTGTTTAGGTAAGTTTTGTATATGGATGTTTAGTATTGTCATTTTTTAAATAGATAAGAAAAACTTATTACCGAACCTAAAGTATTATTGATTTCTCTAAAAACTGTGTTGTGCCTAGATGGGGTATTTGTTGGATTATTGATATGAGTAATCATAGTGTCGATAACGTGATGTTGTTTAGGTAAGTTTTTGTATATGGGTGTTTAGTATTGTCATTTTTTAAATAGATAAGAAAAACTTATTACCGAACCTAAAGTATTATTGATTTCTCTAAAAACTGTGTTGTGCCTAGATGGGGTATTTGTTGGATTATTGATATGAGTAATCATAGTGTCGATAACATGATGTTGTTTAGGTAAGTTTTGTATATGGGTGTTTAGTATTTTCATTTTTTAAATAGATAAGAAAAACTTATCACGGAACCTGAAGTATTATTGATTTCTTTAAAAACTGTGTTGTGCCTAGATGGGATATTTGTTGTAATTACAGTTTGCGTTATTGATATGAATAATCATAGTGTTAATAACGTGATGTTGTTTAGGTAAGTTTTGTATATTGATGTTTAGTATTGTCGTTTTTAAATATATGACTTATAGCTATTGTGTTATTATTCATAGATATATTAAGGTATATATTTAGTTATAGGGTAAATTTAGTAATATAGGATCTATTTATTAATCAATATGTATTGTTTATAGAGTTGCTACATAAACGTTTCCTCTGCCTACTGTATTGGAATTCTGATATATTTTAAAGTTTATATTTTTCTGTGCGAATTTAAAGTCTATGTTTTGTTGTTCTATCGAATATACAAAGGTTGATGAGTTTTTGACTGTAACAGTACGTTTTATTATATTTTGATTGTCTAATATTTCTATATCGTAACTCTCAATTTCTTCATCAAGAGGTGTATCAATGTTATCTACCCATTCTGCGTTGATACGTGCTCTACGTATCCAAGTTATTGTTAAATTGTTATGTATATCGCGCATACCTTTAACATGTACTACGGATAATGGTTTTAAATTGTTAGCATAATATGTGTAAATTAATTCTTCCCCGTAGGATGATGATCTATTAAATATGACTTTGTACATTAAAGATTTTTTTATTAATGATTTACTTGTTGTTATGTAAGATAAGCTATCTAGTAGTATAAAGAGTTCCCTGTCTTTGTGCTTATTAACGTATGATTCTGTACCGAATCTTCCCCTTAACATATAACTTATTTGATAGATATTTTCTCGGATATGTTTAACATTTTGGAATTGAACAATCTCATTTCCAATTAATGCAAGATTACTGTTATTATTTATAAATAATGATGTACTTGAATTTAATTGTCCTGTTTTTAATAAGATTGTTAGTGTAGTTGCTGTATCTGGTATTGTAGTTGGTCCATTACCTAGAGTATCAATTGTAATACCAGTGATAGTTTCTATGTCTATAGATAATTCGTGTTTGTGATGTTCAGTGTTGTCTTGAAGTGAATATATAATACTTCCTTTCCACTCTGTTGTTTTTCTAGTAATCATAAAATATAATATATTATCCATATTGTGAAAGCATGGTAGATCAAGAATGCGTATTGTTGTAGTATCTTCTATAATGCTATTTTCATAGAGTAGAGGTTGATGGTTGGTGGATATTTCATTATTGCTTATTCCTTCTATATTCATAGAGAGATTATCTAGGCTAATGTTTGTAATTTTTATATCAAAAGATAAGTTATTATGTTGTACCTTAATTACATCGTTAATAGATAGCCAGATATATTTTATTGGCAGTGTTAAGTAGAAACTGTATTGATTGTTCAACTTTTTATTTAGTAGGTTTTGAGTGATGATTTTTGCCTGATTATTACTTAGAACAATAGGTATTTGAAAGTTCTTTACTATTGTATTTTGTATGAATGGTATTCTTGCATATTGTAAACTGACTTTATAATCATTGTTTTTATTGAGATACATGAAATTAATTCTATTTACTAAATTTGATGATTTTGTTTTAGTAATTTTTAGATAATTGTTTTTGTGATTGAATATAATATCTTCTGTTGGAATGTTGTGTATAAATGGTTGGTAATTTGAGGTAATAACTAATTTATCATCTTGTTCTGTAAGTTCAAAGTTGTATATATCTTGTAATGTATTTAATATAGATATGGCAGACTCTGCTTCAGTAATTGCATATCCATCTACTGCATGATGTACATTTTGAATTGCTATTTTTGCATCCTGTAATCCTATATTTGTAAGTATGTTATGAATTATATGTGATATATCTAATAAAAATAACTTGCCTTGTATCCAATAACCGGTTTGCCAATTTTGAGCATCTTGCCATATGTTTTGTAATTTAGGGAAATCAGGATAAGGTCTTGCATCCCATTCTTTAAGAAACATTTGTTCTACCATGTCAGAATTATGCCATGCAGTAATAGTACCTATGAGTGCTATTTTTTGGGCGTAGAAATCTATAGATCCTTTTGAGAATGTTGGATTTGTGTTGTGTTCTGGGTAGTCTATGAAAATACTGGGTTGACTTGTACAGTTATCGATACTTGGGAATCCATATTGTGTGAACCATATTTTTTTTGATTTTGGTATCCATATGGTTTTGCTATTATCTTGATTAAAATGATATTCATTCCACCATTGTTGTATATTTTTCCAAGCATATTGATTATTATCTTGTGTATAAAAGACTTTGTCTTGTTTTTTTTCTGGGTATAGGTAGAAATAGTCATATCCTTCGCCTGAATGCCATCCATTAATTATGTCCTGTTCTGTAAATCCTTGGATAGGTTGTGGTGTATCAGTTAATGGGAAATATGCATTTATACCTATGACATCTATATATTGTGATGACCATAGTACATCCATATTATAGTCTCCATTATTGGAATGGTATTCTCTCCAATTTGCTGCATATGTTACAATCGTATTACTTCCTACTTGAGTTTTTACATAGCGTGCTAAGTTTATAAGTTCATGTACTGCTGGGTAATGATTATTGGTATCTGTTATTCTAGTTAAGCCTATAAGATCTGATCCAATGATAAAAGCATCAACTATATTTTTTGTAAGGTTGCAGTAATGCTGGATAAATGGGTTGTATTGATTATTGAAGAATGTACTAATATTCTGAGCATCTCCAGTTAAATTTCCTATCCATGATTTTTCTTCTGTATCTGTTTGTAAGATAGGATATAGCATAACTTTATATCCTCTTGCTTTGAGTTCATGTATATATCTGATTAAAGATGTATCATTAGTGGTGCCATTATAATTACATGTATCATTAATGTTTTTATAGAGTTGTCTTGCTGTTTTTCTATTAATTCCTGCAACGTGCCAGTCATCTGGTGTTATTATAATATTAGGTTGTAAGTTAATTGCTGGATATATATTACAGTCTTGTATGTTTAGGCTGTCTGCGTACCAAGCTACAGTAACTGATACCCATACTGTATTTGGTAAAGTATTTTGTAATTGATTTAGAGAGATTAATGCATCTGCTTTTTTATGGGTACTGTTGTTATTAATTTGTTGTGCTGTTCCATATGGGATATATTGGCTACCAATTTTCTGTTGGAAGGTTTTCATATGTATTTTTGTATCATATGCGAATTCTCCTGGTCCTGAAATATGTATGCACTTAATTTTATGTGTTATATGTTCTTGCTTTAGATAATTAGGAGGATATGCTGTGACTTCAAATGTAAAGTTAGGTATGTGGTTTTTGTAATCTGTCAATGGAAAATTTTCTATTACTACATATGCTATTCCACGGTATGCTGGGGTGTTGTTTGTTATTTTAGATATTAGTGGGTCTGGTTCTTGGTCTTCTGTTCCTTGGTAAAATCTATATGTTAATGTACTTAAGTCTAATAATTGTGAATCCGCCCATATTTTTGAAATTTCTTTTACATATCCTGTTGATATAGCTATTGCTAAACTTACGTGGTATTGATGTTGTGTAGAATTAAGATGTTCAGTAGCTTTATGAGGGGTCTGTTTAATTGTTATATTCTGGTGTATTGTTTCTTTTATTTTATCCATCCATATTATATTACCTGCTATGCGCATTGTTCCGTATATTATAGGTATCATTTTTCCATAAGTTGATGTTTGGACTTTTAAACTGTTTATTTTTGATTTATTTTTGATACCTCTGCTTAAATCTATGTTATTTTGTATGGTTTGATTAGCTGTATGATATTTTTCTGAAAGGACGTTCTCTATAGATTCTTTAATACTGTTAATTATACTTGATAATATGATAAGAGACATGGGGGTAACCTATTAGTTGTGAATTAAAGTGTATGTTATTGATTCTTTGTAGTGTGTATTTACAGAATATTTGTAGTTTTAGGATGTATATCAAAGTTTATGTCATGTTGTGTATTTTGTATTAATAAGTTGATTGTAAAAAAATTTTGATGAACTTTTTATAGTATTTAATAACTTATGTGTATTAGGTGACTAAAATTTACCTATAAGGTGTATATTGTTTTTTTAATGCATTGCAAGTTATCTACATTTCAAGTATTCATCAAGTTTATGTTATATATACGTATTTAATAAATTAGTTCATAGAAGGTATTTTTGAATGCTTTCTTAAGTACATATTAGTGGTAATTGAGAGATAGTGAAATTGTCAGTTCTTTTGTTATTACAATAGTTAAGTGCAAATATATTTGTTGGTAATTTTAAAGTTTATGGTTTGGAGTCAGATTTTGTATAATTTTAAATTTTGTGTTGTATGATGCGGTATTATCGGTAACCTATAATGTATTAGAATATGTAACAGAGTCTATATTGAGTTTTTTATTGTAGTACATTTGGGATGTTGATTGGTGTGATGGCTATGGGATAATAAATACAGTTGCTACAGAAGGATTCTTGGAGTGTTAATTCTTAAATAGTATTATGGGTATTATTATTACTCATAGTTATTTTTGAGAAAATTTTATTCAAGTTTTTTATAGTTTTAAATTATTTCTTATAGTATCCTTAGTTGTAGCTTGTACATATAGCTAAGGTGCAAGTTATTTTTAGTAAAAAAAGGAAGCTTACCATTTAATTTATATGAATGTGGTATTGATTGATAAGTAGTTGTAGTATTGGTGTATTTAAATAAATAAGGTTTTTTATAAGTTCGTATTTCTTAAAGGGCAGAAGAAAAATATAGTCTATTGTCATTATAATTCACTTATAGTTGTCTAATTGCTTTGATGTGACTGGTAAACTTAATATGTATAAATCTGTAGTTCAGGAATATGAGGTTCTCCTCTGAAGTTTTTACTATTGTTAAATTTATGACTGCATGTGTTAAAGCTTTTGTCACAGCCAGCTATTATAAAAAATTTATCATCTATGTTCATATTATGTGGTAATGAATTATAAAATTGAACATATGATTTGTTGTGTTGTTTTATTTCTAATGTGAGGTTACTATTTTTTCCAGTAGTAAATGTTATTGATCCGTATGTATAATAATTTGCAGTATTTATCAATGTGATACATTCAAATTCTTGTTTGCTGATTACTTTAGTAATGTAGTGAGAGTTAGTAAAAGATTCCTTATTAAGTTTACATTGAGCATCACAAAATTGAGCTCTGCATGAAGACGAAAAAAAATTTCCTATATTCCTTAATAAGATATGTGATATGCTATTAAGTTCTACTATTAACTTATGATTAGTTATTGTTACTTTATCTGTGTTTCCGTAGAATAATATTAGATTTTCTTCATCTATGTTTGTGTAGTTTACTAGAAGTATTTTTACTGTGGTGAAATCATACATTCCAAAGAGTATGTCTTCTTCTTTTATTGTATTGCCATCTATTATAGTTTCTATTTTTGTACTACTTCCGGAAGTAGTATTATATTTTAAAATATCTATGTTTAATCCAGGTGCTGATTTGTAAGTGATATTATCAATAACTAAATCTTGGTCAAAGTCAGTTAAACCAATTACTTTATTATTTTTCAAAGTAAGTTGTATGCAATATGCAAGAGTCAGAATTTCTGATGATATGTGTTGTTTAAATTTTGTACTGATATTCTTCATGTTTTTATAGAGTTAGTTGATAATAAGGTTGCAGTAAACTATTATGTGTGAGTGTCAAGTGTATCTGACTTGTATGTACATAATTTATTCACTATAGGTTACGTTAAGCATTTAAAATGTAGAGTCTGAAAGTTGTTATTTCAAAATCCTGGGGTATATAAATCTTCTTATACTACAAATAGTAGTGATATCAATGGTAATTACTTTAATAATACTGTTAATATAATAAAAGAAACAACTAGTCCTAGATTCTATATAGTATAAATGTTCTATAAGAAGATAATTAAGAATTATATTTTCAGTATAGCATATAGTAATTGTATAAATCAAGCATATTACGGAGTATGATAGTGAATTGAATATAATTTATATATTTAAGTCTTATTAGTTATATTTAATTGTAATATTATTCGTGTTTAAAGTATAATTTTTACCTTTTAATTATTTTATATTTGAGCGATAATTAAATATTTTTAATAGGAAGGTAGATTTTTTATTTTAAGTTAGTGACTAGAATTATGATAAGAGTATATGGCTAGTATAGCATGTTATGCTAGGGTACTGATGTAAAAATAATCACAGTGATGATAATCTTACTACGATTGTTAAATAGTGTAGTTTTTACTTAAGCTACTTATAAGTTCAGTATAGATTCTGTTCTAGTGGTAAAATTTTAAAAGTTAATGACACTAACTATAATATAATTGTGTGACTGTTAGGTATTTTTATATTATGAGTACATTTTGTTGAAAGAAATTATCATAAGTGTTTAAATCTGAATTATATGGAGTCCTACAGTAGCATTAGATTTTTTAAAGTTTGGTATGGTAAAAACATGAAAAATGTAACTTGTTTATTTACTGAAAATGTAGATCTTATAGAGGATATTTATAAAAAGTATCAAAAGGATAATAATTCTGTTTCTTTGGAGTGGCGTAAATTTTTTTCTGAGGGGTTATATATACAAGAAAGTACAGGTATAACCGATAATAATTCGAACAATATTGATGTTGCTTCTAATGAAGCTGAGTCTAAAGTTATCGAGTTACTAAACTTTTTTAGATCTTATGGACATACTGTTGCGTGTTTGGATCCTTTAGGCTTACGTGTAGTTAGTGATTTAGAATATAATAAACATGTTGATTTAAGCAATGTAGAATCTTTTAAACCGTTAAAGTCTGTTTTAAATTTAAATAATCCTACTTTAAATGATGTAATTGATACTTTGAAGTCTATCTATTGCGGTAAGATTGGTTATGAGTTTATGCATATTGGGGATCATGAAGAGAGACTTTGGCTACAGAATAAGATTGAGAGTTCCCCTTATAAAGTATCAGATATAGAAAAAAAAGATATATTAAAACGTCTAATGGAAGTAGAAAATTTTGAACAGTTTATTCATACTAGATACCCAGGGTATAAGAGATTTTCTATTGAAGGTGGAGATTCTTTAGTTGTTGCTTTGGAAAAAATAGTTGATTTATCACCTAAATTTGATCTACGTGAAATAGTGATAGGTATGTCACATCGTGGAAGATTGAGTGTATTGACAAAAGTTATGCAGAAACCCTATGCAGCTATGCTACATGAATTTAAAGGTGGAACTGCTTATCCAAAAGATTTATCAGTTTCAGGTGATGTTAAATATCATTTAGGATATTCTTGTGATCGTCAATTGTCTTCTGATAAAATTGTACATTTATCTTTGTCTCCTAATCCTTCTCATTTAGAATCTGTTAATCCAGCTGTAATGGGAAAAGTTAGGGCAAAGCAGGATAGATTATTGCCTGGTGATAAGCCTTCTATAGTTGGAATTTTAGTTCATGGCGATGCTGCTGTTATTGGTCAAGGGGTTGTTGCGGAAACGTTGACTTTGAGTAACTTGTCTGGGTATAAGGTTTATGGTGTAATACACATAATAGTTAATAATCAAGTTGGATTTACTACGAACCCAGAGGATTCTAGATCTTCTTTATATTGTTCAGATATAGCAAAAGTCATAGATGCTCCAATATTTCATGTTAATGGTGATTCTGTAGAAGATGTAGTTGCAGTTGTTGAATTAGCTATTGAATATAGGCAAAAATTTAATAAAGATGTTGTGATTGATATAGTGTGTTATCGTCGTTATGGACACAATGAGGGTGATGAACCATTATTTACTCAACCTATAATGTACAATTGTATTATGAAGCATAAAACTCCTATGAGACTTTATGTTGAACAGTTAGTAAATGATAAAGTAATTACTCAAGATTATCTTGATTCTCTAGAAGCTAAGTTTCAAAGTATGCTTAATCAAGAATTTGTAAATTCTGAATCTTATTCACCTAATCAAGCGGATTGGTTCAGGAAGAATTGGGAGAACTTCCGTAGGCCTATTATTGGCCATTTTGCAGATTATCTGTCGAATACGGGAGTAAGTGAGCAAGAATTGTTAAAGCTAGCTAGTGCTTTATCTAATATTCCTGAAAACTTTGATGTTAATAAGAAGATATTGAGGGTATTGACTGCACGTTTTGAGTCAGTGTCTTCTGGCAAAAATATTGATTGGGCAACTGGAGAAGCACTAGCGTTTGCATCCTTATTGTCGGAAAATATTAAAATTAGACTATCTGGTCAAGATTGTGGTAGGGGAACATTTTCACATAGGCATGCAGTATTAGTAGATCAGAAGACAGGAAATTACTATGTTCCTTTAAATAATTTAGGTGTATTGCAAGAAACATTTGAGGTATTTAATAGTCCGTTATCAGAGTATGCTGTGCTTGGGTTTGAATATGGGTATAGTACAAACTCTCCAACAACTTTAGTTATATGGGAAGCACAATTTGGTGATTTTGCAAATGGTGCACAGATTATTATTGATCAGTTTATTTCTTCTGCGGAAACTAAATGGTTACGTTGCAGTGGATTGGTGATGTTGCTTCCTCATGGATATGAAGGACAAGGACCAGAACATAGCTCAGCGAGAATAGAGAGATATTTACAATTATGTGCAGAAGATAATATGCAAATTGTTAACTGTACAACACCTGCAAATTATTTTCATGTTTTGCGTAGGCAAGTATGTAGAGATTTTCGTAAACCACTTATTGTATTTACTCCTAAATCCTTATTACGTCATAAAATGGCCGTATCTAAGTTATCTGATTTTTCTGGTACTTTTTTGCCTGTAATTGGTGAAATATATCCGTTGTGTAGTAATGATAAGGTACGTAAAGTTATAGTATGTAGTGGTAAGGTGTACTTTGATATAATTGAAGCCCGTAGTAAAAATGAAATAAATGATATTGCAGTGATACGTTTAGAACAATATTATCCTTTCCCAGAAGAACAGCTGACGCTTGAATTACAACGTTATAACAACGCAGAAGTAGTATGGTGTCAAGAAGAACCAATGAATATGGGTGCATGGACTTTTATTAATAGTTATATTGAAGATATTTTGATGAAAATTAATGTAAAATCTAAAAAGGCAATATGCATTTCTCGTCCTGCTTCTTCATCTACTGCAGCTGGATACACAAGTAATCATCTGAAAGAACAGGGTAAGATTTTATCTTGTGTATTAGAATAGGTTTATAGTATGTACTTTCAATTTATATAGTAGTTCTGTTGCTATAGTTAAAAAGTATGTGTGCAAATATATATGGTGCTTGAAGTACCAAAATTGGATATTTCTGTATAGCCAAATAGATATGTATGTTTGAGTGAGTATGAATGTAGTATGTAGTGTTAGTTATATTAGGTATTATATTTTATTAGTGTACTGTCTGATATAATAGTAATGTGAGGATGTATTATTATAATACTATGATGTGATTCTCATTCAGAAATTATATGCTTAATCAAAAATTACAAAGAGTTATTAGTTGATACTCCATATATGTAAGTTAGTTGCTAATATGACGTTTAGTTAAAAGAAAATGTTTAAAGATAATATGGTAGTTTTATATTAGATAAGAATATTCTGTGTTGAATGTTTAGTTGTAAAGCTATTATTTTATCTGGAAATAGACGTAGCAGTATAATCCTGGTGTGAGTGTATGTATAATAAGATTGTACAACTGTATATACTAAGAATATAGCTGTTGATTGTGTTATGGAAAGATCAGTGGTTAAACTAGACATTGGATTTGTAACAAGTGATAGTACTTAATATGTTACGGCCTTACGGAATACAAAAATGACAATTAAGTAATACACATATAATAATGTGTTGTAATTAGTAAATTCCCTGTTATAGGGTTTTATCTTAGTATTTATACATATATCATATGTGTATTATTGTTAGTAGTCAAATAAAAGGTATCAATACTGATATTTATTATTTACTTTCTTGGTGTTTCTGTGTATTGGATTTGTAATATTTTCATAGCATTACTGTTAATTACACCTCCGCCCACACGTTTCGTTGTATAGAATGTTACGAATGGTTTATCTGTAAATGGATCTCTTAGTATTCTAATATCGCGGTTTTCAATTATTTTATATGTATTTTTGAAGTCTGCAAGTACTATAGCTGGTTTTGGCATATCCGATTGTGTCAATATTGAGCTTAATGATGGCATATCTGATGTTTGGTATACTGGTAATCCCATTAATGTATCAGGAGATCCTGTAGTCAATCCTGGATACCAAAGGTATTGTCCGGAAGGAGATTTGAGAGATCTAACTTCCTGCAATACACTTCTATGCATTAGGAAAACTGCTTTTGATGCAAAATATTCGTCAAGAGAGTAATACAGTTTAATTATTGTATTACTATCAAGTTGTGTAGATGTTATTGTGTGTGACTCATCTGTATATGATAGGATACCTTTTGGTTTATTATTACCATCTCCAGATATAAAAGCTGCATTTTCTGCTCTACTAAAAGCATCGATTAAATGATCTATAAGCCATTTGCTGATATCTATTGAAGAGTCTTCCAATAGTTTTTTTGTGATTTTTGGTTGAGCATATAGTTCATGTAAGTTTATGGTATGTTTGTTAACTTCTGGTAATGTTTGAGTATTACTGGTATTAAGTGCACTTCTCCAATTTACAGATGTTTTATCGTTGTTTGTTACAAAGCAATCTAAACTGTCACCGGATATTTTTTCTATAGAACATAGTTGACGCATTACTGAGTTTTTTGTCAAATTTTTATCTATGTGGTATGATACATTTTTTGGGATGAAGTATGATTCGTTAAGAGTTGATATTGAAGTTTTAGCACCTGGTATCTCAGTGTTACCTTTGTGTAAATATTGTGTGAATGTTTTGTAGTCGTAATCTGTATAGGTTTTGTCATCATGTAGTATTGGACGTTGTGATGATATTTCTAATCTATCTAAACGTTCATTTTGTTCTTCAATGGTAGTTTCTGTTTTTTTTAATTTTTCCAATATGGAAGGATATAAAGAGCTTTTTTTATTAATATCTAATAGCTTTTCTTCATTTAATGTTTTGAATTCTTCCCATGAAGATGTTAGATTACTGAGGGATTCTTGAATTTCTGATATTGGTATTGTCATACCTACTCCGTTTTTTATGAATTATGGTGATATAGTCGACATCACAGCGTGTGAAAATAAAAAAGAGAAATGTGAATTAGGACTGTATGGCCTTTAAGAAACTTACTACAGACTGTGAGGTTTATAAGTTAATTGTATTTAACTATAATATGTTATGTCAAGCATATTATCTAATAGACTAATATACAGGTGTAATTATATGATGTAACAGTAACTTACGTGAAAATGGTACTAAGTAGGCCTTACATATGTAAAAAATAAAAAAGAATACTTGTGAATCTGTAGGCGAAGAGCTTACAGATTAATTATATATAATATGTTATGTCAGGTATATTGTCTAATAGACTAACATACAGACATAATTATATGATGTAATAGTAACTTGCGTAAAAATGGTACTAAGTAGGCCTTACATATGTAAAAAATAAAAAAGAATACTTGTGAATCTGTAGGCGAAGAGTTTACAGATTAATTGTATGTAATATGTTATGTCAGGTATATTGTCTAATAGACTAATATACAGGTGTAATTATATGATGTAATAGTAACTTGCGTGAAAATGGTACTAAGTAGGCCTTACATGTGTAAAAATGAAAAAGCATACTTGTGAGTTTATAGGTTAAAGAACTTAAAGGTTAATTGTATGTAATGTGTTATGTAAAGTATATTGTTTAATGAACTAACATACAGACATAATTATATAATGTAATAATAACCTACGTGAAAATGGTACGAAGTAGGTCTTATATATAATAGGAATAAAAAAAGGAAATGTAAAACTAGGGTTGTATAGCCTTTAAGGAACTTATACAGACTGTTAGGTTTATAAGTTAATTGTATTAACTGTAATATGTTATGTAGAACATGTTATCTAGTGAACTAACATACACACATAAGTGTATTGTGTAATAATAACTTATGTGAAGATAGTACTAAATAAGTTCCAATTCTTTTAGTGTGTTCTCGACTTTTAACTTATTTTCTTGAGTTAGCCCAACTAATGGTAACCTTACTGTTGGAGATATGTATTTTGTAATTAAGCTCAAAGCATATTTTGCTGGTGATGGGTTAGATTCACAAAACAGTGCTTTTGATAGTTTAAATATTGCCTTACTTTTTTCCATAGCTTCTTTCATATTATTAGAAAAAAAAGCATATTGCATATCTGAGCATATTTTAGGTGCTACATTTGAAACAGCAGATATGCATCCTGAACCACCATGGGCATTAAATGCTAAACATGTAAAATCATCTCCAGAAAATAGTAGTATATCCTTGTCTACTAGCATTTTTAAATTCAATGGTCTGCTTATATCACTAGTTGAATCTTTTACTCCTATGACCCTTGGTAAAGCTAATATACGTGCAAGTAATGTGTCACTTGCGTCAGTACCGGTTCTTGAAGGAATGTTATATACAATTATAGGAATGTTGGTTGCATCATGTACTGTCTTAAAATGTTGATATATTCCTTCATGGGTTGGTCTATTGTAATATGGAACAACTATTAATGCTGCATCTACATTTAAGGAACTAACATATAATGTACGCCTAATTGTTTCTTGCGTAGAGCATGAACCAGAACCAGCTATTATTGGAACACGTTTATTTGTAACTTTGATACATAGTTTTATTATTTCGCAATATTCTTCGAAGCTTAAAGTTGTACTCTCTCCAGTGCTTCCGCATGGTACTAAACCATTAATATTATTCTGAATTTGGTACTCGATGAGTTCAGTTAATGCATTATGGTCTACAGAAAAATCGCTTTTAAATGGTGTAATAAGCGCAGTAAAAACACCTTTTAATTTTTCAGTATGCATCATCTTGTTGTAGCTCCTCAATGTTTTTGTTTAGCAATATACTAGTTTATTAGGTATATTTGTCTTTATTGTCAATAAAGATTTGGAATGCTTATAGTTTTAATTGGATATGTTTTCTAAGTTATATATTGAAATATAGTGAATTTTTCTATGTAGATAAAATAAATATGTAAAGTCTATGGGAAAACATAAATAGTTTTTGATTTATATCTTTTTTTAGTTTCAATAAAAATCAGAGCTGCTTACCACCTAGGATATGCACATGAAAGTGTGGAATTACCTGTCCGCCTTCTTTTCCATGATTTGTAACTAGTCTATATCCAGTTTTGTTTAATTGAAATTTATGGGTAATTTTTTTTATTACAGAAAAAAAGTGTATAACGTCAGGGGAAGAGTTGATAAAATCATCGAATGAAATATACTTGCTTTTTGGAATAACCAAAATGTGTACAGGAGCTTGAGGATATATATCGTGAAATGATAGTACTAATTCATCCTCGTATACTATATCGCATGGTAGTTCCTTTCTTAATATTTTTGCAAAAATGTTATTGTCATCATAAAGGCTATTCATTTCTTTATCTTACCTATGAACTTTCCCTTGGCTACTTGATGGTTTACCTTTGCTGTTTGTGGTAGTGCTTATATTACTACCTTGTGCTTCATGAGACAGTGTATCTGATAAAGCTGCTGCTATTTTTTCCACACTTTGTCTTACATTAGGAGGCATAGGGGCAGGAGATGATGTTGATGGACTACTCTGCATTAGCATTTGACCCTGTAGCTGTTGTAGCATGCTTGAGCTCTGTAATGGACTTCTCCTATAAGGCATATGTGTAGGATTTGTAAGTGAAAAATTGTTACTTTCTACTTTGTCTGGATTTTGTGCATGTTCTGTTGTACTACTCTGGTTAGTGTTAGTGTTTACCGAACTAATTTTTTCATAGCCTTCATTTTCTGGAGTACTTCCTGAACTAATTTTCTCAGAATCTAATGCTTCTTGTGTATTGGGAGTAGGATCCTTAGTATTAATATCTAGTGATGTAACTTTTGGATCAGTGGATGACTTATAAAGACGTGCTGCAGAAGTTTTGACTAATTTGGAATCGCGTATGCCTAACATACTGAATGCATGTTTTACCTCACCTTCTATTTCTTGCAGAGATTTCCCACTTGTGTCTATTTCTATGTTTAAGCGTTGTCTATAACTACCTAGTTTGGATTCTACAGTAAGCTTTCCGCCTGTTTTTTGAAGTTCTTCGTCTAATTTTTTTAGTATATTAAATTTACTGTCTGCACTGTAACTAGCTTCTAATTCTTTGAATTTTTTGGATGGCTCTAGTAAAGACTGTGCAAGACTTTGTTTAGTTTCTTCTACATTTCCTTCTTTGTCTTGTTCTTGCCATGCTGCAAATTTCTGTAAAGATTGAGGATCTAGTTTATAATATGGTAGCTTAAACGTAACTTCATTCTGATTCCCTTCTACTCTTGTTTCAGCTGGTAGTTCTATACCTGCTTTATAATTAGGATCTTGCACTTGCAGATCAAAATATTTTTCTTTTGGACCTTTACCTGGTAAAGCACCTTGGATTATTTTACCTAAGCTTTCTTTATGAGGTAACTTAGTGGTAGCTGGTGTGATAGCTACTTTAACAACAACTTCTACACCTTTCTTGAGTAAAGAAAGCATATGATACCATGATTAATGTCTAGATAAAACTAATACAGACTGATTATACATTACGATTTGTAATATGTCATTATGTATTATTAATATTTTGATTGAATAACTGTGATTAAATTTTATAAATACTCATTATATTTTCATATTTATTTATGAAGTATATAATGTATGATAAAAGTTAATAATAGGTAAAAGGTGACTAATAGTAACAGTATTACTCCTGTGATGCAACAATATGTGACACTTAAGCAACAGTATAAGGAATATTTGTTATTTTATAGGCTAGGTGATTTTTATGAATTATTTTTTGATGATGCAATAAAAACATCCAAAATATTAAATATTGTATTAACTAAGAAAGGTAATGTACCTATGTGTGGTGTACCTTTTCATAGTAGTGAAACTTATTTAAATAAATTAGTAAAATTGGGCTATAGAATAGCGATTTGTGAACAACTAGAAACATCAGAAGAGGCACGAAAGAGAGGATATAAATCTTTGGTAAAGCGTGATGTTGTCAGAATTGTTACTCCTGGTACTATAGTAGAAGAGTCTTTACTTGAAGCCAAGGAAAGTAATTATTTAGCTTGTATAGTAAAAATTAATGATAGTTGTGCAATTGCATGGTTAGAGTTGTCTACTGGATTATTTTATTATCATATTACTAGTTTTACTAAACTTGATAGTGACTTGTTACGTGTTAGTCCTAAGGAACTTTTAATTTCTGATGATCTATTAGAAATTGATATAGTGTATTCTACCATAAAGAAGTATAAATTTTCTATAACTCAGTATTCAAGTAGTTTTTTTGATACAAACAGAGCATACAATACTTTGTGTAGTGTATATGGCATATCTACTTTGAAAGGATTAGGTGATTTGAAGGATGTGGAAATTTCTGTATGTGGTTCCTTATTAGAGTATGTGAAAGCAACGCAAAAAGGTAATTTACCTAAATTAGGGTTTCCAAAAGCATATGTAGATAGTGATTTTATGTTTATAGATGCGGCAGCATTACGTAACTTAGAATTGTTTTGTACTCAATCTGGAGAATTAGAAGGATCATTGGTTGCGTCTATAGATTTTACTGTTACAGCATCTGGTGGGAGATTGTTGAAAAGATCCTTATCATCTCCTCTTGCATCTGCTAATGCGATAAATCGTAGGTTGAATGTTGTTGAATTTTTTGTTAATAATCAAATGTTGTGTAAAAATATTAGGCAACTATTGCGTGGTATTGCAGATATAGAGCGTATATTAACACGGATAAAAATTGCTAGATGTTCTCCTAAGGATTTGTATTCTTTGAAATTGACGTTAGATAAAATTTATGAACTTGTTGAGTTGTTATGTAAATTTGATGTTGATATTATTAATGATTTTTGTGCAAGGTTAGGAAAATATGAGGAACTAGTTTGTATTCTAAATAATGCATTATTACAAAATAATGTAAATAATATAAAGGATGGTGGATTTATTAATCCTAGTTATGATACGCAATTGTCAGAATATATATATATTCAAAACTGTAGTAATAATATAATTCAGGAATTACGTGATAAATATCGTAATGTTACTAATATTCAGAATTTAAAAATATTATTTAATAATATTTTAGGGTACTATATTGAGGTTTCATCGAATCATTTGATTAATGATCAGAATTTTATTCATAGGCAGACTCTAGCTAATAATGTCAGATATACAACTAGCGAATTAAAAGAGTTAGAAAGCAAAATAATATCTGCAAAAGATGCAGCTATTAGTTTGGAAATCAAGATTTTTGGTCAATTGTGTTCTCATGTTATTGAGCATGCAGATAGCATAACTGTTACTGCTCATGCTATTGCTGAAATTGATATGTTGACTTCTTTTGCTGAGTTGGCAGTACAATATTCTTATAGTAAACCTATAGTTGATGATAGTTATGAATTTAATATTAAAAAGGGTAAGCATCCTGTAGTTGAGAGAAATGGTAAGTTTATTGCAAACGATATTGATCTTTCATCATTACAACGTGTACATCTAATTACTGGTCCTAATATGGCAGGTAAGAGCACTTTTTTGAGGCAAAATGCATTAATAGGTATTTTAGCTCATATTGGGTCATTTGTTCCTGCTGAGTACGCTCATATAGGAATAATTGATAAAATATTTAGCAGGGTAGGTGCATCTGATAATATTGCATTTGGGTATTCTACATTTATGGTAGAAATGATGGAAACTGCTGCGGTAATTAATCAAGCTACTGAAAGATCTTTTGTAATACTTGATGAAATTGGTAGAGGTACAGGTACATATGATGGCTTGTCTATTGCGTGGTCAGTTATTGAACAAATTCACAATGTTAATAGAAGCAGGGCTATTTTTGCAACTCATTACCATGAATTATCAAGGTTGGATGGGCATTTAGAACATATAAAGTGTTTTTGTATGAAAGTAGAAGAGTGGGATGGGAAAGTAGTATTTTTACATGAGATAATACCTGGTGCTAGTGATAAGTCTTATGGAATACATGTAGCAAAACTTGCTGGATTCCCACAATCGGTTGTAAGTCGAGCAGAGTACTTAATGGATAAACTAAGAGCTAATGAAGATTTGTTAACCTAGTAAATATGATAGCTGTTTGATGTCTGTGTAATAATACTTGTGCAAGAATGTGTTAAGTAACTTTATATAAAAGAATTATTAGGTGATATTTACAATTAGAATTTGTCTGTGGATTACCTATTGAATGTAAGATATTTAGTGAATCTATTGACAATGGATAGGGAATATTCATCATTTGCTATAATAATTTATGTTAGTAGTATGGTGAGTAAGTATTCGCTTGATTATGCTAGTTGTATTAATGAAATAGAGTTTTGTAATTATGTGGTATTAGAATATGCTTTTTTATTGTCTTACAACTGATGCAAGTTGTTTAATATTCTAATGTTTATGATTATAGTTTTATCAGTAATGTAAAGTATGAGTAAAGAGCAATTTAATTTTAGTTATGTGAAAATACAGTAGTATTAGAAATCTCTGAATAATCTATTATTTCACGTAATTAGAAGTTTAGAAAATGTGTATAAGTATAGTCTCAAGAAGAGATTGAGCTTAATGTAGACTATTGTGACTGTGGATAGATGTAACAAGTTTTCAGAGGTAGTTTGTATACATTAACAATATAGTCATGCAAAAGTATAGTAGTATTAGCAATCTCTAAACAATTTATTATTTCACGTAATTAGAAGTTTAGAAAATGTGTATAAGTATAGTCTCAAGAAGAGATTGAGCTTAATGTAGACTATTGTGATTGTAGATACATGTGACAAGTTTTCAAAAGTAATTTGTTACACTAACAATGTAAATGTACAAATAATTCAGAATATTATTTGAGTACTAATGGATAAAACTATTGTATTACTAGTAGTTTATGGGGATATGGGTTGTAAATACCCATTGAAGCATAATACTTAGAGTTGTGGTAAATGTGTAATTTGTATATAGTTATATAGTATGCAAAAAATCATGCTGTTATTTAGTATAGAGTACATGATTTTGTAAGTATGTGTTATAACAGGTTGTTATTATTTGATTTCTGCATAATTAGATATGTATAAGCTGTACTTGTGCATATTAGTAACGTAATTAGGCAGTAGGTCATGGTTTGACCCAATGAGGTTATAATATTGAAGATATTAGTCTTTTACTCAAGTTAGATAAATATTTTTTTGTATAGTGTTACTTTAAGATATACAGTGATATTTCTCATAAGATACGTATTATGATGTGTATATCTGTTCTTTATTCTAAATTTTATTTACGTATGTTATTCTTATAGTTAAGTAATTGTATTATATGGATTTGTGATGATTAATCCTGTGGGGGCTTGTTTCCTCTTGAAGTCAGATTTTTTAATTAAATGTGCTATGTAGTCTACATCTTTACTATTATGACCTTTATTAATAACTTCTTCTGTGGAAAGACATTGATCAACTAGTAATTTAAGGATTGAATCTAAGGTAGTATATGCAGGTAGTGTGTCTTGGTCTGTTTGATTATAACGTAATTCAGCTGATGGGTGTTTTTCTATTATTCGGGATGGAATAACCTCTGTATTATTACATAGGCTATTTGCAGGTACATTTTTGTTTCGCCATTGGCTTATTTCATATACTCTGGTTTTGTATATATCTTTTATTGGAGCAAATCCTCCGCACATATCTCCGTATAATGTTGCATATCCAACTAATAATTCTGATTTATTCCCTGTTGATAGTAATAATAATTTAAATTTGTTACTTAATGCCATTAGTATTAATCCACGAATCCTAGATTGTAGGTTTTCTTCTGTTATATCTTCTTGTGTGCCAACAAAAATGTTCTCAAGGGTTGTTAGTGAAGTTTGAAATATTCTTTCTATGGATAATATATTATAGGAGATTCCTAGTCTTGTTGCACATTCTTGAGAATCGATTATGCTGATTTCTGATGTGTATTTTGTTGGTAGCATAAATGACAGAACATTGGCTGGTCCTAATGCATCTGCAGCAATTGTTGCTACAAGTGCAGAATCTACTCCTCCAGATAATCCTATGATAACTTGAGTCATAGAGTTTTTATATACGTAATCTTTTAGTGCAAGCATCAGTGCTTGATAGTCTGATTCAATATCACTATCTGAGGTATAAGAATCACAATTATTTTTTTTTGAATCTGCTGTACAAATTTTACTATCTTCTTTCCATGTGTTTAAAAAGTTATAATTATTATTAAAAGTGAAGAAAGATTTTCCATAAAAAACTACATTATTATATCCACCTACTTGATTTATATATACTGCATATTTATTGTTTGTTAATTTTAAAATTGCATTATGCCGTGTATTAGTATGTTGAGTATATGGGATATTATCCATAATAATTAATATGGTATTTTCTGAATGTGTGGGTAATTCTGGGTTTTCGGATATAGGACATAGTGCAAAATTTTTATTGTTGATTGAAAAAGTGATAGGAATGGTTGTTTGTGGAGTATTTGCTACGAATGTTATAAGTTCTATAGTTGTACCATTTTGTATTAAGTAGATAGTTTCGTGTATTGTATTATTAAGTTGTTTTATACTACCGATAAGTATTGATGTATTTTGTTGTTTGGTTTGTATTGCTAGTTTTTCAATAGTATGTGTGCATTGATTGAAAAAGTCTTTAGGTGAAGTTGGGATTTTTTGTATGTATCCTGAAACTGCATATCGTGAAAATATTGCTATATCGGCTGATGAGTTTATTGATTTTGTATATGATTTTAGAATTTTATTGTAATTGTAATTGGGATCTTCAGAAATGTAGTTAAGTTGAGAAATGAAAATTGATGGGTAACTCATAATTATGATTTAATTTAGTATCAAGTGTTTATTATATTTTCTATATTTAAGAAATGATATACTTATTATTGAATATGTGTTTAGTTTATGTGATAATATTCTAAATAATATTTTTATTATGAATGGAATAATATTGGCAGTGAATAAATTTTCTAGGGTATATTTGATTACATAAGTAGTGTTTAGTTATGTATTTTGTTGTTTTATGTTAATGGATTAAGCCTATATTTAGTTTTAGCATTGTCGGTATTTTTTATATTGTGTACTTTGTACACTGTATACGTATACAATCAGAAGAGAGTTTTTATTAAAGATGCTGTTATACAATAAAGTTTATAAGGCTATTGATTATTTAGTATAATATTAGCTATATCTATAGCGGCATATGTAAATATGCTTTTTGCTCCTGCACGTTTAAAACTTAACAAGGATTCATACATAGCTTGATTATAGTCTAACAAATGGTTTTGCGCTGCAACTTTAATCATGGCGTATTCCCCGCTTACTTGATATGCAAATACTGGAATTTGATATTTTTGACTTACACATCTAATAACATCTAAATATGGCATTCCTGGTTTTATCATAACGATATCTGCCCCTTCATTAATGTCCATTTTTACTTCAATAAGTGCTTCGTTGATATTTCCAATGTCTGCTTGGTAAGTACTTTTATCTATAGTTTTAAATGTTGTACATGAACCTACAACTTCACGGAATGGCTTATAAAAACTTGAGCAGTATTTTACAGCATAAGATAAAATACACACATCTTGGAAATTACAGTTATCTAAGGAATTTCTAATTTCTTTAATTCTGCCATCCATCATATCTGAAGGCGCTATAATATCACATCCTGCTGCTGCTAATACTAGTGCTTGTTTACATAGAGCTGCAACAGTTGCATCATTATCAATTTTTTGGTCTATGATAATTCCATCATGGCCTGAAATTGTATAAGGGTCTAGTGCTACATCAGCAATTATACCTATTTTTGGTATGTGATCTTTTAGTGTTTTTATTGCTCTGCATATTAAGTTATTAGGATTAAATGCTTCTTCTGCATTTTCGGATTTTAAGTTGTTTGTTACTACTGGGAATAATGCTACTGCGTTTATTCCTAGATCTGCAGCTTGTGTTACTATATTTAATAGCTCAGGAATTGAATACCTCTTGATATCAGATAGTTGTTTAATAGGTTCTGATATTCCTTCATTATCATGTACAAATAAAGGAAGAATAAGATCGTTTATAGATAGATAATTTTCTCTTACTAGATTACGTAACCATTGATGTGAACGCTTACGTCTTAACCGTGTAATAGGGAACTGCATATTGCTCTACCTTTTTTATTATACGAGTATGTTATTTTTTTTGGCTAAGAATATCAATATTATTTTTCTTAATGACTGTGAGTATAAAATGTTACTCATGATAAATTACATGTTGTAAAAATGAAAGACTTTAAATGGTAATTTTATTAATATAGATTACTAAATATTAAATCAACTTATAGTTATATCGGCTTAAATAAATTACAATGAAATTATGATAAAAAATAGCTTAGTAGTGGATATGAATTCTACATCCTGGTATGTAACTAATAAAAAATTGAGCTTTAGATAATGATACAAGATAACTTTTGAAAAGTTTTAGTGTTTAATAACCTTGATTTATTGTTTTTTATTGTGTAATTAATGGTTAAGTTACTTACTTTAAGCGTTTGTATATCAGCTCTAAACATAGAGAGTATTTTATTGTGGAATATTAATGTTAATTTTTGTGTTATTTGAATTATTGTTTTGTATTCATATAAGGAAGTATGTCTAGTAAATTTATCTTATAAAATCTAATCATTAGTCATAAGTATAGGTATTTATGTTATATTTGTAATAGCTTATGGGAAATATAATATATGAAAATTATTTTGATGTGTATTTGATATATCGATGGGGAAAGTTTTTTCAGTTCATTGTTCAGAATCTTTTTTAAATGTAGTTGCAGAATTTACGTTGAGTATCTTCTGTAATAGATTGGAACATGAGTCTAATATTATAATTATAGTATCCAATCATGAAGATGTAGAATTATTAGATAAATCTTTGAGACAATCCTATTGTGGTAACTATTCTGATCTGAAAATTAAAGTTTTTTCATTATCTGAGATAGATCACGATATACTAGTCAACCAAAATGATTCTCTCAAAATTATTAGTCCAATTAGGAGACTTATGTTGTTGATGGAATTCATAAAATTCTGGAATTCTGAACATAGTGACAATTATCCTATGTCTTTAAGTTATGAGCTGTCTATTCTACTGAATGAGATGCATAAACATTGTATACCATTATCTAATTTTGAGAATTTATTTGAAAGTGATTTGCCAGAACATGCTCAAAAAGCTGTGGAATTTCTTTCGTGTTTGTCAAAAAAATGGAAAGAAGTGTTGTGTAAAGAAAATGTGCTAGATATATTAGAGCATAGAAGTTTATATATAAATAATTTAATTAAGTATCTAGAGGCAGGAGTTTGTAATAGTACTATTATATTTGCTGGTATGGCATTTGATAGTCTGGTTATCAATTTTATTCAAACGTTATATAAGTTGCCTAATGCTCAGATAATACTTCCATATGTGGACATAAATATTAGTGAGGCAAATTGGCAGTTATTGGAAGAATCACATTATCAGTATTGTATAAAAAATTTGTTGGATGTTTTAAAAGTTAATAGGAATGATATTGTTTTTTTAGGTAAACAAAATAATCGTGAATTTGTAAATAATGTATTTAATTTTGATATCTTTTTAGAAGAATATCACAAAGGGAAAGTTCATAGTTATGATAATTGTGATTATGTAAAACTAATTACTTGTATATCAGATGAAGAAGAATCTCAAGTTGTATCTGAACTTATGGCGAAATACAGCTCTAGGGACATCACTATATTTACAAGTAATGTGTTGTTAAGTAAGAGAATAGATTCATTACTAAATTTAGGAAATTTGGTTGATAAATTGAATGCTAATTACCTGATATTCTCTTTTATATCATCTATATTAGAAGTTGTTATGAGTTATTGGAATCCTGTATCATTGCTATCATTACTTAAGCATCCTTTTATTACTTTAGGATATAGTGATAATGAGTACAGTACTTTAGTATCGGATTTTGAATTAAAAATTATTAGATTATGTTCTAGTTATGATTTTATCAGTATAGATAATAATATAAAGGAGAAAGTACCTGAATTACTGCCTTTTTGGGAAAAGGTAACTAATATAATACTTCCTTTAGTTAATGTTAAGTATGATACTATTTCTTCTATAGTAAAAGTTCATATTACATGTTTGCGTGATTTGCTGGCTGGTAGTGCTGTGTTTAGTTATGAGAATATAGAAGAATTTTTTAGTAACTTTCAGAGTGCGTGTACTAATATTAAAATAAGTGGGATAGATACGTATTGTGAGATTTTAATTTCAGTGTTACGTAATAATCTTTTTATTGAAAATTATAAACTATCCTCTGTGAATTTGTCTAGAAGAGATATCGTCATTTTTTCTGGGTTTAATGAATTTGATTATGGTATGAGTTTACGCAGTACGTTATTAAGTAACCGAATGCGTAGTAAATTAGGATTGCCTTCTATTCAAGTGGAAAAAGGTTATTTTGCTTATGTATTATATAGCTTTTTTTATGCATCTAAGGTTTATATTACTAGGTCTTTAAAAAGTTTTGGAAAAGTTAATGAGGAACCTATTTGGCTAAAGAAGATAAAAATTGTGGCAAATATCTATAATTATAAAGATTTAGAATATGAAAATTGTTTAAAAATGCCAGATAAATATTCTAGCGGTATGATGGATTTGTTTTGTTTAAGACCACAACCTAACCCAGAAATTAATCATAGGGTAATAGCATTTAATATTATATCAACAACTGCTTTAGAGATTTTAATAAAGAATCCATATGTATTTTATTTAAATAATATTTTAAACATTGTGCCATGCAAAGATATTAATGAGAAATTTTCCATGAGAGATTTTGGAATTATTGTGCATAACATATTACATAAGTATTTGTTGAATAATGAATACCAGCAAAACTATGACACCCTGATAAAAATTGCAGAATCAGAATTTGTAGATAGGTACAGAAATTTTCCTCAAGTGAATAGTATTTTGTGGCCTAAGTTTCAAGTAATAGCTGAACAGTTTTTTGAGATGAATCTAAATCGCAATCGTGATGTTGATAGAATTATTACTGAGCATTTTTTTTCTTGGGAAATTAGCAATAATGTTAAGATAGTATCTAAGTGTGATAGAGTAGAGTGTTTAAAAGATAATAGCGTTGTAATTATTGATTATAAAACTGGTATAATTCCATCTCAATCAGATATTAGCCGTGGTATTGCATTACAGATGATAATACAAGCATTAGCAGTAAAGAAAAGTTTGAAAAGGGATATTTCAGGGCTGATGTATTGGAAGATAAGTTCAGAAGATATAAAAATAATACCTATAGATAACTATGAAGAAATTATGGAAAAATCGGAGATTATTTTGAAACAATTAATATTAGAATATTTAACAGAAAAAAAACCATTTAGTGCATCTTATGATATTTCTGGGTATGACGATTACAATATTTTAACTTGCTGTAAAATAAATAAAAAACCTCCTTACCACCATAATCGCAAGAAAACTAATAAACCACAGCACTACACAAATGAATGTTTGCTTTAAGGTAACTATATTATATTAGGAAACTACAATAAATCAAAATTAATCTAATATAAAATCATACACAAACAAAACACTAGAAGCCCTTTTTAATCTCTAGGAACAACTAGTGTAGGAAATAATCACACAATAATTTTAAAATCTACTACACTATATAAAGTTATCATATATAACATATAGATATAATAAATAATCTTGTCACTTATAAATCTGTATATAAATTAGGAATAAATTTGTAACAACTTCCATTCTCTTTCACAGCTTATGAAAACTTATACCATTTACACAATTGCAACTGATTATACAATATAAATTTTCTGTTACTCCACACACATTAATAACTTTAATATTAATTAAGCTAACTATTAATCTTAAATCAATCAAAAAAAAAAAAAAATGCAACCCTACTAAAAACCAATCAGATAAAAACTACTCATGTTAATTTGAAAATGATTATTTATCTTTTATAACATATAAATACTTTTGCATTACTTATTATAAATATGTTGCCCCCATTCCTTAAGACGAATTAAAAGGCTATAATCCCCATACCCAGAAATATCATAAGATGCACTAAATGGTTTTTTTTCTGTTAAATATTCTAATATTAATTGTTTCAAAATAATCTCCGATTTTTCCATAATTTCTTCATAGTTATCTATAGGTATTATTTTTATATCTTCTGAACTTATCTTCCAATACATCAGCCCTGAAATATGTATTTTTTACACTTTTTCTTTGAAACTATAATACTGATTACACAGGTGCAAAATAATGTTACAGCAGGTAAATGTATCAACATATGTTGTATTGATGAAACGGCAGCTTTTTATGTTATGAGAGTATATAGTATTGTTTTCTCCTAAAAGTAAATAATATAAAGCTCTTTTTGTGCTAATTTTTAATTACTTCATAATGTTAGGTTTTAATTGTTAGCAATGTTATGTGCTTGACAATGCATTTATTTATCTAGTTCGATGTATTATTAATGTGGATGTAATTATTATTCAATTTTTAGTATGTTATATTTAAGTTCTGTATAATTTTCATATTTTTTAACTACTAATTTTTGATTATAAGTAGCATAATTATCTTAATCTTGGATTTTATAGCAATATACTTTATTGAGTTCATGAGAAATTAATATCATCTTCAAGATTGATATCTGTGTTATAAATAGCGTGTACTGACAATTGTATGTTTTTTATTTGATAATAGTTATATAGATGTTGCATAATACTAGTATTAAATCTATCTTAGCGGTTCTTTTGAGTGCTTTTATAGAGTGTTATGATTTTTTACTTTATGGGAATTTTAGTTATGTTTTTAGTCGTATATTTTTTTCCCATGTTAGTGAAACTTTATCCTTAATATTATCATTTATTATATTTGCTATTGCTTTTTTTATTAGACCTTTTGGATCATTGTTATTTGGATATATTGGCGACAAATATGGAAGAAAGATTTCTCTTTTTATGTCTATAAGTTTGCTAATAATTTCAGTGGGGGGTATTGCATTTTTACCTCTTTTTGATTCCATAGGTGTGTTATCACCTATTCTGTTAGTCTTGTTGCGTGTTTTGCAAGGATTATCTTTTGGTGGTGAAGCAGGGGCTATTGTATTGATGGCAGAAAGTGTTAGAAAAGATCAAATTATATTGATATCATTTGCACACTTTGTAATAGCAATGCTTGGAGGTGCAGCTGGTTCTTTTATTTTTAAGTTATGTTATAGTTTAATTCCAGAAGCTGAGTTTTATGCTTGGGGGTGGAGGATTCCTTTTATTGTTGGCTTGGTTATGGCTACCTTGTTACCTATTTTACGTTGTTCTGTAAAGGAAAGTTATCAGTATTTAAATTATAAATCTAGTCATCGCAAAATTTGTAAAGTTCCTATTTTAGATATAGTATTATATCATAAAAAGTTTTGCATTATCATATTAAGTGTAGTTGGAACAAGTAACATATTATTTTACATGTTTTTTGTGTTTTTAAATATACAGCAGAGAGTGGATATTGTAACTTATACTTTTTTAATATTAGTAATGTTAATTTCTGGATTCTTGTCTCTTTTCATATATAAGAAATATAAATCTGAAGATGTAATGATAGTATTTCAGGTGTTATTTGTGACATGTATATCATGTATTATTAGTTACTTTGGATTTTATACTTTAATTACTTATTTTATTCTTGCTGTTGCATTAGGAATATATGCTACGCCTGTATTATCAATGGTAATACTTTTATTTCCAGTTAATATTAGACAAACTGGATTTTCATTATGTTATAGCATTGCAATAGCGATGTTTGGTGGTACTACTCCTGCTATTTGTTTATGGTTGGTAAAAGTAACAGGGTTGAGTATATCTCCTATACTGTATTTTGATATATGTGCATTACTATCATTATATGGTTTATTTATCTTGAAAAAATATAATATTGAAAAAGCATGTTAACATTCTCTTTTCAGGAAGTGATAAAGTATACTACCTATTTTTGTGATATGAAAGTCTGATATTGCATGGGTATAACATGCACTGATGTAGTTGTTACACTGTTTGTCTTGCATTATACAGGGAATACTAGTTTTATATTCATAAAGTGTAATGTGTATTTTTTTGAAGGAAGTGGAACTTGTGATGTTTATTTTTGTGATATGAAAGTCTGATATTGCATGGATATAACATACGTTGATGTAGTTGTTACGCTGTTTGTCTTGCATTATACAGGGAATACTAGTTTTATATTCATAAAGTGTAATGTGTATTTTTTTGAAGGAAGTGGAACTTGTGATGTTTATTTTTGTGATATGAAAGTCTGATATTGCATGGATATAACATACGTTGATGTAGTTGTTACGCTGTTTGTCTTGTATTATACAGGGAAATACTAGTTTTATATTCACAAAGTATTATGTGTATTTTTTGAAAAGAAATAGAATTTGTTAAGTTGATTTTTATGATATGAAAGTTTGATATTTCATATGTATAACATACGTTTATGTTGTGGTTATGCTGTTTGTTTTACATCTGTACAAGGAGTACTAGTTGATGCATTTTCAAGAATGTCGTGTATTTTTTTCTTTTCAGGAGCAAGTAAAATTATGCTATCTACTTTTGCGGTATTAAAGGATTCAACTTTCTGATTATAATATAATAACATATTTGTGCATATGGTTGAAATATATTTTCTTGCATGTGCTATTAATTCAGCAATAGTATATTCTTTGTCATCATCATCTAATACTGTGGTTAGTAGTCTGGATATAACTTTATTTTCAAACTTAGTAGTACGTTTAATTGTCTTGTTTGTTTTAAAATAAGATATGATAGGTTCTATATTAGCCTTCTCTCTTATTACTAAAAGATTATGGATTGCAGCATTTGTTTTCCTATATTGATGATGGGTATCATAGTTTTCAAGTATGGCAAGAGTATAAATGTATCTGTATAACCCTATGCCTACGTGATAATACATCAGATTCAGTGTAGATTGGAAAGGGGTGCATATATAACGGTTCATATACAGTTCTGAATAGTCAAAAAATGAGGAATAGACCTCTAAGATGATATTAGTAATATAATCCATTATTTCTTCATCAGTGGGTTGATCTATTGTGTTATTTTTTATATATTCTTCAACTATTTTAATCTTACGTATGTATTTTTTTGCACATATAAAACTTTCAAAACAACGAATATATTGTTGTGTATTAAATGTTCTAAAAAATTCTATAATAATTTTACCATCTTGGGTATTAAACCAGTCGGGATGATCTAATACGTTGCCATGACGTGTTAAAAGGTTTTTGACTGCTATATCGTATACAGTGATTTTACTATTTTTATGTCTATTTTTTAGAAATATATCTAGATCAGTTGGATTATGCTGTATGGCTTTATCACATTTATCTGCTACACATGTACTAGAAATAGATAATGTGTAATCGTGATTTAATATTAAGTGAAGAAAATACATGTTAGGACCTGTTTTTGTTGGTAATGATGCTATAGTAGATTTATTCGTTATTATTAATAATCCAGCAAGATTTTGATTATTTGTGATGGTATTGAGTGTATGTTCATCGGTTATTAATTTTGCAATACCGTTATTTGATAATGTTTTAAAATCTAGCATGTTGTATGGTCCTTGGTTCTGTTCTATAGAAGAATACTTAATCAGATATTGTT
This sequence comes from Ehrlichia ruminantium, assembly GCF_009728835.1. Classification (GTDB taxonomy): domain Bacteria; phylum Pseudomonadota; class Alphaproteobacteria; order Rickettsiales; family Anaplasmataceae; genus Ehrlichia; species Ehrlichia ruminantium_B. The sequence goes on from NZ_CP033455.1 coordinate 468,659, forward strand.
CTTCATGAGTCTTATGACCGGATAGAATAATATGATATTCTAAAATATTACAATGGCGGTCTATTCTAGGCAGGTAACTAAGAGGTAATGAAATGAATATACCAGCTTTTTCATTGAAATTGATATCTAAAGTTTTATGTTTGCTTTTGTATTTTAACTTTATTCCTCTACTAACATATATACGGTCCAGTAAAGTGCAAATGAAAAGAATACCGGATGTTATAAATGCAATGAAAAACGGAATACAGAAAAGTATGCTCTTTAGATATTGCCTTAACAATATAGGAATTACAATAGTAGAAATTAATAGTAAGGATGATGTTGCAAACGCAATATTAGATTCTATCTTATTCATATGTGGTATTTTGGCATCAATTATTAAGTATTTTTAATAATTGTATAGCAAATAATTAGTAAAATACAGAAAAATTAATAAACTTTGTTTTATTATTAAAACTAATATTATTATTGTTAATTAATTATAATATATATTTGTTGTGAAATTTTAATACTGTAAGCAATATGTTAGGTATAATAAATTTTCATATTCAAAACGTATCATCAGATAATTTTAAGTTTTGTTAGTAATAAATATATGCGCTTTCATAGTATAGTTGTATTCTATAATAGTTATAGAGATCTGATATATTTATAAAATAGCGTATTAAGATGCAAGTTAGTGTTCTATATAGAGTGATAGGATAAGTAAAATACAAAATCTTAATTTATTCATAGTAATTCTTGTACATATTGTTAGGGTAAAATGATTATAAATTATATTATTTAAGTATTGAAATGTGTGTAATAATTATTAATTGTATAGTGTTATTATCGGAATATACTAGTAGTTATTAATTTATAGTTTTTATATCATAAATCAGATTATGAATAATATATTTTAAATATTAATATAATGAAATCCAAATTCGGAGTGTATAAACAAGTAATATTAAAGACCTATTGTTCTAAGGATTGGGTATTTTTGTAATTATTAATCTGGGAAATATGCTGAATAATACTGGTAAGTTGTACTTTGAGTAGTGATTCCCTGAATGTATTTATTGAAGCATATTAATGTATCACTTAGTATTTCTATCAAGTGATATATGAGATCTTTTAGTACTATATTATTGTTATTCATGAAAGATGTATTTTATCCTGTAATCCTTTAGGTACAATTATAAGTAAAAATGTAGTTTATAATTATATATTAAATTTTGTTATTATTAATTACTTAATACTGCTATTATAGTTATACTGGGGTTGCTGATTTCTATAGATTGCAAAGTACTATATACTTTCTTTTTTAAAGACTAACCGTTGTTCTTATTGAGTCATAATGGATTTTACCTATAGCTGTTAATATAAGTTTAAGTGATAAAAATATATTACTATCTAATATATTGTTTAAACAGTATGTATAATAGTAATTAATGACTAGTTTCTATCGCTATATAGGACCTGACATTATTACTTGTGGTATCTTGAATATTAGTTGGTAGGTGTGTTGTATTTCCTTCTGGGGAAAATAAAGTTATGTTCTCTATTTCTACAGTTAGGTTTTGCTTTTTTTCTATATAACATAACATATATTTTTTGTGGCGATTCATAATGTACTCTCTTGCATATGTGATTAGTTCAGTTATAGTACATTCTGTTTTATTGTCATTTAGAAGTGTATGTAATAATTTAGAGAGATTCTTATTTTTAAAGTTAGTGTTACATTGAATTATGTTTTGACTGTTAAGACGGGTTATAATTTCTGATATATCAACCTTATCTTCTTTTTCTAAAATCTTACGGATAAAAGCATTTGTGTTTATGTTCTTATCATTAGTATCATATTTTTCATAAGTAGCAAGAGTATAAATGTATTTTAATAGTTCATTACATCTTATATCAATATGTATCAGATTATGTACCCACTGACAAGTATGTGTTATATGGCGATTTTTATACAAATGAGCATAATCATTTGTATCAGCAGATTTAGTAAGATAAATAGATTTAATTTTGTTAGAGATATATGTTGTAATGTTATAATTGTCTGGATATTCGATTGTTGCATTATTCTCAATATATTCTTGAATTGTTTTGATTTTAGTTTTAAGGTGCTCTACATTTGAAATAGGGAGGTTATTGTAATGAAAGGTATGTTGTTTATTAAACATTCTAAAAAACATTATAGCAATCTTACCTTCTTGGGTATTAAACCATGGTTCCTGATCGTTAAATATTGTATCAGGACATTTTTGTAATGTATCTAATGCCATTATGTCATATATAGTGAGCTTAGGATTACCCAAATTATGGGTAGCTTGACTTTGTAATAAAATGTCAAATTCTTCTATAGTATATGCTATTTTTTGAGTATTTGTACAAGTCTTCAAGTTTATGAAAGAAATTAATAATTTTCCATTCTTTATGCTAGCATGGTTATAAACTTTTATAGAATCTTTGATTATCTGTTCTGATATATTAGATTTGGTTGTTATAAATATTCCTGTGGAATTTGGGTCATTTTTAATTTTATTAATTATGTTTTCATCAGTTACTAAGTCTATGCGACTGATAGCTTTTGATGGTTTGAATTGTCTACTGCCAAATAATCCTTGGTTTTGCATTATAGAAGCGTTCATGAGATTACACATAGTGTCAATACATGTTAAGTTGTCATCTATAGGTTTGGTATGATACTCAAGAATGTTGTGTTCAGAATTTATTTTAGATAGTTCACTGAGAGGTATGGGTATGAAGATGCCAGATTGTTGACTTAGGTTGAGATTTAAAGCTTCACTTTTACTTTGATCTTGTATTGAGATTCCTTTTATGTGTTTTATACGGTTTATTAAGATGATGATAAAAGATATACCTATACATGCTAAGGTAATAGCAAAAGCAACGTAAAAAGCAATATTATTGTAATGTTGTCTAAGTTTAAAAAAAAGTAAACTGACTGAAATTAAAGCTGGAAATAATATAATTAATGAGATGTTAGATGTTATTTTATTCATATATTTTTACACAATATACTAAATATTTAATATATTATAATAAAAAACAATTAATAATATATAATATTTATAGTTCTTATTACTAATACATTGACAATATAGTTACTAATATTAACCACTGAGAGGTGTGTATTTCAGTGGTATATTTATTAATAAAGCGTAACTAAAGATCTTAATACTAACAGTATATTAAGAAAAAATAATACTTAACAAATATATTACTCTAAATTAAATATAGTATATATACTATATTTCTAAAAGTTGTAAATAAATATATTAATATATTTTAATTTGAAATATCAGTTATATTGGTAGATACTATGTTCAAATTGTTAATAATAGATAGTTATATGTTTTTTAGCATGTTACTGACAAAGGTAAAAAATAATGTTTAGTATATAGTTAATTGATCAAAACATTGCTTACTACTGAGTGTGTTGGTGGTTGTGTTATTAATTTTTGTTTCACTGTGTAGCGTAGTTAAAATTAACGTTTCAAATTTTTAGATCTAGCAGTAAAAGTAATGATGTTAATTTTTAAAGTGATATTAAAGAGCTTTTTTATTATATAAGAGTTATTGGTGACAATTATAGCATGTAGAATTTTTGTTATTTTAATGATTTTTGGTTCTGTGCAATAAAGATTCTACTAGTAGTATATGTATTTTTGTTGGATATGTTATAGGATATTAGATAGTGTTGTGCCATAATTGTATTCGTGACAGTACTGCTAGCTTTTTATTGTGTTAATATTTAAATTTAAGTTGTACTCTAATATTTTAAACTAATTTTTTTGTATGTATTAAAAATACTACTTATTGGTTTGTCAGTAATAAATATATTTATGAATATTAATATTAAAGTATGACCTAAAAAATATAAGATATTGAAAATTACTACTTGAATTTATAACAACTTTAATAAATTCAATAAAGATTAAAAAAATCATGTAACAAATGATAGATCTCATTTTTTTTATATACCATAATAGAAAATCTTAACTAATTTAATGCGTTAAAGTAAAATAGTGAAACAATTATCAGAGAGAAAAGCTTAGTTTTGTGTTTAAAAGTTAGTAATATGCTATGTTCAGGGATTTAACATTATAACTACAAATATTAGGTATAAAATCACGTTATTTAATAAATAGTATTACTAAATAACGTGATTTTATATTGATTCAATATAAGATAGTAAGTATTTACTGATTAGCAAAAACGTAGATTAGGTATAAAAGGCGTGTATGATGGTATTTCGCTACTTTCTTCCATAGTACTACGTGGGGGCTTCCTTGTAGGATCTATTAATGTTATATTCTCTATAGTGAGTTTTACTGATTCAGCACCTTCTGTATAATGCGATAGGAATCTTGTATAATTCTGTGATACGTGATTTCTTGCATGTCTTACCAATTCAGGAAGACTACATTTAGTCACATAATCAGTGTTTAACAGATTATCTAACGCTGCTTTAATGTCTGGGTGTTGAGTATAATCTATGTGATTAAAGTCAATTAAGCCGCTATCGCCATTAATATGTTCTTTTAAAAGTGTAGTAATATCATATAGTTCTGTTTGTTTTAATATCCTGTTAATTTCTTGATTTGTGTTGGTATCATATTTAGTATCACTATTGATACTGATAGCAGCAAGAGTGCAAATATATGCAAGTATTTTGTCTTGTTGTATATCTTGAGATATTTTATCTAGGATATGCTGATTATTATGCGTAGTAATACGATTTTTCCATAGAGATGAATAGTGATGTAAATCTTGAGAATATGTAAAATATGCCTCTTTAATATGCTGAAGAACCTTTGAGGTAATCTCTTTAGTTACTACTATTTCTTTACCGGTTTGTTTAGCAAATTCTAGATAATCTATAATATGTCTCAGTGTTTTATCTAATGGTGTTGGTAAAGTATCAAATAATGTGCTATTTAATCTGCTATTGGTAAAATTCTCAATTGGAAAATTTTTTAAAAAAAATATAGCCACTTGAGCTGCAGGATTAGTAGTCCACTGGTTGTCAGTTAAAGGATATGTTATATCCTTTAATATCTCATATATCACGCAATTATATACAGGATAAGTATAGTTAAGAGCATACGTACCTGTGCGAACGGTGGGCATAAGGAGAATGTAGTGTAAATATCTGTCGGATATATCGAGCGTATTATCATTTAATGCACAGAAGATATTAAGTACCATTTTACTATTGCATTGATTTAATTCAATACTAGTTATTGTGCGGTCCTTGATTATTTGTGCTAAATCTCCGGATTTTGTGGTAATCAGTAATCCTGATGCATCTTCTGTGATGTTATGAAGGCTTCTTTCATCAGTAATTAGTGATACTTGCTGACTAGTTTCACATTTTACTGTACGCTCCGGAAGTATTCCCCTATTGTATGTTATATTAACTGAGGGATGAAATTTGGTTTCTTTCATATTAAGTCTGAGATCTACAATGTTAGATTGATCATCTAATTGAGATATTATACGTTTGTCTATAGGTATGAATATACCGACTTGTTTTTCTGTATTAATATTTAAAGCTTCTGCTTTTGTTTTTGCGGTTGGGTTATAGCCGAAGCAATGTGCAATACGATTTAGTACTGTGAAAAAGAATAATACAGAAAATACAGCTGCAGCACCAGCAGTAATGCTTACTAGCTTAGAGTCCCTGATTCTATTAATGAATATCATTAACGTTATAATAGCTGAGGCAAGTAATACCAGTGATATCAAAACTGATAAATTAGACATTGGTTTGTTCATAGTAATCCTTAAAGAAATTTATTAATTAGTTTATACTATTATATAATATCATAAAAAAAAAAACGTATAGAAAAATTAATAATTTTTTATTATTAATTTAATAATTATAATAATATGTGAGCATATATTGTTAAGTTAAGAAATAGTTCCTAATTTCATTTAGTAATATATTTAAAAAGCTAATTATTTTTTATAAATAGTCTATTAATCTTGCAATATTTAAGTAATATAAAGTTAAATTAGGTTAAGTTGATAGCACTTTAATAGTGTTATATGTTTAATAACTCTAAATAATACAGTATTTGGAGTGAATTTACTATGCAGATTGTTGAGTTAATAAGTGCCTTTGCTGGTTATTATCTCTGTTTGTTGTTATATTGGTAGATGGTTCTGCACTTTTCTCTTGTTCTTGGGGTGATAACAATGTTATGTTGTCTACGTCTAGATCCATGCTTATAGTTCTTGTAATATAAGATCTCATATATTGTGCACAAAAGTGTGATACATGTTCTCTAGCACGTTTTATAAGTTCAGGAATGGAGCATTGATCCTCTTTATTAAATAATATATGTAACATGTTAAGAACATGTATATTGTCAACCTCAAGTTTATCACGGTAAATTAGTCCAGTATTTTTGTCAACATTGTTCATGAGAATGTGTATACAGTTAATTTGTGAGTCTACTTTTAACAACATGTGACTAATAATGGTATTTGTTCTGCTATCTGTTTGATGAGTATTATGCTTATTGATGGAAGCAATAGCACAGATACATTGAAAAACTTTATCCTTATGAATATTTTCCTCTAGTATCTCTAGAATTAATCTGCCTTCTGTACTCATGCGGTTTTTCCATAGACAAGAATAGTGATTTGTATCATAAGACATACGAAGATGTGTATCTTGAATGAGCTCAATGATTCCTTTAATGTGTTTTTTGTTAATCTGATGACTAGGTGATATATTATTATTTTGAATATATTCTAGAATGTGTTTTAATCTTCTATCTTGTTCTTTTGTGAGGGTGATAGCTAAGTCATCAGCATTTAAAATTTTCTGATAAGGAAACTTTGAGAAGAAAGTTAAAGCAATTTGGCCATTTTGAGTATTTAACCAATGATCTTCAGGGTTTATTGTTGTTGTAGGACATGTTTCTGACTCTGAAGCCATTGATGTTGCAATGTCATGTGTAGAATGTGCTTGTAAAAGTTTTAATGCTACAATGTCATATACACGTGCATTAGGGTGTTCACTGCTAATAATGTGACTGGTTAGAAGATTATGTAAACTTATGTCATTGTGTATTTCAAAATAGTCTTCAGGATTGTAGGAGTGAATATAGGAGATATAAAGGAATAGTGTTCTATCTTGGTATAACACTGTCTTGTATTTGAGTATTTCTTTTCCTTCGGTTTGTGTATGCAAAGTATTAGATTTAAGGGTTATTAGTATCCCTGAAGCATTTGGAGATTGTTTCACTTGCTCAATACTTGGCTCATTAGTGAGCAGTGATACTCCTTGAACATTATTATATCTACGTCTCTTATAATTTAATAGTCCTGCATTATAGGTTATGTTAAGGGTATGCTGTCTATTGTATATTTTATAATTCGTAAAAAGGTTAAGAATATTAGAATTACAGTCTATACTTGGTAGTGCTTTGGGTGGCATGTGTATAAGAATAGCAGATTGGTTTTGTGTGTTAATATTTAAAGCTTCGTTCCTACTAAAACGTTTGAATGGAAATCCTTTGGTATAATGTTCTATAAGATGCATTAGAGCTACACAAGTCAATGAACCTAATATTACTAAGAGAAAAATAATTCCATTCAAGGAAGCTAGGTTGTTAAATTTTTGTTGAAATTTTAAGTAAGATGTCAAAGTTACTGCGAAAGCTATCGCTAATATACAAAGTACAATACCAGATGTTTTTTTATTCATAATAATTATGCAAAAGTCTATTAATTAATTCATGTTTTATATGCTATCATAAAAAAAATTAGTATCATATAAAAAATTAATAATATTTTATTAATATACATTAAAATAAATTTTTATATCATTAAATTTATACATTGAATTGGCAATTGATTTAAAGGTTATGAGTAAAATAGGTACGTATAACCAGATTATTAATTAGGTATATGTGAAAATTATTAAGTAATATACCTATTGATTTATAAATTAATTTTTCTGTAAAAATATATAGTGTGTTTGTGGGTATTTGTATAATAGTAAATATGTCTTTGTATGTTTCTGATATATTGTTATAAAAGACATGCGTTACAAATATGGTTTATGTGTTATATTCTGAGAATTATAAGGAATATAGTATTGATATGAATAATTAATGTTGTTAATAAAAAGTACGTGTTATATTTATGAACACTGTATGAAAATTATTCAGAATACCACCATGGCATAAAACTCTATAACTCCATTATTGAAAAGATACGTTAGTAATGTAATATATTTAGTACATAATATTTCTAATTTTTGTTATTATAATGTATCACAACTATAAAAAAAATTTTTGATGTTATGATGTAATAAATAGAAATTTAATATATTAATTGATATTTTTTTACAAAAGGTATTATACTCACGTTATTAAAGTAGTGTGTTGTAATAAGGAAATAGTAAATTTCTTAACTTATACGGATTCTCTATCTCTATCCATACAGAATAGGTATAAAAGTATTGCCTATAGATGTATCTGTACTTTTTATGTAATTTGCTACTGGAAGCATTTCCATGTTTATATATATTAATAACACTAATATTACAGTAATAGCAAATCATATGTTAAATATGATAGTGTAAAATAGTTGTATATAATGAACATATATGTACAGTTTTTATAGGTAAAAATGTCCATTATATACATTTGTTGATAACATTATTGAGCCCTAGATGATTAGTATTGAAATATGTTAATTAATATTAAGCATTATTTATATATTTATAGTATGACTAAAAAAAGGATAAATGCTAAGCTAATTAATCGTGAATTAACCTTGTTGTGCTGCTATGTTCTTCAACAGAATCAATGTCATTTATTGTATTATTGTGTGTTATTGCGCGTTCAGGAGTCAATATAGTTACGTAGTCTATATCTAGCTCTATATCCGATGTATCTATTGTATAAAATTTCATATGTTCTGAATAACGGTTGATCATATAGTTTCTTGCGAGTTTAATTAGTTCACGAAAACTTACTTGTTGTTTGTTGCCTAGCAACTCATATATTGCTCTACGGAAATCCTCATTTTCAATGTTAGTATCCTGTGTAATTAAAGTATCAGGATTTTTAATGAAACGCGTGATAGGTTGAGTATCGAGGTGAATATTTGCTGTATTAAATATATTTATAATAAATTGGTTTGTTGCCATATCTGGATCATTGTTTTCACAGTTTTGTACAGCAATAATATGGATACATCTGTATAATGGGTGTTCATAGATATCAGAATATATAAGATCACAAATGCGTTCTCTTATGTTTACATGACGATTATAATGCAAAAATGAGTACTGAGTTGTCTTAAGTGATGTACTAGTGTGTATGTTTTTGATTATACTAAATACATGTTTGTTGAATTCATCTGTACATTGTTCTTGTGTCATATTACTGATGTATTCTTGAACACGTTTTATTTTATGTTGTAAAGCTTCTGTTATTGCAGGTTCAAAGGGTTTTTTATAGGTAGAAATGTCTTGTATGCTAAATTTTGTAAAAAAACTAATAGCAATCTTACCATATCCAGTTTCAAACCAAGAATTATCGTCAGAGTGTTCAGTAGGGAGTGTACTTAAAATGTTTGATACTACGTGATCGTATACAGTGCATTCAGAATTACCTAGACTTTCAATAGGTATGGCTTTATCTTGTAAGGCAGAATAAAAATATTTTGGGTTATTATGGCCATAAAGTCTGGGAGAGAATAGTGATAATAATGCTGTATTCTTTTTCTTACTATTATAAGAAATAGATAAAGAACTTGGTTGTGTTAATTCTGCTAATTGAGGATTATTTTTAACTACAATACATAATCCAGAAGTACCTCTAATATCATGGAAATCTTCTTGGCATGTTAATATACTGACATTAGTAGTATTATTTAGTTTGTATTTTGTTTCTGGAGATAAGAACCCATGATTTTGTGAGACATATGTAGAGCAATCATATATATTACCTGTATGTTGTACAAGATTTGTAATATTGCAATCTGGTTCTATCTTATATAACTCATCTTGTGGCATTTCTATAAATATGACATTTTGCTTATCTGTATTGATAATTAAATCTTTGCTATCATACTTGATACATATTCCTTTTCTGTGTTTTATAAGATTTATAAAGCTGAAAATTAGAGATATGCCTTCTATTGCTAAAAAAGTATAAATACCAATAAGAAGTGGCATACCATTAAGTTTTTCTCTGAAGTAAAAGTAAGCAAAAAGAGTTGTAGCTAGAATAACAAATATTGCACAAAATAAAAATATAGAAGATGTTTTATTCATAGAAATCCTAATAAATTTATTCATTATACGTAATACAACGTTGTTTAGTAAAGTAAATTATTAATTTATTTATTAAAATCATTAATTATTATACTTTAAATTTCCTTAACACAAGTAACATATTTTATATGACATTATTTAATGTTAATTGTGGGGAATGCTAGATAATACTTATTTGATTTGAGTAAGTTAATGAGCTGCAAGTTTGGAAGAAATGAATATTAAGTATAGTTATGTATTGATAATAAAAGTATATATTTAGTTTTAAGAAATTTCTGATTGCAATAGTATTGATTTATTACATTTCTGATAATACATATATCAGAATCTGACGTTAAATCAAATTAAAATGGGTAAGTGCGTATATTCAACTTATATTATAGCTGGTGATAGCTTTAATAATTTTATTGCGTACTATCAATATATATTTAATTAATTTGGTTTACTTAAGTTACTATATATTCCCTTTATTAATAAATATATTAATAAATGTTTGTTTAGTACGTGTATATACTATATATATGTGTTAAAAATTGTTATTAACTTTTATAAATTGTTAATTTAGTAAATATGTTAAATAATGATATTGTAAATGTTGTATGTACATATTCTTAGTATTAGTGAGACTAGCTTGCTGAATTAATTAGTGATATTTAGTTATTCTTAGATTTTCGCAAAATATGAACATAATACATTAATGGTAATTTGTTGATTAGGGATATCATATTAGTAATTATCATTGCTAAATTTTCTTATTAATTCTAGTTTGGTGTAAATGAATTTATGTGATTCATGTTCAATAATGCAGTTTTGTAGTGTAACTATTGTAAAAAAATAAAAAATTTATCCTAAGCTTTATATAATTAACAATATGTTTATAAATATCTACTAAATTATATAACGATAAAGTTAGCCAAAATAGAAAACTTTAAAATTAGTTATAATATCATGTAAAAATGTCACTGTTTTGTCTGAATAATTTATGTAATTGTTGTGAGATATTGACATAGTTATTCAAGAAATCTACACTCTAAAATTATTCATGTGTAAGTTGTGTATGTTATCTAAAATTAGTGTAAGGTCAGCATTAGCAGTGCTTTTATGTGCTTTTATCGAGTGTTATGACTTTTTATTATATGGAAATTTTAGTCGCGTATTTAGTAAACTATTTTTTTCTCATATTAGTGAAACTTTGTCTTTAATATTAGCATTAGTTATATTTGCAATAACTTTTTTTGTGAGACCTTTTGGGTCAGTATTATTTGGATATATTGGGGATAAGTATGGTAGGAGAATTTCTCTGTTTATATCTGCAGTTATACTGATTGTTTCTGTTGGAGGGGTTGCATTTTTACCTCTCTTTAATTCTATAGGTATATTATCTCCAATTCTATTAGTACTGTTACGTACTTTTCAGGGCTTATCTTTTGGTGGTGAGGTTGGTGCAATTGTATTGATAGCTGAAAGTGTTAAAAAAGATCAAGTTATATTGATGTTATGTGCTCATTTTATGATAGCTATACTTGGAGGTGCAGCTGGATATTTTATTTTTAAGGTATGTTATAATTTGATTCCAGAAGCTGAGTTTTATTCTTGGGGATGGAGGATTCCTTTTATTGTTGGTTTATTTATGGCTATGATGTTACCTATTTTACGTCGTTCAATAGAGGAAAGTTCTCAATATTTACATTACAAAAATAGCCAGAGAATTTCTAAAGTTCCTGTATTAGATATAGTACTATATCATAAAAAGTTTTTTATAATGATATGTAGTATTGTTGGATCGAGTAATAGCTTATTTTATATGTTTTTTGTATTTTTAAATGTTCAACAGCCAGTAAGTATTATTACATACAGTTTTTTAACGTTAACAGTGTTAGTTTGTGGTTTAATCTCTTTTTTCCTATATAAGAGGTATAAGCCTGAAAGTGTTGCAATAATATTTCAAATATTATTTATTACCTGTGTATCTCCAATAGTGTGTTATTTTGGATTTAAGTCTTTGGTGACTTATTTTATTTTTGCAGCTTCTTTGGGAATATATTCTACTCCTATATTGTCTGTAGTGATATTTTTGTTTCCAGTTAATGTAAGGCAAACTGGCTTTTCGTTTTCTTACAGTGTTGCAGTAGCAGTATTTGGTGGTACTGCACCTGCGATTTGCTTGTGGTTAACAGAGGTAACGGGACTAAGTATATCTCCTATATTTTATCTGGATGGATGTTCATTATTAGCGTTGGGGTCACTGTTCTTCTTAAAGAGATATAATGTTATAACACAACGGCATAGTAATGTATCGGTTCCTTACTAGATTACTTTATCTAAGTACTGGGTTTTTATATGTGAGTTTAATAAATTTATGAGGGTTATATATTTAGTAGTATGTAATTAACATATAATTGATTTGGTATCTAAGTTATGGCAACGTCTTTGATATGTATCGTGTTTAATTAAGTGGTTTGGAATTCCATAACATATTTTAATTGTAACTTGTTAATTATGTGTATGATTGAACAGGTAGTTGACCAATACGGATGGCTAAATACAAAGCAGTATGTGTTTTTATACATGGTGTTTGTTACCGGTGATTTGATGGTTATATTGTGGGAAATAAAATGACTAGCTAAAATTTTATTATTACATAATGTTATTGTGGTAAATACTAAATTGTTGTGGATCTATACTAGTTAGAATAGGTATTTGGGTGTTATATTAAGTCATGTTAATTGTGATGTTGTATTACCTAGTAGTGATACTGATGATATGATCCTATTAATAAAATAACTCAAATGGACTGAATTTGTGAAAGCAAAATGATATGTGTAAGTATGTAACATGTTTGAGAATGTTGTATAGTTATGATAGATATTGTAGTGCTAAAGTTGGTCAATTATTGTGTGATTCAAAATATGTTGGTTTTGATAGAATATAAAATTAATTGATTTAATCATATCAGTAGAAGTTACTTGTGTGGATAATATGTATTTCTTAAATATCTATTAAATTAGGTATGTAAGTATATTGTACAGCATATTGAGTGTATTGTTATATTATTGTAAGTATTATGTATCATTTGCAATATATGCTGATATACTTAGTTTGACTATTAATATATAGTGTATGTAAAGATTACTGTGGATGGTGATTCTATTTTATTATTTTAATAAGTAGTTATAATTTTATTAAATGTATATAGTAACATATAATAACTATAGTACTGTTTCTGGTAATGAGTTTAGATATACTGACTTATAAATATATCTTTTAGTTGTACATTAAATATATTAGAGAACTAATGAGTATGCTGATGTACTATTAATGAATGTATAAGTACTTGTATAGTGTTTTGTAAATGCTAGTAACAATATGTTTATAAATATACAAGGAAAATATAGGTTAATAATGTGTATTTATGTATATTAGACACTTCTATTAGTCTTGCAATATAGTTGTTTGTTGATATTAATATGGGGTTTTTATTATAAGTGTTGCAAGTCATGTATTCTAATTAAATAAAATCGTTATATAAATTTAAGAGAAATACGTTGTTATGTGTGATATTTTTATAGTATGTTCATTTCTGAAGAATGTTATAAATGTGTAAGATGTTAAATTCTGTAACAAAGCTAACATGTGAGTATTTGTAATCATAGAAGATGTTATAATTACAATATGGAAATATACGTGTAATTATATTATTTGTTATAAGTCAGTCTTTCCTTATTTTAGTGTGTGTTATAGTTACTATACATCAGCATATTTAATGAACTTTAGTGTATCGTATCTTGTATAGTATAGGTTGAGTTGTTGTGAAAAATTTACTTTTTATAAATTAGTTGACAGATTCAAGTATGGGTTATAGACATGTATGTTATATTAAATATATGTGAAAATGTTAAAATTCTCTAATATTAAACCTACGGTATCTGTTCTAATATGTGCTTTTATAGAATGCTATGATTTTATGATCTATGGAAATTTTAGCCGTATATTTGGTAAAATATTTTTTTCACATCTTACTGAGGAATTTGCTGTAGTATTGTCATTTATGACATTTGCAATAGCTTTTATTGTAAGACCATTTGGTTCATTATTATTTGGGTATATAGGGGATAAGTTTGGAAGAAAAATTGCTTTGTTTAGTTCTGCAACGTTGCTGATTATATCAATAGGGGGGATTACTTTTTTACCTCAGGTTGAGCTTATAGGAATATTATCACCTATTTTATTAATTGTATTTCGTGTTTTACAGGGATTATCTTTTGCAGGTGAGGTTGGTTGTATAGTGCTAATGACAGAGAATGTCAAGAATAATCGTAATATTGCTTTTTCTATGGGTGGACACTTTTTGATTTCTATACTTGGTGGTGCAGTGGGATGTTTTATATTTAAGTTTTGTTATTATTTTATTCCAGAAACACAATTTTATTCATGGGGATGGAGAATTCCATTTTTTGTAGGCTTAATAATGTCTATATCTCTACCTTTTTTGCGTAATTCTATACAAGAAAGCAGGCAATATTTAGAATATAAACAGCAACAAAAAATTTCTAAGGTTCCAATTTTAGATGTAATACTCCATTATAAAAAGCCCTGTTTAGCTACAGCTCTTAGTATACCTTTTTGTAATTCTTTATTTTATATGTTTTTTGTATTTCTAGGTATTCAGCAAAAGGTAAGTATGGCTATTTATGTATTGTTAATTTTAACAATTTTGATATCAGGGGTAATTTTTGCTATGATTTGTGTAGTGTATAAGCCAACAACTGTGGCATTAAGTTCTCAAATTTGTTTTGTGGTTTTAATGTCACCTATTATATATTTTCTTGGATTTGATTCTTACATTACTTATTTTATTATAGCATTTTCTTTGGGTATGTGTTCAACTCCTATTTTTGCTTTATTAATGCTTTTGTTTCCAGTTAATGTAAGACAGACAGGATTATCTATATCCTATAGTATAGCTATAGGGTGTTGTGGTGCAATTACTCCTATGATGTTTTTATGGTTATCTGATATCTTACAACTAACTATGGCTCCTATATTTTGTATAAATTTTTATGCGATAATTTCACTGTATAGTTTTTATTATCTTAAAACACATGAGAAAGTAATAGAATATGAAAGTGTATATAGATAATTAATTATTGGTATTTATTCTAGATATGCTTGTGAATCTCCTTGATATTTATTATGTTGAATTTTACTTGTAATTATAGTGTTTATTTGTCCTAGATATATATAGGGTATATGACTATATGTGGAAATCTACTTATTTGAAAGTATAGGTATTGTATATGTAAATAAGAAGTGTGCTTGTAGTATTGTTAAGTTACGTGTTCTCATATTTATATAGGAAATTTTATTCTCTATTATCTGTTATATAGTTACTTTTGTTTTTATAACTGATTTGTGAATCATTCTGTTTTAGTTAGTTAATATTTGATGTGTTATATTCAGGATTTATACTGTTTTTATTATTGTATTTGTATATTAAAGCTTGTAATAGTAATTAGCCAAATTTTGTGATGATAGAAACAAATATCTGTGATTTTTTTGTCTTATTATATCTATCAGGTAATAGTTTATTTTAGTTATTAAGAAGGTTTCTGTAATTCAAAATGTTGTATAAAATGTAATGCACAAGGTCAAATCGTAATGTATGAGATATGAACGTATATAAGAAGAAAAACAAACTGTAAAATAGGGCGCTTGATGGGGACACATACTGCGTATAATTTGTATTAGATGTTTTAGATTTGTGTTGGGTAGTGGTTTATTGAATAAATGTTTAATCAACACAACATATTCTTTATTATAATAATCTACCTACTTCGTATTATGTAAAGAAGTCAAAACTAAAATAAAAATTGTTAAGTAATATATTTGGGATAATGCAACAACTAAATATGCAATAGTAATAACTTAGTTATTATATTTCAATCACCATAAGATATATAATTTATTTTACTTAATATGCAATGAGCACATTTCTTGCTAATTACAACTTAAAATGCATAGAAAGTATGCCTTTCTTACAACATGTTAGTTAAAATGGTATTTCATCATCGATAATAACGTCGTCACAATTATGTTGAAAGGCTGACTTATTAAATCCTTCGTTAGTATATTCTTCAGATTCTGAATTATTGTCTGTCGTATTATTCTTAGAATCTAGCATATGTAATGCTGAATTGAATCCTTGTAGGATAACTTCTGTTGTATAACGATCAATGTTATTCTGGTCAGTCCACTTTCTTGTTCTGAGTGATCCTTCAATGTATACCTTACTTCCCTTACGTATACAGTTCTTAATGATTTTTACTAGTCCTTCGTTGAATACTACTATATTATGCCATTCCGTTTTTTCTGTGCGGATGCCTGATGATTTATCTACCCAACTTTCAGATGTAGCAATAGAGAAACTTGCCATTTCTTTTCCATTTTGCATTACTCTAATGTCTGGATCCTTACCTAAATTACCGATTAGAATTACTTTATTAATACCCATAGTGGACATAGTTATATTCTTACTCTAAGCTTACTGACTGTCATTATCGTATTTTATTAATAAATCAGTCAATATTTTTATTTTGTATTTAAAAAATAGACTAACGATAGAGAATGATGTTATTTTACGTATCTATGTTGTAAAGTAGGATTTCGAATGGATAACTCATTACCAACAATAAGAAATAAGACAATAGATAATGTATTCAAAGTTATGGGTGGGATGGCTGATACAATATTATCTTGGGTTGGCAGTATTAACAAAGACTTGACCAGAGATCAGGATATCAGCAATCTCTATGAGAAAATGAAAGAATGTTTGAGTCCAAAAGGTGGAGAAATTAAGGCTAGGTATAATACTATATCTCTTGGTAATTTATATCTTAATTTGTCTGATATAGGTAAAACAGTATTTTTTAAGTTGTTGGAAGAGAAATTTAGTGCTGATAGGAATGAAATAGATGATAAAATAAGGGATTATATACGTGAAATAGATGGGTATGAAAAGAGAAAACTTGAATTTGAATTAATGGGGGTACTTGAATCTCCTAGATTTCGCATACTCAAGCAATTTATTTCATTACCAGATGGTTTAAAGTTTCTTGTTGATATGAGAGCTGATGTAATGCAGTTGAGAGATAGTAAGCAGTCATTTTTTTCTTTAGAAAAGGATTTAAGGAATATTTTGTCTTATTGGTTTGATATTGGGCTTTTAGATCTACATCAGATTACATGGGATTCTCCTGCTTCTTTGCTAGAAAAGCTTATTTTATATGAGGCAGTTCATGCAATTTCTTCATGGGATGATTTGCGTGATAGATTGGATTCAGATCGTAGGTGTTTTTCCTTTTTTCATTATAAAATGTTAAACGAACCATTAATTTTTGTAGAGGTGGCACTTGTTGATGAAATGACTAGTAGTATACAGATGTTGCTTGATTCTCATGTTCCTCCTAAAGATCCTAAGAATGCGAAAGTAGCAATTTTCTATTCAATATCGAATACTCAGCGAGGGCTTTCTGGAATTAGTTTAGGTAATTTTTTAATAAAACGTGTTGTAAGTAAATTATCCGAGGAGTTTCGGAATATTAAGATTTATGCAACATTGTCACCTATACCTGGTTTTGTTAAATGGCTTATGAAATCGTTGACTTCAGGTGATGTTGGATTTTTGACTGACCTTAAAATTACTATGCCTGTAGATGAGATAATCTCTCATATTAATGAAAAACAGTATTCTGGCTTGTCTCAGGATTTAAAAAACTTATTTCTTAGATTATGTGCTTATTACTTGGTGGAATCTAAGAATAATGATAAGGCTTTAGATCCAGTAGCACACTTTCATCTGAGTAATGGGGCAATTATAAAAAAGTTAAATTGGATGGCTGATACTTCAGAGAAGGGATTGAATTCTTCTATGGGTATCATGGTGAATTACCATTATGAGCTATCTAAAATAGATGATAACTATGAAAATTATCTAGTAAATAGGAAGATTAATTGTTCAAAAGAAGTGTTGTCACTATTGAAGCGTTGATTTAACATACATTATTTGGATTGTAATATATTCTTATGAAAATTATAAAAGGAAAGACATCTGATTGGGAAATAGTGATAGGTTTGGAAGTACACGCACAAGTAATTTCTAATTCCAAGTTGTTTTCCGGTGCTTCAGCACGTACTTATAGTGCTTTACCTAATACGCAAGTATCACTCTTTGATGTGGCAATGCCTGGTATGTTACCTGTGCTAAATGAATACTGTGTTTATCAAGCAGTAAAAACTGGACTTGCGTTGTCGTGTCAGATTAATAATTATTCTGCTTTTGATAGGAAGAATTATTTTTATCCAGATCTACCTTCTGGATATCAAATAACACAGTTTTATTATCCTATAGCAATGGGGGGTAAGGTTATTTTAGATGACCTTGATGGTAAAGAAGTACGTATTACTAGGATCCACCTTGAACAAGATGCTGGAAAAAGTATTCATGAATATGGGAAAACTTATGTTGATTTTAACAGAGCTGGTGTTGCCTTGATGGAAATAGTATCTGAACCAGATTTGAGATCTACTGAAGAAGTGGCAGAATATTTAAAAAAACTGCGTATGATATTGCGTTTTATAGGTACGTGTGATGGAGATATGGAGAAAGGATCATTCCGTTGTGATGCAAATGTTTCAGTTAGGAATATTGGTAGTAGTAAGTTAGGTATAAGGTCTGAAATAAAAAATCTAAATTCTATTCGTTATGTTATGCAAGCTATAGAGTATGAAGCGAATAAACAAGTTATTGCTTTAGAAAATGGAGAACAAATTACGCAAAATACCTTATTGTTTGATGTTACATCGGGAGAAACAAGAG
The DNA here is from genome assembly GCF_009728835.1 of Ehrlichia ruminantium. Classification (GTDB taxonomy): domain Bacteria; phylum Pseudomonadota; class Alphaproteobacteria; order Rickettsiales; family Anaplasmataceae; genus Ehrlichia; species Ehrlichia ruminantium_B. The sequence continues at coordinate 487,852 of NZ_CP033455.1, forward strand.
TTATTAGGAATAAAGAAGATGCCCATGATTATAGATATTTTCCAGATCCTGATTTATTTTCATTAAAACTTGATGATCAATATATATCTGATGTCAGATTATCTTTGCCAGAATTACCTATGCAGAAAAAAGATCGTTATATCAATGATTTAAAATTAAATAGATATGATGCTGATATTTTATCTGCAGATAAAGATGTTGCTGAGTATTTTGAAGAAGTTGTACAAAAACATGATGCAAAGCTTGCTTCATCATGGATAATAGGTGAACTTTTTGCTAGATTGAATAAATTAGGAATTACTATAAATGAATCTTCAGTTAAGGCTAGAGATATGATACAATTACTTGATCTGATAGTTGATAAGACTATATCTGGTAAAATAGCAAAACAAGTATTTGATATTATGTTTAAATCAGGTAAATCACCTGTATTGATAGTGAATGAACATGGATTAAGACAGTTAGATGATGTTGATTCAGTATCTGTAGTTGTAGACAATATTTTGAAAAATAATCAAAGTAAGGTAGCTGAGTATAAGCAAGGTAAGGAAAAGTTGTTTGGATATTTTGTAGGACAGGTCATGAAAGAAACACAAGGCAAGGCAAATCCTGAATTAGTTAATTCTATTATTAAAGAAAAGCTACAAGAATAATCTGTGTATCATTATGTTGCTTGAAGATAAATACTATCTTAAGTAAGAGTGTTATGTTGTTGTTTTAGTAGTTAGTATAATGTCTATTTTTAACTTCTAAAGTTCTTCTGGATTATATCGTGTATGTTTGAATTTAAGATGTTATAGTGAAAATTTTTGGGTTTTATTTTCATGTATTTGTTATCAGATATTGTAAGTAGGTATTATATAAATATAATACCTGGTAATGTAAAAAAGTATTTTGATGTTACTTAATTTGTGGTAGGTATTTAATTGATATTATTGAAGTTAGATATTTATATATTATTAAGAGGTTGAAAATCTAGAAATTTGGTTAAATCAATGAAACTTTGTTGACAACTTATATAATGCTGACTAGCATTATATATCTTATGCTTATCGGGAGTGTAGCTCAGTGGTAGAGCACAGGCCTGTCACGCCTGGGGTCGCGAGTTCAAATCTCGTCTCTCCCGCATCTTAAAGTTTTTGTTGTATTTTATGTAATCTTGCTAGTTATGTATTGTGGGAAAGTGAATAATTAAAATAAGGAGATATGAGTGATTGCTAGTAATATAATGAAAGGGAAAAGAGGATTAATTCTTGGTATTGCCAATGATAAGTCTTTAGCATGGGGAATTGCTAAAACTTTAGCTATGCATGGGGCAGATATAGCAGTTACTTATTTATCTGATATTTTTAAGAAGAGAATTGATCCTTTAGTTGAATCTATAGGAGTAAAGTTGGTATTACAATGTGATGTATCTCAGGAAGAATCTATAGATGCAATGTTTGCTCTCTTAGGTAAAGAATGGGAAAGTATAGATTTTTTAGTACACGCTGTTGCTTTTTCTGATAAAAATGAGCTTAAAGGTAGATATGTTGATACATCATTAGAAAATTTTCTAACATCTATGCATATATCATGTTATTCGTTTACCTGTCTTACTAAGAAGGCTGAAAAAATGATGTGTAATGGTGGTAGTATATTAACATTATCCTATTATGGTGCTCAAAAAGTAATGCCTCACTATAATGTTATGGGTGTGTGCAAAGCAGCTTTAGAAGCTAGTGTTAGGTATTTAGCAGTTGATCTTGGTTCTCAAAATATTAGGGTTAATGCTATTTCTGCTGGTCCTGTAAGGACTCTTGCATCTGCAGGAATAGGTGATTTTCATTATATATTGACATGGAATAAATATAATTCGCCTTTACGGCGTAATACAACAATAGAAGATGTAGGGGGTGCTGCACTTTATTTATTAAGTGATTTAGGCAAAGGTACCACTGGGGAAATTTTGTATGTTGACAGTGGTTATCATGCTATAGGAATGAAAGCAATAGATGCTCCAGACATTCATTATATTGAAGGAAATAAATAATAAGGGGTTGTATTAATTAGTAGTTCCATGCTTTATTATTATAATATTTTATCTGTGTTTAGTGTTTTTCTTGCTCTTTTGTTGGTTCTTTTATTATTCATATGTGATTTACTGGATATTGTTGTAAAGAATTATTGTTTTCTATATTGAGAATTTGAGTATTATTATGTTTATTATAAATTTAGTATATTGATGAATAATTGATAGATGAGTTTATTTTTCTATTGTATAATGCAGGCAATTGTAATTTTTATTAGACAGGGTTTTAGTAAGATTATAGTTGTGGGTTATGATTGTAGTTTTGGATTGACTATATGAATAATGATGGTACTGAAATTTTAGAAAATTATCCACAAGATGGACTTCAATCTAGTAGCCATGTAATTTGGAAAAGCATTCAAAGTAAGTTACATAAATTTTATGGCAATGCTATATATGATAGCTGGTTAAGTGTATTACTGTATGTCAGTACTGAAGGTGGTAAGGTGTTACTTTCTGCTCCTACTAGATTTATTAAAGAGTGGATATTGGTTCATTATTTAGATCAGATTTTAAAATGTTGGCAAGATGAAGATCAAAGTATTTGTTCTGTAGATATTTGTGTTGCTAGCAATCAAGATACTAGTTTGTTGGTAGATGTTAAAGATCGGCTAGATAAGGGAATTAAAAGTAACTGTGATCATGTGAGTTCTCCTTTAGATCCTAGGTTTACTTTTGATAATTTTGTAGTTGGTAAGCCAAATGAACTGGCATTTGCTGCTGCAAGAAGGGTGGCGGAATCTAACAACCCAATATCTGGTAGTAATCCTTTATTCTTATATGGTGGTGTAGGATTAGGTAAAACTCATTTAATGCATGCTATTGCATGGTATATTATCAAATCTTGTTCAAAGAGAAAGATAGCTTACCTTTCCGCAGAAAAATTTATGTATCAGTATGTTACTGCATTGAGAAGTAAGGACATAATGTTATTTAAGGAGCAGTTTCGTTCAGTGGATATATTGATGGTTGATGATGTGCAATTTATTAGTGGTAAAGATAGTACTCAGGAGGAATTCTTTCATACTTTTAATGCATTAATAGATCAAAATAAGCAGTTGGTTATATCTGCTGATAGATCACCTAGTGATTTAGACGGGGTTGAAGAGAGAATAAAATCACGTCTTGGATGGGGATTAGTTGCTGATATTAATGAAACAACTTTTGAATTGCGGTTAGGTATTTTGCAATTAAAAGTTGAAAAAATGGGTATTAACATTCCAAATAAAGTATTGGAGTTTTTAGCTAAGAATATAAAATCTAATATTAGGGAATTAGAAGGTGCTCTTAATAAAGTAGTAGCTCATTCTTCATTAGTAGGGTGTAGTATTACTTTAGATACAGCAAGTGATATCTTGTCTGATTTGTTACGTGCAAATCACAAGTCAGTTACATTAGAATGTATTCAAAAGAAAGTTGCTGAGTTTTTTAACATCAAAGTATCTGATATGTATTCTACTAGAAGGTTAAGGACTTTAGCTAGGCCTAGGCAAATTGCTATGTATCTGTCGAAGAAATTGACTCAAAAAAGTTTGCCAGAAATTGGTAAGAGTTTTGGTGGAAGAGACCATGCTACAGTGATTCATGCTGTCAAGCAAATAGAGAAGTTAATGGATACAGATAGTAAATTAAGAGATGATATTAATTTACTTAATAGAATGTTAAGGTAGATTTGTAGGATCAATTTATTGTCTATTGTTGCTTGGTTTCTTCTGTATACTAGGTATTGTATTGATAGTAAGTCGATAAACATAAGTAAGATAGTTTACCTGATAGTATACTGTGCTAATAATAGAGTTAGCCTGCAGTACGATATTAATTATCATATTAAAGTATTATGAATATTCATGTGTAAAGCAACACAACATATCTTCTTTAAGTATATTATATGCTTTTGTGTATATACTGATATTATAGTAATATACACTTTGGATGGGAATATCGATGATTATAATTGAGTTATTTTTGTTTGCTTGAAGTATCTTGTGGATGTTTAGTGCTGGTTTGTCTACTTTTTTGTTCTTCTAACATAGCGGTATAATTTTTACTTCCTTCAGGAGTTAAGGGTTGGTATGTCATACTTTCTGGAAAAGGACAGTGTATAGTTCCTTCTTTGTATTTATCATGTGTAATTATTCCATATACACTTTTACCAACAACACCTATGGTAAAGACTGGTAATAATGCACCTCCTAAACCTGGCATACTTAATGTGAGAGCTGTAAGAAGGAAAAAAGAACAAGTTAATATTGGACTGACTGATGAAGATATTAATATTTCATCTAATGATTCTAGGTGTTGTTTTGCTTCTGTTTTTTTACCAAAGTTAAGCTTTTTCTTAATGGAACTAAGCGGATTGTTTATATCTATTCCTGTTGCTTTCTCTAATTCTCTAGCTACATCTTCAAGTGAACAACCGCTAGATGTTGCGTGTTTATGTGCAGCTATGGCTTCTTCTAATTTTGCTTGTTTCTGTAATGCAGTTGTGTCTGATTTTAGATGACTACAGACTATTACTACCTTAACAAATGCTTCGAAGTCTTGATCAGACATGTCTTGCATTGTTTGATTCATTTCATTTAAAAAGGCAAGTCTATATATTCCTTTGAGTATTAATAATTTTTTATTTTCAGGTAGTTTTCTTATACATCTGGTGAGTATTTTGACTTTATCTCCTATATGTGCATCATTGTGCAAAGTGTTTACTATTTCATTTTTAAGCATTTGTTGGCTATGAAGCTCTATATCTCTAGAAAAATTGGGATGTGAAAGATATTGTTGGATTTCTTCATTGCTTTTACCACGTTCTGCTAGTTTTGCTTTTTGATGTTCTGTAAACTGATTTTTTAACTCTTCCTGGCGTTGCATCAAATGATCATTTGATTGATTCATTAGAGATAAGATGTATTCTATAGATGGGGAACCTGCAGAGGAATATATACTTTTAATATCTCGTTCAGTGTAAAACATATATTTATTTCTTAATTAATATGCTGATCATAGCTGTAGATAAAATGTTTATATAATCAACATTGTTAAATACATATAAAGCATGATTGCTCACCTATTATGCAACAAACTTATTAATAATACCATACTCATGAAGATACAATAACAATATAATTTATTTATATATAAAATGCTATATTTAGCAGTGATTAACTTTATAATAAATTTATTGTTTTTGAAATCTTTTATTTATTAGTACTTAAACCTAAGCCTAACACATATTATTATAGTATATATAAAGAATATTTTTATAAAAATTTATTATGTTAAAAAGGTTAACTATAGGATTATTAGGTGGTTCTTTTAATCCACCACACTATGGTCATATGTATATTACACGAGAATCTATAAAGCGACTTAAATTAGATATGGTATGGTGGTTAATAGTACCTCAGAATCCGTTAAAATTTAATGGAGGATACGATATTCATGAGAGAACTGTGTTGTCCTCTAAATTAATTTCAGGTTATAGAAGAGTTAGGATTGTAAAGGTACAAGAGTGTTATAGTTACAATACTGTAGTGAAATTACAAAGTATGTTTAAGCATATTAATTTTATATGGTTAATGGGGTCTGATAATCTTTTGGCATTTCATTTATGGTATAGGTGGAGAGATTTTTGTAAATTATTGCCTATTATAGTTTTTGAACGTACAGGGTATGTTTATAGGTTTTTTGGTACTCCATTTGTTAGTTATATGCGGAATATGTATTTTGTAAATCCTCAATTGTTGATGTATAGTAAATATGGGTGGAGTTTTATTAGATTACGAACTTATAGTATATCATCTTCTGAAATAAGAGGATATAGTTTAAAGAAAGTGTAGTGTTCTAATGTATAGTATATTTTGTATTAGGATAAAAATGTGTATCTGTTTTTTTAAGAGGTTATTGTATACAAATTATAAACTGTGTCTTTTTCACTACTAGTATTTTTTTTATTTAAACGTCATTTACAAAATATTTGGAAATAATATATACGTTGTCCAATGTTTCTAATGACGGGCAATTTTTTTGAATTTAAGGTTACAGAAATAATTATTTGGTATCTTATAAAATATTTATGTATACTGAATAGATCTTTCTGTATTAGGTCATTGTAATATCTTAGTTTTTTCGCAATCAGGGCATACAATTTTAAAAATATAGTGCTTGTGTGAAGACTTTATTGGTAATATATAATGTGCTGTACAGCCATAGATATATAAGAGGGTTTTGATGTCAAGCATTGCTTTAGGAGTGAATATTGATCATATTGCTACATTGCGTAATGCCAGAAATACTGAGTATCCTAATCTTGTTGAGATAGCGAATATAGCAGTAGCTAATGGTGCAGATTTTATTACTGTTCATCTAAGAGAAGACCGTAGACATATAAGAGATGATGATGTTTTTCAACTAAAAAATAGTTTGAATGTACCATTAAACTTGGAAATTGCTGCAATTGATGAGATGTTAGATATAGCCATAGCAGTGAAACCAGAATGTGTTTGTTTAGTTCCAGAAAAAAGACAGGAACTGACAACAGAAGGGGGGTTAGATGTGGAGCATATGTTCTCTTATTTAGTTCCTTTTGTTGCAGAGTTACATCATCATAATATCAAAGTTACATTATTTATAGAACCTGATATCAACCAAATCAATTATGCAGAAAGATTAGCGGTTGACAACGTGGAACTGCACACAGGTACATACTGTAATTATCATACACAGAGTGAACTTGATAAAATCCTAAAGGCGGCAGAACACTGCTACACACATAACATAGAGTGCCACGCAGGGCATGGCCTAAATTATCAAAGTGCTGCTATTATAGCGAGAGTACCATACATATCAGCACTTAACATAGGACATTTCTTAGTTTGTGAAGCTGTGCTACATGGAATAGGTACCTCTATTTATAAAATGAAGAAGGTCATCTCTAGTCCTCTATAGAGTTGATAGAATTTGAAAGCTTCTTGCTGGATCTAAATCTTACTCTTTTCTTAGGTGATAGCGTTTCTAGCTTTCCAGTTTTTGGGTTGTGATATTTCTTTTCTGCACATTGAATTACATGAAGTGTTCCAACATTGTGCAGTCTGATTAAATTAGATGTTTTCAATGCATTTTGGATATTAAGCATTACTAGATCATATGCTTGACTTGATGTCTTTTTTGTTAACCCTAATTCTGCCATCAGTGTTCTCACTACCATATCCTTACTCATAACTTAACTCCTAATTTTACATAACTGAACATGAACTTAGGATATTAGGTTAGTTGATATAGTCAACTAAATTTATTGCTATTACTTAAAGCATGGTTAATTAATGTGCAATTTTTAGTAGATAATGATGTTATTTATGATTTATTTTAGTAAATTAATAATAATTTTTACTAATTTATATCAAAATAAGCTTGTTTTAAGTGTAGTATATTATAGTGACTACAAGTATGTTGATAGTTTTTATATGAGTCTAATATATTTTTTATTGGGATAAGGTATTTGAGTATATACTATATATAGTATATACTATGATTACTTTAGATAAAGAAATCTGAGCTAATTGAGTAATTTGGCTAATATATTAACTAGTTTTAGTAGAGATGCCTTTTTATCTAGTTGGAATTTTCTGATAGAAAATATCAAGTGTTGGATTTGAGATATTTTTGGAAGAAGTAGTTCAGTGTGAGTGTTGTTTTTTATGGTACATATTAAGTTGTGATTAGTGCTTAAACTTGTTGTAATACCTAATGTTTCTTTTATTATGTCTAGTATAATTGTAAGTAGTATGTGTTCTATTTTATAGAGAGTAATATCAGTCGTTATGATCTCTTCTACTGTTAGATTGTTACATTTTTTGGAAATTACTGCGATAAGGTTTTCATATAAGTGGATTTCTTCTGTAATGTCTTGATTTACCATTCCTGGTGTACCTGGATAAATATGGCTTATTTTTTTATGATCTAAGTCTGGGTATGTGATTTTTAATACTTGTTGGGTTTCTTCAGTATTTAAGTCTGATAAGCCTAATGTAAAACATCGTGATCTTATTACTACTGGTACAGAATGTAAATTATGGCTAATTAAAATTATTATAGAATTATTGGGTGGTTCTTCTAAGATTTTCAACATTGCATTTGTAGCATTAATGTTTAAGTTATCTATACTGTCTATAATTACCAATTTGTGATTAGATCTTGCTGTACTTAAGTGTAGAAAGTTTTTTATATTTCTAATCTTTTCTATACCTATTATCTCTTCATTATCATGGATAGTTAAAATATCGGGATTGTAGCATTTGAAATCTGTGAATTGTGTTATATGTTGTGCAAAATAATATGCTAATGTTGCTTTACCAATACCTTTGCTTCCGTGAAATAACCATGATTGTATTTGAGGATTACTGATTAAAGTATGCTTTGCTAACTCGTGTCCTATAATTGTATTCATGGTTTTTGTATGTTGTTAAGACTTTATATACTCTACTATATTTTATAACATTAATTACTGAAAGATAGTTACATGTTGTATGTGATTATAAACATATAAGCATTGTTTAAGTATGGTATGAATATTTTTTTTGTAAATACTGATATTCATTAATATTTTGTATTTTGAAGTTTTTATATATTTTTTTGTTCAATACTTAAATCAACTTATATTATACAATCTTGCTAGTGGTGATCAATGAATTTATATAGAAGATTTATCGCATATTTAATGTTAGTGACTTTAATAAGGTATTTTGTGTCTGTATGAGTTTATTATATTTAAATGTATTACTATAGCAATAAAAGGTAATGTGACTTTAAAAATATATAATTTACGTGGTTGTATATGTAATATTTGTATTATGTCCTGTGTAGTATGTTAGATAATATTAATTAGTTATATGTTATTTAAGTACATAAATTTTTTAGTAGAAAAAATGATGTTTTTACGTTATTTTGACATTAGTTTTCCTTAGTATTTCTTGAATTCTTTCTTCTGTTATTGCACCTTTTCTTAAGATTTGATATGAAGTTAAATCAATTACTGTTGATACAATTCCATTAACTAGTCTGTTGTCATCTATTGTAACTGCAATGTGTTTTTTTATGTCATGTGGGATTTGATCAGCACGGATTGCATCTTGTTGTCCAGAGATGTTAACACTTGTTGCTACTATAGGGTGGTCAAAATTATTTAGAATTTCTAAGGCTATAGGATGATCTGGAATACGTATTCCAATCTTATTATAAAAAAATTGTTTTGGTAATTTACCATAGTTATGAATTGGTAGTACAAAAGTAATAGATCCTGGTGATAATTGTTGTATTATATGAATAATGTATTCTGTAAGATTAGAAAACTGTTTTATTTGATCTATATTACTTAATAGTAGTGATACTGGTTTGCTATAAGGTCTGTTTTTTATTTGATATATTTTTTGTATGACTTCAGTATCATAGGCATTTCCAGCTAATGCGTAAACAGTTTCAGTAGGAAAGCATATAAGTTGGTTATCTTTTAGTGCTTGTATTGCTTGTTGTATCATAGTATATTTTATGTTGATCATGTACTGGATAAATTATATGTATGATAATGCAAATGTACTAGTACTTGTAAATAGCAGAAACTGTGTACTCTTATTATATTGATTTTTATAGATTAACAAATATGTAAAAGTTATAACATATATAAGTTATACTTTGATATGTGTTTTATTGATAAAAAAGGGTAGGATATTTAATATATTATAGATATTCATGATATTTTTACTGTAGCTACATATAGATACATTTGTGAATATATTTGGTGCAATATTTAAAATATGTATGGCCTATATTATACATATTTAGTTTCCTATGTTTTGTTATTAGTTGTAACTATATGGTAGTTTTAGGGTTAACAGGTAGAATAGGATCTGGAAAAAGTTTGGTTGCTAGTTATTTTAGCAGATTTTTTAAGGCAGCAGTATTTGATGCTGATAATGTAGTAAGTGATTTATATAATTCTGACAGTAATGTTATAGAACTTGTAAGATCATATTTTCCGAGTTCTGTAAATAATGGAGTTGTTGATAAGAATAATCTCAGGAATTATTTTTTACTTTATGATGACCTGTGGGTAAAGTTTCAATCTGAGTTGCATTCAATAGTCTGGTCTATACAGAAAGATTTTATTCTGTACAATAGTAGAAGGTTAACAAAATATGTAGTATTGGATGTTCCTCTGTTGGTAGAATCTAATTACCATGGTTGTTGTGATTTTGTTATTCATGTGAAAGTTAGTAATATTTTACAATGGACAAGGTTATTAAAGCGTGGTTTGTCAAGGCGTGAATTTGAATTAATTTCTAAAGTACAGTTATCTGATCATAAGAGGGAACGACTTTCAGATTTTACTATCAATACTGGATTGAATAAAGGTTATGTTATATCACAAGTTAAGAATATAGCTTGTCAAATAGATCGTAAGATTGAATGTAATGCCTAAATTAATTAGTTGTTATGTTGATTAATAAGGTGATTTTATAAAAGATTTTTCTAGTGAATTATATTGATATTTCTAAATCCTATATAACGGTTAGGTTATAATACCAAAATTTGCATTATTGTTATCCTGCATCTTTGAAAAGTTTTAACATTGATATCACTATTTCAGTAGTAAATAGATTCTATATGATTAACGCTTTATTGTATACTAGCGTTTTAATAGTAAAGATTATGTGCATAAATATGTTCTAATGATTTATGTATGTCAGGAATTATCAAAAGTAAATTGTGCTGAAATAGTATTGTTAGTTTGTAATAATATTTATGTTTGCTTTTACAATAAAGGTGATTTTTTATTTTTAAAACTACCTAGTATAGATATGATATTGAGAAATAGATGTTAGATTTATTATGAAAAATAAAATGTATATAGTTAGATTGACTTTTTACGTAGCATGATATTGATGCAAAAGTATATGTTTTAGCATATAGTCTAGATAAAAAAGTGAAATTAGGTACTGGTATATAAGTTGTAATTTAATAGTGAAAGTTTTTGTTATATGTATTTCAGTATTTGTACTATAGAGCTAAAAATGGTACGGAATTTTCAGTAAGGATATTGTTGTTTTAAATTTATGTTATTACAATATATTATCTGTAATACAATTGTATGATAGTATTAAAGTGACTTTTTACGTAGCATGATATTAATGCGAAAGTATATGTTTTAGCATATGGTCTAGATAAAAAAGTGAAATTAGGTACTGGTATATAGGTTGTAATTTAATAGTGAAAGTTTTTGTTATATGTATTTCAGTATTTGTACTATAGAGCTAAAAATGGTACGGAATTTTCAGTAAGGATATTGTTGTTTTAAATTTATGTTATTACAATATATTATCTGTAATACAATTGTGTGATAGTATTAAAGTGACTTTTTACGTAGCATGATATTAATGCGAAAGTATATGTTTTAGCATATGGTCTAGATAAAAAAGTGAAATTAAGTACTGGTGTATAGGTTATATTTAATAGTAAATGTTTTTATTGTGTGTGTTTCAGTATTTGTACTATAGAGCTAAAAATGGTACGGAATTTTCAGTAAGGATATTGTTGTTTTAAATTTATGTTATTACAATATATTATCTGTAATGCAATTGTTTGATAATATTAAGGTGACTTTTTATTTAGGTATTATGTTAGTACAAAATTGTATATTTTGAGACATAGTGTGGCTGAACAATGGAATTTGGTATTACTAATTGTATATAATCTGATAGTCAATATTTTTATTGCGTATTTAGTTGTTTGTATCATAGGTTTGATATAATTCTGACTTTTCAATAGAAACGTTGTTATTAGTAAGTTTTTACTTATTCAGTCAGGTTATTTTGTAATTGATGTGTTAATTTCATTGAACAGAATTTTGGCCCACACATTGAGCAAAAATGTGCAGATTTTGCATGCTCGGAAGGAAGAGATTCATCGTGGAAAGATTTAGCTGTTTTTGGATCAAGTGATAAATTAAATTGATCATGCCATCTAAAGTTGAATCTTGCGTGACTTAATGCATAGTCTCTTACATAGGCAGAAGGATTGCCTTTTGCCAAATCTGCTGCATGTGCTGCTATTTTATATGCAATTACTCCATCTTTTACGTCATTAATATTTGGTAATCCAAGGTGCTCTTTTGGTGTTACATAGCATAACATAGAAGTACCATACCATCCTATCATTGCTGCACCTATAGCACTGGTAATATGATCATATCCAGGAGCAATATCTGTAGTTAGTGGTCCTAAAGTGTAGAATGGAGCTTCTTTACAAAAATGTACCTGTTTTTCCATGTTTTCTTTAATTAAGTGCATTGGTATATGTCCTGGGCCTTCTATCATGACTTGACAATCATGTTTCCACGCAATGTCTGTGAGTTCTCCTAATGTTTGTAATTCTAAAAACTGTGCTTTGTCATTTGCATCTGCTATGGAACCTGGTCTAAGTCCATCTCCTAAAGAAAAAGCAATGTCATAGCTTTTCATAATGTCACATATTTCTTCAAAATTTGTATAAAGAAAATTTTCTTTATTATGTATGGTGCACCATTGTGCAATAATAGCTCCACCTCTGGATACAATACCAGTTAATCGATTAGTTGCATATTGAATGTGATTTTTTAATACACCTGCATGTATAGTAAAGTAGTCTACTCCTTGTTCTGCTTGTTCAATTAGTGTTTCTTTAAAAACATTAAAATTAAGTTCTCCTACTATTCCATTTACTTTGTTAAGTGCTTGGTATATGGGTACTGTGCCTATTGGTACTGGGCTATTCCTAATAATCCATTCTCTAATATTGTGTATATGATTCCCTGTTGATAAATCCATTACTGTGTCAGCACCATATATAATCGCATGTATCATTTTATAAACTTCCTCGGTGACATCTGAGATTACTGCTGAATTTCCAATATTGGCATTGATTTTTACTAGAAAGTTTTTTCCAATGATCATGGGTTCTGATTCTGGATGATTAATGTTTGCTGGAATGATTGCTCGACCAGCAGCTACTTCCTGTCGTACAAATTCTGGTGTGATTTCTGGGGTTATAATATTTGGTATGTATGACAGAACTTTTTGTATTAAAGAGTTTTCTCGTACTGCAATATATTCCATTTCTGGAGTGATAATATTATTTCGTGCATAGAACATCTGAGTTACTGGTTTATCATTTTTAGCTTTTAGAGCTTTGTTGTTTTGTAAAGGAAATGCCGTACTAGGATTTGTGTTTATCGTATGTTTATCGTAATACTCTACATCTTGTCTATCTGTTATCCAATCAAGCCGTAGTTTTTTAATACCATTGTTTATATTTGTTTGTATATTTTTGTCAGAATGTGGTCCACCAGTATCATATATTAGGATTGATTCAGTATCGTTGTTGAAAGAAATCTTACGCATACCAATTTGAATATTCTTGTAAATTTTACCTGCTATGTATTCCTTGCATGATGAAGGAAATGTAGTATTGAGATCCATTTTCATATTTATTAATGAAGTAATATATGCAAAGTATAGTATATGTTATTTTAATTTATGTCTATAATTGTAAAAAGATTAAGCTTTATAAGAAACATATAAATGAGCCATAACTAAATATTATGTTATTTACAATATATGATAAGTTGTACGTATTTATATTGATTTGATATCTTATTTTGTACAAAAACTATTAAATTAATTATTATAAGTTTAATATATGTTAATCAGTGATAATGGTAATTTCTCATTATATTAAGTAGTTAAAAGCTTTAGTGATAAAATTATATCTAAATATTTAAGCGTTTAGGAAATTAATGTTTGGTAGGGTGTGTGTTGTGTTTATGTATGAAAGTGGGTTTTATTTAAATTTTTTAGTGATGGTAATGTCTGACTATGTTGAATAGTTAAAAGCTTTGGTGATCTGAATATTTAAGCGTTTAGGAAATTAATGTTTGGTAGGATGTGTGTTGTGTTTATGTATGAAAATGGGTTTTATTTAAATTTTTTTAGTGATAGTAATTTCTGATTACATTGAGTAGTTGAAAGCTTTAATGATAAAGTTGTATCTGGAATATTTAAATATTGATGGTTAATTAGATGTGTGTTGTGATTATATATAGTATCAAAAAATTTCATTTGGATTTTTTTTTACTTTTAATTAGTAAATAAAATGCACCTTTCCCTCCATGTATACCAATAGCTTCTTTACAGTATAATATTAGACTTGCTATTTGTTCATTGTGTAACCACTTATTGAAATTACTTTTTATGCTATTATTAGTACCTTGACTTTTACTTCCCCAACCTGTGATAATTAGTAAGCACTTTTTTGATGTATTGTAGCTTTTAATGATAAAGTTTACTAATGTAATGTAAGCTGTATCTAGTGTATACCCATGTAAATCTAATACAGCATCTATGTGATACTTTCCCTTATCTATCTTCTTTTTAGTATTTTTGTCTAGGTTGATTCCATTTGTTGTTGATTGTTGATTGTTGGGTTTTGATGTGTTATTTGGTAGTACTGTATGATTATTTATGTAGTAGCTATCTTGTAAAAATATATTAGTACAGAATGTACTATATTTCTTTACCTGTTTTTTTTGAATAACCTTGTTATTATTGATTGGAGTAGCTGTTGCAGCAATAGAACTCCACAATGCTACACCATCAACATCATCTGAATAATTTGACATTTCTTTTTAATAGTTTGCTTATAATCACACACTTACTTTTATGATATTATACATAAAAAAGTGAAGCAATTATAAATTTACATGTGTGTGCCAAAAAAAAAACTTGTACAACAAAGTAGCTTAAAAAATAGATTTTTAACTGATGTGCCAAACTTATTCCTTTTTAGTGAGAAAAAAATTATCTCCATCTAAAAACTTAGAAGCTTCACTATTTGATGAGTTAGCATCTAATTCACCAGGATTACTGTTTGTATTTTTTTGAAATATGTCAACATTATTCTTATGCTTATGAGTGACATATGATTCATCTGAATTGATAAATTTCTCCATGTACTTCCTGCATCTTTGTACAGCCAAGTTAAATAGAAGGTGCACATCCAATTGTTCATTTGCTATCTCTGTCAAAGCAACAATAGTATTTTTACTGTTTTTGTGTTTTACTACTGGGCATGCTCCAGAGTTTAAATCATGAGTTCTTTGGCTTGCCAAGATAACTAACTTAAACTTATTGTTAGTGCGCCCCATGCATTCTTCAACCGTAAGACGTGCCATTAATAACCTAACATAAATAAAGGTTTAATTATAGCATGAATAAGAAATTATGCAATATTAAGAATCTATGTGGCTAATTATTTTTTTGTAATATAACTAGATTAATAGATTCTAGAGATTTATCAGTCATATTGTCTTTATTAATTAGCGCAATTTCTGAATTGTTGACAGTGATTGTTATGTTGATTTCACATTTTAACCGTAATAAAAATATAAGTAAGCGTTCTAGAGAAAATCCAGCAGTTTTTCCATTACTTATATGTGATATTTTTGGTTGATCTACTCCTAAAATTTTTGCAGAGGTCACTTGATTCCAGTGGTTATTATATGTAATATCCTTTATTAATTTCAGTATTCTATACTTAATGCTGTAATCATTAGTTTTACTTATTGTTGTCATAATTTTATACCATAAATCTACAAAGACAAAATAACCTTGGTCAATCAATCAATATTTAAAAAATAATACTTAGTTACTTTATACCTAACTTAATAATAGAATATATATATTACAATTTTTATATTATTATTTTATTTTTTATAAAAAAGTATTAATATTTTAAATACTTATACTAATAAAACATTATCATGCATCGATAAATTAGCAAATATTGTTTTTTCATGTATATTTGATAAATTAATCCATATGTTAAAAATATTATATTAAATCACTTTATAATTTATTGATGATGAAGTATATAATGTACATTTTTTGAGAATTTACATATGAAAAATGCATTTTTTATATGTTTTTTAAGTCAAAATATTTGTATTGCTTGAATTATCTACATAAGATGTTATAAAAAATTTAAGTATAAGTTTAATTATCTCAATTACCAATGGGACACTATGCATTATAATTTTAAGGAAGTTGAGCGAGATATACAGGCAAAATGGAATTTCAAAGTTAATGTACAAGACGTACAGTGTTATGTGTTAGAGATGTTTCCTTATCCTTCTGGTAATATACACATGGGGCATTTACGTAATTATACAATAGGAGATGTTATTGCTAGATATAAGCGAGCTTGTGGTTTAAATGTATTTCATCCTATAGGGTGGGATGCTTTTGGATTACCTGCAGAAAATGCTGCGTTATCTTATAATATAAGTCCGCAAATTTGGACTAAAAAAAATATTGATAATATGAGATGTCAGTTAAAATCTATAGGATTGTCCTATAATTGGGATAAAGAGCTTGCTACTTGTAATACAGAGTATTACAAACATGAGCAAGAATTTTTTCTTGATTTTCTTAAGTGTGGATTGGCTTATCGTAAAGAATCACTAGTCAATTGGGATCCTGTTGATAAAACTGTTCTTGCGAATGAACAAGTTATAGATGGTAAAGGATGGCGTTCTGGTGCTGTTATAGAAAAACGAAAATTATTTCAATGGTTTTTAAAAGTTACTGATTTTGCAGAAGAATTATTGGCTGATTTGAAGTTGTTAAATCAATGGCCAGAAAAAGTAAAATTGATGCAAGAGCGCTGGATAGGGAAATCAGAAGGTGTTATTATAGATTTTAAAGTTATAGGTGTTAATGAGGTTTTGCAAGTTTTTACTACGGCTCCTCATACACTATTTGGAGCATCGTTTATTGCGATATCTTTTGATCATCCGATCTTAAAATGTATTAATGATGTACAGTTAATTCGGCAGATTAATAGTTTTGATAGAAAGAATTTAATAGATGAAGCATCTATTAATACAGTGGAAAAATTTGGGATAAATTCTGGGCTGGTTGCAAAACATCCTTTATTAGATATAGATTTGCCTATATATGCTGCGAATTTTGTTTTAATGAACTATGGAACAGGGGCTGTATTTTGTTGTCCAGCACATGATCAACGGGATTTTGATTTTGCTAAAAAATATTCTTTACCAATAAAGCAGGTAATTTTTCCTGAACAGGATGTCAATTTAGAACAAGAGGCATATGCAGGTTCAGGTATTATGGGATGTTCTGAATTCTTAGATGGCATGACAGTTGATGATGCAAAGGAAAGCATTATCAAGAAGCTCATGTCTTTAGGAATATGTAAAAAACAAGTATACTATAGGTTACATGACTGGGGAATATCTAGACAGCGTTATTGGGGATGTCCTATACCTGTAATATACTGTAAAAAATGTGGCATAGTACCTGTTGACAAGAAAGATTTACCGATTACTTTGCCTGAAGATATTGATTTTACAAAATCTGGTAATCCTTTAGATAATCATCCTACTTGGAAGTATACAGAATGTCCTTCTTGTGGTGCTGATGCTGAACGTGAAACTGATACTTTTGATACTTTTTTTGAATCTTCTTGGTATTTTGCAGCATTTTGTGGAATAAGTAAAGGTATAGATAGAGATGTGTGTAATAGATTACTACCGGTTAATTATTATGTAGGTGGTATAGAACATGCAGTATTGCATTTATTATATTCTAGATTTTTTTGTAGGGCATTAACTAAGTGTGAGTATTTTGATATTAAAGAACCATTTTCTAATCTTATAACACAAGGTATGGTTTGTCATGCTACATATTTAGATGAAGATGGTAACTATTTATTTCCTGAAGAAGGTAGAAAGATGATACAGGAAGGTAAATATGTTACTGTGGGTAGGGCTGAAAAAATGAGTAAATCGAAGAAAAATGTAGTACATCTTGATTATATTATTGATAAATATGGTGCTGATTCTGCAAGATTGTTTATATTATCTGATACTCCTCCTGAACGTGATATAGAATGGTTAGATGAGAATATAGAAGGTGTAAGTAAATATCTAAATAAACTATGGAAGATGATAGTTGATTATGATCAAATAGAGCAAAATTTTGTGTGTGATAATATATCAAGTGATACTTTGGAATACAGAATTAATGTACATAGGATTTTAAATGATATTACTAATGATTTAGAATTTTATCGTTTTAATTGTGCAGTAGCTAAATTTCGTGAATTGAGTAATATTATTTCTGATATGATAAGATTATCAATTAATCATCATGTAGTAAGTGAAGCGATATATATTTTGATTAGAGTAATAGAACCATTTATTCCTCACATAGCAGAAAAATTATGGGAAATTGTAGGAGGTCATGGGATGTTATGGAATCAATCATGGCCTAAAATAAATTCAGAATTACTTGTTAAGAAGAATGTTAATATTGTTGTACAAGTTAATGGGAAGTTTATAAAGGCAGTATCTGTTCCAAATGATATTGATGATGATACCTTAAAAAGTATTGCTTTAGAAGTAGCTCAAAGAAAAATAGGTAGTGATCTAGTAAAGAATATGTATATCATACCAGGACGTGTCGTAAATATTGTGACAGTAAAATCATCTTAAAATTTTTTATGTATGTAGTTTGATTTGTCATTTTTTGTATGATAATGGGTAGATTGACAGTATACCAGTTTAAAGATGGTGTGTGTAAAGTTAGGGTAAATCGAGTAATTTGGGAAATGTATTGTTCTGTAAAATTATTAAAGTTTTTTAGTGTGTAGTTTAATTTGTTATTTACTTATAAATGTGTAGTAGGTTTTTGGTTTATATAAGTATATTGGATTGATAAAATATCACTTCAGCAAAATGTATAGAAAATTAGCTAACCACATTTAATAGTTAGAAAATGTGTGTTGTTTCTGTCAGGTTGTCTTGGAATTTTTTTAGGTTAATGGTGTTTATCTATAGATGATTTTATAAGTAAAAACAGATTTTTAGTATGTAACTTTGATTAATAATGCACACAAAGGTATTGATGTATGTACTTTTGTACAAAATACATATACCAAGGTACTGTATATTTACATAAGTTGAATCTTTATAAAAAGATATTTCATAATAAAGGTATGTTCTTATATATTATATTTTTTTTGTATAATTGACTGACTGTTAAATTTAGATTATGTAGTTTCAATGTTGTAAAGTATTTATCTTATATTCAATATATATTGTGGTGCTAGTTTATTTTTGAGTTAATATGGTATATTTTAATTGTATTATATATAGTTTGGGTATATAGTGCCGTTGTCTTTTGTAATGATAATATATTTATAGTTAATTCTATAGATAATGACATTTATTATATATTTTTAGTTAGTGTTGATATTTTACTTTATGTAATTGAAAGTTTATTGTAAATTATATCTTTTAATTAAATTTTGATTTTGTGCTTGTAATACGTATTAGTATTCGACTAAGATGGTTGTAATAATTGGTATTATGTTAAGTATATATGATTGTGGATTCACATTGTCATTTGAATTATTTTAATGTAGAGGAATTACCAGTTATAATTTCTAATGCTAAAGAAAATAATGTTAGTATTATGCAGACTGTATGTACTACCCTTACTGAATATGCTAACCTGAGAACAATATCGGAAAGTTATAAACAAGTTTATTTTTCAGTAGGTGTACATCCTACTAATAGTGCTGATGGTGAGTCTGTTTCAGTAGAGGAGCTTGTAAGTTTATCACACCATTCTAAGGTAATTGGTTTGGGCGAGACTGGTCTAGATTTTTATAAGTGTGGAGATGCGGTTAAGCAAGAAAAGAATTTTTTAGCTCATATAGATGCATCTAGAAGGACAGGATTGCCTGTAATCATTCATTCAAGAGATGCGGATAAAAGAATGATAGAGATCTTGGTATCAGAAATGAATGAAAAACCATTTTTGGGACTTATGCATTGTTTTGCATCTTCAGAAGAATTAGCGATAAAAGCTATTGAACTTGGTTTATATATTTCTTTTTCCGGGATAGTGACTTTTAAGAATGCAAAAGTTGTTCAGGAAGTTGCACGTTTTACTCCTAAAAATCGTGTATTAGTAGAAACGGATGCTCCATTTTTATCTCCTGAGCCATATCGTGGACAAAAAAATGAACCTGCGAGAACAAAATTTGTTGTACAATGTTTGGCGAAATTGTGGGATATAAGCATAGAGGAAGTAAGTAGTTTAACAACTGATAATTTTTTTAGGCTTTTTAAGAAATGTGCTGAACATTTTTATGCGTTATAGACTTGATAATTTATATATTGATTTGTGCAAGTGTTATTCAGTGACATTTTAGATATTTAAGTCAAGTTTGTAGATTACTTAATTATTGGTTTGAAACAATTGTAGTAATTAGGTTTTCTAAGGTTACTAAAAATATTTGTTTTTGATGTATAGTTAGTTACAACTTTAATTATATAACTAATATTTTGTAATCAAGTGTAAAGTATTTCTAGTATATATAGATTATATAGTGTAATGGTATTTTACTTTGAAATGTCAATATCTTAGTAAAATTAGTTGCTTAATATATTAGGTACATGTTTTGAATGGTCGTGTAAATTTGCTATTGTAAATGTTTGATGACTTAAAATATTAAAAGTGTAAAATGACTACAACTATTTGTATGTTTTTATATTTTAGAGAGTTTTTTTATGAAGCATAATCCAGTTATTTGTGCGGTAGATACTCATGATTTTGATAGGGCATTGCAGTTGACAAAGATGCTATATGGAAAAATATCTATGGTGAAACTAGGACTGGAGTTTTTTGTAACATATGGACTGTCTGGTGTACAAAAAATATCTGATTGTGGAATTCCAATATTTCTTGATTTAAAATTGCACGATATTCCTAATACTGTAAGTCAGGCTATATCAGTAATCAAGTCTTCTAATATTGCTATGCTTACTGTTCACATTAGTGGTGGTCAAGAAATGATGAAGAGAGCCATGGATGTTATCTTTGGTAGTACGCTGAAGATAATAGGTGTGACTGTACTTACAAGTATTGATGTTGATGATTTAGGGGAAGTGGGGATTAATAATTCTGCAGTGCAACAAGTTGTTTTGTTATCAAAACTTGCTCAAAAAGTGGGGTTACATGGTATAGTATGTTCTCCTCTTGAGGTAAAGGAAGTTCGTGCTCAATGTGATAGAGATCTGAAAGTTATAGTTCCAGGTATAAGGTTAGGAGATGACTACAATGATCAAAAAAGGACTGAACATCCTAGAAATGCAATATTGTCTGGAGCGGATTATTTAGTAATAGGACGTCCAATTACTACAAGTAGTGATCCGGTACAAATGATTGATACTATTCTTGCATCAATAGTAGATTTGTGCAATTGAAGATTGTAATACATAATTGATTAAAGGTAATTATGTAATTATTATGATAATTTTTTTGTATATTCTGAAATTCTATATTAAAGAATTGTTATTTATGGGACTAATATAAAAAAAATTTATTGCATAGTATATGTATACTGATTGTATGTTTGTTGTGTTTAAATAGTAAGAGTTAATATATATCTTAGTTGGTTGACATGTTGTTATGTATAAGTTTGAATTTTAATGTATTTTATGATGGAAATTTTATATGTAATATGAGTGTCAATATGTCTAGTGAAAAATTAAAAGTGGCACGTAAGAGTTTATTTATATATTATTTTTTCTGATTATAAATAGTATGTATTTTATAATGAGTTAGTTATCAGGATCAAATTATTTTAGTGTTTTTAAATATTAAATTTGTTATTAATTATATGAATTACTAATAGGTAGTTGTCATTTATAGATGATATACAATATAAAGCTATTAGTTTTTCGTGATATATGGTATTTATAACTGGTTCGAGAAAAGATATATTTATCTAGATATATATTAAGAACTAATTATAATATAATTGTGTTGTATAACATTGTGTAATGAATGTTATATTTATATTGTATAATCTAAATATAGTTAAGGAATAGAAGTACCATGAGGGTATTATTAAGTAATGATGATGGTTTTCATGCTAATGGCATAAAAACACTAAAGGAAATAGTAATAAGGTCCGGTATTGCATCAGAGGTATGGGTAGTTGCTCCACTGAATAATTGTAGTGGGTCTGGTAGGTCAGTAGGGTTAAATGTTGAAACGCAAGTTCATCAGGTAAGTGATACTGAATTTATTGTTAATAGTACACCATCTACAAGTGTTTTTCTTGCATTGATGAAGATTATGGATCATAAACCTGATTTAATTTTGTCTGGAATAAATCATGGTGTTAATATAGGAAATGATATATGGTATTCTGGAACTGTAGCTGCAGCAGCAGAAGGAGCTGCGGTTAATATTCCATCGATTGCAATTAGTCAAGAATATAATAGCAAGAGTGGAGAGATAAATTGGGTTAATCCTCAAAAATTTTTAAAACAGATTATAGAAATGTTAATGAACATTTCATTTTGGAATAAATCTACTGTTATGAACGTAAATTTTCCGTTGATGCCAGCAAAAGGTATTAAATTTACAAATCAAGGAAAGTACGTTCCATGTAATGAAATAGAAAAAAATGGGGATTCTAATAGCAATACATCTTATACAATTAGCAGAATTACTCCAGATAAAAAAAATAGAAGTCAATGTGATGGTAGTATTAAAGCTATTGATGAAGGATATATTACAATTACACCACTAAAATTTGATATGACAGATTTTGATATTTTAGAATCTTTAACTTCACTTAATGAGAGTTATACTATATGATTTTCTTAATTCTTGCTTATGTTATAAGTGCGGGCTTATTGGTTGGTTTAAGTGCTTTTATAGTTTGTGGTTATAGCAAAAGTAAAAAGGATTTGGAAAGTATTACTCAGAAAGATGAAACGTAGATATAAGAGATTGTGCATTATTATTATAGCGTTTAGTATTTTTGGTGCTTCTGTTATTTTTGTATTGGGTAAGTTAAGAAATAATGTATCTTTTTTCTATACGCCGACTGAAATATTATCAAATAGCTTGTATTCTAATAGATCTAATATTAGGGTAGGAGGTATGGTAGTGAAAGATACTGTACAAAAATATGATGATTCTATTGCTTTTCATATAACAGATTTAAAAAATTATATTAAAGTAACATATAAAGGAATATTGCCTCCTTTATTTTCAGAGGGTAGCTGGATAGTAGCAAAAGGAAGAATGGTGGATAATCAGTTTATTGCAAATGAAATTTTAGCTAAACATGATGAGAACTATATGCCTAATAAATTTAGGAAGAATAATTTGTAAGAATTATGTTATGGTTTGACCTACAAATTACTTTTATGCAGCCGTATTGTAGCTATTTTATGTACCTAATATAGGTATATAATGTATAAAGTATTGTGTTCTTAAATTCTATGTTTATGAGTATGTTATTATGATGATATACAAATAGTTACAGTTAATTTACACTTTTAATATTTTTAATCATAAAGTATTTATAACAGAAAACTTGCATCGCCAGTTACAGTATATACATGATATTTAATGGCTAATTTTACTGATATGTTAACATTTCAGAGAGAAACAGTATCACAGTATACAGTTTTGCAATTATGTAACTTCTATATACCTACAATGTTTGGACTTAATGATAAGATATTGGTGATGTAGCCAGAAATAATTATGTTATTTTAATCTTAGTTTGTATTAGTATTATTTCTTTCTAATGTTGCAGATAAATAAAATTCTTCATTATTATCAGTATTTCTTCCAGTGAGAATTATAACATCTCCTTGATGTTTAGGACTGCGAAGATAATAAAAGTTATGAAATAAAGTACTGAAAGCTTGCGGATCTACCAGATGACACAGGTATGATGTGAGTATATTGGTTATATTTCTATTTGATGTAACGAATGTATTGTCACTAGGGTCATATTCAAGTAATGAAGCGTTACATAAACAAAGGTGAGGATCTTTATCAGTATTAGTTTTAGCCCATTATGGATAGTTTTATAGTGGAAATGTATTTTTTGTGACTAATTATTATATCGCGAAAAATAAAAAGTTAGTTATAGAACTTACTGAATTTCTTTATTATTTTTTAAATACTTGATATAGTCTTATAATATATAGATATTATATTTTTAAAAATATTATTGTGGTGTTATTTTAGTGTGAATCTGTATTAGTAGAACTTATGGGTATTTTTATAATAGAATGTACTTTTTTTGTGTGATTATTATATAACTAAAAAGAACTAATATATTGAATTTACTGGTTTTTTATTTATGTTTATTGTAATCACTATGTTATGTATTCTTGTAACTGTGAAATATATTGTAAACATATTTGTGGTTACAATATGGTTATGTGCAACTCGTATGGCAGTAATGTTGTATCAGTCTACGAATAAATGTTTGTATATAGTGCTGAATATTTTAAGCTGATATAATTATTAAATTGCATATTAGTTAGTAAGTTTCTTGTTATTTTAGTATTAGCTTAAGTGAAGTAATGTGACAGTTGTAAGGTTACTCATTAGTTTATGTATATAAGAATACCACACTCAATAGTACCAATTATACAGTAATACGTTATTGTTAATATATTGTAGTACTGATAATGCTATTCATAAATTGCTATTGGACTAATGCGATATTTTGTTAAATGAAGTCTATCCAGTATTATCCCATATATGTAATTATGTTAGGTTTTGTGTTCTTTCCACGGAGATAGGAAATCAAATGACCGAAAATTTTGTTGTAGATTTACAGGTTCATATTTTACTTCCTTTTTTGATATGTCGTATCGTACTTCTTTATATCCACTTAAAGGAAAATCTTTAAGCATTGGATGACCAGAAAATCCATAATCTGTTAAAATTCTTCTTAGGTCTGGATTATTGCTAAATAGTATTCCATACATATCAAATACTTCTCGTTCAAACCATCCTGCAGCATTAAAGATATTAGTAATAGATGTGATATTTTCATTTTCATGTAATGGAACTTTACAACAAATTCTTATATTATGAATTATGCTCAACAGTGAATAAATTACGTCGAATCTTGCTTCTCTATGTGGGTAATCTACTGTGAAGATATCAATTAGGATTTGAAACTTGCACTTTTTGTCATTGCGTAAAAATAAAATGTGATCATAAATATTTTGTGGTGTTGAATGTAATATTAGTGTTATGTTATCTTGCATGGTGCATTTTACGTTTAAAGATGCATCAATATGTGTGATAATATCTTCAAGATTGCTATTGATATTTGACATTATATACCTATCTAATAATATATTTACGCAGCTATAAGTACTTTACTATATCTTATTTTTCTAAATTAAGATATTACATAGTGTTGTTGTATTTAATATATAATGTATGTAAATTATAATTGTGTGAATATTTGTTTGATAAAACAGGTGTAGTAGTATTCTAGTATAGATTATTTATTATATAATATTATGATAATTAGAAATAAATGTGTAATTATGTTATTGGCGTAATAATGCGTTTTTTGTCTGGAATAAGTCATGATATTAATATGTGGTGCTATAGGTTGCACTATAGCAGCTTCAGTATCAGGGTTTACTGTTAATATTTATCGATTACAATTAATCAAGAATGTTAAAATGGGCTTTTTTATTAGTATAGTTATAGATAGTACTCTTTATACTTAGTCTGCAGTTTTATTGTAAATAATTTTAAAGTTATCAAATCATTTATGTTTGTATGTATATATACAATAGAGTGTTGTATAATATGCTTGCAGTTCTGAATATATACAATATGTAGATTGAGTTTTTTGATGTTAGCTGGAGAAGCATATTATTTTGATTTGAAGTGGATTGTTGTGTTGCTTGTATAATGGTTTTGATATTCTACTTATATAGGATGTTTATATCATTGTTTAAGAATAATTACTTTGTTGAAAATTAGTAGTGCTGTTGTTTTTATGTGAGATAAATAATAGTTTTATTATAGATAGTATTTAATGTATAATTCTACAATTACCTTTGTGCTTGATTTGATAAACATATATGTCATTTATTTAAATGTAGTGAGTTTCTTGAAGTTTTGGTATAGCAGGAATTAATAAAACTGATATTTCTGTGTATTTTTTTAGCTGTAGCAAGGAGTGATTAGCAATATTAAATTTTCAATGTATATTTTATTTTGGGTGATTTGTTATTATATTAGGAATATGATCATTTAGTTATTTAATTTATTGTATCCTAGTATATAATAAGTTTTACTGTTGATAAATTTTCTAAAAGTCTTTTAAAAAGAATATTTTGGTATTTTTCATATAAATGTTAATTACCTAGTTATGCTATAGCATCAACTGAACGTGTCAATTGATGAATTTTCTACAAATTATTATAAAATAACAGAGTAATGTTTTTATTATACAGAAATTTAAATACTATATTTTTTATTTTGGCTTTTTTTCAGTAGAAGAAGCAGTTCTATTAATTTTTTGCTGTAGACATAGTATACCATATAGTAATGCTTCTGCTGTTGGCGGGCATCCTGGGACGTAGATGTCTACTGGAACTATGCGATCGCACCCTCTTACTACTGAATATGAGTAATGGTAATATCCTCCACCATTAGCGCAACTTCCCATTGAAATAACATACCGGGGTTCTGTCATTTGATCATATACTTTACGTAATGCAGGGGCCATTTTATTTGTTAGTGTTCCTGCGACAATCATGACATCTGCTTGTCTTGGACTTGCACGAAACATTACGCCATATCTATCTAAATCATATCTACTTGCTGCTGTGTGCATCATTTCTACAGCGCAACATGCTAACCCAAATGTCATTGGCCATAAAGAATTTGACCTTGCCCAACTTGACACATAGTTTATTAGGTCTGAGAACTTAGTCACCATAAACCCACGGTGATTATAGCTCTGCCAAAATTGGTTATTTAAAATAGAACTATGCTTATTTATCATATAAAATTACTCCCATTCTAATGCACCCTTACTCCACTCATATATAAATCCTATTATTAATATCACTAAGAATACCATCATAGACCAAAATCCACCTATGCCTATGTCTGAAAGACAGATAGACCATGGGAATAAAAATGCTACTTCAAGATCGAATATAATAAATAATATTGCTACTAGATAAAACCTGATATTAAAAGTTTTTCTTGAATTGCTAAGTGGTGTAAAACCACATTCATAAGACGAAAGTTTATGTGGGTCTGGATTTCTTGACGCTAAAAACATCGGTAATACGGAAAACAAGAACGATATAAAACCTGCTATTCCTAAGAAAATTAATATAGGAAAATATTCAGCAATATTAAAGGTTTGTGTCATATTATATACATTGGTAAATAATTCAATATTTATAGAGTTTCTATTATATGTCAATTTATTAACACATATACACACCTCTTACCGTTAAATCATACCACTAATTGTAAATGAAGTATAATTATAATTAGTATAAAAACAGCAAATAACATTTACTGTTAATTTTATATGATATATTGGAACAACTTACATTATTCGATTACCTGTTTATGATAATGTGTATAGCAACTATATAACATAGTTGCAAATATATTAATATTATATATTAAATACGTAAAGATATTTTATGTATTTTTTCCCTACTAAAACATATAATCTTTACATTATATAATTATATCATAATTTTATATAGCATAACTTTAATGGTGTACATTTTCTTGATGAAATGAAAATTGTCCTATTTTTTATTTACCATTTTTTAATGTTGTTCTCTGATTTGTATTTGATAGTACAACATAATTATAGTTTGATACTATAGTTTACTTTAAATTCCTGATAGTATATAAAAATGATTTAGTTATAAAAAATCATGCATTGTTTTGTATGATTATCCTATACTTATCTGATATTATATACTAAAGATTAAATCTGAATATTAGTTAGCCAATTGATATTTGTGTTTACCGTTTTTTTAATGTTGTTCTCTGATTTGTATTTGATAGTACAACGTGATTATAGTTTGGTACTATAGTTTACTTTAAATTCCTGATAGTATATAAAAATGATTTAGTTATTGAAAATCAGGTGTTGTTTTATGTGATTATCCTATGCTGATCTGATATTATATACTAAAGATTAGTTACGAATATTAATTAGCCAATTGATTTTGATCTCTACCATTCTAAATATTGTTTTAAATATTGTCCAGTTATACTATTGGGATTTTGTGCTATTTCTTGTGGGGTTCCGGTTGCTATAATTTGACCTCCTTCATCTCCTCCATTGGGGCCCATGTCTATTATATATTCTGCTGTTTTTATGACATGTAAGTTGTGTTCAATAACTATTATTGTATTACCTAAATCACAAAGCGTATGTAAAACATGTAGTAAGTTATTTATGTCTGCAAGATGTAATCCTGTAGTTGGTTCATCTAGTATATAGAGAGTTTTACCTGTAGCACGTTTTGATAATTCTCTAGATAATTTTATTCTTTGTGCTTCTCCTCCTGATAACGTATTGGATGTCTGTCCAATTTTTATATAGCCCATTCCTATGCTACGTAGGGAATCTAATTTTTCTTTAATTAATGGTAAGTCTATAAAAAATTCATATGCTTGATCAACTGTCATATTTAATACATCAGCTATTGATTTGCCTTCATATGTTACCTCTAAAGTTTCTTTATTATAACGCATCCCCTTGCATTGTTCACATTTTACTTGTACATCAGGTAGAAAATGCATTTCTATTTTTATTTGTCCATCGCCTTTGCATGCTTCGCATCTTCCTCCTTTTGAGTTGAAAGAAAACCTGCTTATGTTATACCCTCTTGCTTTAGATAGTGGCAATCCAGCAAACCATGATCTGATATGAGTGAATAATCCTATGTAAGTTGCAGGATTTGATAGAGGAGTTCTTCCAATAGGTGATTGATCTATTTGGATAATTTTATCTATATGTTCTAATCCTGATATAGAGGTACATTTATTATGTACCTGATTGATGTTATTTAATACATTAATAGCATATTTATATAGGGTATTAATTAGGGTAGATTTTCCACTTCCTGAGACTCCAGTAATGCATGTAAGAGCATTGAGAGGAATTTGTGCATCGATATTACGTAAATTGTTTTCATGTGCTCCGGTAATTTTAATCCATTGGTTGAAAGTTTTGTTCTTTTTAAAGTAAGGTATAGTTTTTTTGTGACTTAGATACTGTCCAGTAATGCTATTGTCGTTATTTAATATGTCTTGTAGAGTACCATTTGCTATTATACATCCTCCATTTTGTCCTGCTCCAGGTCCCATATCTATAATGTAATCTGCACTTTCTATAGTTTCTTCGTCATGTTCAACGACAATTACTGTATTTCCTATGTCACGTAAATTTTTTAAGGTACTAATTAGTAATGTATTGTCTTTTTGATGTAAACCTATTGATGGTTCGTCTAATACGTAAATTATTCCTGTTAGTCCTGATCCAATTTGTGAAGCTAATTTTATTCTCTGGCCTTCTCCTCCAGATAAAGTGCCTGATTCACGGTCAAGTGTTAAGTATCCTAAACCTATATTTTTGAGAAGTGTTAATTTTTTGATTAGTTCGTCTAGTAATTTTTGGGAAATGTCTTTTTGTTGTTTAGTAAGTTGATGTGGAAGAGATTTGCACCATGAAATTGCCTCTACTACAGATAATTTTGTTAGTTCTCCTATATGTTTGTTGTTAATTTTGATTGATAAAGCTTCGGGTCGTAATCTAAAGCCTTGGCATATGTTACATGTGTTTATAGATAAATATTGTTCAGCTAGCTTTTCAATTACTATGTCTTCTCTATTGTTTAGTATATTTATAATTCCTTCAAATTGTTTATTCTGAGAGTATTGATATTCCTTATTTTGGTAAGATATAGGTATTGGTATTCCATTAGTGCCAAATAAAATAATGTCTTGTATATCGTGATTAAGTTCTTTCCATGGTTTTGTGATGTCAAAATTATAATATTTTGCTAAAGATAAAATTATATTTGCGTAGTGATAGCTAAAATGAGAGTTAATTTTATGGTGGAGAGTTTGTAAATTAATAGGACCAATAGGGTGTATAGCTCCTTCTATAATCGATAAATTATCGTTAGCTATTATAAGTTTTTTATTTACACTATAAGTTTTTCCTATTCCTTCGCAATTTTTACATGAGCCATATGAAGTGTTAAATGAAAATAATCTTGGCTCTATTTCTTCTATACTAAAGCCTGTTTCAGGGCATGAAAAATTTTCTGAAAAAGTTAATATCTGATTTTTATAATATTGTTGATTATTATAACTTTGAGGTAAATTTAATATTTCAACATGAACTGTACCATTGCCTATCTTTAATGCAGTGATAATACTGTTACCTATAGTGTCTATAGAGCTTTCTGATAGTATTGTTTTTTCTACAATAACGCAAATGTTGTGTTTTTTATTTCTATCTAACTTGGGTATGTTATTAATCTCATATATTACGTCATTGATCTTTAGGTATTGATAATTCTGTTTTTTTATTTCAAGAATTTCCTTTTGATGTTCTCCCTTTTTATTTCTGATTAATGTTCCTGAAATTAGAATTTCTGTACCTAGTGGTATTTTTAATATGTTATCTATTATTTGGGATGTGGATTGTTTGGTTATTGGTAATCCGGTAGTAGGGGAATATAGAATTCCTATCTTAGAATACATCAACCTTAAGTAATCGTAAATTTCTGTAGCTGTTGATACAGTTGATCTTGAATTTCGTGATAAAGATTTTTGAGTGATTGCAATTGCTGGAGAAAGCCCTGTTATTGATTCAACATCTGGTTTTGCACATGAGTCGAGAAATTGACTAGCATAGGATGATAGATTTTCTACATATCTGCGCTGTCCTTCAGCGTATATTGTATCAAATGCTAAACTTGATTTTCCAGATCCACTTACTCCAGTTATTACTACTAGTTTATTTTTAGGTATATCTATGCAAATATTATGAAGATTATGTTCTTTGGCATTGCGTATACTAATAAAAGTAGCCATATTTTAAATTACCATAGTGACATCAAATTAAGCATTAAAGATACCATAATATATGAATAATACTAATTATTCACCTAAATTTTATATAAAATAAGATATATTTTCATTATGTGTCTAACTCATTTTGAATAATAATATATTTTTCGTGAATTATTTTCACTAGTCTGCTCTATATTTTTTGATTGAGTTACTTTAACTATTGTTGATTATAGTATGGTTTTCTGTTTTTTTAACGAGGAAGTTTATAGCATCACTATTAATAGGATGTTCTGTTAATTTTGCTTGATTGAGTATCGCATTGATGAAATTTACTTCTGTTCTTTCTAATATGTGACTTGCTATATTAACATATTCATTTATAATGATTACTCTGTCTGTTTTGGAACACATTAGCTCACAGATTGCAGTTTTAATAATAGATAAGCTAATAAGGTTTATACGCTCTATTGACCACTTTTCATTTAAAAGACTTGAAATGTTTGCATTAATCTTATTAAATGTTATTAGCATTGTACTAATTATCTTAAGTAGTAATTGATCATCTATGTACATTAAATTCAGTACTTCTTTCATTTCATATAAATAATCAATTAAACTATCAAGATCATTTATAGTGTAATTATTAAATGTCATCGCATAGGTACCCTGTACAGCAAGAAATCTTGTTGTTGTTTTTTTTGAATGCCAAGGCGATTGATAATGTATATTGTCTTCCATAATTTTAGCGTAAGAATTTCTTATGTAGGTTAACCATAGCTAATGCTGCTTTAGCAGCTTTTCCACCAACATTTTTTTTATTAATATCTGCTCTTGCCATTGCTAATTCTCGATTTTCAGCTGTAATTACACCAAAACCCATAGGTACAGCATGGTTAGCAGCAATTTCACTAAGAGATAAAGTAACCCCTTTGGAAACGTAATAATAATGGTCTGTTTCTCCTTTAATTACACAACCTAATCCAACGTAACCGTCGTAATGATATTTATCACTTAGGATTGCAAATACCATAGCTGCTGGTATTTCAAAAGATCCTGGAACATATACTACATCATGTTCTACAGGTTCTGAATGTTCTTGAAATGTAACAACTGCTGCATTTAACATTAGTTCTGTAATCTCAGAATAGAACTTTGATACTACAACTAGCATTTTTATTGTATTGTCAGACATATTAATCCTTTATTAGTTTTAAGTATGTTTTAAGTTTAACTTTCTTCCTATATAAGCTTTTATTATTAATTGTTGTATTATAGTAATAGAGTTACTACATATCCAATAAATAATTAACCCAGTTGGAAATGAGGAAAAAATAAATATGAAAGCATAGGGTAAAAATTTCATAAAATTTGCTTGGACTTTGTCTTTATCTTGATCTTGAGAAGAATGATTAGAAGTATTCATTTTTTGTTGAATAATCATAGTAATTCCTAAGACTACAGGTAAGATTCCAATACAAATTGGAGGGTTAAAATTTAATAAACCAAATAACGTTAAGATGTTTGCAGTATCAAAGTTTGATAGATCCTTTATCCATAAATAAAAGGGAGCATGTCTCATTTCTATTGTGACAAATAATACTTTATACAATGCAAAGAAAACCGGTATTTGTATTAGTATTGGAATGAATCCAGACATAGGATTTACATCATTCTTTTTAAATAGAAGTGATATTTCCTTACTCATTTTAGCATTATCGTTTTTATGTAATTCTTTTATTTTTAAAATTTCTGGTTGCAGATATTTTAGTTTGAACATTGAAACATAAGACTTATACGATAAAGGAAACATTATAAGTTTTATTACTATTGTTAATAGTAATATGGCCAATCCAAAATTTCCTATAAGATCATAAAAATACTCTAACAAAAGGAAAACAGGTTTTGTAATAAAATAAAGTATACCGAAATCTACTGCTTTATCAAATAAAGAGATATTTAAATCTTTTTTATAGTTATCTAATAGTTTTAATTCTTTTGCTCCAGCAAATAAATAGCTAGTACTGCTGGCTCTTTCATTTGGAGATGCGCTGTAATTATCATGACTGAAGTCTACTTGGAAACGATCTTCATTGTTATACTTACCATATTTTACATGAAAGTTTAACTTACTCTTTTTTTGTAATATATTTGGTACTAATGCTGTGAACCAATACTTATCAGCAATGCCAATCCATTGATTATCACTTATATTTTGTTGACTGATTTTGATATTTTTTTCTTTTATTATATTTTTATATGTCCATTCCTTTAGTGTATTACCAAAACTTCCTACAGCTCCCTCATGTGAAATCCAGTAAGATTTTCCTGTATTATGTCTCGACCGATTGATTCTCCCATAGGGAATTAAATTGATAGTATTATCAGTATTGTTAATGATAATTTGTTCTATTTTAAACATGTAATAATTGTCAAGAGTAACTTTGATTTGAAATATCACACCTTGTTGATTATCCCATGTTAAAGTGACGGTATTATCTGGGGACAAAACAGACTTATCTGATATCCAAACAGATGACTGGTTAGGTACAGCTATTTTATGCTGTGGATCTATCCATCCAAATTCTATAAAGTAAACACTTTCTGTATTTTCTGGTGATAGTAAGATTATTCCATCGGAATTATTATCTGGTGTAATATGGTAATTTTTAAATACTAGGTCATCAAGTTGTGCACCTTTTAATGAAATGGATCCATTGATCTTTTTATTTGATAGTTTAACACGTAGATTAGAATTGCTGTTTATAATCTCATTACGTGGCCTATATGTGAGTATATTATCAACTTCTGGAATCATCGAACTGGAATCTTCATCTTCTACAATATGTTGCTGTACTGTAAAAAACTTTTCATATACAAATCTCCACCCCATCATAATCAACACAGATAAAGCTACAGCTAGCACTAAATTGCGAATTTCTAACATATTGTCTAAGTGTGAGTACTTAATGATTTTCAGTGTAGCATATAGCTTTTTTTAAATCAATAAAGCAATGTTAAATATATTTTAAACTTTTTATCCATTTAAAATTGTAATTGTACCTTACTGTTTTAATGTACAGTACTTAAATATATTAATATTTATGATAATCTAGTAATAGAGAAGTAAGTTGACAATAAATTTTATAGATAAATATTGATTTGTTGATAATATTCAATGTTAATAACTATATACATCTTCTTTTATTATTGGTGTTGGTAATAGCAGGTATTTTAAATATAGGTGTTATTTGTTTGATTAACATTAATGAGTATATATCCTATGTTACTTAGATTAGCTATTCAGTAGTTATTTTTATATTACTAAAATCTTATTGGAAAATGTAAGCTTCAATTGATCTTTAGGTGAACTTTGTGAAAGGATATTATTGACTGTGTAATATTTGTTATCATAGTAATGATTTAATAGAAATAACTATAATTGTCAGATTGTGATTTTTATTTAAGAATCTTTATAACTGGTTTATTAGATATTATAGAAAGTAAAGAAACAAAGTTCCTAACTATAGGGTCGTGGTAATATTTACTGGTAGTTTTTAATTAGCTTATTGAGTTTATATAGGGAGTATAGTGTGGTTAAGTTTTTATTTTTTGTAAATATAAATTAAGTTCTTTATTTATATCTTTGCTTAATAATATTATAGTTAATCCATTAGGTATTGTTAAAAATATGAAAAGTAGGTCTCCTAATTGTGATATTGAAATCACATTTTTTGATAATCCGCTAGTTATAATGATAATGATAATTAATATGCGGCATGGTATAATACTATAATTGCTTTTTAATATGTATTTCCAGGATATTTCGCAATAATAAGAATAAGTTATGATTGAAGAAAATCCAAAAGCAAATACGATAAATGGAAATATAACATACTCACAAATTGGACAAATATTAGAAAATATATTCTTAATTTCAATAATGCTATGACTATTGCTTAGTGTATATGATCCAGTTAATGTGATTACTATTCCTGTGATAAATGATACTATTACTGTGTCAATAAATGGCTCAAGCATAGCTATACATCCTACTCTTATAGGTTCAGTTTCATGTGTGGATGCATGTATTATAGGAGATGTTCCAATCCCGGCTTCATTTGCGAAAACTGATCTTCTAACTCCTGCTATTAAGGATCCTGTTATTCCTCCAGCTATGCTGTTACCATGTATCATATCATCAAACATTATTTTAAATGTGGGAATTAATTGATCTATATGGCCTATAATAACTAATATACATATAGTAATATATAGTATAACCATAATAGGGGATAATTTAGTCATTACTTGTGCGATTCGTGTTATTCCTCCTACTATTACTAATCCACTTAGTACAGTGAGTATTAGAGTTATAATGCTACTATCTACTTGGCTAAAAGTGTTGCTTAATAATACAGTTGCTTGATTTGATTGGAATGATATTCCTCCAAAGGACATGGCTATTATCATGATTACAGCGTATATGTATGATAGTACTTTACCTGTTTTAATTAAGCCTAGTCCAGATAAGCCGTATCTTATATATTGAAATGGACCGCCTATGCTGCATTCTTTCATTAACACGCGATACTTAAATCCTAATGTGACTTCTGCAAATTTTATTGACATACCTAACATTCCTATGATTACCATCCATAGTACAGCACCTGGTCCTCCAGTAGAAACTGCTATTACTACTCCTGAAATTGTGCCTAATCCTATAGTTCCAGATATTGCAGTAATAAATGCTTGTATATTAGAGATAGTGTTATTAGATTTGTTATGAGATGGGTTAATTAAGATATATAAAGCGTGCTTAAAAAGTTTTATATTAATGAATTTAAACCTTAAAGTACAAAATATCCCTAGAAATATTATCCATAAGATAATCAATGGAATATTAAACATTCTAATACTTGAAACAAAATCTAGTGCATGTAGAATATAAGGGAAGAAATCTGTAAATCTAAAACTTATCATATGATTATGATCTAACTAATCTAACCATAACTATTTCTTGTTTTTATTTTTGTACATGAGGTATATATATACTATGCTACTTATCGGGATTGATAGTATATACATTATTCCAACTACCGGAAATGTTAACCATGGTTTTGTTATTGCGAATACAATAAATATACCTAAAAATACAATAAAGATATAAATTAAGTTTTTTGGTATGTATAAATGTTTTGCAGAAAAGGTAGGAATATTACTTACTGATAAAAATGCAATAATGGCAAAATATACCGCTATCTTGTGATGATCTGATAAATTTTCAACTAACCAATGATTATCGTGAAAATAAAAAGTAAGCATTACAGGAATTAAGGATAATATTGCTCCTAATGGAGCAGGTACTCCTACAAAAAAAAATTTATGCCAATCTAACTCCTTTTCTTCGTATAAGGACATATTGAATCTTGCAAGTCTTATTGACATGCATATTACAAATGTCATTACTAACATCCATCCTATTACTTTGATTTGTTTGAGAGACCAAAAATATAGTAAAAATGCTGGAGCAGCACCAAAATTTAGAAAATCTGCAAAAGAATCAAGCTGAGCGCCAAATCCACTAGTAGAATTAAGTAACCTTGCAATCCTACCATCCATACCATCTATAACTGCTGCTATGATGATAAATACAATTGCCGATTCCCATTTCCCAGTGAATGTAAATTTTATAGAAGTTAAGCCAGCACATAAACCTAACAAAGTGACTACATTTGGAAATAACCTTGCGATAGGAAAAAATTTGCTACCTTGCTCTTCTTTCATATTATATGGGTTTTACTGTTAATAATTTCTTTGGAGAATCTTCTAAATATCCCAATATAGTTTCTCCAGCAATTACTGTCTGTCCCTTGAATGCTGATATGTGAATGTTTGGTGGCAAATACAAATTAACCCGACTACCGAACCTAATAATACCAAATCTTTCTCCAGAGTTAACATTTTGACCTTTATAAGCGTTACATACTATGCGTCGTGCTATTAACCCTGCAATCTGATCTACAACAATTGTATAATGATTAACATTAGATTCTATTATTAATCTTTGCCTTTCGTTTAGCTCACTTGACTTATCAAGTGAAGCTGATATAAACCTCCCAGGTATATATTCAGTAGACTTAATAATACCAGATACAGGAATTCGATTTACATGAACATTTAATACATTTAAAAAGATACTAATGCACACTACTTGTGTTGAAGAATCTATAGGTGAATTAACTTCCTTAATATCTAGTATTGTACCATCGGCTGGGCTAGTAATTAAATTATCTCCTTCAGGGACAACACGTACAGGATCACGAAAGAAATATATACATAACAATGATATGAATAGGAATGTTATACCTAAACTACAAGAAACTGCAAAACCTATACAAGATAAAAGAAAAGATATCATTATAATTATATACCCTTCCTTATGGATGTTATGAATTACATTACAGAACATTACTTAACCTCAGGCTTTTTTAGGAATTATATACATTGCAATATTTTATGCAATTAATATTTAATATGGTACCTATTTATAGGTGAATCATTATTTGTTATGTATTGAATGTTAGTATTTATATATTAAAAGGTATGTTTTTGATATATATATTATGCTTCAATTGAGTAGTGCTATTGGATGCTTAAAACCTATACTAACAGTAGTAAATATAATATTTGTAGTATGTTATGTAAAGTGTTACATAATAACTGTTATGTTAGTGTTTTAAATATAGCTAATGTTGAGCTTTCCTCGATTCCCAATATAATTTCATGAGTGTATTAAGTATTATAAGGAAATTTGTTGTAATCTAACTTCTTGTGTATCATGATATCGGATTTCTTTTGAGTATATGTTTATTTAGAGTGCATAAATGCTGTAATTTATTTTCAGTGTGCTGTTGTAGGTATCTGTTTTTATATTAAAATAATCATGAAGTTCTTTGCAGTGATATAATTGTGTAGATACTAATGACAATTTTTCTTGTTAGTAGTTATCTTATAGTACTTGATAATGCTAAAGAAATATGTTTATAGATTGTATTTTTATTCTAGATAGTTGCTGGATCCAAGTTATTTTATTGTAAAATATTTAAGTTAAAGTTGAATTCTTTTTTTAGAATGATCTTTTTTTTATTCTATGAGTTAATTAATATTTGCTACTTTTTACACTTTTATTTTGAACGAATATTTTATTAATAGGTATATGTGGTTATGTTGTAGTTTTGTCTAAGTGTGAATTTATCAGCTATAATATTGTGTTTGTTTGAAAACTCTGTTCTCGGTTTCTCACATTTTTGTTTTTAGGGTGTTTTTATATACAGAAAAGGAATGCTGATGTATTTTTTGTTACTTTTTTATAGTCAGTAAACAGGTTTTGGATTGATATCTAAGTAGTAGCTTACGATTGTATTGTATGTTTTTTGTGTAGTGTATTTTGCTTTAATGTGTCGTGTAGGAACTTGAAATCTACATAGTCTGCAAATCCTAAATGATATTGATAGCTTATATACAATTTTGTTGATTATTTAACATTAAAATTTATTTAGTATCATGTATTGGTAGTTTTGCTAGACAATAATTTACCCATTGTGCTGTACATTTTTCATGTAGTGTATTTTGCTTTAATTTGTCGTGTAGAAACTTGAAATCTACATGGTCTGCAAATCCTAAATGATATTGATAGCTTATATACAATTTTGTTGATTATTTAACATTAAAATTTATTTTGCATCATGTATTGATAGTTTTGCTAGACAATAATTTACCCATTGTGCTGTACATTTTTCATGTAGTGTATTTTGTTTTAACCTGTCATGTAGGAACTTGAAATCTACATAGTCTGGAAATTGTAAATTGTGTTGATGGCTTACATACAATTTTGTTGATTATTTAACATTAAAATTTATTTTGTATCATGTATTGATAGTTTTGCTAGACAATAATTTACCCATTGTGCTGTACATTTTTCATGTAATGTATTTTGCTTTAATGTGTCGTGTAGGAACTTGAAATCTACATAGTCTGGAAATTGTAAATTGTGTTGATGGCTTACATACAATTTTGTTGATTATTTAACGTTAAAATTTATTTTGTATCATGTATTGATAGTTTTGTTAGACAATAGTTTACCCATTGTGCTGTACATTTTTCATGTAATGTATTTTGTTTTAACCTGTCATGTAGGAACTTGAAATCTACATAATCTGCAGGTTGGTCTTGGTTTTTACAACTGTATATAAAATATTCTTCTTTTGTAATTGGATTGATGTGTTTTTGTAAACACTGAGCACATATTTCTTTCATCATGCATTGCATAGGAGAATTAATAGAGGCAATAACTTTTATATCTTGTTTGAAAAAATGACGATATTGATTAAATATAGCATAGGATACGGCATCCATCATGTGACTTGATCCAATCATGATAATTCTGTCTATGGAATGTAGTGGTATGTTAGTGCCTTGTGATGTATGGTTTTGATATTGTTCAATGGCTTCAATAATATTGCCATGATAAGACTGATCTTGTGTTCTTCTTGGTTCTATTCTTTTTTCATTACAGCACCATATAACATTACTTGATGATTTTTCAATAGAAGATGGTTCAAAGATGTCTTCTGTTTTTTTATATCCTGCAAAATATAAAACTTTACAGTTATGTGATAATAGTGCTTGACCTATTGAAAATAAAACAGCATTTCCTACTCCTCCACCTATTAACATGACATTTTTATTACTAGGAATTTCTGTCGGTGTGCCGGTTGGTCCCATAAAAATGATAGGTTCGTTTTTTTTAAGATAATTGCATAGATGACTAGATCCTCCTGCATTTAATACTATAGTTGAGATTGTTCCTTTATCTTTATCAACAGATACTCCTGTTAATGCTAAACTTTCTATAGATAATTTGGTGTTTTCTATATTTAGGCTATTATATTCAAAATTTTGTAATCTATAGAATTGACCAGGTTTAAAGTTAGCTGCTGCTAAAGGTGCTAAAATGGTAAGTTTTGTTATATTTTTTGTTAGATATTCTACATCTAGTATATACGCCTTTAGCAGGTGATTTACTGTTTTGAGAAAGCAATCATCTTTTTTCTGTGAGTATTCTTTTAATAATTGTGTTATAGTGGGATATCCATTTTTAGCACTTGCCATGGCTTTCACTACACTTCCTCTATATGGTAAATGTAAGTCTCCAAAAATACTGATTTTTCTATCGGTAGATATGAATATACTGTCTTTTTTTGTGAATTTAGATGATGAGATTATGTCTCTACTATTACCTTCTAAATCAAAAGTATGAATGAAATCTTTATTTAATGACGACAACTGTTGACTTTCTTGTATACTAGTTAAATTTGGTTTAGTTCCTGTAGCTAATATAATAGTTCTTGCTGGGAGTGTTTTTTTATTATTATCTTTGCTGGTGAACTTGATATTACTGATGTGATTGTAATTATCGAGTATTATTTCATATGGTTGTAAACATTCTATGAAATATACTCCTTCTGCTAGTGCATTTTTTATTTCTTCGCTATTTAATCTATAACTTGGAGAATCAATTAGGTTATTTCTATAAACTATAGTAACTCCTCCCCATGATTTTAATAGTTCCATGATTTGTGGGTGTCTATTTTCTGTATTGGATAATATTCTTTCATTTCTGATTTGTATTGCATGATTTAAAAACTCATTTGCTATATTTTTTTCTTCTTCTGTCCAATTTTTTTCTATGTAAGATTTACCATATGTTTTTACTAATGTTTCGTATCTAAATAAGAATTTTTCTACTTGTACTGGATAGTATGCAAGAGCTTCTGTTGCTGCATCAATTGCTGTAAGTCCTCCACCTATTACAATAATTGGCATTCTAATTTGTAAATTTGCAATAGCATTATTCCTGGCGGAGCCAGTTAGTTGTAAAGACATTAAAAAATCTGATGCTGTACGTACTCCACGTGCTAGTGAGTTTTTTAGGTAAATAAGATTTGGACTACCTGATCCAGTAGCAAGCGCAATATGATGAAATCCTATATCAAAAGCATTTTGTGTTGTGATTGTGCTTCCGAACCTTACTCCTCCATGCATTACGAAATTTTCTCTTCTTTCAAGTATTAATCTTGCTATTTTTAAATAGTTTTTATTCCATCTTACTGTAATACCGTATTCAGAAACTCCTCCAAATCCATAAGGTGTTCTTTCACTTAAATTTTCGTACAGTTCTTTTTTTACGTTTTTGATTAGATTAAATTGTGTTCTTTCTCCAAATTGAGTTATTCCTGAAATATGTTGAGGTAAAGGTTCAATTTTTAAACCATCTATTGCTACAACAGTATGTCCGTCATTAAGTAAATGGTGTGATAAATTGATTCCTGCTGGTCCTAAGCCTACTACTAGTACATTTTTCTTTGTGTGAGTGTGTGGTAATGGACGTTTAAAATTTATAGGATTCCATCTGGTAAGTAGTGAATATACCTCAAATCCGTAACTTAGAGTCAATACATTATCTATTACTTGAGTTTCAATTAATGGTATATCGACAGGATCTTGTTTTTGATAAATACATGATTTAGTACAATCATTACAAATATGATGTCCTGTTAGCACACATAATGGGTTGTCAATCATTACAATTGCTAATGCTGCTATGGGATATCCTTGAGATTTAACGAAATTCATTTCTGATATTTTTTCTTCTAAAGGACATCCATGTAATTCAGTAGATAGGATTGATTTTTTGAATGAATGGTTATTTTCTAATAAGCCTTTTGAACAACTATCTTTGTTTTGTTTATGACAAAATATACAGTAATGGGTATTATTTAATGCTTGGTATAAAATAGGTGGTTTATGAGTAAGATTAAATCCATCTCTGTATTTAATATGTTTTGATGTCATTACATCTGATTTGTGTATGTTCTTTATCTTGACAGGTACTAAGTTGTGA
Organism: Ehrlichia ruminantium; assembly: GCF_009728835.1. GTDB lineage: Bacteria > Pseudomonadota > Alphaproteobacteria > Rickettsiales > Anaplasmataceae > Ehrlichia > Ehrlichia ruminantium_B. The sequence goes on from NZ_CP033455.1 coordinate 529,928, forward strand.
AAATCTATTTTATTAGGAGTACTAAATAAAATATTATTATTTGCTTGAGAATGTACCATATATGCAGCGTACTGAGCTGCAATGTCTAAATCTGTTCCATATTGTTCTTGATTTTCAAACCATAATAGTACTTTTTGAGAGAATTCTTTTTCTTGAATTGGTAGTGAAAAAATTTGAGAAATTTTATTTGTGATTTCTTCTATATTCAAGTTATTAATGTTGGGATATTTTTTTAAAGCATAACGTTGTACGAATAGTCTTTTACATTTGTATATTTCAATAAATTCTTTATGGATGTTTTGTTGTAGTATTACTTCATCTTCAATATTGAACAATTGTGATATAAAATCTTCAACTACATATGAAAGTTCTATTATACATGATGTATTATTATGATTAGTGTTACCTTGTCGTGCTGAGATTAGTGTTTGATATAAACTTTTATCATGAGATTGTAAATATGATAGAAATATATTATCTAGTTCTAATAACTTTTCTCTAGTGTATAGATTTTGTGTTGTTAGCTCAAAATTTATCATATTTTTATAATATAAAAGTAGATTGTTGTGGGTAGCTATTATGATGAATTATATAAGCAATGTAACATATTAATTAAAATGTGAAAATTCTATATTTATATAGAATTTGAGGGTCATATATATAGAAATTATATAAGGGAATTTTACTGATGTTTATAATATGAATCTTGTATAAAGTATTAAGTGGATTTAGCATGTGTAAATTTACTATTAGAATTATAGCAATCTGATTTCAGATCTATATAAAATTGCCAGTTATTTTATTGATCTTTATTATGATGCATTATTAAATGTATCAAAGTTTACTATACCTATAGATATTTTGATGTTAATGTATCTCATTATTAAGACAGAATTATATGTATTTAATGTAATGAGTGGTGAATGTTAAGGTAATGTAGAATATGTAATTGGTATAACATAGTAAGATTAATATTATTGAAATTGATATTGTTACTATCTGTTTATTTTTCTTGAAATACTTATTCTTTAAGAATAGAATTTCGCAGTTATACTTAATATTTAATAGGAAATGGCGGAAAGAGGAAGTGATATCAGGCCTGGTTATGTGCTCGAACATAATAATGCTTTATATTTAGTAGTGAAAATTATGCATACTCAGCCAGGCAAAGGTGGTGCTTATATACAAGCTGAGATGAAGAATCTTAAAACTGGAGCCAAACAGTATGAGAGGTTTCGTGCAGATGGTGACATAAAGAGAGCTATTCTTGATGAGGCTGATTATCAATATATTTATAGTGATAGTTCAATGCTTACTATAATGCACCTTGGAAATTATGAACAGATTACAATTAATAAAGATATATTAGGGGAGAAGAGTATATATTTACAAGATAATATGATAATTACATTGTTGTCTTACAATGGGGAGATTATATCCGCGAAAGTTCCAGATTATGTTACTCTTCAAGTGGTCGAAACTGAAGCTGTGATAAAAGGTCAAACCGTATCTTCTTCTTCATATAAAGTTGCGATGTTAGAAAATAATCAGCGTATTAGTGTTCCTACTTTTATTAAGCCTGGTGATAGAATAGTTGTTTACACTCCAGATGATAGTTATTATGAGCGAGCAAAAGAATAATATATTTTTATGGCAGAATACATTATTTTAGCGTTATTAAATTTATTTACTTATTTTATTCATGTTTGTTGGGAGTAAATATGAATAAAGTATGTGGCAGTGATTGAATTGTGTAGTAGATGTGGGATGGTTGTATCTTATGAAAAAGGTGATAAAAGGGGTATATAGATGTCTGTAATTTTTTCTTCTACTACTAATATTATGCTAAAGTCAGTAAGGCAATCATCTAGGGCTTTGGTTAGGGATTTTAGTGAAATTAGATATATGCAGTCTTCTTATATGGCTGCAAGTAATTTTACACGATCTGCTTATTTAAGATCAAAAAAAATCATCACTGAAGGGTTATATAACTATAGAAGAGATTATGGAATGATTTTTGATGATAGCAGGGATGTATCTGATGTTGGTGAAAATTTTTGGTTTGTTAACCCAATAGATAGTAGAACTAATTTTATAAATTACTTACCATATTTTGCTACATTAATTGCGTTTTTTCGTCATGGTGAGCCAATTGCTGCTATTATAGATGCACCAATACTTAAGGAAACGTTTTATGTAGAAAAAGGAGTAGGAGCTTTTTCAGAGAATGTACAGTCTCGTTATATAAAAATGCATGTGGGGAATAAACAAAGTATTAGTAGAACTGTTATTGATTTTATTATTACACATTCTAATGTTAATGTAATTGATAGTCAGCTTAGTTCTCAAGCTGTGATAATACGTGCTATGGGATCTATGGCTTTGGGGTTTTCTTATTTGTGTTCAGGATCTTATGATGCACTAGTGTATTCTAATATTAACAAATATCAAGCAGCAGTGGGTAAGTTGTTTATTGAAGAAAGTAAAGGTAAAGTTATGTGTGATCATGGTTTATTCATAGCTAGTAACTTTACTTTATGTGATTATTTAACAAAAAAGGTTTGTGATAATAGTAGATAAAGTGAAAGTATAGGGTAACTTTATTGTTTTCAGTGCCGGTTTATTTGTTAATGTTAAATTCCTGTTTAATTTGCTTATGTAAGAGAATAATTTTATAATCTGATAAGCACAATAGTATACTCATTTTAATTTGTTAGGTAATTTACTATTGTTAATATAGTGTGTTAATTATAAAAATGGTATGCTTTGATATATGTACTTATTACATATTTTTTAGTGTAGGGAAGAGTAATATATGTTTTATTAAGGGGTACAAGATTAAAAGTAATAGTTTAATTAATCTATATATTCCTCATATTATCTGTATTTATGTAATTAATAAAGAGTGTTTTTGAGCTTTTTTATAGCAGTTTTATTCAATTTGGTTATTTGTAAATTAGTGATAAGATGTTTAGTAAAAATTGTCAGAGCTGTACTTATATATTAATTGTATAATGATTTTAATTATTTAGGTAATAATATTATTAGTTGGTAGTATACTGATCAACTGGTGTATTTGTTAGTGTATAGGGCTGCATGTATGTACATTTGTTGTATACTGTATTTATATCTAATAGTTATTGTAAGTGGTATTGTATCTGAAGTTAATCTTGTATACTAAGTAAGATTGTGAAAGTTTTTGTATTTATTTAGGTGTGTTGGTTAATAGTAGTTGCCTATGTATAGATATAGATATGTATTGTTTTATAACTGATGATATATCTAAAATTGATCTATAAGGTGAACAAAATTGTTGTATAATGTTGATAATTTTTCATGAGCAAAATTGACGTGATGTGTTGTAATAATTTTTATATTAATTGTAAAAATTGATGGGTAAATATTATACTATAGGACAGGATCATCAGGATGTTAGAGTAGATAGGTTTATCAGAAAAGAGTTAGATATTCCTCAATCATTAGTTGAAAAGTTTCTGCGTAATGGGATAATTTTGCTTAATAGTTTGAGAGTAAAATCTAGTACAAAGCTTAGTGTAGGTGATGTAATTTTTGTACAAAATGAATATATAATTAGTAAGGAAAAAAAAAGTAGAAAAGTTTGCAAATTTGCTAGTGAATCCTTAGTGAAATTAATTTGTGATAATGTTTTGTATGAAGATGATAATGTATTGATTATCAATAAACCTTCTGGTGTATCTGTTCAGGGTGGTACCAAAGTTAAAGTCAGTATTAGTGATGTATTGGATAATATTAGAGTTGGAGAATCTATGAAAATAGTTCATAGATTAGATAAAAATACTAGTGGAATTTTAGTGTTAGCACGTAATGTTAGGGTATCTAGATTAATTATGCATGAATTTAAAAATAGGAAAGTGAAAAAAAAGTATTTAGCCTTGACACGTGGGATGCCTGACAATGATGTAGGTAAAATTGATTATCCTATTATGAGGAAGAAATGTAATGTTTCTTTAGATGGAAAAATTCAGCGGGATATATTGTTTGAACAACATGCTATTACTATATTTTCTATACTAAAGAAGCTACCGCATAACATTGGATTGTTAGATTTACAGCCGATTACTGGAAGAAAACATCAGATAAGAATACATCTTTCACATATTGGATGTCCGATTATTGGCGATGTGAAATATGGAAAAGTTTGTGATAATATAACAAGTAATTACTTACAACTACATGCGTATTTTTTATCTATTAGTATAGAAGGTAAAGAGATATTGGTAACTATACCTATGCCATCTCACATGCGGGATATGATTCTACAATTGGAAGGATTATTATAAGCATATTCTGATTATATCATTAAATTTGTATTCGTATGTTTGTAAGATTGAATTGTACCATATCTTATGTTTTTTAACTTGTTTAGATATTGATTATGATATTTATGATATGCAGTAGGTAATTACCGAGTATTAGAAGTAGTTAAGGATAAAGAGATTTATTAAGTGAAGAGTTTTATTCTATAGCTTAATGTTTTATTTGAATTGTGTATGTGTATTATGTTTTTTTAACTTGTTTGAATATTGATTATGATATTTATGATATGCAGTAGGTAATTACCGAGTATTAGAAGTAATTAAGAATAAAGAGATTTATTAAGTGAAGAATTTTATTCTATAGCTTAATATTTTGCTTGAATTGTGTATGTGTATTATGTTTTTTTAACTTGTTTGAATATTGATTATGATATTTATGATATGCAGTAAGTAATTACCGAGTATTAGAAGTAGTTAAGAATAAAGAGATTTATTAAGTGAAAAGTTTTATTCTATAGCTTAATGTTTTGCTTGAATTGTGTGTATGTATTATGTTTTTTTAACTTGTTTGAATATTGATTATGATATTTATGATATGCAGTAGGTAATTACCGAGTATTAGAAGTAATTAAGAATAAAGAGATTTATTAAGTGAAGAATTTTATTCTATAGCTTAATGTTTTATTTGAATTGTGTATGTGTATTATGTTTTTTTAACTTGTTTGAATATTGATTATGATATTTATGATATGCAGTAAGTAATTACCGAGTATTAGAAGTAGTTAAGAATAAAGAGATTTATTAAGTAAAAAGTTTTATTCTATAGCTTAATGTTTTGCTTGAATTGTGTGTATGTATTATGTTTAAGAGGTTATATATATTATTGTTTCCTTAATATTAATAATATTATTTATAAGTGATGTAATGCTGATCTTTTAACTGTAACAATATAAAACAACACTAAGAGAGTATTTGCTGAAGAAATAGAGAACAATTACTTCCAAAGGTTTGATCATGTTAGCAAAGTCTGCACTGGGAAGAAGTAATGTTGATCAGAACATTAGCAGGTATTAAGAACAAATGTCTTTCAACTACAGTAAAATCTGTCACAAAATATCTAGATGTTATGTTTAATTGTATAAGATTATTTAAATCTAAATTTACTAAATAACGATCAATAGTCTGTTTGTATGAAGGAAAGAATGGTTTATTTTTAATAGTGACAGATGTAATATGTAATCATATAGACATATATACCCATTTGAGAGTTTTTTGATATATCTATACAAAGAAAGAAGTATCTTGTCGGTCAAATTTGAGTTGAGTGAAGTACAAAATATACTTTTGCAATGCGTATTATAAACATGCTATTTGTATGATAGTTTATTCTATGGAGGGAGGTTATGATGTTATTTAGTGTAACTAGGTTATACTATTGTACTTTATCGTATTGCTAAAAGATTTGTTGATAAAAAATGTATAAGTCATTGATTAAATAAAAATTCAATAGCTAATTTATTTATTATTTACTTGATTGATATAATTGTTTTTTATATTTCATATAATTTAAAATTTCTATTTTAAATTTTCGCATTAGGATTTTATCTGTATTAAATTTTTCTGTGTTATTAATGATTAATGTTTATGCTAAAACTTGCTTGTTGTTATATGAAACATAATAAAAGTAATAAGAATATTACCTTTATGCTAATATTTAGCAGTTAGTAGCTATGTAATTGATATACTGTTATTGTGTGTCTATTATAGGATCAGTGACAATTTTATTTCTTCCTGTGTTTTTTGCTTCATATAAACATTTATCAGCTCTGTCTATTAGCTCTTTAATGTTATTAACATCGGAATGTAACATTTCTGTTATACCAATGCTTACGGTTTTGTGTATATCTCCGATGCTAGTTTTAAAAGGTGTATTTCCTACTAAAGAGAGTATCCTTAAGGCTGTTTGATATGCTATATTTATGTCTGTGTCAGGTAGCACAATAACAAATTCTTCACCTCCAAATCTTGCTAATAAATCTGTTATACGTATATTGTCAGATACTCTGTTTTTGAATTCTTTTAATAATTCATCTCCAACAGTATGACCAAATGTGTCGTTGACTTCTTTAAAATGATCAATGTCTAATATCATTAAGGATAAAGTCTTATCTTTACATAGTGATTCAGTTATCATGTTATGAAAATGCATGTCAAAATAACGTCTATTGAAACATCCAGTAAGAGGATCAGTTATTGCCATTGTCATATTAGTATCTACGTTAATTCTTAATGCATCTTGATATCGTTTCCTTTTTACTTGTACATTAACTCTTGCAATGAGTTCGTTACTATCTACTGGAGTGGTTATATAGTCATGAATTCCTATATCAAATGCTTTGGTAAGTAATTTTGTATCTTCATTTTCATCAAGTAATACTAGAATTGGTGTATAACGTGTTTCAATCTTATTGCGTAGATGTGAGCAGAGCCTTAATCCATCTCCAGAAAACTCTAAGTCGATAATCATGAGATCATAATTTTCTATATTACTTAAATTCAGAACTTGTTCTATATTGTGTGAAACTACAGTCTGTTGGAAGGATTTTTGTAATATGTTATTTATGTGTTCAGACCTCAGTGTATCTTCATCTGCGATTAAGATATTAGCATCTTCTATTTTATTAGCATAATTCATTATTCTATCATTTAATACACTCATTTCAGTGTTTGTCTTGCACCGTAATCTTAACTCATCTATTACCATCTTAAATCTTGTTAATGATCTAATTCGTGCAAATAATGCAATATCGTTGATAGGTTTTGTCAAGAAGTCATCAGCACCATGGCTAAGACCAGTAGCTCTATTGTCTGAAGTATTGTCAAGAGCTGTTACCATAACTACTGGAATATGTATGGTTGCAGGGTCTGATTTTAATCTTTTACAAGTTTCAAAACCATCCATTTCTGGCATCATTACATCTAGTAGTATTATATCAGGATGTTTTTCTTGAGCAATTTGTATGGCATCCATGCCGTTTGTTGCAGTTAGTACATTGTAATATTCATTAACTAGTTTAGCTTGCAGTAACTTTATATTTGCAGCTAAATCATCTACTATTAATACTTTGGCAGTCATAAGTCTTCTTTTTTTTCAGGGTCATTTTTTGTTACATAGCTATCATATGTTTTTCCATCATTTCCTATTATCTTTTTAATAACTATATTTTTATTGCTATCTTCTGTGTCATTAATACAAATTTTTTTTAAATAATGAAAAATTTCTTCCTTTATTTCTATAAACTTTCTGTAATAGAATCCTAAGTTTTTAGCTAAGAAAGGTAACTTTTTTGGGTCAATTACCAAACATGCTACTAGAATTATTACAATAATTTCCGATATACCTATACCAAACATTACAATTACTTTACCTAATGAACATATCAAGTGATTTTATTATTAGCATTAGCTTACTTAGATCAAGTTGGTTTGTATTTATGTCATTTAAAAAGTTGTAATATCTATTTAGTTTATCTTGATTTTTGTTATACCATTCTTGAATTATGTCGTTTATTATATTGCAATTTTTATCTAATTTGAGTGCTAATGATAAAGTGGGCTTTGCTTGTCTTATAATATTTTCTGTTATTATATATTGATAATCATTTAATTCGTCGAGTAAGTTTCTAATAGCAATGCGTTGCCAATATGAAGAATTTGATTCTATATGCCTTGCTAGTTCTCTTATACGACTGAAATTTAATAGTGATCTTAATTGAAAGTATAGTTTTCCTACAGTTAATATTGGTAAATCAGCACTATTTGTAAGATGTATGATATCAAAAGATACAGTAAGAAATTTTAATGCAGTAATCTTTTTTATTACTGATTTGTCTATATTATATTTAGTTAAAGAAGAGAAGGTATTGTTATATACTTCTAAATACTCATTGTACAAAATACTAGTGATATTTTCTTCAATTACATTTATTTGTGATGATAGTTCTTTTAACTGTGTATCAATATTTGCAAATTTAGACGAATTTCTTATAAACCAAAAAGTTGTTTGTCCAACAAATCTTTGTACTTCTCTAATAAGGGAAGTGTATGTGTTGATATGAATTTTACTGTCTAATGCGTCTAGTGCTTCCCATACTTCATATAGATTGTATATATGAGTTATGATGACATATATTTTTATTACATTTTCTACTGTGATACCAATATTTTCAATGATGTGATTTACAAAAGTACATCCCATCCTATTGACTATATCGTTTACTATACACGTTACTAGAATTTCTTTTTTTAAAGGATGTTGTCTTATGTAAGGAGCAAAATTATCTTTTATATATTGGGGGAAATAGGATAACAGATACTGAGATTCGTATAGATTTGATAGGCTACTTGAATGGTTAAAGATATTCGACACCATGACTTCATTCTTTAAGAACATTCTGGTATATGCAATTAGAATAGCAATTTGGGGACAGGTAAAACCTTTTTTTTCAGAACTCATTTTGATTATATCTTCATCACTTGGTAAAAACTCTATTTCTCTATTCAAAATTTTAGTTTTCTCCAAGTATTTTAATAGTCTGTGGTGCTGTTCTATCCTATCTTGAGCTTGTATACATTCTAGCATTAGAGCTTTTGTTTCTAGTTTGTTATGAGATTCAAGAACCATCGATGGTACATCATGCATTATGTCATCTAGGATTTTATTACGTTCTGATAGGGAAATGAAGTTATTCTTTATTGCTAATCTTAGGCATATTTTTATATTAATTTCAAAGTCAGAACAGATTACTCCACCGGAATTGTCAGTAAAATCTGTGTTGATTTTACCTCCATTACGTGCATATTCTATTCTTCCAAGTTGTGTGGCTCCGAGATTACCACCCTCTATTATCATTGCTGCTCTTACTTCGCATCCATTCACTCTTAAAAGGTCGTTAGCTTTATCTGCAACTACGGCATTACTTTCTTGTGAGGATTTAATATATGTGCCTATTCCTCCATTCCATATCATGTTAACTTCTGCTTTAAGTAGGTATGTAATAAGAGTACTTGGAGATACTTGATCTTCTGTAATATTAAGCAGGTTTTTAATTTCAGGAGTTAAATCTAATATTTTGGAATTTCTACTAAAGACTTTTCCGCCTTGTGAAATATAATCTTTATTGTAGTCTTCCCATGAAGAACCAGGTAGTTGAAAAAGACGCTTACGCTCTAAGAAACTTTGTTCAGGATTAGGTGATGGATCAATGAAGATATTCTTATGATCAAAAGCTCCAACTAAATGTATTTTATCAGATAATAACATGCCGTTTCCAAATACATCTCCAGACATATCTCCAATACCGATAACTGTAAATGGTTCAGTATATATGTCTTTATCCATAAGCCAAAAGTGTCTTTGTGCAGCGACCCATGCTCCTTTAGCTGTAATTCCAATTTTTTTGTGATCAAATCCTATTGATCCGCCAGATGCAAATGCATCTCCTAACCAAAAGTTATATTCTTCCGAAATCTCATTTGCATAATCAGAGAATGTTGCTGTTCCTTTATCTGCTGCAACTACTAAATATGGATCATAATCATCATATTTTATTATGTGGTCGGGTGTTATATACTTGTCATCAATAATATTATCTGTAATATCTAATATTCCCCTTAAGAAGTTTTTATAACATTCAATAGCAGTGTTTTTAAGTAGGGTAGGATTTTTAGGTGCACGTTTTAAGGTAAATCCTCCTTTAGATCCTACTGGAACAATTACGGAGTTTTTTGTCATCTGTGCTTTCATTAATCCAAGTATTTCTGTACGAAAATCTTCTGTTCTGTCGGACCACCTAATTCCTCCACGTGCAACTTTACCGCCTCGCAAGTGTATAGCTTCAAATGAGTTCGAATATACGTATATTTCTCTGAATGGACATGGTAATGGTATGTTTGGTACCTTGCTTGAATCTAATTTTATGGATAAGTATTCTTTTTCTTTGTAATAGTTTGTACGTAAAATCGCTAGGATAAGTGCGTATATGCACCGTAGAATGTGATCATGTACTACGTCTGTTACTGTTGAGAGTAAGTCATTAATTTTTTCCTTTATAGAGGCAGATTCTTGACTGTTATTTAGTTCTGGGTTAAATCTAGATTCAAATAATTTGATGAAATAAAATATAACCTTTGGATATTTTGTAGCAACTTTTTGAATATAAATTTGACTATAGTTAAAAGATATTTGTTTTAAATACCTACTTAGTGCTCTGATTAGCATTACTTCTTTCCAGTGCAGGCTTGCTAAGATAATTAAGCTGTTGAAGTAATCATTTTCTATTTCTTTAGCAAATACTTTTTTTAATGTAGTTTCAAATTGTTGTTTTATATTCTGATGGTTGAACGATTGTTTGGTATTTGACAATATGAAGTGATGTAAATATATGGTAGTTTTGGCTGTAATGGTATGACTATGATGTAAAAGTATGCTGGTCCCCATCTTATTTACTATGCTTAATATTTTTGAAAGTTGTAAATTACTTTCTTGGGGGATATATATTTTTAATTGGTAATGTACACTATTTTTTATTAAATATAAATCTGCTTCACTTGTATTGTACTTGTGTACTTGTTCTAGCTTAATAATATCGTGATATGCACTTTTAGGGTTGAAGTACTCATGGTAACTTGGTGGAAATGCTGTTAGATAGTGTAAGAAAGGATTGATTGATCCTAAATTACAACACATAACGTCTTGTAACTTATGTTCCCACTTTCTGGATGCAGCTATTAACCTTTCTTCAATTTCTAATTCTGATATGTCATTGAAGTGATTATTTTGTGCTTTTAGTATAAATTGTAGCCTGACAAGGTTGTATTCATTTAGCATGTTATAATGGTGATTAACAACCTGACCTTTGAGCATTTGTTCTAAAATATAGCTCATTTTATTTGCCAATTCAGTACTTGCTAAATCTTTTGGGATAAAAATTATACAGTTTGCAAAGCTATTATTTTTGTCTTTTATTATAAAAAGTTTTATTTTAGGATTGTTAGCTAGGGATAAAATGCCCATTGAAATTTCAAATAATTCTTCTTCAGAAAATTGAAATAACTCATCTCTGGATAGTCTTTGTAGGATATCAAGTAATGCTTTATTACTATGTCCTCCTTTAGTAAATCCTGCTTTATCTTCAACAGCTTTTATTTTACTTCTGATTAATGGAATGGAAGTTGCATCCTGAAATGAAATTATAGATGCAAAAAAACCATAAAAACGATGTTCTTTTTCTAAAATATTATCCTGATTAAATATCCTAATCCCTATACAAATCATGTACTCGTATTTGTGTACAGTAGATAATATGTTAGATTGTATTATATATATTTGGTCTTTATTTTCACTTGGTGTTTCTGTATGGTTAGATATATTAATTCTTTGTAATCCGAGATTGGCTTCACTATTAAGTATTAATCTATTTTGATTTACTATATATTCTTCATATCCTAAAAATATAAATTTATCTTTTTTCAGCCAATCTAGAAATGTAATTGCCTCTTCAATATTTTGATTTTGTAATTTTATATTGGTTAATGCTTTATCAAAATGTTGTAACATTAATTGCCAGTCGTTAACACAATAGCTTACTAGCTGTAAATTTTTTTCAATATCATGTTTTAGAGATTTTTGGGATTCTTCATCAATTTGACTAATGATAAAATATACAATAGACTCACTTGTTTCATTACTTGAAGATGATTCTACAGCTGATATCTTACATATTTTATTTTTTATGCGTTCAATGTTTAAAACAGCATTAGTATAGTGGTATATTAATGCATTGTGTTTCTTTATTGTAATGATTGTAGAATCTATTATAAATGGTGAATTGTCATTTATTATTTCGATAATAGTTGCTTTGTTTGTTATATCGTTGTCTTGTTTATCGGTATTAAATATTTGTATTTTACTTTCTCTGGGTTGTTTTTCTTTTATTAGTTCAAATAGGCTACGTGCGATAGATAATAAAAAATTGGAATTGAGTGTAATATCATTACTGTAGTAGTAGCTGTAGAAATGCCTGATAAAACTTTGAAATAAACTATCGTTTTCCTGTGTTATTAATTCTAAAACTGAATTAATAATTTTCTGGTTAAAATTATTATGCATTCTTTTGGTTGTACTAGTTAACAAAATAATAGTAGAGCATCTTCCTTAAAATAATATTATCTTGTTTAATATGCAATTAATTATTTTCAGTATATTACATACTAGTATTTATAGGTAAGTCTTTTCCAGTATTGCTATTTGTAAATTGTTTAAATATTATTTTAAGTAATACTTGTTCTAGTGTGTAAGTTTATTTTTATCAGCGTAATTAACTAGTGTGTGTATAGTAATAGTAAGTACAGTATTATACGTATTAAAATTATGTATGATATATCATATATATATGAAAAATCTTAAAATTAGGATGTAATGTTTTAATATATGTTGTAAAAAATTAAAATTATCTATATTATTCTGATAGATCACAATATTATTAAATATGCCTTATGCAGAGTTATCTTTAACATTGTAGTTAAAAATATAAGGTATTAATTTACGTTAAGTTAAAATATATAATTATAATGTATTTTAGCAACTATGAACATTACTTAATGTAAAATAATGGTTCTATAATGAGAATTTGTACATAATTGAAAGATAATGTGTAGTGTAGTATTTTAAACTTGTAGATAGTACGAATATATAGTAAGTTATTTATCAATTGGTATGTTTTTTTTAATATGTATTCTATGATTTTGGAATGAGTTTTAAATATGTCACAAAAGGATAATAAGGCGGTTTCAGATCTGTTAGAGGAAGTCACAAGTAATGTGGATACAGATAGGATTAGTCTATTCGAATTAAAATCTGTACTTCACTCTCGTGGTTTTGGGGTATTAATGTTATTATTTTCATTGCCTCTTGCTATTCCAATTCCTGTACCTCCAGGTTATACGACAATTTTTTCAATACCTTTAATTCTATTTGCAGTTCAAATGTTATTTGGGGTCCAGGCTCCTTGGATTCCTAAGTGGTTAGGTAAGAAGTCTTTTAAGCGTACAACTTTAGCTTTGATTATTGAAAAAACTGCCCCTATATTAAGGAAAGCTGAGAAACTTACGAAGCCTCGCTTTTTATTTTTATTTAATAGTTTTGGTGAAAAGTTGATAGCGTTTATTTCTCTAGTATGTGCTATATCAATAGCTATACCACTACCTCTGACTAATTTTATTCCAGCTGGTGGAGTTTCGGTTATGTCTTTAGGGTTGCTTAATAAGGATGGGTTAATGGTCATTATTGGAATGATTATAGCTTTGTTTGGTATTACTGTAACTTTTATGGTAATGATTTTTGGGCCAAAACTTGTTATAGGTATGTTTTCCTTTTTATCCAAATTTACGACATGATAATATATAATACGTTAACTGGGTTAGAAGAACAATTTGTTCCTCTAAGTGTTAATAATGTAAAAGTTTATGTTTGTGGTCCTACTGTATATGATTTTGCTCATATAGGAAATTCTAGGTCAGTAGTTATATATGATGTGTTGTTTAGATTATTAAATATTTTATATCCGAAAGTTACCTATATTAGAAATATTACTGATATAGATGATAAAATTATTAATGTTGCGAAGAATAATAACCAAAACATATATGATATTACCGCAATGTATATAAAGGCATTTCATGAGGATATGAAAAAACTTAATTGTTTAATACCAACTCATGAACCAAGGGCTACTCAGAATATAAATGTCATGCTAGATTTAATACAAAAGCTTATAAACCACGGACATGCATATGTGCATAACGATACTGTATTTTTTGATATTAATTCTTATTCTGGATATGGTAAGTTATCTGGGCGTAACATAGTGGAACTTATTCATGGTAGTAGAGTAGATGTTGAAGTAGGTAAAAAACATCCTGGAGATTTTGTTTTATGGAAACCGGCAACTGATGTGGATAGTAAGGTGATGAGTTGCTGGCAAAGTCCTTGGGGTGTTGGTAGGCCAGGATGGCATATAGAGTGTTCAGCTATGAGTTATTATTATTTAGGAGAAGATTTTGACATTCATGGTGGTGGTGCTGATTTACAATTTCCTCATCATGAAAATGAAATAGCACAGAGCTGTTGTGCTTTTCCTAACAGTAATTATGCTAGATATTGGGTCCATAATGGATTTTTAACAGTTAATCATGAAAAAATGAGTAAGTCTTTAGGTAATTTCCTAACAGTGAGACAATTGTTGGATTCTGGAATTAGAGGTGAAGTAATTAGATATGTATTCTTAAATACTCATTATAGGAAGCCATTAGATTGGAATGATAATATTGTGTCTAGTGCTCAAGAGTCACTTAATCGAATGTATACTGTTTTAAAGAGTATAGATGGAGAGTTATTGTTGGATGATGTTGCAGTCTGTGATAAGGTTATTGACTGTTTAAAGGATGACATAAATACGCCAAAGGCTATCTCATTGTTGCATGAAATGGTGAAAAAGATTAATAAAACATCCGATGTAGATGGGAAAATGTACTTGATAAAGGTTTTAGTTAAAAGTGCTAATTTTTTGGGTATATTACATCACTCTTGGCAGGAGTGGTTTCAGTTTGATGATGATCGAGAAATTATGCAACTAATATGTCAAAGAAAAGAAGCAAAGGCAAATGGTGATTTTAAAAAAGCAGATAGTATACGCCAAATATTATTGGATAAAGGTATAGTACTTTCTGATAATAAAGATGGTACTACGCTTTGGTATAGGAATTAATATTATTTAGTGAAATAAAACATACACTTATTTTTTTATATATGAAAATATTTTAGTTAGTCGTCAAATGGTGTGATCATTATTTAAAAGAGATATATTGTTAAGTACAAGGAAGTATGTACTAAATATGTATATACATGTATTATACCTGTTAAGATTTTTTTATGACTAAATGCTAGTATTTGGATAATATGTGGAATATTTATTACGAAAGATGTTTAGTGTGTTATATAGGTATATTATGAAATTTACATAAATAAGAAATAACATATCAGAACATATTATTACATAAGCTGTTATAGTTTGCAAGTTATCTAAGAAAGTTTTTCGATAACTTATAGATGAAATAGTGTAGATCAGTATGATTTTTTTTTAATTTGTAAAATTGATACTTGGTAGAGCAATCTTATTATGACTATGATGCATATTTGGTGTTCCTTAATAATATATCTAAGTTTTTAGTATGATAAATAGAATAAACATAGTAAAAGATAAAATATTTAGAATTTGTGAGTAAGGAATTTCTCCTATATATACTTTTTATTTTGGCGATATGTGTATATAATTTGTTGTACACTATGTTTTGCGACACAAAGAAGTTTTAGTATTGCCTGCAATTAGTTTATCACACCATGATATTGAGTCGTGAATTGACATTGAACTTTTTGTAAAAGTAGTAATGTTGGATTTAGTAACTTTACCATAAACCTTGACTTGTCCAAGTATGGAAGCTATATGACTGTTATCTATTGCTAGTGTATTTGATTTGTGAGATATGTTACCAACATAAATTGACCCAAAGTTGGAAATAAGTTTAGAATTATGAGTCACTGGGCCAGCAATTGTGATATTACCTGTGTTTGTAAATATTATTCCACAAAATGAAGATTCTACTGTAATATTTGTATCCTGTAATATTAATATTACAAAGTTGATAGTATTTTTTATAACAATATCTGTAATTCCATATTTAGATAGCATTGCTCCATTTTGTGTAGCAACATTTACATAAAGTCCCGTTGTCTCATTTAACATCTGGATAAAGAGTGTATTATCTTTTCTTTCAATTCCAGCTGTTTTTGGACTAAGTCCATTCAGGAAAAATTCAATTGGTAATCTTGAACCTAAATCTGTTTCGTTAGTTATGCTTAATTGTAGCATATCGAATATCACATCATTGTATTCTTCAGATACTATAGTAGATGGTGTGGTATGTAAGTCTATGGATGCTATAGTAGTTGTTAACTCTTCATCTGGATTATGTAACTCTATTTTAAAATCTAATATGTTTTTATGTCTATTGTTTGAAAAAAATATGCTATTTCTGCTAATCTCGAAAATTTGTGTGCGTTCTTCTGTCCTTATACAACCCATTACTATATTTGCTACTCTGGTTAATGTGGCATTGTACTTAACCATTGAGTGGATATGATGGTTATTGATTTTAAAGATACTAGGTACAGTACGGTCCTGATTAATTACTCTATCATTCATTATAACACGGCCAAATAGAGAATGTATACGAGGACGTACTTCTTCTATGGTTTGTGTTCCATTATTTTCAATCTTGATAGTACCATATATACTAAAAATTTTACCGAATATTTTTTCTCCATATATGGTAACATTACTGGTTTCTACAAATATAGTTGCATACTCTGGTATATTGCAATAAATATGTATCTCAGCTCCTATATCTACTATGGGAAGCATGTGATATGTTATTTTTGAAATTACCATGACTTTTGTATGAGAAAAGATATAAGTATTTTCATATTGTGCTGAAGGTTGATACATTATAGAATCTGATGTAATAATAGCCAATAAGCCTTTTAAATACTGTGCATAACTAGAAAATACTTTGTTTTTTAATGACCTATGAAATTTGTTTTCTGCTCTATTTTTTAATGAGGCGAGAGCAGATTGTTGTTGTTGATCGATGAACTTGCTACCAGTTGATTCTGGTATATGTTGAGTATTATGGTATTGAATAAGTGTCTCTAATATTATATAACGTGCGTGATATCTTAATGGGTTGGTATATGATATTTTAACAAAACATGTTTTAGTATTCGGGGCATTTGCTATGTCGCTTATGATATTATTCTGTTCATTAACAGAAACTTTTATTATGTGTTTATGATACACTGTGTGTAATTCTTTAATGTCTAACCACATGCTATCTGAGGTTCTTTTATCGAAAAGAGGTGATAGTGCGTATGAGTATTTCTCTTGACCTAAACTTGTACCTCTATTTAAGATTGAACATTGTTTATGAAAACTACAAGCTAACTTTTTATATTGAGCAAGTGTATCTTCTACTTCTCTTTTAAATGTTTCAAAATCCGAATGTAAACCTAACATTCCTATAACGCACAATGAAATAGCATTTCCGGTATCTAATAGATGATATAAGTATAAAGTATCTATAAGATTTCTTATGTATGTTCTTAGATGTGCTTCTGTTAAATGAACCTGCGAATCTGTTAACGTGTCAGATGAGGTATCTTGTTTTTGGGACGTGCCTAACATAACATTGCATCTTTGTTAATAAATATTAGCTATTTATAATTGTAAATAATTTTACATGCAATATATTTTTTTTAATAATTTAAGTTATAATTTTATGAAAAATTCAGTCATTATGTGAATAAATATAATTTATTTATATATTTTATAATTATGTTATATCTTATTTAATATAAGTTAACTGTCATAATGTAAAAATTTTATGTAATAGTTATTTTTATTCTTGTGATCTTTTATAGTTGATTTTTCTGTAAAATAGTTGTTATAGTTCTGCAAGTAGTTTGTTATGTTTTAGTAATTTGGGTAGTATTTCAGATGTCGTTATTAGATTCTAGACCAATTTATAAACCATTTAATTATCCCTGGGCATATGATGCTTGGTTATGCCAACAAAGGATACATTGGTTACCTGAAGAAGTACCTCTCGCAGATGATGTACAAGATTGGAAAACTGTACTTTCTGATAAGGAGAAAAACCTTTTAGTACAGATTTTTCGTTTTTTTACACAGGCTGATATTGAAGTCAATAATTGTTACATGAAACATTATGCAAATATATTTAAACCTACAGAAGTATGTATGATGTTAGCTGCATTTTCAAATATGGAAACTATCCATATAGCAGCTTATTCTTACTTATTAGATACTATTGGAATGCCAGAGATAGAATATCAGGCATTTTTAAAATTTGAAGTCATGAAAAAAAAATATGACTACATGCAAAGATTTGAGGAGTGTAGAAAAAATGACAAGAGACATGTTGCAAAAACTTTAGCAGTTTTTGGAGCATTTACAGAAGGTCTACAGTTGTTTGCATCATTTGCAATCTTACTGAATTTTCAACGTTTTGGAAAAATGAAAGGTATGGGGCAAATTATTGCCTGGTCTGTTCGTGATGAAACATTACATACTGAGTCAATAATTAAATTATTTAATACTTTTATTCAAGAGAATTATGAAATATGGGATGACAGTCTTAAGCAGGAATTATATGAAGCGTGTAGTGTGATTGTAGGGTTAGAAGATGAGTTTATTAATCTAGCATTTGCTTGTGGTGATGTTGAAGGTTTATCTTCTCAAGAAGTGAAGGAATACATAAGATATATTGCAAATAGAAGGCTCATACAACTAAGTTTAGAGCCTATGTATAGCACAAATAAGAACCCTTTGTTATGGTTGGATGAGATTTTAAATGGGGTAGAGCATACTAATTTTTTTGAAAATAGAGTTACAGAATATACACGTGCTGCTACTGAAGGTACATGGGAAGAAGCATTTGAAGATCATTGAAAATAATTAGCTTGCCACCAGTGTTATATTACGATCACATTGTCAATAAGTTTGTTTATTGATTATGGGTTCTTTATAATGTGGTGTTGTACAATTAAGTACTTGTTTAGTACATTTATAATAGTAATATTCTTTAGAACTTTTATTTATGTGAAGTATCAAGAACCTTGGTTATTGTTGATGGTTTATGATGAGCTATAGCTTATTGATAACTATGTTATTGTTTTATTAAATTGTGCTTTTAATAGGTTAATATTTATTTTTAAATTGTTTTTGATTATAAAGTAGTGTTATTTATTGACATTGCAATTTCTGTCTTTAGTATATGGTTCTGATATTACTATATATTATCTTGAATAGTTTTACAGCGTAACTTGATGTATAAATGCTTTGCTTTTTGTGATGTTATGTTTTTATAGAGTATGTAATTGTTATTTAGTAAGT
The DNA here is from genome assembly GCF_009728835.1 of Ehrlichia ruminantium. Taxonomy (GTDB): domain Bacteria; phylum Pseudomonadota; class Alphaproteobacteria; order Rickettsiales; family Anaplasmataceae; genus Ehrlichia; species Ehrlichia ruminantium_B. The sequence goes on from NZ_CP033455.1 coordinate 549,315, forward strand.
ATTGATAATTAAAGCCATTTTTATAATTATGAGTGTTCAATGATATAGTACTGAAGTAATATGTAATATTGCTGTGCTGGATTTTCTATAGGTAATTCTTATATGAAACGGTACTATATTTTATAGTGAACATATTATTATATGCTGGAATATTTTTTACTTATCAATGTAACTATAATGTATATTACGTTTGTACTAGATATGTTTATGAGTGTACTATTACCTATAATATTGAACTATTATTTTTATCAATAAATGTTGTTAGTTTAAAATATAATTATTAAGGTGTTGTTTTTGGTTAATATAATTTTGAATAGCAGTATATTTTATAATTATGTAAGTAGTAAATAACCATATCTATATCTAGTAGGTGATTTATATAATAAATTTTATTATCTATATATTTTTTGAATTAATGTACAATACTTGACTATTAGCTAAATTTTAGGAATTAGTTTTTTTATTGTGTAAAAATTATTTTTACTGTGATCTTAATAAAACATTATTCTTATTAGTATGAATAATTATTAATATGCGTATAAATACATGTACTTTCCTGCTCAATTCATATAGTTGAGTTTTTATGAATAGGGGTAATATTGAAAAGTTTTTTCACTCATAACTGGTATTAATATACACATAAATAGAGGTAAACTGAGTATTATAAGCAATCATTGGTTAGAGTCTGATGAGTTTTTATTATTTTTATGTGCAGCAACTGTTAATGCATATACACAAAGATCTGCAAAACATATACCATTCTTTTGTGCAAGTGCATATAGCTTTGCTAAACTGTCTTTAATTTTTTCTGGTATATTGCCCCCACGTTCTTTTGCTAACCAGTTATCTTGATGTTGAATTGGATGGTTTTCTGGTTTTGGTTCTCCAATGTATATTGCAAATGGTGAACTTTGTCCATTAAAATTACATGGAACAATAAACTTCTTGACTCCTGGCATTTGTGTTACCTTGAACGACTATTTGAATTTTTCCTGTATTGTTGTACTTTAGATAATATTGCTTTCGCAACATGCTTTTTTACTTTTGATTCTGGTGCAACCAATACTCCTTCTTGTACTAAACTTTCTGCAACTAGTAAAACTTCTTTTAATAGCTTGATATCGTTGTTTACGAGATTAAGAAGTAAGTTATATGCCACCTTATAACTGATTTCATCTTGTTGATATATTATACTATTTTCATCAGTTTCAGATTGTTCCTGATCTGTAATATGATCAGTGTCAGCAGTGTTTTGTATGTCTTGATGGGTAAGTTGTGGTTGACTAGACGCATCGACTAATATAGCGCTTGATATTTGATATTTAGGGGATTGAGAGCATGTCATATTGTTAAGGTCTAGATCTTTTGAATTCTCTATATTATTTTGACAAGGCATTGAAAAAGTATAGTTAATGCTTTGTATATTTTGTTCTTCTAATCTGTAGTTAAATCTATGTTTTATATCAGGTGAGGTATTGCATAAATCATCAATTTTATTACCTAGGTTGCTTAAATATCCTTCATTTATTTTGTTTTGAGAGCTAGTAGATAGTATCATAATGCTAAATGTAATTTACAATCTTATCTACTACTTATATCATAACCACATAAATAAGACATTAATAATTATGCATTCTTACCTGAAAAAAGTTATCTTTGACTATGGGGGTGCTATGTCAGTTGAGCAGTTTATTAGAATTGCTCTTTACGATATAAATTATGGTTATTATATGACACAAATGCCGTTTGGTGTTTGTGGAGATTTTATTACTTCTCCTGAAATATCTCAATTATTTGGTGAAGTGATAGCGTTATGGGTATTGTTGAATTGGGAAAGAATCGGATCTCCTTCAAAATTTATTTTATTAGAACTAGGGCCGGGTAGAGGGACATTAATAAGTGATATTATTAGAGTACTAAAGAAGTTTAAACAATGTTACTCTGCAGTTGATATCTATCTTCTTGAGATTAGTCCTAAGTTAAAAGAAGCACAGCGTGGTATTTTACAAAATGAAAAAATAACATGGTGTGAAGATATAGATAGTGTTCCAAATTATCCTGTGCTAGTTATAGCAAATGAGTTTTTTGATGCTTTACCTGTAAAACAATTTGTGTGTACTGATGGTTCTTGGTATGAAAGATACGTTACAATCGAAGATGATAAATTTAAGTTTATTAATAAATTGGTAAATATAGAATTTCAAATATCAAGTGTAAAGGATGTTGGTAATCCAGTTATAGAAGTATGTGATGATGCAATCTCAATTATAAGGGTAATAGAGCATAAGATTGTGAAAAATAATGGTTCTGCAGTAATTATTGATTATGGATATATGGATCCTCCATATAGAAGTACTATACAGTCTGTTAAAAATCATAAATATAATAATGTATTTGAAAATATTGGTAATAGTGACATAACTACACATGTGAATTTTAGAGTTTTAAAGGAAAGTTTATCTTTTTTGGATTCATCAATTATGACTCAAAGAGATTTTTTATACAGTTTTGGAATTCAGGAAAGATTGCAGGTCTTAATTAAAAATGCTACAGAAATTCAACAACATGACTTAATGACTGGGTTTTTGAGATTGACTGAAAATATGGGTAGTATGTTTAAAGTATTATTGATCAATCCTTGATTAGTTAGCACGTGTTTTCAGTACTATTTATTAAGTATCATAGCTAGTATTATAAAATATGTTATTATAATGTAACTTTACTATTTAAAAATTTATTTTTTAAGTAAATTTTATTGCGGAGAAGTATGTATGTAATAAGCTTAACTAAAACTAATCTTATGATACATGTTAATAACTTTTAGAATAGTAAATGTTGTGTATTAATTTATAAGTTTTCAAACTCGTTATATAATATCAAAATGGTATTTCAAGATAATAAAGTATTTTGATTATATTGTGGATAATAGAAATTTATAAATTGTCTAATAATTTGAGTTGTAATGAAAATGCATATGCACTATTTATGGTGTATCTAGTAATGGATATAATATAAATCATATACTGGATTTATATGTTAGGTAATTTTATTGTTTAATATGGTGGTCATGACATATCAATATTTTATAACTATATATTTATAAGGGGATTTTTAAGGGATTAGATAATCTAGTTTTAGTAGTTTGATATGACATGTACTCAAGAGGATAGAAAGTTTTTTATATAGTATTGTTCTATTTAGAAATTTTTAACAAAGCTATTTAATTGTTTGTGGACTGTATTGTAATAGAATATTCTATTATTTGGGGTAAGTTGGTGTATAATGAGTATATTCTCTATAATTAGTTTGAATACTATATGCTACGAAAAGGTATCTACGTCATTATGAGTAAAAAACCTACAGTACTTATTTAATGCAGTGACTTGTAATTAGAGTGTAAAATTATAAAATAGATTTGGTACATTTTAAATAATATAACTGTATTAGTTTATTGATTAGCATGGGTAGTAAAATACATTTTTTGTTGAAGTATAAAAATACTTAGTGTTTTTGAATTATCTACTAAAATAATTATCGTAAATGAGTTTAGAGATATTTGTAATTGATAATTTATTTAATATTCTTTTGGCTATGTACTATAGTGATTCATAATTTAAGCTTGTACTACTCCTAGTGGTTTGTGGTTTTCAATGATTAATTACTGATGATATTGAGACTACTTTATATGTATATTATAGTTCAAAGTTGGATTATCTATTGTATTATGTAGTATGAGTATTGTAGATCTTATAAAGAGTAAAGTAAAATTATCTGATGTAGTTAGTCAAAGGGTAAAACTAACTAAGAGAGGTAGTAATATTATAGGGTTGTGCCCATTTCATAGTGAAAAAACGCCATCATTTACTGTGAGTGATGAAAAGGGCTTATATTACTGTTTTGGGTGTGGAGTGAGTGGTGATGTTATACAATTTATATGTGATATTCATGCATTGGATTTTAAAGGTGCAGTGAATTATTTGGCGGAAATGTATAGTATTGATATACCTCAGCATGTAGATAATCAAACTAGCTTAATTTACTTATTAAATGAAGCAACAATATGGTTTGAAAAACAGTTATATTCTAATGGTTTTGCATTAGAATATCTTAAAAGTCGTAAGATTACTGATATTACAATAAAAAAGTTTAGGTTAGGATATGCTCCAGCTCATGGTCTGATAAAACATTTATTGTCTGAAGGTTTTAATATTGATGATATAAAGAAAGCTGGGTTATCAAATAAAAATAATCAGGATTATTTTTACAATAGAATTATGTTTCCTATATGTAATTCTGTTGGGAATGTAATAGGTTTTGGAGGAAGATCTATTGTTGATGTAGGTCAAGGTCCTAAATATCTGAATTCTAGGGGAAGTGTTTTTTTTCAGAAGCGGGAAAGTCTTTATGCTGCTCATTTTGCTATTCGTGAGGCAAAGAAGAATGGAAGAATCATAGTAGTGGAAGGATATATGGATGTTATAATGCTTCATCAATTAGGAGTTGGTAATGTAGTTGGATTGTTAGGAACATCTATGACGTCTGAACATTTAATGTATTTATGGGAGATATCTTCTGAAGTTATAATTTGGATGGATGGTGATGTTGCTGGGAAAATGGCATCTGTAAAAATTGCATCTCTTTCACTATCTTTAATCAGATCTGGATGCATTGTAAAGTTTGTTAATGTAGATACAGGAGGTGATCCGTATGATGTTTGTATCAATGAAGGTATTAATGGTGTCGCAGCTGTTTTGGATAGTGCAAAGTTACTTTCAGAATTTATTTGGGATTATGAGTTATCTCAAGTTGTTAGTGGTAACTCTATTATGCCTGAACAGTGTAGTGTATTAGATGCTAGAATGAAATATTATTCTAGTAAAATTAGTGATAGTAATGTTGCAAGGTATTATAAAAAATATTTTTATACTCAGATTCGTGATCTTCAACAGTATTCAAATGGTAAGCATCAAGTTTTTGATGATACGAATTTAATGAAAAGATTAGCAATCGATAATTTGGGTAATATGACTGCTGAATCATTTTCTAGAGAATATAATCAATTAAAAGTAATTCATATAATTATGGAGTTTCCAGAATTGCTTGATGATCCAGTGATTTTTGATCAGTTTGCTAAATTTCATATTAGTAATGATATTTTATACAAGTTACAGCAGCATATTTTAAATATTAAAATAGCTTTGTGTGATAGTGTAATATCTAAAGATATATTATTATTGGAATTACAGAAAGAAAGTTTAAATAGTTCAATAGAATACGTATTCAAGAAAATGGAAGGTTTTAGGTATAATGTTGTTTTATCAAAGACTCACAATTTAGAAATTTCTAAGAAAGAAATAGAGAAAATAATGCTTTCTGATCAATTGCAATATATTCAAAAAGAAATCTTAAATTTACGTGTACAAGGTAATGATTCTCTAGCAGAAAAATTATCACATCAAGCACAATCTATAGATCTTAGATTAAGAGAGTTATGGGAATATTAGATTATGTATTTATCTGTTATTTGTAATACTTAATTTATATATGTATATACTTTTTTTCATTTTATTACTCATAGCTGATTGGTAAATTAATAATATGTGATCTAAGTACATAGTAACCTTATATTTTTAAAGAGATGTTTAGATAGTTAATACAGCTATACATTAAATTATATGGATAAAACAGAATTTACCTTTTAGAGTAAACTTTATCGTTGAAAATCTGTAAGTATATTTATTATGTAAATAGTGTGTTTGTAATATATGTAATAAAAAGAAGAGTAAGTGATTTATTGGGTCAGTTGTAAAGTAGAGTAAGAATGTATTGGTAATGTGGAGTAATGAAGCAGATATAAATGTCGAGGACTTACTATGTGTAAAGTAAACTTTATCGTTGAAAATCTGTAAGTATATTTATTATGTAAATAGTGTGTTTGTAATATATGTAATAAAAAGAAAAGTAAGTGATTTATTGGGTCAGTTGTAAAGTAGAGTAAGAATGTATTGGTAATGTGGAGTAATGAAGCAGATATAAATGCCGAGGGCCTACTATGTGTAAAGTAAACTTTGTCACTGAAAATCTATTACTATATTTATTTGTAAATAATATGTTTGTGATATGTGTATTGAAAGTGAGATTACATGACTTATTTGAATTGCTCATAAAGTAATGAAAAGTCATGTGTTATGTTATAACGGATTAATACTAAAGTATTATTATATAGGATGTTTATATACCATATAATGATTTTCTAATGATCGGTTTATGTGATTTGTGTAAATTAACACTATTATCTAGTATGTTTTTAATAGTAATTATTACTACACTTTTTGTTGTTAAAAAATACTAGTTTATTATGTGTAGGATAACCTTAAAGCATAGCACTATAATAGATATAGAAAACTATTGAGATATTTATACATGAAATTTTTCTTGGTCTGCATTTGTATTGTTATAACCTAACACAAATATATGTTATTATTACAAATATGTATATAATAATTTAACTATATATACTATAGTTTTAACTAGGTTAGGAAGATACCAGATAAACCTATATGACTTTTGAGGACTTTATTTAGAAAAAGCCTCGTAATTTTCTTGCACGACTTGGATGACGTAACTTACGTAAGGCTTTTGCTTCAATTTGCCGTATACGTTCTCTTGTTACATTAAACAGTTTACCAACTTCTTCTAAAGTATGGTCTTTCCCTCCTTTTCCTATACCAAATCGCATACGCAATATTCTTTCTTCTTTAGGGGTGAGTGTTGATAACACTTTTGTAGTAATTTCCCGTAAATCTGCAAGTACAGCAGCATCTTCTGGTCTTACTGCTCGCTTATCTTCAATGCAATCACCAAATGTACTACTATCATCATCTCCTATAGGACTTTCCAAACTAACTGGATCTTTTACTATTTTCATAACTTTGCGTATCTTATCAACGTTGATGTTTAACCTTGCTGATAGTTCTTCTAAAGTAGGTTCTCTGCCAATTTCGTGTAGCATTTGTCTTAGGGTACGGTTAATTTTGTTTACGGTTTCAATCATGTGTACAGGGATTCTTATAGTTCTTGCTTGATCTGCTATAGCCCTGGTTATAGCTTGTCTCACCCACCATGTTGCATAAGTTGAGAACTTATATCCGCGTTTATAATCAAATTTGTCTACTGCTTTCATCAAACCAATATTTCCTTCTTGTACTAAATCAAGGAATTGTAACCCTCTATTTGAATATTTTTTTGCAATAGATACTACTAACCTTAGATTTGCTTTTATCATTTCTTGTTTTGCTTGAGTTGCTGCGCGTTCGTGCTTTTGTATTTTTGCTACTAAAAACTTAAATTCAGCTAAACTATTTTCTCCAGAAAGTAATCGTATTTTGTTATACATGCTAACTATATTAGCTTCTTCTTTCTCAATCATATTATTCCATGCAGGAGATGTACCTTTTTTCTCTAGTACAGAATTACTATTATATGCGTCTAAAAATTCTTTTCTTGGTATGCCATAGCTTTCTGCTAGGGAAATAATTTTTGCTTCTTCTGCTGCAATTGATTTGTTTAAACTATAAATTTGTTGTGTGATTGATAGTACTGCTGAGTTGCTTAGCTTAATCTGATATATCATTTCCCATATGTTATCATGTAAGTCGTTATATTGCTTTTCTATGTCTTTAGTCAGTTGTCCTTTATGTTTTTTCTTAAGCTCCAAGATTTTTTCTGCTGATTCTATTACTGCATCTAAAATACTTACTACCTTAGGAAGTAATGCGTTTTCCATCTCAAGGATTGAAGCATTTATTGAAGTACTATCATCGTCATCATCATCTGATATGTCATCATTATCATCTTCATCAATTAAATCTTTATCGTAATCTAAAACACTATCGTCGTCTCCATCGGAGAATTTTTCAGGGAATTCATAACGATAATTTGCGTCTAGGTCTATTAGATCTCTTAGCATTATTTGTTCATTTACTAGATCGTCTCTCCATGACATAAATGTGCGTAATACCATTGGTGATTCCACCAATGATCTAAGCATATTGACTTTTTCTGATTTGATTTTTTTTGCAATCTCAATTTCTCCTTCGCGAGATAATAGTTCAACTGAACTCATTTCACATAAATACATACGGATAGGGTCATCTGTTTGTCCAAAATCCCACGACTTTATACTTGTATCTGAAACATCATCGTCATCAATGCCATCTTTCATTCTGTTGCTTTCTACTATACTACTAGCTTCATCTTCATCACTTTGTTCAAGTACATTTATACCTGAGTCTTGAAGTAAAGATATAGTTTCATCTATATTATCAGCTGATAATACATAGTCGGAAAAAACATCATTAATGTCATTGAATGTAACAAAGCCTTGTTTTATCCCTTTACTAACAAGGGTTCTTATTAGCTCCTTATCTGTCTGTAGATCTTTCATAATTAATGTTTAAGGAATGACAAACTCCACCAGATACCATACTATAAATGTGTTGTCAATTATAAAACGTACAGGGTATTATATATAATATCTTATTTAAATATTTATTATAATTTAGAAACAGTAGTTAATAATTCTGATAGTAGAATAAAGATTATATCAGTCAGAAATTCAGTAAGTTGTATGTTAGATTATAAAATTATGTAAAATATTGTAACGCTACAATTTTATAATTTATTATGATTTAAGAGATTGTTAATATAATTGCAATAGGATAAACATTATTTTTTACAAGAGAAATCCAATAAACTGTATTATCAGTTATAAAACTACATAGGAAACTATGTATGTAATATTATAACTTTAGAGTTTGTTCTGATTTAAAAAATAATTGGTATTGTGTTATAAGATGACAATTATCTCGGTGAAAAGTTCAATGAGCTGTGTTGTCAATTTAGTCCTACATGAGAAGCTATATGTATGGTATTTATACCTTTAAAGTTTGTGTTCTGATTCAAAAGATAATTAGTATAGTGGTAATAAGATAATAGTTATTTTGGTGAAAAGTTCAGTGAGCTATGTTGTGAATTTAGTCCTACATGAGAAGGTATATGTATAGTGTTATACCTTTAAAGTTTGTGTTCTGATTTAAAAGATAATTGGTATTGTGTTATAAGATGACAATTATCTTGGTGAAAAGTTCAATGAGCTATGTTGTCAGTTTAGTCCTACATGAGAAGCTATATGTGTAGTATTTATACCTTTAAAGTTTGTGTTCTGACTAAAAAGGTAATTAGTATAGTGGTGATAAGATAATAGTTATTTTGGTGAGATAAAAATTCAATAGGTTGTATTATTAGTTATAACATTACATCAAATAATTAATGTATATAGTATAATGAATTTAAAATTTAATTATTCAGAAGATGTTTAACATATTAGTAATGTGATAAAGATTAATTTTTTGAAAAAAAGTCTAATATTGTATCCCTAATGAATTGGTAATTGTTTGAACAATTGACCTTAGCCCGAAATTCTGCAGAATTTTCTAAACATGCACTGTACCATCCTATATGTTTTTTTGATATTTTAACTCCAGCATCTTGCCCATAGTATTCTATAATGTTGTCATAGTGATTAATGATAATTTGTAATTTTTCGGATGCTGTTGGGTCAGGTAAAATAGTGCCTAATTTTATAAATTGTAAGGCTTGATTTATAATCCATGGCTTACCGTATGCACCTCTTCCTATCATTATTCCGTCAGCTTGTGATTCTTTTAATGCTGTTTTTATATCGTCTAGAGTTTTTATATCACCATTGACTATAACTGGAATTTTAACGCATTTTTTTATATTACTAATAAACTTCCAATCTGCTTTGCCGTCAAACATTTGTGCTCTAGTTCTACCATGTATAGTAATCATTTTAATACCGCTTTCTTCAGCGATTTTTGCTAATTTAGGGGAATTTATATTGTTACTATCCCATCCGATACGCATTTTTAATGTTACTGGTATCTTTACTGCTTTTACTACAGATTCTAAAATCTTTGTAGCTGTTATTTCATCTTTCATTAATGCTGATCCAGCGTAGCTATTAACTATTTTTTTTACTGGGCATCCAAAGTTTATATCTATGATTTGTGCACCCATATCTTCATTAAGTTTTGCAGCTTCTGCCATTATTAGTGGATCACACCCAGCTAGTTGTATAGCTGTGTTATCTTGTATGTGTGATTTTTGTAGGCTGTTTTTAGTTTGTATGATCATTGCACGGCTTGCTATCATTTCTGATACTAATAATCCTGCTCCAAGACTTCTAACAAGAGAACGAAATGGAAAATCAGTAACACCAGACATAGGTGCTAATATCACAGGATGATCTGATATAAATTTATTGAGTTCCATATTTAGTAGATTGTATGCCACTAGGTTCTTAAGTATTGTGATATAAATTGACAAAATTATCAATTATAATATTAGAAGTGTGATTTTGGAGTATATGTCGATCTTTTAAAAATTGCTTTGCATTTGTGTATTGATCTAATGGTTGAGAGTGAGAGCATAGAATAGATATATAAAATACATAAAAAAAGCTCAGTATGATCAATTTTTTGTATATAAGTTGTGTAATTATTTAATTCCTTTTATCATTAAAAAATGTGTTGTGTCTTGTTTGAGGTAGTAGTTATTTTTTTTAAGAAATAATTGCTTGAATTTTTATTATATAGCTATTGTTAAAAATTGACTTAAGGTGAAATATTAATGTGTTTTTCCCGTGGCTTACTATATATCTATTAGGCTAGAACCTTTATTCCTTTTACGTATTTATGTTTTTTGTGAGTAGAAATATGTATTGATAAATCGAATATAATTTATGTCTTAAAATGTAAGTTATAATATTAGCTTTGGTAATTTTATCATATCAATATATATATTTTTGAATCTATACTTAATTATACGCTTTATATATTATGTATGTTATACGTGTTATATGTAAATATTATTTACGTATAAGTTGTTTTTCTCATAAAAAATTAATATATTAATATATTATTATACTGTAATAGTCTTTATTTTAATTATTAAGTGTTAAATATTATTAATAATTAATTTTTATGTCTTTTTTAGCATATATTTGTTGTATTATTTATCATGACACAGTATTATATTAAAAATTTATTAAAGTTTTTTATGGTTACAAAACATATTGTACAAATTACATAGTGTAATGAGTAAATATATATCATATACTAATTAGTGTTTAATGAAGTATTTATGTCGAAATTTTTAGTTAAAGCACCAGCAAAAGTGAATTTATTTTTGCATATTATTGGTAAGAATGATAGGTATCATTCTTTAGAGTCTTTATTTGTTTTTGTTAATATTTATGATATTTTAGAAGTGACAATAGGTGCACCTAGAAAGGGGGTGTATTTTGCTAATTTAAAGATTAATCGGTATAATAATACTGTAATTAAAGCAATAGAATTATTATCAAAGTATACTGATTCTTCTGTTAATGTTTTTGTTAGTGTTATCAAAAATATTTTAGTTTCTGCAGGTTTGGCAGGAGGGTCGGCTGATGCTGCTGCTGTTATGCGGTTGTTAGGTAATATGTGGGATATTGAGCATCAAGTACTAGAAGGATTGGCGTTAGAAATTGGAAGTGATGTTCCTGCATGTTTACATTCAAAAACTCTTTTTATTAAAGGAAGAGGAGAGAATATATTGTTACTTCCTGATTTGTGTTTACCTAAGTATATTGTTCTTGTTGCTCCTAGAGGTAGAGCATTAAGTACTGTAAAAGTTTTTAGTAATTATGAGGCAGGTACTTTCTCTTCTTCGATATCTGATAAACTGCCAGCAAAGCGGGATGATTGGCTAGAATTAATTTGTAGTGCAAGAAATGATTTATTGGATACAGCATTAAAGTTTGTTCCTGAAATAGAAGATATACTTTTTGTGTTGAAAAAGTTCAAAAATTGTTTAACAGCACGTATGACTGGTAGTGGAGCAACTTGTTTTGCTTTATTTAATGAATTAAATGATGCTGAAACTGCGGTGAGAGAATTAAAAATGACTCGTCCTGATTGGATAGTATTGAATGCCAGGATACTTTAGTATGTTCAGTTATAGTACTTTATGTGATTAATTACATCTTTTTTCTAGTAAAGTAATAACAATGTTTTTGAGGAATTACTGCCATTGATTGTCTGTAGGTATTATGAAATATGACTAGAGAATAATTATGTGATGTGTTGTTAATGTATGTTTCTTAGTTAAATATAAATACTATAGAGAATTATAAAATATATAGATGTTGTTTTAATGTTGTAAAATTAGATCATAAACAGATAAATTGATCAAGCTCATTTGTGATATAACTTTATAAATTCATTTAGGTTGTCATGTAAAATCATGGTTAGTTATTTAATGACGTTTATGTTGTAATACTGCTTATGAGGAAGTGGGTTAATAAAATGTATTTATAAATAAATCTGTAAGTTCATTTTCTTTATAGTGCAAAATCATAATTAGTTATTTAATGATGTTTATGTTGTAATATCCTGCTTATGAGGAAATGGGTTAGTGAAATGTATTTATAATAAATCTATAGGGTCACTTTCTTTATAGTGCAAAATCATAGTTAGTTATTTAATGATATTTATGTTGTAATACTGCTTATAAGGAAATGGGTTAGTGAAATGTATTTATAATAAATCTATAGGGTCACTTTCTTTATAGTGCAAAATCATAATTAGTTATTTAATGATGTTTATGTTGTAATATACTGCTTATAAGGAAATGGGTTAATAAAATGTATTTATAAATAAATCTGTAAGTTCATTTTCTTTATAGTGCAAAATCATAGTTAGTTATTTAATGATGTTTATGTTGTAATATACTGCTTATAAGGAAATGGGTTAGTGAAATGTATTTATAATAAATCTATAGGGTCACTTTCTTTATAGTGCAAAATCATAATTAGTTATTTAATGATGTTTATGTTGTAATATACTGCTTATAAGGAAATGGGTTAATAAAATGTGTTTATAAATAAATCTGTAAGTTCACTTTCTTTATAGTGCAAAATTATAGTTGGTTATTTAATTAAGTTTATGTATAACATTCTGTTTGTGGAAAATAGGTTAATAAAATGTATTATTGATGTAACCCTATAAGTTCTTGGAATGGTAGTTCAGAATTGTTGCTAATTATTTAGTAATATTTTGTATGCAGTGTTCTGTTATTATCTAAAGCTAATATTATTTATGTAATTAATCCATGTATATTTAAAGTAAAAAGGTATATTTTTATTTGTAAAACTATAGTGAAATAGCTTTAAATTATTAAAGTATAACTTAAAGTAAAGCTTGTTACTTATTGTAAATTAAGTGTAATTAAAATACATTTTGCAAGTTAAGTAATACAAATTTTCTTAGAATAATTAATGTCTTTTGTAATTTTATCAAATTAATGTTTGTGTAGAGAATTAACGGTCAAAACATGAAATTAAATGAAGCAAGATTTAAATTTATTTATGCTTAACTTGCAATAGTTACTAATTTATATGTTGTTCAGTTAAATTGAATAAATTAATTTTACTAAGGTTGTGTAAGTATCTGTTCTATAATAGGTTATATAAGTTTATAATACAGTAGTTGTAGTAATATTTTATTGTTAATTTCTACAGTATATTCAATCTCTTATAAGGTTAAATTAAGTTTTTACTTTTATATATTATTGTGTATCTTTATAGTTGCTTGTTTTATCAGTAGTTTTTATTTTGAATGTACTAAATTTATTCATCTTAATAGTAGTTTTATATTGTGTACTTGATGATTTTAGTGTCAAAAAGTATAAATAATACAGTAAGAATCAAAAATTGTTATCATGGGTTGTTTTAGTGTTAATTGAAACTCTTGTTGTGGTATGTATAAATTAATTATAGTGGCTTTTATAGTGTTTTTATGTTGTAAATATATATTTATTGCTAATATTTAAATACGGTATGGTTCATATGTTTTGTGTAATATCTTTTTCTTGTAAAAAATGTTGTTAAGATTTGATATAGTCGTTTACCCAATGTAAAAACTTATCATTTGTATTTGTGGGATCTATAGTAATAATTGCAGGTGTATCGTAAGGATGAATTTCATGTATCTTATCAGTAGTTTCTTGGACTAAGTTTTTTGTTGTTTTTAATATAATAACGTATTCTGCAGTATTGTGTACTTCATTTTCCCAAGAATATATTGATGTAACATTATTAAATATATTAGCACATGCTATTAACTTATGCTCTAAAAGAGTCTTGCTTATATTATAAGCATCTTCGTAGTTAGAGGTTGTAGTATAAATTAGAGAAATATTATCCATGAGTATGTTTTTATTGAATTAGGGTTTTATATAATTATTAAGATAGAAATAAAATACCTTAGAGTGTAATAATACCATATAATTCCTATCTAACCTTATACGCAGTTTATATTAAGTATTTTCATTTATGTAAAGTTTTCTCTAGTATTTGTGATACTTTATCTGTTAGTTGTTTTAGTGTAAAAGGTTTGGAGAGAAAATTGATTTTACTTGCATCAATGTTACTATGTTTGTTAAATACTTCTTCGGCATATCCAGAAATAAAAATCACTTTAATATTTGGTTGAATTTTTAATATTTGATCTATTATTTCCGGTCCACTGATCTTAGGCATAACTACATCGCTGATTACTATATCTATGTGTTGACTTTTTATGATTTCTAGTGCCTTATCTCCACAATTTATGTCTATTACGTTAAATCCTTTTTTAATCAGTGCTTTTGTTGCAAATATACGTACTGGATCTTCATCTTCGATTAATAAAATATTTTTGGTTGTATTATTAATTTCTGATGTTACAGTACCTAGGTCTTCTTCTTGACTAGATTCTGGATTAATGTAGTTGTTGTTATGTAGTAAATGTACTGTTGGAATAAGGATAATAAAAGTGGTTCCTATATTTATTGTACTTGTAACATATATATATCCATCTGTTTGTTTTACAATTCCATATACTGTTGATAACCCTAACCCAATACCATCTGTTGTTTTTTTTGTGGAAAAAAATGGATCGAATATTTTCTTCATCACTTTTTCTTCCATACCGTGTCCTGTATCTGATATTTCTATTGCAACATATTCTCCATCTTCTATTTGTTCTTTATCTGGTGAAAACATGTCCTTAAGTAATACCTTTAAGGCATCTGTCTTTATGTTATAAGTTTTTATGGTGAGTTGTCCTCCGGTTTCCATTGAAGATCTTGCATTAACTACTAAATTGATAATTACTTGTTCTAGTTGGCATAAATCTGCTTTTATTAAATTGATATTTTGTTCATATTGAATTTTGAGTTCTATGCTTTCATTGATCAGTCTTTTGATCATGTGTATTAGATCTGCTATGATATTATTGATGTCGAGAATTTTTGGCTGTAAAGTTTGTTTCCTTGAAAATGCTAATAATTGTTTGATTAAATTTGTAGCTCGATTAGCATTTTGTTTTATTTGCATTATGTCTGAAAATGAAGGATCTGCTGAGGAGTGTTTTATCAGTAGTAAATCACAAAATCCTATTATTGCAGTTAGGATATTGTTAAAATCGTGTGCTATTCCTCCTGCAAGTTGACCAATAGCCTGCATTTTTTGTGATTGTTCTAATTGTATCTCTAAATTTTTGCGATCTTTGCTATCAATAATATAGCATATAATTAGCATGTCATTGTTATGTATAAATTTATTAAAATAAATTTTAACATAGGAACTATTATGTAATTGTGCTTCTAGTGATAAGTCTTTTACAATATTGTTTTGTAAGTATTTTTTTATTTTTTTATTGTATGAGGGTAGTACGTAATCATAGATATAATCTTTATTATACTTAACTAAACTTTTGAATGTATTATTAGACTTGATAATTTTACCATCTGTATTGCACTGTAAGATAGCTATAGGTGCTTCCATAAAACATGGATGTAAATGATAGTCATGAATACCAGGGTTTATTGGTGTTAAAAATCCATAAATATAACTTTGGTTGTTTTTATCGTAAAATGCAACTTGTGATATGTATGCTTTAAATTTTACTCCTGTAGCTGTTGATAAGTTTACTATATTACTGTCTACAATTTTATCTTTATTGTCGCTTTTTGTTAAAAAGTTAGCAAATGTTGCGCCGTTTTCTATAAAGTCTAATTCTAGCATTTTTAAAAAGCTATTATTTCCATGTAATATTACTCCTCTACTATTTAACAAATAAGCTCCTACACAGTGTTTCTGAATTAGTCTTTCATATACTTGCTCTTTACTGATTTTTACAGCTTTTAATACAAAATATTCTTGTGGTCTTGCTATAGGAGTAAAGAATAAGTTTGTAATTTTTGTACAGTTGATTTCTATTTCTGGGTTTTCTACTATTGGATCTAATATTAGTGTAAAGTTAGAAGTTTTATTTTTTGTATTGAGTGAAAAGTAAGTGTGGATAGATGATTTGTTTTTTAAGGCATTTGTAAATGACTCAATCTCTTGGTCGCTTATGTTTCCTAGCCTTAATATGCTAAGTAAGTCTAGAGTTTTATTCTGGTTTTTGATAAACCTATCATAGAATCTTGCATCTGCGTAAACAATACTCCCATCGTTTTTTATAATCAAGCAGAATTCCGTATTGTGGTTTAAAGCATTTGCGAAAATCATGTTTTGATATTCTATAGAAGCTATGATACGTAAGTATTGTTTCAGTTGAATCGATATTGCTAATATGCTTATGCTAGTGAATATACAGTTGATTATTATATTAATATAACTGTCGTATATATTAAAAATGTATAAGGATAATATGAATAACAATGGAATTATCAAAAATATAGACAACTTAGCTACTGATAATCCATATCTTCTTACTACAAAATCAACTTTATTGTGTATTGTATTATCAGTGTGTCTCTTTTTCATTTAGAAATATTTAAAATTATATGATACATTATATGTAATGTATACAAGATTGCCATATAATCTGTATTAATCAACAGAGTAATAATAATATAGTTAATATTTTTTGAAATATTAGAACAGTTTTAGTGCTATTGTCATTCCTTCTTCTGTGGGGAGTAGAGTTGTAAGGTATTTATTTTTATTGGATAATCTTTTATTGAAGGTACACATAGTATCTACTGTATTTTTTGATACTTTTTTTCTAATATTGTCTGCATCATAAACATTACCAAAGAGTAAGGTATTATCTGCGACGATTATACCGTTCTTTTTTATATTTACTTCTGCCCAGTCTAGATAGTTGCAATATTCTGACTTTTTTGCATCTATAAATATCATGTCAAATGGTGACATAGTAGTTAATTGTTCTAATGCTGCTATAGCAGTATTATTAATGACTGTTACTTTATGAGATAAATGATGTTTTTTTAAGTTGTTTTGTGCTTGTTGTACACTTATGGCATCTTGTTCTATAGTATATATGTGTCCATTTTCTGGTAGAGCCTTAGCCATGCATATTGCAGAAAACCCTATAAATGTTCCAACTTCAATTATAGATGTTATATTGTTCATTTTTATTAGTAGTTGTAATATCTGTCCTTCGGTAGGACTAAGTTGCATAGGTAATGTATCATTATTCATTAATTGACTTGTTAATGTGAGTTTTATGTCTGTAATTGAAAATAGATCGTGTATGTATTGTGATTTTTTATTTAATGTTTTACTGCGCATAATAATGATTTTCTAAAAATAAAATTTAATATATTTTACTATATCATTTTATTTTGTAATGTTATTTAAGTTTTTATTCAATTGTTAATACATACTAAGTGATAATAAAATCACACTTTTTTTTAAAAATGTGGTATATCGATAATTTTTTGTATCGTTTTGCTATGATTATATGATACAATTAACATTATTAAATGGTTATAAAAACTAATAATATAGTTAATGTGGTGAGGTAGTAATAGCAATGAGTTTTTACACGCATGATGTAATAAAGAAACAAGTATCAGAAACTTTTAATAAAACAGGTAATAATACTTATTCTGTTCTTAATGATCCAGCATATCGTGATAGATATAGAGAAAAATTCCTAGAAGCTCAGAAAAAGGGTATGGATATGGTGGTATACTATGATGGTACTATAGCATTAATAGAAAATAAGATTGCAATGTACCAATACGGTTGGCATAAAAAAAGGCGAGAGTTTGAGCGTATTAAATTTGCTGCAGAAACAAAGAAAAAAGGAAGTTAGATTAATTCTAATAGAGTGATTAAGAAATTCTTAATATAAGTGTTATTAATAAAAAAGTTTATGTAAGATTATTCTTGAAGTTTGACTGCTCAGCATGTTATTGTAAAACCTTAATATTAAGGAATAGCAACTATGGTAATTTTGAATGCTAGGCAGGTATTTGCCTTTGAAAAGCAATGTACTATTTCTGTTGCTGATCTTATTCAAAATGCTGGCAGAGCTGTAAGTAATGTGGTAATTAATCTATTTCAAAAACAAGGTGTTACTATATTAGCTGGCCCAGGTAATAATGGGAAGGACGGTGTTGTTGTTGCAAAAACTTTAAGGGGTTTTGGATGGCCAGTAACATTAATGTTATACAACTGTAGTGTTGATACAGGTGAAGATTGGGTAGTTTCATTAACTTATGATAATATTGTTAATTGTAAGAATGATATAATTGTTGATGCAGTATTTGGGATAGGTTTATCACGTTGTGTGGGTAATGATTTATCCGAAATATTTAATTTTATTAATTCTTCTAATAAAAAAGTTATTGCAGTTGACATTCCTAGTGGAATAAATTGTGATACTGGTCAAGTTATGGGTTGTGCTTTACGTGCTGATATTACTGTAACTTTTTCTGTGTTAAAAATAGGGCATGTTTTATTTCCAGGTTGTGATTATTCAGGAAGGGTTCATATTGTTGATGTTGGCATTGACATTGATAGTACTACAATTACAGTAAAAAAAAATACTCCGGTTTTGTGGAAGAGTGAAATACCTAGATTAACATATGCTTCTAATAAATATAGTCGTGGATATACATTAGTATGTTCAGTAGGTAATAAATCAATAGGTGCTTCAAAGCTTGCTGCAATGTCTGCGTTAAAAGTTGGGTCTGGTATTGTTACTATAGCATGTGATAATGTTGCTATGGAATTATATGCAGCTTGTTTAACATCGGTAATGTATAAGCTTTATGATGATGTAATTGATGATGATAGAGTGACATCTATTTTAATAGGGCCAGGTTGTGGAATCAGTGATATAACAAAACAAAGAGTAATTAACGTTTTAGAGAAAAGAAATTGTGTTTTAGATGCTGATGCTATTTCTGTGTTTTCTGGTTCATCAGATATTCTATTTTCGTACATAAAAAATAATGTGATTATGACTCCACACGAGGGAGAGTTTAAGCGCATATTTCCATTTCTAACTGGTACTAAAGTAGATATGGTACGGGAAGCGGCAAATATATCTCAAGCAATTATAGTTTTGAAAGGTGCTGATACTGTCATTGGAGATCCTAGTGGTAATATTGTAATTACTAATCCTCCATTTACTTTAGCTACTGCAGGAAGTGGTGATGTGTTATCTGGAATTATTGCTGGATTATTGTCTTGTGGTATGAGTCCGTTTAATGCTGCATGTTGTGGAGTATGGATACATGCAGAATGTGCAAAAAGTTATGGTATGGGGTTAATTGCAGATGATATAATATTGCAAATATCAACCGTATTAAGAAGCTTATTATATCGGAATTATTGATTTTTGGGTTTTTTTAGTTATTGATAAATTTTAGTATTATTATATGTATAAAGGAGTTGGTTTGTATATTATTACTAATTGTGTTTTCTATAGTAATTCTAGTTTAAGTATATAGTGTGTGGTTGTGCTAAAAAAATAAGTTATTTAGTTTAAATTTGTGTGTTGTTTTATTGTAGGTTAGTTTTTAGTAATATTTTACTATAAGTGTAAGTTTTCTTGGTAATTAGTATTCATATGTGTTAGTGTGTTTTGTGATAATACATATATATGATGGTTAGTTACATAATGGTTAGTTTAGATTATTTTAGATAGTACTTGTAGGATATGATTGACTATATTTCTAGTGTGTTGATAATCTCTTTTTATACTTGAGCGTAATCAATTATTATAGTATGTACTGCTTCTTTTTATAGGTGAAAAAGTAGTTGTATATTATTTAGTGATGTAACCTTCTAGAGAATACGTTAAGTCTTGATAGTTGTTTTCTAAAATACTAAGTTTTAGTATTAGTAATTCTAGTATCATATATTTCTTATGCATGAGTTGATATTATGAGTAATCGTTTTATTATGTATTGGTTTAGCTTTTTTCAATTATTTTGAAGTATTTAATAACTTTTATGTGTTATTGTTATTTTTTATATGGTGAATAGTAGTTTATTATTGAAATCAATAAATGATTACCAATAAACAATTATAATGCTTGTAAAATAGAAAAAAAATACTAAATATATGTGATGGAATATAATATTTGAGTGTTTTTTAGGTATTTATGTAGTATACCTTGTTTATTATTGTTGTGTATGCTTATGTAATCAGTTTAAAATTCTTTTCAAAGTTATCATTTTATAATATTAATCTCTTTTTTTTCATGTGTAGATAAGCAATATTATTATTTTTTTGGTAGTGACTTTAGGTATGTGAATGAGTTTGATTATAGTAGAATCTCCGTCTAAGGCGAAGACTATAAGTAAGTATTTAGGTAATAAGTATAAGGTTGTTGCATCATTTGGACATATTAGGGATTTTCCTGCAAAGAGTGGTTCTGTTGATCCTGATAAAGATTTTGCTATGACTTATGAGATTATCGCTAAGTCAGAAAAATATGTAAGCAAATTGATTCAAGTAGCTAATAAGGAAACAAAGGAAATCTATCTTGCAACTGATCCAGATCGTGAGGGTGAAGCAATAGCTTGGCATATTGTGGAAGTGTTGAAGGAAAAAAATGCTATTAATGATAATATTGTAATTAATAGGATGGTATTTAATGAAATTACAAAGAATGCAATACTTGCATCTATAAAGAATCCAAGAAATATCAATATGGATCTTGTGTATGCACAGCAAGCACGTAGAGTTTTAGATTATTTAGTTGGTTTTACTTTATCTCCTTTATTGTGGAGAAAACTTCCTGGAAGTAAATCTGCTGGTAGGGTACAGTCTGTTGCTTTGAGATTGATATGTGATAGAGAAAGTGAAATTGAGAAATTTGTTACTCAAGAATATTGGGATATTGAGGCTAAGTTTCAAAACATAGAAGGGGAAGAATTTTCTGCATTTTTGAAATGTTATTCTGGTAATAAGTTGGACAAATTTGATATCAAGAATGAGGAAGATGCTAATAGGTTATCAGAAGAAATTAAAGCACGTACTTATTCTGTTAGTAGTGTAGAAAAAAAGCATACAAAGCGTAATCCTTACCCTCCTTTTATTACATCAAGTTTACAGCAGGAAGCATCGACTAAACTTGGTTTTTCAGCGAAAAGTACTATGCTAATTGCACAAAAACTTTATGAGGGTGTTGATATTGGAGGTGAAATTGTTGGATTAATTACTTATATGAGAACAGATGGAGTATATATTTCAGATGAGGCGGTGGAACATATCAGAAGTGTTATCTCATCTATGTTTGGTAAAGAATATTTGCCAGATTCTCCTCGTAAGTATGTTAAAAAGGTGAAAAATGCTCAAGAAGCACATGAAGCAATAAGACCAACTAATATTACAATTACTCCTGATAGTTTAGTCAATTATTTAACACCAGAACAATTGAAGCTTTATGATCTTATTTGGAAGAGAACAGTTGCTAGTCAAATGAACTCTGCTGTGTTAGATCAGGTGGCTGTAGAATTAAGTTCTGCAGATGGAGTAGTGATTTTACGTGCAGTAGGATCTTCTTTGTCTTTTGATGGATTTTATAGAGTGTATGGTCATGATGATGATCATAAAAATACTATGTTACCATTACTTAATGAGAATGATAATTGTTCTTTGAATGATGTGATACCTAATCAACATTTTACGAATCCTCCTGCAAGATATAGTGAAGCAAGTCTGGTAAAAAAAATGGAAGAAATAGGAATAGGGAGACCTTCTACTTATGCTTCAATTATCTCTGTACTGCAAGATCGGCAATATGTTTTACTGAACCAGAAAAGGTTTGTTCCTACTGAAAGGGGAAGAGTTGTAAATATATTTCTTGTTAATTTTTTTAACCGTTACGTAGAATATGATTTTACGGCAGATCTTGAGGAAAAACTGGATCTTATTTCTAATGGAAAAATTGGTTGGAAGGAAGTTTTACATCAGTTTTGGTTTTTGTTTATTGATAATGTTGATTCAGTAAAGAAACTAGAATTTGCAGAAATATTAAATGTTATAAACTCTGAAATGGCAAGTCATATCTTTCGTTCTGATATTTCTGAAGTTGATAAAATGTGTCCTGTGTGTAATACTGGTAAATTGAGTCTTAATATTAGTAAAAATGGTATCTTTTTGGGATGCTCTGAGTATCCAGAATGTAAGTATACAAAGAATATAGGAGATGATGTTGTAGATAATACAGAAGTTTCTCAGTATCCTAAAGTGTTAGGTATTGATACTGTAACTGGGCAGGAGATATACTTAAAGAAAGGTCCATATGGTATTTACTTACAGATTGGTAATGATAAGGGTGGTAAGCGTGCTGCACTTCCAAAAGATATAGATCCTAACTTATTAGATTTAAAGATGGCAGAACAAATATTGAGCTTACCTATAAGTTTAGGTGTACATCCAGAGACTAATCATGAAATTAAACTAGGACTTGGTAGATTTGGAGCGTATATATTCTATGAAGGTAAGTATTTTTCAATAAAAAAATTTGAAGGTAACTTTTTAGATATTACTCTTGAACATGCTATTAATATTATTGAAAAGAATCGTACTAATGGAGTTATTAGATCTTTAGGTATGAGCCAAGATAATAAAGAAGTGTTTTTGTGTAAAGGGAGATATGGCTTTTATTTAAAGTATGATAACTTAAACATTGCTATAAAAAAAGGTATCGATGTTGAACAACTTTCTTTATCTGATGCTCTTAAATTGATATCTGAAAAATTGTAGAGTTATAATGCTTTATAGATAGTATTTTTATAAATAAATGTCAGACAAAATTAAGAAGCTATTTCTATCTGTAAAAGACAGGTATGTTTTAATAATATAAATTATTATATAACATGATATTTTGTATATATTGATAAGTTTTATAAGTATGTTTATAAATGATGAATCTAATTAATATTTCCATTAATGTTATATATGTAGTATAGCTTATGTAGGTATCCATTCTTGATTGTTGTATGTATACAGTTTGTTTTTGTTTTTTATCCATAAAGTTAATCCCGTTTTTGGTTGTATAAAGTACCATTGATTAATGTAGTAGTACGTTAGATATCCTTCCTTATTTTTCCATTCTTGTATTGTTGGCTCAGGTCCAATAATATACATATCTCCTGATGATATTTCTTTTACTGGAGTATTACATTGTAATGCTAATATGCAGTTATTCATCAGCATATCTATTTTTACTAATGCTTCGTTGACAGTGATTTCTTTATGTGTTTGATTATGCATAACCAAATCGAATTTAAGATTTATAGAGTGAGTCATAATTTTTCCTGGGTAAAAATGATAATATTAAAATACTTTTCGTAATTTAAGGCTTTGATTATTTGTTAATGATTTTTTATGTAATAATGGTAAGTGTAACTGGATCTAGAGTTGTATTTGTTATGAACATGTTTACAGTATTATGTATGAAAAAAGTTTACTTGAAACTGACTAGTATTTAAGAGTACTATACAACTGTACATAATATAATATTTAATAAGAATTACGAAGCAAAAAAGTTTACTTTTTTAAAAATGTATCTATAAAAATTATATTATCTTGATTGTTATGCTGATGATTTTGAGAAATATCTTCATCATTACTATTGTTGTCTTCTTCTATTGTATCGCTAACATATGGCTTTAGATCTAATGAAAAACCTTGATAAGCATCTACATATTTTGTAATGGAGCAGTACGGTATGATTACTGTTTCTTCTTTACCATTAAAACTGAGTATTACACTAATATAATTATCATACGTGCATAGGTGCCTAAATTGATGTTGTAATACTACTGTTATTTCATCGGGATAACTCTTTTTTACGTGGTCTGGTAATGTGACTCCTTTTTGTTGAGTTAGAAAGGATACAATAATGTGTACGTTACTGCAATTTTCTGGCTTAGCTATAACAGTTATAGCATCCTTAATCACCTTACACATGGCATTGTGCATTAATTTTTGATAATTTACTACGTTATTCATAAACCAATCTTAACATAAACAAAATAGGGGGTTTTTCTGTTACCCGGGAAACCCCCTTAAAAACCGTGCTAATCATAAAACTAAGCAGCTACTAAGTTAGCAGCGCTACTATTATCATTAGCAGAAACGAAATTATCGTTTGCACTTATAAGTTTGATCATTTTAGACGGCTGTTTTCTCACCGAGCAAAAGCTATCCCCTTTACTATGCATGTCGATCCTGTTTCATCCCCATAACAGTGGAGATGCCGAGTACTGCCCTCGGGTCCAATACATTTATTCTAAGATGCATTTATTGCCATAGTGCAAAAGCACAGCTGTATTCTATTATTATATTATTGATAAGTCAATATATTATCTATCTATAGATATAAAGAGAGCAGACGTTAGCAAGAGTATCACTAAAGACGTATTATACAACGGTAAAATTTTACAATGCTCCCCGGGCCGGATTCGAACCAGCGACCCATTGGTTAACAGCCAATTGCTCTACCAGCTGAGCTACCGAGGAAAAAAGCATATACAATATACACAGTGTATCTTTTATGTGCAATAAAAATCTGATAATAATTATTTTGTATATGTTGAATGTTTTGAACATATAACTATCTGGTTGTTGTTGTACATAAAATGAACCTAATGCAGTGTTGATAAGAGGTAGAAAATCTTGAATTAATGGAGATGACTGATTGTATAACTTATGTAATTTAGATAATACGAAATGAATATAGAACCAGAAGTGAAAATATCTTTTAGGTTATGAACGTATTAGCTATTAATAGATGGTGGTAGTATAGAAATTATCACTGACATTTTTAAGTAGGATTATATTCTAGTATAGATGTCATCTTTTTTATGTATTAGCATTTAATTGTGGAGTTGTTATCGTTATATTTGTTTTATATATTATTATAGTACTTATTTTATATTGAAAGCTTTAGTAATATGTAATTTGTTTATCCGGCTATCCCGTAGGATCTTATTTTTGATTATAATTAATTGTCATATTTTTTATATGTTAGGTATAGATTATTTATAAGTTTTAAGAATATCTAAGTTAGTCTTATATATTAACTCTCTTTAATATAGCATTATTAACTCACAATCTGCTAGATCTCCAGCAACTGCAACAATTTTGTTTCCAAAACTCTTGGAAATTTTTTCTGAAATCTTATGGAATGCTTCTTCCCATGTTACTAGTAATAGCTGTACATTTTTTTCTTATATAATGTTGATTATGTATGATATAGAAAAAAATTATCTTTTTTTAAGAAGTGTTGTTTTATTATTAAGTTGGATATTTAGTAGTATATAAACTTATTTTATGTGTAGCTCTGTTGAAATAACTTAGCAATAGCTAAGTGCTAATTTTCTTTGGTTTATGGTGTATTTTAATTTAAGTATATAAGTTTTTAAGAAAAGATTTTTTATTATTTAAAATTTAGAAAATTAGTTAGTATATGATTTAATAATCAATACGTATTTTTTTATTCAATGCTGTTTTTTGACTATTGGCTTTTTGTTTAGACTGTTAAAGTACTAATTGATTTAAAAGAGAAATTTGTATAATCTAACTTGTAAAGTATATAAGGATTGTAATTAGTTTACAGTGATTAACAGATATTATTTAAAGTTATACTTTAATACTATTTAAGTATTGATATTTTGGCGTAGCAAGTTGACTAAGGTTTTTATAAACAAAAAATATCTTTTCTTGCTTTAAAAGATGGTTATTGTAATTCTTTATGTATTATTATGAAAGCAATGGCATAGTCTGTATCATCACTAAGAGATAATTCAATTTTGTAATTGATACTACTATTGTTAATACTGACTTTTGGTTTACCATCTAAGGTATTATATATTGTAATGTCGGACATCTTTATAGCTTTTCCAAATCCTGTTCCTAGTGCTTTGACATATGCTTCTTTTGCGGCAAATCTTTTTGCAAAATGTCTTATTTTTCCATTTAAACTTGTATATCTATTGCTATCCTTAATTTCTTCTTCTGAAAATACTCGTGTAAGAAATTTTGTGCCAAATTTTTTCCATAAATTTAATATACGTGGAATATAAACTATATCTGTACCAATCCCTACTATCATTTTATGATTTTTTTAATTTATTAAGAAACTGTTCTACGGACATCAACGATGAATCCTTATTAGATCTCTGCCTCACTTCTATAAGACCCTGCTCTGTTGTTGCTTTTCCAATAATAATTTGCCACGGTATACCTAGTAAATCCATTCTTGCAAATTTAGTACCTATGCTATCTTCTGTATCATCATATAATACATCATCGCTACCCAATTGTGTATATAGATTCTCTGAAATTTTATTACATTCTTTATTTGATGAGAATACGTTCACTAAAGAAAATTTGAATGGTGCTATTTCTTCTGGCCAAATGATACCATTATTGTCGTGAGAAACTTCAATAATTGCACCAACTAGTCTTGATATCCCTATACCATAGCATCCCATGTGTAATAGTTTGTTTTCGTTATTTTGGGAAAATACTGCATTCATTGTTTTTGAGTATTTGTCACCTAGATAAAAAATATGACCAACTTCTATACCTTTACTTATTTTGATCTGAGATGCTGGAATAGGGCAGGTGTCTTTATTGTATAAATCATCTGCAGCAGTATAAGTATTTTTTATTGTTTCAATATCAATATCATCATTATTAATGAGATTAATTATGTTTTGGTCATAATATAATGTACTTTCTCCAGAATTTGCTAATATGTGGAATTCATGACTTAAATTACCTCCTATTGGTCCAGAATCTGCTTTTACAGCTATTGGAGTTAGCCCTAATCTTTTAAAGATCTTAAGATAGATTTTAAACATTAAGTTATAAGACTCTATGGCACTATTTAAATCTTTGTCAAAACTGTATGCATCTTTCATTAAAAATTCTCTGCACCGCATTATGCCATATCGTGGACGTAGTTCATCTCTAAATTTCCATTGTATTTGGTATAAAGTTAATGGTAGATTTTTGTAGCTTGTTAATGTTGTTCTAACTAAGTCTGTTACAATTTCTTCGTGGGTAGGTCCGAAAACCATTTCTCGATTATTTCGGTCTATGATACGTAACATTTCAGATCCATAGTCATGGTATCTACCAGATTCTTTCCATAACGTTGCTGGTTGTATCAATGGCATTAATACTTCGAGAATTCCTGATTTATTCATCTCTTCTCTTATGACGTTCTCTATATTTTTTAGTACTTTTAATCCTAGGGGAAGCCATGCATATATACCAGATGCAATTTGCCGTATTAGTCCTGCACGTAAGGAGTATATGTGTGATACTATTGATACATCAGCTGGTGTTTCTTTTAATGTAGGTATGTAATGTTTTGATAAACGCATGAAATACTAACTTTAATTAGCTAAGTGTAGAGGGAATATCATATATAAACTTAATAGTCAATGTTAATGCTTATGTGTAATGTTAAATAATATGGTTTAGTAATATTAATGTTTAGCTTGCTAGTTTGAATGATTGAGTATGATTTTTACTTATTATTTATTTAGATAAGTGTATTTATATATGTTATACATGAAAGCTTTCCTGAATGGAACTGTAGTATTATGCTGTGTTACAGTTTTGATTTTACTTATGTTGTGTAGTTCTTGTAATAATTAAAGTTTAATAGTTAATAATTAGTTTAGGGATATTTTCAGTAATATTGAATTTATGTAATTGTCTAAAGTATAAATGAAGTAAAAGGAGTAAAAGCATTATAGAAATAAGTAACGCATTTTTTTTAATAACTTATCAGATGCACATTGCTAGATAATTTTATTAGTAAGTGTATATTGATGATAAAATAACATGTTTATAATCAAGAAAGCTAATCAATTAGTATAGTATATAAGTACATATATATATTATCGTTATACTTTTTATTCTGTTTTTAAAATTTAGTATATCATCTGTCAGATGACAAAAAAGTAATATTTTTGTCTACTTTGCTTTGTTAGGATATAAAAGATACTACTAAGTTATACTAGTACTGTATAACTTAGTAGCAAAAGTTGTTGCATTATATTATTTTCTATAAAGAAAGTCATTTATAATAGCAAGTGCTGACAATGTTGCTTCGTGTTTTTTTGTTCCCTTATTATCTTGTGTATTATTTTCTTCTTTATTAGAAAGTGTCATAGCATTGATTGCTAATGCTTCTGGATGATCCTGGAACAAAATATTACCATGTTTATCTTCGATTACTTCGATAATACCGTCGTCAGAGAATCCAACTATTTTATAACCTAAAGATTCTATTTTGCTGACATTTTCAGGACTGTTGTTTACTACACCTCCATGTGCGTCAGGGAAATATATTGAAATCCAGCCATTGTCATCTGGTTTAATATATTTTGCAACAATACTTGACAGCCTACTACCAGGTGCAACTCGCAATCTGTGAAGACCTACATCTTTTTTATGAGGATCAGGCATTGATATAGAATGTGCTGCTATTGCTTCTTTAGATTTAACAATCTTTTTTACCCTAATAACTTCTACTCCTACAGCATGCATTATACCTTGTAATCCACCACAAACTCCTATTAAGTGAATTTTAGGATTATCTTCAACTATTTTAACTATTGCATTTGTAACAAGTTGTCTATTTGGTGTGGGTGGAAATGGCTCGGTATCTACATTGTAATAGTTTCCAGGAATAAATATTCTATTGATTTTATTTTTCTCTATAAAAGAAAGCACAGCTTGCTGAATTTTACCTGATTCTATTTTTTCTAAAAGTGAAATATCATTTTTAGCTTCCTCTAGAGACTCACTTTTTATTTTTTTAAAGTCTACTATGGTATTGTAATCAAGTAATACAACTTTTGCACCTAATTTCTCTAGCATTTCAGCTATATTATCTGAAAATGTTAATTCATTAGGATATGTTTCTTCTGCTGTACGTACGAAGCCTACAACTATTTCATCAGATAAAGCTGCATGTGTTTGAGTTGTAGACATGAACAGCAACAAAAGTAATAATGGTATTAAGTAACGCATCTAACCTCCAAAAAATTAGATAAATTATTTACATAGGAAATATGTTATAAGTGGCCTGAGTTGGAATCGAACCAACGACACAAGGATTTTCAGTCCTTTGCTCTACCGACTGAGCTATCAAGCCAAATATACTATCAATAAACATTAAATAAACATTGTACTACAAGAATTGTTTATTTTTATAATATAATGCTAAAAACTTATATATTATAAATACAAATCATTCAAGAAAAATATAATGTTAAATTAGTATCATATTATGATATAATAATATTTTATGAAATTAGTGATTTAAGTGAAAATAGGTGTGTATCCTGGCACTTTTGATCCTATTACTTTTGGTCATATTGATATTATTAAAAGGGCTTGTAACCTAGTTGATAGGTTGATAATAGGTGTTGCTAGAAGTTGTACAAAAAAGACAATTTTTTCTGCTGAAGTTCGTGCAGAATTAATTAGGCATGAAATGAAATTGCTTAATATGATGGTTGATACTGTGATTTTTGATGGATTATTAGTGTATTTTGCACAAAAGAATAATGCATCTGTTATTATTAGGGGGTTAAGAGCTGTTTCTGATTTTGATTACGAATTTCAGATGAGTTGGGTAAATTATAAACTTAAACCACAAATTGAAACAATTTTCTTACCAGCTGCAGAGGATACCCAATTTATTTCATCAACTTTTGTGAAAGAAATAGCACGTCTTAGGGGTGATGTGAGTGTTTTTGTATCTGCAAATGTTGAACAGCATTTAAAAGATTTTTTCCATACTAGTGAAGGAAAAATTTGAACTTACTTTATTAGTATTTATGTATTTTCAAATAAGTAGATATATCGGTTAAAATACATAGTATATTTACTATAAATACATAATGTGACTTAGTTAAATATTTTGTTTATTATGACATATTGCAGGAATCAAGTTTATAAATTGTTTATAACACGGGTAACATTGATGTTATATAATCAATATTTTATAGAAGGCTTACACGTCAAATAAATAAGTTGAATTTCATCCTCAAAATTTACAAAATATTATAGGTGAAGATAATTGCCATTGTTAAGAAATGTTATTAATTGTTGTCGTTTTCATAGAGGAGTATTTCTTACATCAATGCAAATTATTAATAAACTAATGATTTGCTACTTCTTAAAAACAACTCTTGTGTTATTGATAATGTTTATGTTTTCTCTTTTTAATTCAGGTAATATCATTAATTATACACTTAATACAAATAGCTATGTGGACTCTCATATCCTTTTCAACATTATAAACAGCAATTTGTTAAAATAATATACACTTAATAACATTATCAGTAACACATAAAGTGTACCATATTACAATTTTGACAACAAACATTGAAGTTGTGAATATTTAACAGCGTTTTTTGTTATTTTGATTGTGTGAATTGTAAAATTATATTAGCTCTGTATCATATCAGCAGATGGTTAATGTAATTTGCACAAAAGTGATTACAAAAGCTTTTTAGTTCGTGGGACTTTAAATTGAATTGTTGATTAACGTAGTACATAAATCATACTGTTATAAAGAGATAATGATATATTCCATAATATTTTGTAGTATATGTAAATGTGTTTATGTAGGGCTATCTTATAAATATAGTCTAACAATTTATATGTATTATATAATTTTTATATGAAAGTAGAGTAATTTTGTTGATTTGCTACAATGTATGTACATGTGAGTTTTAGATAAATTTCTATTAAAGTAACTATAATGTTAAGGGTAATAATGTGGTGTCATATTTTGTAGGGTTAAGTACTTTAGAAAATAATATATACTGATTTTGTTTTTATTATCAGATATTGAGTGATTGATCAGAAATTTGATTGTAGTTGGAACAAAAGAAGCAGTATTGATATCTCTTTATTTATAAATGTTTATAAGAAGATAAAATATATTAAATAATCATAATTCTATTGATATTCTTAGGTAATTTGATTACAATCTTTATTGTATGATAGTTATGTAGTATTCTAAAATATTTGTCGATTATTGTAAGTATATCTTTACAAACATAGTTATAGAGAAAGATATTCTCTATTCAAAAGTTTGGTTATGTATTACACATATGAAATGTTGTGTAAATTGTTAATTTAATAATTTTAACAGAAAAATAAGTTACTTTATTATTATCAAATGTATTTAATGATTTATCAGTTTTGATTTATAGTACTTCAGTTATTGTTTATCATATATATTGTTATGATATATGACTTAATAAATTGATTTTTATTATTTATGCAGTTTTGTAAACAGAATATATGTTAATCTAAAGCATAGTTATGTTATATGTTTACAGCAATAAACAGGCTACAGTTTTGGAAACTCTTAATAATGTTATGGGTTATACGAAAACTACATATGATACTATAAACTTTTTTATAAAATTATATGAATGAAAAATGCTATACTATATTCTTTATAAAGCACTATTAAAACATAATAAGTTTGCATATCATAAATTGTAGAACACTAAAGATTCACTTTTCAGATAAAAACTTTGTAGCTTCTATTGCTGCCATACATCCTGAACCTGCTGCAACAACAGCTTGTCTATATATTTTATCTTGTACGTCACCTGCAGCAAAAATTCCTGGACAACTAGTTGCTGTACTATTGGGATTAGTGATAATATACCCTTCCTCATCTAAGTTTATTATGTTGATATTATTTTGATTTGTTAGCATTTTGGTATTTGGAGTGTGCCCTATAGCAATAAAAACTCCTTTTACTGGGATAGTACTAATGCTTCCGGATGTGGATTCTAACATTAGTTCTTCAACAGTACCAGTTTCTTTATTGCCTAGTATTTCTTTAACAACACTGTTCCATATCACTTGTATTTTTTTATTATTGAATAGTCTTTCTTGTAATATAGGTTCAGCACGTAATTTATCACGTCTATGTATTAAGAATACTTTTGTTGCGTGTCTTGTTAAGTATAGTGCCTCTTCTACAGCAGTATTACCTCCCCCTACTACAGCAACATCACTTCCACTAAAAAACACTCCATCACATGTAGCACATGCTGAAACTCCTTTGCCTTTAAAAACTTCTTCACTTTCTATGTTCAACCACTTTGCTTGAGCTCCAGTAGCAATGATAATAGTATCTGCAATATAATGGTCATTAAATATTCCTATACATTGAAATGGATATACGTCTGTACGTATCTCTTTAATCTCATCAGAAATGATTTGAGCTCCAGAGTTATGAGCCTGTTGTTTCATTTGTTCCATAAGTTCTGGTCCTTGTACTGCATGTGCAAAACCTGGAAAATTTTCTACATCACTGGTAATTGTGAGCTGTCCTCCAGGACACATTCCAGTGATTAATATGGGTTGCAGGTTTGCACGAGCAGCATATATAGCAGCAGTACATCCTGCTGCTCCTGAACCTAAAATTAAAACTTTTGTCTTATATGTTTGTGTCATTTACTTATCCATCATGCTTTTTTCAAGGTTATCTATGTGTGATTTTAGGTAATCTTCAATACCATGTTGGGATGCTTCCATTGCTGGATCTCCTTTTATCCATCCAGCAGGACACACTTCTCCATGAATTTGATGATGTTTTATTGCATCTATAATTCTTAGTAGTTCATCTACATTTCTTCCAATAGGTAAATCATTAATTGATTGATGTCTTACAATAAAATGGTCATCTATAACAAATGTTGCTCTTAATGCAATACTATTATTGTATAACACTCCGTAGTTGTTAGATATTGAATGTGAATCATCTGCAATTAATGGAAAGCTAATTTTATCTATTCCGCCCTTATTTATACTGATATTACGCCAATGACTATGGCAAAACTCTGAATCTGTACTGATACCTATAATCTCAGTATTTTTTTCCATAAACTGTGGTATTCTGTTGTGTAATGAAATTATTTCTGTCGGACATACAAATGTAAAATCACGTGGATAGAAAAATAAAATAGCACATTTGCCACTAATATATTGTTTTAAGTTGAGTTCACATATTTTGTCATCTGGCATTACAGCTTTTGCTGTAAAATCGATAGCTTGTTGTGTAATGAGATTCATAAAATTACCTAGTTAGTTTAAAATGAGCAATGGTCATAAAATATTAAATACTACAATTACATACTTTTGTAATTATATTTATTACATATTTTATATTAACGTTATACCTCACAATAGCTTTGTGTATTAAAAGTATAACCTTATACGCTATTACATATAGCTTATTTTATTGTAAAATAAAGTAATTTTTGTGGTAATAATTTATCTATGATTTTTCTGTAAATAATTATGATATAAAATATGTCTCTTTGGGAATGAAAATTTCATTGTACTAATTTTTTATAAGTGTATGGTAATTCAATAAGTAAATAATAATATTGAATATTGGTTAAAGTGTATATAGAATACACATATTATTAAAAAATTACTCAGGTAATTATGTCATTTCTAGCTAAAAGGATGGGTTGTATTCAGCCTTCTCCTACTCTTGAGATTGCAAGTCAGGCTCAAAAGTTAAAAATGTCGGGGAGAGATATTATTTCGTTAAGTGCTGGAGAACCGGATTTTGATACACCAGAACATATAAAACAAGCAGCTATTAATGCTCTTAATTTAGGTAAAACTAAGTATACGGCAGTTGATGGAATTATTGAGTTGAAGAAAGCTATTATTAGTCGTTTAAAACAGGATCATAATTTAATGTATGATGTTAATCAGATTTCTGTTGGTAATGGAGCTAAACAATGTATTTATAATTTATTTATGTCTACATTAAATGATGGTGATGAGGTAATAATACCAGCTCCTTACTGGGTATCTTATCCTGATATTGTTAAGATAGCTGGTGGTAATCCTGTAATTGTTGACTGTGGTAATACATCTAAATTAACTGCTGATTTACTTGAGAGTGTAATTACTGAAAAAACTAAATGGTTGATTCTTAATTCTCCAAATAATCCTACTGGTTTAGTATATACATATGATGAACTAAAAGATATTGCTCAAGTTTTATTAAAATATCGTAATGTTCATGTAATGACTGACGATATATATTCAAAGATAGTATATGATGATGTTGAATTTTTTACTATTGCGCAGGTAGAGCCAGATTTGTATAGTAGGGTGTTTTTGGTGAATGGAGTGTCAAAAGCATATGCTATGACAGGATGGAGAATTGGGTATATTGCTGGTGCTGCGGAAGTTATAAAAGCGATTTCTGTTATACAGTCTCAAAGTACAACGAATCCTAATAGCATAGCGCAGTTTGCTGCAGTAGAGGCTTTGACTGGTGATCAGGAATTTTTGAAAGAAAGAAATAATATATTTATGGCACGGCGTGATATGATGCTAGACATGATTAATAATACGTCACTTTTGTTTGTTGAGAAGCCTCATGGCGCATTTTATGTGTTTATTTCTTGTAAGGAAGCAATAGGTAAAACTACCAAAAGTGGTTTTTGCATAACAAGTGCTATGGATTTTACTAAGTATTTATTGGAAGATTATAATGTTGCTGTAGTACCAGGTGAGGCATTTGGGGTTCAGGGATTTTTTAGGGTATCATATGCTACTTCTACTAAAGATGTATCTGAAGCATGTAATCGTATCTTAACAGCATGTAATAAATTGTTAGATAGATAAGTATGTATTAAGTAGTAGAAAGCATATTTCTATATGGTAAGCTTTTGCTAGTTAATGAAGTAGAATTCTCTGTTTAATATGTTGATCTGTAAGTATTTTAGTGTCTGTTGAGGGATATTATTATATGTATGCAGATACTTGTTTATGTAGTTTTAGTACTCTTATATGTTGTGGTAGTGATTTTGTAAGTGTTTTGTAGGTTATAAGTAAGTATCTATATTACTTATGAAGTTTATTATATAATAGCGTAATTTATAGTAATTAAGAAGTAATCTGTTTAAATGTAGGATTATTAAAATTATTGTAACAAATATGTTGTACAATACATATGCTGATGGAAATATTAAATATAATTTATCATTATAGGTGGTACTGTATTTAAGCATATATATTGGTGTTATTATATTCCTTTATATTAAGAATATTAGTGAAGAATTAAAAAATAAGTTATTCTTTGGAAGATAAGAAAAGTTGATATAGTAAAGAATTATTATTTAACAAGATTGATGTTTAATAGTGATATATACAATCCCAGTGCTTTAAGAGCTATGTACTGGTATCTAGTAATGGCAATACTTACAAATAGATTAGTAATTGATGGATGTAACATAAAGGTATCTTACTATAATAAAATTATTATAGGTATCAGTAATATGTTATGTCTCAATGAGAATTTAATTACTAAATAATTTTTAGGTTATTTTATCTTCTAAGTATTGGCGAGACTTTTATACATTATAGTAGCAATCAAAAATTCTTCTATATCAATTTGTAAGTTAACTTTAAATATTGTAATACTTATAGTTAATAATATTTTGTTTTATAATATATTATTTATTTTTAAGTATAAGAAAGCTTATGAACTGAGAATAATTTATATGATTGTTATATCATTATGGTATATGGTTTGTACAGTAATAGATTAACATCTTATAATTGATATTTAAAGTTGATATATTATAGGTATAAACTGTTTTTTTAGGTTTAATTGTCAACCTACTATGGAAGTAATATTTTTTATTTAATTGTTAAAGAGCTATTGATGTAATATGAAGTACTATTTATAAAATGTCAATTGATAGTATTATATGCTGATTCGTTACCTAGATTCTTTAACAACATATCCATATCTTACTAAAAAACTTTATATAATATTACTATACAACTATTCTATACTATCAATTAAATTTCTATTAACTTTTACTGAATATTTTTTTATTAGATATGCTATTAGCTGATTTTTTAAAGATTCTATATTATTATTACTGAGCTTTTCTTGTATATTTTTCAAGTCTACATTACTTATTTGTTCTGGATTTGTTATGTCTTTAAGTACAGCTATAAGCATTTTTTGTTTAGCAGGATCTTGCTCATCGTGATAGTTTTTGCTAATTTCTCCTTTTTTTAAGCTGAAAATTTCATTCACTAAACTGGTAGGATAATTCTGACCTGGATTATCTATAGAAGCTATATTATTCCTATATACTACTTGGTTAGGCTTTAATGATACACCATCAATGTTTTTGATATCTATTCCTGATTTAAGTTTTATTACTATATCTTGTGTAAGCTTAGATAACTTCTGATTCTTAAAGTTATTTTGCCATTCATCTACTAATTCTTGTTTGCTTTCGTCAAAAGTTTTTTCTCTAGCTTGATCAATTTTAGTCACTCTTGCACTGAAGAAATAATCCTCGTTATTAGTGAAGTTAGAGGTTTGATTTAATTGTAATGCAAAACCAGTAAGTATTATTGAGCTAGGATTTGCTTCTGATATATTGACTTTTTTACCAGATAAGTTATGTCCTGATGTATCAGTTGTAATAGTTTTGATGTGTAAGTTGTATAACTCTGCTATTTCTTTAATAGACGTGCCGTTGTTAATTTTGTCATTGATAATTTGAACTTCTGCAAGTAATAGGTCGATAGCCTTTTTCTTTTTAATACTTTGACTTATTTTTTGAGTTAAATCTTGTAAATCATGTTCTGATATTTTATGAATGCTTGTTACTTTTATTATATGCCATCCAAACATACTATGTAATATAGGGCTTACTTCTCCTTCTTTTAATGAAAAAACCTGGGTTCTTATATTGTCAGGGAGGGTATTTTTTGTAATATTTTTTAATGTTACATTTTCCAAAGTAGTATGAGCAATATCTGTTATTACACTATCAAAAGTTTTGCCATTATTGAGTGCGTTTAATGCATTTTCAGCATCATCTTTAGTGCTAAACACTAAGTTTAATATGTCTATTTGGTTATCTAATCCTTCAGTTTTTATTTCATTTTCTATCTCTTCTTGTGTGACAGTTACTTTTGTCATGAAATTTTCGTGATTCATAGTAACGTATTCTATGTCACGAATTTCTGGAAAAATTAGCTGACCATTTTTGCGCTTTTCTTCATATAAATTTTTAAGTTCTTCAATACTAGGAATAGGGATATTATTTATTGCAGGTGATATTTCAATGATATCTACAGTACGAGATTGATGTAAATTCTGTAAGATTTTTGTTACCAGATCCGGATGATACTGTAGATAGCTACTTTGTGGTCCACCAAATAAGCAACTCATTACTATAGAGATAGGAAAGGCCTGTTCTAACTTGCTAATGTATAACCTTTCTGTTAGTCCTGCATTTGATAGACCCTTATTGAATTTATTCTTATCGAAATTTCCATTATCATCTTGAAAATATTTTATATTTTTTATGAAGTTTATTACACTTTCTTCACCCACTTTAAGGTTTAATGAATTGGCAAATTTTATAAGTACCTTATTTTCAATCAGCTTGTTTAATACGGAATGTTTTATGTTAAACTGAATAATTTGTTCAGGTGTTAAAGGTCTATTAAGGAGTTGTTGTATATATCTTAACTCATCATGGTAAGCACTTGTAAAATCTTCTACTGATAATTTTTCTTGGCCAATTTTTGCAACATATTGTTTATTGCTAAAATGGTTGGAAAATAACGGTACTCCTAGTGATACGGATACTAAAGAGCATATTAAAACTATAAGAAGTAACTTTGCAAAAAAGGCCTTGGATTTCATGATACATACACATGTAAGTATAAAACACGCCTAATATACCAAACAAAAACAGTCATGCAAATCTTTTCATGATGTGTATGCACAATATTTTACTTTCACAATATATTTTGTATACACATATATTAACAAAAGAACAATTTTTTTATATTTAGAAATTAATTAATATTATTTTATTAAGTATGTAACTATAAAGTATATAAGTTATTTTTGATAAGCTACTTTTTATATTGTAGATTTGTGTGTTTTTTTGAGTAAAAGTATTTATGTAATTGTATAAATAATTACTTAATATATTGTATTAAAGTATATAGGTATAGGGTTAAGTGTTGGTAGATTATTTTCTATTTTATATTTGTAAAGAAGAGCAGCAGTTCTTGCGTTTATATTATTTGATGTTATATGTATTATATTTTGATTAGGTAAGTAATCAGAAAAGTTATTTTTATCGAGAATTTGTATTTTGCTTAATGCGACTAATTTGTTGTTAAATGTTTGAGAGTATAGAGTTTTTGGCGAAACTTCAATTACTGATAATATCTCTTTATCTTTGGTTGTTGTTGAGGTTAATATTAAATATGCCTGTATTTCTAAAGTACTAATCCCATGTAGTGGTATTTTTGATGCAAGATGTATTCCTTGAGCAGCTGCTATGCCAACTCTTACTCCTGTAAAACTACCAGGCCCTACTACTACTGCAAGGTTTTTTATTGTATTATATGAATGATTAGATCGCTCTAGTAGCGTGTGAATTATTTTGAATAAAGATTCAGAGTGTTGGTTATGTAATGTATTTTCTTCATAATAGATAGTGTTGTTTTGATTCATAATGGCGACAGAGCATATAGGACCTGATGTATTGATTGTCATAGTAGCCATAATTTTTATTTTTTGTGTGGTTTTTTATAGTAGCATATATAGCTCTATAAGGGAATAGTAGTGATGCTAATTTTGTTTGTTAGATTATGTAGATTGCTTTTCTGTAAATTTTGCTTGATTTTTTTAATGCAGCGTATGATTTAGATCTTCTAATTATCGAATATTGTTTTATATAGTATATACTTTTGCTAGAAGCTATTTTTAATAATCTAAGTTATTGATCAGTAAGTTTATTTATAATGTCTTGGTTTTTTTGGGAATATGTTAAATTGATTACCTATTGTTGAAGTTAAGGTAATCTCAGTACTTGTTATATCTATAGAAGTTATATATTTTAAAATTGTGTGATCTATTGTTGTATTTAATTTAGCTTTTATACATGTATGGTGTAAGGGTTGTGTTATTTATGTGATAGATATAAGGATTGCTTTTGTGTTGTAATACGAAAATTTTACTGTGAATTTCTGTGTAGATATTATTTTTGATATTGAACTGAAGTACTACAAAATACATTTTACTAAGTAAAATGTGTGCAAATTTAAAAAGTGCACCCTGAGCGATTCGAACGCCCGACCTTTTGATCCGTAGTCAAAAACTCTATCCAGCTGAGCTAAGGGTGCAAGTGTTATAGCTTATAATTTAATTTTGTATACGTAAATAAATTTTAAAATAACGCAACTAAATTAAATATAGCTGGAGTAGTATAGTAATATTTTTTGAGTGAATCAATCTGAAACTTTTAATTTAATTATCTCGGTATCTATAGTGATGATGAATGATTGAATTGGCGTTATAGTATGAATTGTTTTTGAGATCGTATGCATTATGTATTCTTTTTAAGTATATTTAAATAATGTCTATTTAAATTGCTGTATTGTAGTGTACCTAATGTAATAACAAAATAATGATTATGTATTGTTACTAGTAATATAGAGCGTGTTTATTCAGTAATCTATTTCAATTTTATTAGAATCACTGTTATAGAGAATTAGAGAGTGAAATATAAGTTATGCTTATAACTTATATTTTTTATAATGATGTATAATTGTACGTTACCTAAACTTATAGTAATGCTGATGATTTTACTTTAAGAATAAACAGTATTATATTGTTTTTATTGACTTTAATAAACTATAAGAGATATAGTGTAATATGATATATAGTATATGTATATATGTACTTATTTTCTCTAGTGCAATGTTCAACGAAGTACTTAAGATAATTAATAGAATTTTTATAATTAATTACTTGATATTAGTAGCTATTTTATTACAGATTAATGAAACTTTTTGATAATGTTTAGATTAGAATAATCTCTATATGAATTTACGCTACAATATTAAATAGATATATTGATTATAAATAGTGTTTGTCTTAGTAATCAGTTTAGTTTTATAACATGTGATTTTCTTGCTAATTGTATATTTTTCTGTAATCATAGTAGGTACAATAGATTTATGATTAAAATGATTATGATACCTATTCTATAATCTATTTATAATATAAGTGTTAAATACTGAAGAACAATTATTAGTAATTTGTTTAGGTGTAAATTTGGTGGTATGTAATAATGATAAATTTTTTTACTGTATTTACAGTATTGAATATGTAAATTTATACATATTTATTTATATACTTGTGAAGTAAATGTATAAAATTTATTGATAATATTTTATGTGAATTTCAATATATTAATTGAGTTATTTAATGTACTATACATTTTATATGAATTACTATTTAATAAGTAATGTTACCAAAAAGTAAGGAAGACGTAATTAATAAGGTCATATATTAGAATTTAAATATATGACCTTGATATTCTATGTATATTATATAACAAAGGGTTTGTAGGATTGTTTAAATAGTTTTTTGTTTGACTTAAATCTTGATTAATATATCTAATATTGTTAACATCTGCTCTGGTTATTTAATATATCTTTAGGAAATATATTTAGTTTTATGTATGGTTGGATAAATATAGATAAGCCATGCGGTATAAGTTCAGCTTCTGTAGTTAGTCGTATTAAAAAGATTTTGAATGTTAAAAAAGTTGGTTATGCAGGTACATTGGATCCTTTGGCTTCTGGGATATTACCTGTTGCGATTGGTGAAGCTACAAAACTTATGCCTTATGCTGTTAATGTAAATAAATCTTATTTATTTACTGTACAGTGGGGTGAACAAAGAACTACTGATGATGTATCAGGGGAGGTTATAAAAAAAAGTGACATGGTGCCATATTTGGATGACATAAATAGGGTTATTCCGAGTTTTATTGGGGTAGTAGAACAAGTACCACCTAATTTCTCAGCAATATATGTAAATGGTGTTAGGGCATTTGAGTTAGCTAGAAGTGGTCAGAAATTTAGATTGAGGTCTAGATATGTTAATATACTGGATTTAAAGTTGTTATCATTTAACCGGGAAAA
This sequence comes from Ehrlichia ruminantium, assembly GCF_009728835.1. GTDB lineage: Bacteria > Pseudomonadota > Alphaproteobacteria > Rickettsiales > Anaplasmataceae > Ehrlichia > Ehrlichia ruminantium_B. The sequence continues at coordinate 590,788 of NZ_CP033455.1, forward strand.
TAAAACTGCAGATTTTTATTTATTATGTAAGAAAGGTGTGTATGTTCGTTCTATAGCAAGAGATCTTGGGATAAGTTTAGGTTGCTTAGGATATGTAACAAAATTGCGTAGAGTAAGAGTAGGTTATTTTAAACAAAGACATGCTATTACATTAGATAAGCTAAAGATATTGCACAACAGTGGTAATACACATAAGTATTTATTACCATTGCGGTATGTATTACAAGATGTAAAGCAGTTGAATGATGTGTTATGTAATGTTGAGATATCAAAAATCAAAAGTGGCCAAAATATTCAGTTAAATAACTTGTACATGGTTAAGAATTGTGATATCTGTTATGTTAGTACACACAGTGTGCCAGTGGCGATTTGTAGTATAATAAATAATGTTATAAAGCCAGTACGTGTTTTTAATGTTTAAGAATTTGGTATTTTAATTATGTCAATTACAGCGGAGAGAAAATCTGAATTAATAAGTGAATATTGCCTTAAAAAAGGTGATACTGGTTCTTCTTTTGTACAATGTGCAATTTTATCTGAAAGAATACGTAATTTAACTGAGCATCTAAAAATTCATAAGAAAGATTTTCACTGTAGACGTGGTTTAATGGTATTAGTTTGCAGGAGACGTAATGAGTTACAATACATTAGAAGGAAATATGGTAATGATAGATATTTAGCGTTAGTAAAACAACTAGGTATCAGAGACGTTTTTCACTGATTGATTTATTAGGATAAAGTAGGAAATAATAGTATGTTTAATTTGATAAGGAAGTCTACAGAGTGGGGAGATAAAACCTTAGTTTTAGAAACTGGTAAAATAGCAAGGCAAGCTAATGGTGCTGTAGTAGTAACTTATGGTGGAACTACGGTTTTGTCGACAGTGGTGACTGGTAAAACTAAAGAACCTGTAGATTTTTTACCATTAACTGTACAATTTGTTGCTAAAAGTTATGCTGTAGGTAAGATTCCTGGTGGTTTTTTAAAGAGGGAAGGTAAGCCATCTGATAGGGAAACTTTGATTTCTCGTTTAATTGATAGAAGTATTAGGCCTTTATTCCCTTTAGGTTTTTATGATGAAGTTAGTATAGTATGTAACCTATTATCGTATGATACGGTTGCTCCCCCTGAAGTAACTGCGTTAATTGGTGCTACGGCTGCTTTAGCAATATCTGGTGTTCCTTTTAATGGAATAGTTGTTGGGGCAAGAGTAGGATATTTGTTATCGGAAGATAAATACTTATTAAATGCTTCTGCTGATGAGATGTTATCTAGTTCTTTAGATTTATTTTTGTCAGGTAATGAAGATTCTGTATTGATGGTTGAATCTGAAGCATCTGAACTTTCTGAAGCTCAAATGTTAGGTGCAATATCTTTTGGGCATCAAAATTGTCAAGAGGTAATAAAGTTAATCGAGGAATTTAGAGAAGAAAATGGGGTAATGCCTATTGAGTTTATACCACATGATATTACTTCTCTTGTTGATGATATAGCTTCTTCTTATAAGGAAAGTTTTAGTGTTGCATATTCTAATATTGTGAAAAAAGAGCGAGCATTGGAATTAGAAAAATTACGTGAGCAAGTACTGTCTGATATGTTACCAAAATATCAGGCTGATAGTTTAGAATGTAAATATACTAGTCAGGATATTATTAGTGCACTTAAAAACTTTGAAAGATCTTTAGTACGTTCTAAAATTGTTGAAACTTCTTCTAGAATAGATGGACGTTCATTTAATGGAATACGTGATATAGAGATTGAAATAGATGTGTTGCCTAAAGCACATGGATCTGCTCTATTTACTAGGGGTAATACGCAAGCATTAGTTGTTACTGCACTAGGTACACCGCAGGATGAGCAAATAGTTGATGATTTAGATGGAGATAGAAGAGAGAGTTTCTTGTTGCATTACAATTTTCCTCCATATGCAGTAGGTGAATCAGCAGCATTACGCGCTCCTGGGAGGAGGGAAATAGGTCATGGTAAGCTTGCTTGGAAAGCAATCCACTATGTATTACCTGAAAAATCAGATTTTCCATATACTATTAGAGTAGTGTCTGAAATCACAGAATCGGATGGTTCATCTTCTATGGCAACTGTTTGTGGTGCTTCTCTAGCCTTGATGGATACAGGAGTACCTATTAAAGCTCCTGTTGCTGGTATTGCAATGGGCCTTATTAAAGAGGGTGATCAGTTTATTATTCTGTCAGATATATTAGGTGATGAAGATCATCTTGGTGATATGGATTTTAAAGTTGCTGGTACTTCATTAGGTATTACTGCGCTACAAATGGATATGAAAATTTCTGGAATAAGCATTGAAGTCATTGAAAGATCATTACTTCAAGCTAAGGATGGAAGAATGCATATTCTTGATAAGATGAATTTAGTTATACAAGAGTCTAGGGAATGTATAAAGAATCATGCTCCTAGAATAGAATCTATCTTTATAAATAAGGACAAGATTCGCAATGTCATAGGCAGTGGTGGAAAAAATATCCGTGAGATTTGTGAAAAGACAGGTGCAAGAATTGAAATTATGCAAGATGGCACTGTAATGATATATGCGATTAATAATGATGCAGTAGAGCATGCTAAAAATATGATTATGGATATTGTATCTGAGCCAGAAATAGGAAAAGTTTTTGATGGAACTGTTGTTGAAATTGTAAAGTTTGGAGCTTTTGTTAGCTTTTTGGGTGGAAGAAGAGGTTTAATTCATATTAGTGAAATAAAGAATGAACATATTAATGCAGTAAGTAGCGTCATTTCTGTTAATGATAAGGTAAAAGTATTAGTTATTGGTATAGATCGTGAGTATGTTCAACTTTCTATGCGTAGAGTAGATCAGGAAACTGGTGAACCGATAGATGGAGAACTTTATAATATAAGAAAAGGTTCTGATTCTGATGATTCATTTTTGTCATCAGGTGGTGGTAGTGTACGGCATGGGAGTGAAAAAAAAAGACGTAGCGGTAGTAGGTCTCGTCGTAGTAGTGGCTCTAATTATCATAGGGAAGATTTAATGTCACATAATAGTAATTTTTCTGGTGGTAATCGTTCTTTTAATGATAGTAGGAACGGTAATGAGATTCCTAGAAAGCCTAGGTTTTTTTAGGAGCTTAGTTTTTTTTGCTACGTTATATAATATCTTATTATGCTTATTTTTGACCGTAGCCTTGTAAAACTATATAGAGATAAGGCATCTTTTTATAATAAAGCTGATTCTTTTATATTTTCTGAAGTCACTAGTATTATACTGGATAAATTGGGTTTATTTTCAGTAAATACTGGTTTGATTTTAAGTATAGGATGTAGAACTGATTATTTTAGTGATAGTCTATTACAAAGAAAATTGATTTTTTATAAGGATCAAGTAGTTCAGTGTGATATATCGTATCATATGTTGTGTAGTGCTCAAGATAATTATAGGGTAGTAGCTGATGATGAACAGTTACCATTTTGTAATGAAACATTTGACATTGTTATCAATAATTTATGTTTGCATAATGTTAATAATTTATTTTATAACTTATTAAACATATATAATCTTATGAAGGATGGAGGAATTTTTCTTGCTTCATTATTTGGTCATAAAACTCTTTATGAATTAAAATATTCAATTATTAGAGCAGAAATGGATATTGGTATTGCACCTAGAATTATGCCATTTATTAATGTACAATATATTATTTCTTTATTACAAAAAAGTGGATATTCTAATATTGTAATAGATGTCAATGTTATTCAACTAAAGTATAATGATATATATCATTTGTTTAAGGATCTAAGAAAAATGGGTGAAGGTAATGTATTATATGCTAGAAATAAACATAGATTAACTAAAACTGTAATTAAAAAAATTTTTGAATATTATAAAAAGTATTTTTCAGTAGATGAGGTTAGTATTCCTGCTACTTTTGAGATTATTATTCTAAAAGCGAATAAGTAGTAGGACTATAATATAATAATGTGAGGATTAGTTAACATGGATAAAATTAATATAAGAAATTTTGCTATAATAGCTCATATTGATCACGGGAAGTCTACATTAGCTGATCGTCTAATTGAGGAGTGTAATGGTCTAGAAAAGCGGGAAATGAAAGACCAAGTTTTGGATTCTATGGATATTGAGCGAGAGCGTGGTATTACTATAAAAGCACAAACTGTAAGGTTAATGTATACAGCTAAAGATGGTAAGATTTATTATTTGAATTTGATGGATACTCCAGGGCATGTGGATTTTTCATATGAAGTTAGTAGAAGTTTGGCAGCATGTGAAGGTTCTTTGCTTGTTGTAGATAGTACTCAAGGAGTTGAAGCTCAAACTTTAGCAAATGTATATAAGGCTATAGATAGTAATCATGAAATAATTCCAGTATTAAATAAAATAGATCTAGCATCTTCAGATCCAGATAAGGTAAAGTCTCAAATAGAAGAGATCATAGGAATTGATGCAAGTGAGTCGCTGCTTGTATCAGCAAAATCAGGTATAGGTATAAAAGATGTGTTAGAGGCTATAGTATCTAGGTTACCAGCTCCATCTGGAAATTTTGACAATCCGTTGAAGGCTATTTTGGTAGATACTTGGTATGATACCTATCTTGGGATAGTAATTTTATTACGTGTGGTGGATGGTATAATAAAAAAAGGCATGAAGATTGTTATGATGTCTAGTAATGCTGTATATCAAGTTGATAATATTGGAATTTTTACTCCACATAAAAAGATTGTAGATCAACTTTCAGTGGGTGAAATTGGATTTATTACTGCATCTATTAAGGAATTATCGGATTGTAAGATAGGTGATACAATTACTGAGGAACAGAGAAGATGTGATAATCCAATGCCAGGGTTCAGGACGATTCATCCTATGGTTTTTTGTAGTATTTTTCCTAATGAGGCAGGAGATTTTGAAAAATTACGTGAGGCTTTGAAGAAATTACAGCTTAATGATGCTAGTTTTACTTTTGATATTGAAGTTTCCAGTGCGCTTGGATATGGATTTCGATGTGGATTTTTAGGGATGTTGCATTTAGAAGTCATACAGGAAAGATTAGAAAGGGAGTTTAATTTGGACTTGACTGCTACAGCACCTGGTGTTGTATATCAAATTATATCTAAGAATGGGGTCCTTCGTGAAGTTCATAATCCTCATGATTTTGGTGAAGTACAAGATATAGCTAGTATAAAAGAACCTTGGATTTGTGCTACTATTATGGTGCCAGATCAATATTTAGGTGTTGTAATGTCGTTATGTAACAATAAGAGAGGGGAAAAAATAGACCTATCGTATTCTGGTAATACTGCATTGTTAAAATATAGGCTACCATTATCGGAAGTTGTTTTTGACTTTTATGATAGAATAAAATCTATTTCTAAAGGTTATGCAAGTTTAGATTGGGAAATGGATGGATATATGGATAGTGAGATTGCTAAATTAACTATTTTGATAAATTCTGAACCAGTTGATGCTCTTGCATGTATTGTTCATAAAAGTAAAGTTGAACAACGAGGTCGAGAAATATGTTTGAGATTAAAAGATTTAATACCAAGACAACAGTACAAGATTGCAATACAAGCAGCTGTAGGTGCAAAGATTATTGCTCGTGAAACTATATCACCATATCGTAAAGATGTTACAGCAAAGTTATACGGTGGTGATGTAACTAGAAGAATGAAATTATTAGAAAAGCAGAAAAAAGGAAAGAAAAGGTTGCGTGCTATAGGAAATGTTAATGTACCACATAATGCGTTTATTCAAGCTTTAAAAATTATAGATTAATTATATTATGTATACTGTCCATGTAATATGATGGTGACATAATGTTATGGTATTATTTAGATAGTGTTTTTCAAGTAATATAGTAATAAAAAAAGCTGTTTATAACTAATTAAGTATAGTTATTTTAATTAGTATGTTGAACTGTTAGATTTTTTATATATACCTTCTTACTGATAATAGTAAATAATATTTTAAATTATTATCTATTATTATGAGTTTTTCTTTAGTTTGTAATATCTTAGGATTATTAGGAAATAGTTATAAATTTATTAGGAAAAGTCATAAAAATCAATTAAATATTAAATATTAAATGATATAAATTAATTATGTAATATATCTATATAATTTAATTTAAATTATTAATGCGCATAAAATTTTAAATATATTAATCAAAAACATACTCTATTTGTCATAATTTCCTCAAGGTAAGTTTATGAATATAAAAGATTACAAACTAAGTACTATAGCTACATGTATTGTGTTAATTGTAGGTAAATCTGTAGGGATAGGATTAAATTGTTCACAAGGTTTACCAGTTGGTTCTAGAGTTGGAATAATTCTTGCAATTGCTGCAAGTTCAGCTACGGCTCTAGTTTTGATTGCTGCAGTTTTTACATTATATAACAAGCATAGAGTAAATAAACATTATACTACTCTCACTGCAGGTAAAGAATCTCGTTTTGATGAAATACCGTTAGATGTGATTAATATGTTTAAGGATAGTGACGAATTATTTGATACGGACAATGAATTTAGAGAAGCTGATGATGTTGATCGTCAAAAAGCTGACGGTGCTGAACATCGGAAAGCTGATGATGCTGAACATCAGAAAACTAATGATGCTGAACATCAGAAAACTAATGATGCTGAACATCGGAAAGCTAATGATGCTGAACATCGGAAAGCTAATGATGCTGAACATCGGAAAGCTAATGATGCTGAACATCGGAAAGCTAATGATGCTGAACATCGGAAAGCTAATGATCTTGAAACTTCTAGTAATTTAATATCTAAGGATCAAGAATCATCTAATCAAAAAAATGATCAACAACAGTCTAGTGATGTTAGATCAACTGTGGTTGATGTAGCAGGAAAAACTCATGAAGGAAAAAATGTTAAAAATGATTTTGTAAGTGCAGTGACAATGGTAATGAATAAACAAAGAAAAACAATGCATGTTAATGCTGATGGTAGTTACCAAATATTTTGTACTGAAGTGCAAGAGTCTGAAAAAATGCCTATAAAATCTGAACAGTCTATCGAGAGTGAACTAACTCAATCTAATTTTGCAAGTAAGTTAAAGGATATGGAGAATAGTGAAAGTTCTTCTGTTAGTAGATTACAAATGTCAAGAGCAAATAAAGGCAGTCAGGGAAGATGTATGTAACTTTCATTAATTTGCAATGCTATAGCTACTATATATTAAAAGAGGTTTTCATTATTGAATATTTACATATAAAGCATACTAATTCAGTAATATGTTTTTGTGGTAAGGTTATAAAATAGTATTCTTGGAGTTATTAATGCAAAAAGTTTTTATTGTATTATTATAAAAATACGATTTTGTAAAAGAATATAACTGTATTTTTAGTAATAATTGTATGTTAAATAATTTTTGATATTGATAATAAACCTTAACTTTAGCTGATTTGTATTTATAATTTTCTAGTATATTCAGCCTATTGTTATTTTATAATAAATTACATTACTTATATGGTAGGATATTCTCTATTTTTCTTGGATAGACAAAATGTTCAAAGCTACTTAAGAATGTTTGTAATTTTTGGATTAATTTAAAGATGTAAATTGTTAAAAAAATACTAAAATTATTGTAGTTTTAATTTACTTTTATTACAATAATAAGTTATTTTTTATACTATAATATATATATATACTATTGAGAGATTAATATTTAAAAGATGTAGCAATAATATTCTATGTGTTAAAAATTATGTTTTTAATAAAATATTTAATATATTAGTATACCATGTAAATAGTAAATTTATTAATAATATAAGATTTTTTGTACAATAAATATTAGCGTTTTCATATTATAAAATTGATAATATAAATTAATATTAATTAATATAAAAAATCTAATTTTATTATATTAAGGTTAATATTATGATAAAAAATCATAGAATTGTAATTGGTTGTAGTGCTTTGGTAATAGTACTTTGTTCAACAGTAGGACTAATAGCGTCTTGTGTAAATGACGTGCCTGTTAATCGAATGTCAGAATTTACGGTTATGTTTGCAGTTTTAATGGCAGCTGGTTCTGTAATATTATATAGCAATTATAAAGATATAGACTATGATAAGAAGCTTGATATTCTTTATTCTAGAGGAGAAGATGATGAATTTAAATCGACTGCTCGTGCAAAGCAAGGTAATCAATTTTTTAAAAAAGTAAAAAACTTTCTGTATCGTAAAAATTCTTCTACTAATCAGTCTCAATATTTTGGTGATGATATAGATGAATATAGTATAGATGAATTACACAAGATTTCAGAGTTTAATTCTGTGGGTGAACGTGATAGTGTAGGTAAAAGAAAAAATTATGGATCCATTAAAGAATTTTCTCAAAGCATTGAAACAGAAGTATCATTAGATGGTGCTGATAGTTTGATGGAATCTGCGGAAATACAAATACAACAAAACTCCAATAAGGGGATACGTGAATAGTTAATTATTTAATTCTTATTTTGGAAGATGAGAAGATAATATTTTTAAAAGCATGATTTATTATATACATTAAAATTATAATAATTATAGAATTTTTTAACATTATATGTTTATCATTAACTAAAAAATACTAGTTTAATAAAATTTATATCAATCGTATAATCTAAAAGCTATTTTATTAATATAGTTAGTTAATATACTTATAAAAAGTAATTAATAATAAACCTTATTATTTTTTATTATTAATAAAATGTGATAGAATGTATTAATTAATTATAAATTTTTTTAATATTATAGGTTTTAATATGGTAGTTTCTCATGATATTGCTATTCTTTCTGGTTGTATAGCTCTAGTCATTGTCGCGTTGATTGTAACAATAGTACTAGGATATTTAGACATGCTGGCGTTTGATCAGTTTACGATGCTAATTGGTCTGATGTGTCTGATGTTGGGTGGTTTGATGCACCTAATTTTATATAAATGTATGTATGACGGTCAGGTTGTAGAATCTATTGCTTTACCATTGAGTAGGGATGAGAATAGTTGTGGTGAACGCGAATCATTAGATAAAAATTTGTCTAGTATTGAATCTTTGAAGAATACTAAGTTGCCTGTGAAAGATGATAAGGAAATAACTGGTAGTACTTCTACTGATTCTGAAGTACAAGATACTGTTATTCCTAATAATGATACTAGTGATGCTAGTGCTGGTACTAGTGCTGGTATTGATGATCGTAAAAGTGTCACTGAAAAAAGTGTTGAGCGTGGAGCATCATTATCTTCTAGTAAACTGGTTACTGAAGCTGAAGATGAGACACAGCATAATGATGATGATCCTCAGGGATTAGTAGATGTTACAATCAGTTCAGAAGAAGAGCAAAACTTATGTAAGGTATAATCTATATAAATATCATAATTGTATTAATGTATAGAAAAATATATGTATGTTGAATTTACTGTGTTAGTGTTGTTCTATTAAAAAATAAACAGTGAGTAACGGATGAAACCATAGAGCTTTTTGTTATGTCGGAATGTAAAAAATTTATGTAGGAAAGAATGTGTCATTATCCATTGGAATCTGTAAAGGCTTGTACAGTATATATGTATGTATTATGTCGGATATAAATTTGATAATTGATATGTAGTAATCTCTGGTATTATATTTTCTTTGTTGTATTAATTGGTGAGCTTGTATTTCTTATGACCTAAGGTAAGAATTATTATCCTGCGCGATTTTTACAGATATCTTGGACTTACCAGATGCTGTAGATCCGGTAATGATTAATGTATTATTCATGGTGTTTTATACATAATTGATTGTTATGGTTGTAGAATTATAATAAAAATATAGTATAAATGAACGATTAGTTATTTTGTTGTACAAAAGGATATATTTCTAATGCAATGCGTAATCAGATTATTTTCAGAAGTATAGAAAAATATAATAGTTGCTGGGGGATACAGGATTTGCTTTTATAGTTGCGAATTATGTAAACCTTATATTGAATACATAATTATTGTTATAATTTAAGTTGGAGAATTTTACATTTATGTAGATTCAAGAGGTATAATTAATTATAAGGTGCTTTATTTAGAAATTTAGTAAAATTATCAATAGTAATAATAGTAAATTATAGAACCTATTTAATATTTTTTATAAAGAAATTTATAGTAAAAAATATTTATGAATTATGAAAACTTGAAAGATAAGCCATAGTGATAAAAATGTATTACTCAATTATGTCCTAGAATATTACAGTAAGTTCTTTTGTAATGATAATATTAGTTTTTATCGATATCTGCTATAGGGAGACATAAAAGCATTGGATACTTAAGTTAATTAATATGTAAAACATAATCTTACAAGTAATATGTAAACAGATTTTAAATATAATGTATATCTTATATTTATTTAGTTATGTTATTGAGAATTAAGATTATGTAGTTGTTTTTAATTGTTGCTGATTTTTAAATTTTATTGTTTTTAGTAAATGAAAATATCTAATTTAATAATATAATGCTTTTTTATATGTATAATTATATTGCTTATTAATTTTTAATAAAAAAATCCATTTGTTGAATATAAAACGTGTTTTTTCTGTTATAAAGGGTATTTTAATGTTTATATTATTTTAGCATTTTACTATATAATAGCTGCTTCCATAATTAATACTTAATAGGTTTATTAAATATTGACTTACTTGTGTAATGTACTGTAAATATTATTAATATATTGATGCTACAATAATACTATATTTATAATAACATTTAAAAATTAATTTTATTTTTAACCTGGCTATATTAATTTATTGATTATTTTTAGGATATAAAGATATTTATTAAATGTAACATTATAGTTATTACATTGATAGTATGTTTTATTAGATGATTAATTTTTTATATTTTAATATTTAATTTTTTATAAAATTGTATTATAATACGTACTTTTGAAAGTATTAATTTCTATCATTTTGATGATAAATGCTGCTAATGTTATATGTATTAATAAAATAATAATACTAACTAAATAATTAATTATTTTTATAAATTGATGGTTAAGTTATAAATCAAGTTTTTTAGGTTTTGTTATGATAAAAATATCAAATACAAAAGTATTGACTTTTATACTTTTTGTAATTTTAGGTCTGACTATTTTAATGTTTATGATGCTGCATAGGCAATTTGGTAGTAATCTTCCTTCATATGTTCACAATAGTTTTATTGTTATTTTAGTAGGGTTGGGTATAGCGTTTGCTAGTAGTTTAATAAGTTGTATACTATATAGTTCAGGTGTTGCTATAAAATATAAGACTCAAAGTTTAAAGGTTAATTTAAAAAAACAAATTCCTTTGTTTATACATTTTTCACCTGAAGAATTATCTAAAATAGATACTAGAGATAATGTTGTGACACTTTCGTGTGATAAATCTGGAGCTGGTTATACGGTAGATATAAAGCAAAATTGTGGGTTATTACCTGATATGGATATGAAATTAAAATCTAGCAGTATAAGCCTATTACTAAGTGAAGAAGATATTCAGAATATGCAGAATGCTTCAGGATTATGCATTGTGCTTGAATCTGAGGATTTGGAATTATTAAGGAATATAAGACCATCTATCACTAAAATAGGATTAAATAATAACAAATTATCTTTATCATTTTCTTATGCTAAAATTGATGACGATACTCAAAATGTAAAATATTTTCCAGAAGATTTTCGTGATGTTTTAATGGCTAGAGTAATTAATACTGATTCTAGTATTTCTTTGTCTAAAAACATCACTGTACATGATATGATGATATCATGCATTTTATTGGAATTTCCTGACGAAATACCTGATAGAGATTTTTGGTTAGAAAATACACCCAAAGGTAGAGTTGTTTTAAGTTTTTTTAAGATGTTTAATTGTGATAGCAATAGTCTTTATATAAATAAGGAATTGAAATCAAAAGTTGAATATATTAACCAATATATGAGTAATCATAAAGTAGAACCAGATTATGAATCTAGCCAGTATATATTTAGTGAGATAAAACGTATATATATGGATTATTCATGTGAAAGAAATTGTTATGAGTTTTTGCATAATGATTATTATGTTGATATTTTTGGTGGCGGTATTTCTAGCGTAATCCTGAGTTGTATTCGCAGTAATGATATATATAAGTACATCTATGCTCTATGTACTTATAATATTAATGAGCAAGATAAACAAACAGATAAATTTATTTGTGACATATTAAATAATGAAAAGCATTACAGTATTGTAACTAGTGTTTGTAGGTACTTGGAGACTAAGAAATACAACAGCACTTTTAGTAAGGTAATGAGATACGATAAAATACAGAATTGTAAACTTAGTGAGATATTAGATGTCTTAGGTATACATGGAGAAGTTAGTGTTGAAAAGTTAGTTACAGCTGCTAAAGAGCACGTTATGAAAATTTGTAAAAAACAGGAGTTGTTTTATGTGAATAATAGTATGACTTTAAATGTCAGAGTAAAGAATGTAGTTATGTATGATGATAAAAGAAAAGTAAGTGATGTATGTTCCAAAACAAAAGATGGTCACATTTTTGCATATCCTAGTCCTAGTCCTAGAATATTCTAAAAATAGCTAATATATTATTAATTTTCTTATAACATATGAATTGTACATATCTCATTAGTTCATTTCTATATTATAAAATATTTTCTAATATAGTAAGAGGCACATCTTGTGTAGTAGTAAATGATCTCTTGTTATTTTATTGTATTACTGAAATATCGTTAATGATATAATGCTTATATACCTTGTTAGTATATATAACAGATTAGTTATTAACTAAATTAAATAACTGTATATGAAATAAGTGAAATATATTTTTTAATTTTTAATTTTTTTTATTTTTAAATAAATATACATTTCTAGATATATTTGATGTGTTTATAAATGGAATATATATATTTTAATATAATATTAGCGTTACGATAATCCATCATTTGTGCATTAATCTATAAAAATTACTATAGTTTATCGTTATAAATATATTTTATGCCAAATAATATATAAATAATTGATTTAATCTTGTTATACATATTTTTAAATTGTATTAATGATTTCATAATGGTAAAATCAGCAAAGATTTTTTAAGGATTTTTATGAATAAATTAAAATCTGCTATGATATTCTCTATAATAACTGCATTGTTAATTATAGATGTAATGGTTTCTTTGGCATGCAGATCTCAGAATAATACTAGAGAATTTTATATTGCTGCTAGTGTTGTATTTGGTGTAATACTGTTTGCTTTTATAGTAAGTTTAATAAATGTTTGTATGCATTATGATGGAATTTCTTTGAGACGTATGGATAAAAATCGTACTTTTAAACTGAAATATCCAAATCAAGAAGTTGTTCTGTTTTTACAGGTACCTCCTGAAAAAATGAGTGGGATAAATACTGAGGCTAATATTATTAATTTTTCTTCTGTGAAAACGGGTCATGAAGATGAAGATAAATATGCTTTAGAAATGACACAGCGTGCAACGATGTTTTCGACTACAGCACCAAGTATACAATTAAATGGAAATGAAAAAGCTCAGTTATTGATGCATGATCAGATCAAGGTTAAAAATTCTGGATTATATATTGTTGCCAATTGTAATAAGTTAGTATTGTCACAAAATCTTAAAAGACGTGTAGATGTTCAGATACTTCATCCAATAATAGACTATGGAAAACTGTCGTTGGTTTATAAACATGTAGAGTTTTATGGTAGTAAGCAACTTTATAATAAAAAAGATCCTTATGGTCCAGCAGATTTTGCACAACTTCTACGTTTTGAAGTTGAGACTAACACTGAGGATGAAATATCAATGAGATATTTGTATGATATTATTGCGGTTGAAATTCTAAGTGAGTGTCCTAAGATAGATGAGTATGGTTGGTGGACTAGGGATGTAAATGGAAAAATTGCTGCAAGTTTTTTTTCTATGTTTAATTATAGGCTCATATTGGGTGAAAAAAGATTGAGTAGAGAAGATTTGATACCTAAGCTTGAATTGATTACTGAATATGTCGCTAGTTCAGAATTCCATAGAGATAAATCATATGATCCTCTTATATTTGATAGGATAAGAGATACGTATTTTAGCGAAAATCATGAGTTATACAAGTATAGTTTTTTATGTAATAATGTTTATACCTCTGTTAAGGGTGAACGCGTTAGTGATTTGATACGTCAAAATATAGAAAAAGATAAGTGCTATTACTACATTTACAGCATTGCTTCTTGCGATAATGAGGATGTTATGTCGCAAAAAACAAATAAATTTATTCGTGATATATTGCAATCCGAAAAAGGTAAGTTGGAAGTTATATGTAATATTGATAGTAAAAAAGATATTGAGAAGTTGCTTAAGTTCGACCCTGAAAGTAAAGAAGTACGTAGCATGTTAAAAAGAGTATTAGGTCCATGTATTTTTGTACGTAGTGATGTTTCTACTTTGATTAAATGTGCTCAAGATTTTGTTATGGAGAATTGTAAAGAGCGTATGCAGTTATTACATTGTGATAGATATTCTTCTATAGATGTGGGATATATTAATGATATTATAGTGTGTTCTACTGAACAAAAAAGTGCTGGAGTTGCAAGTGATTTGAATATTGTTGATGGAACGACAAATGCAGTATTGAGTGATGAATGTATTACTAGTAGTGTATAAAGTGGTTTAAAAGTTAAGTAATAGCTTATTACTGTAAGTTATTATTGTAATATTATTATGCTATTTTTGGTAAAATCTTGATATTAGCATTAGATTTGTAATGTTTTGTAAAATAAGTGACATATAACTTGTGAGTACATGATATTGCACTGCCATTTTAATATAGGGATAGTAATAATGAAATATTTTTTGTTTACTAGGATTTGTTAAATAGCACTAGTATATTAATTGTCGATAAGAGGTGGATATTAATATAATTACAGGTATGATGTATATGTTGAAATATGTATGAGAATGTTTTATCTTAATATCCATTTCATTATTATCTTTAAAATTTAAATTAAGTGTATAGATTATATATACTTTGTTAGTACTTGAGACTATATGTTAACACGGTATTTCAATAGATATAATATATAAAGTTTACTATGTGTAATGTTTTATTATTATGGATTTTAATTATCATAATGTGTTACTTCGTTATCAATATTAGTATCATCTTAAATAATTAACTTACTTATAGTTTCATTATCAAGTTAAAATTTCTAAAAAACTGTAATCAATATCTTAATCATTAAAAATATCACTTATTGAATAATGTTTCATACATTTTCTGAGATAACTAGTATATGTATATACTAAGTGGCAAGCTAAAATTAGTAATAGTTATGCCTAGATTTTGCAATGTGAATTCTGAATTATATGTATTTAGTACCAATGATATAAAAGTTATAGATGTTTTATACAACTAATAACGTTATTATTTATGACAATATTAAATATTTAATAATAAAATTATGGATTGTAAATATTTGGAGTACGTGGTCAAATTTAGTGTATTTTATGATATAATATATTTTTATTTATAATATGGTTATGCTGTTATGGGTAGATGTGCGACTATTTCATTATTACTGATGTGCACTATATTGTTTTTTAGTGTTCTTATTGCTTTTATTGCACAACCAAGTTGTAGAATTCAACAACCTGCGTATGTTGCTTATGTTGCAGCTTTATCAATATTATCTCTAATTTCTCTTGTGCTGTTAGTACATCTAATAATGCTTTCCAAGGGGTATAGCGTAAAAAGTAATGTACGAAGTATTCGTCCAGATGAAGTTTCTTTATATGTTCCTATGAGTTATAATAATATGTTATATCTGACCCAGAATGGTTATTATAATGTTAGTAATGTTGTCTGTCATCCTATTAAGCGCACTTTAGATTTAGTACAAATTCGTGGACTGTGCCCTGATCTTACTTATCACGTAAAACTTGGTGGTGATATGCATTCAGAGATAGCATATGGTGACCAAAGGTATGGCTTTGGATGTAATAATGGAATAATATTTTGTACTACTGCTGATGCGGATAAAGTAAGTAAAGAGATTAAAAAAGCTATGGATCCTGTACTGCAACTTCCATGTATTAAAGATAATGGGAGTGTATCAGTAACATATCGGGGTGTTAAATTATTTGATCATAGATCAGACAGGTTGATTAAGTCATCGGATAATCGAGAGTTCCTTACTAGGAATTTTGATGTATATTTAAGATGTAATGTTACTGTAAGTAAAAATGGTGTATGTGTAGGTATGACCATTTATGATCTGGTAGCAGAAGAACTGTTAACAAAGGCTTGCATAAAGGCTTTTAAAAGTGGGGATTGGAACACATCAGAACATGCTAGAACCGCATATGCTTTTTTTAGTATGTTTTGTCCTGGCAATTACAAAAGGAAGAGGAGTAGTACAAAGTATTCTCTTTTAGAAGAATATATGATGGGTTATATTAGAGAACATGGGAAATATGAAAGCGAATATTATGCTAATCAAGCATATAAAATGATAGCACGAACTTGTATTAATCATCTTACAGACTATAGCTCGTATAATAAGGTATATAAAAATAATTATATAGATTATGCAGGTAACCGTGTGGATTTTATACTACATGCTAGAATTCGGGACGATACTACATTTGCTACAGTATGTGCTATTGCTAGTTATGATGATCATAGTACTCCAAGTATTAGAACTAACAATTTTATAAGAAGTTTATTTGACGGTACTATTAATGAGAGAGTACTTTCTACAGTTGATAAGTGGATTAGTCAAGGCAACATTGGGAGAAGCTGTCGTAATGTCTTATCTATGTATCATTATTTCAGTAATAAATATGATCCATGTGTTAGTTGTGCATGTAAAGAATTACTAGGTGTGGTTCATCATTGTAGTGTTGAAACATTGATTGCTGTTGCGAGAGCATATGTAGAGAAATATGTAAGAAAATTTGTCATACTAGATTTTGGAGAATATAGAACAATAGATCTAGGATGTCTTTCTAAGTTATGTTTTAGGATTGATGATCGTTCTAAAGAGGGCAACGAAGTGGATTATATGGAAGAACAAGTGGTAACAGAGCAGCTTGACTCATTGAAGTTAAACGATATGACTACGGGACTTGGTCATGCTACAACATAATTATATATTGGGTGAAAATAGTTGTAAGTAATGTACAACGTGTAGTTTTTATGATTAACAATATGTTTGAATTGTACCGTAGTATTAAAATATAACAAAAAGTAAGTCTGAAAACTCAATAATAATATAAGTTATATTGTAGTAATGATATGTATTATAAAATATGTTGGTTTTAACTTGATTACATATGATAATTATTGTGCTTCTTAATAGGATAGCTAAATTTTTTACATAACTCGTTGTTACTGTGGGTGTGTAATTTAATTAGGTGACAATAATAAGTTTATCTAGCTTGGATTGTTGTATGAAAGCTTAAATTTTTTGCTATTAAGCCAATACTTTAATTAGTTAACATACAATTATTGAGCATTAAATAATTAATTATTTATTTTTAAAAATTATTTTTCTACACTATTAAATAGTATGGATAATATTAGTATTTAATGCCGGAATATTCTTTATAAAGAATGCAGAATTACATGTAAATGTTTAATATTTACAATAGATACAGGTATTTTCTTATAAAAATGTACTTTAAATTAACTATTACTTAAAATAATAGCAGTGAGTTTTATTATATAGGTATTTAAGTTGGTGTAATATTTAGTGCGCTTATATATTGAAATTTTCTGTGTATTGGTGAACACATTATTATGAATAATTTAAAATACTAGATTTTTAAGTTTATTTCTATGTTTATAAGGCGAATTCTATTTATATTTTATAATAGTTGAGATACCAAGTTGGTATTTATTATGAATTTTGCTTTTTATCTTTGTATATGTACCAATACACTGTGCTAAGCTACAATACTTAGTTTAAATGACATTTGATATAGATAAACACAAGTTTTAACTAAAAGGTTAATATAATTAAAATCAAGAGATATTCCTGTAAGTCTTGATAGAATTCTGCTAGTAGAATTTTATTACTTGTCAAAAAACAATTAGCTTATATCAGTTTTTCTGTGAGATATAATAATTATAAAGTGAATGACTTATAATGAATTTATCCTTATAATTGTATTTACAGTATTTTATATTAATCTTTTTTGAGGTGCTTTAGGATTTTATGAATAAATCACGGTCTTGTTTATTGTTAGGTATATTGTGTATACTTTTTATTACAGCTATAGCTATCTTTTTTAGCCTGATGCAACAGTTTCATACTGATATTCCTGCTATTGTTACTTTTAATGTAGTATTATTTCTGTTGTTTTTGAGTATTGTCATTACTCTAATACATCTAATCATGCTTGATAGAGGTTTATCTATAGAACATGTAGAAAAAGGAGTAATTGATTCACCTGGGCAAGTAGCTGTATTTTTGCCTGTATCATCTAGGGAAATAAGTAAGATGGATTATAGGTACAATATTGTAGATTTGGCATGTAACTCTATATTAAATCAACAAGATTGTGTATTAACTATGAAACAAAATAGAGGTATTTTACCTTATAGGGATTTATCAATACAATTGGATTCTACACAAGGGTTTAAGTTGTTGTATGATATAAGAAATGTTGATGGTATACCTAGTTCAGGTATATATATTGTAGCTAAAGGCAATGTGCAACATCTCAAATCCATTACTGAAGGGTGTACAGATTTGAAAATATTATGTCCAGTATTGAAAGGTAAACACCTGTCATTAGCTTGTAAATACGTAGAATTTTGTGATGGCATAAGTAAGTATTGTTTTACAAAAGAAAATTTTCAGGAAATTGTAAATAAAAAGGTAATTAGTTCTAATGGTTTTGAAGATACAATATATGATGTTGTTGCATATAAGCTTTTAAGTCTATGTCCGATGACAGACCTTGTGAATGTTGAAAATTTTCAGAGTACTTCAGAACATTATAAGATGTTGTTAGCTTTCTTTAGTATTTTTGGTAGTAGAGGTGCACTAGGACAAGGTGGTTTGTGTGAACGTATACACGATCCTGAATTAGAATATAAAGCTTTATGTGTTGAAACTTATATCTTGACTAGTGTAACACCTCAATATGATCCAGAAAGTGAAAGAAAAGTATTCACAATGATACAAGATACATATTTTAAATGTTCTTGTGAAGTAAATGACTATAATTCTTTATATGAAAATCGTTATGTGGGTAGATGTGGTGAACATATTTCCGACTTAATGCGTGGTAGAATCAGAAATGAGAGGTTATATAAATACATTTGTGCTATTGCTAGTTATTCCAGTATTGACTCTGGTATGAATAATCCTACAGATATGTTTATTGATGAGTTATTGCATGTTGAAAATTGTGCATATGCTTATGACATAGTTTTTAGTATATTAACAGATGATCCGAAAACTGTTATACCTAGGTTATATTATGTAAACCAAGAATTGAATGATGTACTGAACTTGTTGTTAGAAGGTGTTGGATTTTATTCTAATGCTATTTTGATTTCTGCAGCTAGAGAGTATATTATGCAACAGTGTAGACCGCATATGAAATTATATTGTGAAAGGGAATACTTGTTAGATGTAGGAATAATTGATAGAATTGTTGTATCTCCTTCTGTAGGACGAAATATATCTGTTATACATGGTATTCAAGTTCATGATGAACACGTACAGAATGCTTGTGTATCATAGTTACAAGCTTTTTTCATCAGGACTTGTGATTATATATTGTATGTTTTACCAGTTTTACGTTATTAAAATGTTAGCATGATTTGTGTAGTTTATTAAAGTATGTAATATGAAAGTAGTACGTAAAACATTATTTAATGTGTACTATTTATAAGCTTTTTTGGATGTGTTAGGGAAAAAGTTATTAGATAGGTGAATGACTAGGTAAATTGTTAGGGCTATTAGTAATATTTATTAGGAGTGTGAAAACTTGATAAATTTGGAGGATTACTGATAAAAGTACTATAGTTATAAAAAAGATGAATTTAGTCTATTATATTGCAATAGTAGAATAATAGCTTGATGGTGAGGTGATAATATTGGTATATTATTAATAATATTACAAGAAATGTCATTATATTGTGGTAATAGTTATAATGATTATGTTACATAAGTTATAAGAAAATAAATGGAAAGTATGAATGTTTCAAATTATACATGGTACTGTCTTCTCAGTAATTAATAAACAAATGTACTATCTATAGTCTTGTTATAGTCGTATTATCAATTTAGAATATATTAGTTAGTGTAGGTATCTTAAATTAATTTGTGATGTACTATAATCTGGGTATCGTTACTAATGAATTGATAGAAGTACTTTAGTGATTTTAAAAGAAGATAATGTTATTTTTATTTGTAATATACAATTATTTAAATAGTGGTGAGTAACTAATATGTTATTTAAATCTGGTCCTAAAAGTATAGGCTCTGCAGTTGAATCATTAATCTTAAGAAAGTGTGAGAATGGGTATATTAGTAAAATTGAAATACGTCTTTTTTTGAATTGGGTAAATATTGTTGGAAAGGAAATATCTCAGATTGCTGTACCTAGAAGGTTGTTATTTTTGGATAATGTAAATACAGCACTCTTGTATCTTACTGTAAATAGCGGAGGTGCTGCTATTGATATACAGTATAACATTCCAGTGATTATAGAAAAAATTTCTATGTTTTTTGGTTTTAAAGCTGTACATGGAATAAAAATAAAGCAAAAACTATAATTATTTCAATTGTGTGTTTTCTATAATTTTTTAGTTAGTAACTTATGCAGTACAATTAATTTTTAGGCAATAATTATAGTAGCTAGGATTATTATTTAACATTAAAAGTATAAATGGTATATTTTTATTTGTAAATTGTCTTGTTTATTGAAAATTTGTTTCTAAAAATATGCTCTGTTAATAAAGGATAGAGTGCAATATTTTTTATTGTTAAGTATTGGATTTTTTGTCTACTTAAATAGTTATATTATTGTGTTGAATATGTATGGTTGTCTTATATAAGTATATTGTGATTTCTAATATGCACTTTCTTTAGTTGCTATGTGTAAATACGGTATTTTTTATCTTTTAACTAGCATAATGTGTTATTAGTAAGATTTATAAAAATATAAAAGCATTATTTTAGTGTCAATTATAAATTATTTATAATTTTTTTACATATTTTTAAGGCATGTTATCAGGTATTATTATAGTTTAAAGCTGACGTGTTTTGGTTTTATATGGGTATTATTATTTAATGGTATTTGAAATAGTTTGAATGTATATCTACTACTAATATATATAACTGTAACATTAAGTCTAGAGTTATATTTTTTTACTTGTAATATCTATGTATTATTTGATATATTTTTGGTATTATTATACAGCTTGCAACTAAAAATTAAGAACATTTTTTTGTAATCAAATAGTTGAAATAGGTTTATAAGATAAAAGTTATCCATTAAGATGATGAATATCTTTATATTATTTTTTTTACAATGATGAGTTTATTTATAGCGGTACTCCTATACCCGTTATTGATTATCAGAATTTTACAAATATGTATTTTTTGATTCTCTACAGTTCTATTAAATTTAATGTTTGAGTGAGTGACTAAAATGAAATTGCAAAGTGTGATCTTACATACTAGCATTTTATATTTTATTGTAAGGAATAGGATATAGTTTATTCTTATTGTACACTTAAGATTTATCGTAATTACGCTACATTCTGTTAGCTATATCATCATTATTCTTTATGTCTAGTCATTGTTTATTTTGTGTTGGTTATAAAGGAATATGGTATAGTTTATTTTTATATATGTAATCAAGACCTGTAACTTGTTGTTTTTTTGCTAACGTTATATTGTAAAGGAATTGAATGTATTGATATAAGTTGCTTGTAATTTTGATGCTGTATTGTTTTGTCATTATTTACATAACTTTTTTTGTTAGTGCTGCTATAATAAATGAGTCTAAATCTCCATCTAATACTGAATTTACATTTCCAGTTTCATGTCCAGTGCGTATATCTTTTACCATTTGATATGGATGCATTACATATGACCTAATTTGATTTCCCCATCCTATATTGCATCTTTTGCTGTGTTCTTGTGCCATTTTTTTTTCTTTTTCCTGTAATTTTAATTGATATAGCCTGCTTCTTAACAGATTATGTGCTTCAGCTAGATTTTGGTGTTGAGATCTATTGTTTTGACATTGTACTACAATCCCTGATGGGATATGTGTTATGCGTACAGCACTTTCTGTTTTATTAACATGTTGACCGCCTGCTCCGGATGCTTTATATGTGTCTATACGTAGATCTTTATCATGAATTTGAATATCGATATTTTCATTCATGACAGGAGAAACTAATATGCTTGTAAATGTAGTGTGGCGCTTTGCACTTGAATTAAAAGGTGATATACGTACTAACCTGTGTATACCACTTTCAGTTTTTGACCACCCATATGCGTTATATCCTCTAATTTTAATTACTGCAGACTTTACACCAGTTTCTTCACCATCTAACTTATGTACAATTTCTGTTTTAAAATTGTGATATATTTCTGCCCACCTAATGTACATTCGTAGGAGCATATTAGACCAATCATTACTTTCTGTACCACCAGCTCCAGATTGAATTTCTATAAAACAATCGTTTTCATCTGCTTCCTCAGCAAATAGACATTCAACTTCTTTTTTTTTTACTTTTTCTCTTAATACTGTTAAACCTTCGGCTAATTCATCTAGGAGATTGTCACTATCATTATTTACTAGAACTAGTAGTTCAGTATAATAATTATACTCTTCTTCTAGTTCTGTAAATGAATCTATGATCTTGGATATTCTAGCACGTTCAGATAAAGCACTGTGAGCTGTTGAACTGTCGTTCCATAATGAAATGCCAGAACACTTTATGTTAAGATCAGCCAATAGACCTATTAGATTATCAATGTCAAAGGTAACCTCGAATTAGTTGTAAAGCTTTATTTAGATTTACTAATTCTTCGTCAATATAAGATTTAGTTACCATAATGTTAAGAAAAAAGTTAACTACTAGATTTTACTCGATTTATTAAAATGTACAATAAAAATAAACATAATAATAACTTTAACATAAATGCCATAATTAATAACTGATTATAGGATACAGAACCTATACCAGGAAAGCAAGTTATAAATCATTAATAAAATATTAGTTTTAATATGTAATTCCTATAGGTACTAAATTGACAGAATAGGAAAGATGATGAAATAGGCTATAGTATTATAGAATATATAATGTTAATACCTTTAAAATATAGAAAGTATTTTTCAAATTAATTGTAAATATGTGTTAATAGAGTTCGATAAATTTGGGAAAAAATAACTTACTAGACAATAATAATAATTTTTTAGTAACAGTATAAAGTATAAAATTATATATGTTATAGTGTTTTAATCTGAAAAAGTAAAATTACTATCTATGTATTGCACATCATCATTATTTTCTAATACATCCATTAAGTTTGAGATCTTTTTTTGAACTTCTTGATCATCTATTGTTATAATATTATTTGGTTTCCAAAATAGCCTAGAGAATTCTGCATCAGAGAATTTTTCAAATAATTGATCTCTAACGTTGCCAAAGTCCTGTACATTACATATTACATAATACATCTTTTCTTCGTCATGTTCATGTTCTTCAACATCTAGCGCCTGTAATTCTATAGCTGTATTAAAAAGAGAATCAAAGCTGTCAATACATGATGCTTTATATGCTATTAAACCTACATGGTTAAAAAGAAAACTAACATTTCCTGATTCTCCTAGTTTACCATTGTGTTTTGATAAAGCATGTCTTAATTCTGCTGCAGTTCTGTTACGGTTATTAGTCAGAGTTTGAATTATCAAAGCTATATTTCCTGGGCCGTACCCTTCATATACTACTTCTTCAAAATTATCTTGTTGATTATTTCCAGACGCGCTTTTGATGGCAGCATCAATTCTGTCTTTAGGTAAGTTTTCTTTTTTTGCAGTAACAATTGCGGACCTTAATCTAGAGTTAAATTCTGGATCTGGCAGTCCTTGTTTTGTAGCTACAATAATTTCCCTGATTAGTTTTGTAAATTTTTGAGCTCTTTTTGCATCTTGAGCTCCTTTACGATGTTTTATGTTTGCAAATTGTGAATGACCAGCCATGTTTATAACCTCTACTTTAAGATCTTTCCTGTGTATTTTTCTATCACACTTGCTACGTTTAAAATTCCTCCTTCATCATAATAATTACCAATTATCTGTAAAGAAAGAGGTAACCTATTTTTTGATAACCCTATTGGTACAGAAATAGCAGGTAATCCAGCTAGACTTGCTGGAACGGTAAATATATCATTTAAATACATAGTTAATGTATCAAATTGTTCATTCATAGCAAAAGCTTCTTTAGGAGTAGTTGGTGTAAGTATATAATCAACATTTTTAAATGATTCAATAAAGTCGTTCGTTACTAAACGTCTAATACATTGTGCTTTATTGTAATATGCATCATAATATCCTGACGATAATGCATATGCTCCTATTAGGATCCTCCTTTTTACTTCCGTGCCAAGATTATTTCCTCGTGTTAGTTCATACATTTCGTTTATGTTATCAGAAAATACACGTGTTCCATATTTTACGCCATCATATCTTGCAAGATTAGAGGATGCTTCTGCAGAGCATATGATATAGTACACAGGTAGTGCATAGCTTGTATGTGGTAAACTGATTTCTATAATTTCTGCACCTTCGTTTTCTAGGTATTTAATTCCTTTTAACCACATTTCTGAAGCTTCTCTATATTCTTGATATTTACTTGACAGTTCATATTCTTTAGGGATACCAATTCGTTTACCTTTAATAACATGTGTAATACTGTCTGAGAATTTAGGTACGGTCATGTTAGAAGAAGTAGAATCTTGAGTGTCATATCCACAAATTGGTTGTAGCATTAAAGCTGCATCTTTTACTGTACGTGTTAGTACTCCTGCCTGATCAAGGGAGCTAGCAAATGCTATCATTCCTAACCTAGAACATCTTCCATATGTTGGTTTTAATCCTACTATTCCACAAAATGCTGCAGGTTGACGTACTGATCCACCTGTATCAGTGCCTAAAGCACCAGCACATAAAAATCCTGCTACTGCAGCACTTGATCCACCAGATGAGCCTCCAGGTACTACATTTGCTCCGTCTTCTCTTACCCAAGGATTTTTTACAGGACCAAAACAGCTATTAGAATTTGATGAACCCATTGCAAATTCATCCATATTAAGCTTCCCTAGCATAACAGCACCACTGTCAATGAGCTGCCTGACTACAGTTGAATCATACTGTGGAGTAAAGTTCATTAATATATTAGAACATGCTGTTGTTTTGATATTTTTTGTACAGAATAAGTCTTTTATTCCGACTGGAATTCCAGTTAATGGAGTAATCTTATCTTGTTCATGTGTAAGAACGTGATCTGCTTTTTTTGCAGCAGCTAGTGCGATTTCTGGTGTTTTTGTGATAAATGCATTTAGCTTCTCATTATTTACAGCATCGATATGAAGTTGTGTAAGCTCTACAGCTGAGAATTCTTTCTTTTTTAGGTTTTCATGCATTTCTGCAATGGATAATTTTAAAATATCTTTCATGTTTGAGTAAATAGATCAGAGTGGCAGTAACTTATCATATTATCTATTATAAAACAATTAAATTTTTGATTAATATATTGCCTTAATTTTATATATCATGGCTATGTAAGATTATCTATTATTGATCAATTGGTATTAGCATATTTATTGCATGTTCACTTTAGTTTCGGTTTATTGAAATATATATTTGATACTATTGTGCAAGTGTATAATGTTTGTTATACGATATAATATGCAGTAGAAATTCTAATAATATTTATAAGATGTATTGATTATTTGGTAAAAGATATAATGGATTTATCCATTAATTCTTCTTATGTAATTATGAGTGTTTAGTAATTTTGATAGTATAGAAAATTTGGTAATGAGTACAAATCAATATATCCATAGAATTTTCTAGGTAGAGATGTAGAATAAGTATATATTGAATAAAAATGTTTATGATAACTTCTAATATCAAGATATAAAAAAAAGGTAAAAGCAATATAAATAATAGATGTTTTTAAGTCAACATCTGAAGTATAAGGAGAAATGATATGGTATATATGCCTCACTGGCCAAAACCTTTGGGTTTTAGGCCATCTGATATGGTACTTGATAGAATTGTAAAGTTACTAGATAATCTAGGAAGTCCTCAGAAAAAATTACCTCCGGTTATACATGTTGCTGGGACTAATGGTAAAGGTTCTACTATAGCTTTTTTACGTTATATTTTAAATGCTGCTGGTTTGAAAACACATGTTTATACTTCGCCACACTTAGTGGAATTTAATGAGAGAGTAATAGTTGCTGATAAGAAAATATCTGATAATTATTTATATGAAGCTTTAGAAATTTGTAGAGAAGCAAGTGTAGGTATCCCTGTTACTTTTTTTGAAGGTACAACTGCTGCTGTTTTTCTTGTGTTTTCTCAGGTTGATGCAGATATTGTATTAATAGAAACTGGGCTAGGGGGACGTCTTGATGCTACTAATGTATTAGATCCTATCTTAACTATTATTACTTCAATATCACTTGAACATATTGAAGTATTAGGTGATACTGTTGAACTAATAGCAGCAGAAAAAGCTGGGGTAATGAAGAAAGATGTAACGTGTATTATTGCTCCTCAATCGCAAGATTCAATAATGAAAGTTTTTGAATATTATGCAATGAAGAATAATGTTCCATTATATCGTGGTGGAATTGATTGGTTTTGTGAAAAACAAGACTCTAATATATTATTTAAAAATAGTGTTGATACTCTATCTTTTCCTTTACCTTCATTGCGTGGAGAACATCAGGTGATAAATGTGGGAAATGCAATTGCTGCTTGTAGTATACTTGCTGGTAAGTTTCATTATGATATAGATTATGATAATATTGCACATGGAATAACACAAACATATTGGCCTGCTAGGTTAGAAAAAATTACTACTGGTTTTTTGCATAAAATGATACCTCAATGTTGGGAATTATTTTTAGATGGAGCTCATAATCCTGGTGGAGCTAGTGTATTATCGGATTGGATAAAGGATAGTATAGTAGATGATTTATATGTTATTATTGGAATGACTCGAGATAAGGATAGTGCTGAGTTTTTGAGTTATTTAAAGCCTTATATAAAATTTTTATCTACTGTTTGTGTAAAATCTGAACCAAGAGCACAGACTGCAAATGAATTATTACAAGTGGCATTATCGTTAGATATTAATGCAGTAGCATCTGATACTTTAACAGATGCAATTTCTAAGATATTGGAAGTGGGTGATCATACTAAAAAATCTACAATATTAATTTGTGGTTCATTATTTTTAGCAGGTGATGTTATATTAGAAAATAATATGTATTAGCAATACGATATCAATTTGTTGTACTTTTTATATTTGTATGTGAAGAGTGATAACTGCTGCTATTTTTATATTATTTCATCATCTTGTAAATTTGTGTGTAATATTTTGATTAGTATGTTTTAAGAGATTTATTCTTGAATTTATCCATTGTCTTTATACCTTTTGTTTATGATTAGTGGTATGATATTCTGACTTTAGAATCTATGTTATTTAAAATTTACACTAGATCTTAAGTAACTTATCGTCGTATTTTAATAATGTACTTCATTAGTATAATACGTGTTATATACTTTTGTAGTAGTTTTATACTGCATATTATATATTTTATATTAAATTAAAATGAATAGTACTAAGGTAAATTTGTGTAATTTTATTAGTTGATATTTTTTATTGTATTTATTTAAGTTTATGTATAAATTATCAGAGATATTGTGATATTTACTTTGATCTTCTAATAGTATATACAGCCTAGTTTATTGTTAATTAGAAATGTTATTTTTGTATATAAAATAATTATTTACTTTGATATTTATAAGTGAATGATGAGTTGTGTGTTAGAAATTTTATATTAATTTGTGCTGAGAATTGGTGGTCGCTATTACTGTGAAATTTGTTTATAGTAAATGGGCAAGAGATTTTATATGCATTCTATAAGTTTTTAGATATACAGTATATTAAAGGCACTTCTTCATGTTTAAGTTAATGTATTATTATACTTAAATATTAGAATGTGTTAAAAATGTAAATGTTTTGTTTTTTATCTAACAATTAAAATGTTGGATATATTAGGTATAGTGTTATTATTAATTTCGTATATAAAAAATTTTTAGAAATGAGTAAAAGGTTATGTATGTTACTTTTATGTACTTTATAGATTTTTATAGATATATAGTATGTTAACATTATTTTTTAGTCTTGAGATTAATGTATAAATTATGTGTAGTGTTGAGATATGTTCAGTATATCAATGTTATGTTGTTTTAGTATATAATGCTTCTTGTCTTTTATTTTTTTATCTTACCATGATAAATGTTAGATACATTAGATTTAGTTTTATTATTATTAATTTGCATATAAGAAAATTTTAAAAATAGATAATTATGAAGGTATACATTGGTACACGAAGAAGTACTTTAGCTATCGCGCAAGCAATGGAAGTAAAAAATTTATTATGTAATCATTTTCCTGATATTAGTTTTCAAATTGTTAATATTACAACTTCTGGAGATATTAATAATGAAATTCCTCTAAATAAAATAGGTGGAAAGGGATTGTTTTTAAAAGAATTAGAAGAGGCATTACTAGCTGGAACAATAGATTTGGCTGTGCATTCAATGAAGGATGTACCAGCTTTTTATGATGATAGTTTGGTAATTCCTTGTATACTTGAACGTAGTAGCCCTTATGACGTTTTTATTTCATATAAATATAAAAGTATAAAATTGTTACCTGATAATGCAATTATAGGTACATCTTCTGTGAGAAGAAGAGTGCAGTTAATGCAATTGTTGCCTAATATACAGGTTGTGCCTATTAGGGGTAATGTGGATACTAGAATATTAAAATTAGATACAGAAGAATATGACGCAATAGTATTAGCAGAAGCTGGGTTAATTAGGATAAATAAAACTCACGTTGTAAAAGAAATATTAGATCCTAAAATTATGCTAAGTGCAGTAGGACAGGGAGCTATTGGAATTCAGTGCAGAGCTAGTGATTATAGGATAATAGAGATGGTAAAAATTCTAAATTGTAAGAAATCTTATGTTAGTGTTACAGCTGAAAGGAGTTTTATGAAAACTGTTAATGGTTCATGTAATACACCACTGGCAGCACTTGCTAAATACATTACTAATAATACTTTGCATATGTCATGCATGCTTGCAGATGAAAAAAAGATTGTATTTTCAGAGTGTTGCTTTGATGAATCTGATGCAGAAATATCAGGTATTAATATGGGTAATGACCTGATAAATCAGTTAAATAAGTAAATATGTTATTTATGGGATTGTCCGTACAGGTTTTGACATCTATTAATAAAATTTTTTTATTTAAATCAAGTTGGAAATTAATTTTGTTAAAACAGTAATTTATTGCAATTGTTTAATTTGTTATGAAAAGTATTTTTCTAAAAATTAAAAGAATCAAATAAAATGCAATTTTTAAACGCAACAGTAATTTGTGCAAAGAAAAAATACAGCAACTCATGGCGATAAATAAGGTTGTTAAAGTAGTTTATAAAGCCTATTAGATTACATATAGATGTATTGTTATGGGTTATAATACATTGAAATAGTATAGGGTTAATGTACTTATAAGCTGTATTTATAGTACAGTAAAATTTTATATAGGTTTTTTGTGCTTATTTGAAATTACTTAATGCTATGTTATAATAGTTTTATGTTAGATAACTTCAATTTATACGTTTACAGAGTGTGTCATCTATACTTGTGTAATTATATAATAAAGTTGTGTTTCTTATATATATGTTTTAATATTTATTTATTATATTATGATAATATTCTAGATTGTGTAATTATGTTATAAGGATTATAATTTTTATCATAAATAACTTTAGCATATTTCTATATAGATCTAATACCCTATCAATAAATGAAAATGAAGAAATGTTTAATTTTTTGTGTTTGATTGAATAAAATGTCAATAATTATGAAAATCAGTATTTGTTGATTAATTGTTATGTATGTTATAAATTAGTATAAACTTATAAATTTTAGAGATATTATGTCGTCAGAAGGTGATTATCAGTCAATATGTAATTTAGCTATTATTGCCCATGTTGATCATGGAAAAACAACTCTATTGGATGCTATGTTAAAACAAAGTGGTACTTTTAGAGAAAATCAAGATGTAGCTGAAAGAGTTATGGACAATAATGATTTAGAGCGTGAACGTGGTATTACTATTTTGGCTAAATGTACCTCTATTATGTGGCAAGGTAAGAAGATTAATATCATTGATACTCCAGGACATGCTGATTTTGGTGGAGAAGTAGAGCGTGTGTTATCGATGGCAGATGGAGTGTTATTATTAGTTGATGCTTCAGAAGGTCCTATGCCTCAAACTAAATTTGTACTATCAAAAGCATTAAAAGCTGGGTTATTGCCTATCGTAATTATAAATAAAGTTGATAGACCAGATGGTAGAATAGATGAAGTACTAGATGAAGTGTATGAACTATTTATGAACTTAGATGCTACTGATGAACAATTAGATTTTCCAATTTTATATGCATCGGGAAGGAGTGGATGGTGTATTAAAGATTTGTCTGATAACAGAGAAAATTTAGTTCCATTATTTGATGCGATTATTCAGTATGTTAAGCCTGTATCTTATGATGCCAATGCACCATTTAGTATGTTGTTAACTTTATTAGAATCAGATAAGTTTTTAGGAAGAGTATTAACAGGGAAAATATATACTGGTACAGCTAAGATTAATGATAGTGTCAAGGTCTTAAATCTTGCGGGTGAAGTTGTTGAATATGGTAAACTTACTAAACTTTTATCTTTTTCAGGATTGAAACGTGTACCTGTAAAAGATGCAAAAGCTGGTGATATCATTGCAGTTGCTGGTCTTGAGAAAGCTTCAGTATCTGATAGTATTGTTGACAATTCTATTAGTTTTCCTATTGCATCAACGCCAGTTGATCCACCGACTATGGCAATCACTATTAGTGTAAATGATTCTCCATTTGCTGGTACAGAAGGTGTTAAGTTGACATCTACAGTGATTAAAGCACGATTAATAGCAGAAGCTGAGACGAACGTAGCGATTACAGTTAAAGAAACAGAACAGGGTGATGCTTATGAAGTTGGTGGAAGAGGAGAGTTACAACTTGGAGTGTTAATAGAAACAATGAGAAGAGAAGGCTTTGAGCTTTCAGTATCTCGTCCTCGTGTTTTGTTGAAGAAAGATGATAAAGGACAGGTTTTAGAACCTGTAGAAGAAGTAGTGATTGATGTAGATGAAATATATAGTGGCATTATAATGGAAAAGTTAAGTCTGCGTAAAGGTGATATGCAAGACTTACGTCCATCAGGAAAAAATAGAGTGAGGATGGTATTCCTTGTTCCTTCACGTGGCCTTATAGGTTATCAAGGGGAGTTTTTAACAGATTCTCATGGCACAGGTATTATAAATAGGTTATTCCATAGTTATGCTCCACATAAGGGTAATATTCCTACTAGAAATAATGGTGTATTGATTTCTACAGATAAAGGTGAAGCAGTAGCTTATGCACTTTTTAATTTACAGGATAGAGGTATGATGTTTATTAAACCTCAAGATAAAGTATATTGTGGAATGATTGTTGGACTTCATAATCGTGAAAATGATATTGATGTGAATGTTTTAAAAGGTAAGCAACTAACTAATATAAGAGCTGCTGGTTCAGATGAAGCAGTAAGATTAACACCACCAAAATTAATGACTTTAGAGGAGATGATAGCATTTATTAATGATGATGAATTAGTTGAGTGTACACCCAAGTCTATTCGTTTAAGGAAGAAATATTTGGATCCTAATGAACGTAAGCGTGCTTTTAGAGCTAATAGGGTATAGTGTCTATAATTCGTATGTGTAAAAAAATATGTAGTTATTGTACTGTGCTTTTTATGTTTGTAAATGATAGAGAGAAGTTTGGTAGTTGATAGTCATTTTTAGTGTTATTGTAATTATAGGTTGGAATTGTGAAGCTATATAAAAAGACGTAAGGATTATGTTATACAGTTACAATTTACTATGAGAATATGCTAAATTACTTTTATAAAATAAGTATGTTTTAAAAAGTTTTAATTTGTTAGTGAAGCCTATATTTATAATTTATATATTTTATTATGTTAACTTATTGGTTTACTCGTCATAACAATTAATATTAGTATAATTTTTTTTGATTTAGTGTCAGTAGCTTTCGTACTGTTTCTGTGCTAATTTAAGGTTAATAAGAATAGCAATAACTTAGATAAAACTTCTAGATTTAATGATTATCTATATTTGACTATTTTACTATATTCTAGACATTTAGTTCATTTTTTTATGGGTTTGATATGTATAGTTCATATATTAGGTGATAATTTTACTAGTTATATGTACTTTTCATATAAAAAATAGGTCAATAAATTAGATTATGTACAGTATTTACATTTTATGTTTAGAGTAAGTAAGTAGAAAATTATAAAAAAACGGTATATAAATTCGCTGGTAAGTTGCTTAATCATTCTAATGGCTGAGTAATAGTATTAACTTTTTGTTCCTTATTATTGAGATCATACATAACAAATAGCTTATTTCGCATATCTAAAATCTCTTCATATTTTAGACACACATTTTTTAGCAGTTCTATTATGTCTTGGTTTTTACAAAGTGATATAATACCTATATCATGTTTAATTTTTTTACATTTGTTATCTAAGATAAATACTAACTTTTGTTCGATATATTGCAGGTCTTTTATTGCTGTGAAATCTGATTCTTGTAAATATTTAATTTGTATATTGAAGATGTTGATCATCTGCAATTTTATTTCAATAATCTCATTCAGTATAAACATTTATATACATTCCCATAGAAAAATATACTTTGCTATAGATCTTATGAAGATTATTGGTAAAATCTCTATCTCTTTTTTTAGTAGTGCAAAAAGTGCATATATAGTTAATACAAAATTTAGTATATATTTATTATGAAGAGAAATATATTAATTGATATATTAATGGTGATTTTCTAATAGAATTTGAAGTTCTTGATATATTAAATTCGGTTTTTTGTACTGAACCCTTTTATAAGTATATTATCATTTTTCAGGTAATATGATCTAACTTTATGTAATGAGTTATAGTGTAATACATATTTAGTACTGGGATTTTGTAAAATTTATCAGTTTTATAGAAATAATGTAATATATATTATATGCAAAGGTAAAATAATTTACTAAAATGTGAATTCAAATACACAATGATAAGACGTTCTAGTGTTATGTATGTCAATATTAAGAGGAATAATTTTTACTACTTTCTAAATAATTTCTTTTTTGCTTATAAATCTTATATACTTCAGTTGGTAATTGTATAATTGTTTTTTTTATTTTTACAGATGCTAATTCTATAAAATTTAATTTTTATTGTATATTAATTACTATGCTTATAAACAAGACTTCTGTGTAAAACCATAAAAAAAGTTATATAATGTTGACTATTATGAGCTAATAAGTTTATAGAATATAAAAGTTAAAGACGTATTAATTTAAAACACTATTACTATAAAAAACCATGAGAATGTAATGAATTATACAATAACTTGATAATTGTATATTAGTAAAATTCACTATTCTTTTTGATTCTTAAGTCAATAGCTTCTTCCCATATTTGTCCATTTTGTAATAGTTTACTTTTGTTATACATAAGCTCTTCTCGTGTTTCTGTTGCATATTCGAAGTTTGGTCCTTCTACGATTGCATCTACAGGACATGCTTCCTGACAAAATCCACAGTATATACACTTTGTCATATCTATGTCATACCTTACTGTACGGCGGCTGTTGTCAACACTACGTTCTTGAGCTTCAATTGTAATTGCTTGTGCAGGACATATAGCTTCACATAATTTACATGCTATGCAGCGTTCTTCACCATTTTTATATTTTCTTAATGCATGTTCACCCCTAAATCTTGTACTTAATGGATTTTTTTCTAACGGATAATTTAGCGTTACCTTTGGCTTAAGCATGTAACGTAATGTTATATACATACCTTTGCAGTTTATAACAAAACTATACGCTAAATTTATAATACTTGTAATCAGTGATGGTTTTGTGTGAATCATAAAAATTTTTTAATTAATTGCATGCCATATTCTATCCAATCTTAACTTAAAAGGTAAAGAACTACTATCCTCAGACTTTGTAAATGATAATGCTATTACCTGAGCTTTTCCTATTACGTTTTTTAGAGGAATATATCCTACATCTGTAATGAAACGGCTATCTCTTGAGTTATCACGATTGTCTCCTAGTACAAAAACATGACCTTCGGGTACAGTGTAGATTGGTGTATTATCGAGTTCACTATCCTGAATTTCATCTAATACTTCGTGTGTATTACCATTAGGTAAAGTTTCACGGTAACGAGGAATTGGTTTTCCATTATCTTCATCTATAAAATCACTAACTTTTTCATATTGCATTTTGTTTCCATTGATGTAGAGGAAACCGTTTATAAGTTGTATTTTATCGCCTGGTATCCCAATTACTCTTTTTATATAGTGAAGCCCTGGATCTTTAGGTGGACGAAATACAACTACATCTCCATGTTTTGGAGTCCTAGGTAAAATACGATCTTTAATAACTGGGGGATAGAAGGGAAAAGAATACCTGCTGTAGCCATAACTGTACTTGCTAACAAAGATATAATCTCCTACTAATAAAGTACTTTTCATTGAACCAGAAGGTATATGGAATGGTTCAAACAGAAAAATCCTAATTGCTAAAACTGTTAATCCAGCAAGGAAAAACGTTGAAATAAATTCGCGAATAGGGAAACTTTTTTTCAAGGTTGTACCATGAATTATTATATAGAGAAGCTACTACCACACCCACATTTAGATTTTGCACTAGGATTATTGACTACGAATCTAGATCCATTTATATCTTCAATATAATCTATTACAGAATGTTTCAAAAGATCATTAGATGTACGATCTACTAGCAATAAAGGTTTTCCTGTTTCTTCATCAAAAACACTGAACCTTGCTTCAGTATCTTCATCTAGATCATCGTCATCAAGAAAATCATAATCATCTTCGTCATCGAGAAAATCATCATCCTCGTCGTCACCATCGTCATCGTCATCATCACTGTCAGCAAGTAATGTATTGATGTTACCCATATTGAAGTTATACTTAAATCCTGAACAACCGCCAGCTGAAACTGACAAACACAGTAAAGAATCTGTATCTTCTTCTTGGTCTATTAAAAGTTTAATTTTGTTCACAGCATTTTCTGTAAGTGTTAAATCTGCATTTTTTAAGTTTGACATATGTACAATACCTAATTAAAAATTAACCCATAAATATATCATAGTTTTTATTTGTGTCAAATTACTTATGTTAAATTTAGAAAAATATGCATGTAATCCTTTAGAGACAAAAGGTAGGATATTCCATGAAAAGGAAGATTTATACCGTAGTTGTTATCAAAGAGATCGTGATCGTGTTATATATTCTGGCGCGTTTCGTAAATTACAGTATAAGACTCAAGTATTTATTAATTATGAAAATGATTATTATAGAACGCGATTAACTCATAGTTTAGAGGTTGCTCAAATTGCTAGATCATTGAGTAGGAGATTGTCTGTTAATGAAGATCTTACAGAAGCTATATCTTTGGCTCATGATTTAGGTCATCCTCCATTTGGGCATGCTGGAGAAGAGGCTTTAAACGAAATGACTGAGCATTATTTAGGATTTGATCATAATGTTCAAGCGTTAAGAATATTGACATTTTTAGAGAAAAGATATCTTAAGTTTGATGGTATTAATCTTACATGGGAAGCTCTTGAAGGTGTTGCTAAGCATAATGGACCTATTACTGGAAGATATTGTATAAATCCAGATAAAAAGGTTCACAAGTTTATATTAGACTATGATAGGGACTATAAATTAGATCTTGATAATTTTTCAAGTACTGAAGCTCAAATTGCAGCTATTTCTGATGATATTGCTTATAATATGCATGATATTGATGATGGCATAAGAGCGAAAATTTTAGTTGTAGATGAATTATTAGAATTACCTTTAATAGGGGAAATTTTAAAAAAAATTATAGATGATAATACTGGTTATAGCATGTCTGATCATAAAATCATCCAAGAATTTCTGAGGAAGACTGTGGATATTATGATAGAAGATGTAGTCTCTCAGGTTAAGAGTAATATTAAAGAATATAATATATCTTCGCAGGATGACGTTAGGAATTTAGGTAAAACATTTGTGACTTTTTCTGTAGAAATGATGCAATACCATGCAAATATAAAGAATTTTCTGAGATCTAAATTATATAATTATTATAAGGTAAAAAGGGTAAAAAATAAAGTAAAACGTATAATTCAGGAATTATTTAAAGCGTTTTATGATGATCCACAAATATTACCACATGAGTGGAGTATTCAAGCAATGAATACTGATTTAATGAATAGATCTATTGTAGTATGTGATTTTATTTCTGGAATGACAGATCGTTTTGCCATTCAAGAGCATAGAAGGATATTTGATATAAAATATGAAATGCAGTTGTTTTAAATAAATTAAATCTGACAGCTTATATATACTACAATTTTAATATTATTAATCCAGGTTTCAATCTTTTTTTAATTAGATAGTGCTATCCTTATTGCAGTATGAAATTTGGCTAGTTTTACTATGACTTTTGATAAATTATGATTATTTATTTATTATTATAAAATTAATATCATATATTACATTCTTAATAATTATATTATCAAAATTTTAATAATTTATGTTTAAATTTATTTTTGTACAAATATAACAGGAAATTTTTATGGCAGATCCGAAAAACACTATTCCAGAAGATGCACAACAAAATCTTAATCCGAATAATGACCCTGTTGAAAATCCAGAAAACAATCAACCTGATGTTGAAGAAGGAGCTGCTGAAGCGGTAAACGATCAACCTGGTGTCGAAGAAGCAGCGGTTGGGGCAGTAGATAATCAACCTGGTGTTGAAGAAGGAGCTGCTGAAGCAGTAAGTGATCAACCTGGTGTTGGGGAA
Organism: Ehrlichia ruminantium; assembly: GCF_009728835.1. Taxonomy (GTDB): domain Bacteria; phylum Pseudomonadota; class Alphaproteobacteria; order Rickettsiales; family Anaplasmataceae; genus Ehrlichia; species Ehrlichia ruminantium_B. The sequence continues at coordinate 628,157 of NZ_CP033455.1, forward strand.
GTACCTACTGAAGCAGTAAATGTTCAACCTACAAGCCCAGTAAAGGAAGAGCCTAGCAAGGAAGCTACTGGACTAGCTGGACCAATTGAGCACGTAATGGGTCCTGATGGAAAAAGTCTTTATGCTGTAATGTCAGATTATACGCCAAAATCTCCAGAACAAGTTACCGAAGATATGGCAAAAATGTATAGTGCTCCTGAAGTTGAAGAAAAGAAATTTGATGTAAAAGATCTTGGTGTATCTCCTATGCAGCCTAGTGTTCCATCACGTGAAGGAGAAGCAGGAGTTCGTGTCCCTCCAAGAAGAGAGGATCCATATGCTGTTATTAATGATGATGCTTTAGTAGAAGGAGACGAGCAAGGACCTCCTGTACCTAGTAGAAGGCCTCCTGTAAGTCCACAACAAGGGGAGGGTTTGTATTCTAGTATTGGTAATCTTTCTGATTCTGTAAGAGAGGTATCAGAAGGAGACGAGCAAGGACCTCCTCTACCTAATAGAAGACCTCCTGTAAGTCCACAACAAGGGGAGGGTTTGTATTCTAGTATTGGTAATCTTTCTGATTCTGTAGGAGAGGTATCAGAAGGAGAAGAGCAAGGACCTCCTATACCTAGTAGAAGGCCTCCTGTAGCTTCACAACAATATGATGAAGGTATTGGATCTGATAATGAGTTTGATGAAAGTGTTGATGATATATATACTTTTGTACAACCATTGGGCCAAGATCTCAGTGAGGTTGATAGTCCAGCTTGGGCAGGAATTAGAGAGGATTATCTTAATAAGGAAGAATTAAATAAAGAATTATTAGTAAACGATGGGCCTCTTCGTAAAGTATGTGACATGATAGTTCAGTCTAATGGCAATTTATCTCAACATCAGGTTAACAGAATCACTAAAATCTTAAGAGATAGTAGGGAAGAGGTATTAGATAAAATTAATGAGCCAATGTTAGTAGACCTTCCTGGTTCTGGGAAAGAAGGACATTGGGGAGATCGTGTAATGCCTTTACTGCATGCTGCTTGTTTATATAATGTAAATCCTGAAGTGGTGCAAGCTATAGTAAATGCAGGTGGAAATTTTGGTTTAGCAGATGCCACTAATAGACTTCCATTGCATCATGCTGCAATTAATGGTTCTTCTCCTTTAATTACTATGTGTTTAAACAACACAGATCCTAAACAGTTAAATGTTAAAGATGTGTATGGTGTTGCTCCTGTAACTTACATGGTTTCTAATCCTAAGTGTTCTAGAGAGAATGTAGAAGGTGCTATGAAGTTTGGTGCAGATTTTGGTGTATATAATGCTGAAGGTCAACTGCCTATTCATTGTGCAGCACGTAATGGTAGTCCTGGTCTTATAAAGCATCTATTATTCTGTATGCAAAATAGTCCTACGCTTCGGGATAAAATTAATGACAGAGATATAGGTGGGAATAATATTGCGCATTATGTAGCTAGTAATCCCCGTGCTTCTGATAAGTTAATGCGTAAGTTAAGTACGGCAAGGGTTGATCTTCATGCTGTGAATAACAGTGGTAAAACTCCACTGTGTTATGCTGTAGTTACTGGTAGTAAATATGGAGTAGATCACCTTCTTAAAGTGTCTGCTAGGGAAGTTAATGCATATGATAATGATGGTTATACTCCTTTACATCATGCTGTAATGGGTCGTAGTAGAAGGGCTACAAATCAAGTAATGCATCATCCTTTGGTTGATTGTAAGGCTTTTGATGCTAATAGACGTACTCCACTGCATCATGCTGTTATGCTTGGATCAAAGGCGCTGGTAAGAGTTCTATCTAATGATAGTGGGAAACCTGAAAATATACAGCAGAGCATAAGGGAGTCATTGTTATTAAAAGATGGTTTTGGTAATACACCGTTGCATCTTGCGTGTACTCCAGAACGTATGTCAACAATATCCAGTTTATTGAAAGCTATTAAACAGAGTTATGGTCTTGATGGTGTAAGAAGTGCTCTTTTAGAGCCAAATATTGGTAGATTCACCTTCGATATGACAAGCTTAGAAACAGGTAGTATATTAAATAGGCCACTTGATGCAGTACTCCTGACTTCTCTAAATAAAGATATACCTTTATCTCCATTGCATGCAGCTGTACAAGGATCTAATGTGCATGTTCTTGATAAAATTCTTGAAAATGCACCAAGTGATGTGTTGCATAATAGAACTCCTAACAACTTAACCAGCATACAAGTTGCTAGTATGTATGCTAATCCAGAGATGATTAAGTATATTGCTCAAAGGTCGTCACCAGAAGAAATGAATGATAACTCTGGAGGACCTAGTCCTTTGCATATGGCGTGCTTATACGGTTATTCAGAACATGTCAAGGCAGTACTTACTAGTAAGCATGTAGATTGTAACCAAAAGATGGGGAAGGATCAGAATGCATTAATACATTATGCTGTTGTACGTGATGATATGAGTCTCCTCAAAATGATACTGAAACGTCCAGGTATTGATGTAAATGCTGTTAATGCTAATGGTGAAACAGCCTTACATCTTGCAGCAGAAAAATGTAATGTGGCAGCTGTTGAGATGCTGTCTAAAGTGAAAGGGGTTGATCTTAACATTCAAGATGCTGAAGGACGTACTCCAGCATCTATAGCAATAAGTGAAAATATTCCTGAAAGTCGTGTTAAGCAAGTAATAAAATTATTGGCGAGAAGAGGTGCGGATTTACGTATAGACGCAGATTATTCTATAAAAGAATGTGTAGAGACTAGATCTCATAAACTTCTGGATCTTATCACGAGTAAGGGAGCCAAGCTATCTAGTGACAATCAAGCACCGCTTGAATTTGCTATAATGCGTGGTGATGTACATGCTATTAAAAGATTGTCTAATGCTGGTGGTGATCTCAATCATATAATAGATCGTCCAGGAACGGAAGAGCATGGATTGAATTTTCTAATGCTTGCTATCAAAAATGAGAAGGTGGCGTCAGTAGAGGCATTGGTTAAAAATGGGGCTGATCCTACAAGATATGATCGTAGTTTTAGTCGTACACCAATGCATATGCTTGTTATGCATGGAAATCAAGAATTTGCTTGTGATGCAATAAAGAAAATTTTATCACAATCATCAGAAAATGTTAAGAATGTTCTATCACAACAAGATGTTAATGGAGATACGCCTCTACATGTAGCGCTTAAATCGAGTAATCTAAGTACATTTAATAGGATGGTCAAGAATCTCCGTCAGAGTGATGGTAGTCGTATATATGCTGTTCAAAATGAGGATAAACAAAATCTAATGCATGTTGCTGTTGAAAGAAATAGCCCAGAAGGATTAAACGCCATATTAAAGCTTAGTAAGCAAAACATTGCTAATATAGCAAGTGCGCAAGATAAGGAAGGTAATACTGCATTACATATTGCTGTACGTGGAGATCAGTATGATATGGCAGGCAGAATAATTAATGCTATATCTAAAAATTCTATGAATTCTATATTTTGTACTCAAAATGCAGAGTCAAAAAACTTATTACATATTGCTGCGGGATGTGGAAATTCTACGTTGTTTGACTATGCAGTAAAGAATATGAGTAAAGATGCTTTATCAGAAGCATTAAATGCTCGTGATAAAGATGGGAATACTCCATTACATATTGCATTAGCTGCAGAAATGAAGTCAGTGAAAAAAGTGATTCCATTATGTAGTCATAGTACATTGTTGACTCCTAATAATGAAGGTAAGTTGCTGTCAGACTGTATTAAAGAAGGTAGTGTTTTTAAAGACCCTAGAGGATTTGTAAGCCAAAGACCTTCAATAGAAGATAAGTTAAGGAAAGCTGAGGAAGTGGCGAAACATGAAGCACAAAAACAAGAACAGGCAGCAGCTGCTATGGTTAGTGAATCTTCATCATTGTCTTCATCTAGTAGTAGTCTTGGTTTTCTGGATGAGGTCGGACCTGTTGCACCTACAAGACAGAAGAAGCAAAGATTTAGTGATTCATCAGAAAGGAGTACTACAGAAGTGCCTGAAGTGCCGTTACAGTTTGAACCACGAGAATATAGTGTTGTCAATGTATTCACTAAGGCTGGACAAGAGGTTAGAACTTTTAATCCATCTCCGGAAGATATGTCTCCTAGTGTGTCGTATGCCAGCAGTTCTTTTTCATCGTTTCTTACAGAACCTACATCTGTAGAATCTGAATCATTGACTTCTTTAGAGCTTGATAAAGCATTGGGTACAGATCCATCATTACAAAGTCAAATAGCAGAAATTGCTGAGGGCATGTCTGATGTTGTACAATCTTCTCAATCTGATGATGTAGAATCTGGTAGAGTATCTCCTAGTGCAGGTCAAAGTTCTGGGCAGAAAAAAAGTTCTTGCATGGAGAAATAATTTAATATATAAGTTACGTGCGACTTAAATAAGTTTAATATGCGGGGTAGAGCAGTCTGGTAGCTCGTCAGGCTCATAACCTGAAGGTCGCTTGGTTCAAATCCAGTCCCCGCAACTTTCTTAAGTTAATTTTCTATGTCTTCTTACTCTATAGCCTGTATCTGTTATCATATCCTCTCATACTACTCTTTATATTAAGTAAAATCTCAATTTTACTATATTTAAGTGCTATTTCTGTAGGTTTTTCACTAAAAAATTAGTATTTTATTTTAGATTGTAACCCGAACCTGTGTTACTATATATACTACATATAAATAACATGTTTTTAAACTAGCTTTCTACTGTAATTGATATAATATTTAATATACTATTTTTTGTATAAAAATCTTCATGTTTTGTCCTTGTAAGATTTTATACGTAAGATATAATTTTGAGTGTATATTTTAGTAGGAGGTGTTTATTTATGAATAGAAATAAAGGTGTGTTAAAAAAAAAGAAAAGTCAGTTTTTTACTGAGAGTAGGATCCATAGTGGACAGACAACTTATTTATTAATGTCAGTTTTCTATTTGGTGTTGTTAACTGCTGCTTTTATTATGATGTTGCATGGCGAACACAAGGTTTCTGGTATTCTTCTAGTAATAGTAGCGTCTATATCATTTCTTTCTCAAGCAATTAATATTACCTGTAATGCCATGAGTGTGTGTAATATAAGAAATAAGAAAGATAAAGGTAAAGGATATTCAAAAGAGCAAATAGATGGTTTTATAATTGCTTGTGGTTTTATTGGAGAATCTACAGCATTTCTAGGTATAGCATCTGCATTATTAATTTTGGGGCTTCAATTATCAAATGGTTCTAGTGTATTTCTTGCTCTTCGTATTTTTAGTTTTTTAGCATCTGTATTTTCTATTACATATGGATCTGTTCTTTTGAAGAAACATTTTAAAGATCGTAGTCGTAGAAATCTAGAGGCTTTTGTTAAGGAAAACAGTAGTGAAAAAGAACCTTTACTTGCTGGTCAAACAGAATATAAAGGAAGAGCTGTACATGATTTCTTCCATGACTGGTCAGTCTGTAATAGTATAATCTTTATATCTCTTGGTATATATAATTTATTATATGAGACACTACTACATGAAATGTTAGATTTTAGCAGTAATCATCATACTGCTATGTTGTTGAAGACTGTTGTTTTTGTTGGGTATGCGTGTGTTTTATCTTCGATTTTCTTATGTCAATTTTTTGGAAATAAGCACCGCTCTAGTAATGAAGGTATACAAAACGAAGGTACTGGTACTTCTGTAAAAGCAGTGCATGACATATCAATTAATGAAGGTGCTGCTTCTTCTAGGAGTGCTGCTTTTATTGATTAATAATATATATAATGTGATTTTGATCTTGTTTTTTTATTTCACAGATAATTATCCGTTAGTATAGTTGATTTAAAAATATATGTTATAAGGTACAGTGGAAAGTAAATTACTTCAGTTTAATACATAAAATATTAAGTAAGGGTTTTATCTACATTCAGTATTACGTTTATCTTATAATTTTATTTGTTCTGTTGTTATTCTAGGTTCTTGTTATTTAAACTTTGAATGCTTTTCTATGTTTTTTTGTTTATTATAGTGATGTGTAATACTTGCTTGTTCATATTCTAAAATTGGTAAAGGATGTTCTATCGTATGTGTGAATCTATATTTTTTTTAGAATAGAGTGAATCATAACTAAGTATTATACATCACTAATGTTGTTTTAGTTATATATATTGTCATTGCTGTTCATCTCATTGTTCAGGCTATTACTTACTGGAATGTTTAGTTAGAGTGTATTATCTATAAAGTAATAATCATATTGTACAGTAAATCTAATTGTTTTTGAGTCTTAGAGAATTAATTTTTATAAATCCTTCTGCGTCTTTGTGATTGTAACCTTTAGATTCATCATCGAAACTTGCTAAACTGTATGAATATAAGCTGCTATTAGATTTGCGTCCTACAACTATAACTGATCCTTTATATAATTTTAAGCGTACAGTTCCATTAACTTTTTCTTGGGATTTGTCTATTAATGCTTGTAGCATTTTTCTTTCAGTAGTCCACCAATAACCATTATATATCAATCTTGCATACTTTGGCATGATTTCGTCTTTAAGATATGCAGCTTCTCTATCTAATGTTATGCTTTCTATAGCACGATGTGCATGTAAAAGGATTGTCCCTCCAGGAGTTTCATATACTCCTCTTGACTTTATTCCTATATAACGATTTTCTACTATATCAACAATTCCTATACCATGTTTTCCACCTATCTTATTTAATTCTTGTAATAAATTTGCTGGTGAAAGCGGTACATTATTTATTGCTACTGGATCTCCTTTTTCAAAGGAAACTTCTATATATTCTGGGGTATTGCTTGCTGATTCTGGTGTTAGTGATCTAGAAAGCATAGTATAATCTGGTTCAACATATGGGTCTTCTAAAGATTTTCCTTCGTATGAGATGTGTAATAGGTTTGCATCTATTGAATATGGTGGTTCGCTTGCTTTGTCTAAAGGAACATCTATATTGTGTTTTCTAGCATATTCTATTAGGCTATTTCTTGATGTTAATCCCCATTGACGCCAAGGTGCAATTACTTTTATATTTGGATCACAACAGTAATACCCAAACTCAAATCTCACTTGATCATTTCCTTTGCCAGTAGCACCATGTGCAACAGTGTCTGCTCCTGTAATATGTGCTATTTCAATTTGTCGTTTAGCTATTAACGGTCTTGCTATGGATGTTCCAAGTAGATAATATCCTTCATATACAGTGTTTGCTCTAAACATAGGGAACACAAAGTCCCTAACAAATTCTTCTTTTAAGTCTTCAATGAAAATCTCTTTTACATTTAATGCAGTTGCTTTTTTTTGAATAGCAGACATATCATCTTCTTGTCCCAAATCTGCCGTAAATACGACTACCTCGCAATTGTAATTTTCCTGTAGCCACTTTAATATTACAGAAGTATCTAAGCCTCCAGAATATGCTAATACTATTTTTTTCATAAGATAATAAACTAAAAACATACATGGAACATATATTGTATTTTTATTATTGTGACAACTTAATTTTATTATTTTATGTCTAGTAATTAATTAAAGTTTTATACTAATTTTTAAATTGTATTAGATATTAAGTATAAGTAATATATTATGGTCCTTATATTATAGTTGGTTAGCTTGTGCAATGAGAATTATTTTATACTTGCAGATTACATGTTTATTGTTATTTTATAGTGGTTCTGCATTTGCTCAGAATGTTAAGACAACTTCTATAGGTAACTTTTATATTGGAGGTGCTTATGGATATAATAGTAAAATATTAGAATTCAAAACTGGCCGTGGGTATTTTGATTTTGATTTTAATATAAATAATGTACGTGGTTATGATTTAGGATTAACTCTAGGGTATATATTTTCAAGTGCATCTTTGAGCAATTTAAGGACAGAATTGGAATTAATGTACATTGGTAATAAAAAGGTTATTGATAGTGATACATTACATGACAAGAAGTTCTATTGGGGTGCTAATAATTATAGAGCTTTATTTAACTTATATTACAATATTGGTAACTTTTTAAGTATAAAAGATCTTTCAATATATTTTGGGTCTGGTGTTAATGTACAGAACATTGTTAATCATATATTTAGAGGTAATGATGAGTCTTTGAATAATAGCATTTTTATGCAAGCTATGATTGGTATTAAATACAAGTTGATTTCTAATGTTGCTGTGTATACTGGGTATAGGTATATTGTGAATTATGTTGTTGCTAAAAAAGGTAAAGCTGATCAAGGAGGTTTTAGTATTTTAGGATCTTCGGTATTAATATTTGGATTAGAGTTTATTTTTTGATCTAAGTTAAGATGATATTAAGAATGTATTAACTGATATGCTTAAACCGTTACAACAAGAAGTACAGATAGGTACTTTATCTATGAGGAAAGTGTTTTCTACAGGGAATAATGGTAGTGTACTTGATTGTTATGTACTAGTGGTTTAGTCAAGAAGGATGGATTAGTTAGGTTAATTCGTAATAATAGTGTTGTATATGAAAGTAGAGTTAAAGTGTTGCGTCGCTTTAAAGATGATGTAAAGGAGGTTGCTTCCGATTTTGAATATAGTTATAAATATATATGAGTAATAGGTTATGTATATAGTATTTAAATAGGTGGTTAACTATAATAATAGAAGTAGCGTATAAAAAAGCTCGTTCTTTAAGAAAGTAAAGAATCTAAAGTTTCAAATGGTTCTATAATAAATATAATAAGTTAGGTGCTGATGTTATTACTAATGCAGTCGTAAGTAATAATTTCATAATATTGATTATGATAAGTATTTATTTCAAGTAAGTTGTTATTGATGCAGAATAGAAGTATAGATTTGAAGTTTAAGAACTCATTTCCCTTTTTTTTTTAGTGATAAATTTCATGATGAAGAAAAATTAACTATAAAAATAAGTGATTACCAAAACAATATTAAGTAATTGGTAGGACTATTTTATAAGGTAATTTATCCATCAACGAATTTCTAATGGGTGAGACTTTTTTATCATTTTATCAGGTGTACTTTTGTGATTTAGAATATTGAAGACTTTTTTGTAAATTTTAAATTTTGAGATTATGACATTTCTAAGTAAATATAGCTGTCAAAATTGTAGAAAATTTAGTATATTAAAAAAATTATTGGGATGGTTAACATTTTACATAAGGCTGCGCTAGAATGGGTACCTTAGATATTGGTTTTGCACTCAGTACTAGTAAGAAAAACATATCAGCGTATCTTAGATTAGTGACTGGTGTCAAGTATGGAAAAATAGATGTTTTATATATTCTTGGAGCATATGTGATGAAGTTTGACATATGAAAGATAACGGTGGTATTGTACTATCAGTAAGTTAGGAAAACTTTTTAATGTATTTATTGATGAGATTTTGTGCAAGGATTTTATAGAAAAAGTCAAAATTGTTGTTAATGTAGATCATTATTAGTTTGAGAAATAACATACATGATACTAGTTGTATAATACATTATAACGCTTTGATTGTATCAGGTTGCTAGTATTTTAAAGTATTGGTATGTAAAAAACACATAGTAGTGAGTAAATTGTTTCATATGATAATGGGAAATATAGAACCTCAATTTGTTATTTGAAGTGTTGTTAACTTATTAATTATATTTACTTTTTGAATGAATTATTTGTGGTAACATATTTAATTTATAAATTATATTTATGGACATTAAATTTTTATTCTTGATTTATTTGGGATATTAAAAGTAGTATAACTTATAAGTTTTTACTGCTTAATCGTAGTTATATATGGGTTGAATTCATTTATTAAGGTTATAAACTTACTATTTTGTGTAATACGCTGTATTTCTCTATTATGATACATTTATTATACCTAATAATTTTGTATGTGTGTTAACATGCTATATAGTTATATATTATTAGTTGAGTATAAAGTACTGTATTAGTCATATTATACTTTGTATAATTAATATATTTTTTTAATTTTCCTTATTTTATTATCTCAATAGTGTTGTTGTATTGTATTCAGTGATTTTATTTTTATATTGACTTCCTGATATAGGATAATAATATTTTGGTATAAAATTAATATTTTTATCATTTTTATGAAAAATTTAATATATTTTTTTCTTAGTGCTATATATATAGTAATTAATTTTGATGCATCATCTAATCCTGTTTATATAAAAGGAAATTGTAACTTAGGCCTCAATTATTCTGATAGTTTTAAGTCAGAATATGTAAATTATGAACAATTTAACCCCGATTTTAGTATTGCAATTGGGTATAGACTAAAAAATGGATTATTTTATGATCTTGAAATGAGATATGCTAATATAAAACCTGCTTTAAGAAAATTATCAACTTTTGAACAAATAGATTTAGTTGATATTCTACAAAGAGTTATTGGTCGCAGTGTGTCATTGTCTAAAGCAGAAAATATACTTGCAATTAACAATATAACAACTCTTGCTAATGTTGGATATAGTTATATTATAAATAATGAATTTCGTGGGTACTTTAGTTATGGTATTGGTATTGGAGGTTTAGTAAATTATCAAGGGTTTAAAAGTAGCTTATCAACTTATTATGGTATAAGTATGCAAAGTGAAATTGGTCTATGTTATATGTATAATAATAATATGGATGTGTGTATTGGATACAATTACTTGAAGAATTATTGGAAATATGAAACAAATAGAATTCCTGATGAAGATGGTAATACTATAATGTACCACTTTCAGGATTTTCAATTAAATTCTCATGCGATATTTCTTAGTTTAAAAATGCTATTGTAGCCTTCTAATGCTAATAGTATGAATGATTTATTAAAAATTATTAAAAAAGTTTTTTAATAGCTATTATATTTAATTGTAAAATATTTTATGCTCAGTATAAAACCAAGTGTTCATGTATTTTATTAATTATTTGTTTTAGTAATTTGAGTTTGTAAATAATAGTCTTGTGAGGAAATTAGCAATGCTGAAAATTATGTAATTCAGAGGATATTATAGTAGAAATTTGTATTAAATCTTATACAGTTATATTTGCATAATAGATCATAAGTTATTCTTTCTGTATGTTATTGAGAAAAGAGATGTTAAGATATATTTTTACTTGTTAATACTACTTTTTTGCTAAATTATAGATATAATTAATGTAATTTACGCATATATAGTGTTTAGACCATGTACTATATGTGTGGAATTAATAGATAAAATATCTTTATGATAATCGAAAATTTGTTAGATAGTATCATTAGGAAGGTTTATTAACTGGATTACAAGCACTAATGGTAGTATGAAAAAATTTCCTTTGAAGTAAGGAGTACAGTGTATAAGGATCCCAACCAGCAATTTTAATAGCTGTGTTGGATGTTAAGGTTAAATTAGTCAATAGTAATATTGTTGAGGATAAGTATGGCAATAAGATTGTGATGAGTAGATCGTGAATAATAAATTGTATAGTTTATTAACTTAATTATCAGCAAATTAATTGTATGTGTGCAAAACATGCTAATTATAGGGAATTCATGAGTTAATTCTTATATTTTATGTGTATTATTTTTTTTAAATAACTTTCTTGTATTGTATGATAATAGTTCGTATAAATTAAAAAAATAAGATTCTTGATTGTGGTAAAATATGTCTAAACATTCTTCATATACTTCAAGTAATTTTTCTTTATCTCCTCTTGCTCCTAGTAAATTTCCTACAATGCCTAAAGTTAGTGGTGTTAACTTATATTCATTTGCTTGTGGTATTAGATCTTCTGGTAAACTTGATCTTTTAGTTGCTGAAATGCAGGATAATAGTAGTGTAGCAGGGGTCTTTACAAATTCTTATACAGCTAGTAGTAATGTTGAGCATTGTAGAAATGTTATTTCTCATGGTAAAGCAAAAGTTTTAATTGTTAATTCTGGTAATGCTAATGTTGCTGTAGGTATGAATGGGTATAAAGTAGTAGAAGAAATAACAAGATTGTGTGCAGAAAAATTTTCATGTTCTATTAATGAAGTGTATTTTTGTTCTACAGGAATTATAGGAATTCCTTTACCTATTGATAAGATTAAATCTGCATTGATTAATAGTACATGGTCCATTAGTGAAAACCCTTGGAATGATGCTGCATTAAGTATTATGACTACTGATACATTTCCAAAAATGGTGACAAGAGAAGTATTTATTGGTGAAGAAAAAGTAATTATTAATGGAATATGTAAAGGATCTGGTATGATTGCTCCAAATATGGCAACTATGCTGGCTTATGTTTTTACTAATGCTAATATTACGTCAAATGTTTTACAACAGCTTTTAAAAGAATACGTTGATGTGTCCTTTAATAGTATTACTGTAGATGGTGATACTTCGACTAGTGATTCTGTTTTGGTTTTTGCAACTAATTTAGCCAATCATAAACAAATATGCTCTGTTGATGACCAGTTAATTGATGATTTTAAAATAGCATTGAAAGATATTTTAATCGAGATGGCTCATTTGATTGTGAAAGATGGAGAAGGAGCAACAAAGTTTGTTACAGTTAATGTCAATAAAGTTGTTTCATTGGAAGCTGCAAAAAACTTAGCATTTTCAATAGCAAATTCTCCACTTGTAAAAACAGCTATAGCTGGTGAAGATGCTAATTGGGGTAGAATAATCATGGCTATAGGAAAAGCAGGTGAGCCTTTAGACAAAAATAAAATATCTATAAAAATAGGGGATAATGTTATAGTAATGAATGGTGAAATTAGTGATATGTATAATAAAGATTATGTTGATAAATATATGAAAAATAGTAATATTACTATTGATGTTGATATTAATACTGGTAATTTTAATACAACTGTGTGGACATGTGATTTAACTCATCGGTTTGTTGATATTAATGCTCATTATTTAACTTAATAGATTGTTTGTTATGTTAAGGATAGCAACATGGAATGTGAATTCGATAAGGAAGAGAATAAATCACCTGTGTACGTGGTTAACTAAATACAATATTGATATAGCTCTTTTACAAGAAATAAAATGTACAAATGATCAGTTTCCTGCTTTAGAAATAGAGTCATTAGGGTATAATTGTTATGTACATGGACAGAAATCTAGAAATGGAGTTGCTATAATAACAAAGTATCCTGTCATAGAAGAGGTTGTGACAAATATTTTTTCATTAGATGGAAAATCTAGCATATGTTATGAATTGGGATCAGAAGAATTTACTTATAATTGTGAAGAATCTCGTTATTTAGAATGCGTTATTTTATATAATAATGTTAAGGTGCGTATTGGTAGTGTATATGTTCCTAACGGTCAAAGTATTGAGTCTAATGCTTTTCAATATAAGCTTGGCTTTTTTGATCAGTTAAGACAATATATGTCTTTTTTACTTAAGAAAGAGGAGATTTGTATATTAGGTGGTGATTATAATGTAGCACCATATCCTATAGATGTGTATTCATATGAGGTTATGGATGGTAAATTATGTTGTCATAAATTTGAACGACAAAAGTTTCGTTCTGTTACAAATTTAGGTTTTTTTGATGCTTTTCGTGTATTGCATGGAAATAAAAAACAGTTTACTTGGTGGAATTATAAATTTGGTGCTTGGCAAGAAAACAAAGGTTTGAGAATAGATATGCTATTATTGTCTCCACAAGCTGTGGATAGACTGTCATCTTGTGTGATACACGATGAGTTAAGAGGATTAGATGTGCCTTCTGATCATGTTCCTGTTGTATGTGATTTTACTTTTTAATATGTATTATCAGAGTGTTGATTTTTGATATATAGTAAATTTTAATTTGAACTTACAGTTTATGCTGTTAGATGGGTAACTAATGATATTTTATAATATTTGGAAGATATAATTAGTTGATACTTATAAAAATTCTATTTTTGTATATAACGTTTCTGTTTATGCATGTAACAAGTTCACTTCAGTTAAGGTATGTAGTTTATTTTTTGTTGGTTTTTCTTTAAGAAGGTTTTAATATGTAATTATTTATTTTGTAGTTTTTTATTAATTTTTATAGATTAAGTTCAGGTATTATTGTGGTATAAAAACGTTGTATAGAACTAGATTTATAGTATGTAATGTTTTTTACTTTTTATTTTGTATTCATATTTTAGATATACGTAAGCTTGTTTTTAATGTGCTTTTCTGATATCAAATAATGTTTTTAGTTAATTTAAAGGAGCACTAAATTTATACAGGTGTTATATTGATAAATCTTATAGGAGTTTATTAATTATTGATTTTAATATCTTGTTTCTCTTGTTTTTTTTTTTT
>NZ_CP033455.1:642492-679962 GCF_009728835.1 Ehrlichia ruminantium
TTCTTATCTTGAGTATCTGTTGGACAAAATAGTACACATTAATATTAAATAATTGGATAATGAACTAGAGTTTTCAGTGTAAAAAAGTGTACTTAAAGTAAATAACAAAACAGAAATGACAAATAATAATCCTACAGAGATAATAAAGTGAATTAGGCACATATCTATACAGTTGTTTAATATAACTTTTATTATATATATTTATATATATTGGCAATTCCATGGTTCACTAGTATGATATTATTGTAGGTATTTTAATTATTATTATCTAATAAAAGTTTGCCTGCTTTTAAAATTAAAAATATACATACTATTAATTATGAATTAATTAATAGTATGTAATTATGTGATTCATAATTTCTTATTTTATTGTTATATTATCAGAATATTATACAGAATGTGCTTTTCCTAGTTTTGCAAATTGTATATCTTTTGTAATGCTGTTGTTCATTTTAATATTTGTATTTAAGTTTAGTGATAGTCTGTTATTTTGAGAATTTTTCATTATGAGCATTGAACTAATAATTAATACATATGTTGTAAGTAATATTACTCTGAAAATTTCTGGTGATTTATGTTTTATAAAATAACTTGAAATGATAACACCTATATTTATAAGTGATATCACTAATCCTACAGTCCAATTTCCTATAGACCATATTGTATATTTTGTAGGCTTGTTATTTTTTTTTAGGTCTTGATGTTTTTCTATGTCTGTACTGAGTGCAATTATAGAGTATTCTGTGGCGGATAGTGAAGATAATATACCAAATATAGAACCTAGTATCAGCATGTTATGATTAATTGGTAATGCTAGAATTGCTATAGCTGAGGTAATGTGTAATCCAAGTAAACTTGCTGACTCTCCTATAAATCCTATGTGGGAGTATATTGATTTCTTTGAAAGTATGGTTTTATTTTGTATGTGTTTTTTTATTATATTAAGGTTATAAAATGTGTATACAGAATATAATGCGATAAAAAGTATTGATAATGTCGCAAAGCATAATGGTATAAGGCTTTTTATAGGTTGGTAAGCATATGGTGTTAATTTGATGATAGTTATGATATCAGATACTGCTAGTAATACTACTACAGTTATTAAGTGAATTTTTTGATAATTAAAATTCTTGTATTTCTTTACTATGTGTTGCATGTTTTTGTACGTAACATGATTAAAATAGTTAATAATATCACAAAGATCGAAATATAGATAAATTTTTTTATATATTTGCTATATATTTTGATTGTTCTAACTTTGTTAAGGTTAATTTTTTTGTAAAGAATACTTTTTGTGTTGAATTATTGTATTGTCCTAATATCTTTTGGGATAATACATATAAACTTATATAAACCTTTTTATAAATTATTGAGCAATAAAAATGTTGCTAATGTATAAGGGTAATTATTGTTAGATAATAAGATACATTAATTTTGAATTTATGATGTTTATATTTAAGTACGAATGAATATATGACATATGCTAGTAACATGAGTGTTATTTTGACCACAATTATGTGTGTTTAGGTCACACAGTATTGTAATGGTATGGTGTATGGCTAGATGTGAATTTTTATCAATTAGTATATATGCTATTTATTAAGGTTAATTGCTAATTTAGAAGATATACTGTAAGAAAAAGTTAGGAAGTTTATAATGAAGTAAAAATAGCTTAGTAGTCATTATATTATAAAATAGCTAAGTGTAAGTTGATTGCAGACTTATCTAGTGTAAATTATACTACAAGAAAGAGCATGAATAATAAGCTGGTGTACTTTAAATGGAATATTAACTTATATAATTAACTAAATTGTTTAGGATTTCAAGGGACTATTTTGTAATATTGATATTGCAATAGCTTTAAACCTATGCTATACCATTAGTTGGTTTTGAGTGGCTAGGTAGCTCAGTTGGCAGAGCGGAAGAATCATAATCTTTTGGTCGTGGGTTCGAATCCCTCCTTAGCCACACTTCCTTCTGTGAGTCTTTTGGTATTAAATGAGTACTACATTCATTAAGATCTGAACTTATGGATGACTCGATACTGAATATTAGTGTTAGTATAATAATACTTGCTACAATACATAGAATTCTAATTGTTGGTCCAAGAGGAAAATTATTTGGCCCATTGTTACTATTGTTTTGCATTCTAAATAGTGCAAAGGACTGAGTCTGTTCTAATACGTTGATTATTTTCCCTGCAAATGCTATAAGGTTAATGATAAAGACAGCTACAGATAGGTAAAACAAAGTCTTTAGTTTATTTTTATTATCATCTGTGTTCTGGTGTTTCATTCTATAATAACTGCAGTACATTAATAATGGAGCAGCTATTAGTAATTTTATTAATATACAGGTAAAATCTACAGATCCTTTGATGTGAATTGTTGATTTAGTAGTTGATACTATTTCAACATCACCAAGTGCTATTTTATTGATTGCAATTACCTGTATTATTATTGCAATTATGGTACTAATGAATTCAGCTGTATGAGCTATTTGTTTATATTTTGTTACAGGGTCTTCTTTACTCTTCTTAGAATTGGAACAAGCGGATTGTAAGTCATATGATGCTAATGAAAATAGCATAATACGTGCTAATAATACCATGCAGACATTAATAAGTAAAAGATCCTTTGCAGTCAGTTGAGAAGGAACTCTTATCAATTGTAAAAAAATTGCAAAGAGAAACACACTAAAATATATAACATTAGCACATAGTGCAATGAAATATTTTTTTGAATGCTTTGATTGTTTTAAGTAAGGCATATTTGTACATGTATTAGCACATTAACATTCCTCCATTAACATGGATAGTTTGACCTGTAATATATCTGCTTGCATCACTTGCTAGAAATAATACGACAGCTGCTACTTCTTCTGGTGTACCCATTCTTTGCATTGGTATGTGTTGCATAATATTAGCACGCTGTTCTTCTGATAAAACGTCTGTCATTGGAGTTGAGATAAAACCTGGTGCTATGCAATTTACTGTGATATTTTTGTTTGCAAATTCTCTTGCTATAGATTTACTCATAGCTATCATTCCAGCTTTAGATGCTGCATAACTTGCTTGTCCTGGGTTACCGGTTAGTGCTACGATTGATGAAATATTAATTATTCTTCCATAACCATTTTTTAACATAGCACGGCATGCACTGCGATTTATCTTAAAAGTTGTTGTTAGGTTTGTATTAATAACCTTATTCCAGTCCTCATCAGATGTACGTAATGCTAATTTATCTAAAGTTATACCTGCATTACATATTACACCGTCTATTCCTCCAATTAGTTTACAGGTATTATCAATCATGATGCTAACCTGTTCATCATTTGTAAGATCACATGCTAATGTGTGTACATTACCTAAATATTGTTCTGCAATTTTCTGTAATGTTGCTTCTTTTGTACCTGATATACATAATATAGCTCCTGCTTCATATAATATTTTAGTAATTGCTTGTCCAATACCACCAGATGCTCCGGTGATTAGGAATCTCTTTCCTGAAAGATTAAACATATTTATCTCCAAACATGTATATAAATAAAACAATTAAAGTTACATAATTTGTTTATGATGTAAATACTTAAAATATATATTTAATGCTAATATTGGAATACAAAGTAAACTTTATGCTTATGAAGTTGTATATCCGATATATTTATGAAGTATCCAGCATTATTATTTAGTAAATTATTGAATTAATTAATTTAAAATACAAAATAATTCCAAAATAAAGAACCCATTCATGCATTCTCAATTTTTGTTGTTTTAGTAAAAGAAACCCATACCAATACTACTACAATTTAAAATGCATGTGACATACATACACCAGATTAATGTATATATCACATCTATATTATAACATAATATATTCTGTTATATAAGCTTAAATTTAATATATTTTACTTTTCATTACTAAATTATGCGCTTATATGGTTAACTGTACCCAAAGAAGTTTGAATTATTTTATTTCAGATATATATCTAAAGATTGCCCTAAGTTAACATGAATAAGTATTGTATAAGGTTATGGCAAATTGGTGAGTAATATCTACTGAAGTGTGTATTTTGTAGGTTAAAGCTATGATTTAGTTACGCAACTTTACAAAGTAATTGAATAGAGATTACTTGTATTGTAACTTGTATAAGTATTTTATCATTTTGCTAAAGGGTAATTTATGTTATGTAAGTATATGCATATTAGGAATACTTTTTGAGTAATTATTTGATTTTTCTAGAATATTATTAATATTTATGGTAAACAGAATACTTGATTTTTTATTAATATGTTTAGTTACTGGTTTTGAGATAATGTTACTTAAGTGTTTTTACCACTGAGTGACAGTATTGCCGTCGCAGGTGTAAATATTATGGGAGATATAAAAAATGATAAGTGCATTACAGGTGCCTAATGAGATACGTAGACGTATGCAACTATTGTATCATACAGAAGAAAATAGTTATGCAAGATATTTAACAGAGAAAACAGAGATATCTCAAGATTCTAAGATCAGGATTTATGGTGTTGCAAAACAAATCATAGAAAAAATAAGAGGTGGAAAAAATTTAGGTATAATAGATGCATTTATGCAAGAATATGGCTTGTCAAATGAGGAAGGCATAGCACTGATGTGTTTGGCTGAATCTTTGTTAAGGGTTCCAGATGATTGTACAATAAATGATTTAATCAAAGATAAAATAGCAAATAGTATGTGGAGTAATCATATAGGTGGATCTTCGTCATTATTTGTCAATGCTGCAACTTGGGGATTATTTATAGGTGGACGGGTTCTGAAATATAATAGAGATAGTACACGTTGGTTTAGTACTGTAAATAATCTGATAAAAACAATGGGTGAGCCTATTATTAGAAAAGCAGTACAACAGGCTATGTACGTTCTGGGAAAACACTTTATAAAGGGAAAAGATATAACGGAAGCAATTGGTAATAAAAAGGAAGGTGAATTATATTCGTTTGATATATTAGGAGAAGCTTCTAAAACAAAAAAGGATGCAGAGAGATACTTTACTGAATATATGAAAGCAATAGATAGTATTGGAAAATCTATTGGTAATAATACGGGTCACTTAGTTGATAATGATGAAATATCAGTAAAAATATCTGCATTGCATAATAGATATGAATTTTCACAGATAAATGAAGTATTGGATGAAATAGTAGATAAATTACTGAGTATATGTAGATTAGCGAAGGACCATAATATTCGTGTCTGTATTGATGCAGAAGAAGCAAGTAGGTTAGAAATATCATTAATGATACTGGAAAAATTACGTTTTGATGATAGCTTAAATGGATGGGATGGACTTGGTTTAGCTGTGCAAGCATATCAAAAAAGAGCATTTTCAGTATTGGATTTTGTGGAAGATATAGCAGTGAGATCATCTCATAAGATGATGGTTAGACTTGTGAAGGGTGCATATTGGGATTATGAAATAAAAAATGCACAAGAGTTGGGATTAAACAATTATCCAGTTTTTACAAGAAAGGTATATACTGATGTCTCATATTTAGCGTGTGCACATAAGATTTTAAGTAAGCAAAATACTTTTTATCCATGTTTTGCTACGCATAATGCTTATACATTAGCAACAATATTAGAAATAGCAGATAGAGACCATCCTGGTTTTGAGTTCCAAAGATTGCATGGTATGGGTACTAGTTTGTATGAATATGTAACACAAGAATTAGCAGCAAATATAAAGTGTAGAGTGTATGCTCCTGTTGGAAGTTACCAAGATCTACTTCCTTACTTAATTAGAAGGTTATTGGAAAATGGGGCAAACAGTTCATTTATTAATCAAATGAATGATAATAATATAGCATTGGATCAATTAATAGAAGATCCATTAGAGAAAGCAAAGTCATTTGAATATATGCCTCATCCTAATATAGTGTTACCAAAAGATATATTTGGTCCTGAGAGAGTAAATTCTTCAGGTATTGATATTACAGATTCTGTTACATTAGTTGGTTTTAATGAAGAAATGAAAGAATATAAAACACATAAATTTAAAGCGTTGTCCATTATTAATGGGGAAGAAGTAGGTGGAGAAGCTATTGAGGTATTTTCTCCAGCAAATTCTGAAGATATTGTAGGTGAAGTATCGTTTATAGATCCTGCTCAAGCGGTTTCAGCATTGGATATAGCATATGATACATTTAAAGAATGGAGTAGTATGCCAGTTTCTGATCGTGCAGTGATATTAGAAAAAGCAGCTGATCTTATGGAAGAAAATAGGGCAAAACTGATAGTATTGTTGATTAGGGAAGGTGGTAAAGTTATTTCTGATGCTATTGCAGAAGTGCGGGAAGCTGTTGATTTTATACGTTATTATGCAGTTCTTGGTAGGAAAGAATTAGAGGATGCACAGAAACTACCTGGTCCTGTAGGAGAAGATAATTACATCTACTTTAGAAGTAGAGGAGTATTTATGTGTATATCTCCTTGGAATTTTCCTTTAGCAATATTTATTGGTCCAGTAGTTGCAGCATTAATTACTGGGAATGCGGTACTTGCAAAACCTGCTGAACAAACATCTATAATAGCATATGAGGCAGTAAAATTATTATATGATGCTGGTGTGCCTAAGGGAGTATTACATTTGTTGCTAGGTCATGGAAAAGAGTTAGGGGAAGTATTATTAAAGAATGAGAAAATAGCAGGAGTAGCATTTACTGGTTCTACTGAAACGGCTAGGATTATTAATCAGGCAATTGCAGAAAAAGAAGGAGCAATTATTCCATTTATTGCTGAAACAGGTGGTTTAAATACTATGATAGTTGATAGTTCAGCACTTATAGAACAAGTTACAACTGATGTGATAACATCAGCATTTAAGAGTGCAGGGCAAAGATGTTCAGCATTAAGAGTGCTATTTGTTCAAGAAGAGATAGCAGATAAGCAGATTGAAATGATTTGTGGTGCTATGGAAGACTTAGTGATCGGGGATCCTATGCTTTTAAAGACTGATATAGGTCCAGTTATAGATGATGCATCGCGTGAAATGTTATTTGCTCATGCAGAAAGAATGTCACGGGAAGGAAAGTTATTATGTAAAGTTAAGCTTGGGGAAGGTTGTGAAAATGGTTATTTTTTCCCTCCATGTGCATATGAAATAGAGAGTATATCTCAGTTAAAACGTGAAGTATTTGGCCCAATATTACATATAATCCGGTATAAAAAAGGAAATTTGCATCAAATTTTATCTGATATCAATAATACAGGATATGGACTAACATTTGCTGTGCAAAGTAGAGTACAAACTAACATTGATAATATTATTGATAATATAAATGTTGGTAATGTTTATGTTAATAGAAATCAAGTAGGGGCAGTAGTTGGTGTGCAGCCTTTTGGAGGGCAAGGATTATCTGGTACTGGACCTAAAGCTGGTGGACCATATTATTTACATAGGTTTTTAACAGAAAAAGTTATTAGTATTAATACTACTGCTTTAGGAGGAAATACGTCTTTAATGTGTTTGAATGATGAGTAAGTTTATAACTTTTGCAAATGGTTGATATTATGATATTTTAAGCATGGTTATAGGTCTTAGTGTGTTAGTGAGTGCTTAATTAAAAATTTTTAGTTACTGTATAGCTATTAAAGGTATTATAATGTCAGGAAAGTTTAAGTTTATATCAGTTTTAGTAGATAATCTTTTGTCAATACAGGGTATTATATATAACTATTTTGCTTACGATGTATATTAATATGGGTATCTATATAACTTAGTAAGTATGTTTAGTATTTTTTATGCTGAATTAAGTTGATATACAGTAACTTTGATTATTAATTAAGAGTTAAATATTATTAGTAGTGTTGTATTTTATGAGTTACTAAATAGTGTTTATTTTGAGTGTTATAGAACATTTTATTAGTATTTCACGATGGGATACTAATAATGCAGGTATTATTTATAATGTAATACAGTACATTTAATTATGTTATGTATCATATTTATGATTATTGCTACTTTTTAGTATATTCAACTGCTCTAATATAACAAATTGTAATTATATAACTTGTATGAGATCATCAAGTTACAGAACAAGGCATGTATTACTAGTTCTCTAGAAATGAATATAGATAATAAAATTCCATATATATTTAGGATAAAGTACGTTATTTAATATAGTCTAATAAGGAGATATACGATCCATAAAAAATAATGAGAATTATTTATGATACTAGCTCAAAATGAAATTGTAAATTTGTTATCGAATTATATAGAAATATTCGACATTATTTTAGTACCATACATTTATGTTGATGTATAAGTTACCAATCATGTATAGATACATAAAACAGTAACTTTATATTTTTACCAGTAAATTCTAATTTTCAATATAAGACTTAGCAAACTTAACTATCGTATCTATACTTAATTAAATCAGAATTACCTTATGATGTATTAGCTCAATAAGTTATATATAGAAGTATTAATGATGTAAAATTTATGTGTTATTATTAATACCATAAATAGCTACTATGAGAAATAGTATGATGTATTTATTAACATAGTATTCCATTATATGTTGTGTTTTAATATCATATATATAGATGTTACTAATTGGGAAATCTGATCTTTATTTATGATAAAAGGTGGCATGATGTATATAATGTTTCCTAGTGGACGTATCCAGATGTTTGATTCAACACCTTTTTTGATTATATGATCTTTGTTAATTAAGTTGTTTTCTAGTTCTATTATTCCTGTTGCACCTTTTACCCTGATATCGACAACATATTTTAATTGTTTAAATATTTCTAATTCTGATTTCAACTGAGTCTCAATTGAACTAACTTTTTGTGTGATATCTTCCATCTCAAAAAGATCAAGAGAGGCATTTGCTGCAGCACAAGCTAAAGGATTTCCCATGAAAGTTGGACCGTGCATAAAAGCATCCCCTATGTTATCTGATAAAAATGCATTGTAAACTTGTGGTATAGCTAAAGTTGCTGATAAAGTACAAAATCCTCCCGTTAAAGCTTTTCCGATTGTCATAATATCTGGAACTATTCCTGCTTGGTCACATGCAAACATGCTGCCAGTTCTGCAAAAGCCTGTTGCGACTTCGTCTGCAATAAATAATATATTGTTATCATGTGCTATATCATAAATTTCTTTTACAATACTTGGATGATGGAGTATCATTCCACCTGCTGCTTGTAATACTGGTTCTAAAATGATAGCAGCAGTATTATCTTTGATAGAATGTATAATATTTCGGAAGTCTTCTAGTTCTTTTTTATTTTGTGGCAAATGTACCCTAAATTGGGATGGGTAGTATTTGTTGAATTTGTTTCCATGGATATTTCCTGGATCAGATACTGACATACATCCCATAGTATCTCCATGATATCCATTATTGAAGGAAACAAAATGGCATTTATTTGTATCACCCATGTTATGATAAAATTGTACTGCCATCTTCATGGCTACCTCAACAGCAGTTGATCCAGAATCTGAGAAAAATACTTTTTCCATTTTTTTCTGTGGAGAGATGTTAGCAAGACGCGAAGCTAATGTATAACTCTGTTCATGTGCTAGTCCGGGAAACATAATATGAGACAATTGAGCAACTTGATCTTGTATTTTCTTGACGATGTGGGGATGAGAATACCCATGGCATACACTCCACCAACTAGATATGCCATCCAATAGCCTACTACCATCTTCTAATATTATATAACAACCATTAGCAGCTTTAACCTGTAAAGGGGGAGTTAGATTTTTCATTTGAGTATAAGGCATCCAAATATTTTTGGAACCTTTGTTAAACCATGAGCAAGGATTATGGGACATATATAGTTACTTATTTAATAAAGAAGTTTTATTACGAAATATTGTATTATAAGTTATGGATAAACAAAAGATATTTAATTTTTTTTCTTTTTTTTAAGAATAACCGTATTAGATAATTATTCAAAATCAGAATTTACTATAGTATCTATTAATATAGTAGTATTTACTTGAAGTAAGAATATATTTTGGAAGTAGATTAAATAAGTACTATGTAATTGATTTTTATGAGTATATTCTGCACGGTTTGTGTTTGGTATTTACTTTATTAAGTATTAAGTACGGAATTTATAGTACTACATAAAAACTAGGGTTGACTACATATATATTTTTTTAATTTATAGAAACATTACTAAAGTTTAAATACAGCATATAGAAAATGAGGTTAGACTTATAATGAGTGACACATAACTAATGTTTACTTGATATTAGTATTATAGTAAATATATATTTATTAATGTGATAAGTTAAGTAATACTTATAATACGCTAATTATCTAGATTATTATATCTTCTAATCAATAAATTAACTAGATTTTATAAAATAGTTCCCATATTTGAAAATATAGGAAAATATTTTTAATATACGATATGCCATAGTCTAGTAATTTGGACAGGAACTTCTATCATTTCCTAATATATGAAATGATAGTAAAAATCTTTCAATTGTTTAATAATTAGGTTTTCTGGATTATGTCAACAAAATTGCACACGCATTTTGTGTCTTGCTAACATTTTCCACAGAAAAAAATGGAAAAAGTATTTTTCTCAGATTCTGGATCAACTGCTGTTGAGGTAGCCGTGAAGATGGAAGTACAATTTTATTATAGTATCTGTGATGTAAACAAATGCCTTTTACTTTCTTTAATTAACAGCATGTTATTGAGGTACTATTAGATGTATATTAATATTTGAAGAAGTATTCATGGAGAGAAATAGAAATCTTATAATTTGAAATGTTGTAATGCGCAAGAAAGACCATATTTTGAAGACATAATACAACATTGTTCTGTAAAATGTATAAAATTACATACACAAGAAATGCATACTTTACAGATTACCGAAGAAGAAAATAAACTCTATAGGATTATGTAACGCAAAATTTTAAGACTTTACCAACGATCCTCAACGACTAATTAATAAGTTGGGAGAATTTGAAGTAATTGCAAATGACACTCTATGTAAACTACACTTTGTACTTTATATAAAAAAGAAATGTATTTGTTATTGAGTAAACTGATGTGTAATTTGTTTTGGATAAAATTGAGGATAATATTACGTGTATTTATTATTTTGAATTAATTAAGTCTAAAACATTACGAGGAATATGTTGTAATGTTATTTTATAAGTATAATTTACGATTTAGAATCCTGCTAATGTTTATAGTGTTTTTACAGAAACATTATGCATAATGTTGTTATAAATCCAATCTAGGTATTGAGTCATACTATCTACTTGATCATCATTTTGTGTATTGGGAAATGATAATATTTCCTGTTCAAAGTCACTAAGCCATGAAGCATCATATGGTAAAAATACTTTTCTGGATTCAAATATGGGAATTATTTTATAAAATCTGATTAGTTTATTAATTGTGGGTATAATGTCTATAATGGGTATTTTACTTATGTTTCTTAATTCTTGGATTAGTTGTATTCCACTTGCTTTATTTTCTATAAGAATAGCAGTTGGTTTCCAACGGTTTGCTAAATTTATTAGTATTTGCTTTAATGATTGATATTCTAATTTTTCTTTATATATATCAAGTAAGAAGAAACAGTTATTTGTATAAGACCATGTTGTACATATGCTATAATCACTGTTGTCATTAGTACAAGAAGCTGTATCCCAACTTTGAGTTATATTTGTATTGTTGTGGTTATATAATGTTTGATCATATCTTTGAAGCCATATGTACTTGATGATACCACTTGATAGAGTGATAGGATTTTGTTGATACTGAGCTGCAAAAGCATAAGACCCTAATTCTGATTTTAGTTCATTGATGTATTTTTTTCCATACTTCCAATATAGTAATTCACCTTCTTTTCTTGTATGTAGGATATTTTTTATTTTTTTCTTATATTTAAATTTCCATGGGTAAGCAAGTGAATATATTATGTGTTTTTTTTCTGATATCATGGGAAATGATAATACATGCCAGTTATTGTATAGCTTTTTCGATAGTAAGTATCCAGTCAAATCTTCTGTGTGTAGCCTATGCATAACAATTACAACTACACTATGTTTTCTGTCGTTTAATCTAGTCATAAATGATTGTTCAAACCAATTACATACGCGTTGTCTATATGTTTTACTCAATGCTTGTAAAGGATTCATTGGATCATCTATAATTAAAAAATCTCCGCCTTCTCCTGTTATGCTTCCTCCTACTGATGTTGCGAATCTATATCCCCTTTGTGAAGTTTGAAATTTTTGTTTGGTATTTTGATCTTTTGATAATATTACGTGTGGAAATAGATTTTTATACCATTCTGATTGTAGTATATGTCGATTATCTAGAGATAATTTTTCGCTTAAGGTTTGAGAATAACTTGCAACTATGATTCTTGCTTGGGGATTTAGTGCAAATATCCAAGATGGCCATGCTATACTGACACATATAGATTTTACAAATCTTGGAGGCATATTAATTATTAAGCGGTTAATTTTTCCGTTTAGTGCAGCTTCTAATCTATCTGCAATTACTTTAATGTGCCAATTATTAATAATCTGGTTGGCAGGTGAAACTGTATGAAAGCATAATTTTAGAAAGCTAAGGAAATCATGAGGCATGGAGTTGTATTGGAATATTTTGAAAAATATATTGTTTTATTTTTTACAATTTGATGTGTGTAGTATATGTTACTTT
This sequence comes from Ehrlichia ruminantium, assembly GCF_009728835.1. Classification (GTDB taxonomy): domain Bacteria; phylum Pseudomonadota; class Alphaproteobacteria; order Rickettsiales; family Anaplasmataceae; genus Ehrlichia; species Ehrlichia ruminantium_B. The sequence continues at coordinate 655,196 of NZ_CP033455.1, forward strand.
TATTATATGTTGTTAAATAGAAAATGTAAGATCAATGGTATTTTTTAATGATGTTATATATAAGATGTATACTAGATCTAATGATTTATCCTATCAGATGTGATTCTTAAGACAAAGGTTGTCAGTTTAAAATTAAGTTAAAGTAGTATATAACTTAACTGTGATTCAAACTTTACATTAATCCCTACACATGAACCAACTGTAAGCTTATCATTAATATCATTTCTTACAATATAAGAATATAGCAAGTTTGAGTTCGTATTAATCAATCTTCTTGTATACTTATTATTATTAATACCATGTTGTAAGATATTACCAGGTAATGAAAAATCATGGGCATTGCTTACTGTAAGTATAAAATAAGTTATAGCGTATTATATTATGATTAAAACATATAATTTGCTTGTAGTAATTTGTCTATTATAGATAAACTGATAATTACAATATTTTATAATTAGCACTCTAATACATAGTACTTACAGCCTTGCTCAATACTTGATTAGTACAGGTATACTGTATTAATATAAATTAATAACGTTATATTTATGAATACACTATGCATAACTTATTGTATATGTAGATCATAAATATATGATGATTTTTAAAATATGTATATTTATTAAATAATAAAAAATAACAAGATATACATATAAATTGCTGTGTTATTAAGCATTTTGTATATATTGTATACAATACACTGCAACATAGTTACTTAAGAAATACCAAAATAATGGTGTAAAAATATACTACATTAATACTACAGGTACATATAAATTATGTGTGTTTATGTTGTTCTGTGTATATTAAGTTATGAATCTATCCATTTTGTATTGTCTTGATTTCTAGAGGTGTTGTTATATCTTTAATGTTTTAGTATGAAATAAAACTGTAAGAATATATAAATGTGGTGTTACTGTAATTATTACTATTGTTTTTATTGTGATAGCAAATTTTAACTTTTAAGTTAAGAAATTTCCTGTATATGTCTATATATATTCTGTAATATAGTATCTAAAAAGCTATTTTGATATACTATATTATTATGATAAAGAATAGAACTTTACTGTTTGATAAAACATATAAATTTACTAGTAATACTAAATTATAATACTAAAAAAGTGGAGTTTGCAGAAACACTAATGCTATAGGTAATAATGAATGCTTAATGACATGGTGTGTAGTAAGAAAAACTCAGGTTATCCAATTTTATAGTATATATTTTTGTCAAGTACTATGAAAGAATAAAAAACTATAAACTTTGTTATGTGTAACACACGAGAAAGAAGTTTATTAATTGTAAAAATTATTGTTACTTATAAAGTAGTAAAGTTTAGGTTATGTATGTACTAATACTTTAATGTCAAGAATAAGGTTGAAACAGTGTCAGAAATATATAGAATTCTTTATTATTATTAAATACAAGATCTGTAAAGGTTGAAGTATTAAATAAGAATATCACAATGTTAGCAGTGAAAATTAATAGTTTTGCTTAAGATATTACATGATAATTATCTATGTAATAACAAAATAATTTTAGTGTAAGATCAAAGAGTATAGATGAAAGAAATATAAATCTTATAGTTTTTTAAGATTAATTGTATAAAAGATTTATGATAATTTATTTATAGGAATAACAGTATTGCCTTTTAAATATCTTATCAGATATATACAAAAAGTGTTGCTCTTAAAACTATCTCTAATGCTTTTAATTCTACTAAACTTTATTTAATTTTTGTATTGTATTAATTTGTAGATAATTAGCTACCGTGGCATTAATGTTAAATTTGAAATTCTAAAATCATTATTGTGATTTTTGTATTTTGTTTTTTTTAAGTCATTTATTGTAATATTGTATATGATTAAATTGACATCTAACAATAGAGATGGTACAGGTAATATTAGTTTAAGTAAAAGGTTTAACAGCTTTAAAAAATTAATTTTTTTTTTTGATTTATAGCCAGATTTCTTTTTAGCTTGAGAACCTCTACCAAACTTTTTTGCGTCTCTTATATTTGAAGTGATGGTTTGTCCAGCACGTTGTGTTGGATCCATTTGATGTGCAATAGTTGACATCAATAAACTTCTAATTTCTACTTTAATGTCTTTTTTTACTGTATTTAGTGTTAGATGTCTTTTATTTATTGCTATATATTTTTTTTTACTTATACTCCTTGATACGTTTTTACATTTATATAAATTTTGTTTTAGTTTTTTTAGTTCTACATGTACATATCTTAGTTTTTTTAAGTCATGAGACTTATTAATAAATTGATGTATTTTTTTTATCTTTAATTTTGATGGGGACAGCATCTGTTATGCTAATTGTATAGGGTATGATAAATACTAATATATTAGTGTAAATCTTTTCTTAATCTAAATATTAAGTATTTTCTTTAATAAGAATATTTAATACTTTAACATACTTAAGTTACCGGTTTCTGCTTTGTTCATGATGGTTATTATTAGATAACATATTAGACAAATATTGTGGTTTATATTGTGTTTGAGAATTTTCTTTATGTTCAATGCTATCTTGAGTTATTGCTACACTCAATATCAATTTAATTTGATTTACAACCATTTTTAGTAATGCTGTTATCATGTTTGATGAATTATTTCCTTTTATGGGTCTACCGAATTTTTTTGCATCTTTATTATTTGATTTTATGGTTTCTCCTGCTCTTTGTATAGGATCCATCTTATGTGCAATTACTGATTTTAAAATGTTAAGTTGTAACTTTATATTGTCTTTGATTTTTTTTAAGTTAGCATCAGCAACGTTAGATTCTGGTTCTTTATCTGATTTGTTTGCATTATGAGATTTATGATTATTACTTTTGTCATTTGGTTCTTCATGTTTTATATCGGAAATATTGTCTAATAATGATCTATCTCTCGTGAGTTCAATTAATGTAGAGATTTCTTGCTGTATTTTACAAAGCTTTTTATGATCGTTGCAGTTATCTATCATTTTGTATATTAATTTTTCTTGTTCATGTATCATGATTATTAAAATATATTAAATTAACTTAAAATCTTTAGAATAGTAAATGATTTGTATTAATAATTATTAAAAAGTACTTTTTCAGTACTAATTAGTGTTGTGTTAAAATTGTCAAAATTATTTGGTTCATAGTATCTTTCGTATGTTTCTATGATACATTTTGTTGATATTATTTCTTTTTTATTGATAGTTATTTTGAATTCTGCAATTTCATTCTTAAAGGAAAATATTTGTAGTAGCTTATCTGCATATGAATAATCTATAATTCCTGAAATTTTAAAAATGATATATTTGTTTCCTGAATTGCATAGGACGTTTTTCCATCCCGATGAGGAGATATTTTTTGTATATTCATTTTTGTTATGTAAGCCCATTTTTAAATTTTTTATATTATTAAGAGGGATGAATTTATTGTTAGGGTCTTTAATTTGCAATAGTATTGACATGGTTTTCTTTCGCTAAAACAGTAAAAATTAAGAGTGCATGAATAGATTCTTTGTTCTGGTTTATATTGGAACTATATTCTGGAATAATTTTATATTCAAACTTAGGTGAATTGACTTGATAATTTACTAATTTGTTAATAATAATACTTGATACTTCATATAGTGTATCGAGGTGATTGCTATAAACGTTGCATAGTATTTGTACTTTCAATATGTTTTTATTGAATGTAGTTAATGTTTTCAAATTATTTATTTGTACATTTACATATGGCAATGATACTTTATTAGGTGTAATGTCATATATATTAGTTATAATTTTACTTAGATCTCTGTGTGATTTTAGTAACTTCAGGACAGAATTGTAAATTATTTGTGTTGAATCTATCATAGCACCAATTTTAATTCACGAAATGGGGAATATATGTCTTTTATGAATGTTAAAAGATTAGTATTTTCTGATTCTCTATTTTTATATGCCACAGCTACATGATGCAATATGCCATGTTTAATCTGTGCAGGTATTAATGATGTATCTGTATATCCTGCTTCGTAGAGAATTTCTATTCTATTAACATTAGCTTGAGTATGAAATAGAATGTGTGATAGTGCTGTATCTACATAGTATTGTTTTTTATCTATCAATTCTTCAGATCCGTTGGTATGTATTATTTTGACATAGTTGACTTTAATTATTGGATTGAATGGTAATTGTATTTTTCTGGGGATATGTCCGTTGCAAGAAATCTGCCATATTTGTCTCATTAATGATTTTTCAATATACCATTGTGCATATTCAGATGCTATAGCAATTAAATTATTAATTAGTTTATCATCTGCATTATTATTTATGCGTAAAAATGATTTTGCTTCTGATAGCGTAATAGGTGAAGACATAGGTGTAGATTTACGTGTAATGCACAATATAGAACTTTCTAGCATATAAAACTCCACGATTGTTATGGTGTATATGTGTTTTGATAATTTTTTTAATTATAGGATAAAGCTTTCTATTATGTTTGAGGAAATTTTATTAAATATTTTAATAATTAGATCTTTATCATTCTTATTTAGTGTTTGTAGACTGTTAGAATTAAGCAATTGATTTACAAGATATTTATTAAGTTCTTGTACATTATGTGAATATACTTTTTTGATTAGTGATACTAGTTCTTCTTCTAAAGTCTGTTGAAAATATGTCAGGAAGTTAGATGTTATGTTTTCCATTTTATTTTCAAATTTTGTTTGGTATTTTGTGATCATCTCATCAAGTGTTTGATTAAATTCAGTTAGATTTTTTTGTTGTATAAAATCTGGTTTGTTGTGATTAAAGGTAGTTGTCATATAATAAATAATAATTGGTATTTGGTACATTATATATTCCTAATTTGGCATTAAGGAAGCAGTTTATTGATATTATACTTGTTTGAATATTTAGAAGATCTATCAAGGATATTACACAATATAAGTAGAATTTTGTTGAAATTTGTTCAGCAAATTTTATAATGAATTTTGTATTTATGGTTTTTGATTATTGTAAATTTTTTTAATCTGTAATGCATTAGTATGGAGAGATGGCCGAGAGGCTGAAGGCGACGGTTTGCTAAACCGTTATACGACTTAAATCGTATCGGGGGTTCGAATCCCTCTCTCTCCGCCATGTTGTTGTTTATTGTTAGAAAATATTAATTAGTAGGGAAAAAATGAAGGTTATTGGGTCGTTGAAATCTGCAAAAGTAAGAGATAAGGGTTGTAGGGTTGTACGTAGGAAAGGACGTATTTATGTTATAAATAAGAAAAATCCAAGATTTAAAGCTAGACAAGGGTATTAGCAGTATAATAAGGATAGTATTAAGTTATACTAAATATGTAGGTATAATATTTGTGTAATTTCTTATGTATCAATAGGTAGCTATATTTAGTTGTATATAATCAGTATCTATTATATTAGTTTAGGTTTTTTATATCTGCCAGACTATATAGGATTATTAGGTTTATTGTAATGTAAAGTTATTTAATGTTATGTACGTAACCGTTATGTGATTTGTTATTTTATACTCAATTATAATAATGCTGTTGTTTTTTACTTTAATAAATGTAAGTTATATTTACTAATTCTCATTAATTTTATGTAGTAAGTAATATCTAAAGTTCTTTCATAAATTTCCTGATGTATTATTGTATACTAATTATATATTTTTAATGATGGTATAAAATTTTGTCATTATGAAAGGAATAGCAATGTGAAGTTTAATATGTTTTATAATAATTGATTTCTATGTAAGGAAAAAATTATAAAGATATAAGTTATTTTTTATATGATTTAGTATCAGAGACTTTTAATTAAGAATAAAGTTATTGTTCCAAATTTATTAATTTAGTGGTTATTGTTAAGTAGTGAAAAATTTATTTATTGATTTATTAAATGGTAGTTAAGAGTTGGTATTAGGATTTTTGGGTAGTAAAGTGTGATTAATAGCACGAACATAAGGGCTAATAAGTAAAGAATAGCTGTAATCATATATATAAATAGGTTAAATATTGTGCAACCCAAGTTCTTCTTTTTTAGAGATAACAAAGTTCTTTACTTTTAAGAAAGCATGTGTTTCTATTTGTCTAATACGTTCCTTTGAAATATTGTACTTTTTACTTAATATCTCTAGAGTGTCTGGTTCTTCTATTAGTTTTCTTCTAATAAATATATCACGATGTCTTTCATTTAAAGTTGCTAATGCTTGTGTAATCAAAGATTTTTTTATGTCTGTTTCTTCATTTAATAGGTATGCATCTTCCTGATTGAGATCTTCACATTTTATCATATCTTGTAATTGTGTACCGTTCTGATTGCCGTTAGAGAATACTATATCGTTTAATGATTTGTCCCGGTAAGTAAAGAATTTATTCATCTGTTCAACCTCTTGTTCAGAAGTTGAACATTCATTTGCTATGATTTTAATATCTTCTTTAGTAATGTTATTGTGATATTTAAAGAGCTTTTTTTTGATTTTTCTTAAACTAAAAAATAGCTTTCTTTGTGCTTGTGTGGTGCCAATTTTTATACATGACCATGATTTGAGAATATAATCTTTGATTGAAGCTTTGATCCACCATATTGCATATGTAGAAAGCCTGAAACCTAAATTAGGGTTAAACTTTTTTACAGCTTGCATTAAGCCTATATTACCTTCCATAATGAGCTCTATAAGTGGTAGTCCATAGTTTTTAAAACTTAATGCAACTTTTACTACCAGTCTTAAATGACTTGTAACTAATTTGTGTGCATCAGCAATTACACCATGTTCATACCAATTTTTTGCTAACTTTTCTTCTTCTTCTAGAGATAAAATCTGAAAAGACTGTACCTCATTAATATAAGACATTAGATTGTCCTGATTTAGAGATAATATAGAACTTGTTAACATAATTAGATAATATAACCTTTATATAGTGCCGCTATTATTATAAGTAATATAAATGATGTATAGTAAATTTTCAAGGTTTTGATATATTAATTTAATATATAATTTTTTAAGATACTCGTTATGAATATAGTAATTACAACAAGAGGTTTTGATATTACTGATAATATTAGATCTTATATAGAAAAAGGTATTGATGACCATATAGTAAAATTTTTTTTTGGTGATACAACAGTTACTATAAAAGTTATCTTATCCAAAGACGCAAATCTATTTAATGCCAATATTTCTATTAGTGATGTTAAGGGAGAGTTTATTAGAATTTCTAAAACTGCAGATACAGCATATCATGCAATAGATAATGTGATTAATTACTTGTCTAATAAGCTAAAACAGCATAAGAGTGAAAAAATTAATAAATACCGTCACAATAAGCACTCTATTAAATCACAGATGAAATGTTTTGGATATGTAGTGAATAAAAATGAGATAGAAAACTATGACATAGATAATGATACTCATAATAGTACAGGATTAGTGATAGAAGAAGATGTAATTGTAAAAACTATGACTATTGGTGATGCAATTATGGAAATGGAATTGTTATCTTTGCCAGCTCTTTTGTTTATTAATGTAAAGAATAATAGAGTAAATATGGTTTATACTAGAAATGATGGTAATATAGTATGGGTAGATCCATTAAATGTATCATCTGTGCAATAAATATTCTTTATTGAGTGTGTTTATGTGGTTGATGTGTATGTCTATATATTAATTATAGAATGATTTAGTTGTAATTAATTAATATATTAGTTAATATTATAATAATTTATTTAATTTAGTATAGTAAATCATAATATGCAAAGTAGTTAAAAACAAATCTAGGTTAATAACAATGGGAATAGAAGATCTACATCAGGCTATAAAGGCAGAGGATATATCTGAAGTAAAGAAGATATTCAAGTCATCTAATAAAGCGGAAAAAGCTCGACTTGTGTGTTCTGAAACAGAAAATGGACAAGGTATATTACAGTATGTAATTAGTGAATACCTTGCTACACGTAAAATAGAGTACGCTGACATTTTTCAAGAGATCTTTAAACATTGTGATAATAACTTATTAAATAAGAGGGATAGTAATGGAGAATATCCATTATTGAGAGCTGCACGTGCTGGGTCACTATTTTTACATCTATTCGATAGTAGCAAAAAGAAAATTGACTGGAACGTTTGTGACCGTGAAGGAAATGGTGTACTGCTTAATGGTATAAGTTCTGGAGATACTGGATGTATAAACATCATAATGCATAGAAAGGATGCGCATTCTCAGTTATCTCGCGTGAATAATAATGGTGATAATGTACTGCATACTGTTATTAATCAATGTATCGCATCAGGGTCTCATATAGGGAGATATGATACTATACTTGGTAAACTTTCTAGGTTAGTGGTTGAACATAAAAAATCAGCATTAGGTCAACAGTTTGCCCTTGGTAGGTTACTTAATTTACCAAATAAAAGTGGTAATACACCGGCACATCTTTTAGTAAAGAGTCCTCAAGTGTTTCTAGATCCAGATTATCCACATACTGAATCTTTAATTGAGAATATTGATGTTGGAAAGCTTGATTCACAGGGTAATAGTGTACTTGATTTAGCAGTACAAAATAATACTGCTGGTGAAATCATAAGAATGATTTTGACTAATGAAGATCAATATCAAATGAAAGAGCTAAAGAAGACTCTCCTTAAACATGTAACTGAGCAGAATTATGGCACAATATTAACTGGTTATAGAAGAGAAAAGCTTACTGAAATATTAAGAGATGTTGATTTAAAAGATCCAGAATTATCACGTGTTTTAGTTGATAGGTTTAAACATGTTAAGACACGTGACGAAGTTGACAATTTTAATAATGTAGTTATAGATAATAATATTTTTACTGAGCAAGATGCTTGTTGTTGTGCAATAGAATCTGAGAACCCAGTAGCTTGTAGATATTATGAGCATTATGAACCATACATGAATAATAGCAAGTGCCAAAAAGCAGTATCTAAAGTGCAAGGTGATGAATTAATACGATTAATAGTTTCTAGAAATCCTTATAATATTGTTGGCTTCAGTGAAAAGCATCTATCACCTAAATTGATACTTGCAGTATTAGACGGAGATGATGTTAATGCTGCTGTTGCGATGGTAAAAAGATTGTCTCAATCCTCAAGATTGCTTGAAAGCTTTATTAAGAATACATCAGATGCACAGCTTGTTTCCTGTATGTTAAAAATAGGTGTTGAAGGATCATTAAGACGCCAAGTTTGTTCTATGGAAATTAATGATGCAGACTTTGAAGTTATTGCACAGGATATGAATAAAGTTTGTCAAGCATCGGAAGATCGTATTTTTAGTCTTGCTCAGAAAGGTGATATAGAAAATCTTGTTAAGTGGATTAAGTGTGACATTGATCTCATATATAAAGAAAAGGATGGTAAAAGTTTATTAGAGATTGCATCGGATAATGGGCATAGAGATTTGGTGAGAGCTCTGATATCATTGCACAATGAAAATATAGTTTCTGCTATTGGGTATTTAGGGCATGATGCTATTGCACATGTTAAGATCGCTAATTCTTTTAATCACATTTCGAAAATTCCTTCTCAAGAAGCTTTTGAGGTGATTCAAAACAATAAAGATTTGATTGATCCTGATATTATAAGAACTATATTCAATAACGCTATTATAGCTGGTGGATCTGATGAACTTATACAATTCTGTTATGAGAATTATTATGAGAATATAAAAGATATTAGATATATGAAACCTCAAGTAAGTGAAGAACATGATGGTAAAGAAACTGGTAAACCTATGCCTTCAAGTGGTATAGCTAGTGGAGAGAAAGAAGGAAAAAGTAGTACAGATATATTATCACTTAGAGATAAAATTAATCAATATGGTGCTTTGTCAGGATATGTTGATGCCATATTAAGTAGAGATGCTGACAGATTTAAACAAGAAGTTATAGATAAATTAAATGATAATCCAAAAGACTACATTACAAAGAGTCAGGGGAGTGAAGGACATACAATATTTTCGTTAGTTGCTTCTTTTGGAAGTACTGAACAATGGATTAAATTATCTGATGCTTATAAATCTGTTGCACTAACTAAGAAAACTAGATCTATTTTTCCAAAAGATCCATTGAATGGTAATAAAACATCTAGTTTAGGTAGTCCACTTCAATGTGCTATTATAGCTGATAATATTCCTGTTGCGGAATTTTTTTTACAAAAGATTAATAGTGATGAATTATCGGCAGGATACGGTAAATACAATGAAAATGTTATTCATACTGCAGTAAGGCATGGGAAATTAGATATACTGCGTAAAATTATTAGTGATGATAAGTTTCCAAAAGCATCGTTGGTAAAAGCTTTTCTGCATCCTAATAAGGATGGAATAACTCCTTTTACTATGGCATTTCAAGAAGGCTATGGTCGATTATGTCGAGAATTTATTAAAGTGATCAAAGAGTCACAAGATAGTAGTGTATATAGGCAAGTGCTTCTTGATGAGAATTTACTTAAGTTGGTTATTGATTATGGTGATACTAATTTATTTAACGATATAATTGACATCCAACGTCATGTCAATACATCAAAAACTAGGTCAACAATACATTTGGTCAATCATAATATTGGTAGAGATAATTTATTATCTTATACGTGTAAGAATGCAGAAATAAAACTGTTAGAGGTATTGATTAAGTGTTGTGAAATTGAAGATATATTTCATGCATTAGAAGGTGTAATTCGGGAAAGTTCCAATATTAATCCTGAAGCATTAGATACGTTGTTTGCTCATTTAGTAAAGTGTTCTTCTGAAGAAAGGGTAGCTTCTGCAATTATACCACTTGTTGTCAAATATGATAAACCTGAAGTGTTAGAACGTGTAGCAAATGCAATTAATATTAATGATCCTAGGTTCAATGTTTGTAATCTTATTGTGCAGAATAAGCCAGGTGTATTGAGTTATATATTAAATGCAAGGTCTGGGGGTCTTGATGTAACTACTAGTAGTGGTGGAATGAATGATTTAGCATTTGCTATGTGTTCTCCTAATATGTCACGTGTATGTTGTGATTATTTACAATCTCATCCTGATGTTGAATTAAGAAATGGAGCATTATTTTATGCAGCGATATTATCGAATAATATTGAATTAGTAGATTTATTAATAAAAAAAGATCCTTCTTTAGCGATGAAAGAATGTGATACTTCATCAAAGCAGAATAAGGAAGTCCTTTCTAAATTAAAAAGTGAATATAAGTGTAAGTTTACAGATGGAGAATTACCTTATGCTTTTGCGGAGAGGACGCCAAGCGTTAGTCTTCAGATGAAGAGTTATTTAAAAGATGCTTTCTTGAAAAGATGTGAGCAAAATGCTGTTACAGCATCAGATTTTTTAGTGAATAATAATTTAATTAAAACACTTGCATCATGTTCAAATCCTGCTAAGTATCCTGATTTATGTAAAAAAATTGTTCAATGTGTTGACGTTGGTGACTTTTTAAGTAGGAGTTATACTAGTGGTGATAATGTCTTTCATTTAGCAGATGGCAAAAACGTTGATTTCTTATCTAAACTAGCTGCTAAGTGTAGAGTTTTTGTCAAGGATAGTGGAAATCCAAAACATAAATCTATGTTTAAGAGTATGGTTAACAAGACCAGACCTTCAGATGGGTTATCTTTTTTCCATTTTCTTGCAGCTAATTCTTTTTTCGAAGATTATAAATCCCTTTGTTTATCGCAAGGAGATGTTAAGCAATTGACATCAGATGGGGCAAATATGTCTCATATTTGTGCTAGAAGTGGGATGAAAGATGAAAGTGGTAGGTTTGAGTTTGAGAATTTAATAGATAATGAGCGTGATTTAAGAGGAGCTGTAGATCGTCGAGGAAATGGATTATTAGCTTATGCTGCTAGTGGATCAAATGAAGATTTAGCTCTTGAAGCTGTTACAAAAATTATATCATCACCAGGTTTAGATCCTAACCTGAACAAGATGTTTAAATATACACAGCGTAAGTATATTCAAAAATGTTTAAATGCTGCTTTTGATAGTGGAAATATTAAAGTATATAAGAGTATTTGTGAGAAATTTGGTATAAAAGGTCTTGTTCCTAGTCTACATGACATGCATAGGGGATTGCTAACTAAAATAAGTAGTACTACTGATCCTGTTAAAGCAGCAAAATTATTATCTGATGAATATGATAGATATGTTGAGTCTGGTAAATCACCTGCTGAATTATCAGGGCAGCAACAAGATAATGAGACTTTGCAAGATAGAATATTTGTTAATCCTAGTAAAAAAGTAATATTGGATTCTTCTTATAAGTTAGCAGATTTATTAGATACTGATGCAGGATATGAGAAATGTTTATCGGAAATAAATCGAGCTTCTTCTGGTGCATTACAAATTAGAATATCTGGTGGACAATCTGTTGCCGAGAAGGCTATTTCTTCTGGTAATGCTGCCTTTGTAAAAGCTTTAGCAGCAAGTAATGTGACATTAAATCCTAATATTACTGATGATAATGGAAATACTTTACTTCATCGTTTAATACTTGCCTGTAATGAACATCCTCAACTTTTACAGGATATTGTTATGATAGGTAATGAGTTAGCATATAGACATGGTTTTTCTGTTAATCAGAAGAATATTGATGGTGAAACACCAATTAGTTTATTGGAATCATTAAAGGAAAAATTAGAAAAAGAAGGTAGTGAGAACCTATATTTGATTCAAGAACTTTTAACTATTTTACCTGTAAGATCAGGGCAAGAAAGTAGTGAAGTACAAAAACTTAATAGTGCGTCTGAGATATATAATATTACTGGTTCATCTAGGAAGCTGAGTCTAGAAATGACACACTCTGACTTCCTATCAAAACAGTTTAATCAAGTATTATATGGTGCATGTGCTGCCATTTTGAGTGATGATTCTATCAAACATCCAAGTGCTGGTAATCGTAATGCTGAAAAATTAAAAAAGTTATTGGTAGATTCCGATATCAGGAAAACATTAACTAATACAGACAGTCAGGGTAATAATATATTACAGGCAATATTTGAAAATGTTGCTACTGGAAAACTCAATTCTGATGAGGTAGGATTATTACAACTTGTTAACATAATTTTATCTAGTATAAAAGATGGTAAAGATCGAGATTTATTAGATGACTTGTTACTTAATCACAGAAATTCAAGAGGTGAAAACGCTATTGAGAGTTTAGCAAAAATTCCTCCTGCTTATCCTGTATTTAAAAGACTCGAAGAGTTACTCGGTAAAGAAAAAATCTCAAATCGTAGTGATTTCAATACTGTCTTAGTAAATTCTGCAGCATCTGGTAATGTTCAATTATATGATTATATTTGTACTAAATATGCAGTTGATACGTTACGCAATGTAGATATACATGGTGAATCATCTCTACACAAAGCTGTTGTTAATGGTTCTGTGGAGATGGTGAAAAGAGTATTGGCTACTGGAAGTGATATTAATAGGAAAAATCGTGAAGGTAATACACCGTTGCATTCTCTATTACTTCATATTTCTAATGCTCCAGATCATATGGTTAAGCCTGAACATATTCAACTTGTAAGATTCTTAATATCTCGTGGTGCTTCACTTAGTGAGAAAAATATTTCAGGAGTTTCTCCAAGTAACATTGCTCCATCTATTGTAAGCAGATCAGAATCAGAAAGTAAATTACCAGAAGATACATGTAATGTTTTACAACACATGAGGGATGGTAGGAATGATTATCTGGATCTTAATAAAGAATGTGATGTATTAAAAAATCATGTAAAATGGTATGGAATAGCTCCAGAATTTAGTGTGTTAGGTGGAATCATATCTGCTAAGGTTGATGATGGGAAAATACGCTCTTCTGACTTATTAAAGAGTGAGTTCTGCAAAAAGTATTCTCTAGCAACAGTAAAGTTTAATTTATCTGATGTAGATAAAGGATATATACAAAATGTTGGTGATAAGAGAAATTATATTGTTGAAGAAGGTTCTATAAAGCTTAAGCTGTCTTGGAAACCTACTGGTAAGAATGCTAAGAAGCAAACAGTTACTGTTATTATAAATTCTGATGGAAGAGTATCATTGCAAGCTAGTGATATTGAAAAATGTGGTGAGCATGGTGAAAAACTTGATTTTGATAATTGTAAAGTTTATGTAGGTGGCTTGTGTTTAAAAGATGCTTTAGCAAATGGTAGATGGAGAGATAAAAAAGCTGTTTCAAGTAGCAAAGAGCATACTTCACAAGATAAGTCCCCAGAACAGGCTAAAGGTCCTGATCTTGATGATCCTGATCTTGGTTCTGAAGTAGCAGAATCTTATAGTGAGGATAAGAAATTGGATCCTAGGTCTGGATTAGATCCTAGTGTGGACTCCGGGCCTAGATTCGATCCTAGTGTAGGTCTTGGATCTAAATTAGATTCTAGTTTAGACTCTAGGTCTAGATTGGATCCTAGTGTAGGTCTTGGATCTAAATTAGATCCTAGTTTAGACTCTGGGTCTAGATTAGATCCTAGTTTAGACTTTGGGTCTAAATTGGATCCTAGTGTGGGTCTTGGATCTAAATTAGATTCTAGTTTAGACCCTAGATCTAAAGATAGTAAATTAGGATTGAGTGGCGATTATTCTGGTATCCCTCAGGATCCAAGTTCTAGAAGGAGACGTTATAATAGTTATTCTTCAGATGTTTCTAGTGAGCTGACTGATTTTATGCAGTTTTCACCTAGTGGAGATACCAGATATCCTGGTTTAGATGATCCTGAATTTTTTGAGTTGCAGAAATTTGGTGCTGTTGGAGGATATGGTAGACCAAAACCTGAATTGTTTGTACAGGATGAGTTTGTAGATGAAGGTCAACCTAGGCGTAGGGATGATGGTGATCTCAGAAAAGCCCAACGTGGTGTTATGCATCAGCAACATAGTGATAAAACACAGGGAAGTTCTGATGGGGTTAAACCTATATGGGATATAGATTTGTCAGGTTTTGCTAAAAGTTTGCGTACTCTTGATGATGTTTTTGGTGAATCTTCTTTTGAAGATATACATGGTACTCCTGGTGATGGTGAAAGTTTACCAGTAGTAAAAACTTCTTCTACAAAACAAATGACAGGAGATCAGTTAAGTGTAGGCGTTACAGCAGTTAGTGATGGTGTACAAACTCCCTCTGATAGTAAACCTAGTCAGGTTGTGATGCAAGCTACTGGAGGTGTAGAAGATAAAGCAATTGGTCATGATGGTATGAGTATTGATGTAGCTTCTGTAGCAAAAACAGGTCCTTTAGTAGAGGATAGTTTAGGTACAACTTCAGATATGCGAACTGGTCAAGGACTTTCTACTTCTGCATTAGCAGATACGGTAGAGGCGTCTTCTACTACAGAAGATATACACTCTGATGGTCAAAATGTTGCTGATAAATCAGGTACTAGTGATGATATACCTAGTCAAGTTGTGATACAAGCTACTGGAGGTGTAGAAGATAAAGCAATTGGTCGTGATGGTATGAGTATTGATGTAGCTTCTGTAGCAAAAACAGGTCCTTTAGTAGAGGATAGTTTAGGTACAACTTCAGATATGCGAACTGATCAAGGACTTTCTATTTCTGCATTAGCAGATACGGTAGAGGCATCTTCTACTACAGAAGATATACACTCTGATGATCAACATGTTACTGGTAAATCAGGTATTAGTGAGGTAAAGAATATGAAAAAAATGCTTTCTCGTGCTTATAGTGAGACAGATATAAAGAATATTGGTATTGAGCGTGCTAGTTCAAGTTTACAGCCTGATCTGAAACCTTCTGAAAAGCAACTTATTGATGGATTGAGTCTAAGTGATGTAAAGGAGGTTAAGAAAAAGAAGCTTTCTCGTGCTCATAGTGAATCGGATGTCAGTAATATAACTATGGATCCTAATATGTTACAAGAAATAAGAAAAAATTTAAAAAGGACAGAATCATCTCATATATTAACTGAGCCAGCACAACAGGATATTTATGAAGAACCTAGAGAAAAAGCAGAAAAAGATGTAGTTCTATTTGTTGGTTTGCAGCCAAAGCATGTAGAAGGTATGAAATCTCATGATACTGCTGATAAAAGTGAAAATATTAGGAAAATAGATTATATGAAAAAGAGATCTAGTAGCTGTAGTGATATATCTAGTGTTGGTATGGACAATGATATACAAAAAGCAAGACGTAATACATTTAGTGGAAGTATTGAGTTGATACCTGCAGATTATAGGAAAGCTCTTTTACATGTCTCTAGAGCTGGGTATGCTGAACAGGTGTGTGAAAGTTTTGAGGATTTGGTTAAGCAAAATGCTAGTGAGAGAGTATCAGAAGGTGTGGCTAGTTTGGATGATGGTATATTGCAAGATGAGCAAGTTTCTACACCTTCTAGTAATGTATATCCTGATCCTGTTAGACAGAAAGTAGAAAAACTTGCTGAAGGTTTACAGGGGGTTGAACCAGCAGATCAAAGTATAACATCTCCTAGTGTTCCTTCTTCTCCTGGTATTAAACAAAAAACTGGATCTTCTAAATCAATGTAGATTTATTGATAAAACTCTTGTTTAATTGATAAAAGTTAATATACTTCTATTGGGTCATGTTATGAGTTATTGCAGTTTATGGCTAATCTTAAAGCTCTCTTTTTAAGGATGAAGAGTGTAAGGTCTATACAAAAGACTACTAAAGTAATGCAGATGATATCAGCTGCAAAATTACGTCAAGCTCAGCAAAGGTTATATCATGCCAAGAGGCATATGTTAGAAATTAAGAAGGTTATTGATATTAATGTAAGTGATGATAAGGTATGTAGTGATTTGCACAATAAAAAAGATATTTTATTAGTGATAATGTCTTCTGATAGGGGACTATGCGGTAGTTTTAATAATATGATAGTTAAATTTGCCAAGTCTTATATTGAAGAATTAGAATCTACTGGTAAAAATGTAAAGTTACTATTTTTTGGTAAAATAGCATATAGTATGATGTATAACCAGTATTCTAGTAAAATATTAAGTGTATTTTCTAATATTCATTCTATCACAGATTTTTTGTCTTTTAAGCTTTTCTTATATAGAATTGGTATTGACTTTGATCAATTTATTAGTGTGATGATGTTGTTTAATAAATTTTATACAACTATTTTACAAAAGCCTGCTGTAGAACAATTTATACCTTATAATATTGATGTTTCTCTATCATTACAAGAGCATTATCAATACGAACCATCGTATTTTAATGTGTTGTCTACAATGAGTTTAGGTTATATATTAAACCTAATGTATATTGCTTTCTTAGAAAACTGTGCTAGTGAACATTCTTCACGTGTTATTGCTATGGAATCAGCAAATAACAATACCAAAGAAATGTTGAATAAATTAGTATTACAGTATAATCGTTCTAGGCAAGCTGCTATTACGACTGATTTGATAGAGGTAATTAGTGGTTTTGAATCATTGGGTAATCAGTAATTATGAAAAATGGTAATAGGCCTTCTGAGCGCGAAGTAGAGGATGCGGTTAGTTTATTAATAAGGTGGATAGGTGATGATATTAACAGACCTGGGCTCAGCAGTACTCCTAGGCGTATATTAAATGCTTATAAAAAATTTTTTATAGGTTATGAAGATATATCTCTAGTTGTGGGTGGTTCAGTCTTACATAATGAGGGTTATGATGGGATTATAACTTTTAAGGATATTAGGTTTATATCATATTGTGAGCATCATATTGTTCCAATGCGTGGAAAGGTAAGTATTGGCTATGTTCCTAATAAGTTTATGTTTACTATTGGTCAAGTTGTAAGGTTAGTGAATTATTTTGCAAAAAGATTACAGATTCAGGAGCGATTAACTATAGACATAGCAAAATGTATAGATAGTTATTTATTTTCTAAAGGGGTAATTGTAGTTATTAATGCAACGCATGAATGTGTACTTTGTCATGAGGAAAACAGCGGCAACTTATTATTACAAACAAGCTATGCTCTTGGAGTTTTTCAAAATAATATGGAACTAAGACAAGAATTTTTGAATAGTATTAATTGATTGTAGGAGAAGAGAATTGGATATTCTAAATATAGCTGATGATGCAGTAAGTAAAATAAAAAGTAGGGGTTATATTGGTGATGTAGTAGTTTATAGTAATAGCAGATTATCTTTATCTCAACGATTACATAAACTTGATGAGGTAGTTCAATCTAAAAATTGTAAAATAGGGATTAGGGTTATTGTAAATAATAATCAATTTGCTTGTGTATCTTCAAATGAATTCAATAATATAACAGAACTTATAGACCGTGCTATTGATATGGCAAAACTGGCACCGGGTGATCCATATATTTCTCTGGCTGATTATGATATTACATGTCAAAGTTCTAACAATTTAATGATATTAGATAAAACTGTTATTACAGTTGATCAGTGTAAAAAGATTGCAGAAGATATGGAAAGTGCAGCATTAAGTTATAGTGATAAAGTTACTAATTCTGAAGGTGCTTCTTTTTCTCATGGAATAACTGATATTGCTTTAGCTATTTCAAATGGTTTCATTGGTTCTTATAGTAAATCTAATTTTACAGCTTCTGTAGCTGTAATTGCTAGTATGAAAGATAATATGGAAGTAGGTTATGACTTTTCTTCTGTGTGTAATTTTAATGATATGAAAAGCCCTATTGAGATAGGAAAAGAGGCTGCATTAAGAGCAGTGAGTAGGTTAAATTCTGGAAAAATACAGACTTCTAAGATGCCAGTGGTAATTGAAAATCGTGTAGCTAGAACGTTGTTAAAGAATTTTGCTGATGCTATAAGAGGTGATAATATAGCTAATGATGCTTCTTTTTTAAGTAATCATATTGGTAAGAATGTATTCTCAAGTAATATTTCTATAATAGATGATCCATTGATGATAGGTGGTATATCTTCTAGACCTTTTGATGGGGAAGGTATTATTGGAAGTAAGAAATTAGTAGTAGAAAATGGTATAATAAATACTTGGATTCTAGACATACGTTCAGCTAAGAAATTAAATATGAGTAGTACTGGAAATGCGATAAGGCATTCTAATGGTTCTATAACTCCTGGAGTAAGCAACTTTTATATACAAAATGGAAATTTATCTGTTAATGAGTTAATGTCAGATATTAAGAGTGGATTATATATTACTGATCTTTTTGGTTTTGGTGTTAATTTAATTACTGGTGATTATAGTCAGGGGGCAGCAGGATTCTTTATTGAAAATGGAACAATATCTTATCCAGTAAATGAGGTAACTATTGCTAGTAAATTAC
The DNA here is from genome assembly GCF_009728835.1 of Ehrlichia ruminantium. Lineage (GTDB taxonomy): Bacteria > Pseudomonadota > Alphaproteobacteria > Rickettsiales > Anaplasmataceae > Ehrlichia > Ehrlichia ruminantium_B. The sequence continues at coordinate 674,439 of NZ_CP033455.1, forward strand.
AACACATGTTTAGTAATATGTTAGTTGCGAATGATTTAATGTTTTTTGGTTCTGTAAATTCACCTACTATAAGAATAAATGATGTAACAGTTGCTGGATAAATTCATCGTTTGAGATGGCATTTAGATTTATTTATATAAGTTATATATTGCATAGTGGTAATGTAGCTAATTTTTTAGCTTGTATTTTCAATATCTGCATATTAATTTGTTTTCCTATGCTGTTGTCTTCTGTAATTCAAGTTTTATATTAAGTTAAATATCTTATTTATTATGACATGTTGCAAGAACCAAAAAAATTGATGTTATAATCAATCTTAGAAGTAATTGAACACACTACATAATCTACAGACATTATGTTTTAATAATTCACTTAAGGATCCTGCGTTATTTTTACTAAGAATTTGTCTGGAATGATAATCTTGATATCAATAGTAGAGATTTTAGTTACTAGTTGGGTATGTAATATACATTTAAGCAAGATTACTTATAAAAGACAAGCACAAAAGAGCTAGATAGTACCAGAACATATAAAAAACAAATATGCAGATCTTGTATGTAAAATAATAAAACATTTTACATATTTCTTACACTGTTTCAACCTTATTCTTGACTAAAGTATTAGTACATACATAACTTAAACTTTACTACTTTATAAGTAACAATAATTTTTAGAAGTAATAAGCTTCTTTCTCGTGTATTATACACAACAAAGTTTATAATTTTGTATTTTTTCAATCTTATACCATTCTAATCTTATTCTTGACTAAAGTATTAGTACGTACATAATTTAAATTATATTACTTTATAAGTAACAATAATTTTTAGAAGTAATAAGCTTCTTTCTCACGTATTACACAACAAATTATAGTTTTTATTATTTCAATATATACTTCTTCAATAGTAATACCTTTAAAACATTAATATATTACTTATATAAGACGTTCATGGTACTATTTAATATAATACCCTACTATTATATCTACTTCTAAGACCTCTTCTTTAGCTTCTATTCATCACAAATATACTTTGAGATTTTAAAACCAAAAAGTTATATACCCTACAATAATCCACTAAGTATCAATCTTTTTTTTTTTTTTTTTAATGGAAAGATATCTAATAAGAAAGTTAAACACAGTGAAAATTTAATAAAATTACTTAATATACTTGATTTTGCACCCGATAGTATACATTTCTCATTTACCATATAATAAAACTTAAACTTACCATCATTTATAATATTCTACTATTTTCTTTTTCCCCAATCACTTATATCTGATAGTTTTACTGCTCCTAAAAGACTAGTAGCACCCTCTATACCTTCTTGACCTTCCCATTTTTCCTCATTACAATGTACTTCTTCCTGCACCGCAGAAGAAGATTCCATATATGAAGCAAATAACTCTTCTGTATTCACTTCATTCTCTAAAACTAATGCAGTATTTAGCTCTTCTTTCTTACTTTTTATCCTTGGAAGTTTCTTATAAGAAGTATACCACACAGTACTACTTAATAACCTAGTACTACCCGCAGTATTACTTACATCTTGTTCAGTACTCACATATTTAAACTCAACACATTCTAAATGACTAACTTCTTTTAGGAGAAATGATTCATTATATGATATGTTCATATAATGTTTACCTATACGTACTGGTATTGCTAAGACTATTTCACCACATTCTAGCAAACTAGGCATACAAATTTTACCACCTGAAACACTAGTCCTACCCAAAAACGCATTAAGCATTGCATGCCTTACCATAACATAAATTGAGAAATGCATACTATCGGGTGCAAAATCAAGTATATTAAGTAATTTTATTAAATTTTCACTGTGTTTAACCTTCTTACGAGATACCTTAATCTGTATTTTAAATAAACTATCACCACTTGGACTACATAAATCTTGTTTAATATCTCTACCATTAGAAATCCATACAACCAAACCTCCTTCATCAACAACACCAATACATGAAATATTTGAATAAGAAATGCGTTCCTGTTCCATTAAACAACTACACAGTTCTTCGTTAATCTTTATTTCTTGTCTTATACCTAAATTATATAACATGTTAAATACCGTAAATCATTAGTAATGCAATTATTAATATATCTAATAATAGATTTATGTAAATTTTAAAAGAAATATTTAATAAATATAGAAAGTAACATATGTATATACTACCATTGTAGTACTAATACAGCCAATTTTAAGATAAATAAATCAAATTTTGTGCACCCATAAAACATGTATTTCTAATTCGTTTTATTTCCTATTTCTTTATAAATTAGCCATATTGTGACTTTATGTAATTAACTCTATATTCATTACATGGACTGTTTAATACAATATCTATAATACTCTTTCCTTTATTAATAGTACTCACATTTATAATGACAGTATATGCCATTAAAGATTCTACTGTGATCTCAAAAGAAAATATTGAAACAATAGAATTAATATTTATTGAAAATTTTTGGTTTTATATTAAAATATGGTACATAATACAGTCAGTAAGATAATCTTCTCCACATTAAATATCTTATCTCCATACAGATCATATACCCATATTTATGTACAGTAGATACAACATGTTAGGTCTCATTATATATTTAACTTCATTTCTAATTGGTATTTCTACAAGATTATATATGTTGACTTTTTGTAATTCGAGATTGATCTCACTATTAAGCATTAACTTGGAATATAAAATTTACTAATAGTGATTTTTCTTAACTAGTCAATGAGTTTTTGTACACCAAGTACTCATTAAATATACACAATTTCTTGAGCTAGTTTTATATATTTAATTTTTTATATTATAAATATCCTTTTAGTATTATATTAAAGTAATCATACATCACACAAACAAATTTTTTTAATATATAAGTACAGAGACAATAACATTTAAACTTATCGTACGTACACATTTATGACATACTACTACCGTAAAAGTATCAGGGCAAAATCCTATAAAAAATATTCTTGGTTATGCAACATATTTACATACCTAAATATTAGGTTATATTTCTGATACTAAGTAGCAAATTAACATTCTTTTTATATATTTTTTAATCCAATGATAAGTTGCTATTATAACCAACACAGCGTACATCAGATACATTAAAGGAACTACCTTCTGTCTTTTGCAATTTTTTACCTATAATACTCTCCAACAATTTACCGACAATTAAACGTATATCTAAACCAGATTCCAATATACTCTGTATAGATAACATACTAAGCATGCAACAAGATAACAACAAAATATCAAAAGACATATCATAAAGCATCTTAGCACTATCAGGAATAAATATAGAAGATACAATACAGAAAGATATAGTCAAAAATCCAATTGCAATAGGAACAATACATTTTTTTAACTTTTTCATTAAATCAGAAAATGTAATATTTCCATTTTCTATATATCCTAAAAACCTATACACAAATGGTTCATCTTCTACATCTAATATACTGGCACGACGTGATATACTAGTATAACACAAATACATAAGCATTGCAGATAACAGTAATAAAAAGCTGGCACTTAGAATATTGATAGGAAAACACATATGCAATATAATAGTAATTATGATCCCAATCATTAACATAGAATGATGTATCAGTAGTTTATCTTTCATATCAATACACTATACAATAATAAATTATTAATATAATTTATTATTTCCATATTAAATTATATTAATTCTTATATAACATAAAAAATAAATACCTTCAATATTATTAATAACATAAAAATATGTATTTTTAATTCTTTTAATCTCCTATCTTTTAATAAATTAGCAATATGACTTTATACAATTAAATTTAGGTCCATTAGTATATGTTTAACACAATCTCTATAATGCTCTCTCCTTTGTTAATATTACTACTCTACAGTAATACACGTTCCTAAAAACTTTTTGAGATTCCAAAAGAAAATAAAGTATAAATTAAACTTATAATACTATTCTGTTTATTTTTTGCAGTTATTAACAATACCTTTAATTTTTGTATAATATATTATTATATTAAGCATAGTAAATGTGTATTAAGTAAGGTAATTACCTACTAACATAGAATAAATCTACTGCTGTGTTTAGTGCATTTGGTGGTAACTTGTTTTATCTTTTTATAGTTGCAAGTTTACATAGTAAGTATTTACAGCTGACTATTTTTGGTTTATTCCTTTTTCGAAAAATAAATTAACAATGATTTTTTAATACATCTGTATTTTTATACTCATGTATACCTAATGCATTATTCCCTGTTTGATGAAATATCAAATCCTATTTGTCCATTAAAATAGTTAATGGACAATCCATCATTTTTAATAGAATCATTTTAGATAGTTTATTTCCATTTTCATCACGTATTAATGGAATATGAGCAAATTCAGGTGGCTTCCATCCCAATGCATTACATATTAACAACTGATATGCTGTATTAGTTAAGTGATCTATTCCTCTAATGATATGAGTAATATCCATATCATAGTCATTAACAACGACAGATAAAAGATATGTTGGAGTATTATCAGAACGTAATAAAACCATATCATCCAGTTGTATATTCCTACGGTATCATTCTAGGACAGACAATATTAGAATTACTTGAGTATCCAGCTATGATAATTCCATAAATACCAAAGTAACGAAATTGCTAAAATGTACAATGTAATCAATTATTACTAATACTGTTATTATTAAAATGTCGCATGTAATTGTAAAAATATATAATTATAACACAGTACTAAAAACATGTAAATTACTCCACACACGCTATATAATAAGACTATAAAAATAATAAAGCAGTAAAGATAAGTCTAATATGATGAATATGAAAATTATAAACTGATTCACAACATACTAAATATTTCATCATTTGATGGTAAGCTATGTATGAATACTCACAGCTGCCTAGCAATTGGTTATTGACATGGCATGTGTGTGTTCTTGAGTCAGTAAGATTTTTGTATTTTATTGTAAATGAGTTAAATGTTTCAGTAGAGATTGTATACGATATATAAGTATACATTAATTCCTAGTATTCTTATACTTAATACAAACATACGTTGTTTTCAAATCCTATTTTCAGTTAATAAGGCTATCTGCATAGTAATAAAATAACCGATTTATAGAAAATAATTCTTCAAGGAAAATATATTTAATTTAAAGAGAAGGATTATTTACTTCACATATAGAATCTTCTTCTGCGGTGCAGGAACAAAAGTACATTGTGATAATGATAGATCCTAGTAACCTGAGTAATTTAAAGTATAATTAAAAAGCTATGTCAATCAATGCTACAGTCATAAGTAAAGTAGAAATTTTATCATAAGTTGCATATACATAACTTTTATTACATACTTCATTTACCTTGTGTGACCTTTTTCTAAACTATTATTAGGATTTTTCCTCTAATGTTTGTTAGCATTGTATTAGGTAGAATAATGGTACTTACTTGAATTTAAACTTGAAAATTAATTGAATATAAAACACATCTTCAAGCTTTACCATAT
>NZ_CP033455.1:680062-696725 GCF_009728835.1 Ehrlichia ruminantium
GGCAGCAGGATTCTTTATTGAAAATGGAACAATATCTTATCCAGTAAATGAGGTAACTATTGCTAGTAAATTACAACACATGTTTAGTAATATGTTAGTTGCGAATGATTTAATGTTTTTTGGTTCTGTAAATTCACCTACTATAAGAATAAATGATGTAACAGTTGCTGGATAAATTCATCGTTTGAGATGGCATTTAGATTTATTTATATAAGTTATATATTGCATAGTGGTAATGTAGCTAATTTTTTAGCTTGTATTTTCAATATCTGCATATTAATTTGTTTTCCTATGCTGTTGTCTTCTGTAATTCAAGTTTTATATTAAGTTAAATATCTTATTTATTATGACATGTTGCAAGAACCAAAAAAATTGATGTTATAATCAATCTTAGAAGTAATTGAACACACTACATAATCTACAGACATTATGTTTTAATAATTCACTTAAGGATCCTGCGTTATTTTTACTAAGAATTTGTCTGGAATGATAATCTTGATATCAATAGTAGAGATTTTAGTTACCAGTGTTATAGATTTGTTATAAGAAAATAGAAAATTGTTAATATACTTGAGTTACTAGAAATCACATATTTTTGTGGGATATGATAAAAATATTTTAATTAGATACAATATCAAAAATAACAAAAATGGTTATACAATACTAATCTGTGTGAGCATATTCTGTTTTTATAGTAATTAATAGATGATTTTTTGTTTAAGAAGTTGATATAGTGTTAAAAACATTGAATGAATTTTTTACAAAAAATTTTTTTGTAATTGTTACTACTTATATACCACTAATATATTATATTTTACCTGATATTAAATATAAATCTCTTATACTGTAATCAGTTGTGTTATTATAATATAGAAAAAACTAGTTTTAACAGTAAGTTAACAAATAATTATAATTTATTACTTTAGGACTTAATAATGGGTAAATTGTTAGTATGTTATGTGTAATCAGAAAAACTTATAAATCTTTTTAAAGCTGATCTTAAGTTAATTGGTATATAATCAAATTGTATAAAGGTAGGTAGGTTGCTTGTAGGATAGAAGATCTTATAAAGAGTGAAAATGGTTTTAATTTACTATTTTAGTATTTCGTATAAAGAGTTTTTTTAGTAAAAATAACTTCAGATCGTAAAAGTTTTGCTCATGTTATAATACTATTAGGTGAAGAAATTGGATTTTGTATTGAAAAGCTAGACTTTTTAGGATATCTAATTGTTATTTATGAATATGAAAAAGCATATATATTTTTCTGTAAAGTTTTGACTTAACTACCTTATTAATGATGATCTAGGATTATATTCATAATTACTATAAGTTAGCAATTTTTTCATAGATACTGAATCAGTGATTAATGAATTGATTTATTACTATGAAAAATCAGAAATTCATATGCATAAAAATCTTGAGTATGTGATAATTGTATAATATTGGGCTTAGTGTTAATGTGCTTACATAGTATATAAATGGTTACCTAATATACTACAGGATAATACTATTAGTAGTTTATATTAATTTGATCTTTAATTTTGTATACAGTTAGTCTAATAATAAATAATTTTAATAAGGAATAAAGGAAAAGGATACATCTTGCTGATTTTATTATTTATGTAATAATTGCTAGATAACTTCTTTTCTTTGGTTTAATGTTAGGAGATTATATTTAGAACATACTGGAAAAAAATATGGTTGATTATGTAACTGACATAGTGGTTATAGGAGCTGGTCCTATTGGGATATTTACAGTATTTCAGTCTGGTATGCTTAAAATGCAATGTTGTGTTATTGATGCATTAAATGAAATTGGTGGTCAATGTGCTGCTTTATATCCAGAGAAGCCAATATACGATATACCTGCTTATCCAATAATTACTGCTCGAGAATTAATAAATAACTTGGTTGAACAATCAAGGCCATTTAATCCTCAGTATTTATTAGGGCAGATGGCTGAGCAAATAGAAGAATATCCAGATTATTTTTTTGTAAGAACTAGCTTAGGAATGGTTATACAATGTAAAGCAATTATAGTTGCTGCTGGATCTGGAGCATTTGGGCCAAATCGTCTTCCTATAGATAATATCTTTGATTTTGAAAATAAGTCTATTTTTTATCATATTAAACAAATTTCGGATTTTGAAAATAAAATTGTAATGATAGCTGGAGGAGGAGATTCAGCTGCCGATTGGGCAATAGAGCTTTCTAAGGTTACTAAGCAATTGTATATGGTACATAGAAGAAAGAATTTTCGCTGTTCTCCTAATACTGCATTAAAATTAGATGATTTATCTCAACGTGGGAAAATTAACCTCGTTGTCCCATATCAAGTTAAGGAATTATATGGTGAAAATGGTAATTTAGACTATGTAGTTGTTAAGAATATTTCAACTAATGAAGAGTTAAAGTTACAGGTTGACTATTTACTGCCGTTTTTTGGTACTTCTGCAAACCTTGGTCCTATATTAAATTGGGGAATCAAAATAGAAGGGTACCAAATAGTAATAGACCCTGCAACGTGTCAAACTAACCGTAATAAAATATATGCAGTTGGAGATATAGCTACTTATTCAAGAAAGATAAAATTAATATTAACAGGCTTTTCAGAATCTGCTATGGCATGTCATCATATATATCATGTTGTGTACCCTGATTCCCCGTTAAATTTTCAGTATTCTACTTCAAAAGGTATACCAAATAGTAAGTAGGATATCTTTTTATAATTATATATGGATATTAGTAATAACTGCCTTATGTAATTTTATAATGACTAGACTTTTTACTGATATTGTTTAAGTACTCCTGAATTAAGGAAGGTATATTGCTTATATGGAAAAGAAATGTTATCTATGTATTTACTATGCAATATATTGTTTAGTGCATTAAGAAAATATTAAAATTTAAAAAATCTTTGTGGAAAAATTAGGCAGCTTGTACATGTTGATTTAATAATATTCTATTGTTATACTTTAATAGCCAAAAATACATAGATCATAAATTTTATAGTATTTCAATCTTGAATATTTAATAATAGCATATGTGTTAACTGAATTACTTATTAACTGTTTTATGATAATTGTATAAAACATGTAATTTTATAACACTATTTTTTTATAAATATTGTAGAATATATACTAATTATGTATTTAAATTGTGTTGATTTATATATAGTTTGCAATATCGCAAAATTGTTTTATTGATAAATTTTCAGGACGTAAGTTATTTGGAATATTTAAAGATTGTAAAATTTCATCTGCATTACTGTTAATCTTTTTTAATGTACTACGTATCATTTTGCGACGTTGATTAAAAGTTATTTGTACAACTTGACGTAATTTTTGATAATTTACATTAAATTTAGGTTGTGGTAATACTAAAATATTTATTACAGATGAGAATACTTTAGGTTGTGGTGAAAAGATTTCAGGTCCAAAATCTTGTATTTTGTGCACATCAGCAAATAACTGAGTTAATATAGATAAAGTTCCGTAATTTTTATTATTTGGTTGTGCTACTATACGATCTGCTACTTCTTTTTGAAACATTAGTGTGAAGCTATGAAAAAAATTAATATAATTAATCCATTTTATTAAAAGTAAAGTTGCAATATTATAAGGCAAATTGGCTATTATTTTTACTGGTGGTTCAACAATATTTTGTAAATTAATATCTAATGCATCTGATAATATGAATTCATATTTACCTTGAAATTCCTTAACTATTTTATTATGTATTGATAATAACCTACTGTCTTTCTCTATGGCAATTAATTTTTTAGGATTTTTTTTGAGAATTGAATAAGTCATAGTACCAAGTCCTGGGCCAATTTCAATAATTGAAAAATCACTAATATTTCCAGCATAGCTGACTATTTGATCTGTAATCTTAGTTGAAGAAATAAAACATTGGCTTAATTCTTTCTTAGGATTTATTATATTATTATCATTCATAATTTTTTAACATTATAATTAAACTTTATAAGTCTTGAGATGTATTATAATGATAAATAATATGGTTATGTATAAAAATTATAGCTTATCTGAGTGTTGACTTTTATAGTATGTATATATAAAATACAAAAATGTTATAGCCGGCTTAGCTTTAATTGGCAGAGCACCTGACTTGTAATCAGGGGGTTATAAGTTCGAATCTTATAGCCGGCACGTAATTTCGCTTTAAGTAGTTTTATGTCATTATTCATCATTGCTAATTGGAAAATGAATGGTGATTTTCTTACCTTTTCTTTGTTTACAAAGGAACTCAGTAATCGTCTAGTGAACCTAGTCAACATAGAAGATAAGGTAGAAATAATATTATGTCCACCATTTATTGCATTATCTGCTTCTACTAATTGTTCATCTAACATTAAATTTGGTGGGCAGAACTGTTGTTATGCAGCTAGTGGAAAGTATACAGGAGAGATCAGTGCTAGTATGTTATATAATTCTGGATGTAGTTATGTCATATTAGGTCATTCTGAAAGAAGGAATATGTTTTATGAGTCTGATGCTGATGTGAAATTAAAAGCTGAATGTGCGATTGAGTCAGGATTAATACCAATTGTTTGTGTTGGGGAAACTTTAATAGATAGAAAGGATGGTATGTTAAAGGATGCTTTATTAAGTCAATGCAGTAAATCCTTTCCTAGAAATGGTAAATTTATTATAGCATATGAGCCAGTATGGGCTATAGGAAGTAATGTTATACCTTCTATTGATGTAATAGTTGAAGCTTTAGATATAATTAGGTCATATGATTCTGTATCTAATATTATATATGGTGGAGCAGTAAATCATACTAATGTACATGATATTATCAACATAAATCGTTTGTCTGGTGTGTTAGTTGGTAGTGCTAGTTTAAGTGTGGATAGTTTTTTTAACGTAATATGTAATGCTATAAATGTGAGGCAAAACTAATGAAGAAAATATTGATTACATGTTTATTTATTGTTGTTAATGTATGTTATACTACTGCCATTGTTTCAGCTGATTCTTCAAAAGATAAACAATATATTTTAATTGGTACTGGATCTATGACTGGGGTATATTACCCTATAGGAAGTAGTATATGTAGATTTATTGCTGCTGATTATGGTAATGATGAGAATAGCATAATTTGTTCAATATCTTCTACAAGTGGTAGCGTATATAATCTAAATTCTATGCGTTATGCAAATATGGATATAGGGATTATTCAATCTGATCTAGAATACTATGCATATAATGGTATTGGCTTATATGAAAAAATGCCAGCAATGAAAAATTTAAGAATATTATCTTCATTGCATAAGGAATATCTTACTATTGTTGTTAGATCAAATTCTAATATATTAACTATTGATGATATAAAAGGTAAAAGAGTCAATATTGGTAGTCCTGGTACTGGTGTAAGGATAGCAATGTTAAAGTTGTTAAATGAAAAAGGGTGGAGTAGAAAAGATTTTGCTGTTATGGCAGAATTAAAGTCATCAGAACAAGCTCAAGCGTTGTGTGATAATAAAATTGATGTTATGGTAGATGTTGTTGGACATCCTAATGCTGCTATTCAAGAAGCAGCTGCAACTTGTGATATAAAACTTATTTCTTTGGATGATAACCTTATAGATAGCTTACATGCTAAATATCCATATTATCAAAGGGATATTATTTATGGTTCATTATATAACAATTTACCTGATGTACAAACTGTTTCAGTAAAAGCATCTTTAATAGCAACTACTGAATTAAGTGATGACCTAGCATATAAGGTTGTTAAGTCGTTGGTTACTCACTTGAATGAATTACATAGTATTACTGGAGCTCTTAGAAATCTTACCGTAAAAGATATGGTACAGTCGGATATTACACCTTTACACAATGGTGCTAGACGTTACTATAAGGAAATTGGAATCGTAAAATAAGGCGTATGTGGTAGATTATTCAGTAAAGATAGTATTAGGAATAGAAACGAGTTGTGATGAAACAGCTGTTGCTATTGTAAGGAGTGATAAACAAGTTTTATCACATAAACTTCTTTCACAAAAGGAACATGCAGTATATGGTGGTGTTGTACCTGAGATTGCTTCTCGTGCACATATAAACTATTTGTATGATTTAACTTCTCAATGTATTGAAGAATCAGGATGTAATTTATCAAATGTTGATGCTATAGCAGTTACTTCAGGACCAGGTCTTATTGGAGGACTAATTGTAGGTGTAATGATGGCTAAAGCTATTTCCAGTGTTACTGGTAAACCTATTATTGAGGTTAATCACTTGGAAGCACATACTTTGATGGTACGAATGTTTTATGATATTGACTTTCCATTTCTAGTATTAATAATATCTGGAGGACATTGTCAGTTTTTAATAGTCCACGATGTTGGATGCTATCGTAGATTAGGTTCTTCTTTAGATGATTCACTTGGTGAAGTTTTTGATAAGGTAGCAAGAATGTTGAATTTAGGATATCCTGGTGGACCGGTTATTGAAAAGAAATCTTTAATGGGCAATAGCAAGAGTTTTTTTTTACCTCGTGCATTAACTAATCGTTGTGGATGTGATTTTTCTTTTTCTGGTATTAAAACAGCTATAAGAAATATTATTGCTAATCAAGAGCATATAAACGATGAATTTATATGTAATATTTCAGCTTCTTTTCAAGATTGTGTTGGAGATATATTGGTGAATAGGATTAGTAATGCTATTGATATCTCACGAGCTATAGATCATAGAATTAACAAATTAGTAGTGACTGGTGGTGTTGCAGCTAATCAGTTATTACGTAATCGTATATCAGCTTGTGTAAACAGTAAAAATCTTGAAGTATTATATCCTCCGACTGAATTGTGTACTGATAATGGAATTATGGTAGGATGGGCTGGTATTGAAAATTTATCTAAGGGTTATATTTCTAATTTAGATTTTATTCCAAAAGCAAGGTGGCCTTTAGAAAACATAAAAAGATCTTATTAGCCAAAATGTTTATTTTATAGTAATCTATACTCCTAATATGCACAAGGGATATATATTAAGTGAATTGCAGGTATTTTATGTAGTTACATAATGTTATTTTATTCTTCGCTAAAAGCATGGGAAAGATTCATATAGATATTGAAGATTTAGTAGTTAATTTACTAGTAATCTTGTCATATAAACTTGATAGTATTGCTAGAGCAAGCATATTATTTTTCAATCAATTCAACTTCTGTTATTTTTTTCTACTCCATTTTTTCAATAATTACAGGAACATCTACAAACAGATCATGAATTCAATATTTTTTTGACATAATCAGAAAAAAGATAACATTTTTTTTATTCTTAATCATAATTCCCCCTTAATACAAACACATATAAAGCTTATGTATTGTTTATTACATATCGTATACATTGATTAACCTTATAGAATATATCAATTGTGTGCAGAACGATAGTAGATAAATATGTCGATCATGCTGTATTATATATTCTTTTCTAAAATGTTACTTGGTATTAATAACTTATTTTCTTACAAGATCTGTAATATTATATTGCTATATCCTCCCTTTGCAATTCAACACTGATATTAGCATTCTTTTCACAAGCAAGGCGTTTATGTACTTTTAAATAACAATGAATTATCTTATCATCTTGCATATATAGTCCATTTATCATTTAAAATTAGCTGTAAAATAGTATAATCATTAAGAAATTCTATTTCTTGTGCATCTAACTTTAGTAAAGGTTGATATACAAAACAGCTCTAATATCATGTACGTTACTGCATAAGTGTTTTTCATATATATTTTTTTCGCTAGGAAAGCATAGTATTACTAGAATAAATGTAATATTATCTATTTTAGTATTGAATATAAAACATTTTGGTTACGTATGTTGAGATGTAAAAGTGCTGTATTATGGGTAAATTGAATTATAAAATTACACATATGTATTTTAACTTTTGTTGCGGTAAAATACATATTTTGTATCTATGTATGCTGTTAAAAAGATTAGTTTTGATCCATGGGATTTCTTATATTTGTGTTATTAATAACACACTTTTTTAACAATCAAAAAAAAAAAAAACTAGTAGTAATGTTAATTATTATTTTATACACTATATAAAATATTTATTTGCTTTCCAAGCTTTATAAACCTAACAACTTTCTCTAATATATTAGTAATTTAATATAGTAATCTTAAATGATTGAATTACGATGTATTAAACCTACAAAACGAATAATATATTAATCATTGTTACTTTATAAGAAAATAAAGGATTACATGTAATAGATCATATTAATTGCCTGATAAAAATTATAATAGAACACTTTTTAGTGGTTGTTATCTACGTAATTAGCATTAATTACTGAGTTATATAACATCACAAAAAATATTTTAAATAACTTTGCATTTAGGGTTAAAAAACATTTTATTTTTGATAATTAATATATCATAGTGTAGTTTGTTTATTGTGATAACTTTTTAGACTTTTATTAGTTACTACGACAGTATGTGCAATTTTATCATGCCATGTTTGTCTTCGTTTGTTAAAATTACACCATATTATTCCTATACAAAATGGTATACAAGAAAGAGCAGAAGAAAAAAAGCGTTTTATTGATTGAGATAATGTTATTTTTTCAAAAGTTGTTGCATCAACTACTCTTAATCCCATAATAAATTTTCCTAATGTAGCGGAATACCTAGTCCAACTGTAAACAGCATATATATATAGTACAATCACTTGAATAATTTGGCTGCATAAGACTCTATATAGGTATTTGTTTTTTATATGTGATTCTTCTTCAGTTAATGGGACATTCATTTTGTATTTTTCAATTACTTTTATCATTGTATCATTCATCTGACTGTGTATGAAAAAATATGAATATACACTGTGTATAATTTGTAATACAAACATCAAAAATACTAAATCTATTAATATACTAGTGAATCTTCTTATCCCTCCTGAATAAGAGATATTACCATTAGCTTGATTATCTTTATTTTTTTTGAAGAAAGGGAAGTAGTTAAATAAAAGCATATTTTTTATTCTACATTTGTTATTCTAATGATATTTATACTATATAGTATTAAATACAAACATAATATTTTATAGATGGATAATATAGTATTGGAAATTTGTAATAAAGTAATTATTTACGCTACTAATCTTAGATGATAAAATGAAAAATGCTATAATTTGTATATTGTAGCTTTAAATAATTTATTGTTTAAATAAATGAAAATACAAATTAGTGATTTAATAATTTTTTCCCAAATAGGAATACATAGTTGGGAGAAAGTTTTAAAACAAAAATTAATAATAAATTGTGATATTACTCTTAAATCTTATAATACGATTTGTGATTTAAATGATATAATTAATTATGCTGAATTTGTTAATGGTTTAATAAATTTTGTAAGTTCAAAACAGTTCTCATTGTTGGAAACAGTAGCATTAGAATTAATGGACTACATTATGCGAGATGATAAGATAATTCATTGTTATTTAAAAATACATAAATGTCTTGCTTGTGGAAAGAATGCTAATATCAGTGTTGAATTGCAAAGGTCTGTACACAATTGATATATTTTATAAGTTTAATTACTGTTATATGATATGTAATAAATAAGACATAAGCTTTATATGTGTTTGTATTAAGGGGGAATTATGATTAAGAATAAAAAAATTGCTCTTATTGGTTCAGGTAATATTGGTGGTATGATAGCTTATCAGGTTAGATTAAAAAATATGGGAGATGTTGTGTTATTGGATACTAATGATGGTATAGCCAAAGGTAAGGCACTCGATATAGCTGAAACTTCACCTATAGGAAAGTATCATGGTGAAATATTTGGTACTAATAACTATGAAGATATTGAAAACGCTGATGCTATTGTTATTACTGCTGGAATAGCTAGAAAACCTGGTATGAGCCGTGATGACCTTATTAATACTAATGTTAATATTATAAAAGATGTAGCAACTAATATTAAAAAATATGCTCCCAATGCGTTTGTTATTGTTGTAACTAATCCACTTGATGTGATGGTATTAGCTATGTATAAATACTCACAGCTGCCTAGCAATATGGTTGTTGGAATGGCAGGTGTTCTTGATTCAGCAAGATTTTCGTATTTTATTGCAAAGGAGTTAAATGTTTCAGTAGAAAGTGTAGATTCTTTAGTATTAGGTGGTCATGGGGATATAATGTTGCCTTTAATTAGGTATTCATCGGTTGCTGGTGTTTCTATTGCTGATTTAATAAAACTTGGAATGATTACACATGAAAAAGTTATAGAAATTATAGAAAGAACTAGAAAAGGAGGAGAAGAAATAGTAAGTTTGTTAAAAACAGGGTCAGCTTACTATGCACCTGCTGAGTCTGCTGTATTGATGCTTGATTCATATTTAAACGACAAAAAATTAATGCTACCTTGCTCTGCTTATTTAAACGGAGAATATGGAATTCATGATCTATTTGTGGGTGTTCCTGTAATTATTGGAAAAAATGGAGTGGAAAAAATAATCGAACTTGAATTAACTGAAGAAGAAAATAATATATTTAATAATTCTGTAAAGTTAATAAAAAATTTGGTTGGTAATATTTAAAGGTAGGTTATCAACGTAATATATGTTTTTTAGATGCATTATATATTATTGACTATGTTAAAATTAAAATAGGATATTTTTTAGTGTTCTAGAGAAGTATAAAGTATACATTTTTATATAACTTATGTATTAATGCATTTATATACATGTATATATGATAGGATTAGTGCTCCATATACTTTCTTTTATGATTATTAAAGATGTAGCAACTAGTATTAAAAAATATGCTCCCAATGTGTTTGTTATTGTTGTAACTAATCCACTGATAGTATTAGCTATGTATAAATACTCACAGCTGCCTAGCAATATAGTTGTTGGAATGGCAGGTGTTCTTTGACTCGGCAAGATTTTCGTATGTTGTTGTAAATGAATTAAATGTTTCAGTAGAAAGTATAGATTCCTTAGTATTAGGTGGTCATGGGGATATATGTTACCTTTAATTAGATATTCATTGGTTGCTCTGGTGTTTCTATTGCTGATTTAATAAAACTTGAAATGATTACACATGAAAAGGCTGTGTTTTAATATTTGTACTATTTATATTACCTTAGTGATATTGTATCATGAAAATTATTAGTGAAATAATTTTTAGGGGAAACAGCATTTAAAATATAAATATGACATAAAAGTATTATTAAATTATATAGATTTGAAATTAAGGGTTCATTTGAAGGATGGTAATAAACTGTTAAAATAACAGTTTATTTGAAATGAGTACTAAAACTTTAGCAACTTACGATTTATATTAAAGGAGAATACAAATAAAATATTTAGAACTTATGTGAATGAAAATAGCTGTAAGTGTGCAGCACCATCATAAAAAACTTATATACTGATGTAATTATATATATTCTTGTGTAAACTATTATTTTACTTTAGCTTACTGAGTACTTTTAAGTAGTAATAACAGTCATTGCTTGTATTAATAAAAGCCCCCTAAGTTCCTTTAAGCAGTGAGAAATACTACAAGTTGTAAGTAACATTTGAAGTGTAGGATAACCAATAAAATGCCCGTAATGGCACCAGTTTTATTACTACATAGTAAACTTATTATGATATTTTTTATTCTGCCATGATAACAAAATCTTTTCTACCTTAGGCTTCCTCATTTAACAATTTTTAGATTCATGAATAGGGTAGTAAGCTAGGGTATAGGCAAAATACTAGTTAATTTAGCTTATGGGTTGTACAAAATTCTGAAAATATGTTCTCATATATCTCAATCTTTTTAATAAAAGTTGTGGTATGTGAAAGCATGTAAGAATATTGATCTTCCGTAATAAACCCAGCTTCAAAAGCTTCTATTAAGTTTTTCCTAAATGCTGCCGTGTAAGATTTTGTATTGTTTAAGTAGGATAAAGTACATAATACAACATTTTCCAAAGTTTTCGTATCCATAAAGACATAACCAAGTGTGAAGATATTATATATAAAATTAACACTATTATTTTGGTTTTGTAAAGTAAAATCTTAACGTGTAAGTTGTATGACACTGTGGTTATTGACTTTTTATTTTATTTTATGTAACGTTATGTAGTGTTGAGTTGTATTGAGTATGCAGAAAATTTTTATTTCTTCTGATCACGCCGGAGTAGAGTTAAGGTTGCTCATTAAGTTATATTTAGAAGATTTAAATTATGTAGTAGAAGATTATGGTTGTATAACATCTAATGTTACTGTAGATTATCCAGATTATGTGCAAGATGTTGTTCAGTGTGTCATTAGTGATGATTCTGGTGTTGGTATTTTAATATGCGGTACTGGCATAGGCATGAGCATAGTAGCAAATCGTTATAAAAAAATTAGAGCGGCTTTGTGTTATAGTACAGAAATTGCTAAATTTGCTAGGGAACATAATAATGCTAATATATTATGTCTTGGGGCTAGGTATATTACTTATGAAGAAGCTAAGTTAATAGTACATGAGTTTTTAAATACGAAGTTTTCTGAGGGTAGGCACGCACAAAGAGTAAAGAAAATAGATAGCTATTTATGAGTAATACAGTTAATTACATTGATAATAACACGAATTTGATTATGCAAAGGTGATTATATGTAATAATCCAAATTATCCACTGTTTTTATGGGACTTTCGGTAGGTGCGATTATTTATATTATACAATGCTAGATCTATATACGACGGACACTAATATAAAAAATTATCTCCTTAGCAACGTAATCCATTTTTAATATAAAACCAAAAATTTTCAATCTAGATCAAGATCTGGATTAGCTTTAAAGTTTGGCATCACTGTACTTAATACTCCAGGCACTATAGATGCAGATTATCGTAGAGAAATAATGGTAATTTTGATTAACCTAGGAAATGAGTCATATACCATTAATTATGGAGATAGAATAGCACAAATGGTAATAGCACCAATAACTCGTATATCGTGGAATCTTGCTAAAGATTTTGATACTACTGATATTACAGAACGTGATACTCATGGTTTTGATCAACTGGCATATAAAATACATTAATCATAATCATTAATAAAACAACTATCTCACTTAAATTAAGTGACCCCATAGCTAATAATACTGTGACTACAGTAAGTCCAATAGATACTTCATATAATATCATTTGAGATGCAGACCTAATAGCACCTAAAAAAGTATAATTAGAATTACTTGACCATTCAGCTATTATATAATTCTATAAACACCAAGTGAAGAAATTACTAGACTATAAATACTCCTATGTTTATATTTGCGATAACATTGGGTATAACAATTTCTTTAGTATTATTTTCTACTATACTGGATCCCAATGGAGTTACTGCCTTAATTTAATAAGGCATATTATCAGGACTATAACATATAAGTAATTTATAAATTTTTTTTACCCAGAAAACTTCGTATTTAAAAACTACAAAAATTGCTAAGTTTAATTATGGAAATAAATATTCCATAAGAATTATAGAATAATACTATTCATTTTTTAAGCATATGTAATCATCATACTACCAATTTATATCACATGAATACTACAAACCTGTAAGAAAGTACATTTTTTATACTATGATAAAGCATACAAATACCTACTATGTTACTAGTAAGAATCTTTATAGTTTACTAGAATATGGTAGAACAATTTTAATTGCTACACTTTAGACAAAAGAACACCAGATAAATCTATAGAACTTTTTTAGATTATGTATTCATTAATCCTTATATCACTATAAAGGTAAGTTATCATGCTTACGTGAAATTTTTTGCACACTTTTTCCTTGTAAAAGTTGCAAAGCTTTAAATAAATGTTGTTTAGTATGTGAGGGAATAATTATATCATCAATATATCCTCTAGAAGCTGCTACATAAGGATTGACTATCTTAGCACGATACTCATCAATTATATTTCGTCTTTTTTCCTCGTCTGGTTCATTTCTAAATATTATTTCAACTGCTCCTTCAGCACCCATTACTGCAATTTCAGCATCCGGCCAAGCATAATTTATATCACCACACAAATGCTTAGAATTCATCACTATATATGCACCTCCATAAGCCTTACGAACAACCACACTAACTTTAGGTACAGTAGCTTCGGCATATGCATATAACAACTTAGCTCCATGTGCTATGATTCCAGAATGCTCCTGATTAACTCCAGGCATAAACCCAGGAACATCGATCAAACTAATAATAGGAATATTAAATGCATCACAAAAGCGTATAAATCGTGCTCCCTTTCTTGAAGCATTAATATCTAAACACCCAGCTAATTGTAACGGTTGATTTGCAATAATTCCTACACTACAACCACCTATTTTACCAAAACCTATAATAATATTGCGTGCAAAATCAGGTTTTATTTCATAAAATAATCTTTCATCGCATACTTTTTCTATAAGTTCATACATATTATATGGTGTAGAACTATTTTTAGGCACCAATGTATTTAAAGAAACATCCTCTGTAAAAGTATCTACACTCGATTCAAGCTTGAGTGGTTTCATTATATTATTCGATGGAATAAATTGCATAAATTTGCGTATCTGTAATAATGCTTCAATTTCATTATTAAATACCAGATCCGCAATCCCTGTTTTAGCAGCGTGCACCTTAGCACCACCTAACTCCTCTTTACTTACCTTCTCATATGTAACCTTTTTAATTACATCTGGTCCTGTAACAAACATGTATGAAGTATTACGTACCATAAAAATAAAATCAGTCAATGCAGGAGAATATACTGCACCACCTGCACACGGCCCCATAATAACAGATATTTGTGGAACTACACCAGACAAATTAACATTACGCTGAAAGATTTCTCCATAACCAGATAGAGAATCTACACCCTCCTGTATTCTAGCACCACCTGAATCATTAATAGCAATCACAGGTATTCCTAGTACTGCAGCTTTATCCATAATATTACATATCTTCTTAGCATTTGATTCGCTGAGTGAACCACCAAATACTGTAAAATCCTGAGAATAAACACATACTCTTTTTCCATTAATTGTACCATAACCTACAACAACACCATCTCCTGGTATTTTAGATTGATCCATAGAAAAATTAACAGATCTGTGTTCAACAAACACCCCATACTCTTCAAAAGAATTATCATCAAGCAATACTGTTAATCTTTCTCTTGCAGTCAACTTACCCTTAAGATGTTGTTGCTCTATCCTAGATAAACCACCACCATTATAAGAATTTAATTTCCTATCTTTTAAATCCTGTAAACCTGTAAATTTCATGATACCAGTAAAATACTCAAATATTATTCAAATATTTTTACCACATTTAATAAAAATATGTAAATCTTTTATATCTAGAAACATGCTCTATTAGTAATTAATCAAAAGCATAATTTGAAATCTAAACTTTTTGTAATGCAAAAAATCACATAGATTTAGAAACCAATATTGTAAATATTTATGTTAGCATGCACAACTGAAATTAGTGTATTACTAAATATAGGTCATTTATTTATTCCATATCTCTTGCATATTTTATCCTACTTAAGGATTTTTCTTGCTGAAAATTAACCATAATATCTACAATACTTGGAACATTTATTCTTCTAATTATAGATGCACACAAGCAGTAATCAATACTATTAATTTTCATATCGGAACTTTTTACAAGGTCTTTAATTACTGAAGTTAATTATAAAGTGCATATTCACCTAATCTTTTCCTAAAAAAGCTTTTACACAATTTGCTATTATAACAGGTGCACGACTTATATGAGTTTGATTTTCCATTATAATACACAAAAATAAAAGGATATTATTCGTAACCATTAATATTTCTATAATAGATAATCTATTGATAATAGGTGGTATATCTTCTAGACCTTTTGATGGGGAAGGTATTAGAAGTAAGAAATTAGTAGTAGAAAATGGTATAATAAATACTTGGATTCTAGACATACGTTCAGCTAAGAAATTAAATATGAGTAGTACTGGAAATGCGATAAGGCATTCTAATGGTTCTATAACTCCTGGAGTAAGCAACTTTTATATACAAAATGGAAATTTATCTGTTAATGAATTAATGTCAGATATTAAGAGTGGATTATATATTACTGATCTTTTTGGTTTTGGCGTTAATTTAATTACTGGTGATTACGGAAGAATTATAGATGCAAAATTTAAAACTTTTGGATGTGGAGCAGCAATTGCAGCTAGTTCATTAGCACTGAATTAATAAAAGGCAAAATAGTAGCTGAAGCACATCAATTAGAAAATACAGTATTAGCAAAAGAACTAAGCCTACCTCCTGTAAAAATACATTGTTCATTACCTGCAGAGGATGCTGTAAAGGCAGCAATCAGTGATTATCATATGAAACAAGCACAAAAACAGAAAAAATGATAATATTACCGGAGGATAATACAGTAATATAGTCAGGAGGCAGCAGGATTCTTTATTGAAAATGGAACAATATCTTATCCAGTAAATGAGGTAACTATTGCTAGTAAATTACAACACATGTTTAGTAATATGTTAGTTGCGAATGATTTAATGTTTTTTGGTTCTGTAAATTCACCTACTATAAGAATAAATGATGTAACAGTTGCTGGATAAATTCATCATTTGAGATGGCATTTAGATT
>NZ_CP033455.1:696825-742618 GCF_009728835.1 Ehrlichia ruminantium
TAGATAGCTATTTATGAGTAGTACAGTTAATTACAATGAATTGTTGAAATTCTCAAAAATTTCCGATAAATGGTGGGATGAAAAAGGTCCATTTAAACCTTTACATATGATGCATCCTGTGAGAATGCAATACATTATTGATTATATTAACAAAGTTATGCCAAGTGTTGATTTTCAATCATTATCGGTACTTGATGTAGGATGTGGTGGAGGATTGTTAACAGAGTCTATGGCACGTTTAAATATGAAAGTATGTGGAATAGATGCTAGCAAAGAAAATATTAATGTTGCTAAGATACATGCTTTAGCACGTGGTATATCTAATGTAAATTATTACTGTATGGATATAGAATCTATAGTCGACATTAAAGAAAAGTATGATATTATAACTGTAATGGAAGTAGTAGAACATGTTGATAATCTACCTTTATTTATAAAAAGCATAAGTAGCTTATTAAATGATAATGGTATAATGTTCTTATCTACAATAAATAGAAACATAAAATCTTTGCTATACGCAGTAATATGTGCTGAATACATACTTAAGTTAGTTCCTTGTGGTACACATCAATGGAACAGATGTGTCAAACCATCTGAAATTGCAAACCTGCTTTTACTTAATGGTGTATTTTTGCAAGAAATCGTTGGAATGAGTTTTAATTTACTGACAAACTGTTTACAATTGTCTAAGGATATTTCAGTAAATTATATTTTGGCTGCACGTAAATGTGTAGGTTAAGTATTAAATACTAAAATTAATTTTGATGATTAAAACAGAAAATTAATGATATATTGCTGATACAGATATGATCAATTAATGAGGTTGGGGTGGAAAGTATTCTTACCTATGTCTTTATTTTGGGTTATATTAGTTTCAGGAATTCTAGTATATACTGACTCACTTCCTAAAAACAATGTGAACAATAAAATACCTAGTTTTGTAGATAATTTATCATAATAAAGTAATACGCTAGAAAATAATATTCAGTATAACTAGATAGGGAATACAGTGAATAGTGGTAAATCATTCTGAAAGTATGTAAAATTTCTGAGTTGTTTTACATATTAGCTTTTCTATAAATAAATATATAACTACCATTGTACCAGTACTACGCACGGTAAACAATTCTAATAATAACACATATTGAATACTAATAATTTTTATCAAAATGTAAAAAATGATATACTACTAAGTATTATAGTAGTTCGGTAATATTATGTTGAGGATATGGGTTTCTTTTAGAAATGTTTTTTAAAAGATGTAAAACCTTATCAAAATTGAAAGCGTACACAATCCTGTTAGTATTTATGTAAATTATAATTGTACTAATTTATAATATGAAAAATGATTAAGTATACACACTAAAAAAGATGCACAAATATTTCTGATATTTTGTGTTATGCACTACTAAAGAAATTAAGAGCAATATTTTTAAGGTATACTTTAAAGATCCTCAACATTTGAACATGACCCTAATGAAGGGTTTTATTTATTTGCAACATAGAAAAAAATGCATCCACAGAATTAGTAAAATGTTCACATAGTGAGTAATTACCCAGGCATGCATGCATATATCATTGCTATTGATAGTGAATCAATAATACAATAAAGTTATTTTTATAGGCTCACCTTTACCAAAGTTCTATAATAGAGATGATATACGATTACGTAATAACTGATTAGCTGCAACACCACCAGTCACTACTAATTTGTTAATTCTATGATCTATAGCTCGTGAGATATCAATAGCATTACTAATCCTATTCACCAATATATCTCCAACACAATCTTGAAAAGAAGCTGAAATATTACATATAAATTCATCGTTTATATGCTCTTGATTAGCAATAATATTTCTTATAGCTGTTTTAATACCAGAAAAAGAAAAATCACATCCACAACGATTAGTTAATGCACGAGGTAAAAAAAAACTCTTGCTATTGCCCATTAAAGATTTCTTTTCAATAATTGGTCCACCAAGATATCCTAAATTCAACATTCTTGCTACCTTATCAAAAACTTCACCAAGTGAATCATCTAAAAAAGCTAGAGCTTTTTTATGGTTATTATTCAATACAGCTAATAATACAATAACTTTCCTATGTTTTATAATAAATAAATTTTAATATTAAAATTATTCCTAATCCAAATATAAATATGGGTAAGAACCATAATAAATAAGCATATGAATTATATGGTGGTATAATAATTATTTGATTACCATAATGATTTCTTAATTCTTCAATTATTTGACTGTCATCGTATCCATTTTTAATGTGGTTGCGTATTAATACACGCATATCATGGGCAAATTGTGATTGTGATTCATAAATGGACTCTCCAGAACAAATTAAACATCTAGTTATTTTAAATAAGTTAATAGCACGTAATTCCATTTCAGTATTTTTGAGTTTTTCATCTACTGAAAATGAATATGCAGAAGAAAATGCAAACATTACAATGAGTGATATAATTAGTATTATGTTATTTCTCAGATTCACGATGATCTACATCTACAATGGTTTTAATTTTTTTCATAAAATCCTTATATGGAACCTTCCCAACAAATACATTAAAGGGATCTTTTTTTTCACTTACTGATAATGTAACACTATCCTTATCTTTCATATCTGAAACTTCATCATATATATATTTACTTAAAGCCGATGATAAATTATCTTTATTTATCAGTTTAGTGTAAAATAATTCTACCAATTGTCTAATAGCATCTTGATGATTACTCATTTTTATAATCAACTTTCCTTCATCATTGAATTGGTTATCTAAAGAAAGAGGAATTGATAATTTTCCATTAATTTCAATTGATGAATCCTTAAATTTTAAATCTATACTTCCTATATCAGCATCAACTTGCTTGAAACCAATATCTGTCATAATTAGTGTGATTAAATTATTATTTATGGTTGCATTAATAGGATTATTATCTGTATTAGTAATAATATCAGCATTTACCTTATATTGTAAGTTTGTCGTAGCACCATTTGGAGTCTTAGATTCTTTAGTTTCTATAAAGAAAGAGTTTTTCCCTATGTTATTTTTATTATTACAACTAATACCACTATCTTGATACTTTATTGATTTAAAATATAATTTCTTTATACTTTTATCTTTAAATAACATAAACAGTAGATTTTCAGAAGGTTGAATTAATGCTTTTAAACCATGGTTGAATTTACAACTTACTATATTTGTAGGATCACTATTTGTAATTTTTGTTTTATTATTTACTTTAAGTTCACTTTCTGATACTGAAAACTCTAATTTGTTATCCAATATACTATATTTAACTGATAACGAAGGGGTAAGTATAGTTATTGGAGATAAATTTACTTTAAAATTTGAAACCTTAACATAAGGAGTAAAAGGGAATCCTAAAATTTGTATATCACCATATATTGCAGAAACATGAAGAAAAGCTTTTGATATAGTTGCTTTTATTTGGGTTGCTACAACAAACCAAGCACCTGTGTATATGGAAGAAAGTGATAGTATGATTAATAATATCACTACTAATTTTTTACTAAAATGTTTCATGTATTTACAACTTCACTGTTATTTTTTGTAAAAGAGATATTCCGGGTTTCATTAGGTAATATTACACATAACCCATCAAGTTCTTTTGTTAAGATAATTTGACACCCAAGACGTGAAGTATCTGTTAAACCGAAAGCTAAATCTAACATATCATTCTCTTCATCAGAAATCTCATTGTGTTGCTCGACAATGTTATACCAGCTTGGATCAATTATTACATGACATGTAGAACATGCTAAAGAACCCTCACATGCACCTTCCAAATCTACATTATTTCTATGTGCTAAACTTAGTAAAGTTTCTCCGTCATAAGCTTCATATGTCTTTCTACTTCCATCTGGTGAAATAAATGTTATTAATGGCACGGCGTATCTCCAATATCGTTATATTTATTTAACTACTAATATTACAGTTATCAATAGATTTTTTTAAGTAAAAATCCATTCGTTTTTTTATAAAGCTAGATGCTTGTAATTCAACATAATTAATAGCATCTTTAATCTGATCAATATGATTAGTCAATAATATTTTTTCTGCATCATCTAATACTTGATTAAGTATTATTAACTCTGATTGTGATATTAAGTCTTTATCATCAGTAAGTGCTTTCTTAATTATTGATATAACCCTTTGAGCTTCAATTTTTTGCTCAGTTAGTAGACGTGTATTCATATCACTATCAAAATTTTTTACAGATTCTGTAATATTATTTTCTATTTCTTTTTGATCTAACTTTAATGCATTATTAATGCTGACAGATTGTTTTATTCCTGTCAATTTTTCTTGTGCTGAAACAGTTAATAATCCATCCATATCAATTTGGAATTCTACTTTAACTTTTGCATAACCTGCAGGTAATGGTGGTATTCCTTTTAAATCAAATTTAGCTAAAGACTTATTGTGTTCTATCATTTCTCGTTCTCCTTGACAAACGTGAATCTGTATTGCATTCTGTCCATCAACATAAGTAGTAAATTCTTGTGTAGCAAATGCAGGTATCGGTGTATTTCTTGGTATGATTTTCTCTACAATACCACCTATTGTTTCAATCCCTAGTGACAGTGGTAAAGTATCTATAAGTAAGTTTTTATTTTTTACATGTGGATTTGATAAATAATATGCTTGTAAAGCCGCCCCTATAGCTACTATTTTTTCAGGATCTACATCACAAAATACTCTATTATGAAATATATTGTTTAACATGTCTTTAATTATAGGCATTTTAGTGGCACCACCTACTAATATTACTTTTTTGATGTCTTTGTAAGGAAGCTTTATGCTATCGATTGTTGAAAGTACAATCTCTAATGTTTCTTTTAATAGTTCTAGTGTTATATTATTGAGCTCATCTCTAGTAACGCTGCATGAAAAATTTTCGTCTTTGATTCTAAAAATAAAAGTTCCACTATCATGATTACTTAAATATTCTTTAGCAGATCTTACATCAGAAATTAACTCCTTTAGTGTTTCTTTATTAAAGTCTGCATTACTAACATGTGACTCTGCCTGATATTTTTCATATATAAATTTTGCAAATAAGTAGTCTATGTCATCTCCACCTAAATTTGTATTACCGCCAGTCGCTAGGACTTGGAATACTCCATCATGTAACTTTAGTATTGATATGTCAAACGTTCCACCTCCTAAATCATATATCATACATATACTGTCGTGTTCTGATTTTTCAATTCCGTATGCTAATGCTGCTGCAGTTGGTTCATTTAATAGACGTAGTACTTCAAGGTTAGCAAGTTGTGCAGCATCTTTTGTAGCTTTTCTTGCTACTTCATCAAAATATGCTGGTACAGTTATAACAACTTTTTTAACATCTAAGTTACTGCTATCTTTTACAATTTGACATAGTTTTTTGAGAATTTCTGCTGATATTTCAACTGGGGTAGCATATGTGTTATCTTGTTTTTTTATATATATATTATTATCTCCTATATCAACTGTATTAAATAACAGCTCTGAAGACAATTGATCAATATCTTTAACTGATTTTCCCATTAAGCGCTTTATTGAAGAAATAGTATAACCATTGTCATTAGAGTTTTTACCTACTTGTACTTGATTACTATCAAGATAGCTAACAATTGAAGGAATAAGAGAATTGCCATCTTTGTCTTTGAATATGATAACTTTGCCATTGTGACTATCCAGCATAGATATTAAGGAGTTAGTAGTACCTAAATCTATCCCGAATGCTATAGATATATTTTCTTCTTCTGGATCTGTTATGTTAACTAATTCCATTGACTAATTCCTCCTATCTTCTTGAATTCTTTTTACATATTTCAATTTTATGAGCTGTTTAGCAGCTTCATTGAAGTCCTCTACAAGAAAAGCATTTTCCATAGCTTTGGTACATAATATAACATGGTGCTGAATATCAATATCATTCGATTCACTAAGTGTGAATACTTCTCCGATTATGTCGTTTATATCTTCCTTATTTGCAGTAATTCCTTTTATTTCTAATAAGTATTCTGCTCTTTTTATAGAAGATTTTAAAGTTTGATATGCTTTGTTTATTTCTGCTATATTATCCAATGCTAACTTTTTTTCAGATTTCAGAAAAAATAAGTCAGGGTGATGTTTACTTTGTAATGTTATATAGTTTTTTTCTAATGTTTGCATATTAATAAAAAACTGTGGACTCATGTTGAATAATGAAAAGTAATCTTTATACATAGAAACTTTCTCCACAACCACACCTTCCTTTTTCATTTGGATTTTTAAATACAAAACCCGAAGATATTTTATCTTCAATATGATCTACTTCTGTTCCTTTAATAAACATCATAGCTTTAGGATCAATTAAGATTATCAAATTTTTATCTTGATATTTTATTTCAATTTGTACGTCTAACACCTTGATATCGTATGCATATTCTATACTATATTTGAAACCAAAACATCCTTTTTGAGCTACTATTATTCTAATGCCAATAGCAGCACCTTCTTTCTTATCGATAAGTTCTTTGATCTTTTTTATAGCATTTTTTGTTAGAGTAATAGGAGATTTATCTGTAAAACCACTATTTATAGAATATTTTATCTGCGAATCACATGTACTTTCTTGATTATTATGTGATACCGAAATTTCTTTATTCATAAATAAACCTTATGTTACATAATTACTGTGTTATCCTCCAGTAATATTATCATTTTTTCTGTTTTTGTGCTTGTTTCATATGATAATCACTGATTGCTGCCTTTACAGCATCCTCTGCAAGTAATGAACAATGTATTTTTACAGGAGGTAGGCTCAGTTCTTTTGCTAATACTGTATTTTTTAATTGATGCGCTTCAGCTACTGTTTTGCCTTTTATTAATTCAGTAGCTAATGAACTAGCTGCAATTGCTGCTCCACATCCAAAAGTTTTAAATTTTGCATCTATAATTCTTCCGTTGTCGTCTACTTTAATCTGTAATTTCATTACATCACCACAGCTTGGAGCTCCTACTAAACCTGTGCCTACGCTGTAATCTTCTTTAGGTAAAGTACCAACGTTTCTAGGATTTTTATAATGTTCTAAAAGAAGTTCACTGTAACTCATATAAATACCTCATAATTACCAAATAAATAAAAATTAATGCACATCCCACTTAATCTCGTTAAGATCTATACCTTCCTGAACCATTTCCCATAAAGGACTCATATCGCGTAGTTTCTTTATGCTACTTACAATAAGGTTTGATGCATATAAAATTTCTTCTTTTGTAGTAAACCTACCTAATCCGAACCTAATGGATGAATGTTCCAGATCTTTATCTATATTTAATGCACGTAAAACATAAGATGGTTCAAGGGAAGCAGATGTGCAAGCAGACCCTGAACTTACTGCTAAATTATTAATTGCCATAATAATGGATTCTCCTTCTACATATGGAAAACTTAAATTTAAATTTCCTGCTATACGTTGCTCGTAATCGCCATTTAATACTACATATGGTAGATGTTTTTTTATTTCATTATACAAAATATCTCGTAATTCTTTTATTCTAATAGCTTCATCTTCCATTACTTCTTGCGCTATAGATGCTGCTTCTCCTAATCCTACTGCTAATGGAGTAGGTATTGTTCCGGATCTCATACCACGTTCTTGACCACCACCGCTTATTATAGGAGTAAGTCTTATTCTTGGTTGACGCTTACGTACATATAATGCTCCTATACCCATTGGGGCATATATTTTATGTCCTGATATACTCAGTAAGTCTATATTCATTTTATTTACATCTATTGGTATTTTACCAAAAGCTTGAGCTGCGTCAGTGTGAAAAAACACTCCATGATCACGACAAATTTTTCCTATTTCTTCTATTGGTTGAATGACACCAATTTCATTATTTACCATCATAACAGATACTAATATTGTCTTATCTGTTATAGCTGATTCTAATAAATTAAGATCTAAAATTCCATTTTGTTGTACATCTAAATAGGTGACACAAAATCCTTCTGTTTCTAGATGGCGGCATGAATCTAAGACACATTTATGTTCTGTACGTACTGTAATAATATGATGTCCCTTATTCTTATAAAAATTTGCTACACCTTTAATTGCTAAATTATTTGATTCTGTTGCGCCAGAAGTAAATATTACTTCTTTACTTTCAGCATTTATTAAAGATGCAACTTTTTCCCGTGCTAATTCAACAGCTGCTTCAGCTTTCCATCCAAAACAATGACTACGTGAATGAGGATTAGAAAATTCTTGAAAATATGGGATCATAGCTTCTAATACTCTACCATCTATTTTAGTCGTAGATTGATAGTCAAGAAATATAGGTAGTTTAATATGTTGTTGTATCTCTTTTATTTGTTCCATGTTATAACCTGTTTTGGATATCATTAATGATATAGTAATATTCTAACTTTTGCACCATGTTACACCTAACTTTATTTATACATTTGATTATGCGTATATATTTTATACCAACAATTCACTATCTCTCTTATGTGGTCGTCTGTAGTATCGGGGCTTAAGCTAATCCTTATTGAGTTGTTTGCCACATCTTCACTTATTCCCATAGCAGATAATACATGTGAATGTCCTGCTACTCCTGTAGAACATGCAGATCCATTACCTACTGCAATATTGTTAATATCAAAACTTATCACCTGAATTTCATGATTAACATTAGGCATTGAAATACAGCTAGTATTTGGTAGTCTATTTACATCCTTACTAAATATTTGGGCATCTGGAACCAAACATAATATTTCATTTTCTAATTTATTTCTTAATTTTTCAATAGCAAGCATTTTTTTTACAGAAGTTTGTAAGTTATTAAGTGATATAGATAGTAAGTATATTGCTAAAATATTTTCAGTGCCAGCTCTTAATCCCTTCTCTTGATGACCACCTAGTATCATAGGTTTTATCTTTATTTTATTGCTATTGAAAAATAATACTCCTGCTCCAGCAATACTACCGAGTTTATGTGATGAAATTGTTAGTAAATCAACTCCTAAATCTTCAATATCTATATGAATCTTTCCACATGCCTGTACAGCATCTGTATGTACTAATGCTCCAAACTTATGTGACAACTCTACTATTTTTTTTATTGGCTGGATAACACCAGTCTCATTATTTGCTGTCATTACTGATACTAATATCTTTTGATCTTTAAATTTATATAAAAGATTGCTTAATTCATCTAAACAAATTATTCCGTTAGAATCCACAGGTATTAATTCTGCATTAGTAGCGCTATTTATAATAGATAGGTGTTCTATAGAAGAAATTAAATGCTTATAATCTAATGTACTGTTAATAACTAAATTATTTGCTTCTGTTCCAGATGAAGTAAAAATTGCATCATGATGTTGAGCATTTAACTGATTAATAGCTGTGTTTCTTGCTTCTTCTACTATACTTCTTGTTTTTTGCCCTAATTTGTGTATTGAAGATGGATTATATATATTTAGGTAACATGAATTATTTAAATGATATTTTATTTCAGGTAATACCGTAGATGTTGAATTGTAATCAGCATATATGTATGGATTAGTATCATTATGCGATGCTATACTCGATTTAAAGTTATTATTTAATATGTCTTCTAATGAAGTATTGTTTAAATAGTTTTTTATATGGTTTCCTATATCATCCCACAAATTATGTGCTACACATCTGGTATTATTTAATAGACAACTAGTGTGATTATTTTCGCATCTTGTAATCTTGATATCTTCTCCTATTGACTCAAGAATAAGGCTAAGTGTAATTAAGTTGGGGGCAACACTTAATGAATAACCACCACCTGGACCTTTTGTAGCATTAACAAGTCCTTTTTTCTTTAGTTGGGCAATTATTCGTTCAAGGTATCCTTCAGATAGAGATTGGTTATTTGCAATATATGACATTCTTACTGGTTGCAGCTTATTTTGTTGTGTATGAAGACCCTGTGCTAGTTTCACCATGAACATTATAGCATAACGTAACCTAGTTGTAATTAACATATCAATATCCACATACTTAGTTATGGGTCTTTTTAGTATTTTAAATTGAATAGATCATTTTGATATTATCAATAATCTGATAATGTATCATTAATATACCTTGTGTCAAGTAGGTTTTTTCTTAAATGGGATAGATTAAAATATTAATTATTTGATATATCTTCAATCTATGTAATGTTATTTTTTTACAGAAATACAAGCAAAACTATAGTGATTTTAAAGTTTTTACTAATGATACGTTTATTAAAAAGGCTTTATTAAGTTAAATTTTTTTGTATTATTAATTAGGTGAAGGTTTACTCAATTTTTAAGGAAGTTAATTCATGAGAGAAATATTTTTTAATGGTGCAGTAGGAAAAATTGAAGGGAAGTATCATCATAATAAAACAATAGGAGCCCCAATTGCTTTGATTTTTCATCCTCACCCCCAATATGGTGGAAATATGGATAATAAGATTGTCTATAACCTATACAATATATTTGCAAACAATGGATTTTCTGTTTTAAGAATTAATTTTCGTGGGGTAGGTAAGTCGTCTGGTAATTTTGAAAAGGGCATTGGTGAGTTAAGTGACGGTGCAGCAGCAGCAGACTGGCTACAAAATAATAATATGGCATCATCTCCTTTTTGGGTTGCTGGCTTTTCTTTTGGTGCATGGGTTGCAATGCAATTAATGATGAGACGTCCCGAAGTTGAAGGATTTATAGCAGTAGCTCCTCCTGCAAATAAATATGATTTTTCTTTTTTATCGCCTTGTCCTGTACCTGGTTTAATAATTCAAGGTGATCAGGATAGTATTTCTGATGAAGCTGCAGTTTCTCAACTTGCTGCCAGATTAAGTAATTCTATAAAAAGCGAATATATGCAATATTATGTCATAGAAAAGGCAGACCATTTTTTCCGTGATCACATGGATAAATTTAATGAGATTGTTGATAATTATATAAAGTTTTGCTTATCTGAATCTGCTGGTAATCGTAAAAAGGATGTTGCTAATAAAAAAGTGAAATATCGCCGTATTGTTATGCAAGATGAACCAGTATAATTAGTTAGCATTTTGTATTTATCTTGTACATAATAGAAAGAAAAGTCGGCTGTAGTGTAAAAACGGTTTGATGGTATTGTTTTTACTGTAGCTAATGTATTATCAGCTAACTGTGAATAAGGGAGTACTTACTGTTTTATTATAGGTATAGAATGTAGTGGTATTATAAGTGCCTTACATTTTGATTGAGAATCAATACTATGTATACTTTTTTGGATTGTCATTCCTAAAAGTTGCAATTTGGCACTTCCACCTATATGTACCATCATATGCTATAGAATTTGTAGTACATGATTATAAAAAATTATACTAATGTATGCCTTGTGTCAGTAACGAGTCGTACAATATGTTTGATTTGTAATAATTTCAATATAGTGTCTGTGGGTGAAATTATATTATGCTGTTGTTAAAATATTAGTTTTGCTAGATAATAATTCTTTTTTTAATAATTATATATTACTTAAGGTAAGAATGCATAAAATTATGCCATATTGTATGTTGAGTATGTTTCGATAAAATCTTAAAAAAGCAGTACATTATAAACTTGTTTTTTCTAGTAATAAATCATAAGTTACCATGTAATATTGCTTATATACTTTGCTACTTTAAGCATTTTGTGTTATAGATATGGGCTCTATAAGTTATGAAAATATTATATATATGATGGAACAATATAAATTTTGGCCATTTCACGAAGCAGAAAAAATATTAAAAAGATTTGGAGAAAATCAAGATATTATTTTTGAGACAGGCTATGGTCCATCAGGTCTTCCTCACATTGGCACTTTTGGAGAAGTATTGCGCACTACAGCAATAATGAACGCTCTTAAAAAAATATGCCCTAATATAACAACAAAAATTATTGTTATATCAGATGATATGGATGGGTTACGCAAGATTCCAGATAACATTCCAAATCAAGATATGTTAAGCCATCACTTAGATAAACCTTTGACTATGATACCTGATCCGTTCTCTACTCATAATAGTTATGGAGAACATATGAATATGTTATTATGTAAGTTTCTTGACTTATTTGGTTTTCAGTATGAGTTCAAGAGTGCGACACAGTGTTATAACAGTGGTATTTATGATGATAAGCTTCTTCTTTTATTAAAAAATTATGATAAAGTTATGAATGTTATGCTTCCTACTTTAGGTAGTGAAAGACAAAAAACTTATAGTCCTTTTTTGCCAATATGTCCTAAAACATCAAGAGTGCTACAAGTGCCTATAATTAATGTTGATACTAATGCAGGTACAATTTCTTATAGAGATAATGATGGTAAAACTATTGAGATACCAGTAACAGGTGGAAAATGTAAATTGCAATGGAAACCTGATTGGGGAATGAGGTGGTCTGCATTAAATATAAAATATGAGGCCTATGGCAAAGATCTACAACCATCTGCTGAACTTTCTAGTAAAATCTGCGAGATTTTAGGTAGTGAACCCCCAGTATTATTTTGTTATGAATTATTTCTTGATAAGGATGGTAAAAAGATATCTAAGTCTAAAGGCAATGGAATTTCAATAGAAGATTGGCTTTCTTATGCTCCATCTGAAAGTTTAGCATTATACATATTACAAAATCCAAGAAAAGCTAAAAAATTGTATTTTGACGTAATTCCACGTTCTATGGATGATTATCTTGATTTGGTAGATGACTATCATAATAATCCTAATTGTGATAATCCTGTGTGGCATATTCATAATGGAAATGTGCCAGTAATTAATATTGCTGGTTTAAGTTTTTCTTTATTACTAAATTTAGCATCAGTATGTAATGCTGAGAAAAGTGAAGTATTATGGGGATTTATTAAAAAATATAAACCTGATGACTCTGTATTAAATAATAGAATTCTATCTCAATTAGTAGACTTTTCTGTGAAGTACTATCATGACTTTGTTAAACCACATAAAATTTATAAGATTCCAGATGACGATGAAAAAATTATATTAGATGATCTTAAAAGTATACTTAGTGAATTTCCAGACAATACCACAGCTGAGGAGATACAAAATAGTATATTTTCTTTAGGCAAGAAATATTACTTTAATGATTTACGGTCTTGGTTTCAACGTCTTTATGAGATTCTACTAGGGCAGAGTCATGGTCCTAGACTTGGTTCTTTTATCAAATTATATGGAATAGATAACACTGTAGAATTAATTAATCAATCCTTAGGAAGGCAATAATCAATTGCTATATTACCCTTATAATATTCTAGCAAAATATTGATATTAATATATCTGCAATATCATTTTTACACCATCAAGTTCGTATTATTGTTGGTACATTAGTTGAATGTGGTAAGGGTAATTTTTCCCCAGAACATATCAAAAGCATAATTGACGCAAAAATAGGTCTTATGCTGATATAACAGTCCCACCTAGTATTTCCTTATCTTATGCAATAGTCTACAATGAAAAAAGTATTTTATATTGTGTATACAATGTGACGTTACTAATAGGTATTAATCTTAACCAGAATAACTGTTTTAAGTTCTGAAATAAACAGTATATGCTTAACAAAGTAGTAAAATAGAAAAACTTCAAATAAAAATTATTATTACAATTGTCATATTAGCTTAATCTTTTTTCAGAAAAGCTCTTACACAATTTTCCATTATTACGGATGTGTGAATTATTAGATCTTGTTATATAAAGTCAAAATACTCACATAAGTGCAGTATACACCTTAGCACCACCTAGCTTGTTTTGCTTGCCTTTTCATGTATAACCTTCTTGAAGTATTACGTAGTATGCATTAGTTAAATATGGTAAAGACAATTTTTCTCAGGAACATATAATAAAAATATGATTACAGCAGTTGTTGCTCTATTCTAAATAAACCTGCACCATTATAAGGATTTAATTTTCTATCTTTTAAATCCTGTAAACCTGTAAATTTCATGACACCAGTAAAATACTCAAATATTATTCAAATATATCTAGAAACATTCTCTACTGATGAGTTATCTGAGTCTATGTTACTTAGTATGTGAATATTGTATTAAAAATCATAAATGGACCATATTTCCACTCATACGCTAATTTTAGTGCTTTATCTATTACTGATATATTAGAAGATAATTCTGGCACTAAAGAAGCAATATACATTAAAGTGTTTGATCATATATAACGCATGAATTTTCCATAACTTATTACCAACATTAAATAAACTTTGAATGTTTCCAAATTCATGATTGACATAAGATACAGGCCTATATAAGCCAGTATATAAATCTATAACCTGATCATTATATCCATTATAAAGTTCATAAGAAGCGTAGATTTCTAATAATATAAATATGTGATACATCAATCTATGCAATGCAATTTAAGTATATATAATTCATAATCTTATGATAGGTTATTACTTATACATATATTGTCAGAAATGCAATAAATTATAACTTAATATCTAACTCTATTGTTGTAGTACATGTAAAAAAACAAACACTGACTTTCATGCAAGATTTTCAGCAAAAATGAGATGTTATGTATATGAAATAATAAATCGTTATTAACCTTTAACAGATAGATTATAACCGAGCATGGTTAGTACGTAACTTTCTTATAAAATATTTACGATATAAATAATGTTCAATTAATAATAATGTCACTGAAGTTAGGTCTAGATTAGAATTGACCTATCATTTAAATTATGATAATTTATGGAATGTTTATTTTTGAGATATTATGATAGTCAGAATTCTTTGCATGGTTTTACTTTTATTAGGTAGTGGCTGTACACTTATAAATATGCATCATGGTTATCCTGTTTCAGAGATTGGTTTATGGAATAAAATCAAAGTAGGTGATTCTGATAGTCAAGTAACACAATTACTAGGTGTTCCATGCATTGTTGAGGGTAATGTATGGTATTATATTTCTTACAGTGTATATAAAAAGCGTTTTTTTTCGACAAAGGAATATGAGTCTTCTACGTTAAAATTGACATTTGATGATCAAAGTAAAAAGGTAATAGAAGTAAAAAACATAAAAATAAATAAAACTCAACTAATGCAATTACTTAAGAAAGATACACAAATTACTGGAATTAATGATAGTCCATTACGCAATTTTGGTGGTGGATTATTGATTAAATAATATGTATAGCGTTGTGAGTTTTTATTAAATAATCTTACAATAAGCTTTGATATAGTTAGGGTATGTGCTTTTTTTAATATTAAAAATACAGTAACAGTCACATGTTGCATTAAAGGGAGCCATAATTTTTCTAGTTTTAGAGCAAAATGTTGTCAGTATAGATAATTTTACCATATTATCATCCATTTAATTAGTCTCATTAAAATTGTATTATTTATTTATGAAAAACCGAAATATGATTGATTTTGCAATTATTAATAGCCTAATCATTGAATAGTAGTAATTGTGTTCTAATCAACTCCTAGTAAAGAATTAGATAAAGTATATAACCTATATACTTATATTCATGTTATATAAGGTATCATGTTTTTAGATAATTTGCTATAATTAATCCTATATTTTAAGTAATATGTATAATACACTGTATTTCTTGATATCATGAATAGTCTACTTTCACAAAATATAATCCATAAGGTGGAGCTGTTACACCAGCATAAGACCTATCTTTTGCGTCAATTATGTTTTTGATATGTTCTGGAGAAAAATTACCCTTACCACATTCAACTAATGTACCAACAATAATACGAACTTGATGGTGTAAAAATGATATTGCAGATATATTAATATCAATATATGGATGACTATATGTAATAGTTAAATTATCTATAGTTTTTACAGGACTTTTGGACTGACAACATTTTGCTCTAAAACTAGAAAAATTATGGTTTCCTTTAATGTAACATATTGCCTTTATCATATTTTCAACATTTAAAGGAGTACGTACTAACCATGCTCGGTTATAATCTATTGTTAAAGGTGAATAACGATTTATTATTTTGTATACATAATGTCTCATTTTTGCTGAAAATCTTGCATGAAAGTCAGTGTTTGTTTTTTCTACATGTACTACAACAATAGGGTTAGATATTAAGTGATAGTTTATTGCATTCCTGACAATATATGTATCAAAATCTGCTGCTAAATCAAAATGTGCCACCTGGCCTAATGCATGTACACCAGCATCAGTTCTACCTGCTGCATGTACTGTAACATACTGTTTTGAAAACTTAAATATTGCTTCTTCTAAAATTTCTTGAATAGAATTTGAGGCATGATGTTGTTTTTGCCAACCGATAAAGTTTGATCCGTCATATTCTATAGTAATTTTATATCGCATTATTAATGTTCTTTATTAACTATTACATATTAGATACTGTAAATATTACTTATTTATACTATGATATCCACTTTTATTCATAACAATTTTTCTCATATCATGTAAAAAGATATCTTGATGCTCTTATTTATTGACGTTTTAGTAAATATGTAATGAACCTTTTCTAAAATACCCTAAAGTTTGTAACAATAAATATTCTTAGTTATCATAGATAAGAACATTATACCGTTATCACTTAATAATCTACTTATATTTTTTATAAATAAAGATAGATTATCAACATGTTCTGCTATGGCAACAAGGCTTTCTACTAATTTTATTGTATTTTGTATTATATATAAGTCAAAAAATAAAAAGTCCTTATTTAACATGTTAAAAGTGAGTTTATTATCTAAGAAAACAAAAACAACATAAAAAATATCAAAGCTACTTAAAGTTGAAATAATGTGTCAAATATTTTATTATATAACTTACTATTAAATTTACTACTTATTAGATAATAAGTACTGTAATAGTGCCTTACGTACTGCAACACCCATTTTTACTTGTAGTAGAATTATAGAATGTTTTTCTGCTACATGATGAGATATTTCTGTACCTTTATTTGCAGGTCCAGGATGCATAATTATTACATCTGGTCGTGTATAAGAAAGGTTATTAGAATTTAGCATATAAGTGTGAGCATATTCCTCTTTTGAAGAAATGATAAAATTAGTCATACGCTCTTTTTGTAGCCTTAATAACATAATAACATCAGCGTCACGAATCCCCTCAATAAAATTGTGATGTATACGCGATATTCCTCTTAAGTTACAAGCTAATGTTGGCGAAGCAACTATTGAAATATTAGCTCCATATCTCGATAATAATCTTATGTTAGATCTTGCAACTCTGCTATGCAGTATATCACCACATATAGATATATTTAAATTATGAATGTTATCTTTTATATAGCGTATAGTACAATAGTCTATTAATGCTTGTGTTGGATGTTCATGATGTCCGTCTCCTGCATTGATGATACAACAGCTAGGTAAATATTCTGATATTTTTTTTATAAATTGGCTATATTGTGACCTTATAATAATTAAATCTGGATTCATTGCATGTATGTTTAACACAGTGTCTATAATGCTTTCTCCTTTGTTAATAGATGATGTGCTTGTATTTATAGTGATAGTATGTGCTCCTAAAGATTTTGCTGCAATTTCAAAAGAAGATAAAGTACGTGTTGAACTTTCAAAAAATAAATTAACAATGATTTTTTTATGTAATGAATTATTGTTAATATTGTTATCATTGAAATGTTGTATTGCAATTTTAAAAATAGATTCTATATCATAAGAACTTAGATCATTTACTTCCAATAACACATTCATTATATAACTCATTTACCTATAGAAAATGCAAAATTACAATTTATAACTATCACATATTTTGTTAGAGCTTTCTATAACACTTCAATTATATTTATATATTACAATGGTAAATTAACATGAAAATAATCTTACCATAAATATAGTAATCTAGTTTTAAAAATACATAACTTCAATTAATCATTACGATTCAACTGTACTTAATAACTACAGACATTTTTTGAAATATACCAAGGCCATTAGTTAACAAAATATTTTTTAACAAAACTACATATATTAGGTATATGCACTATAAATTGATAATCAAGAAGAGTTTTTTTTACTTTATCTAAATTTTTCTATAGGTATAATGTTGTTTACTTAAATTAAGTAAATATTACTATGAATGATTATAATGCAAGCTCAATTACTGTCTTAAAAGGGCTAGATGCAGTAAGAAAAAGACCAGGAATGTATATAGGTGATACTGACGACGGATCAGGTTTACATCACATGGTATACGAAGTTATTGATAACTCCATAGATGAAGCACTTGCTGGTTTTTGTAATAAAATAGATATTATCATTCAAAATGATGGGTCAGTATCTGTAATAGATAATGGAAGAGGTATACCTGTAGACATACATGAAGATGAAGGGATACCTGCAGCAGAAGTAATTATGACACAATTACATGCTGGTGGTAAGTTTGACCATAATTCCTATAAAGTCTCTGGTGGGCTCCATGGTGTTGGCATATCAGTTGTAAATGCGCTTTCAAGTTGGTTAGAGTTGACTATATGGCGTAATGGTAAGGAATACTTTATGCGTTTTGAAGATGGAGTCACGGTAACACCTCTAAGTATAGTAGCTGACAATATTACAAAAAAAGGAACTAAAATAACTTTCTTACCATCAAAGGATATATTTTCATTTGTAAATTTTAACTATTCAACACTAGAAAATCGTATCAGAGAACTATCGTTTCTTAATTCTAACATCAATATGAATTTGAAAGATTTGAGAGACAATCAAGTGTCAGATTCATCTTTCGGGATAAGAAATTCCACTAAAACTTCAACTACAGAAGATAAAGGAACTTCAGGTTTTGTTAAATATCTTGACCGAAATAAGAACCCTGTAACTAAAGTTATTCATATAGAAGGCAGCATACCTGAAAATGGTATTAATGTAGAATTATCAATGCATTGGAATGATTCATATTATGAAAATATGTTATGTTTTACAAATAACATAAGACAAAGAGATGGTGGTACTCATCTTGCAGGTTTCAGATCTGCTATGACGCGTTGTATTAATAATTATGCTACTAATGAAGGTTTTTTGAAAAAGGCTAAAGTTAGTATTTTGGGAGAAGATGTAAGAGAAGGGTTAACTTGTGTATTATCAATAAAATTACCAGACCCTAAGTTTTCATCTCAAACTAAGGACAAATTGGTTAGTTCTGAAGCTAGAACAGCTGTAGAAAACATAGTGTATGAGCAACTTACAAACATTTTTGAGACTAATCCTAAATTAGCTAGTAGTATTATAGAGCGTATAATCAGGTCAGCTAAGGGTAGAGAGGCTGCTCGTAAGGCAAGAGATCTTATAAAAAGTAAAAATGGTTTTGATTTTACTATCTTACCTGGGAAATTAGCAGATTGTCAGGAAAAATCTCCAGAGTTATCTGAATTATTTATTGTAGAAGGTAATTCAGCAGGTGGTTCCGCAAAACAAGGACGTGATAGACGTTCTCAAGCTGTGCTATCTTTAAAAGGAAAAATATTAAATGTAGAACGTGCAAGTTTAGATCGTATATTATCATCTTCAGAAATAGCATCATTAATTACTGCAGTAGGTAGTAATATTGGAGTAGAAAGTTTTGATATAGAAAAAGTACGTTATCATAAAGTTATTATTATGACAGATGCGGATGTTGATGGGTCACATATTAGAACCTTATTATTAACATTTTTCTTTCGCTATATGCGTGAAATTATAGAAAAGGGGTACTTATATATTGCTCAACCTCCTCTTTATAAAGTTACACAAAATAAAAAGGAATTGTACATAAAGAATGATGAAATGTTGCATAATTATATTATTAATAATGCGATAAAAAATGTAACTTTCATTGCTGATAAGGATTATTCAGGAAACAGTTTGTCTAAAATATTACATCAATGCATAGAAATCAACAAAATTACAAAAAGCTATAGTAGGGTAGTTCCTCAAAATGTGTTAGAGTCGCTTATTATTTTCTTTAGAAAAAATGGTTGTGATTCTGCAGAAAGAATATCTAACCATTTAAATAAGATTTTCTGTGAATACGAATGGAATGTTGAAATACCTAATAAAGATAATATAACTATCTTCAGACTGTCTCATGGGCTAGTAGATAAATACTATCTTGATAGTTCAACTATGAACTCTGAAGACATTAAACGTGTTATAAGTATGTGCAGTGATATCGAAGAAGCGTTTAATAGTGTGCCAGTTCTATCTACAAAAGATAATAACATCAAGATAGATTCACCCACTTCTTTAGTAGACAATATAATTGAATTTGGCAAAAAAGATATGACACTGCAAAGATTTAAAGGTTTAGGTGAAATGAATGCGGATCAGTTGTGGGACACTACTTTGAACCCTGATACTAGAACTTTACTAAAAATTAAGATATCTGATTGTGAAGCTGCTGATGCGATATTTTCAGTATTGATGGGTGATTTTGTTGAACCAAGACGTGATTTTATCAATAATAATGCTTTGAATGTACAAAATATTGATGCATAAAAATATTAATAATAAAGAAGAATTGTAACATATATTTTATTTCTTTATGGTATAATTAAGTTCTGCATTTTAGTAAAGAGAAAATAAAAATTATAAAATATGGAAGTAAAAATTTAATATGTAATTTGTTGACGTAAAATACTAAAATGATAAAATATGTTACGCTTGCATAGCTTATGGGGAGGGGGATATTATGGCTAAAAAAGGAGCAAAAGTTGCAAAAACAGCAAGTAAAAATAATCCATTACAACGTAAAAAGGGTAGTACTCAAAAGATGTATGCTGGAAAAACTATAAAGCCGGTTAAATATATTAATAGGGAATTAGGTAAAATTTTTATTGCTGGACAGTATGATAATGGTGATTTAGTAAAGGATAATTTAGGTAATCCTATAGAATGGGCTAGCATATAAGGGTAATGTGTGGTTAAACTAGTTATAGATTCTTTAGAAATAGAAGTTGAAGATGGTATAACTGTACTACAAGCTTGTGAGCTTGCTGGTATACAGATACCCAGATTTTGTTATCATGAAAGGCTTGCTATAGCAGGTAATTGTAGAATGTGTTTAGTAGAGGTTTCTGGTGGACCACCTAAGCCTGCAGCTTCTTGTGCAATACCTGTAGCAGAAGGTATGGTAGTAAAAACCAATACTGAAAAGATAAAAAAAGCTAGGGAAGGAGTTCTAGAGTTTTTACTAATTAATCATCCTTTGGATTGTCCAATTTGTGATCAGGGTGGAGAATGTGATCTACAAGATCAGACCATGATGTATGGTAGAGGTATAAGTAGGTACAAAGAAGAAAAACGAGCTGTAAAGAAAAAGAATTTTGGCCCATTAATAGAAAACGCAATGACACGGTGTATACACTGTACTAGGTGTATTAGGTTTCTGTCAGATGTTGCTGGGAGTTATGAATTAGGTGCTCTAGGTCGTGGTGAAAAAATGGAGATAGATACTTATATTTCTAATCACATTAGTTCAGAGCTATCAGGTAATATAATAGATCTTTGTCCAGTTGGAGCATTAACCTCAAAACCATATGCATTTAAAGCTAGATCATGGGAACTGCGTCATTGTGAAACAATAGATGTATTAGATGCTGTATGTAGTAATATTAGAGTTGATACTCGTGGTTTAGAAGTAATGAGAATATTACCTAGAGTTAACGAGAATATAAATGAGGAATGGATATCTGACAAAACACGTTTTGCCTATGACGGTTTAAAATTACAAAGATTAGATAGGCCATATATAAGAAAAAATGGACAGCTATTACCAGTAACATGGGAAGAAGCATTCCATAAGATTTCAGAAAAAATTTCCAAGAGTTCTGGAAATAAAATTGCTGCAGTTGCTGGAGATCTAGCAGATTGTGAATCAATAATGCTATTAAAAGAACTTATGCATAAACTGGGAAGCGATAATTTAGAGTGTAGGCAAGACGGGTCAATATTACCTAATAATAATAGGTCATTATATTTATTTAACACTGGTATATCTAATATTGATAACGCTGACTTATGTTTACTTATTAACACAAACATTAGACTTGAAGCACCAATTATTAACGCAAGATTAAGAAAACGTTATTTACAAGGTAATATTAAAATTATCAGTGTAGGGGCATATGATAATTTCAACTATCGTGTAAAAAATTTAGGAAATAGTTGTTCAATTTTACACGATATATTAAATGAAAAGGTAGATATTACTGAATTATTGAAATCAGCAAAAAATCCTATGCTAATCTTAGGACAGGATGCTTTAATAGATAATTATGGTAGTAATATATTCATGTTAGCTGTTAAAATTGCAGAAAAATTTGACATGTTAAGAAATGATTGGAACGGGTTTAATATTTTACATAAAGCTGCAGCTAGAGTAGGTGCCTTAGATATTGGTTTTGTACCAAGCTCAAAGAAAAATATATTATTAGATATAGTTAGTGGTGTTAAGTCTGGAGAAATAGAGGTTTTATATCTTCTTGGAGCAGATGAAGTTAATTTCTGTCGTTCTGATTCTTCTTTTATTATTTATCAAGGACACCATGGAGATAAAGGAGCACAAGTTGCAGATGTTATATTACCTGGTGCAGCATATACAGAAAAAAATGCGACGTAT
This sequence comes from Ehrlichia ruminantium, assembly GCF_009728835.1. Lineage (GTDB taxonomy): Bacteria > Pseudomonadota > Alphaproteobacteria > Rickettsiales > Anaplasmataceae > Ehrlichia > Ehrlichia ruminantium_B. The sequence goes on from NZ_CP033455.1 coordinate 719,475, forward strand.
GTTAATACTGAAGGTAGAGTACAAAGAACTAATATGGCTGTTCCCCCACCCGGTATGGCAAAAGAAGATTGGTCTATTATACAAGAATTATCAAAATATCTAAAAGTTGATATGCAATATAATACTATAGATTCTGTAAGAGATAAACTGTCAACATTAGGCAAGCAATTTTTAGAAGAGAATATTGGTTATTTGATACCTAATGAATGGGTTTCAATTGATGGGAATATTGATTTAGAAGAAAATGCAACATTTATAAATAAGAATTTTAATTTTTATATGACAGATCCAATAAGTCGTGCATCTGTTATAATGGCAAATTGTGTAAAAGCTTTTTTAGGAAAAGATTAGGTAAATATGCACTATTATGAAATTTTTCTAGATTTTTATAATTACATTAGCAGCGGGGTTTTATTATTCTTTAAAATAATTGCAATAATAATTTCAGTAATGGTATCTGTTGCTTATTTAGTATATATGGAGAGAAAAGTAATAGGTGCAATACAATTAAGGCAGGGACCTAGCGTTGTTGGACCTTTTGGTTTATTACAACCTTTTGCAGATGCTATAAAACTTATTATTAAAGAATATATTGTACCATTTAAAGCAAGTAAGTTATGCTTTTTTATAGCTCCAGTTATTACATTTACACTAGCTCTTTTAGGATGGGCAGTCATTCCATTGGGATCCAGTACAGTAATAGATAATGCTCAAGAAATTGTTATACCCAATGTTATTGCAAATATCAATATAGGAGTATTGTATATTCTCGCAATTTCTTCACTTGGTGTTTATGGAATTATAATAGCTGGGTGGTCAAGTAATTCTAATTATGCTTTTTTAGGTGCTATTAGGTCTGCGTCTCAAATGATATCATATGAAGTATCTATTGGACTTACTGTAGTCACAGTATTATTAGCTACTGGGTCACTTAATTTAGGTGAGATAGTTGTAGCACGACATAATATGCCTTATTGGATAGATTTATTATTGTTACCAATGGCATGTGTATTTTTTATATCTGCTTTAGCAGAAACCAATAGACATCCTTTTGATTTACCAGAAGCAGAATCTGAATTAGTATCTGGATATAATGTTGAGTACTCATCTATGCCATTTGCTCTGTTTTTTCTGGGAGAATACGCTAATATGATTCTTATTAACGCGATGGCAGTAATATTCTTTTTTGGTGGTTGGTATCCTCCTTTAAATATCAGCTTTCTATACATCATACCTGGAATTATATGGTTTATATTAAAAATAGTCATATTGCTATTTTGTTTCATATGGATTCGTGCTAGTATTCCTAGATACAGATATGATCAATTAATGAGGTTGGGGTGGAAGGTATTCTTACCTATATCTTTATTTTGGGTTATATTGGTTTCAGGAATTCTAGTATATACTGACTCACTTCCTAAAAACAATGTGAATAATAAAATACCTAGTTTTGTAGATAATTTATCATAATAACTAGATGGGAATACAGTAAGTAGTGGTCAGCCATTCTAGAAAGTATGTAAAATTCCTGAGTTGTTTTACAGATTAGCTTTTGCTTATAAATAAATATATAACTACCACTGTGCCAGTACCATATATGGTAAATAATTCTAATAATAACATGCGTAACTGAAATATTTTCAATATCAAATACTAAAATAGATACATTACATTTTACTTCAGCAATACTTAATTACAGAAATATTCTCTACGTTCTGACGTTCTTGTATTTCAGAGTATAACATTTCACTTGATAATTTTAGATTCTCATATATAACGTTTTCACGTTGTTGTAATATATAATATTGGCTACTAACATTGATTATTGGATATACAACAAAATTTAAATCAAAGCTTTTAATATCGCTGATAATAACATCAAGCATTCTATTTTGTATATGAACTATATCCTTGCATGAAATGAGTTTCTTTCTTATGTATGGTATAAAAAAATTTGTAATTCTTTGTTGTTTTCAACATATATCTCTTCACTTAACTCCTTTAATACCAATAATTCGTGAAAACGATGGTCCTTCATACACGAAATTTGACAAGTCGATATGACTTTACCATACTTTCCTTTTATTAAATTAATTGCAAGAACCAAATTTATAAATTGTTTATAACACGAGTAACATTGATGTTATATAATCAATTCTTTATAAGGAATTTAACACATTACATCATCTACAGAGCATTATGCTTTTAAATAATTCACTTCGAAAAAAATATATGAAAAAGACTTATATGGTATGATATTCATGAGGTATTCTACCATCAATAATGTGGTATAAACAGATCCTTTGCATTTGTTTTTGAAGAAAATGAAAGAAAAGAGAGCTATGTCTTATGTATAAAATATATTGTATGATAAGTGAAGAAAACCTCCATTCTAGTATGAAATAACACATACCTTATTAATACCAACTAAAATAAATCCACTACTGTGGTGTGCACGTTTAGCATGCTATGATCTATAAGATAAGGAAGTTAAAATAATTATCTTCTTTCACAACTTTAATACAAGTTTGTGATTTAAGAATCATACCAGTATGTGATACTACTTTCAATTAAACTTTCTGTATTGCTATACAGATAACTCAAAGTCAAATATTATCGCTATATCATTAGAGGAACAGATCACTTAACTAACACAGCACGTCAGTTATTAATATATAATGCACTGGGATGGAAGCCACCTGAATTTGCCCACATCCCATTAATACATGATGAAAATGGAAATAAACTATCTAAAAGGCATAATGCATTATCAGTGATCCCATAAGTATTATATATTACATATAATTTGTAATAACACAATAAATGGCTTATCTCTTGTGGATATTTATTCCATGTCTTTTGCATATTTTATTCTACTTAAGGATTCTTTTTGTTGAAAATGAACCATAATATCTACGATACTTGGAGCATTTATTCTTCCAATTATAGATGCACGCAAGCAGTGATAAATACTATTAATTTTCATATCGGAACTTTTTACAATGTTTTTAATTACTGAAGTTAATGTATTATGATTCCATTCATTTTCCAAAATTCTTGATAAATTATCATACAAAATGTTCAATATATTCTTATTAGATTTTATAATTGCAATAGCTTCTTGATCAATAGAAATAGGGATATCCTCAACATAAAATAAAGACTCGTTAGTTAAATCAACTAAATTCTTTGTTCTTTTTTTCAATTCTCTAATTCCACTTAATAAGTAATTTTTTTTCTTTGCAGTTATTTGACATCCTATTTTCCTCTCAATCATAGGAATTATCATATTCAGAATCATTGTATCATCAGCTGCATTAATATAATAATTATTTAAAAATTCTAGTTTCTTATTGTCTAATCTTGCTGGAGATTGTCCTACTTTATCTATAGAAAACCAGAGTATTGCTTGATCCATAGTAATAACTTCATCATTGTTATGGCTCCAACCCATCCTCAATAAGTAGTTAAACAAAGCTTCCGGCAATATACCTGCATTTTTATACTCATGTATACCTAATGCATTATGCCTTTTAGATAATTTATTTCCATTTTCATCATGTATTAATGGGATGTGGGCAAATTCAGGTGGCTTCCATCCGAGTGCATTATATATTAATAACTGACGTGCTGTGTTAGTTAAGTGATCTGTTCCTCTAATGATATGAGTAATACCCATATCATAATCATCAACAACTACAGATAAAAGATATGTTGGAGTATTATCAGAACGTAATAAAACCATATCATCCAGTTGTATATTTTCTACCTTAATAGTACCGTATACTTGATCTTTAAACTCAGTTACACCTTCCCTATCACTATACAACCTTACCACTTTACTACAATTATTAGTAGGTGGGCTTTTATCTTTCCATATACAATTATGTTTATAATATAAACCTTTTTTTTTATATTCTTCCTTTTCTGCATTAATTTCTTCTGCAGAACAATAACAATAATACGCTTTATTATTCAATATTAGTTGATTTGCAACTTCAATATGTCTAGATATTCTACTTGATTGTAATACGATTTCTCCATCATATTGGAGATTCAACCAATTAATTGAGCTAATAATAGAATCTATTAGTTCTTTTGATGATCTTTTAATATCAGTATCTTCAATACGCAATAAAAACTTACCATTGTTATGTTTAGCATATAACCAATTAAACAAAGCAGTTCTTGCACCACCTAGGTGTAGATAGCCGGTAGGTGATGGAGCAAATCTAGTAACTACATGATTAGACATAAAAAAAGCAATTATATAAATTAGGATTGTTTAGCATAAAAATAGTTTTGTAAAGCTAAATATCTTGTATATATTACTTCATAGCCTTCACATTCAAGTGTTATTGATGGTATAGATTTACTTACTAATATTAAAATCAGGAGATGTTACTGTATAGGAAATACAGTAGATAATAGTAAACCATTATAAGTATATATTGATAAGGACTAAGCTTAATTTCTAGTAACGGCACGGATATCATATATATGTGGTACAATTATGTATTGATAAAACTCACAGAAACAAACAGTCGTATCTGCTTTTATATTATCATTAATCTAGTTTTGAGTATTAAATTGAATAGGTATTCTAGAAATTAAAGAATATCATTAAATAAGAAAAAAGTATAAAAAGATTTAGCTCTTCAATACGAAATCTAATCTTCTAATGTAATATTATTAATAACACGAGCAAAATTTTATGAATTGGAATATTTTCAGACATTCGGAGCATAAAATTAGATTTCCTTTTTTATATGTTATACAACACAGTTTACGTTCTGATTTTGTTTTAATGTATACTTCTCTATCTAATTTATTTAGTATTGATAACTCATTAAGAAGTAGTATATAAAAGATATTTAGCTTTACAAAACTATTTTTATGCTAAACAATCCTAATTTATATAATTGCTTTTTTTATGTCTAATCATGTAGTTACTAGATTTGCTCCATCACCTACTGGCTATCTACACCTAGGTGGTGCAAGAACTGCTTTGTTTAATTGGTTATATGCTAAACATAACAATGGTAAGTTTTTATTGCGTTACGTCGATTTTTAGATTCGATATGTAATAAAATTATATACTTCCAATAACACATTATATCACTTATTTACCTATGGAAAATGCAAAATTGCAATTTGCAACTATTATATATTTTGTTGAAGCTTTCTTGACACTTAATTAATATTTATATACTACAATGGTAAATTAACATGAAAATAATCATACCATAAATATAGTAATCTAGTTTTAAAAATACATAACTTTGATTAATCATTTTATCTAATCGTGTATTACTTGAACAGTTGGCAACTGTTTTTGCAGTACTGTAATGTATTGTTTTAACTTTAATTATTTTCTGACATGATAAAAGTGCACATTACGGTAGTGGATTTATTTTAGTTAGTATAAATCTTATTTTGATTTTCCATGGGAAAAACTCTTTCTTTATAGAAACTAAAGAATCTAAGACTCCAAATGGTGCTACGACAAACTTACAATATAAGGTAAATGCTGATATTATTACTAATACAGATAATAATCCTATTATAATATATAATAAATAAAAGGATATTATTTGTAGTCATTTGGGTATATAATATAATTTAAGCAAGATTACTTATAAAAGATAAGCACAAAAAAGGACTAAATAGTACTAGAACACATAACAGATATGCAGGTCTTGTATTTAATAATAATAAAATATTTTGCATATTTCTGACACTGTGTTTGACTTTCTTATTAGATATTTTTGCATTTTAAATAAACTATTGATATTTAGTGAGTTATTGTAAGATATGTAATTTCTTGGTTTTCAGTAATCTTAAAGTACATTTATGATGAATAGAAGCTAAAGAAGAGATCTTAGAGGGAGATATAATAGTAGAGTATTATATTGAATAATATCATGAGCGTCTTATATAAGAGTATATATTAATGTTTTAAACTTATTACTATTGAAGAAGTATATATTAAAACATGTTTCAACCTTATTCTTGAGATTAATGAATAGAGAATTATTTTTTAGAGTAGGTAACAAATCTCTTGGACATTGAAGATGAGCTGTTAATATTCCATAGTTTCTAGTATTTCCTATACACTAACTTTAGGTACAGTAGCTTCAGCATATGCATATAACAATTTAGTTCCATATGCTATAATTCCAGAATGCTCATGATTAACTCCAGGCATAAATCCAGGAACATCTATCAAGTGCATTTTATAAAAGATACCTAAATTCCACTGGATTGAATACATATTCCACGACATAAATTGTTATTTATTGCCATGAGTTGCTCTATTTTTTTCTTTGTGCAAAGTAGGTGATAGTACTGCATGTTGTGTTATTTGATTAATATTTTTCTCTTATTCTTGTAATAGCTTTATTTTAGTTGGTATAAATGAATGTATGCTGTGGCATTACATCCTGCATTGTTTGAGCAGTACTACTACTACATTAGTAGTAAAAAGATACCAGAACTGCTTTTTCTCAAAAATACTATTGTCTAGTACAATATAAACAATCTCATGAAAATTACTAGCATTCTTATAACATGTATATTAGTATTAGGTCCTAAAGCAATCAACTGATTCATTTTGAACACAGCAAACCACCGGGTGTGTTATTACCCCTATACCGCTTTGGTTATTATCTATCTCTTCATATATGTGTTCTGAGTCAAATATAGAACTTTCAGTAACTACAGAAACATTATCTACGTTCTGACGTTCTTGTATTTCAGAGTATAACATTTCACTTGATAATTTTAGATTCTCATATATAGGATTTTCATTTTGTTGTAATATATAATTATGAACTATATCCTTGCATGAAATGAGTTTCTTTCTTATGTATGGCATACAACAAAATTTGTAATTCTTTGTTGTTTCAACATATACCTCCTCACCTAACTCCTTTAATACCAATAATTCGTGAAAACGATAGTCCTTCACACACGAAATTTGACAAGTCGATATGACTTTACCATATTCACTAAGAGGTGAACTAGTTCTTAATTCCAGACGACCTCTAATCGATACTGGGTAGTATATACTACTGCAGAAGTTATACATCTCATTTCTATCTACACGTAAATATGACAATACTTTCTCATGGCCTGATGTGTAATCACATAATTCTATAACTAATGCAAATATATAAACTTCTGCACTAGGTATTTCACAACTTTTTTTATCATCAACATCAATATACTTAAGTATCATCCTTCCATTACGGATGTTACCACTAGCTACACACTCAACATTCAATATTGAAATATTAGATTCTAAAGAACCAGAAACATTGGTTATACCGACTCCTTCCAACATATATCTTTCAATCAATTCGGAGCATAAAATTAGATTTCCTTTTTTACATGGTATGCAACACAGTTTACGTTCTGATTTTGTTTTAATGTATACTTCTCTATCTAATTTGTTTAGTATTGATAACTCATTAATACGTCGATTTTTTAGATTCGATGCTTGTAGAATTGATATAACTTCATAATCTTCTTCAATGGGTCTTCTGAACTCTAATCCAGCAGCATTTCTCTGTAATATTGGAAAAAAAAATACTCTATTAAAACCTTCTACTTCATTTCTATTTAATTTTAAATATACATAATATACTGCTTGATCAGCAGGTAACTTTACTGTCAATGCTACTATACAAATTTCTGAGTTAGGTATTTTTTCGTATCTTGTGCTATTTTTATTATCAATATATTTGAATACTACTTTCCAGTTCTTCTTGTTACCAGTAGCTACACATTCAATACTTATTACTTTTCCACTTCTAATTTCTTCAAAGCTTATACATGAAGAATTATCGCACAACATATGAACTAAACCACACACTTTAAACTAATAACAACTATAATATAAAGAATGACAATACTGCAAATAAAATTAAGATTTTTTTTTAAATGCTTTATATCTTAAAATATTTTAATGCTAATAATACTGTATTACTTTTCAGTTATAAATAAAGAATAATCTCATATCACGTTACTAATATTTTTTATTAACTGTTTCATAATCTACATATATTTCTATTCCATTGTTTGATGGAATATCAAATCCTATTTGTCCATTGAAATAGTTAATGGAAAATCCATCATTTGTAATAGAATCATCATAATAGATTTTTACTGTGTTGAATACTGGTTTTCTTATTGTACGTACATATGAAAATTGTCCGACTTAATATGTTTTAACTAGTTGAAAAGTTGTTTAATAATTATTTCCTATTCCTATCTTTTGTTTTATTGCTTTATAATCTGCCTAGTCTTTAAACGAAAACCAATAGCCTTCCCTTTATGAATATAAAGAAATTAATTAATTTTAGTTATATATTAGATACTGACTCATCAATTTTCAGTCTATATGAGTTACTATATAAAACTTTGACCACGAGATGCTTTCTATTTTAACAATAGAATTTAATAATAAATAATGCGTCATAATATTTTTTGTCACGGATATTACAGCTATAAATATGTTTAATGTATTAGGAGAATAAAGAACTTTTGTCAAATTATCAAGTTTGTTAGAATATACTTTTCACATACTTACATAGTTGTACCATTATTTAAAGCTTTGCAACTTTTACAAGGAAAAAGTGTGCAAAAAATTTCACGTAAGCATGATGACTTACCTTTATAGTGATATAAGGATTAATGAATACATAATCTAAAAAAGTTCTATAGATTTATCTGGTGTTCTTTTGTCTAAAGTGTAGCAATTAAAATTGTTCTACCATTTTTACAAGGAAAAAGTGTGCAAAAAATTTCACGTAAGCATGATGACTTACCTTTATAGTTATATAAGGATTAATGAATACATAATCTAAAAAGTTCTATAGATTTATCTGATGTTCTTTTGTCTAAAGTGTAACAATTAAAATTGTTCTACCATATAGGTATGATATCCGTGCCGTTACTAAGAATCGAACTTAGTCCTTGTCAATACCAATGACATATTCTACCATTAAACCATAACGGCAGCATTATTATTGTATTTTTGTATTATGGATAAGTCAAAAAAAATAAAAAGTTTAGATAAAAAAAAAGCTCTATCTAACGCATTAAAAGCCAATTTATTACGTAGAAAACAAAAACAAAAGCAGTTAAAAGATGCCAGAACTACCTGAAGTTGAAATAGTATGTAGAATGTTATCTAATGAAATTTTAGGTAAAACTATACTAAAAGTACAAATTAATAGATATGATTTAAGGACACAAATTACGAAAAACTTAGATGAAGTTATACAAGGTCATTATATATCTAAAATAATTAGAAAGGGTAAATACATAGTTTTTATTTTAAGTAATCAGTATTATGTAATAATACATCTAGGCATGAGCGGAACGCTACTTTGTGATCACAATTATGCTACTGCAAAACACAATCATGTATTATTTTTTTTAAGTGACAATAAACTTTTAATATTTAATGATCCTAGAAGATTTGGATTGATAACATTATTAAACCACAAACAGTATTTAGAATTTTTCAAAGACTTTGGTGTTGATCCATTATCTGACAATTTTAATACTGAATACCTTTATAGTTATTTCAATAGAAAAACAACCATAAAGTCCTTATTAATGAATAATAAAATTGTAAGTGGTATAGGCAATATATATGCTATAGAAGGTCTTTTTACAGCAAAAGTTTTACCAACTAGACTTACAACAAATATATCATTTGTAGAATGTAAGGCAATTATACAAAGCGTAAAAAATATTCTACTATTATCAATAACACATGGTGGATCAAGTATTAAAGATTATAGATCTCCCACAGGAATAAAGGGAAATTTTCAAAATTATTTTTCAGTTTATAATAGAGCAGGGCAATTATGTTATATATGTAATAATCAGATTGCAATTATAAAACAGCACGGCAGAAGTACATTTTTATGCTATAAGTGTCAATTTTAGTTGCAAAAAAGTAACTATTTGTTTAAAATAAAATATCCATTAGTATATTTATTAAATTATGCAATTAGTTCTCTTATCTTTAACTGACACAAATACTGGAGAAGTTAAGCCATGTCTATCTAATGCTTTTTCATATAGATACGATGGAGGTAATTTTGTACCAATTGCAGGTACCCTTACTAAATGCGATTTTAGTAATTCATATAGTTTTGATAATCCAAGTTTGGAGAAATCTATTTTTAACAGATGTTCCATTGCTAAAAGTAGATTAGTTAAGGAAACATTAGTAGTCTTACGTGGTCTCTCTAATAATGGAAAGGAAGTATATGTATGCTTTGTCGAAAATAATTTTTCCGACTTCTCTGAGGACTCTACAGAAGATAAAATGTTAGTATTGAAAAATTACGTTTGTGGAGGAGAAATTAATGGGCGTGAATTTGATAATATATTATCAGAGTGTATAAAAAATACATTATTTACAAGAGCTTGGCGTAGAACACCACCGAAAGGTAAAGTTACTTTTCAGACATTAGATGTAGAAAATCAAGTAAAAGGTATTATAAAAGTTAATGTTACTAAAATTCGCACTGAAACAGAATATCCTTATGGGAAGTGTATGGTAGCTATATGGGCTAACCCTTATGGTGAGGAACGGCTCTGTTTATGCAATGCTTTATTATTTGAACGTGACCCTGATGATAATGCATTTGTTACAGAAGATGGACGGATAATGAATATTCTAAGACCATACCCAAGTTGTATGTTAGACCGGACAATTTTTTTTACTTCATTTAGTGACTTTTATTATGTTCGCAGCGCTATATATAAAGAAGATCTGGTAATTTTAATTGGAAAAGGTCCTGGTGATGAAGAATTTTTTTTAGCTGCGCTGTTAGAACAAGGAATATTAAAAGAATTTGCAAAACATTCACCTAATGATCCTGGAGTTCTTCCTGTATTGCCATTAAAAAATAGCATTTTTGATAAAACTGGTGATAAAAATATTATTCAAACAGTATGTGCTGTGATATCACATTTTTCATTTACACCGGTTAAAATGGAAGCAGTACCACGATATGTACTTTTCACATGTTATGATTCAGATAATAACAGAGTCAGAAAAATATATCGCAGTATTCCGCAAGAATTAATTGGTCATACTTCTGCATCACCAGTAGCAAGTACTCATGCTCAAGCACGAGATACATAAAATCGTACCAGAGAATCATCTTTATATATTATTGATTATGTTAAAATTAAAATAGGATATTCTTTGGTATTCTAGAGAAGTATAAAGTATATTAACTCATTTTTATATAACTTATTTAATGCTATGATAAGATTAGTCTCCATATACTTTATTTAATGTATGATACGTAATACTTCATATGAGAAAAGGTAAGCAAAAAGAGTTAGGTGGTGCTGCGTACTGATAAAACAAGGATTGCAGAATTGATTATATAACATCAATGTTAACCGTATTATAAACAATTTATAAATTTGGTTCTTGCAATATGTCATAATAAACAAAATATTTAACTTAATAAAAGGGAAGTATGGTAAAGTCATATTGACTTGTCAAATTTCGTGTGTGAAGGACCATCGTTTTCACGAATCATTGGTATTAAAGGAGTTAGGTGAAGAGGTATACATGGAGGTTTTCTGCATTTATCATGTAATATATTTTGCATAAGACATAACCCTCTTTTTTCTCATTTTCTTCAAAAATAAATGCACAAGATGTTGTTCAGTGTGTCATTAGTGATGATTCTGGTGTTGGTATTTTAATATGCGGTACTGGCATAGGCATGAGCATAGTAGCAAATCGTTATAAAAAAATTAGAGCGGCTTTGTGTTATAGTACAGAAATTGCTAAATTTGCTAGGGAACATAATAATGCTAATATATTATGTTTTGGGGCTAGGTATATTACTTATGAAGAAGCTAAGTTAATAGTACATGAGTTTTTAAATACGAAGTTTTCTGATTATGAGTAGTACAGTTAATTACATTGATAATAACACGAATTTGATTATGCAAAGGTGATTATTAAAGATGTAGCAACGCGTTTGTTATTGTTGTAGCTAATTCATCTGCTTGATGTGATGGTAAGCTATGTATAAATACTCACAGCTGCCTAGTAATATGGCTATTGGCATGGCATGTGTCTTGGCTCAGTAAGATTTTTGTATTTTATTGTAAATGAGTTAAATGTTTCAGTAGAGATTGTATACGATATATAAGATATACATTGCTTTCCAATCTTTTATCAATCTAACAACTTTCTATAATATATTAGCAAGTTATTATATAGTAATCTTAAACGATTAAATTACGATACACTAAACCTACAAAACATTATTCTTATTACATAAAGCTAAAAGTAGGTCAGGATCCATAAACGTTCCTTTTATATTAAGTATATAATTTACAGTACAGTGAATTATTCTGTAGATTATGTGTGTAATTGTGTAGTGTGTTCAATTCCTTACTAAGATTGATTATAACATCAATTTTTTTGGTTCTTGCAATATGTCATAATAAACTTGAATTACAGAAAATAATAGATTTTGTTTTCTGAATGCACATTTTCCATAATATACATTATGTAATAAAAAATTACTAACAGGTCTCATTTTTATGACCTATAATTTCCATCTTCTACGTTTAAATATTGACCTTTACTATTATACATTTTCTTATTTAATGATAAAATTTTTGGCAAATTATCATATTTTATAGCAGACTCAAAAAACCAAGATTTATTATTGTTATCACAATTATTTAACATATCGATAATTTCAAATGGGCCATATTTCCACTCATATGCTAATTTTAGTGCTTTATCTATCACTGATATATTAGAAGATAATTCTGGCACTAAAGAAGCAATATACACTAAAGTGTTTGACCATATATAACGCATGAATTTTCCATACTTATTACCAACATTAAATAAACTTTGAATATTTCCAAATTCATGATTGACATAAGATACAGACCTATATAAGCCAGTATATAAATCTATAACCTGATCATTATATCCATTATAAAGTTCATAAGACCTGTAAAAACCACCAATATCACTTGTAGAACCAGTATAACCATCAGAAATCATTTGAAATACTATTTGAGGTATCAAATTATATAATTGATTTAAATGATCATGCATTGGTAAGAGTCTAACTATAGACTTTGTAGTAGTAACAAAATTGTCCAAACCCATTTTGTCTAATATTTTAAATATACCAGACGGTATCCCAATGTGATTATTAGCAATAATAAAATCAACTTCTTCTACATTGATATGAAAATCACAAGCTCCCACCAACGAAATTACTAGTAAGAATGACATAATTCTATCTAATACAAGACCTGGAGTATTATTGCATATAATTAAATTGGCATAGCTGAAGCTATGTAACAACATGTCAACTGCCCTACCCTCACTTCTTTTTTTATAAAGAGCACACTGTATCAGTTTTATTACGTTATCAGAATTAACAAAATCTATAATCATTAGATTATAGCATATATTATTTAGCACTTTACTTTCTATAAGATCCAACAAGAAAATAGAATTAGATGAAATAATTATATGATCACTAAGATAATGAGTTATTTTATCATATACATGATGTAAAAATAATGTATCCTGCTCTTCATCATAGAGATTTATTATCCAATTTACTTCTTTAAGACAAGAAAGGTCACCATTTATATTCACAATTTTTAATGAGCTATTTTCTTGCAGACTATTATCCTTTACATTACATAGCTTTATTAAAATGATTGGAACATTAAAATTATTTACTATATATTCTATTATATTATTATTTTTTGTAAAATCTATAAGTGCTATTTTATGTATTTCCACGAAGTCTTTCCTTTTTTAGCTATATAGTGATTCATCAAATAACGAACAATATATTTTAATATGTTATACTTTAAACACCAAACTCATCTTCAATTTTTTTCACTATATCTTGCGGTGGATTTTCTCCCCAGCCAGAATATAGTATTTGCCCATATAAAGCAACATCTATGGATCCTGACCTACTTTTAGCAAGAAACATTTCTCTTTTAGGTTTATCTACTAACACATAATGCCAAGCAGCTCTACCATTATCTTTACCTCTAACAAGAAATAGACAATCTAGCCTACTCTTCTTAGTGGATTCAGCAAAATTTTTATTACTTAGTTTACTTTTTCTTAGTACATCTTTTGATTCTGAAAAAGATGCATCTTTTTCAGTTTTACTACTTAATGTATCAGAAAATTTTGCTGCTTTATTAGAAATCGCATTAGGATTGTTATATCTCTGGGCAAATCCCCCGCTTCCACTTCCTATACTCTTTCTATTATTAGCAAATTGCTTAGCAAACTTTGAATCACTTGTTTTTTTAGAGTCATCACTCATTATAATTCACCTAACTTAACTAAAATTTTGTACAACAAAATGACTAATTGTTCATTTATACTATATTTTTATTATAATTCTACATACCATAATAATTAATTATGTATAGACACCATGAATAATATATTAATCATTACCGGACCTACAGCATCTGGTAAGTCTAAGATATCTGTAAAAATCGCGCAAGATAATAATGGAGTAATTGTAAACTGTGATTCAAAACAAATATACAAAGAAATTCCAATAATTACAGATCAACCAAAATTAAACGAAACTTTTGTACAACATAGATTGTATGGATATGTATCAGTTGTAACACAATATTCTGTAGCAGAATGGATAAAGGATTTAAAAAGAGAAATATCGCAAATATCAAAAGATAATAAACTAGTAATTATCACCGGAGGTAGTGGAATGTATATTAGCAGCATAATACATGGATTATCTCAGATTCCTGCAATAGATGACAACGTTAGGTACAAAACTAAACAGCTATTAGATACCATAGGAAATAAAGAATTTTATTCATTATTAATAGAAAAAGACCCTATGGCAAAGCGTTTACATTATAATAACTCGTATCAATTACTAAGAGCATATGAAGTTATGGAACAGATGGGTATTTCGATATTTAAATTACAAGAACAACTAAAACGTAAGCCAATTCTTGATAATTTTACACTTTGCGTACTAATGCCACCAAAACAGGAAATATATCAAAAAATTAATGACCGTTTTACTAATATGATTAATTCATCTGTAATAGAAGAAGTAGAAAATTTAATGTCTTTAAATATACCAGAACATTTTCCTGCAATGAAAGCTCACGGTGTACCAGAAATTATTCAATACTTAACGAAAAAAATTAGTATTGAAGAAGTGATAGAAATAACACAAAAAAACATAAGACATTATGCTAAACGTCAGTATACATGGTTCAGAAATCAATTTCCTAATGCACTATTTTATGAATCTCACGATCAATTATTGGAATTTGTCTATAAAAAATTTATACCATCAAATAACATATATACAAAATTAAATTGATACTTCTAAAGATCTATTAAGTTTTATCATAATCACATATTATATTGATATATGAGTAAGCAATAGATAGATAAAATTAAATTTACTATAAAAGCAAAGTATCAACTTATATTTTATAGTATCTCAATACTTATACGTCAGAGATATTTAAAGTACGTTTTATTCTGATTTAAATGATCACAAGTTAGTAAGAGTCTAACTATAGACTTTGTAGTAGTGATAAAATTTTCTAAACTCATTTTATCTAATATTTTAATGTGATATCCCATTTTAACACATGAACAAATCATATAGATTTCAATAAAATTTCACATATTTTTTAATTCAAACCTTACACAAAATAACCAACTAATAAAAATTTCTTATAAAAAATCATTGAATAGTAAAATTGAAAAAGATACATCTTTTTCAGAATCAAAAGATATACTAAGAAAAAGTAAACTAAGTAATAAAAATTTTGCTGAATCCACTAAGAAGAGTAGACTAAATTATCTATTTCTTGTTAGAGGTAAAGATAATGGTAGAGTTTCTGATACTAACATCTCTTTTAAAACATTTTTACACATTCTTACCTAATGATAAAGATTCAACGCAAGTTTCAACTAATTCTTTTACTGGTTGCTCTTCTTCTGTACCGCTATCTTCTTGAATAGCAGACAATACGTTTCCATCAAACGATTTATTATGCATATGTGAGAAAATTTTATAACAATACTTCTTACCATATAAATACAACTTTTCTTTTTCGCTTTCGTCTATTATAAAATCCGCTTGTAATCCTATAACACGTACTAAACAGTAATATTCATCACACTTATATGTATGAAAGCAATTTATTAATGGTCTAGCAAATAAACTAGTACCATATTTTACTAAATAGTTACATGCTGGTTTTTGCAAAGAAAGTACATTGCATCTAAAACTCTCAAGATTTTTTCCATCTATTAAAAAGCATACCTTAACATTTATATACTTTCTTTGCGATTCTTCATTAGATAATAAGAACGCTCTTCTCAAATGGTAATCATTTTTTAAGATATCAGTAGGTACTGCTAATGTTAATAAAAATAAAGACTGTCCATCTGGTAAAATCGGTGGCTGTTTGTTTTTATGAGTTTTATCAATATATACTCGTAATGATTTATCACTATTTACTGTATTTCCTATACAATAACATCTCCTGATTCTAACGTCAGTAAGCAAATCTATCTTGCTACATAGTGTTTTATTGACAATCTTTACGATTTTATTATGTGGCATATATTAAAATTAATATTATTAACTATTATATTTTAATTAGTTATATTAATTTATTGATATAAAAAAAACATAAACATTACAAGTAAGTGTATAAATATAGATAAAACATTATAATAATATAATATATAATAAATAAATTAAGTACTATATTAGTTCAACTGTATATTTTTACAAAAAAATTACATATAATTTAGTAATACAGATATTAAATAATAATGTAAAAGGAATAACATTTTCCTACATTGCTGTTATCTAAAAAAGAAAACATACATATGTGTACCCTTAATAAACCATAAAACAACTTAAGTATTTTATTCTGAAATATCAAAAGTTAGACAGTATTATTACAATGACATCACTAAATTATATATAAAGAATATAATAATATCCTTGCAATATTAATATATTTTGAATATATTATAATGTATGTGTTTATATATTTAATAGTTACCTGTTATGCCATTTAATTCTGAAAATCCATTTGCAGATAAAAGAGAAGTATCTGATCTTTTATGTAGCGCTATCAATCTTGTACCTGAGCAAGTAAAAATACTAGATATTGATTGTGTAGGATATACCGATCAAGGTCAACTAACAATATTCCTATGTTCAAAAAATCTACTGCCTGCTCCTAAAAATACATCTTTATTTCGAATAAGTGCTACTATACCAGTTGATATTATAGTAAACTCTGATTCTAAACAATTATCTGATGCATTTATTTTTGAAGAAAGTGAAAAAAAAGATGGTTATGTCATATGTAAAATATATTGTATGGTAAATGAAGAAAACTTCTTCAGATTTACCAAGCCGTGGGGTGTTGACATCCCAGCAATACCATATCAAGACGTCATTAAACATTCAACTATTAAATACATACACTTAACAACAAAAGATACATCCCATCCTATAGAATATTACTTAGTTGATGTAGCAGGATTGAATGCAATTTTTAAACGCAACAGTGATTTGCACAAAGAAAAAATGCAGCAACTCATGGCGATAAATAATGGTTTATGTAATGAAATATGTACTCAATCCAGTGGAAGACAGGTATCTTTTATAAGATGCATAGGAAATACTGGAAACGATGGAGTATTAAGAGTTCAGCTTCAATGTCCAATAGATTTGTTGCCTATTCCAAAAAATAATTCTCTATTCATTATAAGGATGAAGATATCAAGTCACGCTATACTAGCTAGTGAGTTATTAGCATCTGCTGCCAGATTAACAGAGAGTGAAAAACTATCCCCTTATATAAAATGTGATATATATTGCATTGTAGAAAAACGTGCACTTGGAAAATTTGTCGATGAATGTCATGATGCACAAGAAAAACCATATTTTGAAGACATAATACAACATTGTTCTGTAAAATGTGTAAAATTGCATACACAAGAAATGCATACTTTACAGATTACCGAAGAAGAAATAATAAACTCTATAGGATCATATAACGCAGAATTTGAATACTTTACCAACGATCCTCGACGACTAATTGATAAATTGGAAGAATTTGAAGTAACTGCAAATAACACTCTATGTAAAATATTACCTACACTTTGCGCTTTATATAAAAAAGATATGGTAGTTAAAAAAGCACGTTGTATAGGTAATACTATAGATCCTAGCAAAGGATTAGTAATTTATCCTGCTAGTATTTATCCAAAGAATCTTCTACCACATCCTCAAGGTACATCTTTATTTTTAATAAGAAGCAGACTTTTAACTAATGTTGTATTAAATACCCCTGAATTATGTAGGGTACATTATTTAGATGAAAAAGAAACATTATCTAAATATCTACTATGCGATATATATTGTTTAGTATATGAAAAAGATATTATAACTTTCAAAAATCTTTGTGAGAAAACTAAACATATTCCTCTTGTAGATATTATACATATATGTGACATAAAATGCGTTAGAGTACATACAAAAGGAAGCTCGAAATTTCCATTTGATGAAGCACGTATGTTACAACATTTTGGGAAAATAGTAGGAAATATCTTAACTGGAGAAGAGCTACAGTCACCAACTGATAGTGGAAGTCATAGTAGTACAGTAAGTGAATCATCCCCAGCAATATCACAAGATGATGATTCAAGTCCATGTTCAAGTACTTCAAAAAAACATAGACCAATAAAGTCACGACTACTGCAAATAAGGAAACAATTTAGAGAATCTTCATCATCAGCATCAGTTTCAAGTGAAGATGATCTAAGTACAAAAGAAGAAGTTACTCAAAAAAGACATCAACTACTGTTAAAATTAGAAGAATTAAAAAAAGAAAGAGAACAAGAAGAAAAGGAAGAAATAGAAAAGATAACAAAAAAACAAAATGAAGATGGAGAAGGAGAAGGAGGAGCAGAAATAGAAAAGATAATAAAAGAACAAGAACAAGATGAGGAAGAAGGAGGAGAAGGGA
Organism: Ehrlichia ruminantium; assembly: GCF_009728835.1. Classification (GTDB taxonomy): domain Bacteria; phylum Pseudomonadota; class Alphaproteobacteria; order Rickettsiales; family Anaplasmataceae; genus Ehrlichia; species Ehrlichia ruminantium_B. Next base: position 738,594 of record NZ_CP033455.1, read on the forward strand.
TAGCAGCACTAACAACAATATTATCTGATCAACAGATTTCACAGAGTTCATCAGAGGAAGAACTCTGTATACTATAAAAATTAGATAATATAATAAATACAATTTTTAAGCTTGAAGAAAGCTACAATCTTCATGAAGAAAGTAGCTTTCTATCAGCTCAATAACTTTTTCATCATATTATTTTATACACTATATAAAATATTCATTTGCTTTCTAAGCTTTTATAAACCTAACAACTTTCTCTAATATATTAGTAATTTAATATAGTAATCTTAAACGATTGAATTACGATATATTAAACCTACAAAACGAATAATATATTAATCATTACCGGACCTACAACATCCGGTAAGTCTAAGATATCTGTAAAAATCGCGCAAGATAATAATGGAGTAATTGTAAACTGTGATTCAAAACAAATATACAAAGAAATTCCAATAATTACAGATCAACTATAATTCTGCCTGAACAAAAAATTTGTCAGTTTTTTATGTACATTTACAAGTAGTTTGGGAAAAAGAAAATGGGAGAGTATATAATTAAATTATAGTAAGTTGATATTTTATCATGAAACAAAAATGCATAACTGTCGAGTGTAAAATTAAGTATGTCAGGGTAATGTTCTTAAATCAGCATGCTTGTAAGGAACTAAAATAACTTTCTTACAATCAAAGTATATATTTTCATTCATAAATTTTAACTATATATCTTGTTGCACAATATGTAAAAAGATATGAATCATATATGTATGATGATTTAGAAAGCCAGTTCAATTTTATAGAAAATAATTCTTCAAGGAAAATATATTTAACCTTTAAAGAAATGAGAGATCCCACTAACCTGAGTAATTCAAAGTATAATTCAAAAGCTATTTCAATTAATGCTACAGCTTAATAATAAAAAATCGTATCAGAGAATTATCATTTGGAATAAGAAATTACACCAAAACTTCAACCACAGAAAACAACAACATCTGTATGTACTAATGTTTCAAACTTATGTGATAACTCTACTATTTTTACTATGTTTAGCTTTCTTGTGAGATAATGTAATTTGCATTTTTTAAGGTATTACTATTTAATACCTTAAAAAAGTATAGTCTTTTATTTAGTATTTCCAGTGAACTACTTGATTGTAGGATTCATAAAATAATGCTTAAAGAAATTGATTTTTGCACCATGTATATTGAGTTTAGCACAGTGTCTTGTGTTTTTTTGTGTTATTGCTATGACTTCTGCAATACTAACTTTTTTTGTTAAATATTGAATGATTTTTGGTACACTGTGAGCTTTTATTGCAGGAAAATATTCTGGTATATTTAAAGAGATGGATTAACCATAATAATATAGGAATCCAATATGTTACTCTTACTACATAAAGTATATAATTAGTTATAGTGAATTATTTAAAAACATAACGCCTTGTGGATTATGTAGTGTGTTCAATTCTTACTAAAAATTGATTATAACATCAATGAAGTAGATTTAATAGTATTACTGTCTTTTGCAGTAGCATTACTTGCATTATTTATTATATATAAATTGAATTAGAAGCTTTTATGTCTCGTAGCAATAACCAAAATAATAGTAATGAATATAAATGTTACCTATGTTATAAACAGTTTACTGGTTCTAGTTTAAAAGACTAGGCAGATTATAAAGCAACAAAACAAAAAATAGGAATAGGAAATAATTATTAAACAACTTTTCAACTAGTTAAAACATATTAAGTCGGGCAATTTTATATATACGTACAATAAGAAAACCAGTATTCAACACAGTAAAAATCTATTATGATGATTCTATTAAAAATGATGGATTTTCCATTAACTATTTCAATGGACAAATAGGATTCGATATTCCATCAAACAATGGAATAGAAATATATGTAGATTATGAAACAGTTAATAAAAAATATGACGGACACTAATATAAAAAATTATCTCCTTAGCAACGTAATCCATTTTTAATATAAAATCAAAAATTTTCAATTTAGACCAAGATCTGGATTAGCTTTAAAGTTTGGCATCACTGTACTTAATACTCCAGGCAGTATAGATGTAGATTATCGTGGAGAAATAATGGTAATTTTGATTAACTTAGGAAATGAGTCATATACCATTAATTATGGAGATAGAATAGCACAAATGAATTATAGAACTTTATGTCATAACAAACAAGGCATTTAACTTAATAATTAGTCTAACTTTTTATAATCATGTACTACAAACTCTAATGGCATAATTCCTGAGCTAGCCATTTTAATACTAGATAAAGAAAAGCTTAGTAGTACTTTATGAGATTCAGTATGAGACGTTACTCCATTGACAGCAATTTTTGTTTTAAAAGTTACAACAGCTTTATTAAGCGAAGTAAAATTTTGTGACATTAAATCAACTTTATCAACTGTAGCATTAATTGATAGAGCTTTTGAATTATACTTTGAATTACTCGGGTTACTAGGATCTCTCATTTCTTTAAAGGTTAAATATATTTTCCTTGAAGAATTATTTTCTATAAAATTGAATTGGCTTTCTAAATCATCATACATATATGATTCATATCTTTTTACATATTGTGCAACAAGATATCTTGATAACAATGTCTCTTCACTATCTTCATTATTAGTGCTTAATTTTTTTATTACAGAAAACTCATCAGTATAGCGATCTGTATATTTTACAAATGAGAAGTCTGTTTTTAATGGAAAATATGAGTATATATTGAACAATAATACTAAGATTAAGTAAAATAAGAAGAATGTTACGGCTGATAACCAAGCACGTTCGGTAATACAGAATAAATATCGACCACAGTACCAGTCCAATGCATCTTCAAAATATCTACTACTTCCAATATATGCATTATTATTATTTTGGTTATTGCTACGAGACATAAAAGCTTCTAATTCAATTTATATATAATAAATAATATAAGTAATGCTACTGCAAAAGACAGTAACACTATTAAATCTACTTCATTACCATAAAAATGTTTGTAGATAAATATTAGAAACATAGAGTTAAAATATAGATAATATTTGTATTAATTGTTATTTAACCTGCTATAACTCATTTTTTTATTATAATGTTTTATGAAACCTCATACTTATTTTCATAACTTCCAGCAACAATAGATACTTACATTTCTAATCATATTAGTTCAGAATTATCAAGTAATATAATAGATCTTTGTCCAGTTGGAGTATTAACCTTAAAACCATATGTATTTAAAGCTAGATCATGGGGACTGCATCATTATGAAACATAGGTGAATTAATATTTTTATACTACTAATATTACTATAGAGTTGATAGTGTACTGATATACTTGAACAGCTAGTGGCACAGAAGTAACCATATAAATAATTTCTTGTAGTACTGTAATACATTGTTTAATTTGCTTATCTTATAGATTATAGCATGTTAAAATTGCACATTACGGTAGTAGTTTTATTCTAAATAAATAGTTGTTTTTTTGCAACTAAATTGACACTTATAGCATAAAAATGTACTTCTACCGTACTGTTTTATAATTGCAATCTGATTATTACATATATAACATAATTGCCCTGCTCTATTATAAAGTGAAAAATAATTTTGAAAATTTCCCTTTATTTCTGTGGGAGATCTATAATCTTTAATACTTGATCCACCATGTGTTACTGATAACAGTAGAATATTTTTTACACTTTGTATAATTGCCTTACATTCTATAAATGATATATTTGTTGTAGTCTAGTTGGTAAAATTTTTGCTGTAAAGAGACCTTCTATAGCATATATATTGCCTATACCACTTACAATTTTATTATTTATTAATGTCGATATGACTTGTCAAATTTCGTGTGTGAAGGACCATCGTTTTCACGAATCATTGGTATTAAAGGAGTTAGGTGAAGAGGTATACATGGAGGTTTTCTTCATTTACCATGTAATATATTTTGCATAAGACATAATCCTCTTTTTTCTCATTTTCTTCAAAAATAAATGCACAAAATGTTGTTCAGTGTGTCATTAGTGATGATT
>NZ_CP033455.1:742718-755707 GCF_009728835.1 Ehrlichia ruminantium
TAGGATTTGGAAACAACGTATGTTTGTATTAAGTATAAGAATACTAGGAATTAATGTATACTTATATATCGTATACAATCTCTACTGAAACATTTAACTCATTTACAATAAAATACAAAAATCTTACTGACTCAAGAACACACACATGCCATGTCAATAACCAATTGCTAGGTAGCTGTGAGTATTCATACATAGCTTACCATCAAATGATGAAATAATTTAGTATGTTGTGAATCAGTTTATAATTTTCATATTCATCATATTAGACTTATCTTTACTGCTTTATTATTTTTTTTGATATTTTTCAATATATATTGATAAATCAAAATACTACGTATTGCCACATAAAAAGCATATTTAAAAACATAATCAATGAAAATAGTTATGCATTTAATAAATCATTATATTTTTATAATACTTATAACTAAAACTCTTATATATAACTAGTAATATTTTTAACCAAAACCATGATTTAGACAACTATTACATCACTCAAAAACTTAATCAGTAATAATGTTTTCTTTCTTTTTATATTCCATTAGTATACTTTTTATCTTGTCAGGATCTAATTTTTCATAATAATCATCATTGATCTGTACAACTGGAGCATTAACACAAGCACCTAAACATTCTACTTCTTTTAAAGTAAATAAATTATCACTTGTTGTCCCTCCAACATCTATTTTCAAAAATTTTTTACATGTTTTTAAAATATCATCACTACCACATAACCAACATGGAGTTGTCCGACACACCTGTATTAAGTACTTACCAGTTACAGATAAGTTATACATCGAATAGAACTTAGCAACTTCATATACATGTATTGGCCTCATATCCAAAAAATCTGCTATATAATTCATAGCAGCTATAGGAATAAATCCACCACATTGTTTTTGAGCAATATATAACAATGGCATCACTGCACTAGACTTTCTATCCTGAGGATACCTAGTAAGTGCTTTATTTGCTTGTTTTAGGCTCTCTTTATCAAACCTAAATTCTTCATCACTTGTATCACAGTTTTTTTGTATATTAGATGCCATTTCTTACCTATCTATCTCTCCAAACACTATATCTAATGATCCAATTATAGCTGTTAAATCAGCTAACATATGACCTTTTGCCATCATATCTATTGCTTGCAAATGAGCGAATCCAGGAGCTCTAATTCTACACCTATAAGGTTTATTCGTTCCGTCAGATACTATATATACACCAAATTCACCCTTTGGAGCTTCAACAGCCATGTAAGTTTCCCCAGCAGGTACACTATAACCTTCTGAATATAATTTAAAGTGGTGTATCAATGCTTCCATCGATTTTTTCATTTCTGATCTTTTTGGTGGAGCAATTTTTCTATCATCTGTTTTTACAGGACCATTCGGTATACGATTTAAGCATTGTTCAACTAACTTTATAGATTCTCTAATTTCTGCCATCCTCACTAAGTACCTATCATAGCAATCCCCTTTTTCCCCTACTGGAATTTTAAACTCCAACTCATCATATATTTCATAAGGTTGACTTTTACGTAAATCCCAAGGAATTCCACATGCTCTCAACATTGGTCCTGAGAAACCCCAATCCAAAGCTTGTGTTTTAGATACTACACCAATATCAACATTACGTTGTTTCCAAATCCTATTTTCAGTTAATAAGCTATCTACATCATCAATAAACTTAGGAAACGCGTTTATGAATTTAGATATATCATCTATTAAATCTTCAGGAACATCAGCTGCTACACCTCCAGGACGAATATAAGCTGAATGAAATCTAGCTCCAGATGCCCTTTCATAAAAATTAAGAATTTTTTCGCGTTCTTCAAACATCCATAATAGAGGAGTCATAGCACCTATATCTAATGCTTGACTTGATATGTTCAATAGATGATTCAATATTCTCGTTAATTCACAAAAAATAACACGCAAATACTTTGCCCTAATTGGTATTTCACATTTTAGTAATTTCTCTACACACAAAGAGTACGCATGTTCTTGAGCCATAGGAGATACGTAATCAAGACGATCAAAATATGGTAAAGCTTGAAGATATGTTTTATATTCAATTAATTTTTCAGTTCCTCTATGTAATAACCCAATATGCGGATCTATTCTTTCTATAACTTCTCCACCCATTTCTAAAACTAAACGCATTACACCATGAGCCGCAGGATGTTGAGGACCAAAGTTTAAAGTCATTGGTGTAATTTTAACGTGATTAGACATTGTTAATTATGAAGTAGTATAGCTTTAAATTATGTATGTAGTAACACTTTATGTCAAGAATAAGGTTCGGATAGTATGAGAAATATGTAAAACACTTTATCATTATATTAAACATTCAGGACATATATAAATAAGACATAAATAATACCTCTTGCAAGTTAAAGTATCTCATCAGAAAGCTAAATAAAGTATAAATTTAAGGAATTACTCAATACATTTAATATTACGTATGATGAAACGCATTCCTTAATTTTATACTATGATAAAACATACAAACACTTAATATATTACTAGTAAGAATTGTTATTAATACTAGTATACTTCAAATGGTAAAATCTATATAAATATATCAGGCTTACAAACCACTTTTTTCTATTGGTTAAATAACACTAATTTCATCACTTACCATCATAATAGATACTAATACTGTCTTATCTGTTATAGTTGATTCTAATAAATTAAGATTTAAAATTCCATACCATAAAGAGGATATCTAGTAAATGTTTTATTCGCTTGTTTTAGGCTCTCTCCATCAAACCTGAATTCTTCATCACTTGTATCGCAGTTTTTTGTATATTAGATGCCATTTCTTACCTATCTACCTCTCCAAACACTATATCTAATGTTTATAGATAAATTATAAGTATAGAGTTAAAATATAAATAATACTTATATTAATTCGTTATTTAACCTGACATAAGAGCTTTGGTATATGAAGTTTGATTTCCCTTAATTGTATTTCATATTACTTGCTATATATAGTGTTTTATATAGAAAATAACCCTTATAAAGTCTACTAGAATGTGGTGAAATAATTCTAGTAGTGCCAATATGTATAAGCAGAATATGTATAAATTTTCATCTAACCAAAAAATCAACTTTATATATAAAAAAATCTCTAATTTAGTGAATATACTAATTTCATGATACCGATTTCTTAATTGCTTAAGTGGTAATTCCTTGATATATTATAAATACATATATATATTCATAGAGTAAAAAAACATATTTTACACTATTTACAATTTGTATTATCAATTTACTAACTAATGTATTCAGGTATTTCAAGTACATTACAAATAACTATAACATCACCAATGCTAATTAGTTATAAAATATACCTCTATAAGTTTAAACATAAATATTTGCACTACAATTAGCATATTAAAGCATATTTAATTATAAAAAAGGAATAAACCAAAAATAGTCAGCTATAAATACTTACTATGTAAACTTGCACTATAAAAATATAAAACAAGTTACCACTAAATGCATTAAATACAGCAGTAGATTTATTCTCTATAAATTAGGTAATTACCTTACTTAATACATATCTACTATACTTAATATAATAACATATTATATAAAAATTAAAGGTATTGTTAATGACTGCAAAAAATAAACAGAATAGTATTATAAAAAGTAAACAGTATGTAGTACCGATTACTTCAATAAAAATGTCAGTTATTAAAGAAGATTTTCAACAGTTATAGATGTAAAGCATTAACCTCACAAAATAAAAAAACCAACACCCTATTTATCAGTAAATTACTACCATAAAAGCAAATAACTAACATGATATTTAATTCTTATCAAAACACTATACTAGTAAGATACAAAAAAACAATAATATTAAAAATTCTCAATATTTTTAAGCAAACACATTAATATACAGCTAATAAAGGACATAGCTGGTAAATAGAAAGGTATGTTATACCTTGTGAAGTAAAGATAAATAATAACATACCACCATTACCACTTGTAATATAGGTTAAATACCTCACTATATAGTGTAAATACCACACCCATGTCTAGTAAAGTTTTATACTTTAGAACTTAAACTTTGTACCGACTAAAAATACATAACCTGATTGTTGAGCAGATGTAGAAGGCTTATCAACAGAAAAACAAACAAGATCACCATATACTGATAACTTGTCAACTAAGACTTTTTCCAAACCTAAAGCATAAACTGAAAGTGAGTGTTGTTCTACATTACTCTGATCACTCTTTTTAAGATCCTTATTACTATAGAAATAACTAGCACTTATGCTAAACCCATTCCTTTCAAATTTTGCTCCTAAATCATAGTATTCACTACCAAGGACTACATAATTTGCACTATTGACAGAGATAGTCTTTTTACCAGACTTACCTAAGTTACCGTATGAGCCTAAGATTGTAAAATCATTATAATTAACTGATAATCCAACATTATAAGCTACTAAATCATTATATTGTTCACCATTCAGACGAGCATGTTCTATTACCCCTGATAAAGAATAGTTAAAATTTGATAGCTTGGTTTCATACTTAACGCCTACATTAATAATGTCATTATAACCATTTGCTTTATCTTTAGGTATATAGCTAAATCCAGCCTTAACACCTTTAAAGTCTCGTGAGTAGTAATTAATAATTGGTGCTACGGCCCCAGACTCAGAAGTATATAGGCCTGGCTTTGCCAAAATTGCCCCATTCTTATCAAAACCATATGGGTACTTGGCATCATATCTTAAACTAATGTGATCCAAGTAGCTACCACTAATTCCACCTGACCCAACACTAACATTAGAAGAAGAAATCCTCATAGAATTAGCAACAGGTTTTGTTAAACCTACTTCCATACTACCTATATCAGGTAATGTTAAAAAAACATATGCAGTATTAGCACCTACATTTAACAGGTACTGGTTTGCAGCATAACGATCCTCATCTACAATATCAGATGCAAATTTTACATTAATTCCTACACATGAACCAACTGTAAACTTATCCTTAATATCATTTTTTACAGTATAAGAATATAACAATTTTGAATCCGCATTAACCAATCCTCTTGTATAATCCTTATTATTAATACCATGCTGTAAACTTACATTACCAGACAATGAGAAATCATTAGCATAAGCATTACTCACTGTAAGGATAAAATAAGTTATAGCGCTAGATATATATATTACTTTCTTACACACCTAAACTTACCCTCAAAAAAACCCTAACCCTAATCTAACACCAACTGTTAAAACAATCAAGAATATAATTAAAAAAAATAACTACTATGATAAATATATATTTAACATACTTTTATTATAAATCAACAACCACTATATAAATAAATAATACATATCCTCACCTTACATAAAATTGCAGTTCTATATACAAAAGTTGGTTTTTATCAAAAAATAACCTAACAACCTAAGTAGCATATTAATAATGCCAAACAATGTCAACTAATACAACTTTAGATAATCAATTTTCTCACTTATTTGTAATATGTGTAAGCTTTTATTACATACTTCATCACCTATATAACCTTTTTCTACATTGTTACTAGAATTTTTTGGCTAAATGTTTATAAAGTCCCATATGCACTAAACTGTTTATAACATAGGTAATATTGATGTTATAATCAATTCTTAGTAAGGAATTGAACACACTACATAACCTACAAGACATTATGCTTTTAAATAATTTACTATATTTAGTATTACACTAGGTAAAATCAATGGTAGTTATCTGAATTATATTAGTCTAAGATATGATACTAAAGTCCCCACATGCTTTTGATAAGAATAGGGCAATTTTGGCAAAGCCAGGTCTATATACTTCTGAGTCTGGGATTGTAGCACCAACTATTAATTATTACTCATGAGACTTTAAGGACTATTCAAGACTAGAGTCAGTTATATAAATTAGGATAAAAGTGTAACCAAAACGGTAAAATATCAAAATCTACTTATATTTTATTTATGGGCAGGCACATATATTTATAACTTTACTTACTATATGCTGATATTCTTTAAATATTTCACAGTAAAACATTCAAATATTTTTACTACATTTAATAAAAATATGTAAATCTTTTATATCTAGAAACATGCTCTATTAGTAATTAATCAAAAGCATAATTTGAAATCTAAACTTTTTGTAATGCAAAAAATCACATAGATTTAGAAATCAATATTATAAATATTTATGTTAGCATGCACAACTGAAATTAGTGTATTACTAAATATAGGTCATTTATTTATTCCATATCTCTTGCATATTTTATCCTACTTAAGGATTCTTCTTGCTGAAAATTAACCATAATATCTACAATACTTGGAACATTTATTCTTCTAATTATAGATGCACACAAGCAGTAATAAATACTATTAATTTTCATATCGGAACTTCTTATAAGGTCTTTAATTACTGAAGTTAATTATAAAGTGCATATTCACCTAATCTTTTCCTAAAAAAGCTTTTACACAATTTGCCATTATAACAGGTGCACGATTTATATGAGTTTGATTTTTCATTTATAATATATAAAAATAAATAGAATATAATATCACATAAAAAATAAGAATGACACTTTAAATAATGAATTACGTGATATAAAAAATCAGCTTACAGCAGTAAGATATGAAAAAAGAAATCTGGAAATACTATATTTACATAAAAATGAATTTGCAGTGATTGATGACAAATATAAGTTATGTTTTAAAAATCTTATCAATCATATTTTTAAAGAAAAAACAGATAAATTCAATAAAATATCCCAAGGTAGTTCAAGTAATATATTAAATTACCTTATTCTTTAAGAATACTAATTTCAGCTTTCACAATTAGCTAACAGTGTAGTAGTATTATTAACAATTAAATCATAATAATATAATCATTTATACAAACTGTAATACCAATTCTGAGAAAAACAATTACTTGCTTTTGTCCTTAATTTCTGTGTCACACAATATTACTACAATCAATAAAGAATAAACTTTTTAATACCTTACTATAAATAGATACTATATCTATAAGCACTATATGGTATGGTATATATAATAATACCAAATATAGATTTATAATACATATGTACAAAAAACTTAATACTAGTAACTTGTATAACAATTATCATACTATGTTCATATATTTAGGTTTAATACTTCTCTAACAGAGAAATACATATGGATACATTAGAATAAATATTACAGTTTAAGATACTACATCCCACTAACTACCATTGTACCAGTACCATGCACAGTAAATAATTCTAATAATAACACATGAGGTATTCTACCATCAACAATATGGGCAGATCCATAACCTTCTTTCACAACTTTAATACAAGTTTGTAATTTAGGAATCATACCAGTATGTGCAATACCACTTTCAATTAAACTTTCTGCATTACTTACAGACAACTCAGAGATTAAATTACCATCGCTATCAGTGACCCCAGAAACATTTGTTAAAATAATTAATTTAGCAGCAGCCATAGCATTTGCAAGAGCACCAGCTACTAAATCTGCATTAACATTATACGTAAGATTATTTTCACCACTACATACAGGAGCTATGACGGGAATAAAATCAGATTCTTCCATGAAAAATAATAAATCTGTATTAACATCATGGGGTTCACCAACAAAACCCATATCTAGAATTTTTTCAACATTATTTGACTGATCTTCTTTATAAGTATAGCAAATTTTCTTTGCCTCTATTAAATTAGCATCTTTGCCGCATAATCCAATCGCATTACCTCCAGCTCTATTAATTAGCTGTGTAATATTTTTATTAACTAATCCACAAAGTACCATTTCTACAATTTCAAGTGTTTCAGCATCAGTAACTCTCAACCCATTAATAAATGTACTCTTCTTATTTACTTTTTCTAGAAATTCATTAATCTTGTTTCCTCCTCCATGTACAACTATTGGGTTAATACCAAGCTGTTTTAGTAATACAATATCATGAGCAAAACTTTCTGCTAATTTCTTATCCGTCATAGCAGCTCCGCCATACTTAATAATAAACGTTTCACCAGAAAATTGCTGTATATATGGTAAAGATTCTGACAATGTTTTAGTGATGTTAAACCACTCAATATTCCCTCCGAATTGCTCAATGTTTAACTCGGTATCTTCTTTATTAAGACTATTTTTTGATACATTGTGCAATTTCATAAATTAACTCCTCTATTCCTTGTCTACATTGGCTACTAACATTAATTATTGGATATACAACAAAATTTAAATCAAAGCTTTTAATATCGCTGATAATAACATCAAGCATTCTATTTTGTACACGATCAATTTTTGTTAAGACTAACTGATACAATATTTTATGTATTTCAAGCCACCTGATAAAATCTAAATCTATCTCCTTGAATCCAACTTTAGCATCTATAAGTAACATAACTTTTGATAAGTTCTTTCTATTTAATAAGTAATATTCCATCAAGCAAATATAATTATTTATAGTACCTTTATCCGCCTTAGAATACCCATAACCCGGCAAATCAACTAAAACCATTAATCCCTTATTGATTAGATAAAAATTTATTTGCTTTGTACATCCTGGTTTAGATGATATCCTAGCATTTTTTTTATTGTTCGTTATTGCATTAATCAAGCTAGATTTACCAACATTTGACCGACCAGCAAGTGCAACTTCTGGTATAGAAAAATCAGGCAAAGACTTAACACTAGTAGCTCCTATAATGAATTGGCATTGTGACATTATAGATTTTAGCTTCATAAATTTCTAACATTTAACAAAAATATAAAATGCATTAACCTTAAGTATATATCACATATCAAAATTTAAAGAAAAAAATTTTGCAAATAATATTATAGATGTTATCATCTCTGAACAGTCAACATTTATAAAGATTTATTAAATAATGGTAGCAAAGCTATGAGCTTTGATAGTAGTTTAGAAGAATTATCTGAAAAGTTTTATAAGCTAAAACATTTGTTAGAAGATCCTAGTAAGTTAAGTGTAGAATCTTTTATAAACGCATCAAAAGAATACTCAGAATTATTGCCTATAATCTCAGTAATAGATGAGTACAATACTTTACAAAAAGGTATAGAAGACCTACAAGAACTAATAAACAATCAAGAAACTGATATTGAATTAAAAAACCTTGCAAAAGAAGAATTCTATGAACTACAAAAACAGTTACCTAAAATAAAGCACAAACTGAAATTATCTCTACTTCCAAAAGATAAAGATGATGCACGCAATGCTATTTTAGAAATTAGGGCTGGTACAGGAGGCGAAGAAGCCGCATTATTCGTGACTGACTTATACAGAATGTATATAAAATATGCTGAAAAAAAAAATTGGAAAATTGAACAAATTAACTCATCATCAACTGGTATAGGAGGACATAAGGAAGTTTCATTATGTGTAAGTGGGTCTAACGTATTTGCTAGACTAAAATTTGAATCGGGAGTACATAGAGTACAGAGAGTACCAGAAACTGAAGCTTCTGGTCGACTTCATACTTCAGCTGCAACAGTAGCAGTTTTACCTGAAATCGAAGAAGTAGATTTAAAAATAGACGAAAAAGATCTAAGGATAGATGTGTACAGATCCAGCGGACCAGGAGGACAATCTGTTAACACAACTGATAGTGCTGTACGCATTACACATATACCAAGTGGCCTTGTTGTAATACAACAAGATGAGAAATCTCAACATAAAAATAAAAGCAAAGCCCTGAAAGTTTTAAGAGCAAGGCTTTATGATCTTGAAAAACAAAAAAGAGACGCAGAAATATCACAACTAAGAAAAAGTCAAATAGGCTCTGGAGATAGATCTGAACGTATAAGGACCTATAATTTTCCACAATCCAGGATTACAGACCATAGAATAAATTTAACATTATATAGACTAGAAGACATAATGAAAGAAGGTGATCTAGATGAGCTAATTGAAGCACTAATAGCAGAAGACGAAGCAAATAAGCTAAAAAACTTAAATATCTAATAAGTACTTAATATAATACAATACCTAAAAAACACATAATATAACTATAGTTCTTCAAGTATCTCAGCATATTAGTGATAGTATTGTGAGATGTATAGCACTTGATAGTACTAATGGTTTATCTAGAAATGATGAGTTTATTGATACCGGTTCCTATACCCGTTCCTATTGGTAAGACAACTTTGGAAAGGGTTTTAACAGATAATCGTGGTCCATTAGTTAAAACAGATTACTATAATGTATTATCAATATAACTACTATAATCGAACGCATAAACATCTAACATTCTTCCAATTATAAGTACAAGCAAAGAATAATAAACATTATTTATATAGGATTAAGTATTTTACATATAAACTCTAAGTAATATAACAATGTTGCTAGTGCAATAACACACTTATCTATTAGCTATAATTTTATACTTGTATAACAATAACATTCCTATATTTAAAACTAATAAAATAGAAATACTAGTACTATACACTTACATTAAATAATCAAAACCCTATTAAATAAAAAATATTAGTGATTCATTACTATATTAATTGACAAAAATATAAATATATTGATTGATTGATTATTATTTTGATATAGAATATTCTTATACGTTGTATTGTAGGTTTTTTAGTATTTAATTTAAGAAATATGACTATACACTTTATTATAGTAGATATACTTATTATGTCTATATTTTCACAAATATCTCTATTAAAACATAATTGTACACCTATATAAATAAAGTTTCTAATGCAATTATAATATTATGGACCCATATATCAATTTAAAACTCTTACAAAGCAACCTATTATCTAAGATTTTTATTACATATTTTTACTACACATTTATAATATATACATATTAGCATTGTGAAATATGGCTCTTAACATTAATGGTCTTAATTATGATTTACAGATATATGCTTAAAATTCTACTTCCCATAATCCTTTCAGTAGCATCATTTTATATTAATGAACCATGGGTACTTGAGTTAGCTAAGACTTGCGAAAATATTTTTATTAATTTACTTAAACTAATTAGTTTACCAGTAGTATTTTTTTCTATTACATCAACAATTTCCAAACTGACAAACTTTATGGAAATAAAAGCTCTAATTAAAAAAACTACATTTTATACAATAATTACAACAATTATTGCAGCCACTATTGCATTAATCACATACATATTAATAGATCCATCAAATAAAAATATAATATCAAGTACATTAGGGATGAAAGAACATGTTAATACTCAGAGTTATTTATCATACCTAATTTCCATATTACCTCACAACTTTATCAAGGTATTTTTAGATAATAACATAATAGGATGTGTCATATTAGCTTTTTTGATAGGCGGAGCACTATTATCATTACCAGACAAAAATAAGTGCGAACTACTTAATAAAATACTTGATGCGCTTTTTGATACATTTCTCGAAATAACAAAGTTCATACTCAAGTTAATGCCCATGGCACTATGGTCATTTATCACTGTATTACTTTACAATCTCCATGATGGATACAATTTATCCAGTATATTAAAATATTTATCATGCATAATAATAGCAAATTTTACACAAGCATTTATTGTCTTACCACTGTTATTAAAATTCAAAGGAATTTCCACTATAAAAACATTTCGTGGTATTATGCCAGCACTAATCGTAGCTTTTTTTTCTAAATCATCAACAGCAACACTACCAACAACTCTACGCTACGCACAAGATAATTTAAAGATATCAAAAAAAGTATCATCTTTTATACTACCAGTTTGTACAACAATCAATATGAATGCATGTGCAGCGTTCATACTTATTACAGTACTTTTTGTATCAGAAATTAATGGATATACTTTTTCTATAAGTGAAATGTTATTATGGGTATTTCTAGCTACAGGAGGTGCAATAGGTAATGCAGGCATTCCAATGGGATGTTATTTTATGTCTATGAGTTATTTAATATCTATGAAGATACCATTGAATACTATGGGTATAATACTGCCTATATATACAATAATAGATATGTTTGAAACATCAATCAACGTTTGGTCAGACGTATGTATTACTCAAGTAGTTAATAAGGAATGCTATATAACAAATAACAATAATAAATAAGAAAAGATAATATAAAATTTCTCATATGATCCAATAAATGCATAATTTTTCTTACTTATAGGCACTAACTCTGGATTCATTGAAAAATTATTAAAATATCTAAAAGTGGATATAGCAATATAATATCACAGATCCTGTAAGAGATAAGTTATTAACACTAGGTAACATTTTAAAAGAATACACAATACAGCATGATCGACATATTTATCTACCATAGCTTTTATCCATAATTATCTTTGGACAATAAGATCTGTTCATTATAAAAACAATATCGTAGGATCTTAATATTAATAGGTAATCATATCTTGATAAAAATCATGTACCCTATTTGCAATATCATGTTTTATATAGGATTTTTTCAATGCCCAATTTTAATATTCAGCAAGTAAATTCTATCAATATTCTGACAAAAAAGTTGTTTAGTGAGCAAATAGTTATGTAATATAACCATTATATTGATGTATGTACAAAACTAAAGTAATAATTATATTAACATTCACAAATATATTTAACCATACAAATATATCACTTTAAATATTTCTTTCTAAAATTTCTTACCTTTAATAACCTGATTAAATAATATTGGAATGTAAATACTTTATCAAAAAAATCAGCTACTAAAACACATCCACATTTTAATAAAACTATAAATACTTATAAAAAAATTCTCTTAACTTAGGTAACAAATAAAATTGTATCTGTTACGAACACTACAAAATAATCACAATAAATGAAATATAATAGCATGAACATCAGTATGTTATATAATAATTTTATAAATCTCCTTTAAGAACATGTTTCAAAAAAAAAAAAATATATATATATATAGTGGAATATTCGGATGAATCAAATTCCTGATATAAGTGCTATAAAAG
>NZ_CP033455.1:755807-757555 GCF_009728835.1 Ehrlichia ruminantium
CTATAGAGAATTTAAGCTAAATAATATTTTTACAGAGTTTATTGTCAACTTTAATAAGTTGTTTTTATCCTTTTGTGCTATTACATGAAATTAAGTGTATTATGTTTATTAATAAAAAAGGTATGTATAGATATCCTTATTTAACTATTCTTCCAATTATAGATATATACAGCAGTGATAAACATTATTAATTTTTATATCGGAATTTTTTATAGTATCTTTAACTACTGAAATTAAGGTATTATTATTTAATAGTAAAATTCTGTAATTATCAGTACTTTGTTTTGATATTTCTATAATTAGGATTATATAATACCTATTTTATTATATGAAAATAAGATAATGTTGATTTTACACGTATAATTCTCCTTATATTACCCAACATAAACAATACATTAACATACGTACTATAAATACAGTGCTTATGAATATATTATATGAAAGTAATTCGCTATATAATCATCTTAACTTACTAATAATCTACTTTAATTAGCTTAAATTCTCTATAGATTAATCTCCATTTATTATGATAAAGCATACAAATACCTACTATATTACTAGTAAGAATCTTTATAGTTTACTAGAATATGGTAAAACAATTTTAATTGTTACACTTTAGACAAAAGAACACTAGATAAATCTATAGAACTTTTTTAGATTATGTATTCTTTTATAGCACTGATATCATGAATTTGATTCATCCGAATTTTCCAATATATTTTTTTTTGAAGTTTTAATACCTAAAAGCTTTAAGTTTTCAGTACGCGATAAAATATTACCATGCCCTTCTGATAACTTTTTCATTGCATCATTGTACACACTATGCAAGATATTCATTTGTTTTCCAAGCTTTTGCATATCAGATATAAATCCAACAATTTTATCATACAAAGCTCCACCTTGACGTGCTATTTCCATAGTATTACGATTTTGATATTCTAACTTCCATAAAGATTCAATAGTTTTTAAAGTTGCAAGCAATGTAGATGGACATACTATCACTATTTTCTTATTCCATGCATAGTTATGTAGCATTATATCTTCCTGCATTGCAAGAGAATATGCGCCTTCTATAGGAATAAACATCAAAACAAAATCCGGTGTTCTCAACTTTTCAATATCCTGATACTTTTTACATGATAATATATTCACATGTGACCTAATAGATGCTACAAACTGCTTTAATAGATTACTCTTTGATTCCTCTGATTTTGTAGCAAAATATCTTTCGTAATGAACTAAAGAAACTTTCGAGTCAATTATTAAATGCTTATTTTCTGGCAAATTTATAATAGCATCTGGTTGTTGTTTATTCCCTTCACTATCCTGCAAATGCATGCCTGTAGCATGTAAAATATAATCTTGATTTTTTCGCAGCCCAGAATTTTCTAGTATTTTCTCTAGTATCATTTCTCCCCAATTCCCTTGAACTTTTATATCTCCTTTTAAAACACTAGCTAAATTTTCAGCTTGTAAAGTAATCTTTTCATTTGCAAGTACAATCCTTTGAATTTCTTTTTTTAATAAAAATTGTTCTTGATTATGTATACTAAATGAATCTTCAACCTTTTTCTTAAATAAATTGATATGTTCTTGTAATGGATTTAATATTTTACTTAAATTCTCTTGGGATATTTTATTGAATTTATCTGTCTTTTCTTCAAAAATACGATTAGCAAGATTTTCAAAACATAACTTATATTTGTCATCAATCGTTGCAAATTCATTTTTATATAAATTTACAGCAT
>NZ_CP033455.1:757567-1190447 GCF_009728835.1 Ehrlichia ruminantium
CTTCTAACGTATTTTTATTAATATTTAAAATATGATAATCAAATTTTGATATCCTAGTTTTTAGTGCAATAAAATAGCTTATAACAGCTATTATAAAACCTTCAAAAATACATGTAATAATTAATATCATAATTTCCACTGCTACTTTCACAATACAATAAAGATAGAGATTACTCTATTAATTTAATATAGTGAAAATTGACATACATACCTATTATAAATTGGCAGATTTCTATTATATTGCCTTATTGTAATCAATTTTTATAAAAATACTAAATATATATATTCATCTATTAAAAAATATATTATTTAATATAAAATATTAATAATTAAGGGACTATATATATGCAATTTAGAATTAATAATAATATTTCATCTGTACTTACATCAATTAATAACTTAACCTTATATACTTATACGATATATGATATTGAAAAAAAATATGTATGGTGTAACAAATGTATATGTATTGGCATGATTACACCAAATAATCAAGCATCAATGGTAAAAACACTAAATAAGCCAATGTTATGTACCGATAAAGAGGCACATTATATATTTTTTATAAAAGCCACAAAACTTACTGGAAAAGTATGGATGTGCGTACTTGTAAAAAATGATCAATTAACAAATTTTTTACAAAAACTAACCTTAAATAACTATAGGCCAACACAAACAGGAGTTTCCATTACAGTAGCTACAAATATAAACCTTTTTCAATCCTATACTAAAATCATTTGTTCTGGAGAAGGTAACATAAGCTTTTCTAAGTTAAAAAAAAGGATAAAACGTGAATGTAAGAATAGCAATGATCAATTACTAAATACTATAGAATTTCCACCTAACAACACATTATTCAATAGAATAATTAATGGTATTACAGAGATACTACCAATGTATGACAGCAGCTATAGTAGAATATTATAAAGTTATACTTCTACTATACTGTTAAAATATAGTTCTGGAGTTTTGATTTTATAAAAATCTATTGATACATTTAGAAAAACTTTTCCTTACTAAATAAATGATAACTCAACTACTAGCTTTTTATAAAAATATTAGGCCTATGTAAAATAAAATTATGTTATTATCTTTTAGTTGAATATATTCAGTTATATATATGCATGATTTAGATTTCATAAAAAACAACCCAGAACTATTTGATGAAGCAATGCAAAGTAGAAATCTTGGGAAAGCTGCTCAAAAAATTATTGAACTCTCTGCTAATAAAAAGTACATGTTAACACAATTATACTCTTTACAAGAAGAGCGGAACAACGTTACGCAAGAAATAGAAAAACTAAAGAGAAACCATATTCAATGTGATACTCAAATAGAACTTTCAAAAGAATTGACAAAAAAAATAAATGAGATTAACAATAAGATAAAAGCAGATTCTGAATTAAATGATCTACTTAATATACTCCCAAATATACCAGATAAAAAAGTACCCATTGGAAAAGATGAAAATGATAATATTGAAATAAGAAGACATGGAAAAAAGGTAGATTTTAAATTTCCACCAAAGACTCATTATGAATTAGGTGAAAAACTAAATCTAATGGATTTTAAACAAGCTGCAAAGCTTTCTGGATCAAGATTTGTAATATTGAAAAATCAATTAGCACAACTAGACCGTGCTTTAGCAAATTTCATGCTAGATGTTCATACTCAAGAATTTGGATATTCAGAAATATCCCATCCTATATTAGTACATGAATCTGCTATGTATGGAGTTGGGCAACTACCTAAATTTGCTAATGATTCCTTCAAAACCACAGAAAATTTCCGTCTCATCCCTACAAGCGAAGTAGCATTAACTAACTTAGTATCAAATATGAATATCAATGCAAATAACCTACCAATTAGGTTAACTGCATGTTCTCCATGTTTTAGATCAGAGGCAGGAAGTGCTGGTAAAGATGTACGAGGCATGATGAGACAACATCAATTTAATAAAGTAGAATTAGTAAGTATTGTTACTGAAGAACAATCAGAATTAGAATTAGAAAGAATGACACAAGTTGCTGAAGAAGTTTTACAAAAATTAGAACTACCATATAGAGTAATGATGTTATGTACAGGAGATATGGGCTTTTCAGCAAGTATTACTTATGATATTGAAGTATGGATACCAAGTCAAAATCAATATAGAGAGATTTCAAGTTGTTCAAATTGTAAAACTTTTCAAGCACGTAGAATGAATGCCAAATACAACACAATAAGCAATGGCATCAAGGTAAATAAATTCGTACATACATTAAATGGTTCTGCTTTAGCAATAGGACGAACTATAATTGCGATTTTAGAAAATTACCAAAATCAAGATGGTTCAGTAACTATACCACATGTTTTGAGGAAATATATGAATAATCAGAACATAATAAAATGATATTAATGAGTTTACTATGGATTATTAGATAAGATTTTATACGTACTAAGATCTAGGGTACCTATATTACTATTAATTATGAAATATAAAAAATTCTATCAACTTATAACTACAGTATAATATTGTGTAAAATAATTGATATCAATAATGTCTGTATATTAAAATAACCAAAAAATTGAAATAATATATGAGCAATATCAAGTAAATAATAGTAATAATATCACCTTAACATACAGAAAAACTCAAGAGATTTTACTTTATAATAATATCGGTTATAGCAATATTGTACAAAATATAATTTATACTACAATGCTTATTCACATAAGGCATCTTAAAATATATAGAAGTATATTGATATAAAGAAAAATGAACTTTTTAATACCGTATTTATATAGTAAGTTACATGTATCACTATTACCTTCCAATAAATGATACACAAATAAACAAGTCAATTGTTTATCATACTTTATTTAATAGTACATTAAATTTTATAAATATATAACAAAAAACTTAAATACTAAATATACTATGAGTACATTTAACTTATATGTATCATTAAGTTATATTGATTAATAACCATTATATATCTTTTACAATATACCTATAATCAAGTAACATATGTTTTTCAAACTAATATCAAAACAGTCAACAAAGAAACATTAAAATATGTGCTTCAGTAGATAAAGAAATCATATAGATTTTGTAATATATTTGATTGATTTTTTATACTACATTCTAGTAGACATCACTTTCATAACATATGATTATCGTATTTTACACATAAGATATTAATTTAATAATTTATCTCCACTTTACTATAGGAGGCATGGACATCATAATCGCATCAGGATTTCCATTAGTCAGTAAACCAAATCTTGTGCCTCTATCATAAATCAAATTAAACTCTACATACCTACCACGTTTCAACAATTGATATTCCCTTTCCTGTTCACTCCAACTTCTATACATATTTTTCATTACAATAACCGGATAAATATCCAATAAAAACTTACCCACTGCTTGAGTATAGCAAAAATCAGATTCCCAATCTCCTGAATTTATATTATCGTAAAATATTCCACCGATACCACGTGCTTCTTTTCTATGGTGTAAGAAAAAATATTCATCACATTGCCGTTTGAACTTTGGATAATATTCATGATTATACTGATCACACATCATGCGTAAATTACTATGAAAAAATTCTTCATCCTCTTTATTTTCATATATAGGGGTTAAATCTATTCCTCCACCAAACCAACTCTTATCAGATAAACAGATAAACCTGGTATTCATATGAACAGCTGGAACAAATGGAGAACACATATGTGCAACAACAGAAATCCCACTCGCCCAAAATTCTGTACCTTCTGCATAAGAATCATGAAATTTATTAGAATTCATAATATTTAATAATTCAGAATTCTTCGTAATACTACCGTACACTTCTGATACATTTATACCAGCTTTTTCAAAAACATTACCTTGTATTATTATAGAATGTCCCCCTCCACCTTCAGGTCTTGCCCAATCTTTATACTGTACTTCCGGTACTAAAGAAGAAAATTTTTCTTCTACTGATAAGAATGCAGAAAGAAGTTTACCTTGTAATTCTGTAAACCAACTTACAACCATTCTTTGTTTATCTTTTATAGATAATTCATTCATAATAATACCAGACTTAACTTTCAGATTAATAAACTATTGTATAACCTTATTTTTTTCTTAATCTAAAACTATTATATCAATAAACAACTTAGGGTAATAGGATAACAAATAAAAAAGTACCTAATATGCTATCTTACATACACCTCTATTTGCTATAACATCATATTTAGAAAACTAACAGAAAAAGTACCAACAAATCAAGCTATGTATATTCCTTTATACCATTTATTTTATGTTCTTACTTACTATGATACGCTAATGTTAGAACAAATAATAAAAATTCATTTTATTCATCAATCTCAACTAATATTCCAAGTGCCCTCTTGTAAGTCATGACAAGCATTTCATGTTCTTCTCTATCATCATTATTCATTTTTCTTAATTTTATAATTTGTCTCATTGCTTTAGCATTAAAACCATTACTGTTTGCTTCATTATATACACTTCTAATACACTGACCTATTTCTTCTCTTTCAGATTCTAATTTTTCAATTCTTTCTATATAACGCTTTAAACTTTCAATAACCATACTATCTTTATCTTTTGATACTAGACCATTAACAGAAATCATGTATTTTTCTCATATAATTCTCGATAATGGTAGTATACCAATAATTAACTTGAACGCAACTGATCAAATAAATAAGATTTAAAAAAAAAAAGAAATTAGCATATAATCAAAATTAAAAATGAACAGCACTACATAGTAAAACGTAGTACTGCTCATATAAATGGTATAACTTATATAGTAAGTAACAGCACTTTCCTCTATTTATATGAATCTCTTTAAGGCAAGATGCAACATATAAACACCAAGTCAGTATAACTTAAAAATGTACATCCCATACAATAAGCTAAGTAACTTACCATGACATATGGATAATACTATTTACCTATTATTAAGAAAACATTTTTTTACCTGATTCATTCCAATTATGTAAAAAATCTTCAAGTCCTTTATTTGTTAGAGGATGTAAAAACATCTGTTTAAAAACTGAAGGTGAAATCGTAACCACATCAGCACCTATCTTTGCAGCCTGTATTACATGTACAGGACTACGTACAGATGCTACTAAAATTTGAGTATTAAATGAATGATATTTATTATAAATATCTCGTATATCTTCAATTAACTTCATTCCTGAATGACTAATATCATCTAATCTACCTACAAATGGAGATATAAAATAAGCTCCAGATTTTGCAGCCAAAATAGCTTGAGCTGGTGAAAAACAAAGTGTTACATTAACTTTAATATTATGTTCATTAGATAGAATCTTACATGCTATTAATCCATCATAAGTTAAAGGAAGCTTTATTACCACATTTTCAGCAATTTTAGATATCTCTAAAGCCTCACTAATCATATCTTTATAAGATGTAGAAATAACCTCAATACTTACTGGCCCTTTTACTAATGAACATAACTTAAATATTAGGTCAGTACATTTTAATTCTGATTTTGAAAATAAAGATGGATTAGTAGTAACACCATCTATTAAACCACTAATATAAAACTCCTCTAAGAAGTTTATATCTATAGTATCAAGAAATATTTTCATGTATTTTGATATTATTTATAAAATTCAATTGTTTTTCTGCAATTTCAAGTAACATTCTATCATTGATATTATGCAAAATTTTCTCTATGTCTTCTTTATATGCTTTAAGCATACCAGCATTAACATCATAGGCATTAATTAATTGATTAGCGATAATCTTACACTCATATAAAGCAACCTTAAGTATAGGATTCAGCACATAAAATAACCTAACCTCTCCTGTATCAAGGATTAACTTAACAAGCCCAGAACACAGCTCTATTATAAAATTTTCATGACCAGGTAGTACCACAAACTCACCATCACAAGTATATGAAGTAATAGATGCAACATTCTGCATTTCTAATGATACATCTGGAGTAACAAATTCAACAGAAAGGTATTTCATAACTATTTACCTTCTTTTTGCAATAACTCTGCTTTCTTTACAGCTTCATCTATATTACTAACCATATAAAATGCAGCTTCCGGTAAATGATCATATTTACCTTCTACTATACCCTTAAAACTAGATACTGTATCTTCAAGAGAAACAAATACACCTGGAGTACCAGTAAATACCTCTGCAACATGGAAAGGTTGTGACAAAAACCTTTGAATTTTCCTTGCTCTAGCTACTATAAGCTTATCTTCTTCTGATAGTTCCTCCATCCCAAGAATTGCAATGATATCCTGTAAAGACTTATATGTTTGTAATATACGCTGGACCTCTTTAGATACTTCATAATGTTCTTCTCCAACAATATCAACAGATAACGCCTGAGAAGCTGAATCCAAAGGATCAACAGCAGGATATATACCTAGTTCAGCTATTTGCCTTGATAATACAGTTGTTGAATCAAGATGAGCAAAAGAAGTTGCTGGAGCTGGATCTGTTAAATCATCTGCTGGTACATATATTGCTTGTACTGAAGTAATAGAACCACGATTTGTAGAAGTAATCCTCTCTTGCATAGCACCCATTTCTGCAGCAAGAGTAGGCTGATAACCTACAGCAGATGGGATTCTACCTAATAAAGCTGAAATTTCAGAACCAGACTGAGTAAATCTAAATATGTTATCTACAAAAAATAATACATCCTGATTTTCAATATCTCTAAAATATTCTGCCATAGTTAAAGCAGACAATGCAACACGTAACCTTGCTCCAGGAGGTTCATTCATCTGACCATACACTAAAACTGCTTGTGACTTATCTTTTTCCTCTAAATTGATTACACCAGACTCTATCATTTCATGATATAAATCATTTCCTTCACGCGTACGCTCTCCTACCCCAGCAAATACTGAGACCCCTTTATGAGCTTTTGCAATATTATGTATTAACTCCATAATAAGTACAGTTTTACCTACACCAGCACCTCCAAATAAACCAACTTTTCCACCTTTAAGGTATGGTGCTAGTAAATCTATAACTTTTATTCCTGTAACTAATATTTCTGTAGTAACTTTTTGATCAGTTAATTTAGGAACTTCTGAATATATAGGCTTAATAGAGTAATCTGTTTTAGCTAATGGACCACAATTATCTATTGGATTTCCTAAAACATCAAAAACCCTTCCCAAAGTTGCCTTACCAACAGGAACGGATATAGGAGCACCGGTATCAATAAATTCATCATTTCTAGATAAACCATCAGTACTATCAAGTGCTATACACCTCACAATGCTATCACTAATATGCTGAGATACTTCAAGAACTAATTTTTTTCCATTATAAACTTCTTTACTTTCTAATGCATTTAGTATCTTAGGCATTTTTCCATTAGAAAACTTAATATCTACAACTGCAGTCATTACACGAATTACCATACCGACATTCTGATTGGAACTATTAACACCAATACCCACATCACTCTTACTTTTACTACTCTTAACCCTACCTTTTACTTTATCAGTTAAATTTGACATTTTGTACCTTACATTACAATAAAAACACAGCACATATTATAAGCTGATTACCAGAACTCATCAGTTCACCAGTATTGTAATTAAATAAAAAAAACTTGCAATACCTAAACAATGCATTTGTAAGTACCCCTAGCCGGACTTGAACCAGCATGTCTTTTCAGACAATAGATTTTGAGTCTACCGCGTCTACCAATTCCACCATAGGGGCTAAAACTATATTTCTTACAATATATAATTTTCCACTATCAGTCAATGTTTTAATAATAGAACATGTTTTTAAAATAGATCAATTACCCAAATTTCTCACTTTGCAGTAACTCATACATTTTCTATTTTTATTAAATCATTTCTAGGATTTTTTATTTAATTGTATAAACTTGTACTATTCTTGACAACTTTTTATGTTTAAAAAAGTATATATTAACTAATCAAAAGGCTATGTTATATGTCCATGTCAGAAAATGACCATACTTTACACTATATATTAGATGAAAAAATAAGTAATGCTCTAACTCAAGCATTAGAAACACAAAACTATCAATCAATACAAGAAATAATTAATGAATCAGATAATGTACAACTAGCTTATTTTTTACTCACCTCAACATACCAACATCGCAAAGAATTACTGAATAACATAAATGATAGTTTAATCAAAGATATTTTAATCCATTTAGTACCAGATTTACGTCAAGAAATAATCAAAATTTTAGGGATAGAAAAAGTAGCATCTTTAATATCTCAATTAAGCATTGAAGACATAGTTGTTATAATCGAAGATCTAGATAAAGAAAGTCAAGCAAGCATTATAAACGTATTATCAAAACGCAATAAAATTTTTGTCAATGAATTACTATCATATCCAGAAGAAACTGCTGGAAGACTGATGCACAAAGATATCGTTATTGCACCAGAATATTGGACAATAAATCAGTTACTATATTTTCTCAACCAAAATAATAAATTAAAAAAAGAATTTTATGAAATCTTTATCGTAGATTCCAAGTTAAACCCTATAGGATGTTTAAGATTAGATAACATAATATGTGCAAATAAATCCCAGGTTATTAAGAATTTGATGAAAACTGACATCAAAATCATAAAATCACATACAACACAAGAAGAAGTTGCTGAAATCTTTAGAAAATATTCCTTGCTATCAGCACCCGTAATAAACAAAGAAGGAAGAATAATAGGGTCAATAATAGTACATGATATATTAAATGTAATACATCAAGAAGCTGAAAAAGATGTATTACACCTAGGTATGGTATCAAACAATGATATAAATTCTTCTCTATTAACAACCGTTATAAGAAGATTACCATGGTTAATAGTAAATCTTCTAACAGCAACAGTTAGTTCAATGATAATAGGAATATTCAGCAATACATTACAGCATTTTATTGCCTTATCTATAATAATGCCAACTATAGCATCCATGAGTGGAAATGCCGGTTTGCAATCTTTAGCAGTGACAATTAGAGCACTCTCTACAAAACAATTAACCCATAGAAATGCATATAGGTTGTTATTTAAAGAATTATGTGTAGGATCAATTAATGGTTTAATATTAGCCATTATAACATCAATAGTACTAATACTTAGAGGACAAGATACTGAAATTCAAATATTAGCTGGAACTTCAATGATAATTACCTTCTCTATTGCAACTTTTTTAGGAACTGCAATACCAATGCTATTAAACTTTTTTAAAGTTGATCCTGCAATATCTTCTTCTATTATCATATGTGCTACAAGTGATACTCTATCTTTCCTGATTTTCTTAGGAATGGCAACAATATTTCTATTATAGAATAGACAAGTATATATTATTACATAAATTAACTATTTATTCTAATTACTACTAAACAAAACTATTAATTGACCGAAATAAGAACCCTATAACTAAAGTTATTCATATAGAAGACAGCATACCTGAAAATGGTATTAACGTAGAATTATCAATGCATTGGAATGATTCATATTATGAAAATATGTTATGTTTTACAAATAACATAAGGTAACGAGATGGTGGTACTCATCTTGCAGGTTTCAGATCTGATATGACACGTTATATGTAAGCATTTTTACAACTCAATTATCTTAAAAAGTATCTTAATTATCACTTCTAAAGGTTGTAATTCAGCATTTCCACCAATAGATACCACATTGGAATCATTACAAATCAGACATATTGTACAATTATTAACAAATGAGATAGCATTATAGATACTGTGTTAAACATAGATACATAAATCCAGATAATTATTAATAAAGTCACAATATAGCCAATTTATAAAAAAAATATCAAAATATTTACTTGGTTATTATATTATCAATGCAGGAGATTGACATCACGAACATCCAACTTGTTATTGATACAAGGCATACATTAGTCTAATTTTTATAAGTATGTATTACAAATTCTTTATAAATCCATACAACCAAACCTCCTTCATCAATAACACCAATACATGAAATATTTAAATAAAAAATATGCTCCTGTTGCACTAAAGAACTACACAGTTCTTCATTAATCTTTATTTCTTATCTTATACCTAAATTATATAAAATGTTTAATACAACATCTATAATGCTCTTTCCTTTATTAATAGCATTCACATTTATAATGACAGTATATGCCATTAAAGATTTTACTGTGATCTCAAAAGAAAATATTGAAACAAATGGCATAATTCCTAAGCTAGCCATTTTAACACCAGATAAAGAAAAGCTTAGTAGTACCTCATGAGATTTAATATAAGATGTTACTCTATTAACAGCAATTTTTGTTTTAAAAATTACAACAGCTTTATTAAGCGGAGTAAATTTTGTGACATTAAATCAAATTAATCAACTGTAACATTAACTTACAGAACTTCTGAATTATATTCAGAGTTATTCCAGTTATTAGGATCTCTAACTTCTTAAAAAGTTATTTTCCATTTAATATAATTCCAATATTTAATTCACATAAAAACACTGAGCTTTAGTATCATTATCTTGCAGTTTATTTTTCTACAGTCATATAAGGATATATATTATAAAAAAATTTATTATGGTAAATTCTTGTTTCATACTTTTCTTTCCACTAATACAATTAATGGTTAGTAATGCTTTTTATGACAAATAGCTCTTACACTATACAAAATCAACTTCCAATAACCTAATACTTTCCAAACAAACCTTGATAATTATATATAAGATACGACTATTTAACATTAATCTGTAACCTAGTTTATGATATTTTAGATATTATTTAATGATCTTGATTAATGCGTGATATGTAAACTCATAAAAATGAGCATATATCATTTATTATGTGTTATCCACTTTAATTTTTATAACACAGTAATACTAGAAGATGTAATGTTTGTATATTCAAAACAATAGATAATAACTAAACACCTGTATTTCTATGATTATTTAATAGTATAACCATTAAATAAAACTACGAAAACACACAATTACATACTATTAATTGCACTATACAATTTAACATTAATAACATGATAAAACTGTACTTTTTAATTAAGTAAACACTATAACTCATTACAGATACCATTTTGTGTATTACTATATCACCATAATAATGATACAAATACTTCTAAACATAGTATTAGAAATATCACATATAGTAAGCTTACTATTATAATTACCGTTATTTATAAACACCACATGTCACTTATACAAATTAATATAAATTATATATCATATCACAAAACAATAGAACTATAGGATATAAAAACACCTTAAGTAACATATTTTGAATTCTACATAACAACAAATAATATTAATATTTTAATATTACACTTGCATTTTTGTGTCAATTAAGTTATATACTAACTTATAGTATATAGATTAGGTGTGTTTATTATGCTTACTACGGATCTCAGTTTTATTGTAAGTTGTGTACTTTTCGCTGTTTCATTACTAGTATTAATGTTACTATTAATACACATGTATTTTACGTGCAAAGTAGAAAAGCAAAACAAAACACTATTAGAGCAGCGCAAAGCAATAATATTAGTTAATGAACAAAATGAAAAATTACTAAAAGACATAGACGAAAAATTTAAGGTTGTAAATTCTTTAGAGAGCAAAATAATAAATTTAGAAAATAAGACCTCTGATTTATCAAATAATGTAAATACCAATAAGGCAAACTTAGAAAATAAGATCTCTGATCTTACACAACAGGTTAGTATATCATCACAAAAAACAATTAATATACAGAATCTGTGTACTGTTTTCGATAAAGAAGTCCAACTTGTACTTGAATATATAAATGGTGTACAACAGGGTATTAAAGACAACAAATCGAAACTACAGAAGTTATCTCAAACTGTAGAAGACATGTACAAATTAAAACCAGCAGCAGATATACACGGTACAAACATACAGCAGATTACAATAAGAAGACAGTCAATCTAATTCAAGTAATAATATAGATCAAATACAATTAGTCAGTTACCTAGTTTACTGAAACTGACTAATTGTATTTGTTATTACATCTAAACACACGCTGCTTATTTTTTTTTAATATCATACAATCTTAGTTGTTATTATGTATAAGCATTTATACATACAAATAAATACAATAGCTATGTAATGGTAATTATAATAAATAGCATAGCAAATTATTCCCAGCTAACTAATTAATCTAAAAAACTTTTATAAATTAATTATGTTATATAATTTAAATACATCCAATATGTAATAATTATTATGTATACACTTATATTAGCTATCTATCATAATATTATGCACATCACATATAAAAACTTTTATCTAAATTGTATTAAATGCAGAATTACAACAGTTACACTAGTAAATTTATGATTATATGACATTCTATTTATAAATTTTACATCTCAACTATTACAAAATATATGATAATTAATACAAATTAGACACTAATCATAATATTAAAAAACACAACACTATAGATAATTAAAATGCTTAAAAGTAATATATTTTTATTTTATATTATAATAAATAGTATTGATATCTTTAATATTACACTTGCATTTTGTACAAAATAAGTTATATACTACTATATATAGATAGGTGTGTTTATGAACCCAAATGATATAGTAACGATTGTATTGTTAGTTGCTAATATTATAATGATGCTAGCAGCACTATTATGTGTATGCTTAAGTATAAGAGAAGCTTGCCAAAGTACAAAAAAGTATAGCAAGTTACAAGAAGATCATCAAAGATACAACGATCTCTTTTTAGACTCCACAAAAAAAGTTGCCATACTATCTAATAAAGTAAACAGTATAGAGTCTGTCACAACTGATATAATAGATAAACTAAATTCTAGTATAAAAGAGTTAAATGATAGGGTAAATCGATGTAATACAGTATTCAATGAAAATGTAAATAAAGTAAGAGACGATTTATCAAAAAAAAATGAAGAATTATCTGCTGCTATTATTTCTGCACGTGGTGATATCACACTATTAAACGAAAGCAATATGTTTTTTCACAAGAATATTACAGAAATAAGTAATCGAATAGATACTATACAAAACCAAAGAACTCCATCCTCTATTATGGTAGATTCAGGTACAGAAGGACAATCAACACCTGAAAGAAAACACTAAATAGACAGTAATATACATCTATACAATTAGTCAGCTATTTACTTCAGCTAACTAATTGTATTAGTTATTACATTCAAATACAAACTATATATTTCCTTAACTTTAGGCACAGTAGCTTTTGCATATGTATATTAATAATTTAATTCCATGTGCTATTAATTCTAGAATGCTACTGATTAACTCCAGGCATAAATCCCGAAACATCAATAATAGGAAGATAAAATGAAACAAAATAAAATTAAATATAATTTTAATTTTATTAATGTACAAGTGTTTATAATATATTAATAAACACAATATTAATATATTATTAACCATTAAAATAACAAATCATCTAGTAAATTACCCTCAGCTAGCAAAATCTATCTCAAATATTTTCCAAATTACGCTTATATTCAATTATAGTAATTACTATTATTAGGTATGTATATAAATATATAAAAGTTCTCATCTAAATTATAAACTTATTATTGTAACTATTTAATTTATAAGTTTCATATTTCAATCATAATAAAATGTTAGATAACGAATATTAAATTAGACACACTAATCATCACATAAAAAATATAGCCTATAGATTATAAAAATACTTAAAATAATACATTTTTAATCCTATATGTGACTAAATTATATTTATATTTCAAAACATTAACAAATGTAATTTAGATAATGTGTAAGCAATATAACCTTCATTGATTGGTAGTACAATTTTTTCGCTTGTTCTACTTATTTTCATAACAATATTACAAGCAGCTCTATACGTACACTGTTTATGCAAAAAAGTATACTAAAGAACAAGCAAGCTCTATACACTTCTAACATAAAAACAATTTTAATAACTTTCTAATCTTACTGCTAATGTACAACATGCTATTAATTACATAAGAACTTATGGTATAGAAGAAGTAGTAGTAGCTAACACAATAATATTGAGATTGATGTCAATACTAAAAATACAAACATGAGTTTATCTGGATATTCAATATAACTGGTATGTTAAATTTATAAACAAAATAGCTATAATCATAAGCTTACAAGTGTATTTAACAGGTATATCCTCCATGCTTTACATTTTATTAAAATAACACATTCAATACTTACGAGTAGAGTAGATTATAGTAGTACATATTGTATGACTAGTAAGTATCACTTTAACAAGTTGCTGTCATGTTAACCACATAACCTACTTTTTATAAAAAAAATGACATATGTTATCATGAAAAACATGGTATCATTCTGGATTACATGGTTTATTACATTCTAAAAATATCTTAACTCATAAAAGCTTTGCTTATGTTGTAATACTATTAAGAGCTTGTATCAAAAAGCTATATCTTTTTATACTTTTTCTTCATTTAATGACGTTCTTTAGTTTCTAGAATACCTATTCAATATTAACACTCAAATAGAACTTTCAAAAGAATTAACAAAAACAATAAATCAGATTAATAAACCGTTACACAAATACCAATTATAAAAATAAAAAAGGTAACACAAACTACTTACTCAATATAAAAAATCTCCATAAATTACGTTATATATTTAATATATATTTTATAAATCATATATTATGTAATAAGCTATAATTATTTATGTTTTACAACAATACAATCATTCACATTTTGATATGCATATTAAACATATATACAACATTATGCACTACTAATGCACTTAAAAGTAATCTATTTTCAACCTTACGTATTATAATAAATGACACTGATATACTAAAACATTATACTTGCATTTTTACATAAATATATTATATACTAAACTATGTGATTATGTAAGAATAAGGTGTTTAACAATGCATTTCATAGAATACGCGTCTACTGAAGGTCTAATCCTCATGTGGTCAATACTAAGTATACTAATACTCTGTGCTATACTACATTTCATTCAGGTTTGTATTAATGTATCTCAACAGCAAGCATCTCATGTCGATTCTCAAGCCCAACTTAGAATGGAGAACAAATTATTAAAATACATAGAACATTGCTCTAATGGTATATATACTTTATCTAAAGCGTTACTCACTAATACGGGTACTAAACCAGAACCAGGTCTTGCACAACGTAATATGTCTACTAGTACTGATGATCTTAAATATTATACCCAACTCCAGAATAGTGGTCATAACCTTTCAAATACTAAAGTTAGTAATTGTAGTGCACAAATGCAACATGAAACACAACAAAATATTAATTGCTAATTTAAGTCCGATTTAGGTTTTTAACATAAGGCATTTAGTGAATATAATACACAAGTATGTATAATAACTATATCATATACGTTATAAATAACGTCATTTAAGTCATATAAATTGATAGTCCTTAAGTTAGTCGGTACTATATTTAAAAAATTAGCATAGCCAAGAGTATTGCTCATATAAATATATGATGCTTGTATTTTATTGATTATTACTTTTATTATATTAAGGATATTTCACACCGTATAGCCAAACTTAATATATAAAAATATTACTGAAAAAGGTTATCTACTTTGTTAAGGTAATCTTTTTCTTTCAGATATTATATTACTTATCAATTTCTTTGAAATGTATGCTTTATTATTTATTACTTCCTTGTATTTAAAACTAGGATTTCAAAATAATAAGCTTATTAATAAATTGAATTGTTGATTTAACATACATAATGTAAAATTCTTATGCTGATTTACAAAATATTATAATAATGTAATATTCTTCTTATAGTCAGTTAATTATTTACAAAGATGTTTTATTATTAGAGCTTATCTATTATAAGGCAAATTTTATATAGTAAATATTAAATACTTCTTGATGATATTTTCTTGTTAATCAACTTATTGACGTTGCTTACAGTAAGTTTATATTTATCGACAAAGATTGGTATGTAAGCATTTTACACATACATCACTTTCTGTAATACAAAATTCAACACCTTAAGAAACAATATATTTTTTTAAAATCCAATTAACCTATCAATAAATTTATTCATCATATCTACAAAAGATGATTTTTCTGATCAATCATACACATCTCCATAGAATAACTATTTATATCATTTTTACCCTATGTTATTCTATTCTTGTTGGATAATCCTCTATAAATAATATCCCACTATCTTATCTTTCAATTTAATCTTAAATGAAAAACTATATCCCAATTACAAAATATACTTTATATAAAAAAATACATAATTTACCTTACAATTGGGTTAATAAAACATCATTGCAGAATATTGATACATTAATAATATATATTTGAATACAAAATACTAATTCACTTAATAAGTATACATTTGTTAGTTGAATAATATACTTGAAATATTAACACACATTATAGATAACTAATACTTACCTACAATTGAAACCCGAAAATAGATATATCCAAATTAAATATATTACTCATAAAAACAATCAAACTATACTTCTGCACAACAGAAATTATACTTTAAATCATTAGTACTAGGATCAAGTATAATTTTGACACGTCCACCACTAGATAATCCACCAAATAGTATTTCATCAGATAAATATCTTTTTATTTTCTGAGCAATAATATTTTCTACATTTCTAACACCAGGTACATTATTATACCCAGATTTTGCTAAATACATTAATACATCATCACTGACATCAAGATAAATATTCCTCCTAGCTAACTGTACTTCAAGTTCACTAATAAACTTCTTTACTACTTGTAATACTACTCCTTGATTCAAAGAAGAAAAGGAAATGATAGCATCCAATCTATTTCTAAATTCTGGACTAAAAATTCTTTCAATCGCTTGCTTATCATCACCTTGATTAAAGCTTTTATCTCTACTAAACCCTACAGAATTTCTACTCAATTCAAAAGCACCAGCATTAGTTGTCAGTATAACTATTACATTATGAAAACTTACTTTTTTTCCATAAGTATCAGTAACACATCCATAATCCATAATCTGTAATAAGATATTATATATATCACTATGAGCTTTCTCTATTTCATCAAGTAATAATACACTATACTGATGTCTAGATATAGAATCTGTCAATAAGCCTCCTTGATCATATCCTACATACCCAGGTGGAGAACCTATAATTTTAGAAATAGAATGAGATTCCATATACTCAGACATATCAAATCTTATTAATTTCATACCCATGTGATTAGCTAACTGTTTTGCCAATTCGGTTTTTCCTACTCCAGTAGGTCCAGTAAATAAATAACTAGCCAAAGGTTTCCTATGATCTCTAAGTCCAGCTTTAGCTATTTTGATTGAATCTACAAGATTAGAAATAGCTAAATCTTGGCCAAATATATGTTGTTTCAAATTTTTTTCTAAATTTTTTACTTTATCCAAATCATTGCGTGCCAAATTACGAGATGGGATTCCAGTAATTCTAGAAATTATATGTTCAATATCACTACTAGTAATAATCCTACTACCATTACTATTATGCAAATTACAATAAGCTCCTGCCTCATCAATAACATCTACAGCTTTATCTGGAAGCATCTTTTCTGAAATATATCTATCTGACAGCTCTGCAGCACGATCTATAGAGTCTTCAGTATATGTTACATTGTGATATGAAGCATAATAAGATTGTATCCCACGCAATATTCTCACAGTCTCATCAACTGATGATTCTTCAACATTAATTTTCTGATATCTCCTAGCTAATGCTCTATCCTTCTCAAAGTTATTATTGTACTCCTTATAAGTAGTAGCACCAATACATCTTAAAGTCCCCCTAGCCAAAGCAGGTTTTAGTAAATTACTTGCATCAAGAGATCCACCACTGGTAGATCCTGCTCCAACAATCGTATGAATTTCATCAATAAACAATATTGCATTTTCTTTTGCCTCTATTGCCTTAATCACAGATTTTATTCTTTCTTCAAAATCTCCACGATAACGCGTTCCAGCTAGTAAAGCTCCAATATCTAGAGAATATATAACCATTTTCTTTAATTGTTCTGGTACATTACCTTCTATAATATTTAACGCCAATCCTTCAACAATTGCAGTTTTACCAACACCTGGATCTCCAACATATAATGGATTATTTTTCCGCCTACGTAATAGAACTTCCATAGTTCTACTCAACTCATATAATCTTCCAATTACATAATCTATCTTTCCTTTTTTAGCTGATTCATTCAAATTAATACAATAAGTATTTAAAATTTCGTTATCCTTTAATACATCCTTAGGCAGAGTAATAAATGAGTGCACAGGCTTATTATTATATTCATAATCTTTAAATTCATGCTCTATGCTAAAATCATTAACGTAAGCACCAGTATTATTATTTGATATATAATTTACGACATCTATATATTTTATATTTTGCTCATGTAAAAAAGAGGCACTATAAGAATCCTTTTCAGCTAGAATTTCACTCAGAATATCTGCACCAGTTACTTCACTTACACCAGCACTATGAGCATGTATAATCGCTCTATGAATTAACCTTTCAAAAATAATAGTAGGTTTAACCTCTGAGATACCTTTATCAATAAGAGTAGGTATTTCATACCTTAAAAAATTTATAATTGTAATTTTTAGCTTATCAATAGATACACGAAACGCATAAAAAACACGTCTTGCATCTATATCATCTGTCAATGCGAGCAAAAGGTGTTCTAAAGTAGCATACTCATGATGAAAATCAAATGCAATTGATAATGCCTTATGCAAACTATCTTCAAGATTTTTTGATAACACTAATGTCCCTAATCTATATTTTCAGACACTCTATCATTGAATAATTAAAAATAAGTTGCAAATGATAATACAACAATTATATAGCACAATACCATGCAATAAATTTTTAATATTGTATGCATAAAAAACATATGTTACACAATAATGCTTTTATCACTTACTCAATATGTTTGAAAATGATATTTTAAAATTTTTTACATTACTACTCTTAGAAATTATATTAGGTATAGACAATGTGATTTTTATATCACTTGCAGTTATAAAAGTACCACTTAATCTGCGTAATAAAGTTAAATACATAGGATTAGCACTAGCATTAGTAATGAGACTTATTGCATTGCATGCAGCGTCAATACTATTATCATTAAATAAACCTATAGTATCTTTATTACAACTCCATCTATCACCTAATAATTTATTTATGATATTTGGAGGAGGATTTCTAATATACCATAGCATATCTGAAATATTAGATGATGTTTTTAATAAAACTCATAATAAGAATATTCATAACTTGAGATCAAATCCTTACTTAGTAATATTACAACTAATATTAATAGATTTAGTATTCTCGATAGACTCAATACTTACTGCTATAGGAATTACATATAATATCTTCATTATCCAATTAGTATTCATCATATCCATCATACTTACAATCTTATTTTCAAATCAAATAATAAAAGCTATTACAACATACAGTAATATCAAAACAATAGCTGTTATGTTTGTCTTAATGTTAGGTATTATATTAGTATTAGATGGAATACATATTAAAATATCCCATAATTATTTATACTTTACTTTTATATTCTCAATCCTTACTGAAATAATAAATATCATAAAAAAAGTTAAGTAGCATTGTGATATAACAAACACTATAAACAGTATTTAAGTTTTATGTTATTTCAGAATTGAATTATAATATAGAAATACAAGTGTTTAACTGGCATATTTTATTTAAAATATAAATAAAATATAATCATAACTGCTTCTAGCATTACTATATTATTAAAACTAAAATGGAGTACATAGTAACTTATAAGTTTATTTTTAGAGACACATACACACACGTTATACTTGAAGAGCATAATACTAGCATTATTACTTATAATAAATAATACAACAAATCCTAAAACGAGATACAATATTAATAATCTAAACTAGCTAACAACACTATACATAAATAAAAGAAATCTATCACTACTGTAGAAGTACGTAAGAGTAAAGGAAGAAAGAATAAAGTTATTACTGAGATTCCAGTAATTCATTTACTTTAACTAAATTATCAAAATGATAATCAAGTTTAAAATATAATCTAGGTACATACCTGAGATCTACATAAGAAAATATAGCCTTTCTGATAAAATAAGACATATCATTTAATTCCTTTATCAGCTCCTCCTTATTTGCAGAATCACCAGAAATTACAACAAATACAGTGGCATTTTTTATATCACTACTTACTTCTACTTGAGATATGTTAATTACATTACAACTTATTGAATAAAAATCATGCATTAATACCTTAGATATTGCCCTGTTTAATACAGAAGCAACTTTTAAATTTCTAAAACTTTCAGATTTATAAATCATTGTATAACTCTAACTTCTTCCACTATCTCAAATACATTCATTATATCACTATCTGGATATATTTCTTTTGAATAATCAAATAAAATACCACATTCAAAACCAGAAGCAACCTCCTTTACATCATCTTTAAAGCGACGCAATACTTTAACTCTACCTTCATGTACAACACTATTATTACGAATTAACCTAACTAATGCACCCTTCTTGACTAAACCACTAGTTACATAACAACCAAGTACACTACCATTATTTCCTGTAGAAAACACTTTTCTTATAGATAAAGTACCTATCTGTACTTCTTGTTGTAATGGTTTAAGCATACCAGTTAATATCTTCTTAATATCATCTATTATATCATATATCACAAAATAATGCTTTATTTCGATATTCTTCTGCTTTGCTAGTTCCTTTACTTGTATGTCTGCCTTAACATTAAATGCTAGAATTATCGAATTAGATGTTTCTGCCAACAAAACATCTGACTTCGTGACATTTCCTACACCTTTATACAAAACATTAACTCGTATGTCTTCATGAGTAATTTTACTAATCGAATAACATATAGCCTCTATGGAACCCATAACATCACATTTTAAGATAACATTTAGCTCGTCAACCATATCATAAAGCAATACATTATTTCTATCTACTGCTGGCTGTGCATTCAACTCTGCATTTAATAACTCTTGCCTATAATTAATTAATTCACGTGCTTGTTTTTCAGAGTCCACAACAATAAAACTACTACCAAAATTTGGAACATTATTCAAACCAAACACTTTGACAGGCATTGAAGGAATAGCAAATTTTTCACTTTGTCCATCTGCATTAAACATATTACGCACTCTACCATAAGCCTGATGACCTACAACAATGATATCACCAACTTTTAAAGTACCTTTTTGAATTATTAAAGTAGCAACTACCCCACAATTCTTATCAATTTTTGACTCAATTACTGTACCAGATGCTCTAGTATTATAAACAGCTTTTAACTCTAATAAATCTGCAATTAACAATATACTTGATTTTAACTGATCTAAATTTATTCTCTCTTTTGCTGATACAGGTACAACAATAACATCACCTCCTAAACTTTCTGCCACCACCCCATGTTGTAATAAAGCACTAGTAATTCTATCCAAATCAGCATCATGTTTATCAATTTTATTTACCGCAACTATCATAGCAACATTAGCTGCTTTTACATGATTAATAGATTCAATAGTTTGTGGCATAATACCATCATCAGCGGCCACTACCAATATTACTATATCAGTAACATTAGTACCATGTGCTCTCATAGCAGAAAATGCTTCATGTCCTGGCGTATCAATAAAAGTTATCCTTTTATCCTCATTTAATGTTATCTGATATGCACCTATATGCTGTGTTATCCCTTTAAATTCTCCATCAACAATATTTGATTCACGCATAGCATCAAGTAACGAAGTCTTTCCATGGTCTACATGCCCCATAACAGTCACAACTGGTGCCCTTGGTAGCGATTCCATATCATTACCATCAGAATATAACTCATTTTCTAATTTAGCATTATCCACTAACTTAAATGTATGATTAAATGCTTCTACTACAATAGCAGCTTGATCTGCATCCAGATAATCCGTTAACTTAATATCACGCTTCCCTATTATCTGAAATAATACTTGTTGTACATCCTTTACTCGTTCAGACATACTATTAGCTAGCTCTTGAACAGTAATTTTATTAGGTATTAGTACTTTACGTGTAATTTTATTCTTTACAGGTTTATTTATAGCACGGTTCTTCTTATTTCGATAGTTCTTTACAACTTGTTGATTGTTATCTTCTTCTAGTTCTTCCTCAATTACTAACTTTACATGCTTAGTATATATATTATTAGACATCACCTTCTTTGGATTGCCTTTCTTTTCCTCATGCTCCTTTTCGTACTTCTTGAGTTTCTTTTCTTCTATATTTTTATGTCCTAATAGATCAGTAACATCATCTGGTTCATCACTTGATTGACTATCCTGCTTTTGATCATCAGCATTATCTGAAACAGGAGGCATATTGTCTAACTCACCTAACATTACAACATCAGAAATACCCTCAACATCATGTTCATCATCCGTCATTTGATCAACAACTTCATCAAAACCATCATTTCCTGTTAACAAACTATCATTAGACGATGCAACTTCTGTATCCTCTATTCCTGTCTTATCTAAATTCGCAACTTCTTCTTCAGCATGCTTATTATTATCAGACAACTCATCCTTTTTATCATTAATAGTAGCATTCTGTAAAGCATTCATACGAGAAATCTGCTCTTGTATAGTAAGAGAATTTTTGTCTTCAGAATCTCCACTGATATTATTATCTTGCAATAATAAAGAAGATTTAGCAACCTCTTCAATATTTTTTCTTTTTTTACTTTTACGCACTTCTACAGTAGTGATAGATTTCTTTAAAGAAAACTTATTGCCCTGTTGTATACTTGAAGATATCTTTAATTTATCACTAAGCTTAAGTGTTGTACGCTCAACCTTACCTGATGTCAATTCACTACTACCAACACTCTTAGACTCATCCATAGATCACTACCTAAACAAAAGTTTATAACCACCCAATTTTTCTACGAGACTCTAATATAATAGAGTCAATCTGATCCTTAGTTAATGCAATATTAGGAACCATTTCGTAAAACTCATCTGTACACAACCCAGCTATATCCTCAAGATTATTAATACCATTTTGAGATAATGCTATAATATCGCTTGGCTTTAAAAACGGTAATACTACAATATCTTTATCAATTGGCAAACTCTCTAAAATTTGTTTAATTTCTGCATCTTTACGTGTTAAATAATCAGCTGCCCTATTTTTCAATTCTATTGCAATCTCCTCATTAAAACCATCTATAGCAGAAATATCACTAACAGATGCTTGATCTATATCTTCAATACTAACAAACCCTTCAGTAAATAATAACTGACCTATAATTTCCTCTACATCTAACCCCTCAACAAATACTCTTGAGCCTATAGTTAGCTCTTTTGCTTTCCTACTAGACTCAGTTTCATCACCTATCACATCTATTTTCCAATTAACTAACTCAGATGCCAATCTTATATTTTGCCCATAACGTCCAATTGCTAAACTCAACTGATTTTCAGGAATTATCAATTCAACTTTTTCCTTATCTTCATCAATAATAACTTTTAAAACCTCTGCTGGAGCAATAGCATTAACTATAAACTTAGGAAGCTCAGGAGAATATAATACTACATCAATCTTTTCTCCATGTAATTCAGAAATAATACTTTGAATCCTTACACCTCTGGCACCAACACATGCTCCTACTGGGTCTATATTTTTATCAGAAGAAAATACTGCAACTTTTGACCTTGACCCTGGATCTCGTGCTATTGCTTTGATTGTGACAATTCCATCATATATTTCAGGTATTTCCTGTTTAAACAACTGTTCCATAAACCCTTTATTAATCCTTGAAAGGAATATTTGAGGACCAGAATTTTCTTTCCTTACATCTTCTATATGAGCTTTAACTCTATCACCTACACGAAACACTTCCCCTTTTATCAAGTTAGAAGCTGATAAATATCCTTCATTTCCATTTAAATCCACAATAACATTATTATATTCAATACGTTTTGCAGTACCATAAACTATATCACCTATACGGTCTTTAAAACTTTCATATTGCTTTTTACGTTCTTCTGAAACAATAACTTGAGCAATCTTTTGCTTGGCAATTTTTGCAGAACTATAATCAAGATCAATTACAGGAAGAGGTTCTAACATTATGTCACCAATTTTAACATTTTCATCGATCTTCCTGGCTTCTGTC
This sequence comes from Ehrlichia ruminantium, assembly GCF_009728835.1. Lineage (GTDB taxonomy): Bacteria > Pseudomonadota > Alphaproteobacteria > Rickettsiales > Anaplasmataceae > Ehrlichia > Ehrlichia ruminantium_B. Next base: position 781,870 of record NZ_CP033455.1, read on the forward strand.
AGTGTAACAAGCTTATACTTACTTATGTCAGCATGATCTATTTCATTTTCTTTACCCTCAGGAATAATAACTTCACCATTGTCTTTAATAACTAATACTTGCCTATAAGTAGAAATTAAGCCTGTCTTTTTATCAACTGTCACCCTAATTTTACAATTGCCATACCTACTACGACTAGTCAACTGAATAGCCTCTTCTAAAGCTCTTATTATTACATCTAAGTTCAAGCCTTTTTGATCAGCAATATCCTTAGCCACTCTTATCAATTCCAAATTATCAAAATTTTGTAGATTAGCCATAAAAACCCTTAGTAAAACCTATGTACAAAAAACTAAGATTTAGTACATTTGATTATCAAATAAAAAATGACAGATACCTAGATAAAACTGCGGTAGCAGTCTATATCATAAACATTATCCAAGTCAAGCAATTTCTCCTAACAGCAACCCATCTCATAAGACTTCTTAATTTTATTACATTTTCTTAATACAAGCAATGCAGGAGTAAAAAATAAAGTAATTACCGTAGCCAATAATAATCCAAGAGATATAGTATATGATAACTCACACCATAACTGACTTGATGGAGAATCATAGATAATTTTTTGATTAATAAAATCAAAACTTACACGTAATACCATAGGTAACAATCCAATAATCCCAGTAACGACAGTCAATAAGATAGGTCTTAATCTCGATATAGCTGCTCTTATTATAGCCTCTTTTTTATCACTAATACTATTTATATTAGTATAAAATGCATCAATTAATAATATATTATTGTTTACTATAACACCAGCTAATACAATAATACCAACACCACTCATTACTACAGAAAAAACATGATGCGTAATAAAAAATCCAAAAAATACACAAGTAGTTGATAAGAAAATTGCAGTCATAATAATTAATGTATCATAGAAACTATTAAACTCAGCAACCAAAACTAACATAATAAGTACAACTATTATTACAAATGCCTCAATTAAAAATTTTAACGATTCTTTTTGATCTTGTATCTCTCCCCTCATCTCAACTAATACTTCAGGATCTATTTCTTTTTTCAATTCCTTATTCAAAAAATTTACCATATCATCTAACAAATATCCATTAGCTAAATCAGCAACTACACTAACTGTCCTTTTACCATTAATACGGTTTACTACATTTTCCTTATGTTGAGCCTTGTAAGTGACAAAATCACTTATAGAAGTATACCCATGTACAGTATTAACAAAAAAATTATCTATTGTCTTTAAGTTACGGTATTCCTTAGGAAATCTCAATAAGATATCAACTTCATCATTGACATTATCTGCATGATATTTATTAAGAATTATTCCACCAGCTATCATTTTGACAAATTGATTTATCATTGAAATATCAACACCAAATTTTGCTGCTTTATTTTTATCAACATCAATTTTCCACTCTATTTCTGATGAAGACCTATTATCTGTCACATTCTTAAATCCTGGTAAATTTTTCATCATAGAAACTATTCTATCTGCAACACTACTAATCTTACTTACATTATACGAACTAATATCAATACGAATTGGTTTACCTGTAACTGGTTTCATTCTTTCTTCTAATACATCTATAATAACACCCTTTACATCTCCTAACTTTCCTATTATTTCACTTAATATCTTCTTTGATCTTCTACGAAGAAACCAATTTTTTAACTCTAGTTGAATCTTTCCAATAACATTATTTTCATCAAGTAAATATTCAAATAGTCCAACTTTTACATATATAAATTTTATTCCCTTAACATTAGAAATTTTTTGCTCGATTTCCTGTAATATATTGTCTCTTTCAACAACAGATAAATTATTATTTGATTTTATAGTTATAAATATTCTATCTGGTTCAATATTTGGAAAAAATTCTATACCAGGACCAATTATAAAATATCCTAGTGTAGATAGAACTAATATACCAATAACCATACAAACAAATTTTTTTGGATGATCTAGTACTTTTGTGAGTATATTCACATAACCCCTACTAAATCTTCCTAAATTTATAAATTTTCCAGTCTCTATCGCTGTAATTTTTACAACACTTTCCCTATCAACAACAGACGGCTTACCAAGTATAGACCCCAACACTGGAATAAAAATCAACGCCATTACCCAAGAAGCAGTCAATGTAGTAATCAATGCAATTGGAATATATTTCATAAATTCACCAGTTGTTCCTGGCCATAACAACAATGGTATATATACTACCAACTTCGTTAGTGTGGCTGATGCAACTGGCCAAAACATATCATATGCAGCTTGTTTAAATGCTTCTTTTCTATTTAAACCACTGATCATCTTTCTATCTGCATACTCAGTAACTACAATAGCATCATCAACAAGCATACCAATAGCCATAATTAACGAGAACAAAATAACTATATTTAATGTATACCCTAACAAATACATCACAATAATACCAAGTAGGAAAGATCCCGGTATTGAAATAGCAACCAATAATGCAGTTTTAGTACCCATAAATATCATCATAATGATAACGACTAACAGCACTGAAATAACTATAGAATTCTGCAATTCATTTAAAATATCCGATATTTCTTCTGATTGATCTTGTAAATATACAATTGACAAATTCTGTGGTAATACACTTTTGGTATCACGTATTAGATCTTTTAATTGAGATATAGTTTCAAGTATATTTTTACCTGGTTGTTTTGATACCTCTAATACAAGAGACGGCTTACCATTTATCCTTACAAGTTCTTTACCATCTTGATATACTAATTTTACAGTAGCAACATCACCTAAAGTTACAACGGAATATCCATCTGTTTTAATTGGTATATGCATAACATCTTGTATATTTTTCAATAAACCAGATAAATATAAAGTATATTTTCCAGATACTATATCCAAGTTTCCAGCATTGATAAACTGATTATGATTTAATACAGCATTAACTACCTCGTGTACTTGTAAATTGTAAATATTAATTGCATCAGGTGAAATATTTATTTCAAGACTATCTTTACGATTTCCAACAATTTTGACACTTTGTACGTTTGGCAATTCTTCCAACCTGGATTGTAAATTTTCTGCAACGTTAAACAATGCTCTGTCAGGAATATCACCCATCAGTGCAATATTTAACACAGGCAACAAGCCTAAATTTTCTTCACTTACTATAGGAAAAGTTGCCTCTTGTGGTAACTTAGAACGAATAATATCTATCTTTGACCTCACATTATCTAAAGCTTCTTTATTATCAAATCCTGTACTAAACTCTAATATAACATTTGCATACCCATTTTTTGCTACTGAAGTAACCTTAGTAACACCTTTAATTGACATTACTTCTTGCTCAATAGGATAGATTATCAGTTTTTCTATATCCTCAGATGACATACCTTGTAATACAGTGTGAACAGATAAAATAGGCTTCTTAATCTCAGGGTTTTTCTCTTTAGCGACATCAAAATAAGAGTAAGAACCAAATATCAATATTATTATTAATAGGAATATAGATACTCTACTCCTTTGTAAAAAGATTTCAGATATTTTTCTCACTTTTGAATTATATACCAATTAATTAATATAAGAAATTTAATATCACAACATAGCTAAAAATATTCTAATGTACATAATATAAACTACAAATTTTTTACACTATTTATTATTTTGCTCAATATATTTACACGCTAATATAGAGATTTCATATAATAATAACATTGGCACCGCTAAACCTATTTGACTTAACACATCAGGTGGAGTTAATATAGCAGCCAGAATAAAAATTATCACAATAGCAAATCTTCGCTTTTTAGCTAAAACTCTTGCAGGCAATATACCAATTCTAGACATTAACGTCAAAAATATCGGTATCTGAAAGGCTACTCCAAATGCAAACATTAGTTGTAACACTAGTTCCAAATATTCACTTACTGATGGCATAAATTCTATAGGTACACCCATTGAAGCATCTCTATTTTCAAAAGCAATAAAAAATTTCCAAGCTAAAGGAAATATGTAATAGTACACCATTGCCGCTCCAGTAATAAAAAGTACTAGTGTTGATATCAAATAAGGTAAGAGTATTAATTTTTCCTTTTTATATAAGCCAGGAGCTAAAAACATATATAATTGCCAAATAAAAACAGGACAAGAACACAATAAAGCAGCCATGGTAGCGACTTTTAAATATACAAAAAAAGCTTCCGTTAAATCAGTATATATTAAAGAGAATTCAGAATTAGACCCTTCTAACGCTATTAAAGGAATTAACAAAAAATTATATATTTTTTCCGAAAAGAAATAGCATACCCCAAACATAATACAGAAAAATGCAAAACAAAAGAATATCCTATATCTTAACTCCTCAAAATGCTTAAAAAAAGGCATTTCTCCATTTGTAGATTTCATTATACAAACTACCTTTGCACTTTAATTAACGATAATAAATATTAACATAATTTTCAATAATTGATACAAACTGTTCAAAAATATCATTACCTTCTAAAGTACACAATTTTTCACCATTTTGATATACAGCAGCTACAGCTCTTTCACCATAACCAGGAAGACTAATTCCTAAATTAGCATGCTTACTTTCACCAGGCCCATTAACTACACAACCCATAACTGCTATAGTCATGTTTTCAACTCCAGGATTTACACCTTTCCATATACTCATACGACTTGCTACATATTTATTCACATCATCAACTAACTGATGAAAATATTTAGGATTAGTCCTATTACAGCCTGGACATGAAGTAACTTGTACAGAAAAACTTCTTAATCCTATACTTTGAAGAATTTCCTGACATAATTTAACTTCAATAGTTCGTGATTCTCCAGGTTGTTGAGTCAATGAAACTCTTATCGTATTACCTATACCATTAAGTAAGAGATAAGATATTCCAGCTGAACTACTAACCATGCCTTTTATACCAGATCCTGCTTCAGTTAAACCCAAATGCAAAGGATAATCACAAATGTTCGATAACATAGTATATACAGATATTAAATCACGCACTTTACTAACTTTACAAGATATAACTATTTTATTAGCAGGTAATCCAATTCTCTCTGCATGCTTAGCACTTGTTATAGCAGAAATTACTAATGCTTTTCTTAAAACTACATAATCTGGTTCAGGAACGTTACGTAATGAATTATCATGCATCAATTCTGCGGCTAAATATTTATCTAAACTTCCCCAATTCACTCCTATTCTAAGAGGTATGTTATTTTTTATTGCAAATTCAACGATATCTTCAAAATTTCTATCCCTTTTATCTCCAAATCCTATATTTCCCGGATTAATCCGTATTTTACCTAAAGCCACTGCACATTCTGGATATTGTTTTACCAATCTTGCAATTTCATACTGTCCACAACCTATGATCATTTTATCACTAAACCCATGGTTAAGTAATACATCCCTAATATAAGGAACACTTTTGATTGCTTTATCCGAATTAATTGCAATTCTTACTAACTCAGAACCAGCTTGCGCAAGTTCCAACACCTCACGTGCATCTTCATCAACATCTCCCGACCCACCTAATGCCATAGATTGTACTACTACAGGATTATTACCACCAATTATTACATCACCTACTCTAACTTCATGAGTCAATTTACTCTTGTGCATAATAGAATTTAACAAACCATATTCATTTAAAATCCTATCCACAAAATCACATTGCATATAAAACCTATGATAACAACCAGATATACACTATAACATTATGCAAAAACTAAATAAATACTTTTTATTTTACTAATAATACGATTAGTCTAATTCCACAGGTCAATTTATCTTACTTATCAATATAATTTAAGGAATCATATTGATAAAAACAGGCTATACATAAATCTATTTATAATGATCAGAAACACATTATCAAGATAACCTACAAACCAAAATAAGTACTTTAACTTAATAACAATAGAATTATAGAATACTATCTAAACTACTCATAATAATAAGTAATGGAATAATCTTCATTATATTCCTCTTTTGCATTGTTATCATTGCTTTCATCTACTGGTTTTTGTTGATTTTCATTATTATCATTTTTAGTTATATTGTCATTATTTAGATCTTTACCCTTTTGTTCCACTTTAACATCATATTGATCTTTCAATGCTGGTAAAAAGTGAGTAACTTTATGAGTAGTATCTTGCTGATCTTTAGAATTTTTTAATTGGCTCGTATCACCAACTACAGGTTTTGCTTTATCATCTTTTAAAGGTTGAGAACTATCTAAACCTTTCTTATTATTCTCTCCTTTTGAAAAATCTAATAATGAACGCAAACTATTCTCATTATGCTTAGCTTTATCCTTCCCTTCAACACTTGAAAGCTTATTATTACCCAATTGAGAATTTCCATTATTAACTATCGGATTAATGTCCTCCTCATTATTTACTGGAAGTTTCCCTATGTCTAATTTAGCAGATTTATCTTGAGGCAATGATTTATTCTTCTCATCTTTTATCTGGACTTTATTTGCATCTAATTCTACAGGTTTATTTTCAGGTAACAACTTATTTTGAGTCTCATTACTTACTGGAAGTTTCCCTACGTCCAACTTAGCAGATTTATCTTGAGGCAATGACTTATTCTTCTCATCTTTTATCTGGACTTTATTTGCATCTAATTCCGCAGGTTTATTTTCAGGTAACAACTTATTTTGAGTCTCATTACTTACTGGAAGTTTCCCTACGTCTAACTTAGCAGATTTATCCTTAGGTAATGGTTTATTCTTCTCATCTTTTATCTGGACTTTATTTGCATCTAATTCCGCAGGTTTATTTTCAGGTAACAACTTACTTTGAGTCTCATTATTTACTGGAAGTTTCCCTACATCTAATTTAGCAGATTTATCCTTAGGTAATGGTTTATTCTTCTCATCTTTTATCTGGACTTTATTTGCATCTAACTCTACAGGTTTACCTGCAGACGATAATCCACTTTGATCTTCATAATCTATTTGATTTTTCTCCACAATGTCAGATTTTCCTTCAGCAACAGAATCACTATTATTAAGCAGGTTTTCTTTATCATGTAACTCCTTACTTATATTTTTATCATCTATATGTTTTACATCATTCTTAGAAGCCTTATCTGACTCACTATTTCTTGTATCATCACGTTTTATAACATCACCATCTTCATCATTATCCATCATAGGCCGAATAAATTTCGCACCAACTACATCAGCTAAATTAATTCCATTATTATCTACCATGAGATTAGAATCTTGATTATGTAAGGATATATCTTCACTTACAGCATCATAATTATTCACAGGCTTACCTGCTTTATTAGCTTTCTGTTTTAACTTATTATGATTATTATCAGTATTATCTACTGTTAAAGCATCCCTACGTTCCTTATAAATTGAATAAGCACGAGAAAACTCATGATTACTTTCAAAAGATTCCCCACCTGGATTATAAATCGGAGAATATTTACGACTAAACTGATACTTAGCTTTATTACTACATGACACAACACAACAACACATTAACACTAATAATGTACTTAATACACGCACAAACATCCGATACCTATATAGATAAGTTATCTACCATAATATACTTATACTAAATATACCATGATAAGTAAACGCATTATTTCTAACAAAGATAAATATTTTATCATTTTAAAACATATTTATCCAGAACTATATATAACATGATTAATATTCATCTGCCTAAACCTTAACATACTATTAACAACTTGTATATACATAAATAATAAATTACGAAAAATGATACTTTAACATCAAATACTACAACCAAAATACAGTAATTTTCAAAAAAATAAGACCATAACTTAAAACGAATTATTAATTTTGATATAAAACTAAATAACTAACATAATGTATGAATAACATCAGATGCAATTCTCCTTGCTATAGCATCAGACTCAAGAATATCTGATAAAGAATTAATATGCCAACAGTCAACCATATCTAATGTGGAATAAATGACATTTACAATATCAAGAAATCCTATCTTCCTATTTAAAAAAGCATCAACTGCAACTTCATTTGCAGCATTAAAAACAATGCTATTTGCATGAACATTTGATGTTCTAAGAATTTCAAAACCTAACTTTATACCAGGAAACCTATTAATATCAGGTTTCATAAACGTTAATTGACTATATGACACCAAATTCAATTTTCTACATAATACAGCCATTCTATTTGGCCAAGATAATGTATACATAATCGATATTTTCATATCAGGAACAGACATAAAAGCAATGGAAGCACCATCTACATACGATACTATACCATGTACTACAGATTCAGGATGTATAATAACATCCAATTTCTCTGATTTCACTGAAAATAAATGATGAGCTTCTATGATTTCAAGAGATTTGTTTACCATAGTTGCACTATCAACAGAAATTTTTTTACCCATCCTCCAAACTGGGTGTCTTATCGTCTCTTGGACTGTTACATTTTGCATTTGCTTATAATCCATATGCAATAATGCACCACCAGATGCAGTTATAGTAATCTTATCTATATTTTTCTTATCACTACCATCAAGTATTTGAAATATAGCATTGTGTTCTGAATCTACAGGAACAATATTAACATTCTTCTCTCTTGCCAAATTAAATAATAATGCTCCACCACAAACTATACTTTCTTTATTCGCTAATGCAATTACTTTAACACCTGCACTAATTAAATATATCATAGGTACAAGGGCAGCTATCCCTACAATAGCCATCATCACATAATCTACATTTAATGATGCTGCCATCTTAATTCCAACATCACCAACACTGATTTTAACATCAGTACCAAATAACAAATCCTTTAATTCTCCGTATAACTCAACATCAGCAACTACTACCATTTCAGCATTTACTATTTTAGCTTGAAATGCTAGTAATTGAGCATTTGACTTTGCAACCAATGCTTTTACCTGATACCTATCAGAATTAGCAAGAATCACATCAATTATCATCTGACCAATAGCACCAGTCGAACCAAATATAGAAACCGTTTTCACAAACTTAAATATCAATAAACTTTAACAAATTATATATCGAATATTCAGATTATTATCCATTAAAAAAATTAAAATGCAGAAAATAACCTATCATAGGCTTTACACACCCAATGAATAAGAAAAATATTAGATTAACCAATACTGTCACTAACATAATAAAAAGTAATCTTTTACTCATCACTAAATTACAGGAACTATCATTACTTTGATCAAAATACATAACTTTAATAACCCTTAAGTAATAATAACAGGAAATAACGCTAACAAGCGCAAAAATTACTGCAATTTCTATAAAACCATTTTCTATTAGGCTTGATAACACATAATATTTAGCAAAAAATCCAGCTAATGGTGGTATTCCAGCCATAGATAACATAATTACAGCAATACAGAATGCAGTAACGGGAAGTCTATTGTGTAATCCTGTAAGACTAAAAATAGAATAATCATCATTTTTATACTGCATCAAAAATGAGAAAAGACCTATATTCATAACAATATACAACAATAAATATAACATCACAGCAATATTACTATTAAAAGTATTCATTGCTAATGAAATTAACATATATCCAATATGACCAATAGCTGCATACGAAAATAATCTTTTGAGATTATCCTGCCTCATTGCACAAACTGCTGAAATACAAACAGATAACACAGATACAAAAATCATTATTTGTTGCCAATTCTTGAATAGGTCAATTAAAACTTCATTAAGCAACCGGACTAACAAAAATATAAATGCACTTTTTGGAACAATAGAAAAAAATGCTGTCATAATAGTAGAAGTTCCCTGATACACATCAGGAACCCACATATGAAAAGGAGCAACAGATAATTTAAAGAAAATACTAATCAAAATAAGTACTACACCTAAAATTGCACCTAAAGAGACAATCTCGCTTTCAGAAAAGAAAGCATACAGTTCATTAAAACCAACCTGTGTTGTGTATCCATATAACATTGAAATTCCATATAACATAATACAGGAAGATAATGCACTTAAAACAAAATACTTTATTCCTGCTTCAGAAGAGTCAACAGCTTTCTTATCAAAACATGTTAATGCATATAAAGTTACACTTTGTATTTCAAATGATAAATAGAAAGATAGTAAGTTATTTGCCGAAATTAAAGTAATTAATCCAAAAACTGCAAATAAAATCATAATAGAAAATTCATAACAGTAACTTCTGCCAGATGCTAATAACATAAATAAAATCATACTACTAGAAAACAGAATAGTAATTTTTGACACAGAAATATATAAATCAGACTTTAAAAGCCCATCAAAAATCAATCTTGGTTCAATTTCAATACTACTTATTACAATACCAATAGTAACTAACAAGGTTATAATTGAAGAAACATGTATAATTTTCTTATCTACAACAATCCCTAATAATAATAGGACTAAAGACGAACCAACTAAAAAAATTTCAGGTATTATATAAATAAAATTATTCCAATACATAACAATCTCAAATACTACTAAAGTATAAGTTTCTTAATGACAATTGTTCCATAAATGGAGACAAAGACTTTAACAATATATAATAAGGATATATTCCAAATATTAGCACAAAAGTAGCTAAAACAACTAAAATAAATAACTCATTCTTATTAACATCACAGACAATTAAACTACTATTCGGTGTGCCCCAAATTATTTCTCTACATAAAAACAACATGTATAGAGCACCTAATATAACTCCAGTAGCAATCAAAGCTCCAAATATTTTAGAATAATAAAAAACTCCCAATATAGATAAGAATTCTCCTATAAATCCTGAAGTACCAGGCAGAGCAATAGAGGCCATAGTAAAAAATATAAACATAATAGAAAATCTTGGCATCACTTTTGCTATGCCACCATATCTTGATATTTCCAAAGTATGATTTCTATCATAAAGCATACCAATACAAAAAAACAAAGCTGCAGATATTAATCCATGACTAATCATTTGAAATACAGCACCTGACATTCCATATTCGTTAAAAGAAAATATTCCAGCAGTAACAAATCCCATATGGGCAATTGAAGAATATGCAATAAATTTTTTAATATTAGTTTGAACAAAAGAAATCAACGAAGCATAAATAACACCAACAATACTCAATACCATAACAAAATTTGAAAAATACATATTAGCTTCTGGTAACATAGGAATTGAAAACCTAAGCAGTGCATATGTACCTATTTTAATTAAAATACCAGCTAATAATACAGAACCAACAGTCGGTGCTTGAACATGTGCATTAGGTAACCACGTATGAAACGGAACAACAGGAATCTTTATTGCAAAAGAAATAAAAAATGCACACCACAACCATTTCTGAGCTTCCAGATTTAAAAAATTAGGTAAAATGTAACTTAATTGTTCTACGTTACTTACCCCATCAGAAAAATAGTATATATATATGATAGCTATTAAAAATAATAAGGAACCGGCTAAAGTATACAAAAATAACTTGAATGTAGCATATATTCTATCCTCATGTCCCCAAATTCCTATAATAAAAAACATAGGAATTAAAACAGACTCAAAGAATATGTAGAACATTATAATATCAAGTGAAGTAAAAACCCCTATTGTTAACCCTTCTAGCAATAATAATAATGCAATAAATATACGTAAGTTATCTATTTTCATATTGAATATAGAAAATACAATACATAATAAAAATAGAAAACTCGTTAATAATACAAGTGGTAATGATAAGCCATCTACTCCTACTGCAAAACTATGTAATAAATTACATATAAACTGGTATCCACTATACGAATAATCAAACTTTACAGCTATAATAATATTGATAATAAACGCAGCTCCAGAACATACTAAAGAAACTATCTTTATAAATAATGAAGTTGCATCAACATTATTCACTGCTAACAAGCATGATCCCAATATTGGCAACAAAATCATAAAAAGTAGCATAAGGTTTTAAAATCCTGTATTATTATAAATTAACCACATGACAATACTTATCAATCCCAATAACATTACAAATGCATAATCGAAAATAAAACCAGTTTGTATTTTAACACTACCTTTTGATAAGGAATCTACCATTTTAGTAATACCACCTAAGCCAAAATAATCAATAATTTTTTTATCAACAACTTGTGAAAAGAAGTTAGCAATAAATTTAACAGGTACTATAAATATATAATAATATAACTCATCAATATACCATTTCTTGTACAAAAATTTAACCAATTTATCAAATCTAAAAAAAGTAAAATTATTAAAATAATATCTTAGATATGCACATACTATTCCTAAAATACTCAAAAACAGAGGTAACAACTTTATAAATAATCCAACTTCCTTATCATGCAATTGTACCTTTATACTATTCTTCCAAAATGTAGGATCACTTATTAATAATATCTTTTCTCCCCACACACCAGAAAATACAGAACCTATAGTCAACACCAACAAAGGCAAAAGCATTAGCTTTCCTGATTCATGTATAGACATTTTTTCTGAATCATTACCATGAAAAACTATTATTATTAATCTCCAAGAATAAAATGCAGTTAAAAATGCAACTAAGTTAGATATTACAAAAGCAACATTACTAACCTGATAACTACTTTCAATAATTAAATCTTTTGAATAAAAACCAGCAAATGGGAAAATACCTGCTAATGCTAAAGACCCTATCCAAGTTAATATATACGTAAATGGTATCTGACGCCAAGAAGCACGTATTTTAAAAATATCCTGTTCATGTGTAGAATGAATTATATTACCAGCACACAAAAATAACAATGCTTTAAAAAAGGCATGTGTCATCAAATGAAATATAGCAACACTATATGCTGATAAACCACACGCAATAAACATATATCCTAATTGACTACAGGTAGAATATGCAATAACTTTTTTAAGATCAGTTTGAGCAATAGCAATAGTTGCAGCAAACAAACAAGTAATAGTCCCTATTATTAATATAAAGTTACGTGCAATATCTGATAACTCAAATAACGGAGAACATCTAGCAACAAGAAATACTCCTGCCGTTACCATAGTTGCAGCATGAATCAATGCTGAAGCAGGAGTAGGACCTTCCATAGCATCAGGTAACCATGTATGTAAACCAATTTGGGCAGATTTTCCCATACACCCAATAAAAAGTAATAAACATACAATATCTATATAAGGCATTTGATAACCAAAAAAGTTAACTACACCAACTATATGATTTGGATTTGCTACATTATGAAATACTGCAGTAAAATCTAATGACTCAAATACTAAAAATACTGCTATAATTCCTAATATAAAAAAAAAATCACCTACTCTGTTTACAATAAATGCTTTCATTGCAGCTTTATTAGCTGAAGATTTTTCAAACCAAAATCCAATTAACAAATAAGAACATAAGCCTACTCCTTCCCATCCTAGAAACAACTGCAAGAAATTACCACTCGTTATTAACATCAACATGAAGAATGTAAATAAAGATAAATATGATAAAAATCTGGATGCCCCCATATCATGAGACATATACCCTATTGAATATAGATGTACTACTACTGAAACTGTATTTACTATCACAAGCATAATAATACTTAAAGTATCAATATACAATGACCAATGAATTTCTAAATCATAAACTTGAATCCATGGAAATAAATCAATAATATAACTATCTTGAAAATTGAAAAATAAATACCAAGATAATAACGAAGAAAAAATGACAAACATAGTAGCACACAGCTGTGCACACATCCTATGATTTATTATACTACTAAGAATAGAACCTACTAAAGGTAAAAATACAGATAATAGTTCTATTTTTATCATAAAGCTGATCCCCAATCAATCTTAATTAGATAACAAATTATCATTTTCAATATTTAAACATAAATAGTCAGATAAAAAAAGTGCATTTTTATCATTCTTTCATTTTATTTGCTGTTTCAATATCAATATTTCCACAACTTCTAAAATATACAACAATAATAGCCAACCCTACTGCAGATTCTGCTGCTGCAACTGTCAAAATAAACATTACAAATACTTGCCCTAAAATATTGTCAATATAGACTGAAAAAGCAGCAAAATTGATATTAACTGCTAATAACATTAATTCTATTGATAATAAAATTGTAATAATATTTTTGCGGTTTATAAAAATACCACAAACACCAGTAGTAAAAAGAATTGCCGCTAAAATAAGAAAATGATTCAGAGTAATTCCAGCATCAATTAGAGTCTTCATGATTCACTCCTCCTCTTACCTTAACATCCATGTATTTTACAAAGGGTGACCTACTAACCTGAACATTTGCACTCTGCTTACGCACATTATTACCCTTATCACGTAAAGTCAACACCAATGATCCAATTATTGATATTAAAAGCAATACACCAGACAAATGAAAAATATACATATACTTCGTATATATCAAATTTCCAATAGCCACAACATTACTAACATATGGTTTAGAATCTGTAACTAACTCAGTTGTTGAAGATTGTTTAATAATAAATACCATGTTAACAAATAATATCATTCCACCTATTAATCCTATAACAAAATATTTCGTAAAACCATGCTTAAATCTTGAATAATTTATATCTAACATCATTACAACAAATAGAAATAATACAGCAACAGCACCAACATATACTATTATAACTAACATCGCTATTAATTCTGCACCTAATAAAATAAATAAGGTACTAGATATAAAAAATGTTAAAATCAAAAATAAGACAGAATACACAGGATTAGATACGTAAATCACAGCTACAGCAGATACTACTACTAATACTGCAAAAAAGTGAAACAAAAAATAAATCATTGTACCTTTATCTGCCAATAATTAACAAACTCAATAAAAATTATTTAAAGTATAACCAATAAAACATTCAAGTAAACTACTAATTATAGTAACTGAAAAGCTAGAATACATTAACTTCTCAAAAATTTAGATCACACATGCTAGACAAAAAAACTTAATAAAGTTTAAACTTTTAAGTAAAAAGCTCTCATATGGATAATACATGTTAAACAAACACATAAAATCCTGTTCATACAATGCATTGTCTATCTTAATTATTAAACAATACAATAATATTGTGCATCTAAATATTATTTATTAAAAATCTACTTAGCAAGCACTTCAACTAACTTTAGCCAAAATATCTATAAGCATCATAGATAATATATACAATACTAAGCTACCTTAAGAAAAGAGCTTATATACTCTCTCAATAATTTAAAAGTAGTACAACTAGTAACCATCACCTCTATATATAATTAAGAACTCACAATTACTTTAAGATAAAATAACTGAGGCTTTTATATAGATCTAATCTTAAGGGTGATTATATCAGTAATTATATCTCTATAATATAAAAAACTTAAATAATAAAATATTATCAAGTACCACAAAACTACAAGATAATTATAATACTCAACATAACATGCCATAGCTTATATACCAGTGATAAGATGTTGAAGAATTAAGTTTACCTTCAAATGATCTTCCAATGTGATAATATCTAAATAAATAGATCTATTTTTTTATGATTTCCTAACATAATGATTTATTCTATCTTCAATCACATCTCTAAAATGTCTAATTAATCCCTGTACTGGCCAAGCTGCAGCATCACCAAGAGCGCAGATCGTATGTCCTTCTATTTGATGACTAATATTTAATAATAAATCAATATCATCATGTGTAGCATCTCCTTTAACCATTTTCTTCATTATTCTCCACATCCAACCAGTACCTTCACGACATGGTGTACACTGTCCACAAGACTCATGCATATAAAAATGTGATAATCTTTCTATAGCTGCAATTAGATCTGTAGATTTATCCATAACTATCAAGCCTGCAGTACCTAATCCAGATTGTACTGCTCTTAAAGAATCAAAATCCATAGTAATGGTATCACAAATAGATTTTGGAAGCAAAGGTACTGATGAACCACCTGGTATTACTGCTAATAAATTATCCCATCCTCCACGAACACCTCCTGCATATTCTTCTATCAGATCTTTCATAGAAATACCCAATTCTTCTTCTACATTACATGGATTATTAACATGTCCTGATATACAGAAGATTTTAGTACCAGTATTATTTTCTTTACCCAAAGATGCAAACCAGTCACTACCTCTTCTTAAGATTTCACCAATATTTGCAATAGTTTCAACGTTATTAATAGTAGTAGGACAGCCATATAATCCTATCGCAGCCGGAAATGGAGGTTTCAACCTTGGCATTCCCTTCCTCCCTTCTAAAGATTCAAGCTGTGCAGTTTCTTCTCCACAAATATATGCCCCAGCACCTCTATGAATAAAGATATCTAAGTCATAACCCGATTTACATGCATTTTTTCCAATCAATTTTGCTTTATATGCCTCTTCAAGCGCTTCAGATAACACTAAATATTCATTATAAAACTCACCACGGATATAAATATAAGCTGTAGTAACTTTCATAGCAAACCCAGCTATTAATATTCCTTCAATTAATCTATGTGGTTCATATCTCAATATATCACGATCCTTACAAGTACCAGGTTCCGATTCATCCGCATTAACAACTAAATATGCTGGTTGTCCTTCCGTTCTAGTTTTTGGCATAAAACTCCATTTAAGTCCCGTAGAAAAACCTGCACCACCCCTACCACGCAACCCAGATTTTTTTACTTCTTGAATAATGTATTCTGACCCTAAATTTAGTATATCCAGTGTATTACTCCAAATGCCCCTACTTTTTGCAGATTTTAAAAATGGAGAATCCTGACCACCAAGATTAGTAAATACTTTGTTTTTATTTTCTAACATAAAGCTTTTAATAAATAAGAACTAATAAGTGGAACCAACAGCTACTTAACATAAACACATTCATGTTATATATTAAAACCTTATAACTGCTATCTAATAAGTACAATAGAAATATATAATTTTTACTAAAATAACAACACAACTGGTGGGCCTGGGAAGAGTTGAACTGCCGACCTCACGCTTATCAGGCGTGCGCTCTAACCACCTGAGCTACAAGCCCAATGAAAATAACATATTACGAAGCAGAGCTAACTTCTAATACATCAACAAATGTTTTATTTGATGCTCCCCTCCTAAAGTACACAACACCTGATATTTTAGAAAAAATAGTATGATCTTTTCCAATACCTACATTCTTACCAGGATGATACTTGGTACCTCTTTGACGTATAATAATATTACCGGGAATTACTTTTTCGCTACCAAACTTTTTCACACCTAACCGTCTACCTCTCGAATCCCTACCATTACTGGAACTACCACCAGATTTCTTCGTAGCCATATATCTTTACTCCATATTATTTATCTTAGTAATGCGTAAGACAGTCATATACTGCCTATGACCATTTTTACGCCTATAATTCTTACGGCGTCTTTTTTTAAATATTATTACTTTATCATTCCTACATTGCTCAAGAACTGATGCTGTAACACTCGCATTTTGTGTAAAAATAACCTTATCATTTAGATCAGTCAATGCAATAATTTTATTTAAAGTAACTTCTTCTCCTATACTTGCACTTAACTTTTCTACCCTTATAACATCTTGTTCTTTTACTTTATATTGCTTTCCACCAGTTTCAACAATAGCAAACATAATAAATACTCTATAGTGCTCTTAAAAAACCTTAGCTAATTCTGTGTAACATAACATAGCCTGTCAATAATATTATAATTTTAAATTAAGTCAACACTCAGAATACACATTTACATCATATATGAAAGTTATTATCATCTAAAAAACTAAATCATTAATAAGGTACATTGTGTCCAACATAAAAATTAACGATATATCAGCCAGACAAATCCTAGATAGCAGAGGATATCCTACTATAGAAGTACAAGTAACATTATCAAATCATGTACTAGCAAAAGCTTGTGTACCATCAGGAGCATCCGTAGGAAAATTTGAAGCTGTAGAATTACGAGATAATAATCCGGATTATTATCATGGATACGGAGTTACAAAAGCAATAAACTTGATTAACTCAGACATTGGTCCAAAAATCATAAAAATAGAAACTTTAAATCAAGAAAAAATAGACAATGCATTAATTGAAATAGATGGTACAAGTAATAAGTCAAGAGTCGGGGCAAATGCTACACTTGCAATATCATTAGCAGTAGCAAAAGCTACAGCTTCAGCATTGAATGTTCCACTATACCAATACTTAGGGGGAATTACAGCAAAAGTCTTGCCAACTCCTCTTATTAATATAATAAATGGTGGAATGCATGCAGACAATAATTTAGATTTTCAAGAATTTATGATTATTCCACATGGGGCTAATACATTTGAAGATGCAATACAAATGTCATCTGAAGTATTTCACACATTAAAAAAAATTCTAAAACAAAAACAATATAACACTAATGTAGGAGATGAAGGAGGCTTTGCTCCTAACATAAAGGATAACACAGAAGTATTTGAGCTTATCATAGATGCCATAGAAAAATCAGGATACAAAGTATACAAAGATTTTTCACTGGGGTTGGATATTGCAGCATCTACTTTTTACAAAAATGAAAAGTATAAATTTTCAGATTATGAACTCAGTACTAGTGAATTAGTTCAATACTATAAAAATATAGTTAGTCAATATCCCATTATATCCCTTGAAGATCCAATCGCAGAAGAAGATATAATAGGGTGGAAAATGATAACAAAAGAATTAGGAGATAAAATACAAATAGTCGGAGATGATCTATTTGTAACTAACTGTCAACTGATTAAAAATGGGATTGATAATAACATGGCAAATGCAGTATTAATAAAACCAAATCAAATCGGTACTTTAACTGAAACATTAAATGCTATAAGACTTGCTCAACAACACAATTACAACGTAATAATATCCCATAGATCAGGAGAAACAAATGATACTACAATTTCTCATATAGCTGTAGCTGTAAACTCTGGACAAATAAAAACAGGATCCCTATCAAGATCTGAACGACTAGCAAAATACAATGAATTATTGTACATAGAGAAACTATTAGGTACTTCAGCAACATATCAAGGAATGCTATGAGCTTTATTGATGAAGCAAAGGTCTATTTAAAGGCAGGAAAAGGTGGAGATGGATGTAGTAGTTTCCGTCGTGAGAAGTTTATCGAATTTGGTGGACCTGATGGTGGTAATGGAGGTAATGGTGGAAATATAATATTCATTACAAGTCATCACGTTAATACTTTAATATACTTTAAGTATAAACAGCATATAAAAGCAGAAAATGGACATCCCGGAACAGGAAAAAACAAATTTGGATCATCAGGAAAAGATATTATCGTAGAAGTACCGATAGGAACACAGATATATGATGAAGAAGATACACTAATTATTGACCTTAATTCTGAAAATCAACAATTTATAGCAGCACAAGGCGGTAAAGGTGGCATAGGCAATTCCAAATATAAAACTTCCACTAACAGAGCACCAAGACATTTCACACTTGGTGAACAAGGAGAAGAAAAGTGGGTTATATTGAAATTAAAAATTATCTCTGACATCGGAATTATAGGTTTACCAAATGCAGGCAAATCAAGTTTTTTAGCTTCATGTACCGATTCAAAAACAAAAATAGCAAACTACCCTTTTACAACATTAGAACCAGAATTAGGAGTTGCTTTCATTGATAATACAGAATTAGTTTTAGCTGATATACCAGGATTAATTCCAGGAGCCCATTTAGGCCATGGAATAGGAGACAAGTTTTTAAAACATATAGAACGATGTTCTATATTATTACACATTATAGACTGCACATTAGAAGATATAATAGAATCATATGAGTGCATTAGAAACGAGTTATTACTTTACAGTAAAGCATTAACTGAAAAAACAGAATTTATATTGTTAAACAAATGTGACTTACTTGATCAGAAAGAAATATCTAAAAAAAAGCACTTGCTTTCTGATCATACAAAAAAAGAAGTATTCACATCATCCATTCAAGAAAGTAGATATCATATTCTTTCAAGTTTAATAAAATACATAAATAAAAATAACCCTAAGAATAAACCATTCGTATACGATCCATTCAACATATAATATCTACTAAGCATAAGTATTTGTCACCAATTAAAGTATACTTAATTAATAGCATTGATACCTCTTAATAAGGCTGTACCTCAATTCTTTATAGACGTTTCCTTAACATTACATTTACAAATATCTCATACAAACTCATGGTTTTACATTATATAAGATACATAATACATTAGACTATCATATCTAACTCATTTTTATAAACTTAATATATTAAACATTATAATCACGGATATTATCATATTCACCATCTCGGTAATAATTACACTACCCCAAATATAAAGACATTTAAATAAACAAAGTAATAAATAAATTTATTCATACTGCAAATAGCATATGCGCCTACTGAACAAAATTATATTTATAAAATTCGTTACTTAACACCTAGACATATCAGATAATTTTACACTATAACAAACAAAAATAGCCATTTTTACAATAAATTAGTATGGCTAACCAATATAATTCACACTAAAATACACCAGTTCATATATACGTTTAAGAATAATATATTGTAAAACTCTACAATACTACACATAGTATCACACATAACAACAATAAATAGTCAGTACGTTACTAATATAGCAATTTTATTGAATCATAGTTCATACTAATCATACAATATCAAAACTATAAATTACACAAATTGAACATTCAAATCAGTTACCTTATATAGTAAATAAAGTAATAGCTTTGTATTACATCTACTATTTTCTGACAGTATATACATGCTAAAGATTACATATCAATATACAGATTATTCAAAACAAAAAAAAAAGGGAATATCACAAGTTTAAAATAGCAATAGTAATATTTGTATTAAAAAATCATAAGAATACAGTATACAGATTAGTATCTTATCTCAAATATATTAAAACTAGAATTAAAAAAATATCAAACAGTAAACCATAGAAAAAAGATAAACTTATCAGTAACATATCCTATATTATCCAAATATAAGTTATACTTTTTCACACATTTATAGGCTTTATTTCTTAAATACATACAAAACTATATTTACAGCAAACATTATATATAGATACTTACATAAATCTTTACTAGCAATAGTAACATTAATCGGTAAATTGCAAAGTTTCAGATTAATATAATTAATGCAGACACATAAAATACATAACAATCCATAAGTTCATAAGTATCAAACTTATAATAAAGACAATTTTAGAATGACTTATATAATAAGCTACATAATTAGAATATATAAAAAATGATACAATAGACTTTATATTAAGAACAACCACATTCTATATAAAATGCATTATTAAAAATTTTTTTTTAACTAACACGATAAATTACTAATACCTAAAATAACTATTAAAACATCAATTACATTTTATATATAACCACGAAAACTCAAATGTACAAATAATCCCTATATTATATAATTTCATACTTTCAATATAGCACGCAATTTTGCAGATCTAGCTCTAGGATTATTATGTACTTCCTGAATAGTTGGTCTAATTACCTTTTTATTAATTAACTGAAATTCTAAATCTGAACTTAATAAATCTGTAGATTTCTTACTACATAATGACTTAAACATCACTTTTACAATTCTATCTTCTAGAGAATGAAACGAAATAACTATAATTTTTCCACCTTGATTTAATATACTAGCAGCACAAGCTATACCTTGCTCTAATTCTTCCAACTCTTTATTAACCCATATTCTAATTGCCTGAAAAGTTCTTGTTGCCGGATCAATATCATGATTCTTACTACGTGAAACTACAGATCGTACTATGGATGCAAGTTCTCCCGTAGTATTTATTATGTTTTTATTCCTAGCATTAACAATAGCTCTTGCAATTTTTCTTGAATACTTCTCCCCTCCATATTGATATATAACATCAGCTATTTCTCTTTCAGAAATTGTGTTGACAAACATATGCGCATTAATAGTAGAGGATAAAGTACTCATTCTCATATCAAGAGGCCCATTCTTAGAAAAAGAAAAACCACGACTAGCATCTTCTAATTGCATAGAAGAAACTCCTATATCAAATATAACACCATCTACCTTGTGTATTTGAGCACTATTCAATATTTGTTGCATTCTACTAAATTTACTAATATAAAAATGTACTTTACTTGGAAAATCATTAGATAATTCTTTATAAAAAATGTTAGTACATTCATCCTGATCAATGGCATAAACCTGACAATCCGCAGAATTTAAAATTGCTTTAGTATATCCTCCTGCACCAAATGTCGCATCAACATATATTTTACCATCTTGAGGAGATAACATATCCAACATTTCATTAAGTAATACAGGAGTGTGATACATACAACAACTTTCTCAGAAATTTCTATTATTCTCTTACGCTCTAAGATAAAAAGTAATTTTTTAGTATATTCTTATATTACGAAATTATAGTTATAACACACTTAAAATATAACTTGAACTAAAAATTACTTTCCAATTATAAACCATTCAATATATATAAAACCTCACATTATAGCATACAAACACTATTCTTCCTTCCTTTAATATTGAATATAATTTATATAGGTATATATAACAAAAATTTTACATAATATATGAAACAAAGGTATTTTATAATTTTATATCATAACAAAATATTATTAAATGTCTCTTTGATGTAATACTTTATTTTACTAATGCTTTTCCTTATCTGATCAGTATTTTTTAACTCACATCGCATCTATAAAAAACCACTTAATAATGATGTAAATTACTAAGTTATATATATAACTTACTGTATATCAGTAAAAACAATCACTTTTTCCAAAATATTTATAACACTGCATTTATATTTAAAAATTTTCAACTTTAACATCATATTTAAGCATTGAAAAATCAATCAATAGTTATTGTATAAATACTTTAACCATATACAACTTAAGTAAAATACTCAACTGATCATATAAAATAAACCTTATGCACTTTATTATCATATCACATTTAATAACTAATAAATTAGTCCTTATACTTATAGAATAGCTTTATATAAATTCAGATCAAGATTTAATTAATACTTACAATACATTATATATGTATATTAATTTAATATACATATGAGCAATTTATCTGACATACATTATATTGCTAAAATAATATATTAACATATTACAATATAACTTAAGTTACTGAATGATCACAAATAATATAACATTAAAAAATCTAAGAATTTGAAACACTTATAATCAACAAACTTACACTTTAAACAGTGTTGAGATTATTACGCATTGGAATAATTTTTACCTATATAATCACAAAATTTTTCTAATCGAATTCATACTTAATCTTACATTATTTGAGATTGTTATAGATAAGAATAACTATCTATATTTTCAATTATTATTTTGGCAAGTAATATTACTGCTGTTAACAAATAGTATTGAAGTTGAACCAAGGTTGATTTGTTATGGCTTTTAAAAAATCTTGATAATATATAAATTCAGTATGTTATTAAATATATATTAAGTAATAAATAAATTATGATAAGTAGTCATACGATAAAACTAATATAAAAGCAGCTATAATTTCTTTACTACTTGCCCTTATTAATATATACAATCAATAAGATTTCGACTAAAAATTAGATATGTTCTAATGCAAAATATTGTTACTAATATTAGTATTATACATTAACCAATACAGACCATTCTATAAATTACTCTTGATATCAATACTAAAACAAACTATGTACTAATCAATATCAGAATTTAAACACTCAAAAATTACAATTCTATTTTGTAGAAAAATTTTTACCACATAGTAATAATATTTTACACCTACTAGTACATATGTTACACACATTAATAATGTTGGGACATGCAGTTTATACCTAACACCAGCAAGATCTGTTAAAAAAATACAAGATCTCTAATATTTGTAAAATAATAAAGGCTATATCAATAAAAACCAAAATTATACTCTCAGAAATACGTAACAACATTTTATAATAACATAAAATACTACCATATAATTCACACAGTCTGCCCATACCTATTTTCAATTAAAAAAAGTACTTAAATACTGATTCATTTAGTTGTAGCTAATTATATCTAACAAAACTAATACAAAATAGACTGGAAACAAATACAATATCTTTTTAAGAAAGAACATATATAGTAATTATACATATTATTCACAAAACTATAATCTCTTGATAAAAACAGTTAATTTTCTATCTTTCATTGCAGTTTTATAATATTCTGCCATGCCATCATTATTTAAATTCTCTTGTACAATAAGTGATAATGACAAAGTTTGCTGTATAATATATTCATACCATATTTTTACTGACTCTTGAGCTATTACATCCTCAGTCTGTATAACTACATCAATTTTATCAGAAATATTAAACTTATTATCTTTCCTAGATTGCTGGATTACCCTAACAACATCTCTTGCTATACCTTCCATAATCAATTCATTAGTAAGGCTATTATCTAATACTAATACTCCAAGTAAACTTTGGTCTAGAACAATAGTAGACCCAAACTCGCTATGAACTTTGAGAGTTAACATATATTCATTACTATCTAATATATAGTGCTCACCTTCCTTAACACCAAGCATTAGTTGATTATTTCCTAATACTTCCCACTGATTATTTTTTAATAATGATATCAAGTTTTTCACTTTTTCTGGTATTCTTTTTCCCAATTCTGGAAAATTTAACTTCAATTGAAATGATGCAATATCTTCAATACTAGACTTAAATACTATATTTTTAACATTTATTTCATCTAGCAAAATATTCTGATATTCTATGGGCAAATTTAACAGATCATTATCATTATAAACATATATAGTAATCTTATTTAAAGGTTGTCTCACTCTAATATTCTTAACATTTCTAATAGAAAGTACACAACTGCATATATTGATGATAAGTTTCATATATTGTATATTTTTTCTATCCTCATCTTCTAACGTAATACGTTCTATACTAGGTAATAATGATAAATGTACAGATTCTTCCTCTTGAAAATTCAATCCTTGCCAAATTGCTTCAGTAATAGCTGGTAAAAATGGTGCTGATACTTTTATTATATAGTACATTACAGTATACAGAGTATTATAAGCATCTATCTTATCTTGAGTAATCTCTGATGACCAAAATCTACTTCTACATCTCCTTATATACCAATTATTCAATACCTCAAAAAATTGCACAATGCTATTACATGCAGCTTTTATATTATACCCACAATTACCAGCATTCTGATCAAACTCTTCCATAGAATTAAATATAGACCTTACAGTACTGATACACTCACATATTATATATTTATCCATAATATTATATACTTCACTTATGCTACTGATCACTCTTGCTTTTACTTTGTCAATCTCAGCATAAATAGTAAAAAAATTATAACTATTCCATATTGGCTTTATCACATTACGCAGTACATCACGTATCATTACACCATCTTTATCTAATAATAAGTCTCCACCATGTAATACTGTATGAGATAACATTAGAAAACGCATAGCATCAGAACCATACCGCTTAAACATTTCCATTGGATCAGCATAATTATTAAGCCTTTTCGACAATTTCTGTCCTTGAGTATCTAATACTACCCCATGACATATACAATTCTTAAATGGAGGTTTATCAAATAAAGCTGTAGACAATACAAATAATGTATAAAACCATCCTCTAGTTTGAGCTATATATTCAGTAATAAAATCTGCTGGAAAATAATTTTCAAAAAGCTCTTTATTCTCAAATGGATAATGAAGTTGAGCATATGGCATTGATCCAGATTCAAACCAACAATCAAATACATCAGTAACACGTCTCATCATTGACTTACCAGTAGGATCATCAGGATTAGGACGTATTAAACTATCAATATATGGACGATGTAAATCATCTATAGATATATCAAAATCTTCTTCTAATGCTTTTACATCATCAAATACTTTTTTTATTGATCCATATACATCAACTCTTGGATAATTAGGATTATCAGACTTCCATACTGGTAAAGGAGTACCCCAGAATCTATTACGTGATATCGCCCAATCTTTAGCATTTTCAATCCATTTACCAAATTGTCCAGCACGAATATGACCAGGAATCCAATTTACAGTCTTATTCAGATCCATCATCTTATCTTTAATTTTTGTAACTTCAACATACCAAGACGACATTGCTCTATATATCAATGGAGTATCAGTACGCCAACAATGGGGATAATTATGTAAATATTGATCCGTTTTAAAACAAAGATTTTTTCCCTTTAACATACTTATAATCTGATCATTAGTATCAAACACATGCATATTCACAAAATCTGAAATCTTATCAGTAAACTTCCCTCCATCATCTATTGGACAAATTGTTGAGAGTAACTTTGATGTATCTTTATCATCAATATTCGGAATACCTTGTTTTTTACATAGTACAAAATCATCTTCTCCAAAACCTGGAGCTATATGTACTATCCCTGTACCCTCACCTTCCATCACAAAATCTGCGACCAAAATTTTAAATGTATTCTTCGTACCAATAAAATAATCAAATACAGGCTTATAAGACAAATATTCTAAACTTGAATAACAGATATCACCACTATATACTGAATATTCTATGTTATTTTTTTTACAATGACTCTCAAAATCTTTCAAATATGCCTTAGAAAAAATATACATTTCTTTATTTACAATTGCCCCACAATATTTAATATTTGGACTAATAGCTAAAGCAAGATTACAAGGCAAAGTCCAAGGTGTTGTTGTCCACACCAGAATTTTATATGATGTGATATTATTCACTAGAAGAGATTTTGGTTTATCTAATAATTCAAATGCTAAAGTTACTGTCTTACTTGTTTTTTGCCTATATGCATTATCCATTCTAGTTTCAAAATTTGACAGTGGTGTCTGACACGCCCAACTATATGGGACTATCTTTATAGATTCATATACAAGTCCCTTTTGCCATAACTGATAAAATGACCACATAACAGATTCCATAAAAGGTAAATCCATTGTTTTGTAATCATTATCAAAATCGACCCAGCGTGATTGTCTGTCAACATATTGTTTCCATTCTTTTGAGAATTTCATTACGGAACTACGACAATGCTGATTAAATTTTTCTATCCCAAACTTCTCTATAGCTACTTTACCAGACACACCTAATTCTTTTTCTGCAAGCATTTCAGCTGGCAATCCATGACAATCCCATCCAAATCTCCTATCAACTCTAAATCCTGCCATTGTCTTATAGCGTGCAACTGTATCCTTAATAAATCCAGTAAGCAAGTGACCATAATGAGGTAATCCATTAGCAAATGGTGGGCCATCATAAAATACAAATCTTCTTTTCTCATCACGATTTTCTACAGACTTTTTAAAGACATTATTCTTCTTCCAAAATTCCAATACCCTTTCTTCCACTAATGAGAAATCTGATCCTTCTACTAACTGTGAGTCATATTCTGTCATAGTATATGTTATTGAATGTAAAATTTTTACTATACACATATTTGCGTAAGCTGCAATCACAGTTTATAAATATGTAAAAATTATTGACTCATATTAATATTCATAGCATTGTTTTAATAAATTTACAGTGAGGTTTTATGACAGTAGAAATAGGAGACACAGCACCATACTTTAAAAGTCTCAACACATATAAAGGAATTAAAAATATAGTTTTATATTTTTATCCAAAAGATGACACTCCAGGTTGTACTAGAGAAGCAAAGGATTTTGAAGCTGCAATTAATGATTTCGCTGATTTAGATACAGTGATTATTGGCATATCTAAAGACAGTGAAGGATCGCATGAAAATTTTAAAAAGAAACACAATCTATCATTCGAATTGATATCAGATGAAGACTCCCAATTATCCCAACAATATGGTACTTGGGTACAAAAAAATATGTTTGGCAAATCCTACATGGGAATAGACCGTTCAACATTTCTGATAGACAAAAATGGAATAATACGAAGAATTTGGCGTAATGTAAAAGTAGCTGGACATGTCAACAATATTTTAGAAATAATAAGGGAAATAGTGTAACAAATTAAATAGATGTATAATAGATTATTAAACGTTAGGTTATATGTTACTGATTCCATTAACGAGCATTCTATTATTACACTAAACACTTTAGTATCTCACTACATATATAAGGTAATGCGTGCAATACAATGTGATCAGATCAAGATATTCAATGGTAAAGATGGGGAATGGCTATGTGATATATATGAATTATCTAGTAACATTAAAATTCGAGTAAATAAGCTAACTAGAAAGCAAGTGTATAGTAAGAATTTAACCTTATGTTTTGCAATTGTCAAAAGTAGCACGTTACCTAACATAATTAGGCAAGCAACAGAAATGGGTGTTACAGTTTTACAACCAATTTATACACAACATATAGCAACTAGTAATATAAATTTAGAAAAATGTAAAAAGTGGGCAATTGAAGCTTCTGAACAATGTGAAAGGCTTGATATACCAGAAATCTCCAATCCAATCAGTCTTACTGATTTAAAAAAACTAAAAACAACAAATAACAATTTTATTATCTGTGACGAAACAGGAAAAGGCAAAAAACCAGTAGAGACTCTAACAAATAAGGAGAACATTCATATTATTATAGGACCAGAAGGTGGTTTTTCAGCCGAAGAATTGAATTTTGCATACACTTTTTGTGATGGATTATCTTTAGGAACAAGAATATTAAGAGTAGACACAGCAGTTGTCAGTGCATTATCTTATGTAAATGAGTATTATTATGTATGAGTATGGAAAATATTGAAAACATTAATTACAAAAAAATTGAGTTACGTAAAAAATATAGAAAACTAAGAAAAGATACTATTCATAAAAAAGAAGCAGCTTACTCATTATTAAATAACTATATAAATAACGTAACAATCAAAAAATCACATATTATTTCTGGATACATGCCTATAGATGGTGAAATAGACGTTTTACCATTAATGCACTACCTATTACAAAAAGGTAACATAGTAGCAATTCCTATAATAAATCAAGATAGTAAAATACTGTCATTTCATCAATGGAATACTACTAATTCTGTTACTCCAAATATTATAATAGTACCTTTAGTTGCCTTTGATAAGAAGTTAAATAGGTTAGGTTTTGGTGGTGGATACTATGACAGTACTATTGCTCAATTAAAACCACACTGCCAAACTATAGGAATAGCATACGACATACAGTTATGTGATAAAGTACCTACTGAACCACATGATCAAGTATTAGATATGATAATTACAGAAAGCACAGTATACACTATTTAGGTATCACAAAAAACTACTAAATTTTAGTTGTAAATATTTTGTTTAGTAAAATTTTATGAAATAAAACATCAATCACTATACTTAAATAGAAATAAATGATACTCAATATAACAGACAATAAAAATGACACAACTGATACAATAAAACAACAGTATACAAAATAATAGTATCAAAACTACAACTAATCTAACTTTATTTTATTAAATCAGCATATTTTTGAATTGACTGTAGACTTCATCTATAATTACGTAAGTACAGACTATAACAAATAAAAAACCCAACCATTTTACCTTTACTTACAGAAACTAAGTAAAGGTAAAATGTCATTCCATCATACTAACAAGTAGTGTAATATAACCACACATTTCATACAAGAACTGTCTTAATAATAACACTAACAATAGAAAGTAACAACACATACTTTCATTATACATGCAATCCACAAACTAAATGGTATGTAATAAATCAATAAAAATATACGATATATAATTAACACTACCATTATCTAACTTATTTTGCATAAATCACACTAATATTATTATGTATACAACAATACAAGTTCTTACTTTATATGATAATATTAAAATTGATACATAATAAACACTAAGAATAGCTACTAATATATAAAAACAGTATCTATTATATTATTTTTAAATACTCATTTTTTATAAACATACAAATGACTAATACCTTATATATGAAATTACAACACTTATATAAATTTATCGATAACCATCAAAATAGTAGTAACTAAAAATAAACATATTTTTTAGCATTATCATTTCTTATAAATACATAAAAATTCTTTTATGTATAACACTGAAACTTAGCTCAAGACTTATGAAGCAATAACAAACACAACAACTAATATATAAAAATCATATATTATGATATCAGAACTAAAAATGTATTACTTTTAAATATCTTGATAATTTGTAATGTTGTAGTTTTAATATCATAGTCTATAGCCTGTATATTGATTATTTTATACTTTATTATGATTTATATGTAATATTTATAAAAGAAATGACTATGATTATAAATTTACAGATATCAATATCACAATTCTTTTCAATTACAATATCTTTAAATACTAATTCTTTATAAACATACAAATAAATAATATCCTGTATAAGGAATTAAAATGTTTATAAAAATTTATTGATAACTATCAATAGTATTCATTAAAAATAAATAGCTACTATAACTCAATACAATTAGTAACTTGCCACTACTTCATCTCTTTTAATGGTACTACAGAAAATATTTTGAAACCACTCGCAATAATATACCCAACAGATTTTGCTAAATATATCCTCGCAGATGTGAGATTTATATCACCATCTACGATAAAACGCATACCTGTACTCTTATTACCATAACCCCATAATGTATGAAACGCTTCCGCAACTTCTATTAAGTAAAATGTTATACGATGTGGTTCTGCAGTTCTTGCTGATATCTCAATTATATGTTGCCATTTTGCTAATAGTTTAATTAATAGAATCTCTTCTTTAGAAGACAACACAGAAAAATCTACAAATTCTATTTCCAAAATTTTTGGTGCATTACGTATAAGTGAATGAACACGAGCGTGGGCATACTGTACATAAAATATAGGATTATTTCTAGATTGTTCTACCACTTTTGCAAAATCAAAATCCAGAACTACATCACTTTTACGAGTTAGCATTATAAACCTAACTACATCTTTCCCTACTTGTTCTATAACATCTCTAATAGTTAAAAATTCTCCAGACCTTTTTGACATTTTAACTTGAGTGCCATTATCAAAAAAATTCACAATATTATGTAATTTTATGTCAATTGTTGCATTGCCATCACTTAATGCTTTTACAGCTGCTTTTAATCTTTTCACATATCCAATATGATCAGATCCAAGTTCTAAAATCATGTGGTTAAAACCACGCGAAATCTTATAAAAATGATACGCTATATCATTTGCAAAATACGTCCAACTACCATCAGCCTTCTGTAAAGCTCTATCTATATCATCTCCAAAATTAGTAGATTTAAATAACATCTGCGTTCTAGGTTTCCAATTTATACCCTCTGTACCTTTAGGTTGATCCAAAACACCATAATATATTAATTGTTTCTCGTGCAAAAGCTTTACACACTTTTGTACAACATTATCTCTTATCAACTGTGATTCTGATGTAAAAACATCATGCTTAATTCCTAATAATGCAAGATCTTCTTTAATTAGATTCAAGAGATATGTTAAGGATACATCACGTATAATCTGTTTTCTTTGATTATCATCCATTTCTAACAGATCTTCACCATACCTTTGATATAATAATTGCCCAACATCTTTCAAATATAACCCAGGATACAAGCCACTGCCTATTATAATGTTTTCACCTATAGCTTCCTTATACCTCAAATATACAGATTCAACTAATACATCTATTTGTGTACCTGCATCATTAATATAATACTCCCTAATAACCTGATATCCTACTTTCTCCAATAAGTTAGCAAGTACATCACCAAATATAGCACCACGTGCATGACCAATATGCATTGGCCCAGTTGGATTCGCAGATACAAATTCTATATTTATCTTCTTACCACAACCAAAATTAACATTGCCAAAATCTTCCTGTAATTTATTAATAGAAATTATAACTCCATACCACATATCAAGAGAAAGATTAAAATTGATAAATCCAGGTTTTACAACATTAATATCAGATATTTCTTTAATCTTAGAAAATTCACTAACTAAAATCTCTGCAACATCCATAGGACTTTTTTTGACATATTTACTTAGGACTAGTGCTGCATTAGTATATAAATCTCCATAGTCAGGATTATTAGGATAATCAACTATTAATTTATTTAACATCAAGTCATTTGTTGTAACTAACTGATCAATATTTAATATAGATAATTTTTCTATTATAAGATGTCTAATAGTATTAACTAAACTCATTATATATTAGTAACCATTTAACAATTTCCTCTATTATACAGCTTTTTCGTAATATTGAAAGCAAACAACAATATTCATACAAAATTACACATTAGAAAAATGTTACAGTTACTAAAAGTATTAAGAATCACTATATCAGAAATGCATATCACAATTAAATATAACATTATCTTCAACAACATATAACTAACATAGGATCAAAAACTCAAAAATACTGAAGATACTATATCAATAATATAACATTGATCAATATAATCCCTCACCATCACAAAAAAACATATACTTTATAATTCTACTCTTACACATTTTCCACTATGATAAGTAATATTATAAAATAACCTAATAGTGTGAGATGGCAAGATCAAGGTATAGTAATTGCAATAAGAAAATATTGCGATAATCAAATCATTATTTCAGTACTTACCCAAAAACATGGTTTAAAAAAAGGACTGACAAAACACTATAAAAAAACAACTAGTAGATTACAAATAGGTGATTATATTAACGTGACTTGGAGTTCAAGATTAATAAGTAATTTGGGGTACTTTAAATATGAACTTATTAAATCTACTCTACACTATTATATAACAAATAATTTACAAATTTTATGCTTAGCTTTTTTTACATTTATATTAGATCAAGTATTGCCAGAAAATGAAGAAAATTACACTATTTACCATTATCTAGACATTTTTATTAGCTCAATACAACTTAAAAATATTAACTGGCAAATAAAATATTTAAAATTGGAAATGATATTACTTTCTGAACTTGGATTTGGACTTGATTTGTCAAAATGCGCTATAAATAATACGCAAGAACATTTAACATTTATTTCCCCAAAAACTGGAAAAGCAATATCGGAAGACATAGGATTACCTTATAAAAAAAATTTACTACCACTACCTAAATTACTTTATAACATATACAACAACAACACGTATGAATTCTCTAACATAGAATTCAAATTAAGTTTAAATGTATTAGGATACTTCTTTAAAAAACACTTTTTAACGACTAAAAATACAATATTTTTAAAATACAGAGAAGAAATAATAAAATTAATAGACTCAGAAAATCAAATAATATAACTAAATAATTTCACAATCATACTATTAATTTTCATTTTATTACTAAATTCAATAATACTCAGTCACACTTTCTTTATCACCAAACTCATACTTTTCTTTTATTGTCCAGCAACTCTTGGTCTAAGTTGTCGTATTTTCGCATTATGGGCAAAAAAAAAAGTTCTATCCAACCTATTAAAAGCCAATTTACCATGTAGAAAACAGAAACAAAAAAAAACTGTCAAAAGATACCAAAGCTACTATAAATGTAAAATAAGCTAAGCCTATAAACCATTCAACTAATATACCACAGTAGTACATACTAAAACGTTATATCAACATTTTCTCAATTCCCACAAATGAATCAACCTGATTCTGAATAAATATTATTCACTCATATACAACCGTTTCAAATATTCTAAAATGCTTACATATTAATTATATGAAAATATTAGCTTTAAGTATTAGTATGAAACAACCACAAAGTTAATTTTAATAATAACCTATATTATTACATAATATATTATATTGTTTTACAGAATACAAAATTAACGCATTATAATTATTTTCAGAATATGATTTACACATAAGGCAAATCCAAAAAATTGTCTCCTACTAAACCAGCAACTACAAACATTTCAAAATAAAAAAACACTATTGAAACATACGTCATAATGATAACCAACATAAATAGAATTCCTAGCAACTGTACTTTCACTTGTTAAGAAGTTCCTGATTATATATTTGTACTAATTTTGATAATCCATGAAATTTCCTACATAATATAGGATTTCATTATAATATTTTTCTAGTATCACCTAAATCATCATAAATTTTATATCTTTATATTACTTATTAAAAATATATTTACAATTACATAATATAATATCAATAATGTAAAAATTGTTTATATTGGTAAGTTATGGATGACTCTCATTCAAGTGGAATAAACGTATCTGCATTACAATCTTATCTGCATGAACAACACAGTAGTGCACATGGAGGAGAAGAAGAAGAAACTATGTTTTCTATGTTTATCTTTCTTGCATGGTTTTATAAAAACGTACCAGGTGTTGCTGATATGACAACTGGAAATGTATTAGCGTCAGTTGCATCTTTAGGAATGAATCTCAAGACCAACTGTTCAATAATGTCAGATTCAGGTAAAAACTTCTTTGGATTACCAAAATTAATACCAGATGCACAACCAGGATCCCCTATGGACGCAGGTGGTGGAGCAACTGAAGGAGGAAGTACAGCTGCTGGAGGAGAGACTAGTGATGGAGGAGATTCTATCTATGCTGCTCATCATGAAGATCCATATAGCCATAGTCAATATCCTCATGCTGACCAAGAAATAATGCATGCAGCTGGTGCAGGTATGGGCAGCTTTACCCATGAAGATCATAGCCCACAACATGATCATCATCCTAGTCCTACACCTATTAGTCCATCACACTCATCTCAGTACTATCATGATATGTAATTACAGTATAATCTGCTAATACTTTCACTTACACATAATTACTAACATAGCAGTACTTTCATCATGTGCTATAAATAATGAACAACGTTATGAGTCGTAACAAAGATAACATTTATGTAATCATAAAGTATCATATACTTGATATAAACTAATATCCAGTTATTGGATAAACCATATTATAAATTTACAACCCAAATAACCATACAAAAATCCTTAGAAAATATATAAGTTACTATCAAAAAATAACTCATCATTTTTTCAATTTAATGACATACAATTACATACCTAGCAATGTAAAAATCTATAAAGAACTTAAAATCTTTCTTAGAATAAAAAAATAAATTTTTACATTACATAAACCAAGAACAAATAGATAAATTACTACATATTGTATCATTCATTCTTGAATAAAACAGCAGATCTAGCATAGCATATAGAAAATATGTAATAAAAAATGTATTTAATATTATAAATAAAACATGGTCGGAGTGGAGAGATTTGAACTCCCGACCTCTTGGTCCCAAACCAAGAGCGCTACCAGGCTGCGCTACACTCCGCATATAGAAAATATATTATATAATAATCCTATCAATAATATATATTATATCAATAAAATAATTCTTGTTATTAAACAAAAATAACTTATCATTTTATTTTAACTTAATGGTACAATTACATATCTATCACTGTCAAGACTGCAAAAGGGCGTAAAATTTCTTCTACAAGATGGCTTCATAGACAATTAAATGATCCTTACGTACTTCTAGCAAAAAAACAACAATATAGGTCTAGATCTGCTTTTAAGTTAATAGAAATAGACAATAAATTTTCCATTTTTAAAAAAGGACAATACGTATTAGATCTTGGTGCATCACCTGGTGGATGGTCTCAAGTTGCATCACAAAAAGTATCCCATGGAAATAGCAGTTCTGTATTTGCAGTAGATATGCAAAAAATGAATAAAATTCCTAATGTAATATTTATTCTATGTGATATTGCTAATAATATAGAGCTATTAAACACTACATTTCACGAAAAAAAATTCGACGTAATATTATCTGATATGGCACCAAAAGCTTGTGGCAATAAACAAGTAGATCATGCCAACATAATTAATCTATGTGAAATATCTTTAGAAATAGCTGTAAAATTTATAAAATATAATGGAGTATTTGTAACTAAAATTTTACAAGGGGAGTACGAAAAAGAATTTTATCAATCTGTAAAATACCATTTTAATTCCGTAAAATATTTCAAACCCAAAGCAAGTAGAAAAGACTCATCTGAAATGTATTTAATCAGTGTAGGATTCAAAGGAGATCTAGAAAATACCTAGGATAATGCTAGTACTTACACCTTTGAAATAGAAATAAATCTATCATAATTTATTAAATACCCTAAAATCTTATATTTATTAATAAATTACTAGGAACATACCTAAAACACAGATATATTAATATTTTAATTATTAGAGTAAAAACTCAAACTATGATACAAGTCAAAAGTGTAGCATTTTATGGAATAAATACAATAAACGTTGATGTACAAATACATGTAGCAAAAGGAATACCAGCATTTAACATAGTTGGACTACCAGATAAAACAATTGCTGAATCTCGTGAACGTATCAGAGCTGCCTTACATTCTATTAATCTATCACTACCAACACAAAGAATAACTATAAATTTATCTCCAGCAGGCTTATTAAAAGAAGGTAGTCATTATGATTTACCCATAGCAGTAGGGCTATTAATGACAATTGGCGCAATACCCAAAATTAACAACTTACCATATATCATACTAGGAGAATTATCATTAGATGGATCAATAGTTCCAGTATCTGGAATATTACCAGCTGCTATAAATGCTCGAAATCACAATATAGGAATAATTTGTCCATATAAGAATGGTTCAGAAGCATCACTAATAAAAGATATTTCAATACTATCACCTAAACACTTAATCTCATTAATAAAACACTTCAACAATAATGAAACTATACTTTCTCCAACTTGTAATATATCAATAGAAGATATTAAATATTTAGATATAAAAGATATAAATGGCCAATCTATAGCAAAAAGAGCATTAGAAATTGCTGCTGCTGGAGGTCATAATATGTTAATGATAGGTCCACCAGGAACTGGAAAATCAATGCTAGCAAAACGACTTCCAGGAATACTACCTGATTTAACATACGAAGAAATTATTGAAATAAACAGCATCGCAAGTATAACAAAACAATGTACAAAATCAATATCAACAACACGTCCATTTCGTGATCCACATAGTTCATTATCTATAGCAGCCATGGTAGGAGGAGGAAAATATGCTAAACCAGGAGAAGTGACTTTAGCACATCGTGGCATACTATTTTTAGATGAATTACCAGAATTCTCAAGATCAGTACTAGATTCA
Organism: Ehrlichia ruminantium; assembly: GCF_009728835.1. GTDB lineage: Bacteria > Pseudomonadota > Alphaproteobacteria > Rickettsiales > Anaplasmataceae > Ehrlichia > Ehrlichia ruminantium_B. Next base: position 819,240 of record NZ_CP033455.1, read on the forward strand.
TTAAGACAGCCATTAGAAAATAAAGAAATTCTTATCTCAAGAGCAAATATCCAAATAAAATACCCAGCAAACTTCCAATTAATTGCTGCAATGAATCCATGTAAATGTGGATATTTTGGAGATACTTCACAATCTTGTTTTAAAGCTCCTAAATGTGCAATTGAATATCAAAGCAAAATTTCCGGACCACTACATGATAGAATAGACATACATGTTGAAGTACCATATATAAACATGCTATCTTACAATAGATCCAAAACAACAGAAGATTCAAAAACAATAAAAAAACGTGTCATACTTGCAAGAAAATTACAATCAGACCGTTATGGTTCATATTTTAATAATGCTACAGCATCAGAAAAGACAATATTAAAATTCTTCACTCCAGATAAACCTGCAATGAAACTTCTAGAACATGTATTACAAAAAAGAAACATGTCTGCTAGAGAATATATGAAAATCATAAGGGTTTCCAGAACTATTGCAGACTTATCTTCAGAAACTATTATATCGTATGAACATACCGCAGAATCTTTATCATATACACAAAGAAATTTAATAAAGTGATATAAGTTAATATAATATTGATTTGTAGTTAATAATTAATTAACATAAAGGTTAATAAATCTTCAATGGTAATAATTATGCATACACCCGTAGCACAAACGTCTAAAATAAATTATACAGAATTAAATATAGTATTAGGAATTTGTCTTTGTGCTTCTGTAATATTTACAGTACTATCAATAATAGTTGCAATATCATGGTTTTGTGGTATTAAAACGTCCAACTTACCTGAGTTTTCATATCCGCACTTTATTGGTGCTATTATAAGTCTTGCACTAACTAGTGTATTACTTGCACTATCTGTATTTGCTAAAAACATTAGCAAGTTAATAGAAATTAACATGAACACACAACAAACTGACTCTAGTATTACAGACACAGTTACCTAAAAAACTAAAAGTCACGATCAATACACATATAATAGAAAAAAGTAATCAAACAATAAATGCTTATAGTATTTTCATAAAATAATTGTTAGCATATTAGCAATAATTTTTGTTAGCGATTTTTTATAACGCTGCACGCTTTGTCACTTTATGTGTAATACTAAGATATAGTTCAGGTATATGGCTTCCGCTTCTGTTCTCTCTTTGGAGTACAGAAATAAGAATATCATCATCACTTGATATCCTTATAAGTAGATATCATGATATCTATACTAGAAGATCCTGTCCTGAATTATATCAGTACACATAAGCAATACTTTTGTGACATTTAAATAAGTAACATATTAAGACCAATTTTTATTTTCATCTGTTTTACATGTTATTTATTCTAATTACAGCAATTGCTGTTATATAAACACATTGTACACAAAATACAAATAACAAACTATTACTTGCAAAAACCAACAAGATACTTAACAATAATATTGTAATGTAAATATATAATAGAGTACATCCTTTAATTACAGAACTAACTATTTAATATACTTGCAAATTGTACATATCAACCAGGTAAAACATTTACTTTAATACTATCCTTATCTGATACTTTGTACAGTGACAAACCGGCCATGATTCAATTATATATATTAAAGCTTTATCATGTTATAAAAGACAAGAATATTCATTTTAAACTCATAATACTGCAACATGCTATAACACATATAAAAAAACTACATAGTATCAATTCTCACATAAGATTATAAAACGTACTTTTTACCCTATAGTTAAACTCCGCACCATATATAAAGAATATACTTAAAATGTAGAAAAATAACAAAGAAGCAATAATACTAGCTAAACTACCATATATTATATTCAGTTGATGAAAAGTCTTTAAATACCACGTAAAAACTAAAGACGAACAAGTCCATAGGAAAGTCACTAATACTGCACCTGGTATTACATCTGCTAAACTTTGTTTAACATTTGGTATAATAAAATACAATAAAGCAATGGATATAAACAATACTAATTCACTTATAGCATATTTAAAATATCCTAAATTTTTATCTAACATATCATACACTACAGGCAATACAATAATACATACCATAGCAATAATCATAGCCAAAGTAATAGCAAGAAACTGAAATATACTTAACAATCTACGAAAAATATAAGAAGGTGGGCTAGAAACCCTGCATGCCTTATTCAATATAGTTCTTATTCCTTCCACAGCAGATGAAGCAGTCCAAACTGTCCCTATTACTGCCAATGTTAATAAACTATGTGGAGGACCTGAAATTATTTCCTGAATTCTTGGCATTAATCCAGAAATAACTTCACTAGGTATATTATCAGTAATTAATATAATTACTTTATCACTTACATTAATATCATAGTAATTTAATAACAGCTGTGCCACATTAGATATCAATGCCATAAAAAAAACTAAAAAAGGAAAAACTGATAATAATATTACAAATGACAAGTATCCTGCATGCTCTATTCCATCATGATCTATCATATCAATGATTGCATAATATGCACACTTAAAAATACACTTCATTTTTTTAGCTAACATACCTTAACTATACACAAATATATATTAACTATTATATCAACAAAGAATATATATGAAATCTTAATCTTTCCAAAATATTAATAATTATATACACTTAAGTCTAAAATTATAATTAAACTATAACATACCATTATTAGTCTATCTACTTGAATTTAATACTTAAAAATTTTATGAAAGAATTCGAATATATACAAAACTACATATATAGACTAGATAATAGTTCATCAATAGGTGATGATGCTGCCATTATTAATTGTACAGAAAATCAGCTTGTAGTAACAAAGGATCTTCTTATAGAAGAAGTACATTTTTTAAAAAATTGCAAACCAAGCATATTAGCAAAAAAAGCACTTAGATCTAACTTATCAGATATTGCCGCTATGGGAGCCGTACCTTATGGTTACTGCTTAGGATTAGTATTACCTAACGATATCTCCCACAATTGGTGGCAAGATTTTACTAATAGTTTAAAAGAAGAACACAAAATATTTGATATAATATTACTTGGAGGAGATACAACTTCATATAAAAACAATACAATCATAATAAGCATTACTGCCTTTGGAATAAATAATGGTAATTTGTTAAAAAGATCTGGAGCAAAAATTGGAGATTTTATATATGTTAGTGGTACAATTGGAGATGCAGCATTAGGTTTGCTTGTTTATCAAAATATTATTCAAAAAAATTATCAAAATTTAAAAAATAAATATGATATACCACAACCAAGAATTAATTTAGGGATCAATATTAATCAAATTGCATCCTCATGTATCGACATATCTGACGGATTAATACAAGATATGGAACACATTTGCAATACATCTAATGTAGGAGCCTCTGTATATATAAATCAAATACCATTGTCAAATGAAACCAAAGAGATTCTCCATGATGTACCTAACTATATCAATTTAGTCTTAAGTGGAGGAGACGACTATGAATTAATTTTTACAGCTAATCCTAAATTTACTGACTTAATAAAAGATATATCCAAGAAAAGTGGAACAAAAATAACTAAAATAGGAGAAATAACTAAAGGTAACTCAGTAACACTTTATGACAATTTAAATAATATTGTAACCTTGGATAGAAAAGGATTTAATCACTTTACATCTAATGATATAATATAACATTCACATAATCGAATAAGAAAGTAATCACATGCTATAAAGGTTTTTTATATAGGTAAAATATTTTACAAGTTATATAGACCAACTTTTTAATATACTATATCAATTTCCAATGAACACTAATATATACCATCTTTATAGATAGATTTACTATTTGTAAAAAATCTCGTACATTATACTAGAGTCACTTAAACAGTAATATTACCAAAATTATTTATGTTTAATCCCAATATTTTTCAAGAAAATTAATAACTAAACCAGTACAATACATATTTTCTTACGTAAAATAACTATTCAAAAAAGTAATATATACCTTAAAAAAATAATTTATTATTTTATAATACAAAACAATTCTAATCATCAATAAAAAAAGGTGTGTACATTCTTATAATCATTATTATATAATCACCGCTACATAAGTAAAAAACTAGAAAATACTTCAAACAAAGTATTCAACAATATAATTAATAAATGAGATTACAAATTATCAAAATGTAATTGCTACAAACAACTTCTATTTTATGTTACAATAACTATAAGATACCAATATTAAAAATACCTATACTTGATCTCTTACTTTTCTAAGTCATTGTTATACGTTTATCAATACTATATCAGTGCTTTTTATATCCTTTTATAAACTATGTTTAGTATATACTTAATAAATAATAATAAGAACTACATCAAATCATCCTACTAATTATAACTTTTAGCTTTTTCATAAAATATATTATTCCAAATAGGATTTTTTATCTTCTCCAATAACATCTTGTGCTTCGTTATTTCTTCTTCACTTACTTTATGCAAACGTGGCTTTATATAGGATTTACTATGTATATAATTTGAGCAACTATTACTTTGAAACACACCACTATTATCTTGAAAATCTAAAGATCTTTGCAATCCCCCCATTAATTGTACATACACTTTTCCTAGCAATGTTGCATCTAATAATGCTCCATGAAACTTTCTATCCTGCAAAGAAATATTAAACCTTTTACACAAAGCATCTAATGTAGAAGAAACACCAGGAAATTTTTTTCTTGCCAAAATTAGAGTATCTACAACTTGAAAATCAGAATTATAGTTTTTTTGAATTCTATCAAGCTCCATTTTGATAAATTTAATATCAAACCCAGCATTATGAATAACTAATGTACTACCACCAACAAATTCTAGAAATTTATCTGCAATTTCTGAAAATTTTGGTTTATCTTTCAACATGTCAACAGTAATACCATGAATTTTTGTCGCATAATATGGTATATCACGTTCAGGATTAATATATTCATGAAACACTTTACCTGTAAAAACACGATCTACCAGTTCAATACATCCCATTTCTATAATTCTATCTCCTCCATCTGCATCCAATCCTGTAGTTTCAGTATCTAATACTATTTCTCTAATTCCTTTGTAATAAGACATATATTTTCAGCTTAGTTAGTTATTAATCGTATTAAAAATTGAGATATTTAAAAAATAGTAACATAAATTAAAGTAAGTGCTACCACTAAAGAAACACACATACCTTATTTATACAAAAATTCCTAAAATTCAAAACCTTTATATAGAAATAAGTTCTACATATAAAAACATTAGATAATACAATAATTACTTGTCCACAATACATAGAAGCTTAATAGGTAACAAAATAAGCAAGATATATACTTTTATACTGGTTGATCTAAATCTTGAAAATACTATATGTAACCATCAATAAACCTATTCATTTCAATAAACTTCAATACTTTGTAATCCTATAATTATAATAAATAAGGTCTAAACATATTCTTACACTACTAAAAATACAGCATATAACTCATATATGTATTGATACATATAGTAACAAGACTTAATATAAATTCATGCTTATTAATAAATACTATAAAAAAAGTTATACTCATGCTAAGTTAACACACTAGTATAACTTTATTTACCTAATTTTTTCAAACAAACAATAATACAAATATATTAATAATACTTTCCTAGGTCCCAATTAAAATTCATATTTCATACCAACTAATAACATATTACCAGCATAAGAACTCTGAGAACTTAAAGTAGTAGGTTTTACATTAAAACGATGATAATTTCCATATATTTTATATTGTCCTTTATATTTACTACTACCAGATAAATTACAATCCATTCCTATACTAAAATCTTGAAATTCATTACCTAAATTACTACTTCTAAAATAAGAGGTACTTATTGATGCATTATCATAAGTATACTTTGCACCAAGCGTCCAATAATAAGTATTCTTATCATAAGAATAAAGTTTAGGTTTACCAGATTTGCCTAAATATCCATAAGATCCTGCAACTATTATATTATCATAGGCAACAGACGTACCAATAGCAACACTTGATAAAGCATGAAAAGGTATTAAAGGCCCTGAATATGAGTATTTCTTCAATAATTCAACATTACTACTAGGAGCATATTCTGCAATAATGGAAGCTTGAACATCTATGTTATCAAAAGAATGACTATAAGATAATCCTGCATTTACAATATTTTTATAATTTGGTCCAAAAAATTTCACTCCATCTAAGCTACCCACACCTTTCATTTTAACATCATCCAATTCCATACCACCACTTAATATCCTAATAACCTCATCAATCTTATCTTCTGCAGTAACTTTCCCTGCTAAAGGAGAGCTCAATAGAGGAGGAAGTGTTAATTTATCAACCTCATAATTATTTTGACTCATATTTTCAAATAAGCTTTGATCATACCCTAATGGAGCATAACTAACAGCAACTTTTAACCCAGCAAAACTAGGAGATTGATAAGATATCCTAAATGGTAAATTATTAACAAAATCCCTACCTAGATTTCGAACGCTAGCAAATGAAATTGATTCACTGCCATTAAATAAATTCTCAGTATATAAACCAGGAAAAACATAGTATATTAAATCGTTAACCCTGCTTGACTCCCATAAGTTCCTAGTCCATGCAGTACTATTATCACCAGATCCTATAGTAAACGCATCAATTTTCATTATAGAATCGATACCCTCTTGATATCCAGCTGATATATTTCCATATGCAGAATCAATGAACAACTGTGCACCCCTATTATAAGCTTTCACAGTAGGAAGAAAATAATTATCCTTTACAGCTGGTATCCCTATTTGAAGACTAGCACCATAAGAAATCCCTAGATTAGGATTTTCACTTATAGACTTTATATTAAAAATACCACTTACCTCTAATCCATGTTTTTGAGACTGAGCAATATTATCTGTGCACCACGCATAAGATAGTACCTGACCACCTAAGTCAATCCTATGGTAACCCTTTGCTAATTTACGCAAGACTACACGCTTCATGCCATTATGATTTTTCTCAGCATTCACTATAACTTTATTACCACTAACATTTGCATTAGCTTTAGTTGAATTATTAACTGCAAAAGCATTAGCATTATATAAAAATAGTAAAGAAACAAAAGCTGTCGTCAAAGAAAATTTAAACATAAAGATTACCAAAATTAGTTCATACAATAAATATATTAACAATACTTAATCAAGTATATAACATAATGTCAAGAAATAATCTTTATATTATTAATATAACATATTAATATATAACAATCTACATAAATTTTTTCATAAATAAATTAAGATAAAAAAGTATATATATAAATACAAACGTTATAAAATAGGAATATTTTAAGATTTATATAAAATATTAAAAATATAAAATTGTAAAAAGTCAAAACAACAAAATCAAATATGAAAAACTATAAAAATCAATATATAACTATACAACTATTACCAGAAAAATATATTATAAGAGATAAAATGAAAACAACTTACCCTAAGTAATTAATTAACAAAGAATAACATTTTCCCTACTACTAAACTCAATGATAAAAAACACCCAAGAATTCACAACCCAAGAAACTCAATTTCTAACGTATAACCTATAACAAAACAACTACCTACTAACTTATAGAAAAACATATAGCACTAACGTACTAAATTCTTACACAATACATGACCTACAGAAACTTTTCACCCTAACAATTAAGATACAACACAATCATACTTAAAATAAATAAAATTACTATATATTATACTAAAATTCTAATTTTACACCCACTAAAAGTACAGTACCAGCACCCTTCTTTAATTTTTCTTCCTTTGCTCTAGTATTATAGCCTAAACCTTGTAAAGCATTCAAACCATCTCGAAGATATATAACTTTTTCATGATTATAAACAACCTTATCAACAATAGCAGTCTCAGAAAAATTATAATAATGATAGTTACCAAATAACTTACATTTCATTTTGCTGTGTTGCTTTAACAAATTATACTCAAAACCTAAACCTATATCACGCAGTACATTACCACTTCTATTACTTTCAAAATATGCAATACTGACATAATAAGATTTATACCTATACCCTAATGCCACATCCCAATAGTAAGTATTAGATCTTTCATGCAATGGATATATTTTATCTTTATAATAGTATTCCTTAACAAAACCAGACTTCCCTAAATAACCAGAAGCAGCAGCAAAATTAAAATTATCAGTACTAATAACTGATCCAATAGATATCCCTTGAAGAGAGTGACTTCCTGGATAAATATTATAACTTTCCGTGTTAAAATACAAACTAGGATAAGAATATTCACCTACTATAGCTGTACTAAATTTCATTCCATTATTCAAATCATAATCATAAGCAATACTACCACTCAATATATGCTCATATTTCGCACCAAATAAAATATTATTATCACCTGGATGTTGGACTACAGAAGCAAACTGTGGATTTCTATGTGTATTATCCTCATTAACCTGCATCATTCCACTAGTAATCGGATATACAACACCATCAATACCACCACCCTTTTTGAATTCACCCTTAAATTCATCAAACTTATTAAAATTACTAAACTTACTATTAAAAAGATTAGAATCATAACCTGTAGGCGAGTAACTTACACCAAACCTAAAACCCATATAACTAGGTGATTGGTAAGATAACCTCAAAGGTAAATTATTTATAAAATCGTTACCTTTATACGAACCATTTAACACCACACTGTCATTATTTCTGAAAACATTCTCGCTATATAGCCCTGCAGAAAAAAGGAATGGATACATCAAATACCCTAAAGAATTTTTCTCTTCAGCTAGCATACCCTTTATATAATGTGTCCAGGAATTACTATCATCACCAGCAACTATACCAGATGCATCTAACTTCATTAATGACTCTACACCTTCTTGATAACCAATTGAAAAATCACCATAAGGTGTCGCAGCAAATATCCTAGATCCTCTATTTAAAGCTGCCTTTTTCCCAAAATGTTGTCCCTGAACACTGGGCACACATACCTGAAAATCTACACCATACTTAATACCAGAACTATTTGAACGTATTTCAGCTCCTAAACGCAATAGAGCATCATAATTCATTCCAAAAGTACTATTACTAGCATTAGAACCTCTGGTATTACTACCGATAATTAACTTATCTAATGAACTAGATATATAAGATATGGCTTGACCACTTACTACTGCACGCCCTACTGATCTTGGTATATAATTAACAAGGGTAACGTAACCATGATCTTCTGAATTTTTTTTAGATTCGATTCCACCTTCAAACTGAACCCTACTAACTAGATCACTCCCTTGACTTTTATCTTGATCATGATTTAATTCATCTACCTTATTTAATATATTAATTGCAAATGTATCATTTCCATATAACATAAGAATAGAAGCCAATGCAGAAGCCACCCAAGTAAATTTCATAAAAACACACCATATCTTAAACATAAAGACAAGATAAATGCTAACTATGAAATAACAATAAGTCAAACAATTTCTACAATTTATTTTAAGTGATTCCACCTATCCAATATAGAAAAGGAAATGGCACAACTAAAATCACACTACTAAAAACTTCAAGGAAAGTGAATTATACTGTCCATTATCAACAATTAAGTACTAAATTTTATCCCAAAACATATTTAATCCTTCCTATTAATATTTTATCTACCTTAATCATCAAATAGTATAACACCTCTGAAATATTGCCCAACAAAAAAATCATATTTTATCTACATTTTAGAATATTTTTATATTGCATAAAATAAAAAGATTATAAAATTATTACTTTGAAGAGTATCAAATAATATGTTTACAATCGTAAGCAGTTTTCCTTACATTTTTATAAACTAAGATAAACTACAATATATAATAATACGACAAATTAGTTTATTCAAAACTTATATATTAAAAAAAATCTTTGTATAAAACCCACACCAATTAAAGTTAAATGCACATATATAAAAGTTTACTTATCCTTATATAGAGATCTCCAAAGCTTTTTATTTACAAAAAATATAAAAATCGTAATCACCAATAAAAATATAACCACTTTAATTCCAAGCTTTTTACGCATCTCCATTTCAGGTTCAGCAGCCCATTGTAGAAAATTAACTACATCATATGCCATATTGTGCAACGTAGAGTCTGTACCATCTACATACTGAACTAAATGATCAGAGAGAGGTGGAGGCATAGATATTTTCCCAGTAGCAAAATAAGGATTACTATATAAACCACTTTCATCAGCAGTATTACTTTCATACCCAACTAATAATGAATATACATAATTAGCACCATTATGTCTTGCCTTAATTATTAAGGACAGATCAACAGGAAAAGCACCACCATTAGCAGCTACAGCAGCCTCCTTATTAGGAAAAGGAGAGATAAAATAATCTGACGGAATACCTGGACGTTCAAACATCTCACCAGATTCATTTGGACCATCTATAACTTTATATGACTTAGCAATAGCTTTAACTTCATCTTCTGAAAAACCAACATCACGTAAATTACGAAATGCTATTCTTTTCATAGAATGACAAGACGAACACACTTCCTTATAAACCTGGTAACCACGTTGAATAGATGGCTTATCAAACGAACCAAATATACCATTAAACTTCCAATTAACATTTTTAGGAGATGTAGGATGAAAATCATCCGTAGCATAAGCAAACGAAATACATAAAAAATATATTATGAGGATAAAACGCAGTAACATTATTTCATCTCCGAAACTGTATCACTTAGTGTATTTGGAAGGACAACTGATTTCTCATATTTAGACAATATAGGCAAGATAATCACAAAATAGGAAAAATAATACAAGGTAGACAGTCTACTAAACGTTACAAATGGTTCTTTAACCTCTTGCCCACCAAGCCAAGTTAATAAGCAAAAATTTGCAATAAATAACCAATAAAATATTCTAAAAATTGGACGATAAGCTCCACTTTTAACTTTACACCTATCTAACACAGGCAACAAAAACCAGACTGCTATAGAACTAATCATCGTAACTACACCCAATAATTTATTTGGTATAGATCTTAACATAGCATAAAATGGCAAAAAATACCATTCAGGTACTATATGAGCTGGTGTCACCATAGGATCAGCTTCAATATAATTATCAGGATGTCCTAAATAATTTGGAATATAAAATACAAATACAAATAATAATAAAAAGAATATACCAAATGTTATACAGTCTTTTACAATAAAATAAGGATAAATAGGAATAGTATCCTTACTAGATTTTACTTCAATTCCACTTGGATTACCTGACCCAAACCTATGTAGTGCTATAACATGTAATGAAGCAAGCATTAAAATAATAAAAGGTAATAAATAATGCAATGCAAAAAACCTATTTAAAGTTGGATTATCTACAGAAAAACCACCCCATAACCATTGTACAACATTGTCACCAACTAAAGGTATTACAGAAAATAAATTAGTAATTACAGTAGCACCCCAAAAGCTCATTTGACCCCAAGGTAATACATATCCCATAAATGCCGTAGCCATCATTGCAAAAAATATAAAGATTCCAACAAACCATACCAACTCACGTGGACTCTTATAAGAACCGTAATACAAACCACGCAATATATGTATATACACAACTATAAAGAAAAATGAAGCACCAACAGCATGAGTGTAACGTATTAACCAACCATAATTAACATCACGCATTATCCTTTCTACACTATCAAACGCATGTGCAACATGAGGTGTATAATGCATTGCTAAAAATATCCCTGTAATAATTTGTAATATTAGTGCAATACCAGCTAATGAACCAAAATTCCATGCATAATTTAAATTTTTTGGAACTTGGTAAGAAGCTAACCCCTTTAAAAAAGCACAAATTGGTAACCTATATTCTATCCATGATAAAATACCACTTCCTTCTTGTTTTTCCATGTTATTATGCCCAGACATCAATAACCTCTTATTCTATAAACTTATGCAACATCAACTCCCTTTGCGCCTATTACAATAACATCTTTTCCAGAAAAATAATAATCAGGTACAGGAAGATTTAAAGGAGCAGGCCCACTAACAATCCTTCCAGATGTATCATATTTAGAACCATGACATGGACAATACCATCCTTTTTTTCCATCCTCAACCTCAACTGGCACACAACCAAGATGAGTACATATACCAACCATAATTAACCACTGTTCCCGTCCCGAATGCGTACGTTCTTGGTCAGATTGTGGATCCCGTAAATCACTTATATTAGCAGCACGAGCCTCTTCGATTTCTTGCATAGTACGCTTACGTATAAAAACAGGCTTACCTTGCCACTTTATCACCTTAGTCTTTCCTTCCTTAATATCAGATAAATTTACTTCAACAGTAGACTTAGCTATTACCTCTGCAGAAGGACTTAGAAATTTTATTAAAGGGTATACTGAAGACAACAAACCAATACCTGCCATAGATAAGGTAGTTAATCCTAAAAAATCTCGTCTTTTAACTTTCTTCTGAAATCCAGATTTTTTGTTTTCATCGTTACTCATAATTACCCTTTAAATAACTATAATAAAAATGACTTAAAGCATTTAACACAAAGTTACCATTATAGAAGCTACATCCTACTTATACAAGCACATTTTATCAACTAACTGCCTTTTTATCACCAATTAACATCAAATTTTTAATATCATGATTAAAAAAAACATATATTAAATTAATATAACTTAATTACCAATATGGAAATATAACAGCTTAAGGCTATTTTTATACAATATTTATGACAAAAAGTAAATAACAAATCATACTATCAATGCAAGATTTTTCACTAATTAGAAGTTAAACATATGTACTTGAAAAAGATTTAACAAATACAATTTTAAATTACAAGCTAACGGAATATTCATAATATTATCAATTTAATAAACTAATACATTTAAGTAAAAATGTTTATTTTATCACAGTATGCAAGTGTTAGATATCTTAGTGTGTTTTTGTAAATTTACAAAAGACTTATAACAGTAAATATTGTATTTAAATTTACTTCAAGATCTCCAATATTTTATTTTTGTGTTGTTCTAACTTTTCAATTTGAGCTTCAGTAACTTTTGTATTATTTAATGTATTATAATTTAAGATACTTTTGATCAATTCAGAATATTGCTTGTTTTCCTTGACAAATTGACCATTCAAAGTTTTCTCATAAACTTTATATTCTTTTTGAGCAGTATTTAATTCATTGACAATACGATAAGATAGTAATTTATCAACAATAAACATAATTAATAAGAATGATACTAAAACACAATATAAAGCTAAATCTTTTAAATCAGATGTTTCAAACATTGCACTATGAAATGCCTGAGATAAAAAAATTAATAATGCCATACCAAACATGATAAAATTTATTATCCTATAAGAAGTATAGTAATCAGAGTACTTTATATTCTCTGATAACAGATATTTTCTATTGATATCAGTACAAATCTGATTATTATAACCAAAACCACTAAAATGTAATTCTGCCTCTCTTTTTATAACACTCAGTTTTATCCTTAAATTAATTATCTGTATTTCTAGAGATCTTATACATTGTTTTTGCTTCTTCAGCTGGCTACAATCTGCATTTTCTTTCTTCAATATTATGTTAGTAATACAGAACATTATCAACGTACTAGCTATCAGCATCCCATATACTTTGAGCTTCGTAAATGTAAGTGGATCTTTATTACTACCATATGTTGCAAAAAAAATTACAATACCAATGCTTAAAAAACACAGCACTACAATCACAGTGTCATTGTTCCCATTGCAAAAATATCGCATTAATATATTTCCAACAAATATCAAACATGTAAGACCGCCAACTACACTAGCTGTACGAGTAGTATCTTCAAAAAATGGCATAACATTCCTTGCTTATACAAGATTATACTTATTATAGCATAATTTTTAAAATCGTAACTATAATTATGATTTTTTATATATTATTGGTTTAGAATGAAGAATAATATTGTTAGAAGATTTCACATATATTCTACACTTATAATAAATAAAAACAGATATTTATAAAAAGTAACTTAAGTAATACTTTAACTATATACTATAAAAAAAATAATATATTTATATAACACAAATCTATACTTATGGACAATATACTTGATAATCAAGCAACTATAGAGTGTAATATTAGTGATCTGATCTCATCTTAATAACACTTTAAGACTTAATTAAGTAAATCTATGATTAATATACTGACTTAAATTACTAAATATTTTCATAAAAATTAAAAAAATTTTATCATTTAGATTAAGAATTAAACACCTACTTTAAACGTCAACACAATATTAATTCACTAATTTACTAACAGAATACATGCACAACAGAAATATAAACGATACCATAATCACTACAGGGCCAGGAAATATATCAAACTTTTCAGATAACAACAGCCCAATTATACCAGACAACACAGAAATAACTGTAGAGATAACTATCATTTGTAACGGTGTCTTTGATATAAACCTTGCAGATGCAGCAGGAATGACTAAAAACGCAGTAATTAATAATACCCCTACTAATTGAGCCGCAAAAGCAATAAAAATAGACAATATTACTAAAAATTCTAACCTTATTAGCCCCATATTCAAGCCCTCAGATGCTGATAAATCATTGCTGATTGACATAATCAACCAATATTTCCACCTATACACAATCAGCACAATGATTATTAATGCTACAAAAGCCATAATTACTAAATCTTTATTTGCTAACATAAGCATATCTCCAAATAGAGAATGTATAATGTTATTGTTTGCAGATGGAAAAAAAGATAACAATATCATTCCTAAAGACATAGTAACATTCGTAACAATACTTAATACTGTATCTATGGAGTGAACCCTACTAATACTATAAGACAACAGAAGTGCAAAAATTACAGAAATACACAAAATACCAGTAAATATACTAATATTTAATAATATAGATAAAGCAACCCCTAAAAGAGATGCATGAGAAATACTATCCCCCAAATACGAAAGATTCTTCCATATCATAAATGAACCAAGTAAGCCTGTAACCAAACTCACAATCAGTATGGCAATCATACCATTAATAAAATAATACTCATTAATAATCTCAAACATAACAACTTATAATGACATCAAAGCTGCACAAATATTTCTACCTTCATATAATAAAACATTATAGGTACGACAAACTGCTCCAGTAGACATATGCTCAAGATTAAAACCTAGTTCCAAAAAATTACTCTTTATCTCATTAGGTACAAATATATGATCTTTACCAGTACCAACCAAAACAATTTCTATAGTCTCATCCAAAAATTCAACTATATTACTTAAATTAGAAACACTAAGATTCAAATAAGGAATAATTCTATTTGGAAAAATAATATGAGATCCTAAATAGACATTATCATTTACAAGAAACTTACCCTTACCATACCCAGTAATGACATTTTGATTATGGCAAACAATTGGTGTAATATCCATTTTCTTTTCTACTTACAATATTAGAAAGCATACAACCATACTTTACTTTATAAAACACAGTAATTACTAACTCAGCAATTATTTACTTAACAAGCAGTAAGCTAATACTTAAAGTATTTACTGAATAAACGCTATTACTATACTAACTTAAGTACATTACACATACAAAAAAACACTTAACATATACTTACTAAACTTACAGTAACATAAAATCTACAATCAAAAGATGCTAACACCTTATATATATATACCATATAGGACAAGCCTTATTTATTATCTCAACACTATAAAGTATAACAAATACAAGCTTACTTCAACTAAAAAAGCAATTACTTACATATTACACAGAATATAAAGAGTAAATTACAAAAAAACAGGAATCCCTAATATACAATAACTCATACATAAGACCTGTTCATTACATAAAACTACTTATTAATAATAAACAGTCTATAATCTACTAGATTAATACTAGAACCTAATTCTTGTTCTTTCTTTTTTATTAAATCAGAAATTGTAAGCTGATTATCCATAACAAATACCTGATTCATTAATACTACTTCCTGATAAAACTTAGTCATCCTACCATCTATTATCTTTTCTAAAACTGATGCTGGTTTATTTAATTGCTCAACTTGTTTTTTAACAATATCACGTTCTTTATCTATAATTTCTTTATCTAACACATCTAAAGATAACGCTTCTGGCTTTGTTGCAACAATATGCATAGCAATCTGTTTTGCAAATACTCTTAATTTCTCAATATCACAAGTAGATTCTAAAGCAACTATCGCACCTATCTTACCCAAATTATCAACCACAGGATTATGAATATATCCACATACTACACCATTATTGACAGACAAGTAACCTATCCTATGTAAATAAATATTTTCACCTATTATTGCGATATTACTCATGATCTCATCATGAATATTAACACTATTAGCATATTCACATTTAAGAAAATCTTCTATACTTTCAACACCATACTGATTAGCTAAAGAAACTAAATTTAAAACTAATTTTTGAAATTTCTCATTTCGTGCCACAAAATCAGTTTCTGAATTCACCTCCAAAATAGCACCTTTATTTCCATCTATACAAATAGCTACTAAACCATCTGATACATCTTTAGTAGACTTTTTATAAGCTTTGGCAATACCTTGCTCTCTTAAATAATTCCTTGCCTTATCTATATCACCATTACAAGAAACCAACGCATCTTTACAATCTCCAACACCAGCACCAGTAAGATCCCTCAACTCTTTTATTGCATTAATATCAACTTTCATTATTACTTCCCCCTATAAGACTACTTTCTTTAGTACCTTCATCAGCATTAACAGTACTACTTTTATTACTCTTATGATCTTTATTTATTTTCAAAAAATCTTCTCTCTTTTCTATAGAAAAATCTTTAATACCATCAACATTAATACCAGACTTAGCTAAGTCAGAACGTATTGCTTCTAATATGGTATCTGATACAACCTTACAGAAGAAATCAATTGAACGTACAGCATCATCATTTCCAGGTATAGGATAATCTATACCAGTAGGATCGGAGTTCGTATCTAAGACTGCTATTACAGGAATATTTAATTTATTTGCTTCCTTAATAGCAATACGTTCTTTATTTGTATCAATTACAAAAATTACATGAGGTAATCCCCCCATATTACAAATACCACCTATAGATCTATCAAGTTTTGCACGTTTTTTCTCAAAAAGTAATAATTCTTTTTTTGTAAATTGGTTATCTACATTTTGTAATAACTTTTCATATTCTCTTAGCTTTTTTATTGACAAAGAAATAGTTTCCCAGTTTGTCAACATACCTCCTAACCATCTATTATTTATATAGTACTGTCCACAACGTATTGCTTCATCAGCAATAATGGCAGAAGCTTGAACTTTAGTTCCAATAAATAATACCCTACCTCTTTTAAGAACTATATCATACAAAGCGCTCAATGCACTCTTAAGTAAAGATACTGTACTTTGTAAATTAATAATATGAATATCGTTATGTACTCCATATATATAAGGAGCCATTTTTGGATTCCATCTACTTGCCTTATGACCAAAGTGAACACCAGATTCCACTAAATCCCGCATTGTAAATTTTGGCAAATCAACCATACTATTCTCCTAATTTCATAATAGTTACTCCTCCATGAAATAACCTGCTGAATACTACAGGACCATTATGCTATATCATGTGTGAAATATCACTTAAAAAACCACCTTATAATTAAACAATTACAAAACCAGCACGGACACCATACAATAAGGTTATTTTTCAAATGCGCTCAATATTAGCAATTGCTTAAAGTATTAGCAAGAAATTTATCATTAATTATTATTACGAAAATTACATTTATAAATAAACACACAATACAACTAATATAGTAGATAATATTACAAGGTTACCAATTTACTCAATGTATTAAATAATAACCTAATAGGCTCAATAGCTAGTACATAAAATACCATGCACTTTTTTACATTATTTCATGTAACTAAGTACTAAAAAATATATAATAAGTTACTGCATTATAATTATTCATATACTTTATGATAAAATAAACATAAACTATAAATAAACACATCTACTAACATAAACAACTAAAATACATCATGTTAATTGCACACCTAGAATACAACCACTTTACATCACTGATATACCAATACTATTAATAACAGAACATATCATTGATACATAAGCATATTATCAACTTGAGAATGTATTTTACTACTCTATCAAATAATACAGCTATTATCCTATATAGAAATTATTAAAATTAATGTAGCAATTCTACCACAATAAATCTATAAATCAGCTTTACAATTACACTGGATAACTAATAGCATTATCTAAACAAACCAGAAAAATTATAACCCATTTACTAGCAATAAAATATTGGATAAATTCAGACACTTAAAGCTTTTTATACAGCTATTTAAATAGTACTAGCACACTGAACACTTCTAAAAATATAAAGAGCAATGTAATCTGATATGCTCAATTACATAAACTAAAATAATCTATATTTAACTTATGATTAATCATATTTATCTCAATAATTACTCAAATATTCTTTCAAACAAGCTAAAAATTTATCAAAATACATATTTTAATAATTTAACAATTAACATAAATAAGATAGGCAAGAGTAAGAAAGACTATTAAAAATAACGCATCCATGATTAACTAATAATACCAAAATGACAGTATTTTCTAACTCTGATAATCTAACTAGATAATAATAAAAGGTGATATTAACACTAATTACTATAAAATGGTGTGCTTCTATATAATAAATAATCAAATTCTTAATTCTCAGATTCCTTATATATCTTGTTTAAATAGCACTATCCCAAGTAACAATTGATACGACTGTTGTTTGTATATACATCATAGTATTGCATTACTAAAATTATATACCCGTAAATTAATCTTAAAACACACTAAATGTTTTATAACATACTAATTGTACATACTATATCGGAAAATACTGACTAAGAATAGAATAAGTCTCATACAATGGAAGTCCTATTACAGAAGAATATGACCCATTAATTGACACTACAAATTTACCAGCATTACCTTGTATATTACATCCTCCAGCTTTTCCTTTCCATTCCTCAGATGCAACATAAGAATCTATTTCACCTACCGACAAACGTTTAATTTTAACTACTGTCATTACACTTCTACAATGTAATTTTTTACTAGGAGTATATAAATAAACAGATGTATAAACCCTATGTCTACGTCCCGATATTAATTCTAAACATTCACGTGCTTGATCTTTTGTTTCTGCTTTTGGCAATATTCTCCTACCACAACACACAACAGTATCTGCACTTAATACAAATTTTTCAGGACATAAAATACTTACATGCATAACTTTTTCTTTAGCTATACGCATAGAATAGATTTTAGGCAACTCCTTTTTTAACGGACTTTCATCTACATTTGGACACATTACTTCTCCTGGAAGAATGCAAAGCTGCTTTAATAAACATAACCTTTGTTTTGATGAAGAAGCTAATACTAAATTATCAAGCTTAAGCATCTGTAATCTTTAATCTTCTAATAATTCTGCCCTTACCTACACTACCTTTACTAAGACCATAAGTACTAACTTCAACTAGTACCCTATCATGCATTAAAATACGTATCTTACTCTTTCGTATTTTACCTGAAGCATGAGCTATTATCTCACAATTATCATTAAGCTTTACCATAAAAGTTGCATCACGTAATAGCTTAACTACAATACCTTCAGCTTCAATTATACCTTCTTTTGTTGCCACTATATTTAATCTAAAAATAAACCTGATACAGTGTAGGGTATGAAGCATTAACCTGCAACATAATTTTTTTAATATCAATCTAATATTAAGTAATGTTAAAAAATGACATAATACTCTAAATACTCTGAGTTTAATCACTTTCTGGATTCAATAATTTTGACGAATATATAATCAACTTTTTTAATATTGCACTAAGTAAAACTTTTATAGTATGTTATTTTATTTGAATAATCATGATACACGTTTAATAGAAGCATTATCTGTAACATACTCATGACCTAAAGTAATTAAATTTACTGTTTTAGGAATATTACTAACCCAAACATCACCATTGTATTCAGTGTCAATAACTTCAACTGGTATAAATTTTACTTTATCATTAACAATAACTTTTATACCTAAATCCCCATTATTTTGCAAACCTAAAGCAGAAGCAGAAATTTTATGAGCTTGGTATTTCCCTATAGGAACCTTTACAGAATACATAGCACCTTGATTTAAAATTTTAGTATCATTATTATCCCATAACATCTCTACTCGGTAAGTTCTTGTATTACGATTTATTACCTTACTAATAAAAACAATAGGAACTTTTATTACTTTACCTTCTGCAATAGAAACATTGCAAATATCACCTACTTTTAATTTTTCTACATATTTTTCTGGAACATAAGTAATTATCTTTATTTTTGCAAAATCAACCACCTGAACAATAGGTAACCCTGCACTATGAGATACTAAACTACCAACCTGTACATTAATTTTATCTATAAACCCTGAAAATGGAGTTTTTATATCAGTATTATCTAAATTAATTTCCGCTTTTTTTGCATCAGCTCTTGCCGATTCCAAAGCAGCAAATGACAAAGCATCATTTATTTCAGACCTATACCCAGACTCATTCAAAGATTGAGAAGCTTTATACTCAAGCTCTCTTTGCCTTAATAAAGCTTGAGCTTGTTTAAGTTGTTCTAATTTTTCATACTTTTCTACTCTTATTAGAATATCACCTTTTTGTACATAATCACCATCCTTAACCAATACATCTAGTACCCTACCATCAACTTCTGGCATAATATTGACAGAACGAAAAGCTTCTATTTCACCCATTAAAGGCAAATATACTATTTTCTCTTGAGCATGAGACTCTACTACTTTAACATTAGTCAAATTATCATTAGAAGTATTTACTGCAGTATCATTTTGAGGATGATTATCTTTCTTTAATCCTCCAATAACCATCCAAATAATGGCTAACAATAATATTAAAATTGCTATTTTATGCTGCAGTTTTAAATTTAAAAGTTTCTGTAACATAAAACATACCTCATTAAAACATTAGTTTATTTTAAATACGCTGCTTCACATGCATCCCTAAACGCTTCATTGACATCTGGATGTGAATGAGAAATACGGAATACATCTTCTGATGAAGCACGGTAAGCCATAGCAACAGCAGCTTCGTTAATCATAGTATCAGCATATGTACCAATTATATGTACACCTAAAATTGCATTATTTTCTTTAGAAGTAAGGACTTTTACAAATCCTTCTCCATTATTTGTAATTTTTGATCTACTATTTGCAGAAAAATTAGATTTGCCAACATTATATGCATAATTAATATTCTTTAAACTTTCTTCTGTCTTACCAATAGATGCAACAGCAGGATGCGTATATATAACAGATGGAATAATATCATAATCTACATGTGGAATATGTCCAGAAATTAATTCTGCAACAGCAATTCCTTCCTCTTCAGCCTTATGAGCAAGCATAGCTCCACCAATTACGTCACCAATAGCAAAAATTCCTGGTACATTAGTTTCATATCTATTGTTAACTTTAATAAAACCTCTAGAATCACATTCTATACAATTTTGATCAGTTAAACCATCAGTATATGGAATACGACCAATAGATATAAGAACCTTATCTGCTTCTATTACTTCAGATTTTCCATCCTTTACAGACTCAAGATGTATAGTTAAATTACCTGATTTTTTATCTATAGAAGTAACTTTCGTTGATAATTTAAAATTAATCCCCTGTTTTTTTAAACTAGCAAGCAATGCTTTACTGATATCACCGTCCATACTAGGAGCAATTTTATCAAAAAATTCAATAACTGTAACCTCCGAACCAAACCTACTCCATACAGAAGACATTTCTAACCCTATAGCCCCAGCACCAATAACTACCAATTTTTTAGGTGCACTTTTAAAAGATAAAGCTGCAGTAGAAGATACAACATCTTCTTCATTAATATCAATACCAGGAAAGCTTGCAACTTCAGACCCAGTAGCAATAACAACATATCTACTAGCTATCTCTTGCTCACCATTACTTCCAGTTATTGTAATACCAAAGTTATTAGGACTTAAAGACTTTATCCTACCAATACCACACAATCTATCAATTTTATTACTAGAAAACAAATAATCAATTCCACGCCCCAGTTCAGCAATATTCTTATTCTTAAAGGACATAATCTTATCTAAACTAAAACTTAAGTCACTACAAGTTATTCCAACTTCACTCAGATTATTTTTGACATGATAATACTCATGAGAAAAATGTAACAAAGCTTTTGAAGGAATACATCCAACTCTTAAACAAGTACCTCCTAAAATTTCATTTTTATCTATACATGCAACCTTCAAACCAAGTTGAGCACCCCTGATTGCACATTTATATCCTCCAGGCCCACCACCAATTACTACCATATCATAATTTTGCATACAACCCCTATATCCTTTGATCAAAAACAACCACTTTATCTTTACTGGTTATAATGTACATTGAAGAATTAACAAACACTGGCACATAATAAGATGATGGTAATACATAATTTACTGACTTTAAAGTCCCAGATTTAGCATCTACTAATATAACACAACCATTACTTCCTATTACCAAAACACTATTATT
This sequence comes from Ehrlichia ruminantium, assembly GCF_009728835.1. Taxonomy (GTDB): domain Bacteria; phylum Pseudomonadota; class Alphaproteobacteria; order Rickettsiales; family Anaplasmataceae; genus Ehrlichia; species Ehrlichia ruminantium_B. The sequence goes on from NZ_CP033455.1 coordinate 842,049, forward strand.
AACTACAGTAGGAATACTCCACCATTGAGCTTTTGACTTTTTACACTGTAGTAAATCATACTGCCATAAAAACTCTCCTGTATTAATATCCAGTGAAGCAAGCTTATCATCAATAACAGCAATTACATAGTTTTCTTCAATTCCAGATATTCCTTGAACATTTAATTTTTTTGACCACTTCCTTTTACCAGATTCAATATCAATGTCCAGTATATTACGATACTTATCTACAACAACAACATTTTGCTTAGTTGCACTCAAAAAAACTCCATAAGTAAAACCAATGTTACTGTCTAAGCTATCAGATACACTACTTTCCCACATTTTTAATCCATTAACAGAATTAAACGCAACAACCTTGCCATTAGAAAAAGACAAAACAACAATATCTCCAGACGATGCTGCAGAAAAAGAATCATAGCTTTTTACTTCAGGTATTGATTCTTGACTACTCCATAACAAAGAACCATCAATTAAATTAAAAGAATATAAGTAATTATCTACTGTAACAATTATCAACCTATCATGCACAATAATAGGAGAACCTGCTATTACACTTATTAAGGACTTTTCCCATTTTATTTGTCCAGTTTCAGCATCAATCCCATAAACATTATCATCTACTGCACAGATTATTACATTCTGAGCATATACTACACCTGCCCTATACAATTTTTCATTTTTTGGTAGACTTAATTTCCAGTAATACTGTTCCAAATTCTGCTTATTTACAGAATATAAAATATTATCTTTACCTAAAAATATAATTCTATCACCTAAAATAACAGGTATTACCTTGTTTTGCATTTTTAAAGAAAGAGTATGCATTTTTCCTATATTAAAATCACTACCAATACTCTTAATATCACTAAAATCAGTACTAACCTCCTGAATTGTCTTACTTGGCTTTTGAACTGCCTTATCTGCTAATGCCATTGTTGAATAACAAAATATAAAAAAAAGTAAGAATACAATCTTGGAGTTTATCATGTGTATATCATAAAATGTTATATTACTAAACTAACTATATTACTTATACAAAGAAATCAACTACTTTTACATTTAGTAAGTTAATAATCCATCAAGATACTCCAAATAACTATTAAAACTAAAACGATGAATCATGCTAACAATAAAATACAACTAGATTAACGGTACTACATATTCAGTACCATTATACCTAGTCTTAGGTAGCTTAAATACCACTGGAAAAACAGCATGCTTATAGCACTTATCAATAAGCAAACAATTTTAATTTAACCCCATACCATATATATCTTTTAATTAACCATAACTAATGAAATAGTATCTTAGGTAAAATTACTTAATAAAAATTACAGTTATATACTAACAATAACTTTTAATAACTAAAGTATATTTTTGGCAAATGTAAAACTCAATATTCTTCAAATTTTACATGCAATAATTCATAGTGTCCTTATATTTTACATATGATTTAATAATAAAAATATATGATAAGTAATGTTATTCCATAGTAACAACTTAACAATAGTCTTTCCAAGCAAAGTTGAATACTTTACTAAATTTTAAATACAATACTACTTTAAAAATTCATATTCATTCTTGTACTAAACATTAAAAACTGGAAAAATATCTCTACTATGTACTAATGAATATGATATACTGTTGCTTATAGTCCAAGTTCTATCAGAAATATGACTAATCATTCTGTAATCTTGTGTATATTAGATGGGTGGGGTAATAACACAAGTCAACAATTTAATGCTATTGCACAAGCAAACACACCATGTTGGAACAGTATTATTTCACAATATCCACAAAGTAATCTAGTTACCCATGGACCAGATGTAGGCTTACCAGATGGACAAATAGGTAACTCAGAAGTAGGACACATTAGCCTAGGTAGTGGTAGAATTATTCTGCAAGATCTATGTAGAATTAACAAAGAAATAAAAAATATAAGAAAAAATATTTATCTATTAGAATTCATAGAAAAAGTAAAGAGAAATAGTGGTATATGCCATATAGCTGGTCTACTATCTGATGGAGGGATACATTCTTCTCAATCACATATGTTAGAAATCATTAATGCATTATCTTATCTAAAAATACAAGTAGTTATTCACATATTCCTAGATGGTCGTGATACCCCACCAGTATCAGCACTAAAATACATAAAGATTTTATGTAGCTATATTAAAGATCTTAATAATGTTAGTATTGCAACGATTAGTGGAAGATATTATTCAATGGACCGTGATAATAGATTAGATCGTACAACAAAAGCATACAATTGCATAGCATTTGGACATGGTAAACGTTATGAAGATCCTACATCAGCAGTTCAGGATAACTACAATGCTGGTATTACAGATGAATTCATTACACCTTGTGTAATTGGTAATTACAAGGGAATGAACCCACAAGATGGATTTATCATGACAAACTTCAGAAGTGACAGGGTTATACAAATTCTAAAGATGATTACAGAAGATAATCAAAACGACCATAATATCACTCTACAAAACACAATAGGAATGATAAAATACTCCGACAAGCTTGATATTCCTTGTCTATTTCCCAGTAATAAAATAAGTAACACACTTGGAGAAATAGTATCTAATCAACAACTACATCAATTAAGAATAGCAGAAACAGAAAAGTATGCACATGTCACTTTCTTTTTTAATGGTGGTAGAGAAGAATTATTTGAAAATGAAGAAAGGATTATAATACCTTCCCCCCTTGTAGCAACATATGATTTAATACCAGAAATGTCTGCGTATAAGATTACTGACACACTTATCGAAAAAATAAATTTACAAAAATATTCTTTAATTATTATCAATTATGCAAACGCAGATATGGTAGGCCATACCGGAAATATAGAAGCAACAAAAAAAGCTGTAGCAACTATTGATCAATGCCTGAACAAAATATTAGATTGTATACATAATACCAATTATGTACTGGTTATTACTGCTGATCATGGAAATGCAGAAGAAATGTTTGATACAAAAAATAATATGCCTTATACAGCACATACTTTAAATCCTGTACCGTTTATAGTGTGTAATTATCATCAAAAGATTCGTCTAAAAAACGGAAGACTATGTGACGTAGCACCAACAATTCTTGAAATTCTCAACATAAAACAACCAGAGGAAATGACTGGTATTTCATTAATCGAAAAAGATAGTTGAAAAGAAACAACATACATTATAACATTCATTGAACAATGAATTATCATATATTGCTTGGTAAAAACACACTTAAAATCTACAGTAATTTCACATAAACACCAAGCTACATCTAATATTACAGGTACACATAATATTTTGAAAAACTAATCCACAACATAAAACAAGTTAATTCCTATACGATAAATTATTATGAAATTTTAATAACCTATAATGTTAAACAACGTATATATACTACTTAAGATCACTAAATGTAAATTACACCGTTATTGGAATTACTTACATCCTTGTCATAATTTCATGAGAAGTAACATATCATTCAAATATATAAAAACCTTTTAAATATAAAATACCAGGCACTATTTTTAATCCCCATATATATATATATATATAACCATAGATGACATATCATCTGTATTTAAGAAGATAAAAAATTACTCAAACAACACACCACCCTAGCACATACACTCGAAAAACATACTTTTGCTAAATTTTAATTTAGTCGTTAGCTATCAGCATATCTATTAACTCTCAATAGATATAGTTAATTTAATTTTAAAATACAAAAGATTATAATACTTAAATAATACAAACCTTTCACAATCACAGACTAAAAAATAAAGCAAATAATCTTCTATAAAGATTTTTCAAACCATATATTACTACCAATCTGTACAAAAATCACTACCCTTTAACATTTGTTACAAACAAATAGATAATTTTATAAACTTATATCTCCTAATTACAGTAATAGAGTGATATATTTTCATCATACACAACTTGTAGAATTACTAATTGCTTTTTGAAATTAGCCAAACTAATGGCCAACATTATATGGGTTCTTATTTTTCCTAAAATTCAATCTAATCGGAATTCCATCAATAGAACAATATTTCCTCAAACTATTCATTAAATACTGCTGATATGTTAAATCAATATCATAGTGACCATTAGTAACTATCGCAAAAGTTGGAGGCTTAACTTTAATTTGTGTAATATATTTAAATTTAACTGTTTTACCATTAACCAAAGGTGGTTTATGATGATCCACAGCAGATTTTAACCATTTATTTAATATAGGGGTTGTAATCCGCATTGTTAAATTTTTGTATAACTCTATACTCCTTTCAATAATTCTATTACAGTTAATATTTTGAAGAGCAGAAATTTCTATAATTGGAACATCAAAACTTAATTTATTATAGCTACGGATACTCTTTAATAATTCAGATCTATGTTCTCGCGAAATTATATCCCACTTATTCAATGCAATGATAATAGCTTTACCTTTCTGTACAACAAGCTCAGCAATCGATAAGTCCTGTTGTTCTATTCCACAGACAGAATCTATCATCAAAATTACTATATCTGATCTGCTAATTGACTCTATACTTTTACTCACAGAAGTTACTTCTATATTTTCAGTAACTTTTGCTTTTTTGCGCATACCAGCAGTATCAATCAACATAAACAGTTGATCTTTATATTTATATTCTATGTCAATAGAATCACGAGTTGTTCCAGGTTCATCGCTAACAATTACTCTATTTTCACCAATTAACCTATTAACAAAAGTCGACTTGCCTGCATTCGGTCTACCTACAATAGATATTTTAATATAAGAAGATTTAGAATTTTCCATATTATCCTCTACAGTCAATGGAACTAAAGCATCATATAGATCAACCATACCTAAATTATGCTCTGCAGAAATATAAACTGGACCTATAAACTTAAAATATTCTAAATAATCTACATTGAAACACCTTTTCTTACTTTCACACTTATTTGCAACCAAAATTATAGGTTTCTTAGTATTTTTTCTTAAATACTTCGCAAAGTCTACATTTCTAATATCCTCTCCAATTCTTGCATCAACAACAAAAAGTATCACATCACATGTTTCTATAGCTAACTTTACTTGATCCAATACTAAAACAGACAGTTTTATTTGACTATCCACACCACCTGTGTCAATAACTTTAAATTTTAAACCACATAAATCAGCATTTCCTTCTCTTCTATCTCTAGTTAAGTTAGGTATATCACTAACAATAGCACTCTTTTTATTTATTAACCTATTAAAAATAGTAGATTTACCGACATTAGGTAGTCCAACTATAGCTACTTTTAACATAAAAAAATTTCATATTCTTTTGTTCATGATTATACAACATATAACCTATTTTCTCACACGTTAAATTCAAAGGATATAAATCAACATATTGATTTCGATTATCAACCAGACAAAACGCATTATAAACAGTAACGATTTTCTTATTTAATAACACCACTAAAAACAACAAGTTTGTTGACATTAGATAACTTAACTAAGTTACCTATTTAAGATTTTTATTACACATCACTATGAATATATTCACTTATAAAACTAAATTTACAAACTAACACTTTTATATTATTAGTTATATAAACACATTTACATAAATTAAATAGTAATTTTCTTGCTTATCAATCTACCAAAATAAACGCTTCCCAATATTAGGTAATATAACTAACAATAACTACTTTTATTAGTAATAAAAAAACTCATACATCATCACATAAAATTCATCAAGTGATATATAATATACAGCAATCCATTACTTATAATAACCAACTACAAAAATGCTATTTACAAAACAATAATTTTATATAGTTAAATTACAAATAATCTGTTATATAATCCTCACAATTGATTAATTCTTACATAAATAATGTTTCAAGTAACAAAACATTTTAACTCCATTTTAATGCTATCTGATGGGAAATATTTTTTTGGAAAATCTATAGGAAATAAATCCAATGCGATAGGAGAAGTATGTTTTGTCACATCAATGACAGGATATCAACATACTATAACAGATCCATCATTTGCTGGACAAATAATTACTTTCACTTTTCCACACATTGGAAATATTGGAATAAATAAACAAGATTCTGAAAACAATAAGGTACTAGCACATGGAATTGTAATCAGAACAATATCAAAAGACTCTCACTCAAGCTCTTATTCAAACTTAGAAGCTTGGATGATCGAAAATGACATAACAGGAATATCTGAAATTGATACTAGAGCATTAACGCGCCATTTACGAAATCATGGCTCACAAAATGGAATTATACATTTTTTTCATGACATTAATTTACTAAACTTAAAAGATTTACAAAACACAGCATCTCAATATAACTATACAGCTCATTGTCAGTCTATCTCAAAATCTTTTACAAACAACTATAACAAAAAATTTGACCACAAAACTATATATAACATAGCAGTTGTTAATTTTGGAGTAAAGTCTAGTATACTAGACACTTTATCCAATATAGGATGCAAAGTACACATAGTATCTGGTGCTGAAGTCAACTTAACAGATAAAATATTATCATTAAAACCAGATGGAATAGTATTCTCAAATGGCCCAGGAGATCCCTCTGCAATCCCTGAATACACTATACAGGAAATTAGAAATATAGTAGAACTAAAAATACCAACACTAGGAATCTGTCTAGGACATCAATTAATTGCATTAGCACTAGGAGCAAAAATTAAAAAAATGTTATTTGGACATAGAGGAAGTAATCATCCAGTATACAACAGAATTCTCAACAATATAGAAATTACCAGCCAAAATCATGGATTTACTATCAATGAAAATTCACTACCTAAAAACGTCAAAATAACACATACATCTTTATTCGACAATACAATTGAAGGTATACAGGTAGAAAATTACCCTATCATTTCAGTTCAATATCACCCTGAAGCTAGTCCAGGACCCAATGATACAAAATACATATTTGAAAATTTTGTTAACTTAATGCAGAAAACACATAACTAAATTTTCTACAGATCAATATTTTACAAGATTATATGAATACTAACTCTTAACTATAAGATTTAAACTTACCATGCAATTCAACATTTACATAATCTATGAAAAAGTTTCAAATCTAATGGTCAAGATATACCATCAAAGAGCTTCACTAACTTAACATAGACAAAACTCACAAACCTCTTTAAATCAACATTTTATAGCAGGATTTAACCATATTAAATATACGTACATAAAAACAAGTCAACTAATTTAAGAAGTACTACTCATATCAGATTAATTTAATAACAAAAATACCATAAACAATTTAAGCATAATAAAAACATTCTTACCTTTAAAATATATCAATACAACAATTATATAATACCTTACGACAAATACAAATTGACACACTATCTATAGTACAATAACATCAATACTGTTCTGCATTAGTTGATACAGGTTATGTATAATGCAATGTGTATAAATTCCCAAGAAGAAGTAGAGGTCATTCTAGCAAAACCAAGAGGATTTTGCGCTGGAGTTTCTAGGGCTATAGAAATAGTAGAACTTGCAATAGAATATTATAAAAATATCAAAACAATATATGTATTACATGAAATTGTACATAATAAACACATAGTAGATACCTTCAAGAATATGGGAGTAATTTTCATAGATACAGTAGACCAAGCTAAAGATGGGTCAGTGTTAATATATAGTGCACATGGAGTATCAAAACACATAGAACAACTTGCAAAATTAAGAAACCTGGAAGTTATAAATGCAACATGCCCACTAGTTAACAAGGTACATAAAGAAGTTCAGTCATATGACAAATTAGGATATCAGGTCATCTTAATAGGTCATAAAGGACACAGAGAAGTAGAAGGAACTATAGGACAGGTAAATTCACCCGTATTCATAGTACAAAACTTAAACGACATAGAAAACATAGAAATAACTGATCCAAATAAACTTGCATATGTTACTCAAACAACTTTAAGTGTAGATGATACAAAAACAATAATTGATAAGCTAAAGCAAAAATTTCCAAATATAAAAGGTCCAGATTTAAAAGATATATGTTATGCCACTCAAAATAGACAAACTGCTGTTAAACGTCTATCAGAAATAGTAGATATAATGTTTGTGTTAGGCAGCAAAAACAGTTCAAATTCAAACCGTCTTAAGGAATTAGCTGCACTACAAGCTCACGCATTCTTAATAGATTCCTATAAAGAAATCGATTTAAATATTCTAAAAAATGTAAAGAAAATCGGTATAACAGCAGGAGCATCAGCTCCAGATATACTAGTACAACAAGTTATAGATTTTCTAAAACAACATATGAATATTAAATTATTACATTTAGAGACCGTACAGGAAAACATAGCATTTAATATACCTAAACAACTAAGACAATATAAAGAACAACATAATATTGCATAGGGAATACTATATAAATATCAGATACTTTTTTTATTTATCAAGTTATATTATGAACAAACAATTTATTAAATCATAATTTACAATAAAATTATTTAATCAAGTAACATCTAGAATACTAATAATAATATAAGGTTTTCATACAAAAAGCCAAGCCACTTATGTACTCTTACTTAAATATTTAAATGTCACTTACATAATATATTACAGAACCTTATCTTTTAAGTCTTACAAGAAAATAGTAGTTGTATAGAAATAACGACATTATACAACCTAGGTCCATTATGCAACTTAACATTCACACAATTCTTAAAAAACTTAAAATTTAATGATTAAAATATACTATTGAAGAGCTTGACTAACTTAACATAGACAAAACTCACAAACCTCTTTAAACCAACATTTTATAGCAGGATTTAACCAATATTAAATATACGTACATAAAAACAAGTCAACTAATTTAAGAAGTACCACTCATATCAGATTAATTATAATAACAAAAATACCATAAACAATTTAAGCATAATAAAAACACTGTTCATCAACACTACTTACATAATTGATTAAGACAGTTAAACAGATGTCATATACAATGGATTAGATAATAGTCATTCTATTAACAATTTACAGTAATAGATAACCTTATTGACTAACACAAAAAATTAATTAAGATTATGGAAAAAACATGGAGTAACATATTAGTAATAATATATCTGTCAAGATCATTAAACTAGGTAATGATGATCTTCCTTTACCATTTTATGCAACAGAGCAAAGTTCTGGTATGGATCTATGCTCAGCAGTTACATCAAGTGTAATATTAGAACCAGGATCTAGAAGTTGTATTAAAACTGGTATTGCAATTTCCGTACCAAACGGGTACGAAGCTCAAATTAGACCAAGATCTGGATTAGCTTTAAAGTTTGGCATCACTGTACTTAATACTCCAGGCACTATAGATGCAGATTATCGTGGAGAAATAATGGTAATTTTGATTAACCTAGGAAATGAGTCATATACCATTAATTATGGAGATAGAATAGCACAAATGGTAATAGCACCAATAACTCGTATATCGTGGAATCTTGTTAAAGATTTTGATACTACTGATATTACAGAACGTGGTACTCATGGTTTTGGATCAACCGGCATATAAAATACATTAATCATAGTGTAGAATTGGTACAAATTTATACATTTAGAATATTATTTATTAATAACAAAACTTGTGGTATATAATTACTGCCTTATTTCTTATCTAATTATCATATGTATTTATAAGTAAACATACACAATCAAGAGTGTTATTGTTAGAAAACTAGTTTTATGTGACCTTGCAAAGTGTTGATTTAGTAAAGGGTTTGCAAGTTTTGTCTATGTTAAGTTAGTCAAGCTCTTCAATAGTATATTTTAATCATTAAATTTTAAGTTTTTTGAGAATTGTGTGAATGTTGAATTGTATAGTGGATCTGCATGTTATTGTTAGAAAACTAGTTTTATTTAATCTTGCAAAATGTTGATTTAGTAAAGGGATTGCAAGTTTTGTCTATGTTAAGTTAGTCAAGCTCTTTGATGGTATATCTTGACCATTAGATTTGAGACTTTTTCATAGATTATGCAAATGTTGAATTGTATAGTGGATCTGCATGTTATTGTTAGAAAACTAGTTTTATGTGACCTTGCAAAATGTTGATTTAGTAAAGGGATTGCAAGTTTTGTCTATGTTAAGTTAGTGAAGCTCTTTGATGGTATATTTTAACCATTAGATTTGAGACTTTTTCATAGATTATGTGAATGTTGAATTGTATAGTCGATCTTAGTATACATAAGTTTTTTAACCAATATAAAACATTACATAGCATGTATAAACCCATAATAACTACAATATAATACATACTTAATTCCCTATAATCTTATTATATCTAGTATACAAAGATTCTATTTGTGAAACTATATTTAACAAATAGCCTTTCTAAATATATAAGTTTTCTTCTCATAATAAGACTACATAGTAGATATATCTAAAATTCAGATATTCATAAAATCAATAACAAACAAAACCCAAATTAGTAAAAACTAGAAAATATAATATTTGTTATATTTTAATTAATTGATAGATAAAAATATAAAATGTGTCACTCTTCTTAGACACAATATATTATATTTTCTTGCTAAATTTTATAATTATACACAATCACAAGGTACAGTATTTTTATACTAAACTATCAAGTTCATACTTTTTAATAAACTCTTACCCCACTTTTCCCAGCACTATAGAATGTAAACCTATAGTTATCATTATATGATTACATAATATCACAGCTTATGTATATAATAGTACATACCATACGTAATCAACAATACTTTAATAACATTGAATAACAAATACATTCTAAGGTAGCACTATGACATTTTATGAAACAAGATTTCCAGAAGATATTTCTTATGGATCAACTGGAGGACCAGAATTTGTAACAAACATTATAGAAACAAACAATGGAAACGAGTATCGAAAAATCAACATATCATACCCACGAAACAAGTATAATATTATGTATAGTGTAAAATCAGGAGAAGAATTACTGAAACTAATCAATTTTTTTTATATTCATAAAGGCAAGGCTATTGGTTTTCGGTTTAAAGACTGGGCAGATTATAAAGCAACAAAACAAAAAATAGGAATAGGAAATAATTATAAAACAACTTTTCAACTAGTTAAAACATATCAAGTCGGGCAATTTTCATATGCACGTACAATAAGAAAACCAGTAATCAACACAGTAAAAATCTATTACAATGATTCTATTAAAAACAATGGATTTTCCATTAACTATTCCAATGGACAAATAGAATTTGATGTTCCACCAAATAATGGAATAGAAATATATGCAGACTATGAATTTGATGTCCCTGTAAGATTCGATTTAGATTATTTATCATATTCTATAGATAATTATAAACAGTATAATTGTAATAATATTACACTAATAGAAATAAAAACTTAAAAATACCTCATACAACTTACTTATATAAATGCAATAATAGAACACATAAATGTCAAAAAATATGGCTATTGATCATCTAAAATAGATTTTATTGTACTTTCTAATTTTTCTATATCTTTATCCAGCTTTATTATTTCAGCAGGATCATTAGTTGTAGACTTTTTAAGTTTTAAAGAGTCTAATAATTGTTCAAGATTTCTTACCATAGACTCAATCTCTTCTTTTGAGTGCTTCTTTTTACCACGTTTCTTAGAATCGCTGTCTTCAAAAAATTTATCAAGAGAATTTGATATTTCTGTTGATATCTGTTTTGCATATCCACTAACCATAGTTTTAATACCAGACATCATTTTTGGTAAAGATGTTTTCTTTGTTTTAGTAGATTTTGAAGCATCTTTTTTCTCAGTAGTCTTACCTTTAGATTCTGCTTTCTTAGTCTCACTACTCTCTTTAGTTGTAGCATGTTTTCCATGATCTATCACATTTCCTTTTCCTTCAGTATTTAATGGCTGAGCAGTATTAGCAAATAGTACATTTTGACGTACTACTTGTTTCTGCAAATTCAATGCATTAATATCATCAGATGCTTGGTGTACCGCAGCAATTCCTTCACCACTAGATACAGGTGTTACACCAGTAGTAATGTCAGAGCCATCTGTACCTTCTTCATCTACTACTAACTGTTGCTCAGACATATCTTCAGTATTATCAACTTTTTCTTCACTTTCTTCTGTTGACTCTACATCAGACTCTTGTTTTTTCTCTTCTATTGTATCATCAGATTCTGTTTCTTCTACTTCCATACCATCACTAGCCTTTTGATCTTCTTCATTAGCCACTATACTTTGATCAGAAGTATCATCTGTTTCCTCTGCTGTAGACTCTTCTACATCACCACCACTATCTGCTTCAGATTCTTTTACTTTACTATCTAGATCTACCACATCTGGTTCTTGAGCAGCACCTTCATCCTTCTCATCAAAATGTACATCATCATCAGAAGCCACATTACTACTTTCCTCTGCTGTAGACTCTTCTACATCACCACCACTATCTGCTTCAGATTCTTTTACTTTACTATCTAGATCTACCACATCTGGTTCTTGAGCAGCACCTTCATCCTTCTCATCAAAATGTACATCATCATCAGAAGCCACATTACTACTTTCCTCTGCTGTAGACTCTTCTACATCACCACTACCATCTGCTTCAGATTCTTTTACTTTACTATCTAAATCTACCACATCTGGTTCTTGAGCAGCACCTTCATCCTTCTCATCAAAATGTACATCATCATCAGAAGCCACATTATCACTTTCTTCTGTTGTAGGATCTTTTACATCACTATTACTAGAAGAAATACCCACACTTCCTACTACAACATTAGGTAACTCTGATTCAAGGGAAGCTAAATCTAAAATCTCTTCATTAGCATGATAAGGATTTGCTTGTAACACATCATCTAATTGCTCACGGTCATCTTCTGAATCAGATAAAGTTTTTTGCTCTTCACTAGGTTGCATATCAGATTCTGTCCCAGAAGCATCAGATGTATTTCCTTCTTCACCAGAACTGCTAATATCTGACTTACTTTGATCAACTACTTCATCAACCTTATCTTGATCATCCACTGATGATTCATATGATACATTATCTTTTACACCAGAAACCCCATCATCAGTAACTTGCATATCAATACTAGGTTCCGTACTACTTGATGTAGATGATTCCAGACTTGTATCAAGAACACTATCAACATCCTGATTCTCAACAATATCTGCTGATTCTCTCATCTCATCACTAACATGAGCTTGCACTTCACCTTGTATTTCGAGATCAGTTTCATTAGATAATAGTTCTCCAGAATCTGACCCTAAGACTTCTAATTCCATTCCTTCTGCTTGTGGCACAGCTTCTCCTTGTGAAAACACATCTGCAGAAGCAACTTCACCTAATCCATCTTGAGAAGATCCTATATCAAGCATATCTGACCGTGTACTACTAAGCTCTGCACCTTCTCCACTTGCCTGTACTTCACTTTGCACATCAGGACCAGTTTCACTAGAAAACTGCTCTCCAGAACCTGCTCTTAAAACTTCTAATTCCACTCCTTCTGCTTGTGGCACAGCTTCTCCTTGTGAAGAAACATTTGCAGAAGAAACTTCACCCAATCCATCTTGAGAAGATCCTACATCACGTCTATCCAAACCTGTAGAATCACTGGATTCTGAAAATCCTGTATCTGAACTAGAAGACAATGTATCTGATACTTGCTCTACATTACCCAATCTAGAAATATCATTAACATTTAATTTATAATCAGCATCCGATAGAGTAGTAGGATGTTCCACTGATTGATAAGAACTAGCATATTCTCCTGTTACTTTATCAAAATTACTACCTAAATGCTCTTTTAAAGCACTGTCTAACCTATCAATATCATAATTAATATTCCTCAATGCAGCTTCATCCTGAGTATTGCTAGACATCAATTTAAGCTGTTCTCTTGCTTCAAGAGCATCTCCCAAATTACCCTGATTTACACATACATTACCAGAATCATCTAATAAAGAGCTTTGTCCTCCCAAGTCCACTGGAGACAAAGAACTACTACTATCTAGTATATTTCTAACATCACTATCAAGAGCATGAGGAACACCTTTCATATTCCCAGCATCATTATCGATAGGATTAGGACCACCAGTTACACTTCCAACATCAGTCACAGCAGGAGAATAATCACGAGGATCTACAGATCTATTAAGAGAGCCAGCACTGCCTATTACATCTTTAACATCACTATCAAGAGTATGAGGAACACTACTTCCACCAACATCAGTTTTAGAAGGAGAATGAGAGTCACCTTCTTTCATATTTTTAGCATCACTTTTAGCAAAAGGATTAGAATCATCTTCTTTCTTGTTAGGAAGATAAGGACTAGGCTTATGCTGTTGAGGACCTAACATATGAGCCTTTAAACTATCCAGTGCTGCTTTACGATCCTGGATCATATTATGAATTAGTCCACCACTTCTATTGCCTAACATTTTGCCAGCAGCATATCCACCTAAATATTTCATTGCACTCAATGGAGAGAATCCTAAATGAGCCCCTATGAAAGCACGAGCGTAATTTAACTGCTTAAAGCTTGAACTATATCTCCTATCATATTCACCATATGAAGATGTTAATCCACCAGTAACTTTACCAGTAAACTTAACAGCATGTCCTAAAACAGGTACTTTCTCCAACATATTTAAAGGTCTACGTACTGTTTCTGTAATATAATTACCAACTAATAACTTATATGAGTCCAATCCTCCATCTATTGCTCTAAATACCTTACCTATAACAGGAATGCTTGAAAAAGTCTTTAGGAATCCTTCCTCATACATACTCGCAATAGTTTGCGACATCATACTACCGCCAGCCAAAGACACAGCCACACTTTGGACAAAAGCACGCATTTGCCATATCAATAATGCAGCAAGAAATAAAGAGCCAACCTCTGACCATAAAATTAAATCTCCAGCCCATATTCCTTTAATTAAAGTATAATCATACTGCTCATTCAATTTTTCCTGGCTAGTAGGAGTAATAGCTTCACCACCTATAATATCAGTAATTACACTGTTAATTATTTGTGATTTAAAACTTTGATCACCATATTTATCCAATGCATCTTTATTAGCACTTTTATCGGTATTAATCCTACTATCTATAATATTTAAAACCTTATTTTTACTCTCAAGGGTTATTGCATTACTTTTTTGTAAGCTTTCCAATTCGGTCTTAATCTCATTAACCAACCTAGCAACTACATATTTCTTATCAGTGGTTAGCAACGCATTAACAAGATTCGATAATTCCTTGAATTTACTATCTTTTGCAACGTTAACACCATGTGGATTACTATCACTTTCAGTATCCGGATCAAGGAATGGATAGTCTATATATCTAAAATCCTTATATTTACGATCAGGAGGAACATCTATATACCCACCTCCACTAGTAAACTTATACCTTGCATTACCAAACATCTTAATATCATCAGTATCATCACCCGACGATTTCTTATCGCTAACGTTAAAATCTGAACTAATACCAATCACTTTTGGATCATACGTCTGACCTGGAGTCCACCCAAATAAACTACTATTTATTAGACATCCAACTTTACCAAATATACAAATTTTTACCTTCATCCATTCATTATAACATACCGTAAACCCAAAGATTCGGTAATAATAATTCATAATAAGCGTCCCAAACAACGAAATCAAAGTAAATACTAATATCGCTTGCAATGAGAAACTTATACATTGTGTTAACCACCCATCAAATAAACTCTTAAATTGAGAAAATAAAATACCTAATAATAATATTGGCATTAACCCCACTAAAAATGTAATACCAACAAATGCCGTCAGATATATAACGAATCCATATATGCACAACGCAATATAAATAAGCACTGCAATCACAATAACCAATACAGCAAATATTGAAGAAAAATTAGCAACAATTAATGCTCTAATTTTTATTTTCCAAATAACTGGGGAAAAAATCTTATCGCGGATCATTATATCCATAAAAGAAAATGGTGCTTGAGGATTATAATCACCTGTGTAACTATTAATCATAGCAATAATCTGATCCGTACCATGAACAAATAAACGCAATAAATGGTTATAAAAGAAATCCCAACTATTAGGAGAAATCAATAACAACATTAAAGCCATCTTTAATAATCTGACAATAACATCAGCAAATGGAGTACGTACAATACCTAAAATATAAGCTAGTGAACCAAATATTAAAAATAAAGTTAATAAACTAAAAACAAAATTTTTAAATACTGGATTTTTCACTATATTTTTAAAAAGATCTTCTCCTGCCTTATCTAACCTTCCTCTAACTTCCTTTCTCACCCATTCAAATGCAGAAAACTCTTGCTCTGATTTTATACCATCAAGAAAAGTAACCGTGTATCCACCAACATTATCGTAATAATTTCTATCTAAAATTTTGATATATATCTTCCATCCTGGTTCTAATTTTACATCTTTACAAGAAGAATCCTTAATTTTTCTATTGTTAGAAGAAATACCATGAGTACCTGCTAACTCTAATGGTGTATATCCTATATGCAGAACAGGAGAAGTTGGATATCTCATATTAGTAACTGTTTCATTCGGCTCAGGATCTTCTGGTCTTTTAAATAAAAGATACGCCCCATATCCATTCCTAAACCAACAAGGTGGACCATATGCCCCTTTTTCTAAATCATCTTGAACTCCAGAAATCATTTCACATGACACTTTACATTGAGTTGTACCATTAGAAAATGTCTTGTCTATTTTTTTATAAGGACCACAAACTCTGTTAACATCCAATATAGCATTATAACGATCTACATCATCATCTCCATAATCTGTAGTATTTTTTTGAACACTAGTTACATTAGGATTACTCTTTGTCCATGAAGTCCACATTCCTTCAGCTCTTAGTACAATTGGATGACCATTTGTTACATATCCAGTATATTTCCATCGTACTACTTGATTGTTTTCAACAGAATTTCCTAAAACCTTATCGTCAGATATAAAATGCTCAGAACTAGGATCAAAATATGCAGACACAGAAGTTGTTCTACCTTCAGTAAATACATCAGCTGGTATACATCTAGGCACTGGATGTTGATTTGACTCACACGCAGTCACTAACAGAAGTAACAATAATTTTATAAAATGATCTTTAATAAAATTATACATATAACCACATTCTATTTTTATTCTTCTTTCTTCTTACCACGCCTTCTCACCTTAGATCTTTCATGGGACTCTTCTTCCACATCTATAGCTGACTGATGACCGGCAATTTTTTCTTTCACGCTGGAATATTCATCCATATACAGTCTTTGTTTTTGAGGCCCATCCAGGAAATTAATTCCACGCTTACCCCTCTTACTACTAACATCCTCACTTTCATTAGAAGAAACATCAACAGCACTTGATACTTTACCTTCTTCACTATTCATATCACCAGTACTATCAGATACATTGTTATTTTCATCAACACCTGATTTATCCTCTTCTGAAGTTGAGCTATTAGTATCACTATTTCCATCACCTGATTCACTAGCTGAACCATCACTTGTACTACTTTCTTGCTCTACGTTTTCTTGTGTACTACTACCTTTATCATTATCATCGGGTACTTTATCTGTAGTATCTCCTAAACCATCAGCTGAAGTACTATTGACAGTATCATGCCTATCACTTTCATTATCTGTTTCCCCTACACCAGAAGAACCATCACTTTCCGTACTACTATTTCGACTCTCATCATCATCAGATACTTTTTCTGTAGTACTTGATCCCTCATGCGTTGCAGCACTATCAACACTATCTTGAACATCTGTAGTATCATGTCTGTCAGTTGTAGACTCAGCTTCCTCTATATCAGACTTGCCTTGCTGTTCATTATTATCTTGATTTTCATTATCATCAGATACTTTATCCGAAGCACTACCTGTTTCTTCATGCGTTGCAGTACTATCAACACTATCTTGAACATCTGTAGTATCATGTCTGTCAGTTGTAGACTCAGCTTCCTCTACATCAGACTTACCTTGCTGCTCATTATTATCTTGATTTTCATTATTATCAGACACTTTATCCGAAGCACTACCTGTTTCTTCATGTGTTTGAGAACTATCTACATTATTTTGATCACCTGTAGCATCATGTCTGTCAGTTGTAGACTCAGCTTCCTCTACATCAGATTTGCCTTGCTGCTCATTATTATCTTGATTTTCATTATTATCAGACACTTTATCCGAAGCACTACCTGTTTCTTCATGTGTTTGAGAACTATCTACATTATTTTGATCACCTGTAGTATCATATCTATCAGTTGTAGGCTCAGCTTCCTCTACATCAGACTTGCCTTGTCGTTCATCATCATATCCACTTTCAGTATCACTATTACCTGCTCTTGAATCACTATCTTGTGTATCACTATCTACACTACTCTCTACACTCGTATTACTTGATGAATCATCCACTGGATTTCCTACACCACGATCAGAAGTATCAGCTACATTACCTAAACCACTAACATTATTACCATCAGTATTATCTCTATAACTTGAAGAATCAGTATCTAATACTTGACCCCTACCAGAATCCATTAAACTATGATCAACTGGGCCGTAACGGCCTCCTTGAGAAACTCGGCTACCTTCATTACTATCAACAACTTCTTGATCTGGGGACACATTATTACCACCTAATTTATCCTGATCACCAACAACTGGTCTATTATCACCACCATCACCATCCTTACTCAATGGTTCCCCTTCATTAACAGGATTAGTACCAGCTCTACTTGAAATATTAACATCTGACTGACCAGTAGATCTACGGTTTGCCATTGCACTCTTAATAATACTCTGAGTTTCTTGATCAAGCCCTACTATCGATGCCAAAGATTGAGTAGCTGCATGTAAACTAGCACCAATACCAGCAATACTTCCCGAAATAGACTGAGAAATAGATTCTGACATTCCTCTAAATGCCTTCATAGCATTCGCTGTAATAAGCAATACTAAAACTGATGTAATCCCAAAAGGAAGCCCAAGAAATCCAATTCTACCATCTCTAGAATCTGACTCTCTAACAGCATCATCTATAGACAATTCACTAGCATAACCTACCGGCAATAACAAAGGCATAACACAAATATCAGGTGGTGCACCTTTTTCAGCCACACTTGTAGGAAGACTTAACCCAAGAAAACATTGATTACAAACAGTAAAACCTGTCACATCATGCAACACTGTTAACATTACTTGATTTAAAAATGCAAGCGCAGCAAATAAGATTATAGGTTGCAGTGAAAAATTCACTAACATTTTAATCCAAGAATCAAATAATGTTTTTGTTAATTGAAACAAGAGAAAAGTTATAAAAATAGGAGCTAACGTAGCTAAAAATGCAACAGCAACAATAGTAAACAAGTATGCTATCACTGCCTCAATTATACATAGAAAAAATACAAACACAGCCCATATAATCATAGCAAATACAAGCCATCCTATAGGACCTGTAACTATTAATGTCAAAAATCTAATCCACACTTCTCCTGTTAATAATACTCCTATAGTTGGATCTAAAAATGAAAATGAATTATCTCCATCCAACTCTCCGTTGAATGTAGCTATCAAATCACTTACACCTTGAACAAATAGAGAGAAGAAATGACTACTAAAAAGTTCCCAACTATCTTGACTCAATAAACCAACTACTACTGCTATTTTAGCAACACGGACTCCCAAATCATATTTAGTACATTTTACAACCCCTATAACATAACCCAATATCGTAAAAATAATATATAAAGTACATAATGCTTGTACCCCTCTCCACAATCTCCCGGAAGTAGTTTGATTGGTATAAATATGTTGTACTGCACCTTTTGAGTTAGTACTACGGATAACATCCATTGCTTGAGATATACTACTAGTTTTTTGATTATCAGGTAATCCATACAAGATCTTTAATAGAAAATCTCTAATCATCACAAATGCTTGAGAAAAATTAGGATTCCATCTACTAATAGCAAATTCAACAGTATACTTATTACTTGACTCAACACTTGGCATACTTCGATAATCAAATTGATCTTCATAACCTCTAACATCTACTCCTAAATAAATAGTACCAGATTTTTTTGTAGAATTATCGTCATTTATTGTATAAGTTGCAGTTCCAGAAGCAGAGTTTGTGTCACCTTTCTTTGAAACAAAAAGCTCAGTAGTATTTTCACTACCTGGCAACATAGTTGGAGGAGTATTTCCTATGTACATGTATAATTTCTTTCCATCTACAAAATTACACATACGTTCTACATGAATATTATACCCACCAGAATAATCTTTATATTTATTATATTCACCTATTATCCCAAAATTCAATAGAACAGGATCATCAAGTTCATAAGTATAATTAACATTAGATTTTATGCTATTTTCTTTCACACTTTTTCCAGGAATACTATAAATACATCTGAACCCCGTTGCATCACCAGGAAAACAACGATGCAACAATTCTTTATCACTCTTACCTACTCTATTATTAAATAATCTAAAATATGCTGTCAATCCTGCTATTATTTCTGTCTTAACATCTTTATTCCATTCTTGCTTTGTCCAATCCTTCTTCTCTAAATCTTCTTTCTTTGCATTCTTAAACTCTTGATTTGAATTATCCGTAACACTACATTCATTACTACTTCCATTAATAGTTAATACAGAAGGTATTTTACCTTGTTGCGTCAATGATTCATTAGATTTACATATCGTACCACAAACACAATTAATATCATAAGTGGTAAAATTATTAAGAACATCTATAGTATCTTGTGTAACTTCTAATTCTATAGCTTTTTTTTCTCGTAGTTCTTTATAATATCTTAGGGTGTCAGTACCATTATTTTTTATATAACCCATAAGGTCTTTCTTGTTAAGTTCCTTAATAATCTCACATTGACTTTTTAACTTATCAACACTTTTCTGATTCTTAATTGTCCTAGCATCATAAACAAAAGGAGCTTTTATCCAATTTTTCTTACTATCACTTGTATAAAATATTTTGTTTCCACGAGGAGAATATCTATTATCCACTAATGCAGAAACTTTTGTCCCTTGCAAACGATCTATTCCTCCACTTCCTTGTGGAAAATGTATACAATCCTCTGATTTATCTCCCATTTTTATAGAAAAAGATTGTACACCACTTTTACATATATCTTCAGCTTTTATAGGGTGAGCACATTTATCATCTGAAAATATTTCATTGTCAGAATAATATATAATACCTGAATTTTTTAATTCAGCACTACTACAACTTTTAATCTTTACTTGTCTAGGCACTAGATTAACCCTAAAAACATCACCTTTATTAAGACGAAATGTGCTTATAGTATGAACATCAGGTGAAAAAATCATTTGATTTACTTGATTTACTTGCTTCACTTGTTGTTCCTTAGCTTGTTTTTGACCTTTTGTAACATCAGATTTAAAAATTATCTGATCTACTAAGTTTCGTTCCCATGTATTTTTCTGATGCTTTAGATAAGCACCTCCACATACTTTCTTCATATTAAAATAAGTAGATTCATTTTGATACTTATAATCAGGAATCCCATCATTACACGAAATAGCCGGTACAATTATTTCTTTTGGATTCAAAGAATCCTTAGGACATAGATTCACTGATCCACTAATTGTTAAGTTAACTTTTTGGTCTTCACTAACTCTTATTCCAGTATCAACCCAATGAGGATGCACCTTTTTATAATACTGCGTAGTTTTTTTTCCATCTTTCGTTATCTCCTTTGCTATAATACTAACCTTTGCTGTAGGTACAACATCAACACTAACTGAGGTACTACTTACACCTTTACTACCTTCTATACAATTGATCCCACATCCAGTTATAAAACACAGCATCAATAATATAACACCATTTTTCATATTATTTACCAAAACTAGATGGAGGACTTTCAGGAATTAAAACACCACTACGTGACGACTTATTACCATCTTCTGCAGGCAAAGGAGCAGCAAAAGAACTACGTTTACGCTCACCATCACTACTTTGATTATTCATACTACTCATTTCATTATATCTTTCCCTTTGCATACGAGTATTCCTATCCATACCAATTACCCCTAAAAGGCTCTCTTTCGCATGATCAGCAACTGAAGACAAATTAGCAAATGATCCAAAAATTGACGTACACATTTCCCCAGAAGATCCAACAAAATGTTTAGTAGCATTTACCATAATAACAAAGGCTATTATTTTAGTAACAGGAGCTGGTAATCCTATAAATATTAATGAGTCACCATTTACTGAATCTCTCATATTATCAGAAAACGTTGAAAGAGGAGAAAAACCAGAAGGAAGGAGAAATTCAAGCAAACAGAAAGTTATTTTAATTATTCCTATATCAATAGTAGGTTCAATAACACAAGCATCACACGATTCAAAATTAAACATAGCTTGTATTATACTATCTATTGCTCCAGTAAGAAGAGCAAAAGATGCAAATATAATAACAGGTTGCATGACTGTCTGAACTAAAGACTTTATCCATGCATCAAAAATTGCCTTAGTACGCTTAAATAGAATACAAATTATAAAAAATGGCGCTATACTCAACAACAATCCTACAAGAACAATAGATATTAAATAGGTAATAATTGCACCTGCAATAGTTAAAAACAAAACACATAATCCCCAAAATATTAAAGTTACACTTACCCATCCTATTGGTCCTGTAAAAAACAATGATAGTATTTGTAACCAACTACTAGATAAAGAAAACCTATATAACATCATATCTAAAAATGCAAAACTTGTACTATCCTTAGCTTCTTGACCTGTAAGAATATTAATTAGTTCTATAGGAGCGTCAGTAAATAATCTAAATAAATAATTATGAAAAAAGTCCCAACTATTAGGACCAATAACATACATTACTACACTTATTTTTAACGTTATAACTAGTAATTCAAAAATAGAAGATTTAGCAAAACCAACAAAATAAAATAATGCATTTATCAAGATGTACAAAACCAGTAATGCTTTTACCATTTGGATAAAATGCGTATTTTTGATCAAACTATCATATATTAAATGGACAGATCCAGAATTAGTAGCTGATGTACCATATAACCCTCTGTATAAACTATCCTTTAAGGCATTAACGATATAAGAGATAATTTGAGGTATTTTCTTTTTCGCAACAACTGTTATATTAAAATAACCAGTGTTATTTTGGTACCCATCTCCATTATCTTTTACACCGAAATACAATTCACCATCTTTATCTTGTTTTGTTAAATTGATAGTTACACTTTTATCGCTGGCAAATTCAATTTTATGTGTATTTCCCTCCCCTGGTTTGTTACTAGGTACACCTTTAGATATTGCATAATACAAACTATCTTCAGCATAACCACTACAATCTCTCATAGCTTCAATCTTATATTTACCTTTCAACGTACTACCTTGCGGAGGACGCACTTGTAAATACAGACCTGAAGTACCATCTTTAATTTCTTTTAAAAATGTATAGTCATAACCAGTCAATAACCCTATAGCATTATCAACTTTACTATTTTGTTCATCACTTTTCCATTTGTTAACTATCTCATCAGACTTAATAAAACTGTTTATGTTTTGATCATGCAATAGATATACAAAACGTAATCCTGTATATTGTATATTGTCCTTTACACTACATTGTGTCCTACCAATACAAGAACGGATATCTTCTTGTCCTGGAATATAATTCACTTTTTCAACAACAAAACAATTTTCTTCACTCTTCTTATTCTCATAACTATAAAAACCACACAAATTTCCACACAACATATTTATAGTATATGCATCATATAACCTTTTGTATTTTTGTATTAAATCAGGATCTCGATCTTTGTTTTTTTGAGTATCATCCTGATTTTTACAAAGCAAAGACAGATCAGAGTTTATTCCCTGATCATTTCCATTACGTGTATTATTATATTTACTTAAACTATCAACTAATTTATCATACATACTAGAATTAACATTATATAAAATCCTAGATGGAAAATCAATCCAAGCCCTTTCTTCTTCCTTTTTCTCTTGTGATGTGGTTCCTTTCTTTTCTAAATACATCATATTATTCATTTGACCATTATGTTTACCAAAAGGTATATAATGATGTTCTCCAAAATAAGTGTCCATACACTTATCTTTATTTTGAACATAAACTCTAGGATCTTTGTTATCACATATATCTTTATCAACAGTAAACTCAAACTCAGGCACTACTCTAAAGCTAAGTTTATCTTTTTGCATTATATTATTAAACCCTAAATAAAACTTTTTCTCACTTCCGCTTGTTTCATCACCATTAACAAAAATATCTATTGTTTTTTTATCATTACTACAAAAATTAACATTTACAGTACTTACACTAATATCTAACAACTCCCTTCCAGCTAATATTAAATCTGATTTAACCCAGGTAATATGTTCTTTTTCTCCTTCTTTTATTCCAGCAATTACAACACTTGAATATTCATCGTATAACATATCTTGTGGCTTGATACACTTATGATATCCACAGCTCGATAGAAGTAAAACACTGATTACCAATACTATTCTCATCATAAAATCAGCTCTTCTACTTTAATAAACAACATAACATTTAATACATTCTACTATCTTACAAATTAAACCAACATACATTCTTATTATAAGTTCTCTGTTATTCCCTCTTATTTATTATCAAAATACTCACGAAGAACCGTCTTATGAGTCAGATGACTTAGAGGACCCAGAAGATATTTCATCCTTACCTCCATCTGATCCAGATTTACTACCTCCTAACCTATTACTAATAGCTTCCCTCGCCTTATTGAAACCAGTACCTTGTGCTTTACCTGCAAGATTCATTGCAGAACCCATCATAGCTTTAGGACTTAATGATGAACCAACGTGACCTGCCCTTGGATCTCCCGCGAGCTCAGCTGCAATATAAGAAATAGAAGACAAGAAATGATAAAACAAAAACCCTATCAATACCATCATCAACAGCTTTGTCCACAACATCTCAGCTTCATGTCTAAAATCAGGAGCATAAGCATTGAATCCCAAAAATGCAGGTTGTGATAAAAACTTTATATTTCCAAACATACAAGCCAGATTATAGTCATATTTTGCACTATCACATTGCTTTGGATCTTTTAATTTAAAAGTAATTCTTTGAGCATCAATGATGGTAACCTCATGCCTTTGAAATTCAAGATCTTCAAAATATAAGTTATCAAACACAGTAAATAACAATGCAAGAAACCCAAATAATATAACAGGATACAAACTATAAACCATTAACTGTCTAATCCACCCATCAAAGAACCCTTTTGTAGCTTGAAACAGTACCATAGGAATCATAAGTGGAGAAATTAATATTAGAATAGTAAGTGCTATTAATGATAATAAGAATATGTAAACCAACCATATTATAATAAACAACAACATTAATACGGCAAAGATTGCAACTAAACATAACATCATCTTAGTATTAAATAACATAGTAGCAAAAAACATACCTGCTGTTATGAATAACCCAAGTAAAACAGTTGCAGATCCACCAATTAACTGCTGGCCAAGATAAAATAGTACTCTACAATCTAATCTATCCCACGGAGCTATGTACTTATACTCATTAGAATAATCTGATTCTTTATAGTCACATATACTCTGCTTACCCCCCGCACTTAATACTATATCTGACAGACCAATTGATAATTTCACTAACTGATCATAATAATGAGACATTGCATTACCTTGAGTAAAATATACTACCAAAGCAAATTTAATTATCAACATATATAATTCAGCTGGACTTTGTATACCACCAAGAGCTGCTTTAATAGCAAACAATATTAGAGCTAATATTAAAACTGCCATTACCGCTCTTTTTAATTTTTCTTGAGCAACTTTTAAAAATCCTACTTTTTGACTACCAGTGCTTTTACCAGCCGCACATGTTCCATTCAATATGTTATTCAATGAACCTTTTATACAAGCAACTATTGTAGAAGTTACAGGAAAAGGAGATTTGACATAAGCACCAACTTTACCTGTACATGCATCATCTATATAACAACTATAGCATTTAGAGTTATCATAATCTATAATTTTACCAGTATCTGACTTAATAGGTTCAGATTTACCACACATAGGTGCTGGAGGACCGCCAGGTCGCATATGACAACCAATTTCAGCATTAGGCCATAAAGGTAAACCACTCCCTTTAACAGCATAAACACAAATCTTATCAGACTTTTCTACAGCACGAAAGGTAATTGTATGAATAGTCTTTTCTTCACCAGCTCGTAAAACTTCACATTTAACAGATCCTTGCAAAGCATATTTTGCTCTTTTTATTTGAGAATCACCATAATCAGCTTCCCTTGGATAATCTCCAGCTCTTAATAATGCATCAACATCACCTGAAACAGCTTGTCCTATATTTTTTATCATAGTAAACGGATTACTAATACCTACCGGATTACGATAACAAACTTCTATATAAGATGAACTCGATACCCGATTTTTAGGCCATTGATATTTATCTGCCTTTTTAAACTTTCTAGAATGACAAGTAGGTTCTTGATCTTTAGCAGCTTTCAAACTAAACGTATCTTGATTGTTTTCCTTTTTAGTAGCAATACATCTAAAATACTCCTCTTCAAGTCCAATATCTTTATTAGCACAATCAGGATAACTGCCTTCAGGTTGTTCACATTCCTTATAATCACCAAGTTTAATATTATTAACTCCGTTCTTATTTTCTTTTTTCAGATCAAAATCATCAAATCGCATCACTGGATGACGAACAAATGCCCAATTACAAGCAAAAAATGATGTAGCTCTAGTAATAGCAACTCCAATGGACACAAATGCTGATCCTACCATAATTAAACCAATAACCCAATGTCCTGTTGCAAACACTGGAATACTCGCTATAATAAGCGCAATACCAGCAGTAAATCCTGAAATTCCAATGTATTTAGTGTGCTCATTTATTGTTGCACAAAGGGGATTGCTAGCTAATGTTGTTCTATAAATTGCCACTTTTTCACTATCAGCTTCTACAGCTAGAGCAGGCTTAGTACACATAAAGTTAATATTGATTAAAAATAACATTAATATATATATTAACTTTTTACTAGCCTTTAGCATAATCAACTCTTTTATTAAGAATATCTAACAAATTACTTTATATATATTTTGCTCTTTCATAAAATATAGGTAACCAAACATTTGGGTCATCACCCACTTCTTTTATTAAATCATGTAACATTAATACTGTTTCCGTCCTACCTGATAAAACACTTATTATGTCTTCAAGTCCACTTAAGTTAATCCTAGCAACCACTGCACTAACACCCTGCTTAACTAAGAAAAATCTCGTACTAGGATCAGTATGTTTTATCAAAGTATATTCTCTTTCAGTTAACATAAATACATTTCTATAAGCACTAGTAGCTTTCAAATTAGGCAAAAATATTTGAGTAGCAGTTTGTTGTACCAAAGTATCACTAATAGCACTTTTACTAGCATCTTCTACACTTTGAGTAGCAAAAATAACAAATGTATTTAACTTTCTTAAAACTTTCAACCAATCTTTTATTTTAGGAGCAAATACTGGGTTATCTATCAACGCCCATGCTTCATCTAAAACAATAATAGAAGGAGTACCATCTAAAGAAATACTAATTCTATGAAATAAATATAATAATACAGGAGCAAGAGACACAGGATCTTTTAATAAATGGCTCATTTCAAATCCAAATACCCTAGATTTATTAAAATCTAATAAATCTTCCTTATTATCAAATATCGCTGCATGTGATCCACTACTATGCCACATAGATATTGCTCCAGCTAAAGTATTAGGACCATCCAAACCCAAAAATGGGACTAAATTACTTAATATTCTATGTTCCTTTTTTAACTTAAAATTACCTTCAATTGCATCATTAATACGAGTTATATCTTCAGAAGTAAATTTATCATTAAATACTGATATTAAAGATTTAATCCATTCCATTAAAAACGTTCGATTATCTGGCGTATCATCAAGCTGTAAGGGGTTAAATCCTGTGAGATTCCTAGGCTCTATAACCATGTAAACCCCATCTATCGCTCTTATAAAAATTTCAGCACCATAATCCTTATCAAAAAAGAAAATTCTTGGTGAAAATTTCATAGCTTGCGCACATAAAAAATTCATCAATACTGTTTTTCCACCACCTGTAGGACCTATAATAGATGTATGACCAACATCACGAATATGAAAATTAAAGAAAAAAGGAGTACCAGAAGTAGTATCAAATACTGTAACTGCTTCTCCCCAATGATTATTAAACTTTTTTCCAACAGGATAATTATGTTGAGATGCAAACCCGGCCATATTTAGCGTACTAATTATAGCTTTACGCACTACATATTCAAAATTTCCAGGTAATTGAGCCCAAAATGCTGGCTCCAAGTTAATCTTTTCCCTAACTGGATATACCCCACAGTTAGATAATTCAGATTCTATTAGAGACAACGCATTATCAAGAGTTTTTAAACTCTTTTCTGCACATAAAATTGTTAAATGATGTTGTCCAAAAGCAATCCTACCACTAGTTGCATCATCCAAAGCTTGACTTATTTCTACTACTTGTGATACAGCTTTATCTGAAGATTGTATCATACGATTTTGCTGGATTTGCATCTTAGTAATAGCACTTTGCCTATTAGTGAAACGAAAAGACTGAGTAATAATCAATTCATAAGGTAGTTGTAAAAATGCATCTAACATACCTGCAGAAGTGGTTTGACCGTATTCTTTTAAGCTAATTAATCCAGCATATTTACACTCATTATGGCTTACAACCTGTATCGTCTTGTGACCAAAATACAACCTATGCATAGGTAAGTATCGTGACACATCTCCCATAGGAAATAATGCATATTGAAAAGATCCGCAATTTACTATTTGCAATAAAAATTCCATAATTTCAGAAAATATCCCATGTTTGGTTTCCCTTACACCTAAAATTTTAGGCATATAATTACGCAAACTTGTAAATACACGATTTGTTACTTCATCTAAATCTTCAGAAATAGCATGCAAATCTTTCATTCTTGCTTCTTGTGCAGCAGCTTTTCCAAATTTATCAAGGATACTAGAAAGAAATTCCATACCCTTTTTGCTACCTTCTCTAACTATTGTAATATATAAGTCATTAGTAAAAGATTGCTTTGTTGCATGCTTTTCTCGCCATTTTACATTGACATAATTTGCAAATGAACTAGATACCTTATCACTAGCAAAACCTTCTGTAAAAGCATTTCTTCTACGTCTAATTATATGAAAATATAAGCCAAAAGATGCAGACGATATACTTCTTAACATCTGATTACGAATTGAATTTTGTATAGATAAATCTTCATCGTCAGCAGTTTCAAAAGCATATCCAGATAATTTAATAACCTTAAGCATTGAACCATCCTTCGTCATCAATGTAGAAGAATTCCAATGCTCACTATAGGGAATAAAATTAGATTCATGATATTCCCGAGCTATTATTTTTCTTTTTTTAGTCTGTAACCTATTTAGCTTTAACATCACATCACATCGTAAGAATTAGCATTATGATAAAACCTATTTAAACATTTACTACATCTTTTCATTCTTAGCATAAATAACTCTAAGAATAAGGGTTCTTTTGACGAAGCTAGAAAACCTACAGCATGTATACCCGGACCTAAAATAAATAATGCTCTAAAGTCATTAGTATACATAAATATCATTATGCAAATCATGAAATTTAACATTGCAAATATATAACTAACACCAAACAGCATTGTAGGGCGTGTTAAACCTTTAAATAACTGATCTGCTTTAACAGTACCTGCCATAAATAAACAACCAAAATAAAAACATAATATAGTGATCCTAGGTCTTAAAGGTGCATACTACAACTAAATGTTTAAAATATAAAATAACACCTATAATGGCACACAACAAATCTAAAGTAACAATAACAATTTAATAAAACATTAAATCAGAATCATTTATCTAGTTAACAAATCCTTTTCATTAATAATTGCTCATGTATATTAATAAAAGTATCATTTATTATCTATAAAAATATCCGAAAAAACTAACAAAACTCAAATTACATAATTTAAATATTACTATACTAAATTAATACCTAAAATATCATAATAAAGATTAAAATTCTATAAGTAAATTCAGCAATTAATAGATAGATAATACAAGTTAACTAATCTACTATTAAGAAAATACCAACTCATATTTACTTAAATAATACATTTAGAAAACTTCTGAGATGCAAAATCCCAATTCACTAAATGCTTTAAAAATATTTCTATGTAGCTTTGACGGACGTTAAAGTAATCCAAATAATATGCATGTTCCCATACATCCATAGTCAATAATGGATATGTA
This sequence comes from Ehrlichia ruminantium, assembly GCF_009728835.1. GTDB lineage: Bacteria > Pseudomonadota > Alphaproteobacteria > Rickettsiales > Anaplasmataceae > Ehrlichia > Ehrlichia ruminantium_B. The sequence continues at coordinate 872,595 of NZ_CP033455.1, forward strand.
TCAGGATACTGAGTAATAGGAGTATCACCATTAGCTGTACAAAGAATCTTAAGTTTTTGTTCTGTAATATCAAAAACTAACCATATCCAACCACTACCAAAATGACTCTTTCCAGCTTCAGTAAAAGCATGATTAAACTTGTCAATACTTCCAAAATCTTTATTAATTCTATTGAGTAATTCTCCTGTAGGAGCTATACCTCCATTCTTTTTGATAGACTGCCAATAAAAGTTATGATTCCATACTTGACCAGCATTATTAAATATTGATCTGGTTGCTAAATTACCATGCGTAGCCTTAATAACTGTAGGTAAATCTTCATTTGTATAAGTACAAAAATCAGTCCCTGCAACAAGATTGTTTAAAGCATTAACATAACCTTGATGATGTTTACCATAATGATAGTCTAACACACTAGCACTTAAATATGGTACTAAATCATCTTTTCTATACGGAAGCTCTGGCAAAGTAAACATATTTTTCCTCCAAATATTCTTAATTATATAACAGATAGTACATCAAAATTCAGATATTTATAATCCTAAAAAGAATATCAAATAAAAAATTATATCTTTCAAGTAGATATATATTATACAAAAAATATATGCATATACTATAAATAAAAAACTATGCCAAATTAATATATTTATTTTATATAAAAACACTTTTAATATAAAAAAATCATAGATAAAATTAAAAGCTATATTAATACTAAGACATTACATTCATTGATAATATGTATATACAAAAAAAATTAGGTAAATTACTAAAATATCGCCATATTGCTTCTCGTGTATCCTTAAAAAATAGGAAAGATCGATTTCTATCAATCTTATCAATGAGTGCACTAATTTTTTCATTAGGAATATTATTCTTAATTTTAGGTAGCATTATTAATAATGGCTATAACGCATTAACAGCAACAGAAATTTTACTACCTATCACCATAGATAAAAACTCTACAACTGACAACACGAAAATAAGAAGTAGCTTGATAGACTCTATACATAAATCCCTAGAAACATTATTTTCAGACATTATAGATACTTCAGATCCTAGTAATAAACAAGCTATCTATAGTATTATTAGTGAAACCGCACACCATAATTTAGCAGATTTTGTACATAAAAATCCACAAGCTGCTACTTTCAAAATGTGGTTTAAGGCTTCCACCATGTTTAATAGAATGATAAAACAAAAACAAATACATAATAAAATATTCTCAACAATCATTACAAAACTGCAAAACGAAAACTTAATAAAACAATCATTTAATGACGCTTTATTTACCAAATATAACTCCATGTCACCAGAAAATAGTGGAATAATTGGATCATTAATAGGATCGACATTTTCAATAATTATATGTTTAGTTCTTGCATTGCCAATAGGAATAACATCTGGCATATGTCTAAATGAACTAATACCAAAAAACAAAATATCCTATATAATCGAAGTTAGTATTACAAATCTTGCAGCTGTACCTTCAATAATATTTGGTATTCTAGGATTAGCAATCTATATAAACATTTTTAAAATACCACGTTCATCAGCCTTTATAGCCGGTATGACTTTATCGCTAATGATGTTACCAAACTTAGTAATAGCAACAAAACAAGCTTTAGCAGCTGTACCATCATCTGTGAAAGATGCTGCATTTTCACTAGGTGCATCAAATATGCAAGTTATATTACATCACTCATTCCCATTAGCATTACCTGGTATTATGCAAGGTGTAATTTTAAGTATAGCCAGAATATTAGGAGAATCCTCTCCACTAATTATGATAGGTATGGTAGCATTTATCGTGGATATACCTAAAAATTTCCTAGATCCAACAACGGTACTACCTGTACAAATATACATGTGGGCAAGCAATCCACATATTGAATTTATACAGCTAGCTGCAATTGCAATAGTAGCATTGCTACTTATGCTGTTAGTTTTAAATCTCGTTGTAACTTTTATACGAAAGAAATTTGATCACTTTATTTTCTAAAACATCTAATAAGTCACAATACACTTAAAAACTATTACATGCAAACAAATCCTTATATTCTAGTAATATGTGATTGATAATATCAAATATCTTAAAAATACAAAGTGATACATCAATATTCTCATGTAAAATATATACTCAAATTTATGTTAATACTAATGTAAAAAGATGAATAACCTACACGAATTTGGACATTGATATTTTTCTAACAAAACTTTATCTTAAAATGCACTACAATTATATTCTACACATATATACACTTCTATATGAATAGCTTACTTATACTAGAATAATAAATCAGAAGTGAAATATCTATACACTCACATATCAATTAACTAATAAAAATAACTCTATAGCAATAATACACATGATATTACTTTAAGAACTTAGTATCAATAAAAACACTGTTTTTTTCTGAAAAATAAATAACAACAGTTGTAATACTTAAAATACATACAAAACATATCATTAGCTACATTTCATATTCATAGTAGTACATAACCTAACATAAGATTATTAATTGTATATCCATTTACGTAACCTACCCGCTATATCTATGTGAAACTAGACACAAAACTCACATTAAGTTTTAAAAGTTCAACTATTAACATAAAAATTGTACTAGTACTACTTATTATTCGTACCAATATAACAATGAATCTACTGATTGTAGAAAAACATTTATTTAATTACTTCAACTATAACTTTTAAATGACCTTTCTACACCATAGAATAGTACTTAAAGGCTACAATAGATCTTTATAATTATAGTAATATGCAAATCACTAACAAGATATACATATTTGATAATTAGTAATATAAACAATTAAGCATTACAAAATTTAATATAATCAAATATAAAACTCTATAAATTACAGCACTTATAACTTATATATGTTACCGTCCACCAATTATTAATTATTATTGAATATAAAAACATAAATATAACAGAATATTACACCTATAATTTTAATATTTACTTTAAAAGATACGATAACTATTTTTAACCCGTCTATTAGTAAAAATACGCGCACTCAGCAGGATTTGAACCTGCGACCTTTACCTCCGGAGGGTAACGCTCTATCCACTGAGCTATAAGTGCAAAATTCTTATACTTATAAATATACTAAACAAGATTACAAGCATATAAAAAAATAATATCTACAAAATTAAATCTTTAATTCAGATTATATTCAAATCATGTTTTTTAAAATAACACCTAAAATAATTCTATAACATAAGCAAACCCTTCTCAGATACAGAATAATTTATCATTATTCTGTATCTACTAAATTTGAACTATAAACTCAGATAACAGAGTTTTGTATTAGGTTTTCTCAGATGAGATATTAAAACTATATAAGACATAACAGCTTGATCGCATAAATGAGTACTTACTCAAATTCTCAGTTATTATCCATGGTATAAAAATAACTACCTATTTCCATCTTTTATATAAAACATTTAATAGACATCTATAATTATGAAAAAACCACATTTTATTTACAATAAGAATATTTACTCCGAGATATGATAATACAGTAAAATAATTAATTGAATAACTGTTAAAATTTTCTATATACAATAATAAAACTTGCATTTGCTTATACATAATAACTTATCTTTAAAAGTAGAGAACTAAATACTATAGTAGTAAATAAGGAACCATATTTCCTTCTGATAAATTATTAGTTTTAATATAAAATTCATACAGCTCTTTAGTACACAAATTTCTGTATTATATCTCACAGCTTGATTACATTTTTTATGTTTCTCAACAAAAAACTAAAAATATACTATACAACTTTCTCGCAACATCAAACTTTACGTAAATAAATAATAAAACAATAAATACTATCTGCATTGCATATCTATAGCAAAAATAATTTTAACTTTCAATAAAGGGGATTTATGATAAATTTACAAATATTCCTTAAATCCTCATTAATTCCATTGAGAACATTCAATAACGATTAAAACTTAAGCTCATAATACAATATTTCGTATTTCCTTTTACTAAAAACTTACATTACGTAAACATCGCAGCACGACTTTTTTTAAGTCTTTGAAAATCTTCTTCTGCATGATATGAAGACCTAACTAAGGGACCAGATGCAACCATTAAAAACCCCTTAGAGTATGCAACATACTTATAATGATCAAATTCTTCTGGAGTAACATATCTATCAACAGCAACATGCTTAGAAGTAGGTTGCAAATACTGACCAATCACTATAAAATCAACATCCGCTGACCTTAAATCATCCATTACTTGATATATCTCCTCTTTCATTTCCCCTAAGCCCAACATTATTCCAGATTTAGTAAATATTTGAGGATTTTTTTGTTTGATCGTTTTAAGCAAATATAAAGAATGAAAATATCGTGCCCTTGGTCTAATTTTGGCATATAACCTTGGTACAGTTTCTACATTATGGTTATACACATCAGGAAATGCTTTAGCAATTTTATCAATTGCACTATGCTTATTTAAAAAATCTGGAGTTAATATTTCAATAGTAACATTGTTATCTCTTTTTCGAATTTCCTCTATACATTCCACAAAATGCCCAGCACCACCATCTTCTAAATCATCCCTATCTACAGATGTGATAACAACATGCTGTAACTTTAGTAAACTTACAGCCTTAGCTAGGCTCTCAGGCTCATGAGGATCTAATTTATCAGGAATCCCAGAAGCAACATTACAAAATGCACATGCTCTAGTACATGTAGAACCTAAAATCATTACTGTAGCATGCTTCTTATTCCAACATTCACCTATATTAGGACAAGCAGCTTCTTCACATACTGTATTTAGCTTATATAATTTCATTAAATTACGCATTTCATAAAAAGTAGTACCTGTAGGCATTTTTACCTTTAACCAATCAGGCTTACTTCTCATATCACAAATTTAGAAATTAAAATTCACTAGTTTTTAGGATAATTAATATCAATAATCATGTCAAGAAAATGGCTTACTTTCCAACAGAGATAGATAACATCAACATAAACTGCAACTTAATAATTTGATCAAGATGGCAGAATAGAATTTGATATCACATTATACTTCTTATCTCACCAAAGACTTTACATTGATAACACTATAAATCTCAATTCTATATATATTACCCACAGTACAACTTCTTATCAGGAATGCCATAAGCAATATTACAAAATGCATATGCTTAGTACATGTAGCACCTAAAACCATACTAAGGACATTTCTTATTTTTTAATACCAGATATTTTTTGTATTAGTTGTATTCTATTAATCTACCAAACCTTCTAAGTCATTATAATAGTGATATAAGGATTACCAAATACATAATCTAAAAAAGTTCACTTGTCTGGTATTTGTCTATCTAGAGTGTAACAATTAAAACTATTTAATCACATTCTAGTAAATCATTAGTATACCACAATATTTCAATCAAATAACATTTATAATGTTTACTCTATAAAATACCTGCCTACTATCTAACCTTAATAATAATAAACATTATTAAAATGTTTCAAACATATAAATCAACCGTATAAAATATAGAAAAATCCCAATATTTTTTACAGTAATGTTAATATTACTCCATTTCATAAGCTGTATAAACCAACTTCAGGCTTCATACATACTACTAATCAAATAGATAAATGCACTGTAATTAATATACCATTACTAAAATTTTAATACAAAGAAAATATATTACAGTACTATACAGAACAATCCTATGACACTTTTGTGTGTAACTCTAAAATACTAATATACTATTATTACAATATCACACATTTTATTAACGAAAAATCATATGTGAAGTTGAATCACAATTAAATTATTTTAAGCTTCTCATTTTACAGATTGAGATACACCATAACTTTGAACATGCATTTGTTCTACCTTTATCTCTTTTAGATAGCTACTATTCTTCATTTCTACAGAAGTAACCTTACATTCACTATAATAACTATACGATGACATATAACCCATAGCATATTGAGCATGCAACATATTCTGTTGATTAGAAGCAGTACAACTACAGGCATAACTACGACTCTCAACATGTTTATGCTTCATATGTGGAGCACTCTCAGATTTTACAAAAACACGTACATGAGGTTCATGCGCAGTAACTGTTGGTACCTCAGTCTTATTTAAATTATGAAAAGTTTTAACAACAAAATCTTTAACTGCCTTCATTGCATGATCTATCATACGCATGATAGCATAAACAGCAGCAAACATACCAACATTAGGTCCTGGTTGACCAGATATATGGTCTCTATGTATATTGTAATACTGATCGTATAATCTACTAGATACTTCTTTTACTTGGCAATGAAAAACATCTGAAATATAACCCTGTATATTTAATATATTCAAACAACTAGTAGTAGAAAATACTTGAAGACTACTAGCAACTGTTTCCTTTACAACACCTTGATCTTTTTGCTGAGATAATAACGCTTTAGATAAATCATGTAATAAACTTTCTCTCTCCTGAACAGCTACAGAAGCTTCTCCATGTGATCTAATAATAGAACTAATTAAACTCGAAATTAAAAAATAATTAATAAGTAAACTAGAAGTAATGCCTTTCTCAATCAGTTGAGCTCTTAACTGCGTTAAAAGTATTAACCTTTCTTGAAGTAACTTCCTAAGATCAGGGTCCAGTTCTTTACTTAATTTTTCCTGCAACTCTAAAATTTGTTGCTCTAATAACTGCTTAAGGTTTAGTCTACGACTATCACGTAGTAACCTTTTTAAAAACTCTATAATAGATTGTAGTATAAACTTCTTCTTTTTTCTCTTGCGATTTAAAGGATCAAGCTCATACTCAAGACTGATATCTTCTTCACTACTCTGAGATAATTCAATAAAGAAATCTAGTATCTTTTGTAATAAAGACTTATCTACCTCAAAGTCTTCATCATAACCTACAATATTTGATATACTATAATCATGAGTACCATCATATCCACTTTCTTGTACAACATTATACCCTCCTGCTTGTTCCAGAATAAACATATCAAATTGTTTTTCCAGCTCCAGCATAGTCTCCTGGGTATCTAAATCTTCCAGCTTAATCTTAGCAAGAGCTTTAAAATCATCACCATCACTACTACCAAGCTCTAAGAGAACTACATCATCAACTATACTATTCGGTGCTTCACTACACTTTTTCAAATCATCTAACACATGAGATCTTGTACCAAGCTTATTACTATTATCTACCATTGAGATATACCACTAATATTCCTATAATAACATATCATGAATTACATAATATGTAACAACCCATTAATCACAATTTAAACCTAATTCCAACATATGATATACCCCACCAGGACCAAGTAATAACCCATTACTCTTACTACTTTCACAAGAGATTTTCTCTTCCATACCACATTCTAATTTCCCAGAAGACACATGTTCTTGACCGTTTATTAACATTGAATTCGACACTATACTTTCACGTAACATAAAACATTCCATATTATACATTACTTTCTCCTTAAAACAATGAGCAATATGCTTCACTAGCTTTAATCCTGCAATCTCATATATAAATCTAGCACATCCATTCATATATTCTAACACCCGTTGTTGCGCTGTATTTACTCTATGAAATGAAGAATGATATATTACCTGGTTAATATCACAAATTGATAAGTAATCATCTTGCACTTCATCTATATCATCACACAACAAACCTAAATTCAATTCAGCTAACATACACGCTAAATCTTGAAATAACATACCTTGCTGATAAAACTCCAGTAATAGCATCTTCCCAAAATCAGTTTGAGTAAAATAATCATATAAGTCATTTATTCCTATAACATTTAACATCTGATCCATTGCTTCCAAAGTACTGTCAGCCATATTTAATAATGCAGAAGAATCTGTTAAGCGTATCAAATAATATATTAAAAAAGAAATAGCAGTATTTTTTGGATTTTGAATACATTCTATACTTTGACAAATATATTCCTTCAATTCTGACAAACATGATACTACCCCAGTTCCAACGCTAACCATATCTGCCAAATTCCTAGCCTGATCTGATGGTTTTTTCAATAACAAACTATTATCACCAAAAAAAACATCGCAAAATATTTTCAAGCTCCTTATCTGACTGTTATACATTATACTAGTATCTAGAGCCTGCAAAATATGATAAACATCTCTTATATATGGAAAGAAATTACATTTAATATCAACATCAACAAAATCTTCAGAAATTATTTTACCAGATTGAACATATTTCCGATAACCTTCCAATCTTAAAATACAATCATACAACATCACTGTTGCAACATTATCTAATCTAGTATTTACAAATATTAATTCAGATCTACGCTTTATACCATACACATCACAAACATCTAACATATGTATTGCCCATTTTAAAGATGCCATCTTCGCATTTAATGCTTCTACTGTTATAGGATTTCCAATATTACACATCTTATCAAAAACACATTCAACATCACTTACAGTACATATTGTTCTATGTGAATTTTTACAGAAATATTTAGTTTGCAAATTAACAGCAGTAATTCTATTATAAATTTCCTGGCGTTTTTGAAAACTATTCAGAATATTAGATGAATTACCACTATTATCATACCTAAAGTTTCTTACATAATTATTCAATAAATAAGAAAATTCATATTTTAATTTAAGATAATTTACACTACCTATAGTACTTTGAGGTAATTTACAAGTACTATTTTCAAAATTTCTCAATAATTCTACAACCCTTGGTTTACCACAATACAAATTCTGATCAATCTGAGATGACAATTTTTTTGTTATGTCAATTACCTTTGATAGAGTTGGTAATTCAACATTAACTTTGTCACAAATATTTTCCAACATCTCCGCAATATTGTAGTCAGTATTGTACTTCCGTACATTATGCACGCTTATTTCTTCTTTTGACTCACAAGAATTTCCAAGAGTAATGTGGTCAGAACATAATATTTTACTAAACAATATAATAATAGAATCCTTTAGTCCATATGTAGCAAGTGATACAAATACATCTTGAAAGACATTACACACAGATGTAATTATATACTTAACTCCCCTTATAACTAGTCTAACAATCTCAGACAACAAACCACACAACAAAATAAAATCAACTATTCTAATGACAATACCAACAACATCTAATATTAAAGTTAGTACTTTATCTACAATAGGATCCAATCCAGATATGACAAAAAAACTATCACAAATTCCCCGTACTACATCAATAAATCTACTAAAAAACACACCAGGTAAAATATTAAAATGTACTAATAATAGCATAACAGTTGTAACTACTAGCATTACCAAAAATGCCATTATAAATAATATATATGCAATAAATTTATTAGAACATAACACTGTTTTTGCTTTTTCCAATCCTCCTGAAATATTATGAACCTTGCGAAATTTCCTATTCAAAAATTTAGCTTCATAACTACTCTCAACAAACCTTTCGTGCAATAGATTTAACTTTAGTGATTCCACAACATTACTTGAAAAAGATGTAATAGGAATTTGTTTATTCTTTATATAGAATCTCCTTCTAAAATTCTTACCTACATAACCTGGCACAGTACGATAACGACCAGGATTAACGTAATAAACAAACAAAGAAAAAAATGGAACATATTTTAATATATTACATAGAACCTGCAATACTCTTAAAGAATGACTGATTTTAATATCACAGATACATTGTTCATCCGTTTTAACCGCATGTACAATAGATTTTAACATAGTGAAAAAATCTTTATCACTTAACTTACCATTAAACAATTCATCAGGAATATCTGATGGATTAATCTTGATATCCAAATAGTCCATCACAGGATGTAACTTCAATTGCTGTATTAGCCATTCTTTTTTTTCTGTGTTCTTTGTAATCCATTTACCATCAACATAATCTATTGACTTTAACAATTGCACAATATTAATAGATGGCAACAGTTGCTCATCTTTAATAAACTCCCGACTTAACGTACAATGATTACTCACTATATAATAAAATACCCAATAGTTAGCAAAATGTTTATTAGAATCAACAACTTTCAAATTATTATTCATATATCGAACAATCTCGTCTAATAACAATACTCTACTATTTACATATTTTGTTAATTCCGAAATCTCCTTCCCTGTGACTTTTAATATTGCATCTCTATCAACAACTTTCCTATGTATAAAAAAATCACGCATTACCAATAATTCATTGATATCATCATGTATTTCTCTACAAGTGACTTCTAAGAACAAGTCCAAATCCTCTGGTGTTAAAATATCTTTAAAGTTCTCTAAAAAATTAATTTCTGAATTTATAAGTGCAGTGATCCCTCTAAAATATTGTTGCGCACGTAAAATACCTTTGTTCTTATTAATTTCAGCAAAAAAATCAAGATTTGTTGTAATATGAGATTTTACACTATGTAAGCTAGATATAGCTCTCTCTGCTCTTAAAAGTACTTCTGATGAATCCTGTACATCTGTTACATGTAACCTATATGCATTCCGTGCTTTATATATATTCACAACATCGACATTTATTCCCTTATTTTTCAAAAATTTCAAGGCAATACCGTTAAGCATATAACATTGTTGACGTTCTTTTAATAAACGCTCTATTTCTTTTAATATGGTTTCATCACTTGAGAGAATAGCCAATGTTTCATGCAATACACGAAAAGGTACCATTAATGGTAACAAATTATCTTGATTTAGTCGTAACATACAACTAACAAATGATTCTAAACTTTTTTTCTGACTTAATAACTTTAACAATACGTTCTCATCAGAAACAACATCAATCTGTGATTGCAAAACATTTAATTTTTTCTTAATTACACAGAATAATACACTATCCGTATGTTTTCGTACATTACACAAAAAAATACCATACTTATTACCATTATAGGTAGATATTTTTCTTTCTAATAATGCTGGATTTGGAAAACATAATGGAGTTACATCATTGATACATGTTGCTTCCATTCTGCCAGAATATATATTATCACCAAAAAAATAATTAATTAACTTATACAAACCTTTACGTAGACTATGCTTATAGGCACCCGTTATGCTATTATAAATATTTTCACAATGTACTTCCCAAAGGCTAGTTGCTTCAAACAATAAATATGTCATCAACCTGACATTATATTCACTACCACAAGTAGCATAACACAAGGGATTATCAACCTTCCTCCTAAAAAAAACTAGATCAACTTTCTTGATGATTAATTTCCTATTAAGTGAATCTTCTTTAACAATATCAGTAGGTAGTAAATCTAAAAATCTCTGCTTCTCTTCATTGTCTTTATAGAAAATATCAAGATATAAAAACCGACCCTTTACCTTTAGCTCATCTGTATTAAGAATACAAGACAAGAAGTGAGTTAACGACTGATTATCATATAAACTATTAAATAACACAATATTACCCAATATTATAGATAACTATATACATTAATAGATATAATATTTATCAAAGCTTATTAGTGATTAATAACAACCCTGTATTGTATTACACCAATAACTACAAGAATAGAATAACATCAATACTACAACTTATATGGGTAATAAATTTTTTTTTTACAAGGCATATCTTACTTGTGACATAATATAATAAATAATTAATAATATAAAGCAACTGTTTAATTTAATTCAATAATAACATCTCCAGTAGAAACACTACTTCCTTCTGTCAATAATATAGATTTTACAACTGACTTAACATTTGAACATATTACATTTTCCATTTTCATAGCTTCTATTACCAATAATGACTGTCCAGGATAGATTTCTTCTCCTTCTTTAACATGGATCTTCACTATCATACCAGAAATGGGAGAACATATCTCATTAAGACATAGCTCTTGTAAATCTATTTTAGGCATTATACTAAGCAGCCTAGATACACAATGCCTATATACTGCACATACTGCACTCATTGCAGAATACCTAAATTGATACTTCCCAACTATCCTACTATCAACTTTTATTGGTATAACTTCATCATTGACTTGCAATTCCAATATTTTAAAGTTCACATTCCATGCACCTAATACAATATACCTAGAATGATTATACATAACAATTATTTTGCCATTTTCATATCTTGCTGATACAAAATATTCCTGATCATTAACATGAACAACTAATTCCTTATAAGAAGACACAGCATACTCACAATATTCATCTTGAAAAAATATAAATATCGCAGCTAAGATAAAAAGCTCTATGCAGTATTCTGTTAAGTGTTCACCTTGAAAACCATTAGGATAAAATTGTTCAACAAATTTTGTATTAATATTTCCAGAGATAAAAACAGAATGATGAAAAACAGATAATAAAAAATCTATATTATTAGCAATACCACCAATATAAAAACTATTTAAATACTTTTGCATAAAACTTATTGCTTCAGCCCTATCTTTACCATAAGTACATACTTTGGCAACCATAGGATCATAAAACATACTAACCTCTGATCCTTCAAATATTCCACTATCAATTCTCAAATTGTCATTAGGTATAGGAGCAGAATAATAAACCACTCTACCACTAGAAGGCAAAAAATTCTTTATTGGATCTTCCGCATAAATTCTAGCTTCTATTGCTGAACCATTAAACTTGATATCTTTTTGAGTAAATCTTAACTTTTCACCATTAGCAATTCGTATCATTTCTTCCACTATATCAATACCAGTCACAAGCTCTGTTACAGGATGTTCAACCTGTAATCTGGTATTCATCTCTAAAAAATAAAATTGCTTATTTTGATCAATAACAAACTCTATAGTACCAGCAGAATAATAACCAACTTTTTTAGCTAAACTTACACATTGTTTATACATTTTTTGCCGCGTTCTTTCATCAAGAAAAGGACTAGGTGTTTCTTCTATAACCTTTTGATTATGCCTTTGTATAGAACATTCTCTCTCTCCCAAACAAACAATATTCCCATATTTATCAGCTAGAATTTGTATCTCAATATGTCTTGGTAATTCAATATATTTCTCAATAAAGATTCTTCCATCTCTAAAATTCTTTGATGCTTCATTTGTTGCAGAAGTAAATGCCTGAGCTATTTCATCTTTTGATTTTACAATCCTCATTCCTTTACCACCACCACCAGCAGTAGCCTTAATCATAACTGGAAATCCTATAGATTCTGCTATCTTCTCTGCTTCATCAGATGAATCAACTATTCCCATATAACCAGGAATAATGTTAACTTTTGCAGATTCAGCTATTTTTTTTGAAGTAATCTTATCAGCCATCATCCTAATAGAATCAGCACTAGGACCAATAAATTCAATACCATAATCACTAAGTTTTTCAGGAAAGTTAGCATTTTCAGATAAAAACCCATAGCCAGGGTGTACCGCCTGTACATTTAAATCCCGAGCTATTTCACAGATTCTATCCATATTTAAATAACTTTGACCTACAGGAGCAGGACCAATATTTACTGCTTCATCAGCAGATAAAGCATGCAAAGAATATACATCTGCATCTGAATATATAGAAACACAAGATATCCCCATTTTACGAGCAGTCCTTATTATCCTACACGTAATTTCACCTCTATTTGCTATCAATATTTTCTTTATCATGATTTTCAATACCCTAAGTTACAGGTCACCTTTATTAATAAACAACCAAAAATAGCCTAAATTTTACCTAGATGTAACTACACTGCAAGCAATATCTTACCATTTTGACTACAATCAATAATTACAGTATATTAGTTAACATGAATTATAAACTATAAAAATGTTTGAAAAAAAAATTTTTATTCAAAATGGTGAAGAAAATAAAAGATTAGACAAATTTATAGCATTTAAACTCAATATATCACGCAATAAAGTTCAACAATTAATACAAAATAACAAAATATATCTATTTAACAAAATAGTAAAGGACAACAATCATACTACAAAAATCAATGATCTCTATCACATCAACATACCAATACAAGAACATCACTTCTCAATTGTACCAAACATTAATATACCAATTACAGTCCTACATGAAGATCAAGATATAATAATAATAAATAAAGCACCTGGTCTTACAGTACATCCAGGCGCAGGAACAAAAAATGACACATTAGTTAACGGACTAGTAGCACATTATGGAAGTAGTCTAAGTTACATAGGTAAAGCTTCAAGACCAGGTATTGTACATAGATTAGATAAAGACACTAGCGGGCTAATGGTTATTGCAAAAAATGAACATTCTTATTATTTCTTATCTGACTTATTATTAAAAAAACAAATAAAAAAAGAATACATAGCAGTAGTATGGGGAGTACCAAACCCTAGAGATAATATTATAAAGAACCACATTGATAGAAAGTCTAATAATAAACAAATGATGACTGTTACACATTCAAAGAATAAAGGGAAGCTAGCTATAACTGAATATAATACTACAAAAATTTTTGCTAACATAGCAAGTCTAGTCAAATGCAGAATATACACAGGTAGAACCCACCAAATACGCGTACACATGAGTCACATAGGGAATTCTATAATAGGAGATCAAAAATATGGAAAAAATGAAAGCAAAGCAATAAAATACGCTGAAAAAAGCACTATAATCAACACATTAAAGAGACAAGCACTACATGCACATAAGTTAGGCTTTATTCACCCCACAACAAATACATATATAGAATTTAATTCTGATATTCCTAAAGATATACAAACACTATTAAATGAGCTAGAACAACTTACAGGAGCATAATCTATATATATACTATAAATATTCTACATTGCAATAACATCTCAAATAACTTTATAAAAATCATTTCAAGACATGATAACTAACTCAATCCTATATTTTATTTTCATGAAAAATCTAGGATAATTTATAGGAGTATAACTCATACTATACTCTTATAACAGACCAAATTATTTCACAAAAAAATCTCAAAAAGAGGGACATTACAACAATATATCAAACCAATAAAACTCTGATATATATATATATACATTTCAAGGCATGATAACTAACTCAACCCTACATTTCATTTTCATGAAAAATCTAGGATAATTTATAGGAGTACAACTCATACTATACTCTTATAACAGACCAAATTATTCCACAAAAAAATCTCAAAGAGAGGGACATTACAACAGTATATCAAACCAATAAAACTCTGATATATATATATATATATATATACATTTCAAGGCATGATAACTAACTCAATCCTACATTCTGTTTTCATGAAAAATCTAGGATAATTTATAAAATACAAGTCAAACTATACACTTATATACTTTATTACTTAATCATACAATATTAATAATAACTCTATATAACATCAATATAATTTCCAGACTAGTATTATTATAATCAAAATACCTAAATTTTCACTTATTTAGACAACATCTAATAGAAATCATCCAATGCAACTTTATACATAACTTCACATATACTAACTTAATTTACAGTAGAACATATAAAGTGTACGCTTATAATTGTGGAAATACTAACACTATAAACAAATCACACTTATTATAAACTTTATCGATAATATTCACAAAATATTCCTTAAAAAAAACTCTCTAATCATTTGATTATAATATGTTCTAGACTTATACTAAATTATTTTCGTAAACTGAACACTCAATTGGAGTATCATATGCTTTTCATGGCTAATCCCTTCTTTTACTACAAGTCCAATGTACTTCACATAGAAAATGTAAGCACATTAGAAATTGCAAACAGCATAGGTACCCCTGTCTATTGTTATTCTCTCAATGCAATTAAAAACAATTATAGACAATTCAAAGAAAATTTACCTAACAATTCAACAATATGTTACGCTGTAAAATCAAACTCTAATTTATCGATTTTAAGCCTATTAAATTCACTAGGATCTGGAGCAGATGCTGTATCTGAAGGAGAAATACGTCGTGCAATTGCAGCTGGAATTTCACCAAATAAAATTGTCTTTTCTGGAGTAGGAAAAACTGAACAAGAAATAAGTTTCGCACTAGATAATAGAATATTGCAGCTTAATGTGGAATCTATTGAAGAATTACATCTTATAAATAAAATTTCACATCATAAAAACATCATTGCACCAGTATCTATAAGAGTCAACCCAAATATTAATGCAAAAACAAATGATAAGATTACAACAGGATTAAAAGTAAATAAATTTGGAATACCTGAAGAATCCCTTGATCAGGTATTTGATAACCTATTAACCAATACTAAAATTATAGGAATTTCTGTACATATAGGATCACAGATCGCTAATTTAGCTATATTCCAAAATACTATTGATAAAATCAAACAAATTGTAAAAATTTTTGAACATCATAATATCCAGATATTAAGAGTTGATATAGGTGGGGGACTAGGAATACCATATAAAAACTCTGATGTTTTCCCAACAATTCAAGAATATACAAACTTACTCAAAAACAATTTTGAAAAGGAATATTATAACATAATATGCGAACCCGGAAGAGCTTTAGTAGGGAATACTGGAATACTACTAGCAAAAGTATTATATCATAAAAGTAACTACGAAAAAAAACACCTAATACTAGACGCAGGAATGAACGATCTAATACGTCCAGCACTATATAATGCTGAACATACAATAATACCAGCAGTAGTTTCATCAGAACCTCATCTATCATTTGACATAGTAGGACCTATATGTGAATCTGATGATACTTTTGCATATAACTATTTGATCAATAACTTAGACAATAACGAAATAGTGGCAATATGTACAGCTGGAGCCTACGGATCTTCTATGTCAAGCAATTATAATTCTAGACCATTAGTTCCAGAAGTTATAGTAAATGAAGATAGCTATCATATAATACGCTCTCGTCAAACTTATGAAGATATGCTAAAAAATGAAACAATCTTGGAATTTAATAAATAAGTAATTAGACTTTATAATCAAAAACAACTTACAGAACACTATCTCTAATACATAAATACCTAATCACAGTAAAACAAAGCTACAATTAACAGCAATTTAGAACTGTAAAACAGGACTTATGGTGTTAGAACAAAGTATTTTATTTTACAGTAAAACTATACATAATATATTCGATCAACCTGCATATATACAAGAAAGCAAATTCAATACTTATTAAATATGATTTTACATAACAGACCACTGAATCTTTATGAAAACAAGTCACTCAGTATTTCTAAGTTTAACAACTCTAAAAAAACATGATTTATATTTGACTAGTATCACTATCATTGGTAAAATAACCCACTGTTAGTAGCAACATAGGTTTATAAGATGAGTAGAGTTTGTGATATTACTGGCCAAGCTAAGTCTTTTGGGAATAAGGTATCTCACTCTAATCGCAAAACTAAGAGAAGTTATTTAGTAAATCTACATAATGTCACATTATTCAGCGATTCTTTAAATAGAAAGTTCAAGTTCAAAGTATCCAGTAGAACTTTAAGAACAATAGACTATAAAGGCGGCTTTGATTTGTATCTACTTGGTACTTCATCTAGAAAATTAAGTGATAAGGCACAAAAGATTAAGAAGATGGTAAAAAAAGCTACAACAGAAACCATTAAAGTTTCTTTATAGTTGTTTTATACTATTTACATTTTGTACCATACCTATCTGTTGTGGGGTAATAATCCAATGTAGTTTTTACCTTAGGTGTTGCATGTTGATTTACTGCTTACTTTATCATGCATACATCTTATACATATTCAATATGATTTTACAATGTGACATAACTCGCTACATCTAAACAGGAATCATTAGTAGTACTTATGCCAGCTAGCTAAAAAATAGCGAGCAACTTAGTTCTGAGTAAGTATACCTCGTATAACGCAACACCATAGATTTGACTAAGATTAACATCTACACAACTTTGAGTTAAGCAATATCTGCTAACACATTACACTAAAACTAAGAAACTGTGATATAACCCAACTTTTAATAAGCATAACCTTGCTATAGGCAATATCATCAATTCAACTAAATTAATGCTTACATAACTTTAACTTAAGCAATATCTGCTAATATAGACTACATAAAAACTAATAAACAGTGATACAACCCAACTTTTAACAAGCATAACCTTGCTATAAGGCAAATACCATAAACTCACATAAATTAACGCTTACATAATTTTAACTTAATCAATATCTGCTAACACACACTACATCAAAACTAAGAAACCATGATACAACCCAGCACTTAACAAGCATAACCTTGCTATAGGCAATATCATCAATTCAACTAAATTAACGCTTACATAACTTTAACTTAATCAATATCTGCTAATACGCATTACACTAAAACTAACAAACAGTAATACAACCCAGCACTTAATAAGTATAACCTTGCTATAGGCAATACCATCAAATTCAACTAAATTAATGCTTACATAATCTTAAGCTAAGCAATATCGCTAATATACACTACATAAAAACTAAGAAACCGTGATACAACCCAGCACTTAATAAGTATAACCTTGTATAACGCAACACCCAATACACATGACCTTATTATGATATAACATAATAAACAATCTACATAAAGTTTACTGGATCAACATCTATCATAATTTTTACTTGACTAATACTTGCATAATAATCCTTATATCTAGCAAGTAATTTTTGTATCATAACATTACTTTGTACTCTAATTAAAATCCTATATCTATACTGCCGATTTAAAAAGCTAATCGGAGCAGGAGCAGGACCAAGTACATTAAGTGTCTCAGATAAACTCTTGACTATTTGTTGAGATACATTTATTACTTTAGCCTCACTTTTTCCACTAACTATTATACTTATTAACCTTGTATAAGGTGGCATCTGAGTTAATGATCTAGATTTTAGTTCTAAATCATAAAATAATTCACGATTATAAGATGATAAAGACTGCATCAAAGGATTATTTGCATCATAAGTCTGTAAAATGACTTCACCTCTATCCACAAACCTGCCAGAACGTCCTGCTACTTGATGTAATAATTGATATGTTCTTTCTGTAGCACGCAAATCGCTATTATTTAATCCTAAATCAGCATCTATTACACCAACTAATGTTAACCTGGGAAAATTATGACCTTTTGCTATTACTTGAGTACCAATAATAATGTTTATCTTATCTTGCATAATAAGATCAATAATATTTCCAATTTCCTTATTACTAATATCACTACTTATCATCGCAACTTTAGCATCTGGTATTAGTGTTATGATATCCTCTGCTATCTTTTCCACCCCCACTCCATACGATATAACAGATGACTTATCTAAACAATTGCTACACTCACTACTTATTGAACAGGAATATCCACAATAATGACACAACAATATACCCTTTTTTTTATGTTCTATAAGCCATGTTGCACAATTTTTACATTGCATTTTAAACCCACAAGTTTTACATAGTCTTAGTGTTGCATATCCACGGCGATTCAAAAAAAGCATCACTTGATCCCGATTTTGCAACACTTTCAACATACTATTGTAAAGATCATAAGATAACCATTTATTCACCATTTTGCTGCTACACAAATTAATAACCCTTACTATAGGTAACGTAGCATTTCCAAACCTTTTGGTTAATTTTACATGATGATACTGAGATTTCAGTACATTACTAATAGCTTCTAAAGATGGAGTAGCTGAAGACAAAATAATTGGTATATTAAGCTGTTTTGCCAAAACAATCGACATATCACGAGCATTATAAGTTACGCCATGATCTTGTTTGAATGACGCATCATGCTCTTCATCAACAATAATCATTTTTAGATTCTTAAAAGGTAGAAACAATGCAGATCTTGCTCCTATCACAATTGAAGATTGCCCATATGCTATTGATAACCAACATTCTCTACGATTTTTTAACGTTAAATTCGAATGCCATTCTACTGGAAAATAGTTATCAAAATAACACCTTATACGCTTAATTAATTGTAAAGTTAATACTATCTCTGGAAGTAAAATTAATACTTGTGCTGTACTATCCTTATTAATCAAGTCATGTATAACTTCACAATAAACTTCTGTTTTACCGGAACCAGTTTCACCATCCAAAAGAATCACTGAATAATCCGACGTTTTACTAATAATATTATTATATGCTTGCTTCTGCTCATCAGATAAATTAATTTTTACATCGCTAATATATTTTCTATTTTGATCAATAGAAAACTGAAGTTTATTAAAAGACTTTACATTTACCACATTACTAAAGACCATTTTTAAAACTAAACCAGCAGGAACAACATTATAATCACTCACCCATTTTATAAAATTAATTAATATACTACAAATTGCTGGCAAACAACTTTTAGTATCCACCATTTTTAATTGTGATAGATTCTTCATTTCACATGTCGAGGGTATAGTATCATATATAGTTAATATAATTCCAATAATTAATCTAGAACCAAAAGGAACACGAACATAATCACCTATAATGAAGGATTCATTATCAGGAAGATTATAAAAAAATGTTTTATTAACTGGTACCGGTAACAAAACTTCAGCAATCATGCCTTATGTAAATACCTTATTTTTAACAGATTATAGCAGAAATACAAAAATGTACACCATATTACAAGATATCACAGTACATATTAATACTATTATACAGAATACATAATCCCTTATAAAATTAAGTAGATCTACAATAACATAATATACATTATAAACATCTTGTAATATGCAATACAGTCCATATTTATTATAAGTTTATCTTAGCAAATACATCCCCTTAACAAAATGTTTAACTATGACTTATAAAAACGTCATTAATAAAACTAGCACACTCTATTAAACTATTACTTCACCGTTTAATCACAACTATATCTTATTCTAATGCACTATATTTTATAACTTAACCTTAGAAAATAGTAAATCTACAAAGAATAATTATCAAATTATTACTCATCGCTTTTTCACCAAAGAAAACATCAATATATTTGTAGATATATTATGCTACTACTCAACAACAAATGAAATATTAACCTGGAAATTATCAATGACCTAAATTTATTGACTGAAAATAATAGATAATATTGCCTTGATAAATCAAGCGTAATATGAAATTATGCGCAAGCATTATCATCTACTGTAACTGTAAATAATATATTGAATACATACGATTGCTATTACAGTTTATATACACCATAAAACATTATAAATCCCAGAATGTTATCCTTAAGAATTAATATAAGTTTAGAATCCTAGACATTTTTATTATATAAAAACTCCTTTACAAAATTACAAAGTTCTCAAGCCTTAACCAAAAATTATCAGAAAATCGTACATAAGTATAATACTACTACTCATGATAATTATTAACTGCTACACAATAAAAAAATTATCTAACAACATATACATCAGTATGCAAAATCTACTATATCACTCTTTTAGATAATAAAAAAACCAGAATAAACTTTAATATAAAACAAATACACTACTATAGTCCATAATTATTTTTCTTATATACTTAATGACAATATCCCTAATCAGATTTTCTTATAAATCTACAAAACATATATTTTACTTTTCCTTATTAATTGGGTAATTACTTATTCAAATTTATTCACGATAAAGAAAATCCCTAATTATTGCATCTGCTATTATAATTGATGTATGCAACTCAGTATTATTAATAGCACGTTTTTTTTCAACATTAACTAATAGATATTCCGGATGAAATTGAACATATATATTACCATATTTATCTTCTATAGCTTCTATAATACCATCCTCTGATAAAGCAATAATTTTATATCCAAGACTATACATCCTTTCCACATTTTCCATACTATTATCAACCGCTTCTGAATGTGCATCTGGCACATATATTACCATTTGTTTATCTTCAACATGCAACTTATAGTTCAAAGCATTTAGAATACCTAACAGTCTATTATCGGGAAGAATTAATACTTTATGTAAATTAGTATCTACACTTCTAGGATCTGGCATTGATACAACATGAGAAGCTGCCGAAATATGAGAATTAACCATATTTTGCACCCTAGATATTTTAATACCGCTTGCATACATTATACCCTGCAAGCCACCGCATATTCCAAAAAGATGTATACAATGATTTTTATTTACGATTTTAACAATAGCATTGGTAATTAACTGCCTATTTGAAGTTGGAGCAATAGGTAAAGAAGAAATATTATAATGGTTTCCCGGTATTAGTATTCTATTAATATGATTTTTTTCAATGAACTCTGCAACAACCTCTTCTATAATATCATTACGTGATATTTGATAATTTTCACCATTATAAGAGTTATTTCTTCTTATAATCTCATTCTCAACTGATTTTACAATTACATTATAATCCATAAGTACTACATATGCTCCATAACTCTGTAATACTTTGGTAATTTGTGCAGCTGTTCTATCTTCATTAGGATATGTAGAAACCTTGGTAGATAATAAACCAACTACAACATCCTTTTGATCATACCTTATACAACCTGCTAATATCTTCTGATATGGTAAAATTAAACAAATAAGACATATAACTACAACATTTTTAATTCTAGATATGAATCTCATAAGTATAATCCAATACAAAATTGTGCAGGTACTGTAGAATACAAGTAATTAATGTAGTGTAAATAGAAAAAATTAATTACACAAGTATTCTTTATTAGATGATACATTACGTTATAATAATTGCTATATAGTTAAAATAACCAATAAATATATTATTACTTCAAATTTAGATAGCTAAGTTGATTTTCTCAGAATCTATGAGATAGTTTTTTAATAATAAGGAACACATAAAACATTACTATGAAGTCTCTATTAGTTACACGACCACAAGAAGATTCCATTACAATCAAAGAAATTTTGACAAAGCTAGGATTCAATATCTACATAGAACCCATGTTCTCAATAAAGTATTTACCTACAAAGCTCAATTTAGAACACTTTGATTCAATTATATCAACAAGTAAACATAGTATTATTGCATTATCCAAAATAACAAAAAATCGCACTCAACCTATTATTACTGTAGGTGATAATACAAAGCAAGTTGCAGAAAAACTAGGATTTTTATCAGTAACATCACTTAATGGTAACATTTACAACATTATATCCTACATACAAAATAATATTAAGCTAAGATTTTTATACATAAGAGGACAAGAAGTTACATATAACTTAAAAGATACTTTTAACAACAATAATATGATATTTCATGAAGTGAT
Source organism: Ehrlichia ruminantium (assembly GCF_009728835.1). Classification (GTDB taxonomy): domain Bacteria; phylum Pseudomonadota; class Alphaproteobacteria; order Rickettsiales; family Anaplasmataceae; genus Ehrlichia; species Ehrlichia ruminantium_B. The sequence continues at coordinate 895,855 of NZ_CP033455.1, forward strand.
ATTATATTCTACAATAGATAGACAATCTCTTAGCAAGCATTGCTACAATGCTCTTTTCCACAATAAAATTTCAGCAATATTATTCTACTCTTCAAGAACCGCAAGTATATTTATAAATTTAATAAAAAAACACAATATAGCTCATAAAACAAGTAATATTATTGTATATGCCATGAGTGACAAAATTGCAGAAGCAGTAAACAATGTATCTTGGAAAAGTATAAAAATCTCTGACAAGCCTACTAATAAATCATTAATTTCATTAATATCTTCTGATATAAAAAATTGTGAAAAGAATTGATACAAATTTAATAACACAATAACAAAAATCACATTTTTTCGATAAAAAATTATCTATACCTCTTTAAAATTCTTTAACATTAAAATAATGACATACCAGAATAATAATTATCCGATACATTCCACACTATACTAAATTGCAGTATCAATTTTCACAACTTATAATTATTTAATCTTCAAAAGTAAAAAATATCTTTCCCATTATCAAATATATTTTTTTTAATAAAACCAGAACTACCTTTTACAATAATATCAATTATATAATACTAGTTTACAGAAAATTACTGAATACAACTTATCTATAACACTATGAGTAAAATAAGATCATTAAATTTTTGTACTATTTTGCAAAAATTATATTCTTAATCAAATACACACAATTCATGAAACTTCACTATTTTAAAATATACTACTTATCACACCTCCAAGTTCATTCCTCCATAGCATAAAATTAGCATAACTATTTAAATAGCATTTTATATACATACCCTATCTACAAAAAACTACTCCACATAACTTGCTTGCACAACACTACAACTAAAACCTAATTATCAATTTTTTATTATCTTGCAAAAATTATATTCTTAATCAAATACACACAATTCATGAAACTTCATTGTTTTAAAATATACCATCTATCATACCTTAAAGCCCATTCTTCTACAGAATAAAATCAGGATAACACCTAACTAGAGTATACAAAGACATTATAGAAATTCCTAAACAAGTTCAGAATCAAAATACTGATAAATTAGGATAACAAAGATTTATAACTACCATGATTGCATAAATAGGATACAAAAGCTTTATTTTCAAAAATAAACTATTTTCTCTTAACTAAATTTATCTATTTTATAGAATAAAAATTAACATAACTCTTCACAGCAATATTCATTGTACAATAAATATAAAAAAGTATAATAGCTAGTATCAATACTTATAGTTTGTATTATATTATCATTTTATACTACGACATGAGGTCCATAACCAATCTTTTACTTTCGCATCCAGATATGGAGCAACTGTTGTATATACAAAATCATGATATTTATTTATATAGTCAACTTCCTCTTTGCTTAACATATCAACATTAATTAAGTTTAAATCTATAGGAACGCATGTTAATTGTTTAAATCTTAGAAATTTATCACAACATTTTTCAACATACATTAAATTTTCAATTCTTATTCCATATTCTCCATCTTTATAATACCCAGGTTCATTGGATAAAATCATATTTGGCTGTAATACAACATTATTACCATAAGAAATAGCACAAGGGCCTTCATGCACTGATAGAAAACTACCTACACCATGACCTGTACCATGTTGATAATCAAGTCCATTTTTCCATAAATACTGCCTTGCTAATATATCCAACATTCCACCAGTAGTTTTTGAAGTAAAAATTGCCATTGCTATTGCTATATGACCTTTCAATACTAAAGTAAAATTAGTCACTTGTTCACATGTAGGCTTTCCTATTGCAATAGTACGTGTTACATCAGTCGTACCATCAAGATATTGTCCACCAGAATCTAATAAATACAATCCATTTTTACAAATCAGCTTATTTGTTTCATTACTGACCTTATAATGTATCACAGCTCCATTCTCTGCAAATCCAGAAATCGTAGCAAAGCTCTCTCCACAGAATAAATCCTGCTGTTGTCTAAAAATCAATAATTGTGAAACAACATCCAACTCCGTAATTTCTTGATTATTACTCAACTGAACATCTAACCAATACAACAAATTAACTATAGCAACACCATCTCTAATATGTGCATTAACTGCACCAGAAATTTCCGTATCATTTTTCTTAGATTTCATTACAAGACAAGTATCAAAATCCCTAACTAATATATCCTTTTTATCCAAATACCTAAAAATATTCATAGGCACAGTAGATGCATCTATTACTATCGACTGTATAGGTTCTAAAACATTAAACAATTCATGAATATGATATATTCTAACATATTCATGATCAAAATTAACTGACTTAACATCTTCAATAAATAAATCAACTCTCCCATCTTGATATAAAATTGCCCGAGATAACACAGAAGGATTAAAAATAAAATCTCTATTACGGATGTTTAATAGCCATGAAATAACATCAGTGTCTGTAATCAATACAGCATCTTTACCATGCAAATATGTTATAACTTCATTAGCTTTCTCATAGCTTGTAACTCCAGAATATTGTAAATCATGACTTACTATATTCTGCACTACATTAAAATCACGAATCCATAATCTATCAATTAAAATGTCATCTATTGGTTTTAAAATAATATGATGATTTGTATATTTTTTTATATGGCTTAAGGTAAATAGTTGAGATTCATATCCTACTACAACACCAGAACTTAAATTTTCTATACACCACTGCCAAGGTGTAATATCAGACACATTATGTATCTGATAATAATTAAGATCCAATTCCTGTTGAGCCTGTAATGTGTATCTACCATCAGTAAAAAAATGCTGCTTTCCCTGACTTGATACTATTATAGTAGCATGTGATCCAGAAAAACCACATAACCATTTCAACCGTTGCTTATTCTCATGTATATATTCTGATTGATATTCATCTGTATTATATAACAATAAAACATTAATACCATATTCCCCCATTAAACTAATTAATCTACTTAATCTATTCTCCATAAAACCCAAACCTCTACAGCTAACACTTATATAGAATAACAATCTAACAACTTAGTAACATAAATAAACCTGCATTCAGTTATATTCAAAGATTGATATAAAACAACATTACATAAATTTTTCCCACAACAAAAAAGTGGCATTTATAATCATATATAACAAAATTCAAATGTCTTACTTAAAGAGTCAATACTAATTGATCACAACTGATATAAGAAACCTGCAACTTCATTCAAAAAATGTACTCTAAAAAATAATATTTTTATCAATATTTATTTCCCTACTACACCTTATATTTTCAATAAACATTTAATACCAATTTATCTCCACTCATATAAAAATTAAAATATTGTAGGAAACTCATCCCTAAAAGAGACGTACGCATTGGAGCAACATTAACACTTGCCTTAACATCTTTAACAAGAAACTTACCTATTTGCATCTCAGATATTTCAACATACAATGCTTTTATCGTACCATTAGCTGTATGATATGTTTTTTTGCGGTTTAAATATTTCAAGTGATCTTTAATTTGTTTCGCATCTTCTGTAGAAAGTACAACATCAGTAGCTCCAGTATCAACAAGAAATTTTATTGGTACTCCTCGTATATCTGCCGTAATATAAAAATGTCCATCCTTAGCTCGATAAAATTCAACACCACCTTCTTTGGTATAATGGACTTTATCACTTTTAGTTACACTATCAGAGAAAAATTTATCAAGGTACCTATTAGAAACAATGTCATCATTAGAGCCCTTAAATAGCATAACTACAACTATCAAAACTAACCAAAACAATATGTATTTTACGTTTTGCATAACAGATTCCAAAAAAATCCACTAATTAAATAATGATATATAGATAAACATATAAATTAATTAACTGAACGTATTTAAATATAACTAAAGATAAAAATTTCCACTACAAGCTTTGTTCCACTCTAATTTAAATTGCTGCAAATGCACTTTCTTACTTGTATCTAAATATGATAATAAGTCATTTATACTTTCATTATAACTTAATGTAGTGATCCTATTTTGATGATGCATAATTCTTAAATATACCAGATAAGTATTTATGACATCTGTCTCACAATAATCCCTAATTTCCGATATCTTATTTTCATCATATAGCTGAGTCACTTTTGACCCATCAGTACCAATCTTGCCAGGAAAATTTAAAATTGAACATACTTCATTCATTTTTACTCTAGCAGAAGTTCCAAAATCAGATAAATAATCCAATAAATCACAATGCCAATCAATACTATAACGTTGAAAGTAATTATTCCATTTATCTCCTATCTTATACAAACACCCTGCTTGTATTCCATATACCATTGCTCTATACTTCAACACCGGAAAATCAAAAGTACGACCATTAAATGATACAAACCTTGGTTTTAAAGATGAAGCATATTGAAAAAAACCCCTCAACAGATCCTCTTCTGTAGAATCTATTTTACCACCTGAACGTATCTCTTGTAAGTGAAAAGATTCATATTCTCCTGCTTTCCTAATATCTGCTTTTAGAAAACTAATAGCAACTACTTTATGAAAAAGCTGACGTAAAAAAGGATTTTTACCATCTGTAATGTCAAGATGATAATTGACTAACGCATCTCTTTTTTCAGTTACATCATGTACATCATCAAAATTATCTAAAAGATTACAACAAACATCTACATCTGGAATCGTTTCAATATCAAAAACTAATAGACTATTCAACATATCCTACACACTCATTCAAATGATCTTGCCATAATTCCCGCACTTTTACAAATAGAAAAAGATGTACTTTCACTTGAAGTATATCTTCAAGATCAGACCTAGATTCCATACCAATTCTTTTTATCATCTCACCTTTTTTCCCTAAAATAATGACCTTATGACTATCTCTAGTCACATATATAACTTGCTTGACAACCAAACTATTATTTTCTTTTTCTTCAACTAATTCAGTTACTACAGACAATAAATAAGGTAACTCATGACGTAAAGCTATAAACAACTTTTCACGTGTAATTTCAGCCATAAAAAATTTCAAAGGTGCATCACTAATCTGATCTGCAGCATATAACCAAGGACCATAAGGTGAAGTCTCACACAAATAATCCACTAACTTATCAATACCAGTTCCATGTAATGCAGAAATAGCAAAAGTTTTATCAAATTTGTGTAAAGAATACATATATTCTATAACTTGATCAACTAATGACTTAGTCACTATATCAATCTTGTTAATTACTAAAATAGCATTAAGGCCAGAATGTTTTATCCTACTAATGATCTTTTTTACATGTTGATTTAAATAGTTATTCACATCAACTAATAATATTACATTTTCAATACCTTTAAGAGACATCCATGCATGTTTTACTAAAAATTTCTCTAATTTTGTCTTTGGTGAAAAAATACCTGGCGTATCTATAAATATCAATTGTATATTATCATGGTTTGATATTGCATGCATTCTAACTCTGGTAGTCTGTACTTTTGAAGTAACTGCTGCAACCTTTTGTCCTACTAATAGATTAACTAATGTTGACTTCCCAGCATTAGTAGTCCCTACTATAGCATTCATAGAACACTTTGTACCTATATGATCCATATTTTTCTGCTAGCATTAACTAATTAAAATATACCTACACATTAAAAGACCTGTGTCAAAACTACAAAAGCATAACTAAGATCACAATACAATTAAGAACTACTGCTGTAAGAAGTCAAAACAGTAACCCACCTACACTATAGATATCTTAGTATTACACATTAAAAATATATTCTATGCAATAAAATTTTTTAACAAATTAAAAATAGATAGGCTAATAAATAAAAAAACAATATAAGTACTACTAGTAATATATGGAACACATTGACTTATAATAATATCAAGTGCATCCTTTATATTAATAAGTAATCAGCTCCTATAAGATTATCAAGTCAATAATCAAAAATGACTTTATGTATATACTTAAGTTAAACATTTAATACGTATAACTATATAAGCACATAGAAATAAAATACTTATATAATATTGTATTTCAAAACCTAAAAAACATACATAAAATATCAGTTGCCTATACCTTTACTATTTCATTATCAAATAATAAAAATAGAAAAACTATCTTATATATTTAAAACTCCCAACACCTGTAATTAAAATACACAAATATCACTCATTATTTTTCAATAAATTCATGAAGTCTGCATCTTTAATTTTATTATAGTCAACCTTACTGAATTTATTCATTAAACTACTCATTTGATTAAACTGCTTTATGAGCATATTAATAACATTTATTGGCACACCTGAACCCTTTGAAATTCTAGTTTTACGTGCACCATTTAATATTTTTGGATTTTCCCTTTCCTTCTTTGTCATAGAATTAACAATAGCTATGTACTGTTTCACTCTACTATCATTAGCAATTCCAGAAACTTGACGTTTAACAGCAGATCCAAAATTAGGCATAAACTTTAAAATATTACTAATACCACCCAACTTATTTAAAGCCTTTAACTGCTGAACTAAATCATTTAGGTCAAACTTACCCTTCTGGGCCTTCTTCTGCATCTCATCTATAGCACTTTTACCTACAGCTTCAGTAGCTTTCTCTACTAAAGATACAACATCACCCATGTTTAATATTCTTCTAGCAATTCTATCTGGATAAAAATCATCTAAATCACTCAATTTTTCCCCAGTTGCAAGAAACTTAATAGGAGTACCAGTAGACATCTTCATCGATAAAGCAGCACCACCTCTAGAATCACCATCAATACGGGTTAAAATGATACCTGTAATACCAATATGATCATTAAATGATTTAACTACATTAACAGCATCCTGACCTATCATAGCATCAGCCACCAAAATCACTTCACTTGGAGAAGTAATACTTTTAATAGCCTTTAATTCTTCCATCATCATTTCATCTACATGCAACCTTCCTGCTGTATCAAATATTAAAACATCATAATTACTTTCATTAGCAACCGCTATTGCTCTAGCAGCTATATCAACAGGTTGTTGTTTTTCAATAATAGGTAATGTATCAACCTCTATTTGCTTTCCTAAAATTTCCAATTGGGTTTGAGCAGCAGGACGATATAAATCCAAAGATGCCATTAATACTTCCTTATTGTTATTTTTAAGTCTTAATGCTAACTTTGCTGTAGTCGTAGTTTTACCAACACCTTGAAGTCCTACCATCATAACTACAGCAAAAGGTTTAGCAGAAAGATTTAAATCTTGTTTTTCAACCCCTAATACTTCAATTAAACAATCTTGTATTCTCTTGATTATCATTTGTGTTGGCAACACACCTCTAACTGTAGTTTCACCAACTATTTTATTTCTTATATTCCCAATAAAATCCTTAACTACAGATAATGCAACATCAGCTTCAAGCAAAGCTACCTTAACTTCCTCCATAGCAGCATCAAAGTCTTCAGAAGAAATAATATGTTTACTCTGCATTCTTTGGAGAACTGCAGTTAAGCTACTAGTTAAAGTTTCAAACATAAATACACGCTAACCATAATAACAATAAACAACATAGATAATATTATAGTAAATCCTAAAGATTTAAAACTTGATATGTTTACTACCTTTCCATCAGTTTCACATAACAATAATCTACTATAATTCAATACATGATTTACTATGCTAACAACAATACTGGAAACATACAATAAAAAATCACCGACAAGTAATATAAATCGGACTAGTAAAATCCTATAAAACCAATCTAAATCCATTGTAAAACTTATTCTGCCACTTAACAATGAACGACAACAAATAAATAATATTATACTACCAACCACTATACTACCCTGCAATAGTATATTCAGTTGTTCATGACCTAAACCATAGAGAAGATGGTAATTTCCATATACTCCTAACAGACAGCAAATAAAAGCTAATATAATCATTGATATTTTTGCACCAACATTGTGCTTCATCTTATTAAGAATAAGAGGACCTTTTGCCTGAGATATAAATGTAAACCAGAAAAATTTTAAACCAACGCTAATAAATAACAATGTACTACATACTAAAAACAATTTACTAACTATTACATTAGTCATATCCGTAGTATCGATACTATGACTGATCAGAAACTTAGATACAAAACCAGCTGTACCAGGCAATGCCCCCATATTTAATATAGCAACTACAGAACATATAGCTTCTAATTGCATCTTTTTTAACAATCCACCAATTTCGCTAAGATTAAACTTTTCAGTACTATTTATTACAGACATAGCAACCATAAACAGTAGAGTTTGATATATAATAGACAACACTACTTGACATACAATTATACTACGAACATAAACTCCACTACTATATGAAAAGCCTATGGCAGTAATAACCAAACCCATTTGCCCAACTAAATTATAACAAAGCAAACGCTTAATATTATTTTCTAATATAGAACAGACTATTCCATAAATAGCTGTCGCTATACCTAAAAATAATAAAATTCTTTCTCCTTGAAAAAAAGTCAGTAATGCAAGTGCTGCAACTTTAGTTGTAAAAACAGATAATACTATAATTCCATTATAAGCCGTTGAAGAATATGCATCAGGTACCCAAGATGACATAGGAAAGCATGCACAATTAATTAATATCCCTACTAAAAAAAACAGTTCATAATAACCACTATAATCTATACCAGATAGTTCTAACATATTACCAGATGCACCAATTAGCAACAGAACTCCAGCAAAAAAATGAATATAAGAATAATGTAAAACCTGATGTGCATTCTTGCCATGAGATCCCATAGCAACTATCATAACTGCACTTAACGCCATGATTTCAAATGAGATGACAAATCTCAATAAACTTTCAGCAGAAACAGCTATGATACTACTTAAATAATATAAGAGATACAAAATTGTCTCATGCTTTTTTATTTGTGAAATATATAAAAAAATTAAAGTAATAGCTAAAGAAAATACAAAAAATAATACAGTATTATATAGATTTACATTTGTTCCCATTTGATATAACAGGTCATTTAATGTTATAGAAAATAAGCTAAAGAAACTCATAACTAAGTCAACAACATAATTACTCATAGCCATTTTACTTTAAAATACACGTTATACTAATTATTATACAAACAACAAGTAGTATTATAAATCATATAAAGGAAAATATACTATATAAATACTAAAAGCAATATACAAAAAGATATTGTAAAATTTTTGATGCATGTGTTACATCATACTAAATAAATGGTCATTTATCTTAAATTGCATTTTATAAAAACTAAATTCAATAAAAAGTCTAAGTAAAAATACGATAAATAAATTACCACTTATTAAGAAATAACAGTCTATTAACATAGCAAAAATACGCATATACCATATAAAACTTTTATAAGCTATAACAGGACTTTTTAAGTATAATTACCCATCAATTACAAAATTACACCTATTTTAATTGACATAAATATTTTGTTTCCAAAGCTTTACCATGCAAGAACTCAACGATATTATATTTTCCTTAATCTTTTTACATATCAAATCAATAAATATAAAAAATAACATATAACAATTTGTCAGCCAAATAGTTCAAACTTGACTATTATGCGGTCTTATATCTAAACAACAAACAATATTTTTTTAGAATACTGTCAGTATCATTATATAAATCTTCATACCAATAATACATATTCTATACACAATAACCAGATAATGTGTGTTATTTAATTTGGTAAGTTTATGTTATTTAAACATAACCCTGAAAATACAGAAAAAATACATAATGCCGTCTTAAGCTGCTTACATGAAATAAAAATGTATGTATATGATATTTCCTGTATAGGGAATACACAAAGAAATAGTGTTTTAAATATCATAGTGAGTAAAGATAAAGGACACGACCTGTGCGAGAGAAAAGGCAGATCCTTATTACATATGAAATGTGCCATATCTCCTAAAAGAGTCATGAACACTCCGTCATTAATGAGTCTACTCAAAGCAATTCTTCATAACAGTATTATTCGTGCTATTGTCGATAGTTACATTATTATACCTAATATGGAAATGGAACTTTATATGTTAATAGAAGAACATAACCTTAGTATGCTAACACAGAAATATCTCTCTCCCACTAGAAACATAAGACACATCGGTGAGATTGTATTATGCAAACCTTCCCGTGTAGGCAACGGACTATACAATCTGGACTTAGACTTCGATGAAGAAGCAGCTTTAAAGAAATTTGGTGGATTACATGATGCCAAATTTACAACATTACCTTCACCTTTTGACGCATCACCACAAGCCAGAAAACTTTTTACAAGTACAGATAGTTACAAAAGATTATCAAAAAAATCAGACAAAAATAAAACAAGTAGCACAAATATTACCATGGAAGAAATGACAGAAAACATACAGATAGATTCTATTGAACAAGGTGCATCAGGAGGAACGACAAGCACTACAGAATCACCACAACCTATTCCTACTAGCCTATTATTAGTACAAAACATAAATTATTTCACTAATATTGCACATGAGATAGAACATCTTTGTGACAAATACCCTTAAACACACTCTAATAGTAACAATTGCCTATATTAACACATATCAAGTTTGCAATGATGTTGATTTTCATTACTACTAGTACTCTGGAAACAACACTGCGTACCTCTAATTCCAAAGTTTTATATATACATAACCAACATAACAAACATTTTAAATGAGTGTATATTAAGGATAATAACATATCTCGGATCAATTAAATATAACTAATCTTCCTATCAGATTAATACACAAAGATACATTTCTACATTATGTATAAATAATTTTATGAAACATACGTATAATTGCCATATTTTTTGTAGTAAGTTTAACTACAGTACATATCATCTATACTTAACATTAAAAAGATTACCTAATTTTATAGATCATATTACCCACAACTTATGTAATATCAACTTTAAGTTACAGGATCTACACATAGCACTATATTGTGTAAGATACTTTTCAAGCAAATATATATAATAAAAATAACATAAAATATTTACATGATGCAATTATATTACTATACTCAAGCCAGTGTGAAACCTAATAGAATAAATATATGCTACTTAATAACGATCCAGAGTATACAAAAGACTTACATCAGCGTGTCATAGAAGATTTAAATGACATGAGGAGCAAAATAACTGTATACCGTTTCCGGTGTATAGGAAATACAGACAGTAATGGAAATTTAATTGTTCATAAAAGTAAAAGTAAGGGTCATCGTTGCAATCCAGAAGGTAAGACACTGTTTTACCTGAAATGCACCTTCTCTTCCAAGACAGTAAAGAAACATGAAGCAATAAAAGAATTGTTATCTACATTTGTTTATGATTGGTTCCCAACACCAATTTTTGAGATAGGTGCATATTTTCTAGCAGAAGAACCACATGCACAAAAATTATATGATATTCTAACAAATTCCGGGGTAAAACAACAAGGATCTTGTCATGTCAATTTCGACTTAAGTAGCTTTGGTCAGTTCATTCTATGTAAACCGTTACTTGCAGGCCGTATGGTAAAATGCAGCAAAAACTTTAATGAAGAAGAAGCCTTAAAGACCCTTGGAGGATTAGAAAATGCTATTTTTATAGACATAGACACACATAAAACTGAAGAAAAAGCAACATGTGATGTAGAATTATCAGGTGCACAAGAAGGTGCAGTAGGTGGTGTATCACCCTCTGCACCACCATATCCAGGAATTAATGTATATTCTCATGTACCTACTGGACCATCACTTACACAAGTAGGTAGCGAAGAAGAACACGGCGCAGTAGGCGGCATAACATCCTCTTCTGCACCACTACATAAACCAAAAAGACCAACAAGTCACATATATGCTAATGAGCCTGGTGGATTACCACAAATAGGTACTGGAGAAGGACACGGTACAACAGGTAGCGGGTCAGAACAGCACATATACGATACTATAGGTACCATGAGAAGAGGAACAGGTGAACCACAATCTAGAAAGTGGCTTACAAAGTCATACCTTAAAAAAAAATTTACTGGTATCATTGGTTCTACTGCTACGCAATCACAAACACCACAACAAGATCCTCTCTATGCTGCATCAATACCAGTATTTAGTATAGGAGGGGGGGGGGGAGAAGAGTACTAGGCGCAGCGTAGTTATAGTACATAAAGATGAAGGAGGGGTTAATACAATGCTAGCAAATGTAGTACTTACTGAACATAGTAATGTAGAAGTACACGTTAGAGAGATGACTTGATGTAATTGCTTCATCTATACTTATGATTTTGCCTTTAGCGTCAATGTAAGCGTACAGTAATATTCATTAAGTACTCACCTTTTTTAGAGTTATTTTTGCAATAGGCTAGTTGCCCTGTTTTTAAAAGCAGAAATTATCTTTTTGTATGCATAGTCGCAGGCCAAATTAAAAGCAGATTGCAACATAGGCATTTTAAAAGCACAACTTATATAAAACTGCACTAATGTTTTATTTTCTTCTTGTGGGATAAAAGTCCATTGGTTATACAAAAATTTAAATAAACCTTCTCCTCCTTCAACTTTTATCCATCCTGGTTGATCTACAGTAGGCTGACTAAATGTGATATACGAAGTATATTGACCACTTAACCCTTTAAAACTTGCCAACAAGTCAGCCACTATCATTTTTTCCCTGTACTCTTTTATATATACTGCTCTACACCATGGAAGAAAATCTGGATATTTCTCTACATCTAGCACTATATTAAATAAATCAATAGCGGCAAAACTTAAAATTTCCTCTTCATTTAAATTATACTGATTATTAGACATATCAAGATCTTGTTAGAAAAACAAAAAATCTTACAGGGAGAAACCGCCATTGCCGCATACGCTCTGAATATCCTGAGACTTAAGTTAAGGTGGGCACCGTTTATTAGCTCCCATTAACTAACAGTGACAGTCCCCTAAAGAATCAATCGAGCTCGAGGAATTAACTTAACTTCAACGTACAATACAGAAACTCCCATAAGATCCTAGCATAATACAATGCATCTATCAACTTGTATTAATTAATCTACTTACTATCTTTTTTATCAATCTCTTGATAATCAGAATCCACAACTTTAGATCCATCATCATTTGTTGATGATGTAGATTCTGTATCAGTAGTACTACCTGCTGTAGCACCACTTGTATTAGAGTATAAAGCTTCCCCTAATTTCATGGATACCTTCATCAGATGATCAAGCTTGTTTTGCATATTATCTACATCTTCGATATTATCCTTATTAATACAATCTTTTAGATCTCTGATAGCATTTTCAATATCAAGCTTATCAGCATTGGAAATTTTATCACCATGCTCTTTTAAAGATTTCTCTGTAGAATGTACTAAATTCTCAGCATTATTTTTTACTTCAACAAACTTTTTACGCTTTTCATCTTCTTCAGCCTTACTTTCAGCTTCTTTAATCATGTTTTGAATTTCATCATCAGTCAAACCTCCTGAAGACTGAATTCTAATAGCTTGTTCCTTACCAGAAGCTTTATCTTTTGCTGAAACATGTACTATCCCATTTGCATCTATATCAAACGTGACTTCAATTTGAGGCATACCACGAGGAGCTGGAGGAATACCTTCTAAACTAAACTGGCCTAGCAATTTATTGTCATTTGCCATTTTCCTCTCACCCTGGAATACCTTAATAGTCACCGCAGTTTGACCATCCTCTGCTGTTGAAAATACTTGAGATTTCTTTGTAGGAATCGTAGTATTTCTTTCAATCAATGGAGTAAATACACCACCTAAAGTTTCTATTCCTAAAGATAAAGGAGTTACATCCAATAACAATACATCTCTTACATCTCCAGCAAGAATACCACCTTGTATTGCAGCACCTATAGCAACAACCTCATCTGGATTCACTCCTTTATGCGGTTCCTTTCCAAAAAATTCTTTTACTGTTTGTATTATTTTAGGTACCCTAGTCATACCACCTACTAATACAACTTCATCAATCTTATCTGCAGATATTCCAGCATCTTTCAATGCTTTTTTACACGGTTCAATAGTCCTTTTTACAAGATCACTTACCAAATTCTCAAACGTAGCTCTAGTTAACTTCAAACTTAAATGCTTAGGCCCAGTACTATCACTAGAAAGGAATGGTAAATTTATATCAGTCTCCATACGGCTAGACAATTCTATTTTAGCTTTTTCCGCTGCTTCCTTAATTCTTTGCATTGCCATAGCATCAGAATGTAGCTCAATACCAGTACTTTTCTTAAAATCATCCATTAAATATTCCATAATAGCATGATCAAAGTCTTCACCGCCGAGCATTGTATCACCATTGGTTGATTTAACTTCGAAAACACCATCAGCTATTTCCAGGATTGACACATCAAAAGTACCACCACCTAAATCATATACGGCTATCACTTTCTGTTTGTCACTTTTATTCAATCCATAAGCTAAAGCAGCAGCTGTAGGTTCATTAATTATTCTAATAACATCAAGTCCTGCAATCTTTCCTGCATCCTTTGTTGCTTGACGTTGTGCATCATCAAAATACGCAGGGACTGTAATCACAGCTTTTTCAACTTTACAACCAAGATGTCTTTCTGCTGTTTCTTTCATTTTCTCTAGAATCAGAGCTCCAATTTGACTAGGAGAATAATCTTTATCACGTACTTTTATCCAAGCATCACCATTCTTCGCAGATACTATATCGTAAGATGTTTTAATATCACGTGTATCTTGATACCTACGTCCTATAAGCCTCTTACTAGCATATATAGTATTTTTAGCATTTGTAGTAGCCTGACGTTTTGCTGGATCACCAACCAAAACCTCCGAATCAGTAAACGCAACTATCGAAGGTGTAGTTCTTGCTCCTTCACTATTTTCAATAGCTTTTGCATCACCCCCTTCCATAACTGCAACACAAGAATTTGTCGTACCTAAATCTATACCTATAACAGCCATAAACAGCCCCCTACATAAAATCAAAATCGATATTCACTAGATATAATAACCAATTAGCAAGATTACAACCCTATTTAACATAAGTTCATACAAATTATGTTAGATATGTGAAAATATACGGTTCAACCATCTCTTTATCCATATACCATTAGTAGATTTTTGAATCTCTTCTTTCAAGTCATCAGCCTTAGAAGTTTTATAGTCTACAGTAAAAACATTTACTAGATCCTCATTCTGGCTTATTATATCATCATTTTCAACACTAATACTAAAATCAGATGCACTACCAGAGTTCTGACTTACAGTTAACTTTATTGATACGCTAAATTCTGCTTCAATTTCAGCAATATGCTGACGTTTATTATTAAAAAAATATTCTACCATTTGTCCAGCTACAGAAACACTGATTAACTTATTACGATTCTTATTAGCACAATATTTAATATTTCGTAATATATCACCAGAAGATGATTCTAAAGAACGTACCTTACCAACTCCTTTACAATGCGAACATGGTACTGTATTTGCTTCTAATATACTTTGCTTTACCCTCTGTCTTGATATTTCCATCAATCCAAATGTACTTATATACCCAAATTGAACTTGTGCTTTATCATATTTAAAAGCCTCTTTTATTTCAGATTCCACTGATCTACAATACCTATATTTTAACATATCAATAAAATCTATTACTATTAACCCAGATAAACCACGCAAATTAACTTGTCTAGCAATCTCTTTAACAGCTTCCATATTTGTCTTATAAGCTGTCTCTTCAATACTATCTTCCCCTGTCATTTTACCAGAATTAACATCTATTGATACCAAAGCCTCTGTAGGAGTGATAACCATGTACCCACCAGAAGGGAGACTTACTATATTGCTATACAGCTCACAAATCTGAGCATCAATTTTATAATATGAAAAAATAGGAACACTACCTTTATAAATTCTAAGGCGTACCCTATTCCTAAACATAAATTTAATACATTCTTTAGCCAATTCATATGCATGATTACCTGACACAATAATATCTTGTGTATTTTCATCACAATAATCACGTAACGTTCTTTTTATTATATCCCACTCAATATACAGTAACGAAGGCACAGTAACACTTACATAACTATTTTGTATACTTCGCCAAATTGACTGTAAATAAGATAAATCTTGTTCTATTTCCTTCGGAGTTTTATTAGATCCAGCAGTTCTAATAATTAACCCAGATTTTTTAGGTAATTTAATAGAATTTAAAAAATTTTTTAATGTCCTTCTATCTTCAGCATCATCTATACGACGTGATATTCCACTATTTTTATTACCAGAATTAGGCATGAATATACAATATCTACCAACTAAAGTAATAAATGTTGAAAAAGTAGCCCCTTTATTTCCACGCTCTTCCTTTATAATTTGAACCATTATTTTTTGGTCCAACTTTATTACATCTTGTACTTTATATAACTTATAAAAAGGTAATTTAGGCTTATTATAATTATTTTTCGAGTTCTCCTTCTTTAATAATGCCAACTTGTCTTCAGGCTCAATAATATTTTCGTTTTCATCTTCAGATATACCTATGGCATCTGTAGGTTTTCCATTTTCACTTTTTGTATCAGTATCTTTATATAAAACCTGATACAAAGTTTCCTTTTCTTCCTCAGGAATATTATAATAGTCTAAAGATACCTCAGAAAAAGGTAAAAACCCATGCTTATTTGTCCCATATTCAATAAATACTGCCTGCAAAGATGGCTCTATACGCTTTACTATAGCACAATATACATTACCTTTTAAACATTTCTTACTTTTTGATTCTTGATCAAACTCTACAACCTGACCATCACGTAATACTGCTACTCTAATTTCATCCTGGTATACCCCATCAATTAATATCCTTTTATTATAATTTGACACTAAATTTACACCTAAAACTTACTGAAACTACAGTAGCTAATTATAACAGTATAGATAAGATTTTAAAGATAAAAACACTTTATTATTTTCTTATCGTTTCAACATAAAAAATATATTATCTAAGTAACATATAACTGTTAGTTAATCCCTAATCTTCTTATCACTTATAGAAGAAAATTCTTTATTAATCTTAACAATTATCGATACACCAACTGCTAAAATTGCAACCCCGACAACAATTGCCGTCAACATCAACACACTAGGCAACGGATTAGTATACAACACTGCTTTATCAGTTAGTATTGGTGGAACAGCATCATAAACATAACCTATAGAAATATAAAATAATAAAACAGAAGTCTGAAATATATTTAATCCTATTAGTTTCCTTACAAGATTTTTATTCGCAATAGTAATATACAAACCTATAACCATCAACATTATAGATATAACATAATTAAAGTAACTAAAAATCATATATTAAAATCACATTACAAACCAACATATACATATAGAGTACTACAAATACCTAAAATAGATTAACATATCAACTTATAGATATTCATTCCCCGCACCAAGACACGAAACTAAAATAAAGAGTCAACATAGAACTACATACAGTAATACCTACACCAAACTCTACAAGAAATATTCCTAATTCCTGACCAACAACCGGATTATCAGTCAAGACAGAATAAGACAAAAAATTACCACCAAAAAACATTGATATAATGCCAGTCATTCCATATATCAACACACCAATTCCACTCATTAATCTTACAATATAAGGTGAAATTGCCTTCAATGTGGTACTTACCCCAAACATCATACTGTACATGATAATCGCAGCAGCAACAATCACCCCAGCTTGAAACCCTCCACCTGGACTATAATCACCATGAAATTGAACATATAAACCATACAATACTATTATCGGCACCATAAGAATAGTTATTGTACGTAAAACTGGATCTTTAAGCATTATCACCTCGAGTAAGTAACAAAGACACACCTAATGCAGCTGTAAATATTACTATTGTTTCACCAAAGGTATCATAACCACGAAAACTGGCCAAAATTGCAGTAACGACATTAGGAATCCCCATATAATAAGGAGTATTCTCAATATAATAACGGGCAAGATGATTATTAGCAAAAGATTTAGCATCCCCAAAAAGTGGCAAATCAGGTATTGCATATAATAGACTCAGAAACATTAGCATAGCAATCAACATAGGAAACACCTTAATATTACTATACCTTTTTCCTTCATCCATCTTAAGCAATGACAATGCTGCTAACATAAGTACCGTACTTATACCACTACCTACAGCTGCTTCTGTAATTGCAACATCTGGAGCATCCATTACTAAGTACAATAATGCCATCAAAAAGCTAAATATACTCATCATGACTATGTTAATAGTCAGGTTTTTAAAAAAAACTAGAGAAAAAGTTATTGTCAACAAAAACAAAGATAACACAATATTAATAACAAAAGTAATATTACTCATCATCATTTTCACCTGTTTTTCTATTATGATAAGCAGCACGTACTAATGCATAAGAAGCAGTAGTACTAGTAATCCATAAAAAACAGATTAGTAATAATATCTTAATTGTAAACATAGATAATTCACAACGTAAAGCCACTCCAATTAAAATCAATGCTGCTCCTAAAGAGTCAGTAATACCGGCAGGATGTAATTTTGTATAAAAACTAGGAAATTTCATTACACCTACAACAGAAGTAATAATTAAAAACACACCTATTCCCAAAATTATTACACTTAAATATCCTATCATTTTTTTGTATCTCCAAAAGACCCATAAATGAAAAATTTCATAAAAGCAATAGTAGAAATAAAATTAATACAAGCATACACTAAAGATACATCTATAAATGACAAGGAACCATTTATAGCTCCAATCACTACAATCAAAACTACAGAATATGTTCCAAACAAATTGGCAGCTAGTATTTTATCATATATTGTCTTACCAGAAGCAACATAGATTAACATCATTCCCATACAAAATAATAAAACAAATCCTACAACTACTAACATTGAAATTCACAACAACTATGATAAGACCATTATATATATCAATATTAATAAGACATAAATAATTAAATTAGAGTAACTATAGTTTTTAATATAAAATTTCTATACCAATCATAATAAAATTATAGAAAAATCAAAATTACTTTTTTTATTCTTTATACCAATTAAGTCATTATAATAAAATTTATTACAACAGAAGACTAAACTCATTCATAACACGTGCTTATATATCAAGAATAATAAAAAGATAATGCACAACATAATTTAAGCATTACATATTATCATACAACAACTATTCACAATTTATTTCAGCATATTTCTAAAACATTTAATTCTATATTTTCTGTAATATCCTCTAAAAAATGCTTTATTTATAAGCTTAATTACATGTATTTTAATACATAACTAACCTAAGTATAAGTATTGATCAGCAGATATTTAACTGATATTCTAAATAAAAATGCCTTATACATACGTATTATCAGCTTAATTATACATTGTATAATTAAGTTATTATGTTATCAGTATAATAATGTACATAAATATACGTTCAAATACGCTCAAAAAAGTATAACTAGTAAATTATACATACTATAATCTGACACAAACTCAAATCTTCACAATCTACCAAGAGTATGCCATCTTGTATAAAAATTTCAACAATACCTAAAGAAATGTCAAATATGTTATATTATAAGATTACTTAGAGCCGTATATACACTAATCATAAAAAATTATGAATAAAACTAATCCTTTCTATTACTTTGTACTTTTAATGAATACCATGCATATCCAATTCCACTTAATTAAGTAAAAAACATATTAATTACTAATAAGTAATCTAAAACATTTTCACAAATTTCACATATAAGTAAACGTTAGATTAAATCTTTATCGATAAAAAAATCAAACAAATTATTTATTATACATAGTTATACATAGAAAAACCTGGCTATATTTTTAATATATACTTATAATATCATTAGACAAAACAAGTTCTAATTAAAATACAAAAAACCTCCTGAGATTATTAACTATATCAATTTAATACACTACAGCCCTAAATATTAATGAGCTATATTTATCCACTATAATAACAATAATCAATATATAATATTTTTGCTGAACATTTATATACACAATTTATATGGTGTATAGGAGATACAGTTCAAGCTTTAAGCAGTTAAATTACGCTCGTGCTTTCATAGGGGCTCATTTAGGATTCTCTCCATTGAGTGCAATGAAATATTTAGGTGGATATGCTGCTGGCAAAATGTTAGGTAATAGAAGTGGTGGATTAATTCATAATATGATCCAGGATCGTAAAGCAGCACTGGATAGTTTAAAGGCTCATATGTTAGGTTCTCAATAAATATTAATAAATGTACAATTCTTGATTGAATATTAATATATGGTATACAAAATTTAATAAATATTGACATTTAATAAAATATAAATAGCATTAAACCAATAGTGTGCTTAATTTCAATAAAACCATGATATTTAGAAACCGTGCCCAGCGTACAGAATCCATACATAGAAGTGTTACACGTAATCTAGACAGAATAGACAGAATATATGTAAAAAGTTGCCAATGTATAGGAAATACAATAAATGGCAGAGACCTAGAGATTTGGATAAACCCAGATAACAGAACAACTAATTTATGTGACCCAATAGGTACATCTCTATTCCGTATGGAATGTACTATACCTACTTATATGCTGAATTATCCTAAAAATCAGCCTCTAAAAATGTTGTCATTAGAATTGTTCAATTCTATAGGATATATTTCAGTTCTTCCTACAGCAATGCAAATGTCCTTAAAAATAGATGCATACTTTGTTGTACCAGCAGAGGAAAGAAGTAAATTTTGCAATATCATGCAACCTTTCTTTAGCAAACGAGCTGCAGACATTTTACCCATTTTTTACATTGGCAAAATGGGAACCTTTGCTTTATGTAGACCAAGATTTATATACGGTGTTCCATTAGATTCACAGATACCATTTAACGAATTTAAAGCATTAAGTACTCTAGGGGGCTTAGAAGATGCTGTTTTTCATATTCCACCCCTGACCCCTCAAGAAGGACCAGCATATGACATAGAATTTACTGAAGAATGTGTAGTAGGTGATATAAAGCTTCAAAAAAAAGATTCAGCAATTAAAATAGAACCTACTAAAAAAGGCATAATAAGTAAAATAGAATTTACTACAAAAGATAAAGTAGGTGCAATAGGGTCTAGAACAAAAGATCCAGTAAATAGTAAAGAACCTACAGAAGAAAAGACAGTAGATAACATAGAATACCGTAAAAAAAGTGCGGTAAAGAAAAAAATTACAACAAAAGAAAATATTATAGCACAAAACACAAGGTACTTTTCTGTAGATTACACAGGTAATTACAAAATAAAATACGACTCAGTACGCAAGTGTTATGCAGTTGACACTTTACCAACAGACCCTATATACCCAGATAGTGAAATTGAGGATGATGTATTTACTGAGGAGCATACT
This sequence comes from Ehrlichia ruminantium, assembly GCF_009728835.1. Lineage (GTDB taxonomy): Bacteria > Pseudomonadota > Alphaproteobacteria > Rickettsiales > Anaplasmataceae > Ehrlichia > Ehrlichia ruminantium_B. The sequence continues at coordinate 917,327 of NZ_CP033455.1, forward strand.
AATACAGGTCATAGTCATCAACATCATAAGTAAATACTTCACTATTAAAAGTAAATAAATACTAATATCTTTAATCTAGCAGGTCCTATAAAACTAGTATATACCACTCATATAATACAAACATATAAGTTAAATTATACCCAGTCGATAAAAGTTTGTTATAATTAAATTTATTGCTATACTAGACATTTATTTTTTATAGTAATTGTTTTTATATAACTACTACAATAACCTATTGTGAGCCACTTAGTAAATTTCATATATCAGATCTCTCGTAGTAATTAAAAACAAAAAAGTTTATAAATTACCAAATGATTATAATGATCATAATAATAACTCCAATTTTTCATATACATTCATAAGCACTTCTACAAACTAATAACTTTTGTACTTGATAAAACCTTATGATTAAAAATCTATAATTAATATATACAACACTTATTGAATACATCCAAAAACATAAACAAAACTACCTTAGCCAATAATATAATTAATATAAAACCACATAATTTCTCATTAAATATTTTGAATCATCACATATTATTCAGAACACCTAGTTAGACTTAACAATTTTCAGATTGATATAATATTCTATTTCCAATAGATTATGCTTGTAGTAATAGCATACATATAATAAATACAGCATGATACAAGAAAAGGTTAATATAATAGTTGAAACATATTATAGAAACACAAAAACACACACCTTTTGATTAACAGAATAAAGCACATTATCATAGCTTACAACATTAATAGCTCACTCAACACTTTATTAAAATTAGAACAAGCTCTTTTTGAACATTACTTTAATTTACATACCAAGTTTTTTCCAAAGCAAAACAATTTATATAGCAAACTTTATAAATATAATAGCTGTTATATTTAATAACTTTATATCATGCATGTTCTCATTATAAATAAGAGATATACACTTCATGTTTTCGCACAAAACATATATTTGCTCCTATTTTTGCAATATCAAGCTCAAATACTATTTCCCACTCAATATATTATACTAAAAACATATAATTATCATCTCTATTAAATGCCTAGTTGATTAATAAAAATATTTAATATCCTGTATATCATACCAACTTGTATATTGTAGACATAAATTACTATACTATAGTCATTCCCATATTAAAACTACACACATACTTTCACTAAATAGTTGTATATCATAACAAACAATTAAAAAATTAGTTGCAAATATAAATTATATAAATAATATAGAATACAGTGTGTGTTATTTAATGAAAAAGTTATGTTACTAAAAAATGGCCAAAAAGTTACTCAATCTCTACATGAACAAGTTCTAAATGAGTTAAGCAGTTTAGATATAATACATATAAAATCCTGCTATTGTATGGGGAATACAGATAATAGGGGAATTCTTAATATTGCAATCAATAAAGATAAAACTTATGATTTATACACTCCAAAAAGCACCTCCTTATTTTATGTAACAGCCCTTTTAACTACCAATCAAATTAAAAATAATCCCGGAATAAATCAGTTATTCAGGAATACAGTAAGCAACTTTATCTTACCTCAAGATAAATTGGTAGTAGGTATATATCTACTATCACAGGATAATCAGTTAGAAAACGTTAATACCTTTTTGAAAAATAATGGCTACTTTCCATCAGGAGAAGTTAATGGTACAGACCCTACAAAAAGTAAAACTGTATATAATATTAATCAATGTGGGAAGATTGTTGGATGTACACCATTAAGTTCTCCAAACATATTTCATAGAAATCCTAGAGGATATGTTAATGAAGAATGTTTTTTGCGGCATTATGCAAGCTTAACATATGCTAAATTTACAGAGGTATAAGCTAAACCAACAATACACCCAATATCATCCACTCCAAGTACACCTACCATGGCTATGAAAAAAATCAAAAAACATGTTCATCAACAAGGTATAATAAAAGATACAACAAGTATTAGTACCGCAACAACACTTATGACTAAATCAGGACTAGATAATGAGCATCAATTTGGTGTTATAAAATTAAGTGATGCTCTACAAAAATTACTTAAATCTGACGAGGATTTCAAAAACAGACATAAAAGTTCAAATGTATGTATTAAGTTTACATCATATAAACCATCACTTGAAGACAAACACCTTGATTTATCACCCTTAATGGAACAACTTTTGGGATTAGAGTCACAATTAGATACTCTTGATAAAAAAACAAAAACACGTCCTAGAACAGCTGCTTCTACAAGCCAGTACCTATTCTCACATAAAGGTTATGATCCATTACAAGAAGAAGAACCCCATGGTGCATCAGGTGGCACAGATCCTACAAAACCTATCAAACCATCTATAAAGTCTCAATCTCTGTTAAGATCATTATCACTTCGCCACAAAGATCGTCGTATATTACAAGAAGAAGAGGAAGAAGACGAAGAACTTCGTGGGGCATCAGGTGGTGCAGATCCTACAAAACCTATCAAAGGTAAGTTTGTCATACCACAAGTTTCAATAACAAAACTGACATCTCCTAAAAAGAAGAGTTATGGTACGGGTCAACCACAAGAATCTCAACTTCATGGTATATCTAATCTGGGCTATGATGAAGGTGCATCAGGTGGCACAGATCCTACAAAACCTATCAAACCATCTATAAAGTCTCAATCTCTGTTAAGATCATTATCACTTCGCCACAAAGATCGTCGTATATTACAAGAAGAAGAGGAAGAAGACGAAGAACTTCGTGGGGCATCAGGTGGTGCAGATCCTACAAAACCTATCAAAGGTAAGTTTGTCATACCACAAGTTTCAATAACAAAACTGACATCTCCTAAAAAGAAGAGTTATGGTACGGGTCAACCACAAGAATCTCAACTTCATGGTATATCTAATCTGGGCTATGGTAATACAATACCATCAACTAACATTGTAATAACAGGTTACAAAACACTTGTTCATGACTCACTACTAGAAGAAACCAGCATGCATGGTTCCCCACAATCGTCAAGAAGGTGTTAACATCATTTGCACTACGATTGATCTATTATTAATTAATAAGAATCTATTGTAGTGCATTTGATTTTTTGGTTCATATTTTCTAGCATCTTGTAACATTTAGCATATAAGATCATTTTAAGTCTTTCAACTAAGTTAGCCTAAGAATAGTAGGCTTATTTTATAATACAAACAACCCACTCAATTTTAGTATTGTGAAACTTTCACCTTATAGTGATATATATCAAAATTAAGCTTTTTCAAAAAGTCTAAAGGCATTATAAATATATACATAAAACTTATTTTAAAGTTAATATTATGGCTTTATGTAAATTAAAATGACAAAAAGTTAAAATTCTCATCAGAATTATCAAATACCATTGTTATATCAAAGCTCTCAGTATTAATTACACATCATCCTATATGAAACTCACTATGTTTTGCATCACTCTACAAAATAACAAACTTAATAAAATACGCAATTACTTGAGATAACACAGTACTAATATGAAATACACACAATTACTATAAATCCGATAAGAATAAAAAAGATATAATACTTTTTGACTAAAAACTGAATTTAATGGTATAAACCAACAACTGTAACTTTTAAACAAATATGAAAAACATATACATACTATACATTCTTGATGAAAAAAATTTTTGTGACAAAAATAGTATAAATTTAAGAAATTTGATAGCACACATTTAAGATTAAAGTGACAATATAATCAAGAGGTAGTAATTCTATAACAATATAGGAAATAAAATAAGCAAGTGCAAACTTATAACCCAAAAAAATTTTTACTAAAACATATGAGACAAGAATAAGTAATATTGACTTGCTTCATCTAAAATCTAATAGTAAAAAATAATATAAACTATACAAATTCAGCACATAACAAAAAAAATTATACAAAATCGTAGATGGTGTGCCAGATTTTGTAGGATCTGCTCTACCTGATGCACCTTCATCATAGCTCAGATTAGTTATACCATGAAATTGAGGTTTTTGTGGTTGACCCGTACCATAACTCTTCTTTTTAGGAGATGTCAGTTTTGTTATTGAAACTTGTGGTATGGCAAACTTACCTTTGGTAGGTTTTGTAGGATCTGCTCTACCTGATGCACCACGAAGTTCTTCCTCTTCTTCTTGTAATATACTATGATCTTTGTGGCGAAATGATAACGACCTTGACAGAGGTTTACGCTTTAATGAACTTAACAATAAGCCCTATAAAAATGTTCCCTATAAGGAATATGTAAAAAACAATACTAACTATACAAAACTAGCTTCATTTTGATATAACTATTATCTTATCATTAATTACAATAAAACTTGTAACAGTTATTCTACAGTAATATTACTTTTATAATCATTGTTAATTCGCAGCTTATTTAATATTTTATCCACCAGGTTTTCCGGAGTAATCTTAAAATATTTATATAAATCCTTAAATGGAGCTGACATACCAAAATCTTCTAAGCCTACAAAAATTCCATCTTCTCCTATATATTTATACCAACCAAATGAACTAGCAGCCTCTACAGCTGCCTTTATACTTTTATTATTTAATAAATCCATAATATATTTCTTATCTTGTTTATAAAATAATTCCCAACAAGGCACAGAAATTACTCTAACACCTAACCCTTTACTTATTAAAATATCACTTGCTCTTAATGCAATTTCAATCTCAGATCCAGTGGCAAAAATTGTCACATCCAAATCATTCTTATATTCACGAATAATATATGCACCTTTACTAGACATATTATCTGCAATATAAGTATTACGAACACATCCAACATTTTGCCTAGACAATATAAGAACAGATGGAGCATCTGTTAATTTTAAAGCTATCTCCCAACATTCTAATACTTCTATAGCATCAGCTGGCCTAAAAACATATAAATTAGGAATTAACCTTAAGGAAGATAAATGTTCAACAGGCTGATGAGTCGGACCATCTTCTCCAACCCCAATTGAATCATGTGTCATAATATAAATAACTTGCTTTCTCATTAATGCAGATAACCTTATAGCCGGCCTACAATAATCAGAAAAAATTAAAAATGTACCACCATATGGAATTATTCCCTTATGTAATGCCATACCATTCATACATGCTGCCATAGCATGTTCCCTTACCCCATAATGTAAATAAGAACCAGAAAAACTATCCTTATTAATTACTGATGCAGCTTTCGGTTTAGTGTTATTAGAAACACTAAGATCAGCAGAACCACCTATTAACTTACTAGTATTGTTCATGATCACTTCCAATATTCTACCGGAAGATTTACGTGTTGCCTCATTTAAATTTAAAGTAGATAATTCCTCTTTTAAAGCAGCTAAACTTGAAAATACAGCATCAGATACACCATCAGACATTACATCAACAAAATCTTGTGATACTTTACTATATTGTTCAACACGCTCCACCCATAATTTATATTCTTCTTCCGATTTATGAGCAACATCTCTCCATAATTGCAATATCTCTTCTGGTATTTCAAATGGTTTATAACTCCATCCTAACCCTTGCTTCATTAAAGCAATATCCTCTGAACTAACTGGCCAACTATGCACATCACAAGTACTTTCTTTTAAAGGAATAGTTTTCCCAATAATAGTTCTACAACAAATTAAAGACGGCTTACTGGAATTTTTAGCATTCGCAATTGACGACTCAATCTGATCAAAATCATGCCCATCTATCTCACAAACATCCCATCCATAAGACAAAAACCTAGCTTTAACATCATCAGAAATAGATAATGATACAGGACCATCAATAGAAATATTATTATTATCAAATAATACTATCAACTTTCCTAACTGTAAATGCCCAGCTAAAGATGCAGCTTCATGGCTAATCCCCTCCATAAGACATCCATCTCCAACCATAACATAAGTATTATGAGATACAATATCAGTTCCAAATCTTTCAGACAACACCTTTTCTGCTATTGCCATACCTACAGCAGAAGCTAATCCTTGACCTAGCGGACCAGTTGTAGCATCAACTCCAGGAGTACACCCATACTCTGGATGACCAGGAGTTAAAGAATGTATTTGTCTAAACTTTTTTATTTCCTCTATATCTAAACATCCAAAAAAATACAATATAGAATACAATAACATTGAACCATGTCCATTTGAGAGAACAAATCTATCCCTATCAAACCAATCAGGATCCTTAGGATTAAATTTCAGAAACTTAGCAAATAGCATAGTCCCTACATCTGCCATACCAAGAGGCATACCTGGATGTCCAGAAGCAGCTTTTTGTATAGCATCTATTGAAAGTACTCTTACAGCATTAGCCATGGCAACCATATTGTTATACTTTTGACTCATATGCTTATCCTATCAATTTTCAAATAACCCATACATAAATGTAATAACACATCTTGCAATTATTATACTTTTAAATATTTATCTACTAAGTAATTCTTATAAAAACTAACATTTAGTTTTTGTCCACTAATTTTCTTTAAAAAATCTGTACTATTATATTTAGCACCATAATGACATATATTTTTATTTACCCAAGAAAGAAATAATGAAAAATCACCTTTTTCTACTTCTAACAAAATCTGAGGTTGATCCTTCTGCATCATACTGAACATCTGTGATGCAATAACAAGAGATATTATACTACACGGGACATGTCCAAATATCCCATTTACCCAACAATCGTCTTGCAAGAACCCCTCAAAATCATTATCTGGTGTAATATTGAAATAATGTTTCATACCTTGAATCCAGGCATCTGGTAAATCCTGCACTTGCAATGTATCATTTATCATTTCCTTTTCTAGAGTATACCGTAACATAATATGAGCTAACAAAGTTACCTCATCAGACTTGTGCATAAACAAACTTGGTTGAACTTGATTAAAATAAGACTGAACATTCTCATAGTATCCTACTCTTCCCCTAAGAGAAAACTGTTTTTTTAACTTAGGAGCAATAAAACTTATAAATTCTTTACTCATCATTAAATGTTCTGATATCAGAAAGCTTAAAACCCCAGGTATGATACTACTCATATTCCAACATATAGGCTGATTATACCATTTAACAGGTAGGTTTAAGATACACAAAGTATAACCTACTCTTTTTAATAAAGATTTCAAACCAACTTTATAATTATTCTTATCATAATTAATAGAAAAACCAACATTTTCTCTAAGTAAATATTTATTACTCTCAAATTTTTGACAATCAATATTTACATTATCATGTGTAATACCAAAATATGACAAACAATCATACCCTAAATTAACCTGTTTATTTTCATCAATATCTTTTGGATAATAAATTTTAACCTGTTTTTGCTTGTTACTCACTTCAGTCATAAACTGACGAAAAAAAGCTCCAATCTCAGTAAATATACCATCTATTTTCTTGGTATTTAATTTGCAATCCTGTGCTCCTAAGATCACATCATATTTAGAAATTTTCAAATTCTCAGCTTTAATAACTGTAATTTCACTTACTAATCTTATAACTTCAGATAATAAACTTATTACATCTTGTATTGAAACATCACCCTGATGAAAAGACAACCAACAATTCTGACATTTTATTCGTGCTTTAAAAAGTTCTACAATCAATTCCAAAGGAACCATATTACTATTTTTATATATCATTTCTATATGATTCAAATTAGCAAGTTCCCATTCATTTAGTTTTGCTTTATTGGCAAGAGAATATTGTATCATTTCGTTAACCATATCACTAGTTATCATCTCATGCCTAATTTCCTCAAGTGTACAAATATGCTCTATTTTCTCATCAACACTACTTTTACTTGTCTTTAAAACATTAATAACAGAATTAATATGTCCTACCTTCTCAAAAACTTCTTCTAAAAATTTATAATATTTCATATCTATAATACACCATGGGTTAAATTCACTCTAGATCAATAAAAAATTAATTAAATAATATCAATAGACATGTAAGACCTTTCTAAAAAATATACTAAGCACATATCAAGTACCTAGATTATATCACATCAAAAGATATATTAACAATAAAAGTCATCTAATATCCAAAATCACTACAGATTTCCACTGAATAATAGAATGATATAATTACATAAAATATACACAACCCCACTTTGATTAGCATAATACTCCAAAATTCTTGATTATTTTATAGAAGCTACTGAGATCTATTAATCGAATGAATAATACCAGTCCTAAAAAAATAAGAACTCATCTAATGATTTTACTTAATACTATTTTACCTACCAATACTCCTTATACAGCAACAAACTTACTATACAATTTACACCTAATTAGTAAAAATAAGCTATCTATTATATATAAAAATTATCAGAAATTAAGTGCTTTTTTCTTTGTTATCATAAATATTCAAAATATCTCACTTTATCTTTCATAAGACAAGCCCATTAAATTTTTAGAATCATCATAAAACTTCATGATCATACTTAAGACTTTATATATATCGTATTACATATAACACAGCACTATAGGCTAAATAACTTTTTACAAGGATAACTCTGTTTAAAGATACTTTCATTTTTCTCTTGACTTAAAGCAATTTTACGCAATGATCATGATTAATTTTGTTTCAATAACAGTTGAGGCCCTATGCGATATCAGTTAATAGTTATAAATTTGATATTATTATGCCTAACCCTAAGTGGTTGCCATTTTAACAGTAAACACGTCCCATTAGTCAATGCTCACAACCTATTTTCCAATATAAAAGCTATTGACAAAGTATACTTCGATCTCGACAAAGCAATAATAAAAGATTCAGATAAAGTACTACTTGAAAAGTTAGTACAAAAAGCACAAAATGATCCTACAGCTGACATTATTATTGTTGGACACACTGATGCTAGAGGTACAGATGAGTACAATTTAGCATTAGGAGAAGAGAGAGCAAATGCTGTAAAAGATTTCATCATAAGTTGTGATAAATCTCTAGAAAGTAGAATTACCGTTAGGTCAAAAGGAAAGTCTGAACCAGCAATTTTGGTATATTCTAATAACCCAAAAGAAGCTGAAGATGCACATGCTAAAAACCGCAGAGTAGTTATCACACTTGTAAATCACAATGCATCTACAAGTAATGACAAAGAGTCTGCTACAGCTACACCTTTTAATGAAGAAGCTCATGCCATAAGTAATCAAGAACAAGAAAGTACAGCAAATACAAAAGTAAAAGATACTGGTAATATCAATACTCAAAAACAAAACAAGCAACCACTAAACTAAGATTTAGTGATACATCCCTCTACAAATAGGAGTATTCCATTGTAGAGGGGTGTTCCTTTCTGTCCTATAGGTAATTTTACTATTATTATAGCCATCAGTATGGCAATCCACGTACGTGACATATCATACTTAAACTTAGCACACAATAATGTATTAAATATAAAATAAGGTATTTAAATGATCCACCATATTTCTAGAATACACATTTAGAACATTAATAAAATCTCAAAATATTACAGGCTACATATCTTAGTAACAAATTACTACTCTGATTAGTACTACAATAAAAATTTCAGTACATAATGTATTTTTTATCCCATTAGTTATTAATTTAAACAAATATGACATTTTTAAATAAAAATAATAAAATACCATTTCATTTTTACATATTATTATAGAATAATATTTCCTCTGTATTCATCACCATTCAGTTTAATATACGTAATATATTTTAAGTAAATTAATTTCATTAACACTATATATTATAGAATACTCATTAAAGTCACAATTATTTAGTACAATACACACAACATACTCATTAGTAACAAAATAGTATATTCTATTAATACTATAGCAAATACTTAACAGGACAATTCAATGAATACTTCTAACCATATCACACTTTTTCCAACCTCAAAAATCACCCAGTTAAAATATGCTATAAGAAAACAAATTGTCTCTTATTAACATTAGAGCAAATACTTAACAGGCTAATTCAATTAATACTTCTAACCATACAACACTTTTTCCAATCTCAAAAATTACCAGTTAAACCATGCTACAAGAAAAAAAATTGTCTCTTATTAATATTAGAACAAATACTTAACAGGATAATTCAATTAATACTTCTAACCATACAATACTTTTTCCAACCTCAAAAATTACCAGTTAAACCATGCTACAAGAAAACAAATTGTCTCTTATTAACATTAGAGCAAATACTTAACAGGATAATTCAATTAATACTTCTAACCATACAACACTTTTTCCAACCTCAAAAATCATCCAGTTAAAATATGCTATAAGAAAACAAATTTGTCTCTTATTAACATTTTAACATTAGAGCAAATATTTAATAGGATAACTGAAAAAACCCTATTAATTGATACAACAACATATATTATTTATTTCACTAGTAGCTAATCTAACATTAGTTAGCATATTTGCAGATAAAAAGATTATCGAAACCAATACTATATAAACAATTTTATCCCATTTATCCAAATAGAACCATTAATCAACATAACAAACACTATGCTATACCCAAGCATGGATTAACAGTCAAAAGTAGTTTTAAAAATCTAAATATTCTGTTTATTCCTAAATACCACAAGATCATACATTTACAAGTATTAGAATAAATAAGTGAATTATAACTACTATAACAGAAGATTGATTAGTGGAATTACTACATAGTACATTCTCTATTTTAGTACCCATAAAATCCAAAATATGTTTTACCCTATTCTTACAAAATACCTTAATAATATTATATAAAAAATATTACAGCGATTTAACAACAATATAGACTTAGTATCCTAGAATGACTGACTTGCTATTATTATATTATTTTTTTTCTATATATAACGCCAATGTATTAACCATAGATAATTTTCCCATAGTAACTCAAGAGTATAGATACATAAAACAATAGTCTTTAAATACTAAATCATTTGACACAATTTCTTTATTTTGCTAGTGTGACTGGGGATTTATACAGAAAAGCTATGGCAAATATAGTAGTTGTAGGATTACAATGGGGCGATGAAGGTAAAGGAAAAGTTGTAGATTGGCTATCCAATCAGGCAGATGCTGTAGTTAGATTTCAAGGAGGTAATAACGCAGGTCATACCATAGTAATACAAGATAAAACTTATAAGCTAAATTTATTACCATCATCTATTCTACATAACAATAAGTTATCAATAATAGGTAATGGAGTTGTCCTAGACCCTTGTGCTTTAATATCTGAAATTGAGAATCTCAGAATTAACGGGATTAACATTAATACTCAGAATCTGATAATATCAGAATCTTGTCCTTTAGTACTTAGTATTCACAAAGAAGCAGACACATTATTCGAACAGTTAAGACAAAATACTATAGGTACCACAAATAAAGGGATTGGCCCATGCTATGCAGATAAAATTAGCAGAAGAGCTATTAGAGTATGTGATTTATTTGATAACAAAGACACACTATATAACAAGGTTAATCATCTTTTGAATTATCACAACTTATTAAGAGAAAACTTTAATATTGCAACAGTAACAACAAGCACACTAGTAAACGAACTTTTAGAAGTAGCACCTAAAATATTACCGTTTGTTCAACCAGTATGGAAAATTATATACGACTTAACACAAAAAAATAAAGTGATAATTTTTGAAGGCGCACAAGGTACGTTTTTAGACATTGATCATGGAACATATCCTTTTGTAACATCAAGTAACACTATAGCACCACAAGCTTTCGTAGGATGTGGCGTTAATCCTTCAAACAATTCCTGTGTCCTAGGAGTCATCAAAGCATATACAACAAGAGTAGGAAATGGCCCGTTCTTTACTGAACAAAATAATGAAATAGGTACATCTATGTTTGAGATAGGTAATGAAATAGGAACAGTAAGCAATAGACAAAGAAGATGTGGATGGTTTGATGCAGTACTAGCAAGGCAAGCAATCATATTATCTGGAGTGTCAGGTCTAGTTTTAACCAAGCTTGATGTGTTAGATCAGTTTAGTGAAATAAAAATATGTACTCAATACAGGTGTGGTAATACAATATACGATTACCTCCCAGCATCATCTGACGTACAAAATAACTTAGAACCAATTTATGAAACAGTACCTGGATGGCAAGAAAATACATTTGGTAGTGTAACATATGAGGATCTTCCTAAAAATGCAATATCTTATATAAAAAAAATTGAAGAAATTTTAAAAGTACCAGTACATTTGATCTCTACAGGGCCAGAAAGAAACGCTATGATTATTATCAATAATAAGTTTTTAGGATCAAATTCGTTATAAGTAGTATTTCAACAACACATACTCCTTTTCAGTACTAACATACTATAATAAACATCATAATCTAACAGTGTATTTAAAAATAATCCACATATTCTATTTATAAAATGCTCTTTTACTATCAGTGATCAATTCCCTTCTGTACCTTCTACATATACACCAGTACATAAAACCATTATCTCCAATACAGAAAACATTAATATAGGACGCCTTTTAATCTAGATTCAAAATTAAGCATATACAGTTGCAAGAATAACAAAATAACATTAGCTCAATAAAAACCTGAACGTGATCACCCATACACTACACATAACAACTAACCAAGAAGACAGCAAATTTTTAAATATATGCTGCTATATTTTATTATGATAAATATATAACACATACTAAAATATGTAATGATTCAACATGTCAGTATCATCAACACAAAATTTATTCCATTGAGAATATACAACTCACTATACAAAATTTAACAAATAAACAAATATAAGAGAATTTTATTCATGATAGCAGCAATACAGGACAAATTTACAAAAAAAATAACAAACAAAAGATACATATAAAATCTAACAATTGCCTATTATATAAGACAATATTATACAAATAAAAGACTACAAAATATACCAAGTAAATAACACACAAATACACATTGCTTAACAAAGCAACTTAAACATACACATACCTATCAACATTGTTAAAACATATATGTCAATCACACAATTAAGTCTACAATCTTAAAATAAATACCTACAAAAAATGATCATAAATAACTTAATACAATACATGATATTCTAACATATATAACACACATGTAAAATTAACATCACATAACAAAAATTACCACAATGTAATTCCACAAATGCTAATATAACTTAAAAAAAAAAATATCACATTAGCTACACGAACAAAATATACCAATTACTATAATCACGATATAAGAATTACAGTTATATTAATTAGTACAGGACAGCACTCAAGAGTAAATACACTTAGATAAATTAATTGCAGTATAACATTTGTTACATTCTAATTATAATATAAAAATGTTATGATAAACACATTAATATTACAAGCATAACCAATGCTACAGACATAAATAATACACAGTATACAACTTAACCATAAATATAAATAAAATTATCTCTTACACTGAGTTATAAATTTCTCTAATCTAACAGCTAATTTTATGGATACTTCAATAGTAACTTGTTACAGAACACTAACTCTTTTATATAAGATTATTATACATTTACTGAGTATCAATAATATTAAATTTTCTATAAGACCTTGTATATCCACACATAATCTCAAAATAAATGACCATATTTCTACATCTGAGAAATCTTTACTATGTCTAATACCTGTTGTAAAATTAACACTGCAGCAATCTTATCATCTATTTTCTGAGATTCTTTTCTCTTAATATTAGCCAACTTTGCTATTCTAGTAGCCATTGCAGTACTATACCTTTCATCATGCAAATAAATATTAATTGCATACTTCTTAATTATACGATCCGCAAATAATATTACTTTAGTGCATAACTCATTATCTATACCTGACAAATCAATTGGGAATCCAATAACTATTGATCCTGCATTATTTTCGATAAATACACTATATAAACTACCCAAATCTTTCCTAGTATTTCTTCTAACATATACACTGTGCGGTATTGCTATCAAATTTGTCTTATCACTTAAAGCAACCCCGATTTTTCTCTCCCCAAAATCTAGACACATAATTCTTTTTGTTCTATCTATAACTTTTTCAAATTCATTAATATTTTTATACAACATTATATTTCACTACCAAGCACACTTTTTGAAAATTTATAACAAAATACAATACTAACAGCACAATATACATAACCTACCATACAACACACTAACTACCCATATAAAAATAATACAAATAATCAATAATTCTCACATCTATCTTACACATGCTAAGAAATAATACAATTAGCAAAAACAAACATCATACCTACTGCTACATAATTATGACCTAGATTACCTATAATGTATGTATATCATTATGTAATAATAGTATTCTACAATTTCTTACAATCATTACATTGGGTAATTTAAGTATGATTTTATAACCATTAATATCTATACTCACTATAAGACACTTTCTACTAATTACATCAGGGCTTGTGAATTATAATCACCAAAATTTGTTGTTTCCCTTTCAGGCTAATTATCAGATCACTAATAATACATATCTATAATCACTCAAGAATAACCTCTAATAATTTTTAGATTACTAATATTAGATAATCTACCTACCACAATTTTATAATTACTAAATCTATATAAAAAATACTTGCTACCAATTACACAAAGATTTGTTACCTATAATCGCCAAAATTTGTTGTTCTCCTTTCAAGCTAATTAATTGATTTAGTATATAATGCTCATATTATATCTAAATCTATACCCATATCTCAAATTAACAACCTCACTACTACAGAACAAAATATATTTACAATTTACTTAATTATGTTATGAGCTTCCTAGTACATTATCTAAATTATATCAACTTCCTTATTTAATTACAGCTACCATCAATGCATCTTATTAATTCATAAATGCCTTCGCTGCTTATATTAATATGACATTTTCTAGTATCACAAAAATGCATTATTTATCTTATGCTAATGAGTCAAAATTTTTGTAGTATATTAAACATTTTTCTATTGAACACAATACCAAACTCTCTCAATTGCTGAATTTAAGGATTTAATATTTTGTACTATTAATACTGTATTACACTATAAAAAAAACTACAGCCAGTACTTATATACTAATACTTCATATGATTGGTCTATAAAACTAACAAAAAAATGTACATGTAGTACGTTTATCACAAAATAATATTCTTACAGAAAGATACATATATTTGTTATTTTGTGCTTATGGCAATCTTCCAGTATACCACTCAATCATACTGCTTTTATCAATATGTTATATAATCTTAATAGCTGCGCTAGTATTTAGCATTACTAGCACACAAATACTCTAGCTAAAAGCAGCTTACTCACATAAATACATCAATAAACCTCAACCTACATAAATAATGTAGTATTACCAGCACATATACATTGTTTTTTATTATTAACATCTTCCAATATATCATCTATTTTTAATTGCTATGACTAATGATCTACAACTTATTAATAAGTTAAAACTACTATACCAATGTTATTGACATGATAGACACTCATCATAATCAAAATTTGTTATTTGTTTACACTGTTCAATCGATTTTTCAAGTGCTCCACGAGATACTTTATCTGCACGTTGGATTGATTTTGACCTCGAGTAATATAAACTCTTTAAGCCTTTCTTCCAAGCAAGAAAATGTATTTTATGCAAATATCTCTTATGTACATTAGCAGGTAAAAAAATATTAACAGATTGTGCCTGACATATGTACTTTGATCTGTCACTACTGTGTTCTATTATCCATCTCTGATCAAGCTCATATGCAGTTTTAAACACCAATTTCTCCGTATCAGTTAAAAAATCCAAATGCTGAACAGAACCTTCATTAGTTGAAATAGTAGACCACACTTGATCATTATTTTCACCCTTTAATATTAATAGCTTTTGTAAAAATTTATTTCGTACAATAAAAGAACCAGTCAAAGTTTTATGCGTAAAAACATTAGCTGCGTAAGGTTCTATACCAGGAGATGTATTCCCAGCAATAATTGAAATAGATGCAGTAGGAGCAATAGATAATTTATTAACAAATCTCTCCATAAAACCAGCATCTTGAGCATCAGGACAAGGACCTTTTTCTACAGCAATTCGATAAGATGCAGCATCAGCATGCTTCTTTATATGAGAAAATATCTTTTTATTCCATATGGTTGCTGCCACCGACTCAAAAGGGATCATTTTACTCTGCAAAAATGAATGAAATCCCATCACTCCAACACCTATACTACGTTCACGCATAGCTGAATATTTGGCTCTTTCCATCTCACTAGGAGCTTTTTCTATAAAATCAGTCAGCACATTATCAAGAAACCTCATTACATCTTCTATAAATAATTCATTACCTTGCCACTGTTCATAATATTCAAGATTCAACGACGAAAGACAACATATAGCTGTACGAGATTTATTTAAGTGATCATATCCAGTAGTAAGAGTAATTTCGGTACATAAATTAGACATCTTTATATCAAGATTTAACTTTTTATAAATCTCAGGTTTATTCCGATTAACATGATCAATAAACAATATATATGGTTCACCAGTTTCAACCCTAGCAGTTAAAATCTTTATCCATATATCACGTGCTTTTACAGTAAAAATTACAGATTGATCTTTAGGACTAATTAAGTCCCACGTTGTATCATTTTCTACACATTTCATAAAATGATCCGATAATACAACACCATGGTGTATATTTAACGCTTTCCTGTTAGGATCACCACCTGTAGGCTTTCTTAAATCTAAAAATTCTTCAATTTCTGGATGCCAAACCGGCAAATACACAGCAGAGCTACCACGTCGCAAAGATCCTTGACTAATAGCTAAAGTTAAAGCATTTTGTACTACAATAAATGGGATAATTCCAGAAGTTTTTCCACTACCACGAACCTTCTCACCTATAGAGCGTAAGTTACCCCAGTAACTACCTATCCCTCCACCTTTTGATGCTAACCATACATTCTCATTCCATAAATCGACAATGCCTTTTAAACTATCTTCTGTTTCATTTAAAAAACATGAAACTGGCAATCCTCTATTTGTGCCACCATTACTTAATATCGGAGTAGCAGGCATGAACCACAATTTACTCATGTAATCATACAGCCTTTGTGCATGCTCTGAATTATCTGCATAATATTCAGAAATTCTCAGAAATAATTGTTGATAATCTTCATTTTCAAGCAAGTATCTATCAGATAACACAGCCTTACCAAAAACAGTTAGGTTATTATCCCTCTCGTAATCAACAATCACTGATCCCATAATTTTTTACCTTATTTTTTACCCACAAATCTTATACATATTATCAAAAATATTGTCCAGATAATATATCTTGTATTTATCTATTATATAAAACACAATATATAGAAGTATAAATATATTAAACAATTAACATAACAATAAACAGGCACACATTTTACACAGTAAACCCATATATTACGAGAAAATATTTCCCTAAACAAAAAAGAAAAAACTATATTTTATTAAGGAAATTTAAAGAACATGAAAGTGACTCCCACGGGAGTCGAACCCGCGTTACCACCGTGAAAGGGTGGTGTCCTGGACCACTAGACGAAGGAGTCATACCAGCAGATTATAAAAGTGAACATTACTATAGTCAAATATTATTGTTAACGATTTATTTTAACATGTAATACTTACCCATACTAAACATAACCATTATAGCACCCTCTTCACACAGTAAAATTAAGTATGAAGTATGCAATTTATCTTGCATCAATACAATATTTCATATATTACAATTATTACCAAATGTTATAGATTATCAACAGCAATAAAACAGTAAACTATTAGGCAAACATTGACACACGGCAATATATAACTCACTTTTATATAGTTCAACCAACCATACATTACATATAGATTATCAATAACAATAAAACAGTAAACTATTAGGCAAACATTGACATACGGCAATATATAGCTCACTTTTATATAGTTCAACCAACCATACATTATACAAATTATCACTAATATTAATATTATCTATAGCAATAAATAATTATCAAACACCTGACTACTAAGTATATACTGTCAGTTACTTATGCTTAATTAAATTCAACAATTAAAATATGATAAACGAACATTAAGTACTACTAACAACATGAAAACCAAAAAACCTCTCATCTAAATCTATAAATCTTTAAATAAATACCTTTTACATAATAAAATTATAAGAATTTAACTCATAAAATCTAGTTTACACACTCAAACAACTAACAATCATCATAATTCTCGCACATTGTGTTCAAATACTTAATCAAGATATTCCATTATATGGAATAACAAGTATAATAATGCAAAACGAATAATAATTTTTTTAAGATAAATATCAATTTAATAATAAACAATACAACATATATCAGCAATTCTACTAAGATTCAGGCTACACATCAGTAAACTATCAAATCAACAAAATTTAAACAACATTAGATAAAAGTGATGTAGTACATAAAAGAAGTGCATTAACAAAAATATTTTATGTTTATTATTTACAGTGAAAAAAACCAATACAAAATACAGTTATATATAGAATTACTACATGTTTCAGTATGTTAATATAATTTAAAATACCAAGCTAAGTAATAAGACCAACATGAAAAACAACTACTAACAAACACATATCTTAAACAATATACAACAAACAAATAGACAATTTTAGATAATCCATGTAGCAAAATTATATATTATACACGATATAACTTATAATGAATTTTACAATCTACCATAATGTGATCATTGTTGAGTAACAGCATATATATTTTCAAATACATACCTAATAAAGCGAAATAAACACACTAATACTATACCTATAGTTTATTATAAATAATATTGAATAATAATGAAAGAAATAACAAACACCTATATATTTATAGTTATCATTATATTGCAAATATATATGACAATACACGTCTACAAATTTTTTGATTGAAATATTATATAAATAACATTGCATATTACTTATGAAATTTCTATAATTCTAAAATCTTGATAAAGCAACTTTAGGAGTGGTGTTGTCTTATAGCATATCATATTTGATGGAGAATTACAGTAAGTTATTTACGCAAGAGTTGCACAATACCTTACCAAAAACTGATCATGATGATATATTATTAACATCAATGAAATATTCCCTTTTCACTCCAGGTAAACATATACGTCCTTTCCTTGTTAATGCTTCTGCTCAAATATTCAATGTGAACGTAAATAGAACATTGTCCATTAGTGTAGCTGTCGAACTTATACATGTTTACTCCTTAATACATGATGATCTACCAGGCATGGATAACGAAGATATGCGTAGAGGACAATTAAGTTCACATAAAAAGTTCACTGAAGCAATCGCAATATTAACTGGCGATGCACTATTAACTTTAGCATTTGAAACACTATCCACAATTAATGAATCTCCATACATACGCTGTCGTATCATACAACTCCTATCACAAGCTATAGGATATCAAGGTATGATAAAAGGACAAGTACTTGATACTGAAACAATTGCTAAAGATATTGATGACATAAAAACTATGCACATGTTAAAGACTGCCCGGTTATTTTCTGTAGCATGTGAACTAGGAGGAATTCTTGGAGGTGCCTCAGATACTGAACTTAATGCTCTAAGAAATTATGGATTAAACCTAGGGCTTGCCTTTCAAATTAAAGATGATATAGAAGATATATGCGATGATAAATCTAAGAATAACATACTTAACATACTAACCAAAGAAGACAGTGAAAATTATATGAATTCTTTAATAGATAGATCAATAGAATACTTAGCTATTTTTCCAAATAAAACAGATATTTTAAACAACTTAGCTGAGTTTATAAGAAACTTACAATAAGCGATGAAGAAAATACTATATAAATTGTTATATGTTTGCCTGATCATAATAGTTTTAACCATTATAGGGAAAATATGTGAGCCATTATTTATAAAAATGATGTCTAATAAAGAACATACTGACAGCGACAAACCATATAAAATAAACTTTCCTGACAGTCTTACATATAACATAGGATATCACCTACTTAGACCAATGATTGAATCTCGAATCGATTACTATATAAAAGAAAATGGACTAGCAGAATACTTATCACAAATAAAACGCAAAACTATAATCCCAGATTCATTTACACAACATGACTCTCTTAAAGGGTCAGGGAAGACAGCATTATGCGGACAAAACATTTCAGCAATAATATATAAATTTTCATATACTGACGATAGTAAGCAGATTATTAGTGAAATGCTAAAAAATACATTACAAGAAATAAAATTCAAATTAGGAGAAAGCATTATCAAAGAACTCAATTATGCAATAGATGGTATGCAAGAAGGGGGCGAACGTATTATTATATTAATGGATCAAAAAGGCATACCAAAAGAACAGTATTATGTAAAATTAGTATCTGTTGATTCAACATATCCTGCATCAGTTAATAATTTACTAACCTTTAACAATATTATTGAAGATTACGAAGGTACTGTTAACAAGTTTCGTTGTGGAGATACTGTAAGTATAAAATACAATATACGAGAATTAGATGGTAAGACAATACTACAAGACCAAAGATTGCAGTTCACTATTGGACAAAATCAAGCCCCTCTAGCAATAGAGTTGGGTACCATTAATATGAGACAAGACATGGTAAGATCTATTATTGCGCCATTAGAACTTTTCACTAATTTTGATAAACCTGAAAATTTCAATGAAACTAACATAAAATTAGTTGATATTACTGCAATTAAAACATTACAACATCCACAAGAGAAGAAAAACCCAGATAATTAGTAAGCTCTTTTATATTGTATGAATTACATAGAAAAACTAAGAGTATATATTAGAATTCAGTATAACATTAACATAAACTATATTTAAAACACTTAGTATACCAGCACAATAAAATATTACACATATATTAAACTAATAATTAAAGTATATGTAATAACCATCTGGCCTTCTATAAGTTTTACAAACTGAATATTTGATGAAGACAACACAAAACTTAAAAAATAATCAGTAACATAATTCATCTATAAATTTTTTACAAATCAACTTATTCAAATAACTATCGAAGTCATACTAAAAGTGCTTAATTATCCAACATTTCAAATAACATATTACCAAGCTTACATAAATAATCCGTCAATTTCAGATTCATACTAACATATTTATAGTAACATAACGCTTAATTACTAAAAGTACTATAACGAATTAAAACACATATCAAAATTTCACGATTACTCAATACCATTATCAATTCAGTACACTAATAATTAAAGAATTACTACTTGAAAATACATAGTCACAGTACTACTTCTTCTATTAGATATATTAATTATTACCATTCTTATCTATTTTAAGTATCCAAAGAACCGGCATTATACTATTACTACCCTATACACTAACAATTGAAGCACTACTACTGAAAGCAGCACATAACTAAGGCTATTCCTTCTATAAATAGCAAATGATTACTACCATTCCTATCTGATCTAAATATCCAAAAAAGCGATTTATATATCAATAATAGTATCAATTCAATATATTAACAATCGAAGAATTGATATCCGAAGATCCATTCAATAAAAGCATAACTTCTTCTATTAAGGATGGAGCTAATAAATAACCATGCCTATATAACCCATTAATTCTAATTATATTACCCTCAACATATATTCTCGGCAAATTATCAAGAAATGCTGCTCTACAATTTTTTGACATTTCTATAATTCTAGCCTCAGCAAATCCTTTATGTACCGAATAAGCTGAAGACAATAATTCTAATACAGATTGTACAGACACCTCAGACATATCATCACTTTCTATCTCAGTAGCCCCAACAACAAAGTAAGAACCAGGCCTAGGCACTATATATATACTATATTTAGGATGCACCATTCTTATAGGCCTATTAAAACTTACTTGTGGAGCATATAATAATATTATTTCACCTCTAACTGCCCTTAAACCAGGTAAATCATTTCTTGCACCTATTCCTCTACAATCAAATACAAAATCAAATTTATATTCTATACCATTTTCTAAAACTATATACCCGTCACCAATTTTGCTGACACAAACATGTTCATACCATATAACATTATATTGCTCTAAAGTACTCATGATATTCTGAAATAACCCTGAAGTATCAATATGACCTTCCCATGGTAAATATATACCATAAGGAAATAAAAGTTCAGGTTCCAGTAATTTTAATTCTTGCTCATCTATTATTCTCAAATGATTAAATTTCAACTTTCTTTTAATAAACATCACAAATCTGTCAAGTTCTGACACATCATTTCTATGAGCTACAATCACACTGCCAGACATTGTAAAAAAAGTATTCCCTACTAAACCTTTAATAATAGAAGGCCACAAATTCAATGATTTCATACCTAGTTCAAAAATCACTTCTTCCATTTTTTCTAATTCTGAATACAACGCCAACATACCTGCAGCAATAGCACCACAACTTTGTCTATCATTCTTACCAAATTTATCAAATAAGGTAACTTGCCAACCATCTTGTAATAACCTCAATGCTAATAATCTACCTACTAACCCCGCACCTACAATACCAGCTTTTCTAGTCATATAAATTTAAATATAAAAATAAATCCTAACAAAAATTACTCACTAATTAATAAAACACTCATTTAATTATAAACAATATGTACAGTCAATTATTATCAAAGAAAACCTTATAAGAATAATTTTAAGTACCAATAGAGAAACACCAAAAATAACAAATATATAATTTCAATGATAATAACTTTTAATATATTTACCTTAATTGATATAAATGTAATTTTATAAAAAATATCACAACAATAGCAGATACACGATATTAATATTATCTCACATGTAACTATCATTAACATACATAAGTTATCCAATCGGTATCCTTAAATATAAATTGATAACATAAAATTTCTTATACATTATATTAACAATTATCATTTTATCAAAACACCATATTATTCAGAAATTTACCCTGTTATACGATTCCCAAATTATCAAAATATATATCACAATATACTAACCCTACTTATCATATAGGCTTATCACTATTTTCACACATAATATACACCATATAAAATACACACTGATAACATCAAATATTATATAAACAACACTTTATATATCTACTTATAACTATTATTTCAAACTTACTATCTCACTAGATATCATAAATATACCACAACTTATTACACAAAATACAGACCATTATCTGATATCTCTACAAATATCCTTTATCCTATAAACAATTAATCTATCCAGAAAAAATCATTTATATAATCTTGTTGAAAATTACCTACAAACACATCACTACTTGTTATAAAGTATTATAAAAAAACTACTACACTATTAGTAATATAATAGATAATTATTATTAGTGTACTTACCTACATTTAGACAGTATAAATAACATCTTAAGTTCAGCATATAATTATTAGTAGCCATACAAATGGTCTACCACGAGAAGTTTTAATATTACCTTTTACTACCTATAACTATAATGACCAATTTAAACCTATTCTATAACGCAATATTTACATAATACTAGAGATATTATCTCAAAACCCCACCATATTATGACTAACAAGAGCAAACATGTCGGTACAATACCCTTCATTATAACCAATTTATAACAGCTTTCATACAAAGATTAAAAAGCATTTGAGATTACTCATTGTTACCACTATAATTATGTTTTATTACACAACAACACTACGTTTAATGTTTTACATCTAACATGATATCTCTACGGCATTTTTAACCATAATAAAATTATTAGTACTAACATTACATAAATTTGACAATATTCAACCCAAACAATGATTTATAGATTAGATTACCTACAACTAAACAATAGTCCTTTATTTTAAGAACATACATACTAATCACAATATACATTTATAAAAAATCAATCAAAAGCAAATTATGTTATATATTTTATAGAGTAATGTTTTGCAAAATATTCTATATACTATTATCTTAACTTTTTAAAAAAATTAGTCATTAGTTGTACATTTTCTTCTTCTAATATTCCTCCATATACTTCTGGAACACTATGACAGAATTGAAAAACTCTAGCTCCATTTTCAACACCTCCATACTTCTTATTATATGCTCCAAAATATAATCTACGTATTCTAGCAAAAGATATTGCTTGAGCACACATTGTACATGGTTCTAAGGTTACGTACATATCACATTGGTTTAATATATGCGTAGATAATACAATACAAGCATTTCTTATAGATAAAATCTCCGCATGTGCAGTCGGATCACAATTTCTGACATTTGAATTGTTATTGCAAGATATTACTTGATTATTATATACTATCACAGCTCCAACTGGTACTTCTAGTAAATCCTCTTGTGCTTTACTAATAGCTAGCCTCATATAGGTGTAATTAAACACTGCTTTATCTTTAAGCAAAATATTATTATACAATAAAAGTTATTTATTAATATATGTATTTTATTTGTCAATAGAGTTTACTATTACCATTATATTATGATATAATATATTAGCATTTTTATAAGTTGACCTATGTATTCTGATATTCTTACATGGTTAGTCATAACTTCAGGTGCTTTAGGCATCTGTATAGCGTTATTTACTTTATATAAGACTTGTTTACACCAGTTTATTTTAAAAATACTCACTGATGATGACTATGAAGACAAGTTAACAGATGAAGAAAAATATAAGCTATATATAGAAAAGAAACAGAAAGAAATCATTAAACACCAAATGCTACACAAGTATATAGCAGAAGACCACATGCCAAAATATCAAAGCAATATGAAAATTGTAGCAATTATGGAACCTATAGGCCAATGGACTAAACTCGTAATGTCAGAAAAGCTACAAAGGTTTGCTGGCTTAAAATTTGATGAAAATCAAACTGGATTTTGGCAAATGTTTGTAAGTATGAAATCATTATCTCAAGGAAAACATAGAGGAAGATCTAAGTAAATATTTACATTACACTCAAAGGAAACACTTTGTAATACACTACTATTTTTAACGTGCAATGCAAAACTATGGTAACAGCATAAGATTCATAATAATTAAACACCAAGGTTGCTACCAAACTCACTCAAATAATTCATAATTTATTATATATATTTTACAAAAATCCTAATCATCACTAATCTATACACACACAAATCTGATACAACAACATAATCAGCAATCTAGTACTACAATAAAAGGACCTAATTTCAACTATGACACTACTAACTTTCTCCCTTCTATAAACCACAGTACAATTTTTTCATGCATTAATAGTTTACAATATACATATATTGAGTAACCATAACAACAATACATGAATCACTATACTTATAGAATTCTTAGCAAAAAATTTGTCATCTATAGGTAATTTTGAGTAAAATGACGCTATCTAATATAAATATTAGTCAAACTTTAACATTAATGATAGACACAGAGAAGCTATAAATAATGTATGGCTAAATTATAGTATTAGATTTTTATCTTAGGTTATAATGATATAAATAGTGAGAGGGTACCTTGGATTTGAAATCAAGCACTAATAAAAATTTAGAGAAATTAATATCTGAACTTCCATGTAATATTGAAGCTGAACAAATATTGCTGGGCGCAATGTTGCGTGATAATAGAGTTTGCGATGCAGTTGGAGATTTAATAACAAGTGAAGTTTTTTTTGATCCGTTACACCGTCGTATTTTCGAACAAATTTTCAAAATCAATAAACGCGGACTAGTTGCTAATGAGTTGAGTTTGAAAATGTTTTTTGACCATGATGAAGCATTAATTGAATCTGGAGGTGTTGAATACTTAGCAAAAATAGCAACAAAAGCAAGTATCATTTTTGATATTAAAAACATAGCAAACATAGTCGTTGATGCATATTTAAGAAGATGTCTTATCTCATTTGGACAAGATATGATTACCAATGCTTACAACTATGACATTGATAATCCTGCTGTATATCAGATAGAAAATGCTGCTCAAAAACTCTTTTTACTTAGTAATCAAGGAAAATCAGATAGCACTTATAGCAAACTTGCATTTTTAGTAGAAAATATTACTAAAAGAATTGAATTTGCAAGAAGTAATGAAGGTACTTTACAGGGAATATCTGTAGGATTTCGCGATTTAGATCAGTTATTAAATGGGTTGCAGAAATCTGACCTAATTATTCTAGCAGCACGTCCATCTATGGGTAAAACAGCTTTAGCATTAAATATGGCCCTAAATGCTTGCAAACTTCTACATAGTAAAGATCAATATACTGGAATGCACATAGGTTTTTTTTCATTAGAAATGTCAGCTGAACAACTAGCATCTAGAGTAATAGCTATTGAGTCAGAAGTCAGTTCATATAAAGCATTATCTGGTAAAATTAGTGGAGAAGAACTCAATAAGGTTATCGATGCCAGTACTAAAGTATGCAATTTACCACTAATTATTGATGATACATCCAGCCTTTCAATAAGTAGTTTAAGAACAAGAATTAGAAGAATGCATCAACTATATAATTTGGGAGCAGTTTTTATAGATTACCTACAATTAGTAAAAGGGACAACTAAACGTAGTGGAGAAAATAGAGTCCAAGAAGTTTCTGAAGTAACACAGGGACTTAAAGCTATTGCAAAAGAATTAAATATACCAGTAGTGGCACTATCTCAATTATCTAGGCTAGTAGAACAACGCGATGACAAAAAACCCCAACTTTCAGATCTAAGAGACTCTGGTAGTATAGAACAAGATGCAGATATTGTAATGTTTTTATACCGAGAAGAATATTACGAACTTAGAAAACAACCTGCTGAAGGAACAAATAAGCATATAGCATGGCAAGAAAAGATGAACTCAATAAGCAATGTAGCAGATGTATTAATCTCAAAACAGCGTAATGGTCCAATAGGAAACGTTAAACTATTTTTTGAAGCAGAAAAAGGTAGATTTAAGGATTACACAGCAAAATATAACCCTGCAGATTTTAATATGTAATTTCTTTACAATAATTTCTCTAATTGGGTAAAAAATAAATCTAACTACTAAAACTGCATATATCTTACTTCTATAGTAACGTAATAGTGGGAAAGTGATATAGATAATTTCCCTATATAGAAAAATATAAATCAAGAATTACATTACAAACTTTCAATATGTAATTTCTTGAATTACAATTTTTTACAATCAGATACAAAACAACTTCAAGTACTAAACATAATCTTTCAATCTTACAACAACACAATAGCAGAAGAAATCTGCCAACCTTGTGATATATATAGAATATAAATTAAGAATTATATATTATAAACTTTCAATATGTAATTTCTTGAATTGCAATTTTTTACAACCAGATATAAAACAACTTCAAGTACTAAACATAATCTTTCAATCTTATAACAACACAATAGCAGAAGAAATCTGTCAATCTTGTGATATATATAGAATATAAATTAAGAATTATATTGAAAATACAACTTTGGTAAGTAACTTGCTATGGCTATAAATTTTATATTTTGACTATTTACACACATGATAGTACGGCTAAAATAATATGATCTACTAAAAATATTACTATTATTCATAATATTTAGCATGTTTCTCTATAGCTTTTCTTTATATAAAATTTTTCATAACATTTATCTTGCATACATATAATAAACTACCCACATTACTAATATGAACTAGAAAAATTAGATTTTATTATATACTGACCATAAAAATATTACTTTAATATTATAATACTTACATGCCTTACTATATATAATAATAAACAATGTACCTTAATTTATCTCAACATACACTCTAACTAATTCACCAGACTAATACCTATCTTATAATTTCAAAACTTTTATAAAAACCAAAATATTAAAAATATAAAAACAATATTATAAGCCTTACACAAATACTAAGATATATACTCGCTTAACTATCTGATAGTTAGAATAAACAAAAATTTTACAAAATTATAATTTAACTAAACATACTCCCCAGGTAATACCGCCACCTATTGCCGCTAAAACTACAAGATCATCTTGTTTTAACTTTCCTGCATTTTTCGCATAAGACAACGCTAATGGTATTGAAGCTGCAGACGTATTAGCATGCTGATCTATACTAATTACCATTTTCTCATAAGGTATATTTAACCTCCTCGCTACTAACTCAATAATACGAATATTAGCTTGATGTAATACAAACCAGTTAATGTCATCTAAACTCAAATGATTTTTATTTAGCATACTAGCTATCGAAGCAGTTAATTTTTCAATCGCATGTTCGAATACAACTGTCCCATTCATACATATTGTACCTGCAATACCATTATATGCTACACCACCATTCGTATACAATAAATGATTTAGAGTACCATCAGAATATAAGTCAGTAGAGATAATACCACTATCTCGTATAGAATTATTACTTAAAACAACAGCACCTGCACCATCACCAAATAATACACATGTAGATCTATCCTGCCAGTCTATAATCCTAGACATTACCTCAGCACCTATAACCAGTGATACATTAACTTGACCAGCTTTTATAAAATTATCAGCTATAGCCATAGCATATATAAACCCAGAACAAACAGCCTGAACATCAAAAGCAAAAGCATTCTTACACCCCAATTTAGACTGAACTATAGTAGCACAACTAGGAAATGTCCTATCCGGGGTAGTAGTGGCAACAATAATTAAACCAACATCCTTTTGATCAACATTTGCATCACTCAAAGCAAGACTCGCTGCCTCTAGAGCCATATCTGACGTCATTTCATTATCTGCAGCAATATACCTTTGTTTAATACCAGTTCTCTTAACTATCCATTCATCACTGGTCTCAACAGTCAAAGCAAGCTGATTATTTGTTACTAAGTTTTTAGGTAAATAAAAACCTATCCCTAATATGCTAGATTTTCTCATTTAATAATACTACTTTTTTAACTTAATTCATGAACAATCTTAGCATTAATATCATGAACTACAGCATTAACAACTACTTTTACAGCATGAGCAAAAGCCAATTCATCAGCATCCCCATGACTTTTTACTACTACACCATTTACCCCTAAAAACATAGCTCCATTATGCAGTTTAGGATTAAATCTACTAAAATTCTTTACCAATTTTGGCTTGAGTAATAACCCTGCAATTTTTGTTACTATAGATTCATAAACTGATGCTTTAAAAATTGAAGTAATACTAGTTGCCATAGCCTCAGATACCTTTAACACAACGTTACCAGAAAAACCATCAGTAACTACAACATCAACTTTACCATCTACCATATCTCTAGGTTCAACATAACCACAAAAATCTATATTACCCTTAGCTTCTTTTAATAAGGAAAATGCTTCCCTAATTACACCAGTACCCTTAACTTCTTCCTGACCAACATTAAGTAATGCAACTTTAGGGTTAGATATATCTAATACAGCTTTTGCAAAAGCACAACCCATAATAGCAAACTGAAATAAAGAATTTGCACTACATTCAACATTAGCACCTAAATCTAATATTACAAAATCCTTAGACCTAGAAGGAACTTTAGTACAAATAGCTGGACGATCAACATTAGAGAGAGTACCTAATACAAAACGTGATATAGCCATTAAAGCTCCAGTATTACCGCAAGATACTGCTCCAGATGAAATACCAGTTTTTATACTATCAATTGCACACCACATACTAGAAGATTTACGCTTTCTTAGAGCAAAAGAAGGCTTATCATTTGCCAAGACAACATCTGATGTATTAATAAAAATACTATTATCACGTACTATTTTATACCTATCTAGTATAGGTAATACATAATCCTCTTGACCATATATATTAAAAGAGACGTTTTTATCAACTAATAAATTTGTTAAAGCAAAATTCAAACCACCTACTACTGCCTCTGGAGCAAAATCCCCCCCCATAGCATCTACTGCAATTGATATTGTGCTCATCTATATATTTCCCAATATTCATCAGTATCAAAACAATTATACATTATTATCGACTTCTACTATTTGCTTACCATTATAGTACCCACCTAAACATATATGATGAGATAACTTATATTCCCCAGTTGTTCTGTCAATTCCAATATTAGGAACTCTTAATCTACAATGTGAACGGTGCATATTACGACGTGACTTTGACTTTTTTCTTTTGGGTACAGCCATTAATATAAACTCCACAATTCAAAATACCAGGGTATATTATTAACGAAAAAACAAGAATTAGCAAACTTTTTTCAACTAAAATCTAGCAAAAATTTATAAAATAACTTAAACATTATTGAAAAATATTGAATC
Source organism: Ehrlichia ruminantium (assembly GCF_009728835.1). Classification (GTDB taxonomy): domain Bacteria; phylum Pseudomonadota; class Alphaproteobacteria; order Rickettsiales; family Anaplasmataceae; genus Ehrlichia; species Ehrlichia ruminantium_B. Next base: position 947,690 of record NZ_CP033455.1, read on the forward strand.
TTTATATTGTTCATGTACAAAAGCTTCCAATTTAAAGTTGAATATCAACATAACAAAGCAAGGTTATGTACTATAAATACACCTCATGGTACAATTAACACGCCAGCTTTTATATTTTGTGCTACAAAAGCAGCTATTAAATCTCTTGATATTTCAAAAGTTAAAGAATCTAATACACAAATAATACTGTCTAACACATATCATTTAATGCTACAACCAGGTGCAGATATTATAAAAAAATTAGGTGGACTACATAAAATCACTGGATGGAATAAACCGATACTTACAGATTCAGGAGGATATCAAATTTTTAGCCTAGGTTACGGGTCAGTATCACAAGAGATAAAAAGCACAGGACGATCAAATAAATCCAAAACCCTAATATCAATTAATGAAGATGGTGCAACTTTTAAATCTTATATAAACGGTAATATATATCACTTAACTCCTGAGAAATCTATACAAATTCAACATAAGCTAGGAGCAGATTTAGTTGTAGTGTTAGATGAGTGCACTCCATTCCACGTAAGTTACAATTATACTAAAAATTCAATGCTTATGAGTAATCGATGGGCCATTAGATGTATTAATGAATTTAACAAAATTAATGATAACTCCCAAGCATTATACGGAATAATTCAAGGAGGAGTTTATCAAGACTTAAGAAGAGAAAGTTGTGACTTTATCAACAATACTCCATTTTTTGGACATGCAATAGGTGGCTCACTAGGAAACTGTAAACAACAAATGTATGATATAGTTTCTTTTACCTCAGACAACTTAAATAAAGATCGTCCCATACATCTTTTAGGCATAGGTAATATTGACGATATTTTTCAAGGAGTTAAGGCAGGTATAGACACTTTTGACTGTGTATATCCCACAAGATTAGCTAGGCATGGAGGAGCATTAGTAAAAGTACAATACAGAAATGAAGAAACCCCTAATAGAGAACACATCAATTTACGAAATGAAAGATTTAAAATAGATACAAACCCGATAGAACAGGATTGTAAATGTTTTACATGTTCCAATCACTCACGAGGATATATACATCACCTTTTAAAAGCAAAAGAAATACTCGCATATAGCTTACTTACAATACACAATATATATTTCATGAACAACCTAATGCGTGCTATTAGAGAATCTATATTGAATAATACACTAAATACAGAACAAAAAAAATGGACACTCACTCAGTAATATAATAACAGAAGGTTTCAAGATCACAGAACTTTTGTATAAAAGATTAAACTCACATTTTTAATAACGACAACAACTTTATTACTGAATATCAGCTGTTCTTACTCTTATAAAAAAACTGATTGCTATTTTTAAGTATATACAACACATCAAATAAACTCATACCATTACAGTTTCAACAGAAAAATTTTCATTTGCACACTCTACAATTATACTATTCCTATATACCTATCAGGTAACTCCTACTGCAACAACATAGTACTCTCCAGACACTAGAGTTCAATATACAAATAAACACACCATTAATACCTAAAACAATTCAACTTTTGTAAATTACATTAAATTCATTATACAAATGAACTTACATAATAGAAATTAATACTACAGCTTACTTTATTACCATTAAAACACATATGTTTAACACTATTAGTTTTATAACATATCGTGTATAAAGCACAACATACTAAGTATTAAAGCAACTCAATTACGTTTCTTTGTTGAACAAAAACTGTTATAAGTGATCTACTATATATCTTTTTGTTTTGCTAGATTGTGGATTGTTAAATATTTCATCAGTAGTATTATATTCAACTAACTTACCAGATTCAAAAAATGCCACTTTATCAGATACTTTACGAGCTTGTTTCATAGAATGAGTGACTACAATAATAGTAAAATTCTTTTTTAAGTTTTGTATCAAATTTTCAATAACATTAGTAGCAAAAGGATCAAGAGCAGAACATGGTTCATCCATTAGTAGCATTGTCGGCCTCACAGCAATAGCACGTGCTATACATAAACGTTGCTGTTGCCCACCCGATAATTCAAAAGCATTATCCTTTAACCTATCAGACAATTCTTCCCATAAACCAACACTAGTTAAACTCTTTTCAACTATTTCATCTAGTTTCTTCTTATTCTTAGCCAATCCATGTAACTTTGGCCCATATGCAACATTATCATATATAGACTTAGGGAAAGGATTAGGCTTTTGAAATACCATACCAACTTTAGCACGTAAAAGAACTACATTTGTATTCACAGAACAAACATCTATATCTTCAATTGTTAAATTACCTTTAATTCTACAATTCGATACAAAATCATTCATACGATTAAAACATCGGAGAAAAGTAGACTTACCACATCCTGAAGGCCCTATAAATGCAGTAACTTCTTTCTTGTATATGTCTAAACTGATATCATGTAAAATTTGGTTATTATCATACCACAAATTTAAGTTTTTAGCAGATGCATGAACCTTTAGAGACATATTTTTTACCGAAATAATTATTGCGTCATCATTATATCTGACACAGTATATATACCAGCAGGCTGCTTTATTAGCCACAAAGCTGCTTTTAGAGCACCCTTTGCGTAAACATTTTTATTTGTTGTTCTATGACTAAATTCTAGAACATCTTCATCACCAGCAAATATAATTTTATGATCACTAAGACCTAAACCACCCCTAGATACAGCATATCCAATACTAGTGCTGTCCTGTCTACTTTCTTGACCACCTTTTATATACTGATTCATTTTAAATTGGGCTCCCATACCTTTTGCTGCAGCTTTTCCCAACATTAAAGACGTACCAGACGGAGCATCTTTTTTGTACCTATGATGTATTTCCCATATCTCTATATCATAACCGGATAACATTTTGGCAGCGTTTTCAACCAATTTCAACATTATATTCATACTAAAACTTAAGTTAGCGCTCCACAATAAAGGCACACTTTTAATATAATTTTGAAAAACCATATTTTCAGACATCCCAGTAGTACCACTGACCATAGGCTTCTTCTTCAGTTCAGCCATTTTCATACATTCTATCATAGTATTAGGATTAGTAAATTCTATCACAACATCTGACACGTCAAAGAGATACTCTAACGAATCAGTAATTTTTGCATCACAATTACATCCAACAATTGAACCTAATACTCTCCCAACATACTCATTACCAGTACGCACAAGACCTGCACTTACCTGAGCAAGATCACTTGCCGATATCTCATTTACTAAATGCCTACCCTGCCTACCTAAACAACCAACTATTCCTACCTTTACTTTGTTCATAACACGTCTCCTAAAATCATATATCGTCCTCTATAATATACTAATGGACTATCTTGAGTATTTAATTTAGAACAATTTATAACTTGACCAATTATTATTTTATGATCCCCACCATCATACATACATTTCTTCATACAGTATATATAAGACATACAACCACTAATCACTGGAATACCATCTATAACATTATATTGAAAATCTTCCCAATTCTGAAGATCACACGCTGCAAAGCTTCTAGATATCTCCTTTTGCTTATGGCTTAACACATTAACAATAAATCTAGTACATTTAGCAAACACTTTAAATCTTGAAGCAGATTTTTCAATTGAAAACAATACCATTGGTGGAACTAATGAGACAGAATTAAAAGAGTTAACAGTAATACCATGCATAGTACCACTATCACTAACTGTAGTAACAACAGTTACGCCAGTAACAAATTCACTTAAACAAGACTTAAGATAAGCTTTAGAAAAATCACCTACCTGCATTTACTTATATACCTTAATAACAAAGAAACTCAAGCAATTTTTATAAACCTTACCTCATAATCCTACCAAGCAAAGTACCCAAGAATAAGATTAGTCCTACATATGTATTGATTTTAAACATATACATACATTTTGCAGGATTGTCAAAATCTGATTTTTTATATTGGTAGTAGAAAACCCCAGCTATTATAAACATAGCAAGATAAAATATAGGATGCAATACAGTTATAATACCAGCTGATATCCACATTGTTATAGCGATTGTGTATAATCTTTTAATCCACAGTCTTATATCATTACCAAATTTTACTGCAGTAGATTTTAAACCCAGTTGCATATCATATTCTTTATCTTGTGCAGCATATATAGTATCATAACCTAATGTCCAAAAAACACATCCAATATAAAGCAACACACTACTCAATGTCAGATGCCCAACAACCATAGTACATCCAATCAACACTCCAGTATTAAACACTATCCCTAATAACAACTGCGGCCAAGAAAAATACCTCTTGGCTAGCGGATATAAAATTACTAGAACCATAGATACAATACTTATTTTAACTGTATACATATTAGTAAATACAAGCAGTATACTTGCACATAACAACAATACTACTAATATTTTTAATGCTTGAAAAACAGTCAAAGTTCCATTAGCAAGTGGTCTAGCTTTAGTTCGTTCCACAGCTATATCTATTTTTCTATCACAAATATCATTAATTATACAGCCAGCAGATCTCACAAGAAATGAGCCTACAGTACACAAAAACATATATAAAGTATCACGCAATAGATTATTAGACACTAAAAGTATACTTGTACAACTAGGAAAAGCCAATAAACATATTACCCATGCACTATGTAATCTTAATAAGAAATAATATCCTTCAAAATTTGAAACAATACTTCTAAGTTTAGACAACATATACATCCCCTAACACTATACATATATATTTATCAAAAACAGAAACATATGTATATAACATAAATAGTTATAACATTTCTATAGAGAATAACTGTAATTTGTATATCACACTAAAAAACATATCACTAGTCCTATAAGTTAAATTGTACTCTTTTTAGGGATACATCCGAACAAAATTCAGTATAAAACCTACTTTAGGAATAAAAAATAAACACTTTTAGTAACATTATTATTTTACAATTATAAAATTCATACAGAATAATACTTATCTTTCTTAATATTATTAAAGTGTCAAATTCACTAATATCAATCTTTTGTTTTTTTAGAAAAGAAACCTGATGTAATATTCATAAATTTTTCAAGCTTTGCCTAACAATAATAGTGAATCTGCTAATAAATTACCTATAGCAAAATAATATTTATATAACCACAGCATAAGTTGATTTTTTTAACAGTTTGCCATCTCAATATTTCACAATACACTAAGTACTCTAGTCTCTAGCATAGAAAAACTTACAAATTAAGTTCATGTTCAAGTACCCTGCTTCAATAAATAGCAAATTTCTTAATAAGAGATACAACACTAATTAGATATTTTAACTACAATTAAATTATATATCATTCTTAATTTGATGTTAAAAATACTCATAACTACCAACAAAGCACATAAAGAAAACTTATTCCACGTTGGAAGATTACTAACGCCTAATCCTAAAAGGATCGATATTTAGAATGATAACCAAGGCATTACCAGAAAAAAATTATAATATACAATAATTACAACAAAGAATTTAGAACATTATCTCACTCTATAATAGTTTTTACATGACTTTTTAATAGACAGCATGAAATTCAAGATTATTTATCACATTTTTCACAACAGAAATATAATACAACTTTTTTGATCATATAAATTTTTCAAAGTACAACAAACGCACATAAAACTATATTATTTTAAACAAAATTTTATAATATGTCAGCGGCATCCAAATATTTGATAATATATAATGCTTTACATTAAAAAATTTATAGATAAAATTCCAAGCATTAATAAACTTAATATTATAATTATGGTATATAAAAATTATATTGATAAATTTACTAAAAAGTACCTAACTTATAGGATTAGTAGCTTTAACCATACAACAACAATCTATCAAAATAAGAAGAAACTTACATTATAAATATTAATAATACTGAGTGCACCTTAGTAAGAAAAGAAACTATACATAAAATTATCTCTTATTACAAAGAAAGTTACAAAATCACTAGTAATTCCATACTTAATGCATTATTAAACTATGAATATACCTACACTTAGCTCATTACTAGTAGTCTTTTGTATTAATATAAAAAATAAATACTTAATTATAGAATATTTACACGATCATTAAAACATTAATGAGACAACTAAATAAATACTAGTTTTTATCAATAAAAAATGTATTTACTAGTCTTGACAAATATCAGACAACATGTAAGTATTTACATATGCTTTTAACTTTCTGTAAAGAGGATTTTGATATGAGGCAAACCTTTCAGCCCAGTAGGATAATACGTAAGCGTAGACATGGCTTCAGGACGAGAATGTCAACGCGTATGGGTAGAAAGATTTTAAACCGCAGGCGCTCTCAAGGTCGTCGTGTTTTATGCGCTTAAGAGGCGTAGTAACAATAAAAAGAAGAGAGGATTTTTTATTTGCAAAGCATAATGGTTGTTTTATAGGGAGTTTTGGCTTATTTCTGCAAGTTGTTCAAGAGTGCTCTGAACCTTTAGGATGTGACGTTATTAGAGTTGGTTTTACAGTCAGTAAAAAGGTTGGTAAGGCTGTTGTACGTAATAAGGTTAAGAGGCGTTTTCGTGTATTAGCAGAAAACATTATAGCAAAGCATGCTAGGAGGGGGTACTGTTATATACTAATAGCTAGTAAAGATACACCGAAAATAAAATTCAAAGACATGTTATCTAGATTAGTTCAGTATCTTAATACGTCCCATTTATACTCTAAAACACTGTAACCAATATAATATCACCAAATAGTGCTTATAGTTTTTCAGTTTTTTTTAACTATGTGTGGGGGAACAATATGGGTATATTCAATATTTTACTGTTAATATCAGCACTTCTGGTATTATCGACAGGTGTTTATCTATCAATAAAATCAAATTTTTTACAAATTAGAAAATTACCAGATGCAATATCATTAATTACAAAATCCAAGTATCGGGATAAATCATTCTCCATTGCAGCACTATGTACAATAATTGGAGGAAATTTAGGAGTTGGAAATATTTCAGGTACAGCAGTTGCACTGAAATCAGGAGGCCCTGGATTTGCACTTTGGATGGTAATTATTGTAATAATTTGTTCAATAATAAAATACGTAAATTGTTACATAAGCATAGACACACGTGCTAAAGTCGATCATGGATATTTTGGCGGACACGCTATGTATTTCAAACGTGCATTTAAGACAAATAAGATGAGTATTGTATTTGCAGTACTTATCTCATTATGTGCTATTACTGCAGGTAATTTTGTACAGGTTAATTCTATAGTAATACCTATGAAATTAATAAATCAGCCTCCAATAATAGGAGGGTTATTTATGATGGCAGCATTTTTCTTTATTACAGGATTAAAATTAGAGAATGTTGCTATGTTGATTTCAAGAATTGTACCAATAATGGCTATAGCCTATTTAATGCTATCATTTAGTGTACTGTATAAGTTCCATGATAACATAATTCCTTCTGTAAAATTAATGTTATCTAGCTTCCTCAATTTTGATAGTTTCAAAAATGGAATGTTTGCAGCATTTATACTAGAAACACTACATTTAATTCAAGTTGGAACTTTTAGAGGTATATTTGCAACAGATATTGGGTTAGGATTAGAAGGAATTGTACATTCTGCCATAAACAGTGATGGTAAAGACTTTAAACTAACTCAAAGTTTAATATCTATAATTTCTCCGTTTATAGTAGTGATCGTTGCAATATTTACAACACTAGTAATACTTGTCACCGATGCATGGCATGGACCACTAGAAAGTACCAACATGTGTATTGCAGCCTTTAAAGCCGCATTTAACTCACAATATGTAGATTACATAATTATGATGATTATGTTTTGCTTTTCATTTACCACTATTTTCACTTGGTTTACTTGTGCTAAAAGTAGCTTATACTACTTCACAAATGGAAAAAATAATCTACTTATTAAGCTCTGGTACATTTTATTTGTAATAATACTTCCAATAGGTGCATTATGGGAAGTTCAGTTTTTATGGAATGTAGCTGATGTTTCTATGTCACTTATGTTGATTGTCAATACTATTGCAATGTTAGTGCTATTTCCACAATACAAAGATAGTATTTTTAAACAGCATTTAAGTAGGTAAGCATCTCATAATTTCGATAGCTTAAATTACTAAAAGCTTTTTCCTAATACTTAAGAAAAAGCTTTTAGTAAATAACCATAAATACTGTTTTAGTAAGTATTCATTACAATCTACAAAAACAAAATAAGTTAATTATATTCACATTCCTATAAAACCAACCTATTACATCTAGTACAACAATACTTTCAAGTAGATCATAAAAATATATTCTTCTCCTAAATACAGGATCACAAAGCCATATAATAATGCAGTTAGTATATTTTGTTAACTGATAAGTCCAGCTGACAGCTCTATAGAAATAATTACCTTTCACCTGTTTCTACATTATTAGGTTTTATTACCACTTATCTAAAGACCCATTACTTCTCAAAAATATATAAAAAAATAAAGCATATTGAGAAAAAACATTATCACAATATTAGACAAAACAACTAATCAATAACTTCTTTGTACCGAAAACACAAAGTATCATGTAACATATATTCCACAAATTTCCGCACTTAATGGCAAAAATATTATTAGGATAGCAGAAAAAATAACTAATCAGTAACTTCTTTGTACCGAAAACACAAAGTACCATGTAACATATATTCCACAAATTTCCGCACTTAATGGCAAAAAATATTATTAGAATAGCAGAAAAAACAACTAATCAGCAACTTCTTTGTACCGAAAACACAAAGTATCATGTAACATATATTCCACAAATTTCCGCACTTAATGACAAAAATATTATTAGGATAGCAGAAAAAATAACTAATCAGCAACTTCTTTGTACCGAAAATACAAAGTATCATGTAACATATATTCTACAAATTTCCGCACTTAATGGCAAAAATATTATTAGAATAGTAGAAAAACAACTAATAAGTAACTTATTTGCATTCAAAATATTAAATATCACATAATATGTAATTACCAAGCTTTTATACTTAATTTTACGTGATTAGGTTTCAATTTATAATAATTTTACTGTCTATACTAAGGTCCATTATACTAATGCATTATTACAAGTCAGCTCACTAACTACTATACATATCATTTATCATATATTCAAAATACAACTTACAATTCATCCTAGAAATACACAAAACCTACTACACTATATTATGTATTCCATATCCTATTACGATCCAGTTTATCAATTCTTATTCTACCATGGACCACACTAATAAAATATGGTCCATAGCTTATAATATCATTATAACTAAGATGCCGCGTATTACATACCTGTGGATAAATAAATTTCCCAAATTGTATAACCAAATCTACATCTAGACAATTTTGTATTACATATTCAGGCTTATAAGCAATCAAAACTTTTCCTTTTCGATTATTATATATACATCCCTTTTTATTGCTCTCACAAAATAACCACTGGTTACCTTGTAAATTATGTTTTAACAGTTTTTGTTGACCGTTTTGCTTAGCCCACACCAAATTTATAAAACTTGTAACATGTGCTTTTTTGTTAACCAAATATAATTGCCTATCAGACTCTTTAACTACAATATTGTTAACATTGACCAATATATCAGGTGTAACATACTGAAAACCAAGAAAAAAACCGCATCCAATAACTATAAACCCTAAGAATCTTACATTTCCATGCCATAAACATAAAAACAAAAATCCTAATGTAATTACCAGTATAGAAGCTGGTGAAAATGCATGAAATGACAATATTAAACTATTCATTTTAGATGCACAATTGGATATATATAAAAGCAATTTTATCGGACTTTCTAATATATACGAAACATAAGACTCCAGACCAAAAAGACTCAATACAACATATAATAAGCTCAAAGGTATAATAAAAAATGTGGTAATTGGAATTGCTAATACATTAGCAAAAATTCCAACAACAGAAAAACTGTTAAAGTGATATATAACATACGGTAAAGTAGCTAACCCTGCAATAAATGAACTAAAAACTATTGATGAAAAATACTGGAACACACTACCCATAACAATAAGCTTCGTAAAAATATCACAACTTGCTATAAGCGCTAACACAGCAGCAAAAGACATTTGAAAACTTGGATTAAGCACTGCTTCAGGATAAAACAACAATATAACAAATGCTGCAAGTGTTATAGAACGAAAGTTATTATGACGTCGATCAATTAGAATACTCACAAAAACATAACTTGTCATAATAAACGCACGCTGAGCAGAAACTGGCATTCCAGCAATTAACAAATATATTAAACTTACTACAATAGCTATTACAGCAGATATTTTTTTTATATCATAACTTTCAGCTATACTTCTAGACAAAACCAATAGGTTCCTCGATAAAGAAAAAAACAAACCAGCAATAAACGACAAGTGTAATCCAGAAATAGCAAACAGATGAGCTATCCCTGCATTTCTAATATTATCCATTACATCATTACTAATTCCATCTTTCTTCCCAATTAATAACGCACTTACTATATTAGCACTTTCTCCTGTTAAATTTTTTAGTAAAAGGTCATAGATACGTAACCTAATTAATTCGACATACTCCAAGATGTTTTTATTTTTTCTTTTTTCAAATAATTCTACATCACTTACAGTAAACCCTACCCCATTTATCTTCTTAAAATACGAAATGCGAGAAAAGTCATAAGAAAATGGTGAGACTGCGGTTTGCGGAGGATAAATAACTGCAGAAAATAAAACCCGATCACCTACTTCAATATTACTATCCCATTGAGTACGAGATATCAACCGAATACACTTTATATGATATTTAATATTTTCAACATTGCAAATAACCACTTTTTTATGTGATTGCTTACTACTTATTTCTTTTACTATCCCTACAATATCCTTTCCATATATTTTTGTACTTAATACATTATAAGAAAAACAATGAGCTTTTATATAAACAGTGATAAAACCTAACAATACATAGAAAATCGGCAAAAATAAAAAATGACTCTTTTTAAAAACTATCGAAACTAAACTTATTAACAATACAAAAATGATGCTTACTACAATATAGATTTGCGGTTCTTTTGCTAGAGAAAAATATATTATTATACCAACCCCTTGCAGCACAGGAATCCATAACACTAAAGTATTCCTATTACTTTCTAGTTGCCTATACAAAAATGATATAAAATTTGAAATCATCGTATTTACAGATAGTATATAAATTAAATAATATTAATTTATATACTATTTTGCTAACAATATTTACAAATAACCCTTACATTTCCTACACGAATAAAACACATATTAAAGATCAGAGAAAATTTTTTTAGCTACATAATTTACAGAAACAACATAATATTCACATTATTTTATGTTAAAAAGTCTGTTATATAAAAAACTCAAATAATATCTCTATTTTTCTACAAAGATTCCTGAATTAATAGGGTGGTTACTCAATATATTACAATTTCAGACTGATTTTATTAATACTATACCAATATCAAGGCAAAAAATATCACACCATATCCATATCTATAATTTCTAAAAATAGCTACGTCTTCAAAAAACTAACAGTGATAAAAATACACCTTAGAAATAAACTATATGAAAAATATAAGAAACTTATGCAACTTCTACTAAAAATAAACTTAACAAGATCTGAGAACACCCTTTAGCTCTCGACTAATTGCATCAATTATAAGATCAGAAGCACTTTTTATTTCTTGATCATTTAATGTATGGTCAAGTGATCTAAAAGTAACAGATAGTGCAACAGACAACATACCATCACCTATATTATCTCCTTCATATATATCAAAAATCGAAATACTTTCTATCAATTGCACATTAGTATTTTTAGCAACCTCTATTACACGCTGAATGTTTATGTTTTTGCTAATTAAGAAGGCAAAATCACGTTTTACAGACTGATAACGCGATTCTACAAATTCTCTGCATATTAAATCAACTTTTGTGATTTGATATAAGAATACTTCAAAACAAACTATAGGACGTTTTATTTCATACAAGTGAACAATACTAGGATGTAGTTCTCCAAAATACCCTATCAGAATATTATTAAAATATACATCTGCAGATTTCATAGGATGAAGACATGATCTAGTAGACCTTACTAAATCAATAGAATCACAATCAATATTCATTTCTTGTAAAATTCTCAAGAAATCAGACTTTACATCAAATATATCAACTACTCTATCAGTTTTATAAAAATTACGAGGTAAGTTATTCCCATACCTCACGCCACCTACTACATAGCTATTACTACTACATACATTACTAACATTATATATTTGACCTATCTCAAAAATCGCTATTTCACTACTTCCATATGCTTGATTCTCAGATATAACTTGTAATAAATTCAACAAAACACTAGGACGCATTAAATTCATGTTACTATTAACAGGGTTATCTATCAACATAACATCCGACTCATACCCCAACTTTTTGGCAAACTCCATACTTGTAAAGGACCATGTCACTACTTCTGTCATACCCTCCGCTAATAGCACTGACCTTAATCTATCATGTAGATTATCAAAAGAATCAATATTAGAAACAGGTATCGGAGTCTCACAAATTTTATCATATCCATATAACCTAAGCACTTCTTCCACAATATCAGAAGAATGCTTGATATCTGACCTCCATGATGGAGGAATCATGGTCAAAATATTATTACCATTATTTCCAATAACAAAACCAAGATCATCTAAAAACTTAAGAATCTTTTCTCGTGAAATATCAACATTTCCAACCTTTTGTACAGCATCCGGAGAAAAGTTCAAATGAATACTATCATTTACATAATTTTGTACACCAACAATATCAGAAGGACTACCCCCACAATACTCTAAGATCATTTTCGTAGCCAGTTTTAATCCATTTTGAATAAATCCAGGATCAACAAATCTCTCAAACCGATAACTAGAATCTGTAGATAGTTTTATTTTCCTAGAAGATAAAGCAACATCTACAGGATTAAACCATGCACATTCCAAGAAAATATTTTCTGTATCAAAAAAGCACTTACTGTATTCTGAACCAATTACTCCAGCAACACTATGAACATTATATCCTAAATCAACAGCTATAATATTTTCTTTGCCTAATAGATATTTCTTATCATTAAGTGCAGAAAATTCTATCTCATCATCAGCTTTCTTGAAAATCAACTTACCCACTATTTTATCTGCATCATACACGTGAAGAGGCCTATTAAAAGACAACATAATATAATTTAGGATATCAACAACACATGAAACAGATTTGATACCACATGAAAATAACCATTCTTTTAACCACTTAGGGCTTTCACAGTTTCTTATACCTTTAATATATATCCCTTTAACTATCCCTTGCACTTCTAGACAGATTTCAACCGGAGAAATACAAGTATTAGCAAAAGTAATATTACAAAAATCAACAGATTTTAATTTTCCTATACCAGAAGCAGCTAAATCACGCGCTATACCATATACTCCTAAACAGTCTCCACGATTTGGCGTAATGTTCAATTCTACTACAGGCTCACAAAAGAAAAAATTATCCCCCACATTATATGTCTCAGGTAGCTCTATTATTCCACTATCAGCATCAATATTTTCTGTAATTCCCAACTCATCTTTAGAGCACAACATACCATAACTATCAACTCCACGTAGCTTAGCTACCTTAATAACAACTTGATTTTTCGGTATAACAGCACCAATACAAGCTAGTACAGATTTCATACCAACCTTAACATTAGAAGCACCACAAACTATTTGATAAACTTGATTTCCATCATATACTTGACAAATACTTAACCTATCAGCAGCATGATGCGGTACTACATCTACAATCTGCACAACTATAAAAGGTTGTAAATGCTCTCTATAATCTACACTATCTACCTCTAAACCAATATCACTCAATTTGGAAACGATAACATCTAAAGAAGCATCAGTATCTAAGTACTGCATTAACCAGGAAAGTGTAAACCTCATAAAAAAACTAATACTTAACAACTATAAACTTGAGCCAAACTAAGCACACATATTAAAATAAAATATGCTTAATCATTTTTTAACTACACCTAAGATTGAGATACTATTTGCCTATCAACAAGTTCTATAATTGCTATAGGAGCACAGTCACCTTTACGGAAACCATTTTTCATAATTCTAGTATAGCCACCATTTCTGCTTTTGTAACGGACTGACAACACATTCATCAACTTATCGGAAGCATCAATGTTTCTGAGCTTAGATATTAACAATCTTTTCCCATACACTAAGTTCTTCTCTTTATATACTTTACCAATAGTAATCAATTTTTCTACATAAGGACGTAGCTCCTTAGCTTTAGGTAAAGTAGTAGTAATTCTCTCATGCTTAATTAAAGATATAGACAAATTTAACAGCATAGACATTCTATGAGCACTAGTACGAGAGAACTTCCTATGAGCAACACGATGCCTCATAATATAACCTCACTTTTATTCTTCACTATATTGTTTACTTAAACTCTCAATGGATTCAGGAGGCCAATTCGCAATTTTCATCCCTAAATGCAAATTCATACTTGCCAAAAGCTCATTAATCTCATTAAGTGATTTCCTACCAAAATTTGGAGTTCTTAACATATCAGATTCAGTTTTTTGTACTAAATCCCCTATATAGGTAATATTATCATTCTTCAAGCAATTATATGATCTAACCGAAAGCTCTAACTCATCAACCTTACGTAATAAATTAGAATCATAAGGTAATACATCCTTAGTATCAACTTTCTGACGAGGTTCATCAGTTTCATCAAAATTAATAAACTGTTGAAACTGATCTTGTAAGATTCTTGCAGCTAAAGCAACAGCTTCATCAGGTAAAATAGAATGATCTGTTTCTACAGACATAATCAATCTGTCATAATCTGTGAATTGACCAATACGACTACTTTCAACTTTAAAAGATGCTTTCTTTATTGGACTATAAAGAGCATTAGTAGCAATAAAATTCACAGGAACATCATTTAATCCAAATTTATTAATTGACTTACGTTTTACAGCAGGAACATAACCCTTCCCAGAATTAACATACATCTTTATATTAAAATCAACATCCTGGTCCAATGTACAAATCAATAAATCCTTATTTAAAATAGTACAATCAGGAGTATCAGCTATCATTCCAGATCTTACCTCACATGGTCCTTTTACCTTAAGAGATAACACCTTATTATCCATACCAGAAAGCTTCAAACGCATCATACTGATATTTAGTAGGATATCTGTAACATCCTCCCTAACCCCAGAAATCGAAGTAAATTCATGAAGAACATTTTCTATTTCAACACCATAAACTGCAAAACCACGTAAAGAAGACATCATAACTCTTCTCAAAGCATTACCTAAAGTTAATGCAAAACCACTTTCAAGGGGCTCAATAATTAAATCTGCTTTATTTAAAGAATTACCATGGTTAATCACCTTGATAGAAGAAGGCTTAGTTAGCTTACTCCAATGGTCACTCATTGATATACGCCCTACATCATTAGAGTACGGACTACCTACTGCCATATAACCCGATTCTTGAGCAACAGAACTAGAATCCTCATCAAAAATCACAATAGAACCTCACACATTACTATAAATATAATTAAACTCTGCGTCTTCCTGGAAGCTTACATCCATTATGTGGAAGCTTCGTAGTATCTTTAATAGAAGTAACATTTAAATTACAAGCTTGGACAGCCCTAATAGCCGCTTCTCTACCTGCACCAGGACCTGAAACTTTAATAGATACGGTTTTCATTCCGTTCTGTTCAACAACTGTCCTAACAGCATGACCTGCTGTTTCTTGTGCTGCATAAGGAGTTGCTTTTTTAGATCCCTTAAAACCATATGCTCCAGCAGAAGTAGATACTAATGAATGTCCTTGTTGGTCAGTAATAGTCACAATTATATTATTATAAGTAGCATGAATATGGACAACCCCAACTACAACATTCCTTTTTTTCTTCTTATTATATGTTACACTCATAATATACCTTGTTATTTTTTCTTAGCAGCAACTGGCAACCTTGACCTACCTTTACGAGTTTTAGCATTAGTATGAGTCCTCTGTCCACGGACAGGTAACCCCCTTCTATGCCTTAACCCTCTATAACACCCGATATCAGTCAAGAACTTAATATTCATACTAACTTCTTTTCTTAAATCTCCTTCTACTATATAATTTTCTCTAATAAAATTCCTAATTTTAATAATTTCATCATCACTTAAATTTACAACTCTAACATTATGATCAATATTACAACCCTCACAAATCTTATTAGCTAAAGATATACCAATGCCATATATATAAGTCAAAGCAATAACTACACGCTTATTTGTAGGAATATTAACTCCAGCTATACGTGCCACTAACTTTCCTCCACAAGATAATAAATGTCTTGTAATATAGCAAATTTGTAAATTAACGTCAATCAATAATTAAAGATTCTATTTGCTCTGTTATATCCTGAGTCACTTCATCAATTGACTTACTTGCATCAATTCTTACAACCTTATCATGATAATATAACTCTAAATCTTTCATCTCCTCATAGTATTGATCAACTCTTTTTACTATTACTTCAGTCTTATCGTCATACCTATACTCTAACTGACCTTTACAAAACTTACAAATAATTTCATCTATTTCCTTATTAAAGAAATGCAAGTTAGAAACTTGTCCACAGTTTTTACATATAACACGTCCACAAAGCCTGCTTTTTATAGTCTCTAAATCTAATTGCAATTGTATAACTATATCAATACGGCTATTACGTGCTTCCAAGATTTTAGTTAGAAATTTTGCCTGATTTAAATTTCTCGGAAAACCATCTAGTAAAAACCCATTCCCTATATTATTGATAGACGCTGAAAACATCTTACATACTAAATCATCATCTACTAAATCACCAGATTCCATAATATGTCTAATCTTACGCCCATCTTCAGTATCAAGACTTGCTTCATTCCTTAACAAATCACCAGTTGAAATAACAGAAATACCAGGATAAATCTTTGACAAAATACAACATTGAGTACCTTTACCAGATCCAGGTGGACCAAATATCAACATATTTATCTTATTTTCCATAGTTCAGACTTTTTAATTAATGTACTATAGCGACTTGAATACAAATGTGTTTGAATTTGAGAAAATGTATCAATTATCACATTCACTATTATCAGAAAACTAGTCCCCCCTAAAGTAAAAGAGATAGAATAATAATATCTAATAAGTTCAGGAACTATACAAATTACTGTCAAATATACCGAACCTAAGACAGTTAATCGTTTCATTACATAATTAAAATATTCACAAGTACTATTACCTGGTCTTTTACCAGGAACAAAACCACCATTTTTCTTTAATAATTCTGATGTTTCTTTTGCATCAAAAACAAATGTCATATAAAAGAATGCAAAAAATATTATTAATAATGCATAACATACTATATACAACAACTTCCCAGATGAAAAATACATAAGTATAAAATTAGACCACGGGGAACCTTGATGAAAATTTGCTAACGTAATTGGAGACAATAATAAAGCATTTGCAAAAATAGGAGGTATTACCCCAGAAATATTAATTTTCAATGGAACATAAGTAGATGCAGTATTATATAATTTATTTTTAACCTGCCTTTTTGGGTACTGTACTAAAATCTTACGATAAGATTTTTCAATAAAAATAATTAGTAACAATAACGCAAAAAATACCAATATCATTAATAAGATAACAAAGATTGGTACATTACCATTTTTACCTAATAAAAACATAGAAGAGAAAGAACCTGGTAACTCTGCAATTATTCCTGTAAATATAATCATGGAGACTCCATTACCAATCCCCTTTTTATTTATACTATCACCTAACCAAAGTAGAAACATTGTCCCACCTAGTAAGCTACTAATACCTACTACTCTAAATAATAAACCAGGATCAATCACTACAATACTAGCTTCTGTATTCATTTTTTCTAATCCAAGTAAGATAATAGAACCTTGAATTAAACAAAACAGAATAGTTATATACCGTACATAAGTATTAATTTTTACCCTACCTAGCTCACCACTTTGCCTCATTTCATTCAATTTTGGAATTGTCACTGATAACAACTGCATAATTATAGAAGATACTATATATGGCATAACATTTAGAGCAAAAATTGTCATTCTCCCTAAAGCACCACCAGAAAATACATTAAAAATACCTAAAATACCCACTGAATGTTTTGAGATAACTGCATCTATTACATCTGGATTAATACCAGGAATAGGTATATACGTACCCAACCGGTACACAATAAGAGCTAATAACGTAAACCAAATTTTACCTAATAAATTATCCTTATTCCAAGACAGCAGAGCCATGTTTATAACCTAAGATTATCTAAATTTATATAAAAATGCTATTCTGATTCACTACCCGAAACATTACTTAACAAAGTAACTTGCGATTTTGCTGAATTTGAAATAAAATCATACTCAACCCCTACAGTAGTATTTAATTTACCATCTCCAAGAATCTTAATCTTCTTTTTAACCGAAGAAATAACACCCAAATTATACAAAACCTCTTTTGTAATAGCAGAAACATCACTAATTTTTCCACTGTCAATCAGCCTCTGAATTAAAGACAAATTAATTATTAAATACTTATCCTTAGGTAAAGAATTAAATCCCCTTTTAGGCAAACGGGTAAATATAGATTGCTGACCACCTTCAAAACCATTTATAGAAACCCCAGATCTCGCTTTTTGACCTTTATGTCCACGACCAGAAGTCTTACCTTTACCACACCCTATACCTCTACCTAAAACCTTAGACTTTTTTCTCTTAGGTAACCCACTAAACATATTATTCAATTTTACTTCTATACCCATAAATTACCTATTCTCAATAATTTCACCTATTTTCCTACTTCTCTTACTAGCAACCTGTTTTGGTGATAGCATTTTTTTAAAAGCAGTAAAAACAGCATATACAACATTATGTGGATTTGAGGAACCTATAGATTTTGCAACAACATCTTGTACACCTAATACTTCAAAAATCAAACGTATAGAACCACCAGCTATAATACCTGTTCCTACCTTAGCTGACCTTAACATAACTTTACTTGAACAAAATTTAGCTTGTACATCATGATGTAAAGTTCGAGACTCACGTAAATGCACTCTTATCATATTTTTCCTAGCAGCATTCACAGCTTTTATTTTAGCTTCAGAAACTTCAAGATGCTTACCTATTCCACAACCAACCTTACCTTTTTCATCTCCTATAACTACTAGAACTGAAAATGAAAATCTACGACCACCTTTAACTACTTTTGCAACTCTTCTGACAGAAACTATTAATTCAGAAAAATCATTAGACCCATGTGCATTTCTTGACTTCTTAACAACATCCATACTATACAACCTACCTATTAAAACTCAAAACCATAATTCCGTAATTCATTTGCAAACTCAGCAACTATTCCTATATATTTATAAGGCCCTCGATCAAAGACAAATTTCTTACAATTATCCAACTTATTTAATCTTTCAGACATTAGTTTTGCAACAATCTTCACAGCATTACTATTGACTCTTCTTTGAGTTAAGGCAATAACTTCACCTTCTAAAGTAGAAGCAGCAGCATAAGTTCTACCACAGCTATCATCTATCAATTGAGCATAAAAATGCCTATTTGATTTAAAAATCGACAACCTCAATAAGGAAAGATTTTTTTTCAATTTTAATCTTACACGTCTTTTCCGTTTTTCAAGCCTATTACAAGTAGATAACATATCAATTTACACCTTACTTTTTCTTATTAACTTCTTTTCTATAAATATACTTACCCTTAATAGCAATTCCCTTACCTTTATATGGATTATACTTCCTAATTGAACATATGTCAGATGCAACCATATATACTTTTTGCTTATCAAACCCTTTTACTAATATTTGAGTAGGTTTAATACACTGAATAACAATACCCCTAGGTATTTTATACTTTATCCCATGGCTAAAACCTAATGATAATGATAAATATTCATCATTAACTTCTGCCTTATATCCAACCCCAGTGATTTCAAGCTCAACTACTAATCCCTGAGATAATCCTATAGCATAACTATTAATCATACTTCTATAAGTTCCCCACATCATTCTTGAATTGGTAGAATTCTCATTAACATATAATGTAATAGTATTACCATCAATATTACAAGATACCCCATAATTTAAAGTCAATTTTAATGAATTTTCACTATTCTTTAAAGTAAGCTGATTACCAACTAAATCTACCTGAACATTACTAGGAACTAGTATAGGCATAGAGCCAACTCTTGACATTTTATTTTTCTCCTAAAAAACACCGCATAAAATTTCCCCACCAACACCAGATTTACGAGCATTATAATCTGACATAATTCCTTTTGACGTAGATATTATATATAAGCCTAAACCATTATAGAATTTCGGCATATCTTTAGCTGAACAATAGCATCTCTTACCAGGCTTTGATACCCTACATATTTGATTAATTACAGGACCACCATTATAATATTTCAGCCTCACTTCAAAAAATTTGATATTAGAACTTTTCAACTTCTCAGTGAAACCATCTATATACCCTTCTGACAGTAAAATCTGTAATATAGCATGAATAACATAAGAATAAGACACTACTACAACCTTATTCATACTTAACTGTCCATTACGTATACTTGTTAAAAAATTAGCAATAGGATCTGACAATGACACTACTGAACCTCCTTTTTTTTTAATATTACCAACTTGATTTAGTCAATCCAGGTATCTGCCCAATTGAACCTAATTGACGTAAAACAATACGAGAAACCTTGAACTTTCTATAACAACCTCTAGGCCTTCCAGTAATTAAACATCTATTCCTAACTCTAATATAGGAAGAATCCCTAGGAAGCTTAGACAATTTTACTTGAGCCAAAAATCTATCATTCATAGAAATAGATTGATCCTTAACCATAGCCCTTAACTTTTCTCTTTTATCTTTTAATCTATCACAAATAGACATACGCTTCAAATTTCTCTGTATAACAGACTTTCTTGACATCAAATCCCTCTAATTAATAAATGGCAAACCAAATTCCATTAACAATAATTTAGCATCCTTATCGTTAACTGCACTTGTTACAATATTAACATCTAACCCTAATATTTTATCTATTTTATCATAATCTATTTCCAAAAAAGAAATATGCTCCTTAATACCAATAGATATATTTCCACATCCATCAAACTGATGAACAGATAAACCTTTAAAATCTTGTTCCCTAGGAAGAACAACATGTATCAATCTTTCTAAAAATTCATACATTTTATTATTCCGTAAGGTTACCTTACACCCTATAGGAAACCCTTTACGTATTTTAAACCCAGCAATAGATTTCTTTACAGAAGTTGCTACAGGTTTCTGACCAGCTATTAATGCTAGATCTCGAACACAACAATTCATTACCTTACTATCAGAACCTCTAACTCCTAGCCCCATGTTTAAACATACTTTAACAATCTTAGGTACTTGCATTACATTACTATACCCAAGCTTACTTTGTAAAGATGGTACAATTTGAGTCTTATATAAATTTTTTAACATACAAATAACCTACTCTATAACTTTACCAGAAGACTTCATAAAGCGTACTTTTTTATCATCAATAAATTTATACCCTACTCTTGTACGAATTCCAAGTACTGAATCAGCTAATGCAATATTTGAAATATTAATTGGCTTCTCAACAGAAATAATTCCTCCATCGCTGTTTTGAGTAGCCTTAACACTTTTCTTACATATATTAATACCAGAAACTACTGCCAAGGTTAAGTCTTTACCAGAAGATTTCTTTTTTAAAACTTTGATTACCTTACCCATCTTTCCTTTATCTTTGCCACTAATTACTAAGACATCATCACCAGCAATAATTTTCATACCCATCTTATAACACCTCTACAGCTAAAGACATAACTTTAGAAAAAAGACCAAAAGGTAATTTTTTAACTGGACCGAATACACGAGTTCCTAAAGGATCACCCTGATCATTAATTAACACAACAGCATTACTTGAAAATTTAATAATGCTACCATCTAATCTACGTACTGCCTTCTTTACTCTTACAATAACCGCTTTATAAACTTTTCCCTTACTAACTTTCCCTCGCGGAATGACAATTTTTGTCGAAACTACAATAACATCACCAACTGATGCAGATTTCTTTCCATTTAATAACCCAATACATAATACCTTGCGGGCACCAGAATTATCTGCAACATCTAATAAAGTATTTTTTTGTATCATATATCACCCTTATATTACAATCCACCTTTTAGTAGCAGATATAGGTATATGTTCACGTATCTTTACAACGTCACCACATTTATACCGATTATATTCATCATGTACTACATAGTTTTTACGCTTCTTAACTATTTTTTTATACATCTTATGACTAACCATACGGGAAACCATTACTTTGATAGTCTTATCACACTTTGCTCCAATAACAACCCCACTCAAAACTTGTTTAGACATGCTTCCCCTCATTCCTTCTTTCATTTAATACTGTTAATATCCTAGCTATATCCTTCTTTATATTTGCACCATAAAAATGATTATGCGATTTATCAACTTTCTTAGTTAAAATAACATCAACTAGTTCCTTACGTAAATTTAACAATAGCTCATGCAACTCATCAGTAGTCTTAGATCTGATATCAATAATATCCATGCTTAATACCTTTTATAACTCATCACTAACAAACTTACACTTCACTGGAAGCTTAGCCTGAGACTTCAGTAGTGCTTCCCTTGCTAAACTCAATGGAACCCCACTTATTTCAAATAATATTTTACCTGGCTTTACTTTGCATACCCACATTTCAATACTACCCTTACCTTTCCCCATACGGACATCCATAGGTTTTTTACTAACGGGAGTATGACAAAACACTCTTATCCAAACTTTACCTACACGCCTTAGAGTTCTAGAAATGCTCCTTCTAGCTGACTCAACCTGCTTAGAAGTTAATCTACCAGGTTCTAAAGACTTTAAACCATAAGTACCAAAAGCTAAAGTATAACCACCTTTTGCATTGCCACTAATACGTCCCTTAAAATCTTTCTTATACTTAGTTTTCTTAGGTATAAACATAAAATTTACTCACTACTCATTACTTGACTTTGTATCACCAAGATATACCCAAACTTTAACACCTATTATACCATAAATAGTCTTAGCTTCAGAAAATCCATAATCTATGTTAGCCCTAAAAGTATGCAATGGAACACTTCCTTCTTTATACCATTCTGTTCTAGCAATTTCAGCGCCACCTAACCTGCCAGCACAACTAACTTTGATTCCCTTTGCACCTATCTTTAAACAATTTTGCACACTTCTTTTCATAGCCCTTCTAAAAGACACACGCCTCTCTAATTGTTGAGCTATGTTTTCTGCTATTAAAACTGCTTTTAGTTCGGGTTTCTTAACCTCTATGATATTTAATTCAATATTATTGTTGATCATCTTGACAATTTTCTGCTTTACTTTATCAATATCAGCACCTTTTTTACCTATAATAACACCAGGTTTAGCAGAATATACATTCACCATAATTACATCTACTTTTCTAGCAATCACAACTTTACTAATAGAAGCATGATAGAAGGCCTTTTTAATAAATTTACGCAATAAAAAATCTTCATGAAGCTTAGTGGTATAATCCTTATTAGCATACCACAAGGAATCCCATGTATTAATTATTTTCAACCTTAAACCAATAGGATTAGATTTTTGACCCATAAACTACACCCTCTCAAACAATTTTATGATAACGTTACCATAATGCTTATATACCTTACATGCTTTCCCTCTGGCACGTGCATGAACTCTACGTAAGGAAAAAGATTTCCCAACTAAAACCTCTTTAACATAAAGATTATCAACATCAACACTATAATTAGCTTGTGCATTTGCAATTGCTGATTTCAAAACCTTACTTACATATCTAGCAGATTTTTTTTTACAAAATTTTAGATACATAACAGCTACAGATACAGGCTTACCTCTAATTAATTCAGCAACTAAGTTCAACTTATAAGGAGTAGATCTTAACCCCATACCTTTAGCTTCAATTAACGTTTGACTCATAACATAAAACCAATTTACTTCCTAGATACCTTCTTATCACCAACATGACCAGTGTAACGACGAGTCGGAGAAAATTCACCAAATTTACGACCAATCATGTTATCATTTACTTTTACAGGAACATAAGTTTTCCCATTGTAAACCCCAAAAGTTAAGCCAATAAACTTATTTAAGATTACAGAAGATCTAGAGTGGATATTAATAATAGAATTTAATTTATTTTGAGCCATAGCCTTATTTACTAACCGCAAAACATGTGGTGCACAAAAAGGAGGTTTCTTTATAGATCTAGACATACTTTACCCTTTATTAGATACACGCTTAATATACTTATTACTAGATTTATTCTCCTTTCTAGTCTTCTTACCTTTTGTCGATACACCCCATGGCGTTACAGGATTTCTACCACCGGAAGTCTTACCTTCACCTCCACCATGCGGATGATCTATAGGATTCATAGCAACACCACGCACAGTAGGTCTTACACCTAACCACCTACTCCTCCCAGCTTTACCTAACTTTACATTTTGATTATCCAAATTAGAAACTATACCTATAGTTGCACAACAATCAGCTAATACCTTTCTTATTTCACCAGAACTCAACCTAAGTAAAACATACATACCATCTTTACTCATCAACTGAGCATAAGTACCAGCAGATCTTGCAATAACTCCACCACCACCAGGTCTTAGCTCAATATTATGAACAAACGTTCCTACAGGAATCAACTTCAACATAAGACAATTTCCAGGTAATATATCAGCTCCCTTACCAGACATGATAACATCACCTTTTTTTAACCCATTTGGTGCAATTATATAAGACTTCTCTCCATCGTCATAAGACACTAACGCAATAAACGCCGTCCTATTTGGGTCATATTCTAATCTTTCAACAGTTGCAGGAACCCCAACCTTAGTTCTTTTAAAATCAATAATCCTATATAAACGCTTATGCCCTTTACCACGGTGACGAACAGTAATTACACCACGAGAATTCCTCCCTCCACAAGAAATCTTATATGTAACTAAAGATTTTTCCGGTCTACCTTTCCATAATGTAGACCTATCTAATAATACAGTACCACGTAGTGATGGCGTTACTGAATTTAAATTTTTAATACCCATCTTACTATTTTATTCCCATATACTTAAAATTTTGATCCTTTAACAAAGAAAAATAAACCTTTTTTCTACCCTTCCTACGACCAATTATACCTTTAAAATACTTTCTCTTACCTTTTTGATTTAAAACATTAATACGTACAACATCTAAACCAAAAACTACTTTTAAAGCCTTTTTGATCTTTTGCTTGTTTGCATCACTCGATACATAAACAGCATACTTATTAAACTTCTCATTCAACAATACTGCTTTCTCTGTAATAATAGAGGAATGTATAATATTAAAATAATTAATCATAATAACCTATCTTCTAAATACTTAACAGTGTCAACGGTTAAAATTACACAATCATGCCTTAAAATATCAAAAACATTTGTCCCAATTTGCTTTAATAATGTAACATTATGCAAATTCCTACAAGAACACATTACCCCTTTATTATAATCCTTATCAATAATCAAAAAAGATTGATGTTCAAAGTTCTTAATAAAACGTAACACCTGTGCTGTCTTCACAAAATTAACATCAATACTATCTAAAATCAACAATTTATTACAAGAATTCTTCAACGATAAAGCAACTTTTAATCCTAAACTACGAACTTTCTTATTTAATGAGTAAGCATGACTCCTAACTACCGGACCAAAAATAACAGCACCACCTCTAAATTGTGGACTACGTAAACTACCTTGTCTTGCCCTACCAGTATGTTTCTGCCTATATGGCTTAGCTGTTGTACCAGAAACACCACCTATAGTTTTTGTCTTATGAGTGCCAGCACGTCTCTTAGATAACTGCCAATCTACAACCATTTTTAATATATCTGGCCTGTAATCCACAGAAAATATCAAAGGATTCAAGTCAATTGTACCAGTCTTTTGACTCTCGACATTTATTACATTAACTTCCATATTGATCTCATCCAACATTATCTAACTTTAAATCTTCAGTACATACAGGAAAAGAATTTTTAGGAATAGGCTTCTTAATAGCATCCCTAACAAAAAGATAAGAACCTTGAGCTCCAGGGATATTATTACCTTTCACAATTAATAAAGACTTCTCTTGATCTATTAAGATAACCTGAATATTCTGCACAGTCACCCTACTATTTCCTAAATGACCAGCCATTTTCTTACCTTTATATACCCTACCAGGATCTTGACACTGACCTGTCGAACCTTGAGACCTATGAGAAATAGACACACCATGTGATGCCTTTAACCCCTTAAAATTATGCCTCTTCATAACACCAGCAAAACCCTTACCTAAAGAACATCCAGTAATATCAACATACTGACTTTCAACAAAATGAGTAATCGAAATTCTAGCACCTATTGTCAAATTATCTAAATTATCAACTCTAGACTCAAAAATTTTACAGTTAACACTAATATTACTTTTCTGTAAAACTTTTAATTGAGGCTTATTTATATCAACAGAAGTTTTTACTCCAAGCACTACTGCATTATAACCATGAGACTCCTTGCTTTTTATCGAAACAATAAAAGAATCTCTTAAATGTAATAATGTAACTGGTATCCTCCTACCTTCATTATCAAAAATCGCTGTATGCCCCACTTTTTCAAATAATAAACCTATTCTCTTAGCCATTACTGCCTCCAATTACCTTAACCTTAACATCTACCCCAGCAGGTAATTGTAAGCTCATAAGTGCCTGAATAATTGTTGAATTAGCTTTGGGCAAACTAATTAAACGTTTATGTGTCCTAATTTCAAACTGCTCCCTCGATTTTTTATCAACATGAGTTGACCTATTAACAATAAACTTCATAACTCGACGAGGGAAAAAGATTGGGCCATTTACACGAGCACCACTCCTTTTAGCAGTTAAAATAATGCTACGGGCAGACCTATCTAACAAATAGCTATCAAAGGCCTTAAGCTCAATATATATCTTTTGCGTTACCATAAACACCTACTCCAAAATCTCAGTAATAATACCAGAACCAACAGTTCTACCACCTTCACGAATTGCAAATCTTAATCCTTTATCAATCGCAACTGGTTTATCTAAACTCACTTCAATACTTATATTATCACCAGGCATTACCATCTCAACTCCTTCAGGTAACTTAATACTACCTGTTACATCAGTGGTCCTGACATAAAATTGTGGTTGATAATTTGAAAAAAATGGAGTGTGCCTCCCACCTTCTTCCTTCTTTAATATATATACTTCCGCCTTGAACTTCTTATAAGAATGTATTTGTCCAGGTGCACTTAATACCTGTCCTCTCTCTACATCTTCCTTCTTTATACCTCTTAGCAATATCCCTGCATTATCACCTGCTTCCCCAGCCTCTAAAGCCTTATGGAACATTTCAACACCAGTACATACCGTACTTTGTATATCTCTTAAACCTACTATATCTATCTTGTCCCCTACCTTGATTACTCCTCTCTCTATCCTTCCTGTTACTACTGTACCTCTCCCAGGTATTGAAAATACATCCTCTATCGACATTAAAAATGGCTTGTCTTTCTCTCTTACTGGTAAATCTATCTTCTCTAAGGCATTCATTAATTCCATTATCTTCTCACTCCATTCACCATCCGCTGACTCCTCTTCTAATGCCTTGACCGCAGATCCTTTTACTACATCTATATCATCACCAGGATATCCATATTTTGTTAATAACTCCCTTATCTCCATCTCAACTAGTGATAACATCTCTTCATCATCTACTACATCACATTTATTCATCCATACTACTATATCTTTTACTCCTACCTGCTTTGCTAATAAGATATGTTCCCTTGTCTGTGGCATAGCACCATCAGTAGCAGAAACTACTAATATCGCTGCATCCATCTGTGCTGCACCTGTTATCATATTCTTTATATAATCAGCATGCCCTGGACAATCTACATGTGCGTAATGTCTATTCTCTGTCTCATATTCTACATGTGCTGTTGAAATGGTAATCCCTCTTGCCTTCTCCTCCGGTGCTTTATCTATTTCATCATATTTGACACTTTTATTCCCTTCACCACTTAACCTCTTTGCTAACACTGTTGTTAATGCAGCAGTTAATGTTGTCTTACCATGATCAACATGCCCGATCGTTCCAACATTTATATGCGGCTTCCTTCCATCTACCATAAACAATATACCTTTAACACCATAAAACCATCTCAAAAATAAAGAGCGGATAGTGGGAATCGAACCCACATAACCAGCTTGGAAGGCTGGCACTCTACCATTGAGTTATACCCGCATTTATAACGTGGAGGAGGTAGGATTTGAACCTACGTACACGCTAGTGGGCAGATTTACAGTCTGCTGCCTTTGACCGCTCGGCCACTCCTCCTAAACACACTAACGCTAATCTAAACACTTTTAATTAGCATAAAAAAATAAAAAATGATACCAAAAAATTTAGATTAGAATTGATTTAACTAAATTAAAGATTAGAATATGTCAATACTTAATTAAAAAAATCATGATTAATAGCTAATATTTTATGAGCAAAAAAAAAATATGGATTTATGGTAAACATACTTGCATCGCTGCACTACAAAATACAAATAGGAAATGTTATGAACTTTTAGTAACAGAAAATTTTATAAAACATAATCACGAGATACAAAAAATTAGAGAACTCAGCAAACAACAAAACATTTATCCAAAACAAGTAAATTTGAACACTATTAACTCAGTATTACCACCCAATAGCAACCACCAAGGTATTGCATTACAAGTTGCAACAATTGATACAGTAACTATAGAAGATGTTCTATCTAATATTGCTACAGAGAGCTCCACAATAATACTTTTAGATCAGGTAACAGATGTTCATAACGTAGGCTCTATAATTAGATCAGCTGTATGCTTTAATGCACATGCTATTATATTACCATATTATAATTCAC
The DNA here is from genome assembly GCF_009728835.1 of Ehrlichia ruminantium. Classification (GTDB taxonomy): domain Bacteria; phylum Pseudomonadota; class Alphaproteobacteria; order Rickettsiales; family Anaplasmataceae; genus Ehrlichia; species Ehrlichia ruminantium_B. The sequence continues at coordinate 976,992 of NZ_CP033455.1, forward strand.
CATCAGAAAATTGTGGCATGTCAAAAACTTCAAGTGGTGCCATAGATATGATTCCAATAGTATACGCAGTCAATATATCAAATACTATAAATATATTAAAAAAAGCAGGCTACTGGTGTTATGGATTCGATGCAAAAGAAGGAGAGTTTTTACACAAAGTAAAATTAGACAATAAAAGGTTAGTAATTTTTGGCTCAGAAAATAAAGGATTACGCAAACTAACAAAAGAAAATTGCGATTTCCTGCTGAAAATTGCAACATCAGAAAAAATTGATAGTCTAAATGTATCAAATGCCGCAGCCATAGCTCTATATTCTATTTTCATACAAAACCATGACTAGATATCACAATAATTTTGTAATAACAATCGATGGACCATCTGCTTCAGGTAAAGGAAGTCTAGCAAAACAATTAGCTAAATCCCTTAACTTTAAGTATCTAAATACAGGAAAACTATATAGGATAATAGCTATATTATTTGGCAGAACAGCAGAACACAATCTTAAAATTGATAATACGCTAGAAAATAAAATATTATCATTATTAGAAGATAACAATATACTATACAGTGATGAAAATACAGGTAAAATTGCATCAATTTTAGCAAGACATCAACACATTAGAACAGCATTATTACCAATACAAAAGAAGCTCATTTATTTATCAAAGCCAGGTATCGTACTTGATGGAAGAGATACCTCCTCTATAATATTCCCTGATGCAGACCTTAAAATATTTATAACAGCACAAACATCCATCAGGGCACAAAGAAGATTTAAAGAATTACAACAACAAAACAAAGAAATGTACAAACAAGTATATAGGCACATAGTTCACAGGGACATAAGAGATACTTATAGGGAATTGTCCCCATTAGTAAAAGTAGAAGATGCCTTATATATCGATAGTTCTTATTTGAGTAAAGAAGAGGTGTTATCATACGTTAAAGAAAAAATAAAAACCTACTTGTAAAGTGTAGGAAATAATAATAATATGAGTTCATAGTGCTTTACTAACTTTTTTATAGGCTGTGTTTTATGGAAAATCTTCAAACAAATTTAGAATCAGGAAATCATTTACAGAACATAAAAAAAATAAAATCTAACAAGTTTATTAGCCACAATCCTGAGGCAGAAAATTGTGATAACACTGAAGATACAGAATTCCAAAATGCACTAAAAGAGTTTATGGACAGTAGCGTTAAAGAAGGACAAATAATAGAAGGTACTATTATTTGTATAGATAAAGGGTATGTAACAATAGATTCTGGATTGAAATCTGAAAGTATTGTCTCACTTAAAGAATTTGAGCTTGGCGATGATTACCAAGACATTGGTGTAGGATCAAAAGTAAAGTTATACTTAGAAAAAATGGAAGGCCGTAATGGCAGTGTAGTACTAAGCAGGGAAAAAGCTATTAGAAGCGAGCTGTGGCAAAAACTTGAAGAAGCAGCAGAAAAGAAGGAAGATGTTGAAGGAGTAATATTTAGTTCAATAAAATGCGGATATACAGTTGACATTAAAGGTGTAGTAGCATTTTTACCAGCAAGTCATGTAGCATTAAGACAAGTCAAAGATATCACTCCATTATTAGGCAAGAAACAGAAGTTTCGCATACTTAAAATGGATAAAAAACAAGGCAACATTGTTGTATCAAGAAAGGCTATACTTGAAGAGTCTCTTGCAGATGCTAAGAGTTTATATCTAAGTCAATTAAATGAAGGAGATATTATTGAAGGGAAAGTGAAGAGCATCACCAAATATGGTGTATTCATAGAAATACATGAGTCACCTTCAGTAGGTGTAGTAGATGGGTTATTACATATAACAGACATCTCATGGAGTCGTGTAAACCATCCATCAGCTGTATTTTCATGTGGTCAAACAGTAAAAACTAAAATAATAAAGATTGATCGCGAAAACAAAAAAATCTCTCTTGGTGTAAAACAATTAGAAGAAAGTCCATGGTCAAACATTGAGAAGAAATACCCTGTCGATAGTATTCATAAGGGTATAGTCACAAGCATAGAAGAATATGGCATATTCGTTGAACTGGAAGTAGGCATAGAAGGTTTAGTACATGTATCCGAAGTCAGCTGGACAAAAAGTTCTCTCCCAATAAATCAGCTATTCATGAGAGGTGAAGAGATACAAGTAAAAGTACTAAGTATTGATACAGCAAAAAGTCGTATGAGCCTCAGTATGAAAAGATGTCAAGATAATCCATGGGAAGCATTTACATTAAAATATCCTTTAGGGTCTATTGTACTTACAAAGGTTAAAAATATAACAAATCTTGGCATATTTGTTTCATTTCAGGATGAAACATTAAATAATGGGATTGAAGGTTTAATTCGTGTTACAGAATTAAGTTGGTCTTTACCACCAGAAGCAGCAGTAAAAAAATACAGTATAGGTGATTCCGTAGAAGCAAAAATATTAATGATTAATACAAATAAAAGTAAAATTGATCTAGGAGTAAAACAACTAGAATATGATCCTTTCCTTGATTTGCTAAAAAGAACTAACTTAGGAGATAGGATACCAGTTACTGTCACCAAAGTGGTTGAAGACACTGGTATATTAGTTGACGTATTTAATGGTTCAAATAGTTTTAATCTCTTAATTGAGCAAGAATATTTGCCTGATAACAAAAAGTTCTTTCCGGGAGATAAACTAGAGGCTGAAGTATTACTGATTGAAACATATAATATGATATTATCTTTAAAATAGGATTGATTTATGTCTGATCATCAGCTCCTTAAAATAGAAATGTTAAGTTCCAAGGTAAAACTATGGCGCACTTTAGCATTTTTGTTGGTTTTTGTAATCTTGATATTAAGTAACTACGTTGATACATCAAGTATTAGTAATTTTTTAGATAACGAGTACATTGCAAAAGTAAATATAGAAGGTAAAATTGAAACTAACGAGGAGATGACTAAGCTACTCAAAAAAATTGCTAAAGATAATCATATTAAAGGACTAATACTTAATATTAATAGTCCTGGTGGTGCAGTTACTGGAAGTGAAATTTTGTATCAAAATATACGTAATGTTGCAAAACATAAACCGGTAGTAGCATTATTAAATGATTTTGCAGCATCAGGTGGATATATGACTGCAATTGCAGCAGATTACATAATAGCACGCCATACCACTATTACAGGCTCAATTGGAGTACTGATGCAGTATTTTGGTGTAGAACAATTAGCAAAAAAATTAGGCATTACCTTAAAATCAATTAAATCTTCCGATTTAAAAGCAGCAACGTCACCTTTTGAAGAGTTGACACAAGAAAAAGAAGATTCTGTACGTAATATAATTAGCGAATCATATAATTACTTCGTCGACATAGTAGCAGAACGTAGAAAAATGACAAAAGAACAGGTACTATCAATAGCAGATGGCCGTATATATACAGGATCAGAAGCATTGGTAATAGGGTTAGTAGATCAAATTGGTGGTGAAGATGAAGCACTTCAGTGGTTCAGTTCCCAGAATGTTAAAACACAAAAGATTAATACTCTCTCTAGTAGAGAGTACAAGTCTGTGTTTGGCAATATAAGTTCTCTTATATCTCAATTAGTTTATCATTACATTAGCAGATAGTTATGTTAAAGTCACATTTAATTCAGCACATATCAAAGAAAAACCCATCTCTTAGTGAAGAGATGGTATCTAGGATATTACATACCTTTTTTTCACTAATCGTAGAATATTTAAAAGGTAACAATAGAGTTGAGCTCAGAGGATTTGGAGCTTTTACTGTAAGAACATACAATATTAAAACTGCTAACACAAGGTTAACAAAAAACAAATATCAAAAAGTTTACTTTAGACCAAGTAATAAGTTTATCAAACTTATCAACCAATAAGTTGTGTGACATTTTAATAATTATATGGTTTATTATGGATCAGGTGAACAATTTTTCTAATTCAGAAGTTCAACAAAATTTAGATCAAGCATTTGATAAGCTGGAAAATTTACTAAAAGAAAAACTAAATACTAATAATTACACATCAAAAAATAATGAAACAATAGTATCACTTAATGCAGAAAACCATCAGTTAAATAAACAACTCTTAGAAAAAATAAATGAATGTAACAACTGGAAAACAACATGCCATGAAGTAATCAATAGATTAAACATGGCAATAGAAGGTATACGGTCTATCTTAAACAAGGAGCATATAGGTGAATAATCATAATACACAAGTTATTGAAATTATCATCAGAAATAATACCTACAGAGTAGCTTGTAATAAAACAGAAGAACCACATTTACTTAAATTAGCTGAGCAATTTAATTCATTAGTTACCTCAATTTCAGCTGCAGAAAAAGGTAAAGGATCTGATGCCCTAATATTCTTATTAGCAGGATTAACACTCACAGACGAAAAAAATGAATTAAAAGCACAATTAAAAAAAGTAAAAGACGAAATGTTAATGTACAAGAAGTACTTCGATGATTATTTAAAAATAAAAAATGATGTAAATAACCTACTCTCTCATACTTTACTAAGAATAGAAAAATTACTTCAATACTTAGAATTTCATTGAGTATTCAGATTTATAAAATATTCCATATATTCAAAAATATACGATTAATACTTGTATATTTCTAAAGAAATAAACTATAATGTTGTGACTCATTAACTAAGATTGGTACTATTTATGTTATCTCCAGGAGTAAAAGAAAAATTTGATTTCTCAAACTTGCATCTTAAATTCAAAAATTCAGCTCTTTGTGGGCTAAAAGGGTTCGTAACGTGTAATATTGCACTATTGACCGCACTACAACAAAAAACATATTTAGACCTTCATAAAAGATATATAACACCTAATGTAGCATATTCTCATACCTTAAATATAATATATGCAAAGCAAAATATTACAGAAAATGTTATACCATCTCTTGAAACATTACTTGTTATGCCTACAATATTTATAGCTTGTTATTATATGCATAAATCTAATATAATTAGTATAAATCCATCAAGCATGTACCTAGTGTGCTTAGCTACTTGTATGATGGTCATGCTACTAATTTGTCTAAGTCTAAGAATACTAAAACTTAGAAAAGACTGTTGTTCTCGTGGTATAGATCATCCAATATACATAAATACACAAAGCAATACATCATATAAATTTATACAATTTAAAGGTAATAATTCTATTAGCATGCATGATAAAACAGATAAAAAAAATATTAATGGTATAAAATATTTCTTCACTAATCTGCTTTTCTGCATAATTACTTTGCCAATAAAGATAATATTAGCATTACTTGAAGCTATGTTATTTTGTATAACATTACTAGAGCTTCCATTGTCTCTCTTAGTTGATGTAGTAAATATAATATATAATGCAGAAAAAAATCAACAATCACAAAAACAACATAGTAACACAAAATTTCATCATTCAAAGCAAAACTTACAGTATATGTGTAGTTTATTTTATGCTATAGTGCACGATGTATGTATTGTAGCCAGCGGAGGATTACTTGATCTAGAATTTATCATCACGAAGAATGCTAACTATCCTCAATCTGTAATACAATTAATTGATAACAAAATTTCAATGTTATTTACAAAAACAACACAAACATCAACTAACACAAACCTCTCAGAAGAAGGTTGTTCTTGTATGTCAGATATTGAAGTAACAGAAGGTAATAGCTATTGCAGCAGTAAGTGTGCTTAAATATAATTTAACTATTGTTGTCGTTTTCATAGAGGAGTATTTCTTACATCAATGCAAATTATTAATAAACTAATGATTTGCTACTTCTTAAAAACAACTCTTGTGTTATTGATAATGTTTATGTTTTCTCTTTTTAATTCAGGTAATATCATTAATTATACACTTAATACAAATAGCTATGTGAACTCTCATATCCTTTTCAACATTATAAACAGCAATTTGTTAAAATAATATACACTTAATAACATTATCAGTAACACATAAAGTGTACCATATTACAATTTTGACAACAAACTACGAACTTTTAATATCAATACAACAGTTCTCTAGGCCCTACATTAAAAAGGTGAATATTTAAGGATACGCAGTACAACATAAACTTGATATTCATGCACAACATAAAATGTATAAAAACGAGAAATTTATTTGCTATTTGTAATAAAATATTACATTGTAAATTGTTTGTTTTGTTGATGAATTATAGAATCCAAAAATTTTTTTACTTGTATATAAAAAGTTCCACTTATGTTATTTCATGATAGGCTTAAAAAAATAAAAACACTACGCACAATAGTAACAATACTTATAATCAATTATACACTCAGTTTAATATACATATAATTAAACCAGACATCTTAAGCCTATTAGTATCTTTAACATTCAAAATCTTTTTCAGCCATACACTATTCTTATTTTATATAACTATATAATAATTCTTATATTATATGCTACACAAATACACTTAGTACTATAATTGATATAATAAAATTTCAGAGCATCATATACACAATACTTCTAACAAAAAAAGTAGGATTTATAAATTAGCTTTTAATACAGGTTTAAGCAAAATATACAATTCAAACTGAACTTTTTATTATATTCCACTTGATAGCTAACATATCACATGTTACCCTCAAGCATTATATAAAGCAACAAAACATTACGTGTCAAGAATAGCAGTAGTATTATTCAACTTAGGCGGACCACAGTCATTATCTGAAGTAAAACCATTTTTATTTAATCTATTTTACGATAAAAATATTATAAATCTACCAAATCCCTTACGCCTCATTATAGCTACACTCATTTCACACTTTAGATACAAAACAGCAACAAAAATATATGAACATCTCAATGGTAAATCTCCCATATTAGAAGCAACAAAAATACAAGCTTCCTTACTTGAAAATGCATTAAATCAGCATAACAATAACCAATATAAAGTCTTTATATTTATGAGGTACTCTCAACCCTCAGCTAAAGATACTATACAGCACATCCATAAGTATAATCCAGATAGGATAATTTTACTCCCCCTATATCCACACTACTCACTAACAACTACATTTTCAGCTATTCAATACTGGAACAAACATATTAGGATAAATAATCTCATAATTCCAACAACTACCATTTGCTCTTACTATAACAATGAACACTACATAAAAGCACAGTGCAAACTCATTACAGAAAAATACCAAGAAGCACGTAATCATGGACTACCAAGAGTTCTATTTTCAGCACATAGTTTACCACTAAGTATAATACAACGTGGTGATCCCTATCAATATCAAATAGAACATAGTATATCTTTAATTGTAAAATCTCTAAATATACCATCATTAGACTATGTAATCTGTTACCAAAGCAAAGTTGGACCTGTTAAATGGCTAGAACCTAGTACACTATCAGAAATCAACAGAGCAGTCACAGATAATAAGCCAATAGTATTAGTACCTATATCATTTGTATCAGAAAACTCCGAAACTCTTGTAGAATTAGATATTGAATATCAATCAACAATACCAAAAAATATGTTTTTTAGGGTACCAACATTAAGTGACAGTAAGGATTATATAAAATGTCTAGAAGAAATGTGCATATAAAAACATTACAAAAATAGCCAATTTTACTGAACATACAGTAAAAAGCCTATTACTATTACTATAACAAGACAAAATTATATAGTAAAACAATACTTTATTATCAATTTTTCTCACAACATTGATTAATATTCCATATGCTAAGTTCATAAAACCATTTACCAATAATGATAATCTCTAATTCTCAATACAGAATAGATTTATATTTATTCTATGTTTGTTTTATGGATCTAATACTTTAAAAAGCAACAAGATCTAGTCTTGGCCTTTTAGCTCTAGGTTTTATAAATCGTGTTTTTCTATACAATTTGACAATACATCATTAAGTTCACAGTCATTAATTTTTCCCCCACAAACGCAATTTTTTAATACTAATATTTTATCTTTTGATGAGTTAAAAATTTGAGAAGAAATAGTAAAAACTTTACCATTAGTAGACCCGTACACTCAACAATCTTTTAAAACATTCTATTACATAACAATTAACACACAAAACATACCCTACATAACAAAAAAATTAAAATAAAAATATTACGTTATTTTTATCATCAATTAATAATGATAAGAATACACAGACTTAAAATCTACATTTATAGGAATCACTACCCCGCATTATCAGAATAAGACTTAGATCGCATTTCTATTAAACGTGAAATTGTACGTTGAAAATCTACAGGAATATCACATGAATAATACAATGATTGAGGCTCAGCAGCTAGAGAACAGAATATCTTTGTTTTATTTTCATATAATTCATCAACTAAAATAGTAAATCTACTCATTTCATTACGATTATAGAAATCAAAAATAGGAATTCCTGCAATAAATATTACCGAAAAATTACGTACTATTTCTTGATAATCAGAAACCCATAAAGGCTGACCACATAGTTCATGAAAATCAAACCACGCTATATTACCGCATACCCTATTCACTTTAATATTCCTGCCTAAAACACATAATGTCATAGGCCTCACTTCTCGATTATCTACCATACTAACAAATAGGTTAGATAACCTATGATAAGAATGATCACCTATAAAATATACATCTTTTATTCCTAAACCTTTTATAGTACGATAATCTTGCTTCCCAGACAAATGTATAACATGCATTCTATCCATAATTAACGATATGGCTGGTTCAAAAGATTTTCTCTGTATACCATCTTGATAAAGCTCTACAGGAGCATAGTTTGAAGTCATCATAACAATAATTTTCTGATCGAAAATAATAGAAAACAACCTATATAATATCATAGCATCACAGATGTCATACACTTGAATCTCATCTAAAAACAATAAATCTATATTATGACACATTGTTTTTGCAACTTTATAAAGTGGATCCTTAATACAAGAAGATCTAAATTCATGTAGCAAACAATGTATTTCTTTCATAAATTGATTAAAATGCTGTCTTTTTTTATTCTCTATCTTACAAGTACTATAATATAGGTCTGTAACCATTGACTTTCCTCTGCCAACTTTGCCATATATGTATATACCAACTTTTTTTAGTTTCTTTTTTATTGGCAGAACAGAGCAAATATTTTGAATAGTCAAATAAGGTAAAAACTGTTCTAATAATTTCACTTGTTGTTCATCGTAAGTAATTTTACCACTATCTACCATAGAATAATAAGTAGCAAAAACCTCACCTATCTTTCTGTTCATAAAATAAACATTTTTTCAAGACAATTTACTATACAAATTATTTTTATATTCCCAATGTTTTATTCTATATTTAGAATAAGTAAAATCTCAACTTGCAGATTATTAAACAGCAAAATTGAAAGTTATACAAGTTGAGATTTCTAGTAACCTGATATGGAAACAAGCAAATAATTACACTCTATTCAAATAATATTGATGTTAAAATATTTTAAATTTACTAACCTTCATGACTGTATAAAACATTTCATCCAATCAAAAACATATAAGGTCAGATTCCTAATTATCTATAGAGAAATTAATAAACAGCTGTATTTCTTAACACAACTGATATTATGATATCTCAAATTTATTACTTTGATTTCCTTACCAGAAATATAAATAATCAACACCATAAACATACAAACACAATATTAACATAAATAGTTCTAATCAAAATGCATTGCCTACAGTTATAAAATGTTACAAAATATTACTTTGATCAACCTTAACTTATATATCCCTTTTGACTACTTCATACTACAAACGTTGATTTACATTATTATTACTAAAAGAAATTAGTTACAAGGTTTATAGACACTGTCATTGTTGATACAGGTTATAAAACTAAACACATCATACTTTTTGTCATATTCATAATAAATTTACGTCAGTATGACTATGAGTTACCAAAAATGAATTTCTCAAACCGTACTTATATCTAATAAAGTACTATAAGAATCTTTACAAATAACATAACTAAGTACTTTTTTCTTATACTCAATTTGAAACATGACAAATTATATTATCAACAATATCACCTATTCACAGAAGTTCCTTTTTGTCATAAACTTAATATTCTTAATTTCATCTTTCTTGATCTCAACACACCCCAAATAGAAGAATCTACATAGAAAATAACCTGTAGTATATCAAGTAACATAGATACCTTTACAAATATAGTAACACATATTATCCCAAAACAAACCTACATCACTACTATACAAACAAATATGTTAGATCATTTATTTCTCATCATCTTATATATCCTGAGTAAGAAAACCTATATACAAAATAGTCTGTAGTATATCAAGCAACATAGATACCTTTACAAATATAGTAACACATATTATCCTAAAACAAATCTACATCACTACTATACAAACATATTAGATACTTTATAACTTTTTAAAATTAGTTGTTACTATTTTACGATTCTGTAATTCTGTATAGATCGAAATTATTTTATTATACAAATACATATAACTATCAATACCTATTACAATAACACTTAGTAAACAAAATTACAATTTTACTATTACAAAACTTCAAGATTTTAATTTACATTACAATTTATGACAAATTACATAACCATATAAGATTATTATTCTATCAGCTAATAACAAAGGAAATTTTTAATAACTAATAACATTACTAAATTGCACAGATACTATATTCTATTTATAAATGAGTAAACAATCACACGTAAAAAATATCACAAAATCTCAACTCGCAGATTATATTTAAAACAGCAAAATTGAAGTTATACAGGTTGAGATCTTCTCCTCTTATTTAGTTTCTATTTTAAACTTACTATCTGATATAATCTTTTTTGCCTTATTTTGTACACTTAGAGAACTATATCCAGCAAAATGACAAACGTTAACAAAATCTTGTGAATAATCATTAAACCAATTATTAGCTTTAATCTTTTCAATCTTATTCTCCATTCTTTTATAATTAGACGTTGAATCAATAATTGCTTGAAGTATTACTGCCTTCCATATTGACTGGTAAGACATATATTCTTCCGATAATTCATTATCGTGTACAGAATCCACATCATTATATATACCATAATATTCATAAAGATTTAATATATCATAATTCATAATTAACCTATATTATAAAAAATATTGTTATTCAAATCTTAGGAAAAATAAAAAGCAAGAATTGGATATAGCACTACAATTGCTATTCTTTGGAAAAAATTATTGGTGACTTAAAATATTTAAAATATATTCATCACAACTGTAATTATAAAAAATTACGAATATAGTAAGAAAAAATAATATTATTTTAATTTATAAATAATAGTTTTATAAACATATCTCTAATTAATTTATGTAGTAAATAAATGCAACTATAATAAATATACCAACTTTGCTATAATAAAACTATTATACAATACACATGTCATTAGGCTGATCACATTTTATGATATAAAATACAATTTTTTCTATGTACAGAACATTGTTACATAAGTTTGATGCTATTTTTTTGAATATATAACAAAAGAATTTTCTATTCCTAGCTTTTACTAGTTCAACATATACAAAATTTGAGTAACTATAAAATATATTTAAATTATTGATATTCAGAAATCATCCATAACACTAACAACTTCCATTCTTATTCTTTATATATACGCCATAAACTATAACAAAGAACATCGAATTCATATTTTCTATGTGTTCAATATCATGCAAAATTTGAATACTATGACACCATAAAGTATATTTCAACTTGGATATTTAGAAATTAATTTTATCACTAAACAACTTCCAAACCTACTCTTAAATACACAGCACTAACAACACTTACAACCTACACTTAAAGAAAACATAGAATTCATATTCTATAGAGCTTCAATACAATCATGTATTAGCTCTTTCTATTGTTATCAAAATAACAGTCCACTATATAAATTAACTACTCATTATTAAAAATTTTACATTTACCACCAAATGTTTAACATCTACATCAAGGTTAAATGTTCAATTTTACAGAATACAAATACAGCACGATATCAATCTAATTATCTCTACATTACACTCACAACTCTAAAAAAACCGATTGCTGAGTGCCATGATATCACCATATCCTATTCTATACTAAGAGTAGGCTGAGCACCTTGTTCTGAGATAAGAGACACTAACAAGTTATTTATTAATTTAATTTTCTGCTCATCAGATAAATTAATTTTATATTTTAGTTCAAAATGCTTTAGTATCTCATCTACCATAGTAATAGCATTTCGCACTATATATCCCCTAGCATTAGTTATAGCCTTTGCTTGCTGCCTCCTTAACATAATCTGTGCTATCTCAGAAGAATAAGCTAAATGAGCAATTCGAGCATCTTCTACAACAATTCCCACAACACCTAATCTACTTTGTAATATATCACGTAATTTAGATGATATTTGTACAGAATTATTACGTAGTGACTCACTATCATCTTCAGCATCATATGGATAACTACCAGCTAATTCTCTTACTGCTGTTTCACTTTGAATATTAATAAATTCCTGATAATCACCTACATTCAAACATGCTTTTGCAGGACTAACAACTTTCCATACGACTACAGCTGCTATTTCTATTGGATTTCCATTAAAGTCATTTACTTTTATTTTACTTGTATTAATATTTCTTACTTTCAATGATATGGTTCTCATGCGCACAAACGGAACAGTCCAGAAAAACCCTGATTGAAATATAGTACCAATATAATTCCCAAAAAATTCAACAACTTTAGCTTCATTTGGATTATTTACAAAAAACCCACTTGGAATAATCACTGTAGAAACTAATGCAAATAAAGACATTGGTAATACTACTACAAAATTTCCATAATATATCCCAGAAACTAACAATAAAACATAAACAATAGTAGAAAATATTACTGACAGACCACTAACATAAGCTAGATTCTTATCACTGAACTCTTTAGCATTCACAATAACTCCATATATTAACCATACATTCGAAAATCTTATAGATAAAATAATAAACTAACCATTACCCATAAATTAAAATACAGAACTAACCCCCTAATAATACTGCATACATGACAAAATAAACCAGTAAAAACATGTACCACAAATATATGATGAATCATCAGGACATTAGAGCAGAATTATAAAGTAATCTATTATTCTATTCAGATTATTAAATTAGCAAAGTCATAATGACATTTCACATATGCAATACATAACTAAGTTTGTAAACAGACGATATACTTATCTATGATTATACTATAAAAAATAGACTTATATAATCAACAAGTATTTCAGATTATGATCTAATTATAACAACACATTATTCAATATGAATATGTAACATTATGCATTCTACTTATACAAATAGCAATTTTCTTATAATTAATAACACTTATATATTAAGTTTAACTACATTACTTCATAGTAACAAAATTCATGATTATTTAGTATAACTCAATAACTTAAAGTGCTTACCCATACATTTTAGATACAACACAATCCAAAATTATAACTTAATATCAAACCTACAATTCATAAATCATCCCACAGATGTATAAGAGATCATCCCACAACTTCTGTAACCATAATTCACTGCCAAACCACAACTACCCATTAAATAAAGTTCTCAACACCTTTATCAAATGTTATAAAATACCTAGCATCACAATTAATAAATCACATATTAGTAAAAATCTACACTAATATTATGCTTTATGAACCAAAAAACACATTACATAATTTTGTCACATAGTAACACTAATATTGCATTGTAATAATAGCACGCGCTATATCATCCCTACCATTTTTAACAGCTATACTTATCGGAGTATCATTATTATAGTTAGCAACATTTGAATCAATACCCGTTGACAAAAGAAACCGTACTATATCCAATTTCCCATGTTTTACAGCATAAGTTAATAAAGTATCACCAAAACCTACAGTACGTACTTGAGATGACATAGCAGATAAACTAACATCTAGTTCTTCAAGTTTATTAATTAAAGCACGCAACCCAGAAACATCATTATTTATGATACAATAAAAAAGCTGCGTACTATAATCTTTAATAGTATATAACCTGGGTAAATGATCATTCAGGTTATCATATTTACTTTTTTCAATTTCTGGAATAATACTTCTAATAAATGGCCATTTATAAGAAAAATTTGCTGTTTGTACCTTATTTACTGTTTCAGTATCAGTTTTTTTTTATCGTCATCTTTTTTTGTACTATCTTTTTTTTGTTGTGGTTTTTTACCTTCCTTTTTCTTTACTATTTCATTTGTACTAGGATCAGCATTAGTGTCTGTATTAGCAGATTTTTTCAATAGATCGTTGTCATCATATACTTCCTCATCATGATCATCATCTTCAACTTGTCCATCCTGTACATCTCCTTGTTGATCAACAACATCATTATCTTCATCATCTATTTCATCTTCTTCATCATAATTATATTCTCCATCTAAATAACCCTCATCCTCAGAATATAACTCATCATCTTCCTTATCATCTTGATTGTCTTGCTTGCCTTGAAATACATGGCCTTCTTTACCCTTAACTTTCACATCTAAAGAATTATCATCAGCATGAAAAGCATGTGCAATACCAACTGTAGCACTAACAAAACCTATTAAAACCATATTTAAAAATAATTTTTTCATAGAAAACTACCCACCAAACTACCCATGTTACAAAATATACTGTTATAAATATAATTTTTCATTAACATTCATAAATTTAAAAATATTAGTAATCATATATCATATACAGAATATTGCAACTAAACTGCTTTACTCTTCAATATGGATACCAACAAATAGCAAATTAATTATTAAAAAACCACTTTCTCCTATATACTTAGCATTAAAATATTAATATAAAAACTTAGGTATATAATTAAGTTATATACAATAGGTTAAAAACTAACCAAACAAAAAGATTATGTAAAATTACCAGCTTTATCTACATATTGACCTAAAAAAGTACTTTTTGTACATTATCTAACTTATATTTTCAAAAAGATATATCTAAATTTACATGTCTTACCATATAGTGTCATAACCACAATCTACATACTTCTCACATTCGTCAAGGTATTCATTCCCTTTTTCAAAATCACTTTTAATTTTCCCTGCAACAGTTTTATCATCATTATCTTGTTTGCTATCAGAATGTGTACTACATGAAATACTGGCTGTACTACTACTAATAAAGCCCATTAATACTATAAATAAAAATATTTTTTTCATAAAGAACTTCATCACTAAAAGAATGTACTACCATAAGTATAATTAATGTACTACCATAAGTATAACTTATGATTAACAATTACATAGATTCCAAAACTATACTAATTATACTTTATGATAGAAAATATTGCAACTGACACACTTCATCACTTGATATGGATATCAGCATCAGCCGGAACTGGAAAAACCAGAATATTAGTAAATAGAGTACTACGACTATTACTTACAGATCATAAAAATATACTTTGTCTAACATTTACAAACGCAGCTGCACATGAAATGACAGAACGTATATATTCAACTTTAAGTATTTGGACAACACTGACAGATACAGAACTAAAAAGAGAATTACAGGAAATTACTCACAATAACATAACAACTCAAGAACTACATCAAGCCAGAAAACTATTTAATAGTATACATAATTTATCACTTTCAATAAAAACCATACATAGCTTTTGTTATCAACTCATATCTGCATTTCCTATAGAAGCAGGTATATCCCCAAACTGTACCATTAAAGATTTATCAGAATCTTTTTCAAAAATTTTTTACAAAACATTAAATGATTCAACAATAAAACATAATATATCAGTTATCTCATCTGAAATTACAGAAAAGACACTTTATGATTTATTATACAAATTACTAAGTAACCAAGATTACAATCCTAATCAAAACCTAATATACAAAAAGTTAAACTATGATAAAACACAGATAAATAAATCACTAAATATCAATACAAACAACTTAACATTTGTAATAAACACTTTAAGTCAAGGAAGCATAAGAGATAAAAAACTCAGTGATAAACTAACTGAATGGGTGAACTTACCAGACAAGTACAAAATACTAAAATTAAATGAATACACAAAAATATTCATCAACCCAACATCTTTAGAAAAAAAATCAATATCATCAATAGCTACAAAAAAAATCCTAAAAGATTTTCCTGAAACAGAAAAAATAATTATAGATATACAAGAAGAAATATTAGAATTCATTAACATTTTTAACGCTAATAAAATAGCAGAACGCACTATACATTTAACTGAAATTGCAAAATGTTTTATCAAATTATATCAACAAGATAAACAAAGATTAAATTACTTAGATCATGATGACATAATCAATTTAGCATTAAAATTACTTACAAATCCAGACCATAAAGATTGGATACTCTTCCATCTAGATAACAAAATAAATCACTTATTAGTTGATGAATCACAAGATAATAGCATAAAACAATGGCAAATTATATCTGAATTATGCCAAGAATTTTTTGCTGGTATTGGAACAACAGACGAGATAAGAACATTGTTTATTGTAGGAGATATAAAACAATCAATATACAGCTTTCAAAATGCTAGACCAGACTACTTTGAACCCATGTGTCACTATTTTTCACAAAAAAGTAGCAAATATAAAATACTACATCTGAAACAATCATTTAGATCTACAGCACCTATTTTAAAATTAGTGGATAAAATATTTAATAATTTTCGACAAGAAATATCTTTTAATACAGCAGAAATACATCATGAAATCTTTCGAAAATATGATCAAGGATACCTAGAAATATGGCCTATATTTCATACTGAAAATAATAAGCATAACCTTTTAGAAAATATAGACTATAAAATCACTCCTGATATTAATTTACTACTTGCATCAACTATTGCTAATAAGATTTACACATGGATAAAAAATCGAAGAATTCTATTAGCAAAACAACGGGTCATAACTGCAGGAGATATTTTAATACTGGTAAGACATAGAACATCTTTTATAGATCATATGATCACCGAATTAAAAAAACTTAATATTCCAACATTAGAACGAGACAAATTTAAAATTATGGATAGTATGATAATTCAAGACCTTGTAAACTTAGGAGAATTCCTTTTACTACCAGAAAATGATTTAGCACTAGCAGGATTACTAAAATCTCCAATTTTTGAATTTACCGAAGAACAAATATTTAACCTAGCATATAACAGGAATAACCTACATCTATGGGAAACATTACAATTAAAATTCTGTCAGGTATCAGATTACTTAAAAAAACTAATTAATATATCACGAACTCACAACCCTTTAGACGTATACAACTATATCATATCACAACATAAACACAAATTTATAAGATGTTTAGGTCAATCTGGCACAGAAATTATAGGGGAATTTATAAATCTGTTAATACAATTTGAACTAAATCATTTAAATTCATTACAATCATTCATACATTGGATCAAAAATACCAACCCAGAAATAAAAAGTGATATCAATCACGCAAAAAACTATGTAAAAATTATGACAATACATAACGCGAAAGGCATGCAATCACCTATAGTATTCCTTGCTGATACCACAGCAATTCCAAAAAGTGATCTTCAATTAATATTCGATGCTGAACATACACCATTCTGGTGCCGTAATGATACACATGACTTCTGTGAAAAATTAAAAGCCCAACAAAAAATAAATGAATATAATGAATATTTAAGATTACTATACGTAGCGATGACGAGAGCAGAAGATGAATTATATATCACTGGTACACCACCAATACAAAATAAATCATGGTATAATATAATCCACAGCATTAAGGATACATACAAAACAAAATACATTGATTTACAACCCTTAACACAAGAAAAAGCAGAAGTGTTATATCTAGATGAATAACTTTTCAACATCAAAATACTGTACAGTAATCGACTACCTTATGCTATTTGTATAAACATCAAACAATAACTATGACAGAAGATGAATTACAGTTTAGTATACAACCAATACAAAATAAAGCACTACAATAGCATAATTGCACAGTACTAGAACATCCAATACTAACATTTAAAAAAACAGTATGTCATATAGATAAACAACCTTTAAATGTCAACACTATGCATCAACAAATTACCTTACGCTATTTGTATAAACATCAAACAATAACTATGACAGAAGATGAATCACATATTTACAGTATATAACCAATACAAAATAAACTACTACAATAGCATAATTGCACAGTACTAGAACATCCAATACTAACATTTAAAAAAATAGAATTCATATAGATAAACAACCTTTAAATGTCAACACTATGCATCAACAAATTACCTTACGCTATTTGTATAAACACCAAACAATAACTATGACAGAAGATGAATCATATATTTACAGTATATAACCAATACAAAATAAACTACTACAATAGCATAATTGCACAGTACTATAACATCTAATACTAACATTTAAAAAAATAGAATTCATATAGATAAACAACCTTTAAATGTCAACACTATGCATCAACAAATTACCTTACGCTATTTGTATAAATATTAAGCCACAACTATGACAAAAGGTAAATCGTATGTTCAGTATATTATCAATATAGTAGTAAATCACAATATTAGTTCATAGAATCGAATTATACATATAAAAAATATTCCGCTATAACCCTTAACACAAGAAAAAGCAGAAGTGGTATATTTAGCAAATAACTCTTGTATTAATCCATGCAGTAATTAAATTACTCTACAATTGTGAAAACAGCGAATTTTTATACACCAATACCCTACTCACGATTAAGACATAATAAGATTTACAGTAAATCCTTCTTCATCAGTCCTTTATGTGCTCTAATAATGTATAAAGATTTATTGTGAATATTACAGTGAATCTATAAAAAGTATAGTACTATTGTTACATAATTCTAAAGAAATCATGAACATTATCCCTAATCTAACCATTTCGAAAAAGTATCTGCGCCTAAAAGTAATTTTTTAAACTCATATCATATGTAGCATTATCTGTTGTTATTCAAATCTACAGTTCTATTTTCACCTGATGTTATTGATATGGCATAAAATTAACTATGCCTTAATATGTGCCATTACTAGTACAAACACAACAGATTTGAAAACTAACATATATATTTTACCAAGCACATTAAAATACAAATTACCTTACATTAGAGAAACAAAAATGTCGTAATTTTTACACATAGACAATAGTATCATGGATCTATACTACCGTGCTGATATGTTAGATTAAAAATCACACTAAAATATCAAGCTAATAACTATAATAAAATTACATTAGAACCAGTAAGATGCCTTTTACCCAAATCTTGATGTGCAGTTATTATATCATTAAATTTATATGTTTTATTTATGTTAACTTTTATATGGCCCTTTCTCATTACTTCAAAAAGCTCCATAGCAGTCATAGATAAATCAAAGCTTGAACGTTTATAATGAAATACCAGAGGAGCAGTAAAGAACAACGATCTAGAACTCATCATAGAAGCACTAACGTTTGAAATAGGGCCAGATATCTGACTATAAGAAACATAAATACCAAAAAGACCGAGTGATTCAAAAGATACTTTACTTACTGATGCTCCTACAGGATCATAAACTACATTAACACCAGCACCATCTGTAATTTCCATTACTTGTTTGACAAAATTTTCACTATTAGAATTTATAATATATGAACATCCAGCACGTAGAGCAATATTTGCCTTATCATCAGAACTGGTCACACCTATGACTTTAGATCCTTTATAACTTGCCCACTGACATAATATTTGTCCTACACCACCTGTAGCACCATGCACTAATGCAAAACTTTTAGGTCGTGTACTATAAACTATATGCGTCAAATAATGTGCTGTCATACCTTTGAATAGAACTGCAGCTGCAATTTGATCAGTCACGTCATCAGGTATTTTTACTAGATATTTTTGATTTATATTTCTCTTTTCAGAATATGCACCCCCAGACACAGTGCAATAACCTACTCTATCTCCAACATTAAAAACCTCAACATCCTTCCCTATTTTTTCTATTACTCCTACTGCCTCAATTCCCAATACAGTAGGTAGCTTTTTAGTTTTACGTGTACCATTACAACATTCAAGATCATAACGATTTAACCCAATAGCTGTATGCTTTATTAATACCTCATCATCTTTGGGTTCACCAACATTACAATCAACATATTTTAAAACTTCAAAACCACCAGTTTTATCAATAACAACAGCTTTTACCATAATATCATAATTAATTTATAAAAAAATACCTTACTTATTTATCAGCAATAAGTTATCCTAAAATTACAACATATTCTTTAAATTTAAGATACTAACTTCTACCAAATAATAAGTAACATCACATAATCATAACTCATAAGTAAACACTCATAAGATAACAGGATACAACATTAACTTCCATATATTTTTAAAAAATCAAAATATATATCAGATAAAAACAAACTAACCTACTTATATCCGAAAAAAAATAATTAAATTCAACTATATTTATTCGAAAAGTTCTTATAATACGAATTATGCATAACAACACTAGAACTTATAATACGAACATTAACACACACAGCAATATTTACCCTAACTATCAAAAAATAGTAAATTTTCCATACTAATTATTAAGATGTTTAATCGTCATGTTACTTAACAACATTTATTATATAAGCTATATTTTGGCCAAATATGTACTAACTAAGACATATATTTCATTTTAACATATGGATCCATTAACAAGTAATATTCTTATAATTGTAATAGTATATTCATTAAAAAATAATTTTTAACTTATTTTATTTATCACCAAAAACAGTCTTTATAGAATATCAAACTTACAATTTACACACTGTAAACACACTCTACCTACTGAAATTGATATGACTACAAAGTATAAAATCACAATACACATTAACTTAAAAATAATATACAAACACTACCACTCACTAATACAAGTATCTATAACCAGTAAGTATTTCAATTATTTTGAATATGTCATTGAACAACACAACTAATAATAGTCCTATTTTCAAATCTGCAAGTTTATACAATGACTCATAATTATTAGATTTTTAACTTTAGTTATTACACAAAAAATAATATTCTCTTGGTTATAACAAGTTTATACTACAAATACAACTACTGAAATTATTTGAGACTTTACTTAAAAGCTCAACCCTAGTTTAAACTTAGTAAGTTTACAAAATTATATTAATACATATTCATAAAATTTTAATAGCCATACTAAAATTCATAAACACAGCACACTTTTCTAACCTACCAATGTTATTTCCATCCTACATACTTTTCAAATATTACACCAAGTACCTATAGTCAGTAAGTATTTCAATCGTTTTGAATATGCCATTGAACAACACAACTAATAATAGTCCTATTTTCAAATCTGCAAGTTTATACAATGACTCATAATTATTAGATTTTTAACTTTAGTTATTACACAAAAAATAATATTCTCTTGGTCATAACAAGTTTATACTGCAAATACAACTATCGAAATTATTTGAGACTTTACTTAAAAGCTCAACCCTAGTTTAAACTTAGTAAGTTTACAAAATTATATTAATACATATTCATAAAATTTTAATAACCATACTAAAAATAAAGACAGTACACTTCATTAACCTGCCAATGTTACTTTCGTACTGCATACATTTCAAGTTTTAAACCAAGTGTTTACAGTAGTAGTATTGTAAACACTGCTGAATATTTGATCGATGTATTACAAATCTATAAAACTATTCACTTTTTTGTTTTTCCACATTATCAGGCAACGGTTTAGCTTCATTTTTTGTTTGAGAATTTGCTGGACTGTACTTAGGAACAATCTTGCTTAAAATCTCATCTCTAGAACCAATACCACTAATCATACCATCAGTCATAACTAATACTTTATCAACAGCATTTAATAATTGTACTTTATGAGTCATAATAAAAGTAGTAATACCATTTTTCTTTGCATAAAGTAACGCATTTATCAAACTTGCTTCTGAATTTCCATCTAGATTAGCATTTGGCTCATCAAGCACTAAAAGTTTGATATCTCCATAAAATGCCCTAGCCAAACCTACCATTTGTTTTTGTCCTCCAGATAGAACAAGACCACTACTACCAATTAGAGTATCATATCCATTAGGCAAACTTAATATTAACTCATGCACACCAGCAATTTGTGCAGCTCTTATTACTTTATCTGGATCAGGATTCGGCATCATCCTTGCAATATTAACATTTACTGGAGCATTAAATAATTCAACATCCTGGGGAAGATAACCAATATAACGTCCAAAATCTTCTCTATTCCATGTATAAACATCAGCTCCATCAAGCCTTACAACCCCTGATATTGGCTTCCACACACCCACCAACAGTTTTGCTATTGTAGACTTTCCAGATGCACTAGGCCCTATCACACCAACAATATCACCAACTTCCACTGAAAAAGATACACCTTTAATAGTTGGTTTGTGAGTACCATAAGGAGTAAAAAACACACGATCAAAAACTACTTTACCACTAGGAACAGGCAGGGACATAGTTTGTTCCCTTTTAGGAGATGCAACAAGTAACATTTGTAACCTTTTATAAGATATACGAGCTGATATCAACATCTTCCAAGTATTAATTGATGTCTCAAATGGTGCTAATGCTCTACCCATTAAAATTGATGAAGCAATAATCCCACCTGCAGTTTTATGACCAAGTACTGCAAGAAATGCACCAATCCCTATTACAGCTATCTGCAATACCGATCTAATAAATTTAGTTATACCAGAAATCAAATTGGAACGATTCTGTGCTTTAATTTGCATAGCTCTATTTTTATCATTTTTCTGAGCCCAATCATTTACAATATAGTTAACCATACCCATAGCTTCAACCACCTCAGCATTACGGGTAGCAACATCTATTGAATTAATATTACGTATTCCCTCTTCACTGGCTTCTTGTAATATTTTTTTCGTTGCTAGTTCATTCCATACACCCATACTAGTCAATAATATTATACCCACTATAGCAATATAACCTGTAACAGTATGTATCATAAAAATAGTAACCAAATACAAGA
Organism: Ehrlichia ruminantium; assembly: GCF_009728835.1. GTDB lineage: Bacteria > Pseudomonadota > Alphaproteobacteria > Rickettsiales > Anaplasmataceae > Ehrlichia > Ehrlichia ruminantium_B. The sequence continues at coordinate 1,000,188 of NZ_CP033455.1, forward strand.
TTGCCCAAGGCGTATCAAATAACGAAAATATACCAAATCCAGTAATAAAACTTTTAACAACACCCAAGTCACGAATTACTTCACCACTTGAAGTAGATGACTTAACAGAAGTAAGACTAATCGATTTTACAATAAGATCAGGAGTTACAACTTTATCTATCCAATCTCCAACTTTAGCCATAACTAAAGATCTACATATTTCTAATATAGCAGAACAGGCAAAAGCTATAATCGTAATAGCACTCAACATAATAAGAGTTGAAACACTACCACTTGTAAGTACTCGATCTAAAACTTGAGAAGTATACAGTGGTAAAAACAACATTAATAAATTAATCGCAGAACTAAACCAAAAAATAAACCAAAATACACTTTTACACTTTTCGAGACTAGTATATAGAACACTTTTTTTTAGTTCTCTCATTGTCCGAAAGTTAAAATTTACATCTTCCACACATCCCTCTAAACAATTAATCCACTACACACATAACTATTATCCCAAGTAAACAATACAAACATTTTTTTAATTTTCATATAAATAATTTTAATCAAGACAAAGTTATACAATATGATATAGTATATTGTATCCTTATATAGATATTAAAATGTTTAGTCATTCAGTATTATTAATAATAATTTTAGTTTTTACATCGTTAACATTGATATCGTTAATATCTGGAGTAGTACTAATGGCTATTGGTAATGAGTTCTACATAAAACACAGAAACAAAATTATGATGGCAAGAGTATTACTACAATTTATATCACTCGTCTTAATAGCATTATTTTTTAGATAACAAAACCTGTAACATGAATTTTAATACAAAATTAGTTGGAATTTTAAACTATACCCCCGATTCATTTTCCGATATGGGAAAATTTTTCACCGTAGACAAAGCACTAAAACAAGCTGAACACTTAATTAACAGTGGAGCAGATATAATAGATGTAGGGGCAGAATCAACAAGACCAACATATCTATATACTCAACATTGTAATAACACAATATCTCAAGCTGAAGAATGGTATAGATTACAACAAATACTTCCCCAAGTCATAGAACTTGCTCATAGTAATAACGTAAAAGTTAGTATAGACACGAGACACGCAAAAACTGCGGAAAAAGCTCTAGAATTAAATATAGACTATATAAATGATGTAAGTGCATTATCAGACAATGACATGATTAAAGTACTTCAACAAAACAATCTAACTGGTATCATTATTACTCATAACCTAGGTATACCTTTAATAAAAGGAAAAACACTCCCTGAAGGCTGTGATCCTATAAATGAAATCATCCTATGGGCAGAAGAATGTATAAGAAAATTAACAAATGCAAACATTAGTAAAGATAAAATAATTATAGACCCAGGAATAGGATTTAGTAAGATTGCTCATCAATCACTATACATACTCAAGAACATTGAAAAACTGAAAGCTTTAAATTATCCAATATACGTTGGTCATTCACGAAAGTTTTGTTTATCTCTATATAAATCAAAGGATCAAACGCTTGATAACGCTACACTAGGAGTATCAATATCTTTATTCCAAAAAGGTATAGATTTTATTAGGGTACATAATGTACATTTACATAGCGAAATATTCAATATATTAAAGCAAATATATTAGATCGTTTTCAAAAAATTATGCTTTTAAGTCTTTAACGTTATCATAGTACCTACTGACAATACACATTATATATTCCGGCTAACTAAAACAATAACATTACATAAACATCACCAGTAAAACATTTCATGTTCACAAAATACACGAAGTTAATCTTAAAGATTATGCACTCAAGTCTTTTACTTGACCACAGAGTTTATTAATGTGGTATTTGTTAAAAATACACATCTCACATCTTATCTAACTAAAACAATAACATTACATAAATATCACCAGTAAAAACATTTCATGTTCACAAAATACACCAAGTTAATCCTAAACGCACTCAAGTCTTTTACTTGACCACAGAGTTTATTAATGTGATATTTGTTAAAAATACATATCTCACATCTTATCTAACTAAAACAATAACATTACATAAATATCACTAGTAAAACATTCAATGTCCCAAAATACACCAAGTTAATCTTAAGGATTACGCACTCAAGTCTTTTACTTGATCACAGAGTTTATTAATCTGGTATTTGTTAAAAATACATATCTCACATCTTATCTAACTAAAACAATAACATTACATAAATATCACCAGTAAAACATTTCATGTTCACAAAATACACCAAGTTAATCTTAAAAATTATGTGTTTAAGTTGTTATATGACCACAGTATTTATAAGAGCCATACCATCTTAAAACATATATTACACTTTTTACTTGTTAGAATAACAAGTTCATTATATAACAACATTACTAGTGAAATATTTAATGTCCTAAAAATAATATTAGATTGATATTAAGGGTTACATGTTTGGTTCTTTAACATCATCACAGTACTTGTGAACAGTACGTAATATAGGTTATACATATTTTATTTGTTAGGATAATAAGTTCATTATATAACAGCATTGTTAAGGTAGTGTCACACTTACTATTAATCTAATACTAAGTTTTAATTCTTTATCAACATAGGAGTTTTACAATGAAATTTAAAACACAAATACTAGGTTGCTTTAACTTTACCCCCGATTCATTCTCAGATGGAGGACAGTTTTTTACTGTAGAAAAAGCAATAAAACAAACAGAACATTTAATTGACAGCGGTGCAGACATTATAGATGTTGGAGCAGAATCAGGAAAACCTAGGTATATATACCAAGGAGACGAAACTCTAGTTACACAAGAAGAAGAATGGAATAGATTAAAAACAATATTACCACAAATTGTAGAAGTTGCTCATAGTCGCAATGTTAAAGTTAGCTTAGATACCAGAAATGCAAAAACAGCAGAAAAAGGATTAGCCTTAAATGTCGATTTTATTAATGACGCTACTGGAATATCAGACAGTAATATGATACCAGTATTACTAAATAGTTCTGCCAAAATTATAATCTCACATAATCTAGGCGTACCATTAATATTGGGTAATTATATACCAAAAGGAGTTAATCCAATAAAAGAAATCAAGAAATGGTTACAAGATAAAACTACAATGTTAACAGATGCCGGAATAAATAGAGACAGAATTATTGTCGATCCAGGTATAGGTTGCGGTAAAAATGCAACACAATCACTATACATTATGAAAAACATAGATAAATTAAAAGAGCTAAAATATCCAATATGTCTTGGTCATTCTCGCAAGTCTTGTTTCATACAATTTGATTCAGAAGACAAAATACGTGACAATCCTACAGTAATAGCATCTTCTGCTCTGTTTTACAAAAACATAGACTTTTTTAGAGTACATAATGCTCAAATACACAGTAAAGCATTTAAGATTATAAAAACAATGTTTGAAACTACCCTAAAAGATGTATACGATTCTTTATAAATAATAACTAAAGGTCTATATTACAAACATATAATATGTTAATTCTTAATAACAAATTTATATAGGTAATGTTCAGGCTATGTTATAATTCATTTTTGAATCATATAATACTTATTAGATAGAGCACTATTATAGTACTCCTATTGTAAAATTAGACAATATATTAAGTCATCAAGATGATGTCTTGTTTTTTACAATTATTACATAGTAAAACTAGCTTTAATATTATAAGGTGCTATATTTAGTGCTCTAAGCTAATAGTCTTGATTAATAGCTACAACATAAATATAGAAATTGTAGTTTTTATAATCCTATCTAATTATTTTAATACTCAAAATACAAGTCATACATGAATTTTAGTAATATTCTGTAACTATAATTATCACTAAATCAGGTTATACAAGCACACGCTATGACACTAAGATTTTAGAAAGAAAAACAAACAATATTAGAAATTAAAAATGATTACCACTAATGTCATACACAATAAAGATTATTTAATAAATTATTAGATGTTTTAAGTGACCCATAATTTTTTTTCAAAGAATAGCAATTACTATGCTATATCCAATTTTTGTTTTTCATTCTTCCTAAGATTTTAATAACAACACTTTTTATAATATAGGGGTAACTATGAATTATGATATATTAAATTTTTATGAATGTTATGGTATATAATGATATGAAGTCTGTACACGATAATGAATTGTCAGATAATATTTATGTCTATCAGTCAATATAGAAGGTACTAATACTCCAAGTGTTTGTATATGGATTAATTAGAAACGTATTCATAAAACTATTGTTTATAAATTAAGAATAACACTATTTTTCATACCACATTTGTATCTGTTAGTTTTTCGTCATTACAGTTGTGATGAAAATATTTTTTAATTACAAAGATAGCTAAAGAAAATCAATGTTCTCACCAGGCACATAAAAATTTTCTAAATTTAACTCACTTCTTTGCAAAGAATATATATTATCTTGTTTCAATCTTTTATAACCTATAGAAACCAAAGTGACAGATAAAATACCTAAAAGTACACTTCCAACACACATACCAATGGATAGATCTTTTATATCAACTACATTCATCATGTTATGAATATGCAATACAATAAATACTGATCCAAGAACACTAAATACTACTTGCATAAGAAAAAATACCAAAGCAAGTGGCATCATCGTATTAATTTTGAGCTTACTTGTAATAGATAAATAAGGTAATTCCTGTATCATCTTATCAGCATAATACTTATGGATAGATTGAGAGGAGCGGTAAAGTACTATATGATTTACTAATTTATCATAATTACTTGACACTTTTACAACTATACTTCTATCTTCATGAGGGAAAAATTCACAAGACGCAAGAAATCGTACAAAGCCAAGATTTATTATGCCTAATATAAGATCAATATGACAAAATTTCATTAATACGTCTAAAGAACAAGAATCTAACCCTAGATCAGAACAAACTGTGCGAAATTCCTCAACAGACAATGACTTACTCCTATCCAAAATATAGGACATTCTGACACATCTACATACCGTACGCTTAATTCTATCATTACCTTTAAAACTTGGTATCACAGTTCCTTTTTCTATATACTTAGATTCACATCTCGTCACTTTATCCAATAATGTACTCACAGATCTTCTATATTCTTCTATAGTAATCTGAGACATATATTGTTTCTTATGTACTATATCAAAATCAAATATCTTAAATAGTACATTTCTAATCAGTTCTTCCATAAGAACAGATTGAGCACAATTCACAAAATGCCCGTTAGCTTCTTTAGCACGATATCTTGGTATTTCTGACTTTAGTTCATTTATTTGATCTACAAAACTCTGCAACTCTTTCTTTATTTCCTCATTCTTCTGTCTAGCAAAAAAATGTGAAATTATTTCCATAGTACTTTCAATCAAATTACTTAATCCTACTTTCACTGCATGCACTTTGGTTTCTCCATTATTTATTACTAAACTAGAATAATATAACAAATTTTATACCATACAACTTAAAATTGTAAAGTAATATGTTTTTTTTAGAATAAAAGTGAATAAATTTTTACTTATCTGAGACACTTAATAATAATTTATTAGCTACTGTGCTAAATTTATTAATAACAGAAAGTTTATACCAAACATTTACATACAATATTTTTTATTAATGTAAGACAGACTCACAACACATTCCTAAAACACCAACATTTATTAAAAAGATCTGACAAAAACTTTTGAATAAATAAATAGATGAATTTTTCACTTTTTTTATTTTGAAGATTCAGTCTTAGTAGTTTATATTATTAGGAACTTAATTCTTATTACATCATGCCAAAACGTACAGATATAGAATCAATACTAGTAATTGGAGCTGGTCCAATAGTCATAGGACAAGGGTGTGAGTTTGATTATTCAGGAACACAAGCTTGCAAAACATTAAAAAAAGAAGGTTACAGAATTATCTTGATTAACTCTAACCCTGCAACAATAATGACTGATCCAGAAATAGCTGATGCCACATATATTGAGCCAATAACACAGCACATCTTAGAAAAAATAATCATCAAGGAAAAACCAGATGCTATACTTCCAACAGTCGGAGGACAAACTGCTTTAAATGCTGCAATAAGTCTCTGTGATGCAGGAGTATTAGAAAAATATAATGTAGAATTAATAGGTGCTACAAAAGAAGCAATAAAAAAAGCTGAAGATAGAAATTTGTTCCGTCAAGCAATGGATAAAATCGGTGTAAAATACCCAAAAAGCATCATTATAAGAAATGCAGATGAAATAAATCATGCTTTAGAATACATAGGATTACCAGCAATAATTAGACCATCCTTTACACTAGGTGGTATAGGAGGAGGTATATCATATAATAAAGAAGAATTTCAAAAAAATGTAGAATACGGATTAAGTATCTCACCAATATCTGAAGTTCAAGTAGATGAATCCATCATCGGATGGAAAGAATTCGAAATGGAAGTAATAAGAGATCGTAGAGATAATTGCATAGTGGTATGTTCGATAGAAAATCTTGATCCGATGGGAGTTCATACAGGAGATAGCATAACAGTAGCACCAGCATTAACTCTACGAGACATAGAATACCAAAAGATGCGTGATATATCTTTTTCTATCCTTAGAGAAATTGGAGTAGATACTGGTGGATCTAATGTACAGTTTGCAATTAATCCAAAAAATGACAATGATATACTCGTAATAGAGATGAACCCAAGGGTTTCAAGATCATCTGCATTAGCATCAAAAGCAACAGGATATCCTATAGCTAAAATAGCTGCTAAACTTGCTGTAGGATACTTTTTAAATGAAATACAAAATGACTGTACAAACGCTATTCCTGCATCTTTTGAACCAAGTATCGATTATATAGTAACAAAAATCCCAAGATTTAATTTCGATAAATTCCGAGGAACAGACAAAGAATTATCAACTTGTATGAAGTCCGTAGGAGAAGTAATGGCACTTGGTAGATCATTCCCTGAATCACTACAAAAAGCATTATGTTCACTCGAAACTGGATGCTGTGGACTAGATGAATTTTTTGATAGTAACGTAGATATAGATCAAATCTATAATTCTCTTGTGAAACTGTCCCCTGAAAGAATTTTTATCATAGCAGATGCCTTAAGACATAATATCAGCATAGAAGAAATAAATAAAATCACAGGATATGATAAGTGGTTCTTAATGCAAATCCAAAACATTATATATCATGAACAATATATAAAGGACCATGGACTACCGGAAGACGCAGAAAAACTACTATTGTTAAAAAAAATGGGATTTTCAGATGCAAGATTAGCATACTTAAGTAATAATACTGTAGAGTACGTAGAAGATCTAAGATACTCACTATCTGTAAAACCTGTATATAAACATATAGATACCTGTGCTGGAGAATTTGAAGCTAATACATCATACATGTATAGCTGCTATGAAGGTAATACACTTACTAAACCCGAATGTGAATCTGTGATAACAAATAACAAAAAAGTTATAATTTTAGGAAGTGGTCCTAATCGTATTGGTCAAGGTATAGAATTTGATTATACATGTGTACATGCAGCACATACCATAAAAAAAATGGGATATGAATCTATAATGATAAACTGTAATCCAGAAACCGTCTCTACCGATTATGATATTTCAAATAAATTATACTTTTCTCCCTTAACGAGAGAGAATGTATTAGATATCATATATAAAGAACAGGAAACATCCTCTTTATTAGGAGTTATTGTACAATTTGGAGGTCAAACCCCTTTAAAACTCGCAAAAGTACTACAAGAAAAAAATATCAATATACTTGGCACATCTTTTGATTCTATAGACTTAGCTGAAGATAGAATGAAATTTCAACAGTTACTGACACAATTAAATCTAAAACAGCCATCTAATATTACATGTAATTCTGAAAACGAATTACTCAAGCACATACAAACCTTAGATTTTCCCATACTAGCAAGACCATCCTATGTACTAGGCGGACAGTCAATGTCAATTATACGAGATAAAAATGCCCTGCTTAACTATCTTTCAACACATAAAAACATATTTGATCATGGTTCACTGTTACTAGATCAATTTTTAACCAATGCAGTTGAAGTTGATGTAGACGCTATTTGTGATAGAGAAGATGTATATATAGCTGGTATAATGGAACACATAGAAGAAGCTGGTGTACACTCAGGTGATTCAGCATGTTCTTTACCTGCATATACCTTAACAAAAGACATAATAGAAACTATAGCTGATTATACCAAGAAAATCGCATTAACATTAAAAGTACAAGGTTTTATCAACATACAATACGCAATATATAATAGTGAAATTTACATACTGGAAGTTAACCCCAGAGCCAGTAGAACTGTACCCTTTATTGCAAAGGCAACAGGTGTTCCTATTGCTAAAATTGCAACTGAAGTAGTATTAGGTAAAAAACTTCCTAAAAATCTTGAGCATAAGTTTAAGTATGTTGCTGTCAAGGAAGCAGTCTTCTCTTTTTCAAGATTTCCTAATATAGATGTATTACTAGGACCCGAAATGAAATCCACCGGGGAAGTTATGGGAATTGATCAGTCATTTGAAATCGCTTTTGCAAAAGCACAAATGGCTGCAGGATATGAACTTCCAACAGAAGGAGCAGCCTTTATATCTGTTAAAGATTCAGACAAACCACTAATTCTTGAAACAGCAAAAATATTAAAAGAAATTGGTTTTACTATTTTTTCTACTACGGGCACATCTACATATTTGAACAAAGCTGGAGTAATGACACAACACGTCAACAAAGTTAGAGAAGGAAGACCACACATACTAGATTTATTACAAGATGGAAAAATAAACTTAGTGATTAACACATCCGAAGGGATAAAATCATTTTCAGAAAGCAGCAGCATAAGAAAAACTGCACTGGTAAAAAAAATCCCATATAGTACAACAATACCTGGAGCAAAAGCTATAGTACTAGCAATCAGAACTTCAAGAAAACAAGGAATCCAAGTAATGTCTATGCAGGAATATACAGTACAATAATAACACAATGGTTTATATTAAATTCATTAAATAAGTAATAAATTTAACTATTACTCATTATAAAAAAACAAAATACATGAGTAATAAATAACAATATAAGCAGCATTACCTGTAATATTATAAAATTCTTATAACTAAATACTCAAACAACTAATCTCAAGTAATTATCAAAAAATTAATACGTATTATATAGTTGTATAAGATTCAGAATTAATCATACAATAATCAAAAAGCTATCTTTTTTATTAATCATCACAGTTGTACTAACAAATACAACATATAATTTATCAGTACAAATAACTAGATACTTAAAAATACAATAAAAACAAGTTAACGTGATGTACTATAATAATATATTCTAAGAAACAAATTAGAATATTGTAGATAACAATACTGAAAACCATAGACTTAATTACACATATAGAAAAAAATGTTTATTGAGGTCTAAAAACATGTTCAACACCAGATTTTTAAATAAAAAAACTAACACTAACATTAAAAAAACATATATTATATAGTATATAGTAAATCATGATAAAATCAGAACTTCAAAATACATGCATAAATACAGTTTTTATTATGATACATAAATAAGATTTGATTACTTACACAAGATCAAAACATATATACAGTCCTTTTATCATAAAGAACACTAATTATAATACTTCGACATCATTATTACTGATAATAACCATTTTTAACAAATAGTATAATATTAAATTAACAACTTCATAAATAAACATTACTAGTAACATGAGCAATATAATAATTACATAACTTAAGCTGATTAAAGTTAACATTAAATGTAATATAAAAAAACAGATACACAAATATGTATTCTTTACAATAGTTATAAAAAATACATCACGAATCATATTATACAATAACAATGTTATCTAAAGAAAAGAACACATATACATAAAAAGAGCAAATTTTCAAGTACTTACAGCAATTAATATCTCTCAAATGATTCTTCAAAATATATATAGTACCTACTAACAACTTAATCATCACCTAATAAAGGATAAGCCCTAAGAAATACTAATTACATACAAAATAACATATTATGATAATCAAAAGGAACTTTAAATCTTATTAGCTTCTAACCTAAATTTAATAAAAGCCTACATAACCACAAGTAGCAAAAGCAACTCTTTTAACAATAACCAAAACAAAGACTCTATATACCTAATAAGACATATACTACATAACCCCCACTACTCTAGATATATGAAACACATAAAACAACTATATCAGAAACATCTATAAAGCACTAAAATCACATGCTAACATCTTACATGAGTAAAGGTAAAATAATTGAAAACCTACACAGCTATTTATAAATAATTCGATAGAATACTAGAAAAAAATACTTAACTATCATTTTTATTAGATTTAAGAACGTGACGCTCTAGCCTTGCAACACGTTTCCTGAGCATTTTTAGTTCTTCTAAAACCTCATTAATTTGAGTATGAGCTACACTATCACTATTAGCTCCTATACGTTTCACTTTTGACTCTCCTTCAGTTAAAGCTCCATTTTCATTACTTTGAGCACTAGCCGTCATAACCTTTTCTTGAATCTTTACAACAGATTCAAACATTTGTTCAAAAGTTTTACTATCGCCCACAATTTCTTTTACTGTATCTATATACTGCTTTATTACATCCTTATAATTTTCATCCGCCATAAAACTACTACATAAAATACTACATTTAGAACTATTATAACTACATAACGCAAGTTGTCAATATTATTAGATGTAAGATTAATAATATCAATAATACACTAGTAATATGCTAGCTAGTAGGATATACCATATTTTCTGGCTTTATAATTTTATCGAATTCTTCTTCACTTATCAACTTTAACTTCATAGCAGCATCTTTTAATGTTATACCTTGCTCAAAAGCAGTTTTTGATATCTTTGCTGCATTATCATAACCTATATATTTATTTAATGCTGTGACTAACATTAAAGATTGATCTAGTAAAAATGAAATACGTTTTGTATTAGCCCTTATTCCATATACACACTTTTGCACAAAACTAATGCTAGCATCAGATAATAACCTAATAGACTGTAAAATATTATAAATTATCACAGGCTTAAATGTATTTAATTCAAAATGACCATTCGACCCAGCAATACTAACAGTTACATTATTACCCATAACTTGAGCACATACCATAGTTACCGCCTCACATTGAGTAGGATTAACCTTACCTGGCATTATAGATGATCCTGGCTCATTTGTAGGTAAAACAATTTCTCCTATACCACATCTTGGACCTGAACCTAGCAATCTAATATCATTAGCAATTTTCATTAAACTGACAGCAATAACATTTAAAGCACCACTAAATTCAACTAATGCATCATGTGTAGCCAAAGCTTCAAACTTATTTACAGAAGAAACAAAATTAAAACCTGTCATTTTCTTTATCTCATTTGCAAAATGAACATCAAACTGTTTTCTAGAATTAATACCTGTACCCACTGCAGTACCACCTTGTGCTAATTCAAGCAAGTTACTCAACGCTACTTTGACCCGGCCAATACCTTGTAAAATTTGATATGCATACCCAGAAAATTCCTGCCCTAAAGTTAATGGAGTTGCATCTTGGAGATGAGTACGCCCTACTTTCACAATATTTTGAAATGCTATAGATTTACTATGCAAAGCATCATATAAATTCTTCAAACTTGGCAATAAGAAATTTTCGGTTTCAGTAACAGCAGCAATATGCATTGCTGTCGGAAAAGTATCATTTGAAGATTGCGAATAATTTACATGATCATTCGGATGAACTGGAAATTTACTACCTTTCTCCCCACCCAAAATCTCAATAGCACGGTTTGCTATAACCTCATTAACATTCATATTAGTTTGAGTGCCAGAACCAGTCTGCCATATTACTAAAGGAAATTCATCATCTAATTTGCCATCTACAACTTCAGCAGCAGCTTCACAAATTGCATTACCTATAACTTCATCTATGTCACCATTTCTCATATTAACACGAGCTGCAGCTAATTTTACAAGTCCAAGCGCCCTTATTAAAGACTTAGGCATTTTCTCTGAACCAATTTTAAAATTATCAATAGAACGTTGTGTCTGAGCTCCCCAATAGTGACATGCTGGTACATCTACCTCCCCTAAACTATCTTTTTCTTTTCTCATAACTTATTTAATCCCTAATTCGCAACAACAGAACCTATATAATCCAGTTTCTCATACATGTCCACTGATAGCTCGTTGCATTAATATATCTAACAAAACATGTATACCATAAATTAAAACATCATGTACACTTTAATTCTTCACATGTACTATTCATTTTTTATACTATATATTCTACAGTTTTTGTACTACAATAAAAGCGCAAAATAAAATATAATATTAGTTTTTATGATCAATGTGCTAATCACAGCTGGGCCAACACGTGAAAAAATAGATCCTATAAGATATATAAGTAACAATTCTTCTGGTAAACAAGGTTATGCAATAGCAGAATACATGAGTAAGATTGGATGGAAAGTAAACCTAGTATCCGGGCCAGTAGAGATTAAATGCGATAATATAGAAAATATTATATACATAAACACTGCACATGAAATGCTACAAACTTGTATAAAGCTATTACCAGTAGACATAGCAATATTTGCAGCAGCAGTAACTGACTGGTGTCCTGTATATTCCTCCATAAAAATAAAGAAAGAAAAAATTACAAACATTCAAGTTACACCAAACCCAGACATTATATATCAAATAAGTACTCATAAAAAAAGACCTAAACTAGTAATTGGATTCTCATTAGAATCAGAAAATATAATAGAAAACTCACAAATAAAATTGCTTAATAAAAAATGCGACTGGATTATCGCAAACACCCTACACATTAATAACAAAGAAGTTATGGGAAATGATAATAATCAAATTACTATTATCACACAAGATAAACATTATGAATTTCCAATAATGTCAAAAAAAGAAATTGCTAGATTAATCACAGAAAAGATCATAGATTTTTTGGATAATAATTTAGTAAACTAAGAAAATTTTTTTGAAATTACAATAACAGTTTACTGAAAGATCTAAAATTATCTACCTAATAAATAATTATACTTAACTATCAAATATATGAAACCATATTAAATAATTTATTCCAATTAAAACATAGAAAACATATAACCATCACTTTTTCATATAATATCAATTACTAAATACTTTCAATACAATGCAAATTGCTAAAATTAAGAAGAAATTGATAACAAATTTATTATTGATATATTACTTGTAGGGTCAGTATATCAAAATAATTTAATACCCTTATAAACCACTGAATCATGTAGAGTATAATTTACAATAAACTATAATAAAATTATTGATTCCATAAACACTATCAGTAAGATAATAAATCTTACAAACCTATATTAAAGGCTTTTAATTATCCAAAACAAAAAATTATAAAATATATAAATAACTATATAGTCCTATCTATATCAAATTTACATGTAAATTTGATATATTTTACAGCACCATTTTTATTACATTAATATCACATTAGTATCACATAAAGTAAAATAGCAAAAATTATATGCATACATTAACACAGTATGACTTATAACATAAACATTATCATAAGTAGATATCTATACATTAAAAAGAAATTCGTACATACAAATTAATTGACTATTTAACCCTTTATAGGTACTGTAGATAAGCGTTATACAAATTACTCAATTTTAAGTTTTTTAGGCATTCAAGGTGTATCAGCAATTTTGGGAGTTGTTAGGAAATCGACAACATAAAGATTATAGTGTTGCATACATTAATGCACGAATTATCGATCCAGAATCCAAGCTAGACATCACAGGGTCACTTCTTACTAAAGGAGATAAAATAGTAGACTTTGGAAGTAACTTATTTGCTAACGGTATACCCACTGGAATCAATGAAGTAGTAGATTGCAAGAATAATATATTAATGCCAGGACTAATTGATATTCATGTACATTTTCGTGAACCAGGTCAGGAACACAAAGAAACTATTGAAACAGGAAGCAAATCAGCTGCTGCAGGTGGTATAACTACTGTAGTTTGTCAACCTAACACTATACCTACTATTAGCAATGTCATCATTGCAAAATACATAAAAATGAGAGCGTTAGAAACTGCTTATGTAAACATAGAGTTTTATGCTTCTATAACAAAATCTGATAACTCACTATCCGATATGGCCTTATTGAAAGATGCAGGAGCAGTTGGCTTTACTGATGATGGTATGCCAGTAATGAATTCCCTTATAATGAGACAAGCATTAAATTACTCAAGTATGTTAGACACAGTTATTGCCCAACATGCAGAAGACTTAAATCTATCAAGCAATGGATGTATCAATGAAGGAGAAGTGTCATACGAATTAGGAGTAAAAGGAATACCTGATATTTCAGAATCCATCATTGTCAATCGTGACATAACTTTAATGAATAACCTAAGAAATGTACATTACCATGTTCTACATATTTCTTCTAAAAACTCTCTAGACATAATCAAACAAGCAAAGAATCAAGGATTAAGAGTTACTTGTGAAGTAACTCCTCACCATCTTACTTTAACAGAACAAGATGTCATACAACATGGTACTTTTGCAAAAATGAATCCTCCTTTACGTACTGAAAGTGACCGTATTAGTATGATCGAAGGATTAAAAAGTGGGATTATAGATTGCATAGCAACAGATCATGCCCCACACGACACAGGTTCTAAAGAATTACCTTTGGACACAGCTGCTTTTGGAATAGTTGGACTAGAAACAATGCTTCCAATTTCTTTAGAATTGTATCACAATGGCACTATACCTTTAATAGATTTACTTGCAACGCTGACATATAAGCCAGCAGATATTATTAAGGTACCAAGAGGACGCATAAGAAAAGGGTTTACTGCAGACCTTATTATATTAGATCTTGATCATGAATGGACTATTGATATATCAAAATTTGCAAGCAAATCAAAAAATTCTCCTTTTCACAATCGCAAAGTAAAAGGTAAAGTATTAAGAACAGTAGTTTCTGGAAAAACTACATATAAATTTGAAAGGCAAACTTTATAGATTAAAATGTTACTAAACACACATATAGCAAAATTACATGAGATAAAACATCAATCACATTATTAGTACTTCCCTTTATATAAAGCTAATCAACATTCAAAACCATACATTAAAACATTACTTATAAAACAAAACTGTATCTACTTACATTACCTTATAGATCTAGATGCCACCAAACACATACACAGCAAAGTTACATTAAACAAAATATCAATCAAATTATTAGTACTTTCCTTTATATAAAGCTAATCAACATTCAAAACCATACATTAAAACATTACTTATAAAACAATAACTGTATCTACTTACATTACCTTATAGATCTAGATGCCACCAAACACATACACAGCAAAATTACATTAAACAAAATATCAATCAAATTATTAGTACTTCCCTTTATATAAAGCTAATCAACATTCAAAACCATACATTAAAACATTACTTATAAAACAAAACTGTATCTACTTACATTACCTTATAGATCTAGATGCCACCAAACACATACACAGCAAAGTTACATTAAACAAAATATCAATCAAATTATTAGTACTTCCCTTTATATAAAGCTAATCAACATTCAAAACCATACATTAAAACATTACTTATAAAACAAAACTGTATCTACTTACATTACCTCATAGACCTATGATGCCACCAAACACATACACAGCAAAATTACATGAGATAAAACATCAATCACATTATTAGTACTTCCCTTTATACAAAACTATATACATACTAAATATACATATAGTAAAGTTATATTAGACAAAGCGTTCACTAAAACTATTAGGACTTTTCTTGACATCATTACAATGAACTAGCAATTTCAAAAATACATTAAACATTACCTACGAAATAATACCTACACTTACTATTACTTCTTATGCTAATTCTAGTAAATTACTTAACGTCAATGTTATTTAATCAACATAATGTATAAATATCAATCTATATGTTGTATTAATTTATTATGCCCTTGTAGTAATTTTTTTTTCTTTCTTTCATATTGTTGTAGTACTATTTTATCAGGGAATTATGTAAAAGATTTTTAGTAGATATGTATTGGGAATAGTTGTGTTTAATAATCAAATCTGCTAAATTGTGTAAATATAACTTACTGATAACATTAAAAAGAAGTAGAAATATCAATTATGTTAATTAACGTCAATATGGCTTACTCTAGAAGCACATGAATTATAAAACATGAATTTCTGGCAAGCTTTATAATTTCCTAAATGATATAGGGAGTGTATATAATTAAGGGAATGTTTTTTTAATTATGTAACAGTTGTTTCTCTATAGTCTTCTATATAATGTTTGAGTACTATCTCTTTACTGTAGTTGTTATTGTGTAAGTAAGTAATTTTATATTACTTATAAATATTTATGTATTAATCCATAACTCCCTGATAAAATAGTACTACAACAATATGAAAGAAAGAAAAAAAAATTACTACAAGGGCATAATAAACTAATACAACTCTTAAGCAACCACACTCTTTCTATTACTTAATATCAAAATACCTAACATTGTTTATTTATACACAATAATTACCAATTAAAATCATTGTAATCTACATAAGTTAAATACATCATTACATATGAATAACAAAATAATGGTCCTATAATTCTTAGAAAAAATTATCTATAAACTTAATTAGAAGCTTATAAAAACATTGACTTTCAGAATTTTCACATGCTCTATACTAATACAAATATTACCATTTAATAATGAGTAGTCGATTAATCACTAAACTAAATCAACAATCACAAGGAAAAATTTTATAAAACTCTTTCTTTAATATAACATCAAACTCTTCATACGAAACATTTACTCCCAATTTTTCAAGTGAAGTTACTCCATATTCTTTTATACCACATGGCACTATACCTGAATAATGAGAAAGATCTGTAAAAATGTTAATAGACATTCCATGGTATGTTACCCATTTTCTTATTCTAATACCAAATGCAGCAATTTTTTCTTTAACTCCATTATGGTCTATCCACACCCCTATTAAGTTAGGATTAAAATATGATTGTATTGAAAAATGCTTCAATGTTTCAACAATCCATTTCCCCAAACTCTCAATATATAATTTAACATTACATATATTTCTTACTTTTAAATCCATCATTACATAAGCAATTCTTTGACCAGGACCATGATAAGTATATTTACCACCCCTACCTGTAGTATATACAGGAAATAAACTATCAGTTAATAACTCTTCACCTTTTGCACTAGTACCAGCTGTATACAATGGAAAATGTTCAAGCAACCACACTAGCTCATCCTGCAACTTACTAGCTATACCCTCTACTCTTTGTTGCATCAAACTTACAGCCTGCTCATAAGGTACAGGCAAAGATTCAATCTTCCACTCCATACAATTAACAACACTTTGAGATAATACTATAATAAACCAATAGAAAGTTTACTAAAACATAAAACTAAAGACAAAAAAGTAATCATAACAACTTTGAAAAACATACCACCATGGTACTTTGTCATATTAATACCTTTTTCATCATCATCTCAACCAAAAAGCAATTTAGACAAAAGTTTCATTATAAAATAGATGTAGTGTTTCCGATGACAAAGCCAAACTATCATTAAGTTGTAGCTTGCTGCGAGCAATTAACTCTACAGCTTTAGGATAACAAATATGCTCCATCTTTAATATTCTATTAGCAAGTTCTTGCACATCATCAGATGAAAATACTGGCACTGCTGCTTGTACAATAATAGGACCACCATCAACTTCCGGGTATACATAATGAACTGTACATCCAGCAATCTTTACCCCAGCCTTTAACGCTTGAGCTTGTGCACTTAACCCTTTAAATGACGGTAAAAGAGAAGGATGTATATTAATAACTTTATACAGCCACTTATTGATAAACTTTTCAGGCACAATACTCATAAAACCTGCAAGACAGATCAAATCTACTTCATGTTCTTCAAGTATAGCATCAATAGCATCAAAATCTACAGGACGACCTTGCACTACAAAAGTTTTAACATTACTCTGCTGCGCAAGTATTAGACCATTTGCATTGGGTTTATTTGATATAACACAGGACACATTCGCAGGAAAATCATCCCGCTGGCAAGCATTAATTAGTGCTTGCATATTAGAACCTCTACCTGAAATTAAAATACCTAACCTAAGTGGCTTCATAGTCATCAATTAACCCATACAAAATAGCATTATAAACGTAAACTTTTAATCCCACAAGAGCATACTCTTATCTCAATAACAATACTGCAAAAAAATAGTAAACTATCAAATAAAAAACCAAAATAATAAACATAAACTAATATTTATTATTTTTACTTATTTACTTAAGTATGCCTAAAATGTTAAACACAGCCTATTTCAATAAAATATCAAATACTAATAAGGACATCCTAATGAGTTTCATAATATTTAGACACAAATCTATTTAGTAGCCTTATTCCAAAACCAGTTGCACCTTTTGGACATATCTCAGTGCCTTCAGAATCCCACGCCATACCTGCAATATCCAAATGCACCCAAGGAACACCATTTACAAACCTTTGTAAAAATTGTGCTGCAGTAATACTATCTGCACCATATCCTTTTGTTGAAATATTTTGCATATCAGCAATTGACGAGTCTATAAGCTTATCGTAAGCTTCATCTAAAGGTAAGCGCCATAACTTTTCACCAGATTCATTGCCAGCTACAATCAACTGATTTGCAATATTATCATCATTTGAAAAAAGTCCAGCATATTGATTATTTCCCAAAGCAACAACTACTGCACCAGTCAATGTTGCTAAATCTATCATCAGCTTAGGAGAAAACATTTCCTGAGTATACCATAAAGCATCAGCCAGAACCAACCTTCCCTCTGCATCAGTATTTAAAACCTCAATTGTTTGCCCAGACATCGAAATTACAACATCACTTGGTCTTTGTGCATTTCCATCTACTGAATTCTCAACTAGCCCTACTACCCCAACAGCATTAACCTTTGCTTTCCTTGCAGCAAGAGTGCGCATAATTCCAACAACAGAAGCAGATCCTGCCATATCATACTTCATATCCCACATACCTTTAGAAGGCTTTAATGATACACCACCAGTATCAAAAGTCACACCCTTTCCAACAAATGCTATAGGACTGTCTGAGTTTCCAGTGCCATTCCACTTCATTACTACAAGCCTAGACCTTTTAGCGCTACCCTGACCTACTCCAAGAAGTGCCATCATCTGATTTGCCTTCATGTAATCTTCATCAAATACTTCAACTTCAACACCAACTTTACTTAACTCTTCATATATCATTTGAGCATATGTCTCTGGATATAAAATATTAGGAGGTTCTGAAACAAAAGAACGAGCCAAGAATACTGATTCACCCTCAGCTTTTAAAGCATCAAATAAAGCTGTAGATTCTTGCGGGTTACTCTTTAAAAAGAAAACCAATTTATTCAAATAACTTGAGTTTTTATCTTTTTTCTCCACAAAATACTTATCAAATTTAAAACTACGCAAAAGTGCTCCGTAAGCAATATTAGCACTTAGGTTACTATCATTACTACTAATAATCGATGCCTCTGATACTTTCATCTTATTAAGTTCAGAATATATTACACCACCAATTTTTAAGGATTTATTGTCATTAAAATCTTCAGCTTTACCTAACCCCACTACTATTACAACAGGAAAATTTTTTTCTAAACCAATAATTGGTAATACCTCTGCAAACTTACCATCAAAAGATTGATATCCATTTATTATTTCCATAATCTTATCATGATAACCTTCCAACGCGCCATTATCCTCTAAGTGATGACTCCCTTCAAAAATACCCACAACTATTACCGTTGTCTTCAATAACGCAGATATTCCAGACATTAAACTTAAAAATGATATATTTATCATGACTACTCTTTATTGGTATAACTCAGATACATAATCTAGTCTTTTTTTAAAGCTTTTCAAGCAAAATCTCAATATTTAATAAAGCATTTTATCCCGCATTTTTTAGAGTATTAAAAAAATCAGTAGCCTTTGAAACTTGACGTGGTCCTAAAAAGCAAACCAACTTCTTCACATGTACATAGCCATCATCTTCTTTTTCTATACCGTCTTTATTCATTTCCATACTACGTAAAAATGCACCGTAAGCAATATGTGCAGCTATATTACTATCATTAATAGTAATAACTGATGCATCTTCATTGAAATCTTGGTCAGGAACAATACTTTTATCTAATGCCTTAGCTTTACTAATTTCAGAATATATTATACTACCAAGCTTTAAAGCCTTTTCGTTATCAAAATCTTGAGATAAACCAAGCCCTACTACTATCACTGTAGGAAAAACTGGATCACCTAATTGTATAGGAATTGTGATGACTCTCCCAAATTTACCATTCTCAAAAGACTTACAATTTCTAATCTTTTCAAGAAGTGTGTTATCATCACTAAAATACCCATAATCTTCTAAGTGATTACTTCCTTCAAAAATACCTAATACTATTACTTGTGTATTTACCAATTGAGCAAAACCACTGTATACATCTAGAAATGTTATATCTATCATTTTAATACCCCTCAAACATATAAATTGAAATTACTATATTCTCTTTTTTAAGTTATTCAATAAAAGTTTTAATATTAGTTAACAAAATTGCTTGACAAGATATCATATATATAACCCCTAATGTTATTTTTATTAACATAGAATAGTTATATTGTTAATAAACTGACAATATATATTAAAAAAAACCACACCCTTAATTTCAAAATAACAGTAGTAAAATACATTACTTAATTATAGACTTAACAATAATACTATAATGAACATTGTTTTAAATTACACCATCAATCATAATCACTTAACACAAGATATATGTTTATTTTTCCCTACTCTAATACATTAGAAAATATTACATTATCATTGATTCATACAATAATATCTAGTACTGAATATATAAAATATCCTACATAACATTGGCACTCTATAGCTCTATATCCAATAATGCTAACAGCAAAATCAAGCAAGTTAAGTCTAATTTATGACACAACACATAAAATACTACATAGTTTATACTAATTCTAAAACGATCAATAAACATTGTATCTGAGCTCCTGCATTAGTAACATACTAGAAGATCCTTTTTCCTCTCAAGCTCATTTTTTCCGATATACAGTACATCCTGTGTTTACTAAATTTTGAAAAATAATAATACAATACATTTATATTTCTCATCAGTTTTCTTCTTAACACTTTCAGTCTACTTTACATTAAACATTACTTTCGTAGTATTACATACTAGGTACAAATAATCCTAATTTTCACAATTACTAATTATAGTGAATAATTTATCCTTAGTTTAATCCATGCAAATTTTCTACAGATGCACAAAATTCATTGTGTTAATAAAATCACTATCAAAATACATTCATAATAAATACATTAAGAACCGTTTAATTTATAAATTAATAGCCTTTTGTTTTATAAATTCATAACAATCAATATTAGAAATCCACTCAAAACATATTAGACTGATAGTGATTTCTCAGTCTAATACTAATCTATCAGATTATTATTGAAATAAATGTTTATTAAACAACTATAAACATCTTTTTTATTAACCATAGTACAAATATCTACATAATTGATATAATAAAAATATAGCAATACACTTTAGATATTTATAGAATACAACATTGCATCAAATTAAGTTGAATTATATAATGCAGCATGGAATACTAATTTGTTATCACTTAAAAGTTTTATTACGGTAATAAAATGAATTACTTAGCAAAGTTATTATTATGCGTATTTATAAGTACTATGTACACAGATATTGCAGTAGCAAACGATCCTGTATTAGTCAATTGTAATAAAAAAACCCCAGAAATCTATGACCTTAGTAATAAACCAAGTAAATTTTCATTATCAAATAACCTAAGACGTAAAATAAGCAGTCCGATATCAGCTGAAGGAGAGCTTATATATATTGTTGGCAAAGTTACTGATACAAATTGTATGCCTATTAGAGGAGCTAATGTTTTTATATGGCATACCAATGCATATGGAATATATCAACATAATCCCTATGATAATGGTAATATGTTAGAATTAATTCCAGAAGAATTGGATATGTATGATTACCAGTTTATTGGTTCTGGAAAATCAGTTACTGATAATTTAGGAAATTATGGTTTCATCACCATTATGCCTGGAACTAACAATAAAAATAAAGTTCCACATGTACACTTTATGTTACAGCATTCAGAATTTCCTGAATTTAATACAACAATGTTTTTCCCAGAATATGATAACAATCAATATACAAAATTTAAAGAAATCAATGATACAAAATTACAAGATCTATTAACAGCTCAATATACTACAAATCATCTTGGGATAAAAACATATCACTTTAATATCACAATTGAAGGCAAGAGTCCTTATAAATCTTTCAAGTAATCTTATCCTAAAATGCATATTTAAAATAGATAGCCTTATGTTATATTTGTACATAGCACTATAACTTATTGCTGTGATAAGGCCTATTATTATAGACACGTTTTATAGTTAATATTATTCTAGGCTGAGTAGCTTTTCTTTATTTGTATTAGAGTAAGTATGGTACTTATTATCGTAGTTGGTTTTGATTGAAAGAGTGTTCTTAATTATAAGATATGAAAACAATGTTATTCTATCTCGAAGAAGAGTTAGAGTATAGTTGTATAGATTAGTTATTGTAGTTGATGTTACTGTAGTATATGTAAAGCTTTTTGTGTGTATTGGAATAGGTGTTAGCTTATGATCTTGGTCAATTTTAATTAAAAAGTATCTATAATAATAGGCCTTATCACAGCAATAAGTTATAGTGCTATGTACAAATATAACATAAGGCTATCTATTTTAAATATGCATTTTAGGATAAGATTACTTGAAAGTAAGACTAATCTATAAAATTCATTTTTTTCTTTTTGACATAGGATAATACTATTTTCATACCCTGTAATTAAGAATATTTTTCTAACTAAAATTGATCAAAATTATAAGTCACATTGATCCCAAGATAAATAAAAGAAGATTCCGTTACATTAAGAACATAAATAATAACACTGATCTCTAGAACTTAATTTCACCCTTTTTGACATAGGATAATACTATTTTCATACCCTGTAATTAAGAATATTTTTCTAACTAAAATTGATCAAAATTATAAGTCACATTGATCGCAAGATAAATAAAAGAAGATTCCGTTACATTAAGAACATAAATAATAACACTGATTTTTAGAACTTAATTTCACCCTTTTTGACATAGGATAATACTATCTTCATACCCCTATAATTAAGAATATTTTTCTAACTAAAATCGATTAAAACTATAAGTTAGATTGATCCCAAGATAAATAAAATAAGACTCAATTATTAGTAGCATCAACATAATAATACTGATCTATAAAACTTACTTTCACCTCTTTCTAACATAGAATAATACTGTTTCCATATCTCAAAATTAAGCCGCTCAAGATTATAAAGCTATACCTATTTTAACACAAATAATAAGATCCACCTATTCTAAAAACAATATTGATCATAACATTAATATCTAAAACCTATCCTAATCCCTTTCTTGAATAGAATAACACTACTCCTGTACTTAATAACCAGGAATATTTTTGTTCAAATAAACCCGACTAAGACCATAAACCATACTTATTTGAACACAAATAAATTAAAGTCTACCTATTCTAAAAACAATATTGATTATAACATTGATATCTAAAGCCTATCCTAATCCCTTTCTTGAATAGAACAACACTACTCCTGTATTTCAAACCAAGAATATTTTTGTTCAAATAAACCCGACTAAGACCATAAACCATACTTATTTTTAACACAAATAAATTAAGATCCACCTATTCTAAAAACAATATTGATCATAACATTGATATCTAAAGCCTATCCTAATTCCTTTCTTGAATAAAATAACACTACTCCTGTACTTAATACCAGGAATATTTTTGTTCAAATAAACCCGACTAAGACCATAAACCATACTTATTTGAACACAAATAAATAAGGCCCACTTATTCCAAAATAATATTGACTAATAACACTAGCTTCTAAAATTTAACTTTACTTTTTTTTGAGAGAGAATATGAATATTTTCATACTCTATCATTAACAATATACTTTCTAAATAAAATTACCCAAAACTATTAGCCATACTTATCCTAAGACAAATAACAAAGATTCACCATAAGGCAATACCAGCACAATATTGACGATGAAACCTATTTTAAACTGCTTATATGATTAACTAACCTTATTAATAACAAGATCATCATCTAATAAATCTACAATCAATTTATCACCTTCAGTTACCTGATTAGCAAGAATCAATTTTGCCAAATTATTTTGTATTTGCTGTTGTATTAATCTTTTTAAAGGCCTTGCTCCATATAAAGGATCATATCCATTATTCATTAACCATACCTTTGCATTTGAAGATAAAGTAATTTCTAATTTCCTTTGAGCAACAATTTTCTGCAATATAGAAAACTGGACATCAATAATCTTCTCAATATGTTCCTTAGTTAACCTATGGAATATAATAATCTCATCTAATCTATTTAAAAATTCTGGCCTAAAATGATGACGTAATACATCGTTAATAGACTGTTTCATTGACTCTTCACTCATATTCTCAGACTTATTATCTATTAATATTTCTTGCCCTAAGTTTGATGTCAAAACCAGTATTGTATTACGAAAATCTACTAACTTTCCATGACTATCAGTCAATCTTCCCTCATCCAATACCTGTAATAAAATATTAAAAATATCCCCATGAGCTTTTTCAATTTCATCAAATAATATTACCTGATAAGGCCTTCTCCTAACAGCTTCAGTCAACGCACCTCCTTGATCATATCCTACATATCCTGGAGGAGCTCCGATTAACCGTGAAACAGCATGCTTTTCCATAAATTCTGACATGTCAAATCTTAACAGCGCAGACTTATCACAAAATAAAAATTCAGCTAATGTCTTAACTAATTCAGTCTTACCTACTCCAGTTGGCCCAAGGAATAAAAAAGACCCTAATGGTTTTTGTGCATCTTGTACTCCTGCACGTGACCTTCGGACAGCATTACTTACTGCTCTAACAGCACTATCTTGCCCAATAACTGTTTTTCCTATTTCTTCCTCCATACGTAGCAACTTTTCTCGTTCGCTACTCATTATGTTTTCAATAGGTATACCTGTCCATTTCGATACAATACTTGCTATATCATGTTCTGTAATCTCCTTTTTAAAGAGACTACTTGTAAACTTCTCATGCTCCTTCAACTCCTTTTCAATTTCCGGAATGACGCCATACATCAACTCCCCAGCTTTTGCTAAATCACCAGACCTTTGTGCTCTTTCTAGATCACTCCTAGCAGTATCAAGTCTTTCCTTACATGCTTTCATCTTTGACATCTTCATTTTTTCTGCTTGCCACTTACTATTTAGCTCTGCTGACTGAACATCAAGTTTTCCTAGCTCTTCCTTCAATTGCAGTAACCGCTGTTTTGAAGATTCATCACTTTCTTTTTCTAATACTCCTATTTCAATTTTGAGTTGCATGATTTTTCTATCTAATTTATCAATGATCTCAGGTTTACTATCAATCTCCATTCTTGCACGACTTGCTGCTTCATCAATAAGGTCTATTGCTTTATCTGGTAAATACCTATCTGTAATATAACGTTGCGATAAAGTTACAGCAGCAATTATTGACCTATCAGGAATATGGATACCATGATGCCCTTCATATCTTTCTTTTAATCCACGCAACATAGAAATTGTATCATCACAACCTGGTTCTGCAATAAATATAGGTTGAAACCTCCTAGCAAGTGCTACATCCTTTTCTATATGATTCCTATACTCATCCAATGTTGTTGCACCTATACAATGTATTTCACCCCTAGCCAAAGCTGGCTTCAATAAATTCGATGCATCCATTGCCCCATCTGTTGCTCCAGCACCAACTAATGTGTGTAGCTCATCAATAAACAGTATAATACTACCATTAGAAGAAATAATTTCATTAACTACAGCTTTTAATCTTTCCTCAAATTCCCCTCTATACTTAGTTCCTGCAACAAGCATTCCAAGATCCAATGACATTATTTTCATATCTCGTAATCCAATTGGAACATCTCCCTTTACTATCTTATGTGCCAATCCTTCAATAATTGCTGTCTTACCGACACCAGGCTCCCCAATTAATACAGGGTTATTTTTTGTTCTTCGCAACAATACTTGTATCGTACGTCTAATTTCTTCATCTCTCCCAATAACCGGGTCTAATTTCCCTGCTCTAGCAACTTCAGTAACATCTTTAGCATATTTTTTAAGTGCATTGAATTTTTGCTCAGAATTTACAGTATCAGCTTTCGCACCATTACGCATATTCACTATCAATGATTCTAACTTTTGAGGAGTCACTCCATGCGCAATTAATATCTTAGAAACAGTAATATCTCTTACTATTGTCAGAGCTTGCAATAATCTCTCTACAGTAACATAGGAATCTTGATGTCTTTTTGCAAGACTAACAGCCTCTTGTAAAACTTGAGCCATTTCTTTTGATAAATGTATATGACCACTACCAGGACCACTCACAACAGGTAATTTATTTAAGGCTGACACAATATCACTATGTAACTTGTCTATACTACATCCACAAGAAGTAAGTAACACTTCAACAATTTCATCTTTATCATCTAACATTACCTTAAGTAGATGCTCAGGTAACAAAGACTGATGTCCTAATGCAACAGCTGAAGTTTGTGCCTGTACTATGAAATTTTTTGATATATCAGTAAATTTATTTAAATCCATAACTAACTTCGTTTTACAACTCTATACCAATTATATAAGCATTATTAAAAAAAATTAAAGATATGTTTATCATTTTATATTAATAAAGAATATTTGATTAATAACATTAACTAGAAACTAATTAATAACTAGGCAGACTCAATTACAAATAGTAACTACATATTACATAAACAACATATAAAAGGTACTGTACTAATCTATATTAATTTATTAATAAATACATCAAATATTATCAACACTGCTATAGATCACTATAGTAAGCTTAAAAATTCATACACTCTAATCATACCTATTACACTACAATTCATTACTACTTAACCAAGCATACGTATCGTTTATGAAGTCAATTGACAGTTTTCATGATTAAGATATTATAAACTAAAATATAGGTATCATATGGAGAAACAATTAGAAGGTAAAGTAGCAATAATTACAGGTGCATCTGAAAGAATAGGATCAGCTGTTGCACAAAGGTTTGCCAAAGAAGGTGCTTTACTTATTTTAGTAGCTAAAAACATTAATAAATTAAACACAGTATACGACTCCATAAAAGAACAAGGAGGAGACGCAATATTAGCACCTGTAGACTTGGAAGATTTTGATGGCATAAAAGATTTTGCTATGTCCATAGAAAACAGGTTTAAAAGCATAGATATATTGATATTAAA
Source organism: Ehrlichia ruminantium (assembly GCF_009728835.1). Lineage (GTDB taxonomy): Bacteria > Pseudomonadota > Alphaproteobacteria > Rickettsiales > Anaplasmataceae > Ehrlichia > Ehrlichia ruminantium_B. The sequence continues at coordinate 1,027,921 of NZ_CP033455.1, forward strand.
TGCTGCAGTATTAGGAAATCTAAGTCCAGTGCAGGATTATGAATACAGTACATGGAATAGAATCATGAATATTAACTTCACAGCCAATTGGTACTTAATAAAATATTTTGATCCATTATTAAAACTTTCTCAAGCAGGTAGAGTAATTGCAACTACCTCTGAAGTAATACAATCACTTTCTAATTATCCATATTGGAGTCCATATGCATCAAGTAAAGCTGCATTAGAAACAATGATCAAAATATATGCAACAGAAACAAAACATAGCAAGTTATGCATTAATATGGTATATCCATCATTGATAGATAGTGGAGTATATATTAAGGCTTTCCCAACAAAAGATACTCCATCATCACTACTTCCAGAAGATTTTACAGATAAATTTGTTGAATTATCATCTAGTCAATGCAATGTAACAGGACAGGTCTATCAACTACCTTCTGCAGTTGGTATTAGGCCCTAGTCTATCATAATTTTATATTAGCTAAAACAACTGCAATTGGCACAGCTATTTCCTATATCATATATGAATGTTGTACATCTTTTGCATATTTAATAGAAAGTTTCTTTCTGATATTACAAGTAATTGTATATGCCTACCTAATCACAAAAAACCCTTAAGAATAATACGAAATACCTTATAAATTCAATTACAACCTACACCGACAACAACATGTAACAATTTGGCCCATTAATAAAGAAATAATACTCATATATACTTATTATATCATATAAGTACGTGCAATTAACTCTATTAAACTACAATTACAAAATAACTCATCTGCAATTTATATCACAACAATATGTAATAAATTCAACCAATTAAACAAAGAAATATATTTACACATACTCACCACATCATAATAAGTACGTGCAATTAACTCTATTAAACTACAATTACAAAATAACTCATCTGCAATTTATATCACAACAATATGTAATAAATTCAACCAATTAAACAAAGAAATATATTTACACATACTCACCACATCACAATAAGTACACACAATTAACTCTATTAGACTACAATTACAAAATAACTTACCTGCAATTTATATCACAACAATATGTAATAAATTCAATCAATTAAACAAAGAAATATATTTACACATACTTACCACATCATAATAAGTACGTGCAATTAACTCTATTAAACTACAATTACAAAATAACTCATCTGCAATTTATATCACAACAATATGTAATAAATTCAACCAATTAAACAAAGAAATATATTTACACATACTCATCACATCATAATAAGTACGTGCAATTAACTCTATTAGATTACAATTACAAAATAACTCATCTGCAATTTATATCACAACAATATGTAATAAATTCAATCAATTAACAAAAAAATATATTTATATATACTTACTACATCATAATAAGTACGTGCAATTAACTCTATTAAACTACAATTACAAAATAACTTACCTGCAATTTATATCACAACAATATGTAATAAATTCAATCAATTAACAAAAAAATATATTTATATATACTTACTACATCATAACAAACATGCATATATATGTTTATGAAACTGTACTCTACATAATATCTAAGTACTATATATAAAATTATGCAATCACTACATAAACAGAAATATTGCATATAAAAAACTCATAACATTTTACTATTTTAAATACATACAGAACTATGACATTCCTCAAAATCATAAGCTTATAAGATTAAGATTACCCACATAATAATAAAAAAACTTATTAAGCTTGATATTAACAAGGATATTACAAAGTATGGATAGTATTCCTATAAATGTTATTTAAACATACTCTATAAATATTAAAAGAAGCACATATTTACAAATACCTATCAATAGTCAAATACAAAAACCTCTACTACTTATACTGATATAACTATATATTCAGTATAACTACTAAACAATACCTATTGAATATAGACATAAACAAGATATAGAACTTAACTCTAAAGAGCAAATATAATGCAATCACAGGAGGAAGTTTTATACTTCCTCCATGATAACATAAAAGAGATATGAAGATTAGAAACCTCCCATGCCTCCCATGCCTCCCATGCCAGCACCACCAGCATTACCATCATCTTTAGATGGAATATCTACAACAATAGCATTAAGAGTCATAAATACTGCAGCAAGAGATACAGCAAAATCAAATGCTATACGCACTACCTTAAGTGGATCAATTACTCCAGAAGTAAATGCATTAGCAAAATTCATTGTGTCTACATTAAAGATAAGCTCCTTATCATTTTGTTTCAATAAATGAGCAATAACACATGGTGCATTTTCTGATCCAGAGTTTTTAATAATACGCTTAATAGGAGCTTGTAAAGCACGTTTTATAATGTTAATACCTAATTGTTCATCATCATTCTTACTTTTTAAGTTTTCAAGAGCCGACAATGTATATAATAATGCAGCACCACCACCTGGTACAACACCTTCTTCAACTGCAGCCCGAGTTGCATGAAGAGCATCTTCTACACGATCCTTACGCTCTTTAACTTCAACTTCACTAGAACCACCTACCTTTAATACAGCAACACCACCAGAAAGTTTTGCTAAACGTTCTCTCAGTTTTTCTTTATCATAATCTGAAGTAGAATTTTCAATTTGCATTTTAATCTGACAAATTCTACTTTGAACATTAGCAGAACTATTATCTACGCTACCAATAATAGTTGTAGTATCTTTTGTGATACGTATATTTTTAGCAGTTCCTAAGTCACATAAAGTCAAATCTTCCATCTTAATAGCAAGTTCATCATTTATTACGTGTCTAGCTCCAGTTAAAATAGCAATATCACCCAACATATCTTTTCTTCTATCTCCAAATCCTGGAGCTTTAACTGCTGCAACATGTAAACCACCACGTAATTTATTTAATACAAGTGTGCTAAGTGCCTCACCCTCTACATCCTCTGCAATAATTAAAAGAGGTCTACCTGATCTAGCAATATTTTCTAAGATTGGCAGTATAGGCTGTATTATATTAAGTTTTTTCTCTGTTAATAAAATATAAGGATTTTCAAACTCAACTAACATCTTTTCTGAGTTAGTAACAAAATAAGGAGAAAGGTATCCTCTATCAAATTGCATCCCATCAGTTTTCTCAACATCTAACTCTTTAAATCCTTTACTCTCTTCAACTGTAATAACGCCATCTCTACCTACTTCTTGAACACACTGTGCAATTTTAGTTCCTATATTCTTATCCCCATTAGCAGAGATAGTTGCAACTTGAGCAATTTCTTCTTCAGATAATATTTCACGCTTCATAGACATTAAAGCTTCTAACACTGCTTCTTTAGCTTTAAGTACACCTTCTTTAATACAAACAATATCCGCACCAGCAGCTTTAGCCTTAGATACTTCCTCAATAACTTTAGCAGTTAAAATAGAACATGTAGTTGTCCCATCACCAACTTTATCGTTACATTGAGAAGCACTTTGAGCAATGATATTAGCAATAGCAAGAGCCAATGGATCTTCTGGCTTTATACTTTTCATAACCTTATATCCATCTTTTGTGACTTCTGGTGCCCCGTAAGGTTTACTAATAGCCACAGTTAATCCCTTAGGACCAGCCGTACATCCTACTGCATCTTCTAAAATACGAACAACTTCTCTAATTGATTTATCTAGTTGCTCACCTGTTACAACCATATTTGCCATGTTTTTACCCCATTTATAATGAAAAAATTAACTAAAACCATCTTATACTTGAGCCATTGCAAAAAAACACATGTATATTACGGTTTAAATCCAATGCGATTTATTATACTTCTTTTGCTATTATATCACTTTCCTTCATGACTATATATTTCTTATCAGCAAACTCAATTTCGTTACCAGCCCACTGACGGTAAAATACTACATCACCTGCTTTTATAGTCATAGGAAGAATATTGCCATTACTATTGCAAGCTCCTGGACCAACAGCTACTACTTTACCTTTCGTAGGTTTCTTTTTTGCAGAATCAGGAAGCTGTATAGGAGAATTGCTAAGACTCTCTTCTAAAGCCTCAATCAAAACATTATCATGTAACATACTTAAATTCATACACTACCTCTGTAAAAATAAATTATCAGCAATGCTAGCTGAATAAAACCATATATAATATTAAGAAATCTAATTTCAAGTACCAGTCAAATATATTTTATCATACATACTATACAAATTTTTACAAGACCGAGAAGCATGTACAACTTAAGAATGTAAGCTTTTTATACACGGTAACGTTATTTAAGGTAATATATAAAAAATTAATTGACTTCACAACCTAAAAATCCTGATATTTAAACAATGAATTAAACAAAAGTCCATGAGCACGGAAGCAAAAAACAAAACTCAATATCTTGGACACAGAAAGAGAACAAGAAAAAAAATACTATCTGGTGGCAACAAAGGATTATTAGATTATGAAATATTAGAAGTAATTCTATACTGTGCCTATCCAAGACAAGATGTAAAACCACTTGCAAAAAGGCTAATTAAACATTTTGGAAGTTTCGGAAAAGTATTTTTTGCTGACCCTAATCAATTAAAAGAAGTACCAGGTGTAGGAGAAGTGTCAGCATCTATAATTCTTTGCATTAAAGAAGCATTAGGCAGAATTTTACGTGAAGAGATAAATGATGGTATTATTATTAACCAATGGCAGAAACTAATAGAATATCTAAGAATAAAAATAGGTAATGGTAGTATAGAAAACTTTCATATATTATATCTCAATACAAAATACAAACTCATCGCAGATGAAATACAAGACGTAGGTACTGTTAACCAAACTCCCATATATATTCGAGAAGTAATAAAGAAATCTTTACTACTAGGTGCAACTTCTATCATTATTGCACACAATCACCCAAGTGGTGATGCTAAACCTTCCAAAGCAGATATTGAAATTACCAATCAACTAGCTTCTGCATGTAATAATATGGGTATCATATTAGTAGATCATGTAATTGTAACATCAAATAACCACTACAGTTTTAAAACCCATAACTTACTATAGTCATTCATAGCTCACTTACTAACCACAATGTTAAACCCTAGAATTATAACTAACTAACTCTACATAGAACTATGACATTAATAGACTATATAACTGTAATCTCCAATGAAACATTATAAACAAAGTATACAACCTACTTAATCATAACAAAAAAACTATATACCCCCCCCTTTTTTTTATATACAAGTAATAAGTAGGACTAATACTACTATTATTTAACAGGAACAAAAGCTTAATTTACTAGAAACTATAAAATATACAAATTAAGAGTTATAACTTATTAATATAAAAAACTACATATCCCCTAATACATTAAGGTAACTAAATAACACCAACACTGTTATTACTCACAGCAGCAAAAGTTCCATTTATTAGAAAATATGAAATACTATTAAAGAAAATAGATAACTTACTACTACCAAAAATTACATATCTCTTACTTCTATATAGGTTATAAAAACAGTACTAACATTGTTATTACTCACAGTAACAAAAGTTCCATTTATTAGAAACATGAAATACTATTAAATAAAATACATAATTTGCTACTACCAAAAATTACATATCTCTCACTTCTATATAGGTTACAAAAACAGTACTAACACTGTTATTACTTACAGCAGCAAAAGTTTCATTTATTAGAAACATGAAATACTATTAAATAAAATACATAATCTGCTACTACCAAAAATTACATATCTCTTACTTCTATATAGGTTATAAAAACAGTACTAACATTGTTATTACTTACAGCAGAAAAAGTTCCATTTATTAGAAAATATGAAATACTATTAAATAAAATACATAATTTGCTACTACCAAAAATTACATATCTCTTACTTCTATACAGGTTATAAAAACAGTACTAACACTGCTATTACTCACAGTAACAAAAGTTTCATTTATTAGAAACATGAAATACTACTAAAGAAAATAGATAACTTACTACTACCAAAAATTACATATCTCTTACTTCTATACAGGTTATAAAAACAGTACTAACACTGCTATTACTCACAGTAACAAAAAAACCTATTTATTAAAAACTATGAAAATATTTCACAGCATTGCAAAAAATTTTCATTCCATCACCATAAATAGGATAAGGTATATTAGCACGTAAGCATTGTTCTTTAATTTGAGCCCAATTATCTTGCTGCAAGCAAAACACTGCTCTTTCTGGATGTGGCATCATTATTAGTATTCTTCCATTATTGGCTGATAATGCTGCTATATCACATATCGACCCATTTGGATTATCCGGAAATTCTTGATTTGCAAGATCACCTTTATCTGTTACATACTGTAATGCAATTTTATCTTTAATAGACAAATTAACAGCACTTTCCTCAAAAAAGAATCTTCCCTCTCCATGCGCAATTGGAATGTATAACGTATCTAATCCATTCAACCATATTGAATTACTTGACGAATTTATTTTAACTTTCACCCACCTACATTGATACTGCTTAATAGAGTTATTTAAAAGAGTAACACATGAAAAATCCGATATTAATCTCATCAATATCTGACATCCATTACATACACCCAGAACTAATTTATCTTCAGTAAGAAATTCTTCTATTTCTTCTTTCAAATTATTTAATATTCTTAACGCAAAAGCATTACCAGCACCAGTATCATCACCATAAGAAAAACCACCAGGAATCACAAGGACATTATAACTTTTCAGTAATTTAGGATTTGACACAATTTCATTAATATGTACTATCTTGCCTTGTACATTACATGACAATAATTCTCCAGCTTTTAAAAAAGCAAACATGGTTTCTTCTTCACAGTTTAAACCATATCCAGATAAAACAATTACATTCATTCCTTAATTTACAACAAGTATATAAAACTTTAGATTAACATAAAAAGTAAATTCTTGAACTTTCTTTATACAAAAAATTAGACCATTAGATATAACAGTCACATATAGAATAAAGATAGGATAATATACAAGCACAGTATAATTGTATTAAGAATATATCACTACAAATCAGTATGTATTGAACTATAAATATACCTTCAAAATCACTAATATTTTTTACTAGCACACTCAATTAGAAACCCTATAATATTCATTAAAACAATACCCTAGCATTCATAGATTAGATAGTACATTACTTCATAAATGTATGGCCTCATATTCATCTTGCCATGCAATTTCACCAAAAATTCTATCTCTATCTGAGTAAGTTCCCTAATACCATTATGTGGCTTGACACCTACTTTATATCTTTTACTTGAAACATAACATAAGATTATATTGTGATTATATGACTATTAGTAAATAACAAACACAAATTATTCATCATCTAACATAAAAGATGTATATTACATTCACAGTAGTCACATAATGCATACACAAAATTCACATATCTCCTTTTTAAGGGCAGTAATCTACTCCCTAAGATAAAAAAACCTTGATCCAATATTACTTATTATTAACACAAATAATTTTGTACTATCACAACTACACAATATAACACTAAGCTAAATTATAGAATCAGTACTACTATCTTAATTTAGTATACACATTGCCTATTTATAATAATATAAGTTCACTTTATATCTTCAACTATTAAAACAAGCAGTCACTATTAAACATTAAAGATGTAACACTTGATTTATATACAAGAACATTACAGCTAATAAAACAAGTTTATCCAAAATTTATCTTCAACTATTAATACAACGTAGTTATTGCTAATATTCATAGTATAAAATTTAATCTACACACTAAGAACATTCTTATCAATAAATTAACATAATCCTGATTTTAAAAATCTATACCTCGCTACTAACATAAACAGTTATACTAGCGTTATAAAGATGTGTAATACTTCATTTATTACAAAAACATTACGGCTAATTAATAATACAAATTTATCTAAAAAACCTATCTTCAACTAATACAACGTAGTTATTGCTAGTATTCATAGTATAAAATTTAATCTACACACTAAGAACATTCTTATCAATAAATTAACATAATCCTGATTTTAAAAATCCATACCTCACTACTAACATAAACAGTTATACTAGCGTTATAAAGATGTGCAACATTTGATTTATATATAAAAATGCCACTATTAACAACTCATATTTAGTAGATCTTGTACTACTAATATAACTAAGGAAAATTACACAGAACCACAGATAGATAATGTTTATATTAACGTAACTATATTGACAATTTCAAAAGAGTAGTAGCATAATTAACCATTCGTCACTTTTTAACATATCTTTTTCATGAAGAAGTATGATGTAGTAGTAATAGGGGGAGGTCATGCTGGATGTGAAGCTGCAGCTGCAGCTGCTCGCATTGGGGCACAAACTTTACTTATTACCCATTCTATATCCACAATTGGAGAAATGTCCTGCAATCCAGCTATCGGTGGTATTGCAAAAGGTACAGTGGTAAGAGAAGTTGATGCGTTAGATGGATTGATGGGCAAAGTCATCGATAATGCTAGCATACATTCTATTACACTCAACAGAAGTAAAGGACCAGCAGTATGGGGGCCAAGAGCACAAGCTGACAGAGCTCTATATAAACGTGCAATGCAAGGTTATATACTAAATTATAAAAATCTAACAGTTTTAGAAGCATCAGTAGAGAATTTTACCATAACAAATACTCAAGGAGGTCCTACTGTTGAATCCATTATCACTGCAGATCAGCAAATTATATATACTAAGAAACTAATATTAACTACTGGTACATTTTTACAGGGCACCATCCACATAGGAGATTATAATACTCCAGCAGGTAGATTAAATGAACAGTCATCCATTGGATTAGCAAAAACATTAGCATCATATAACTTTAAATTAGGTAGATTACGTACTGGTACACCTCCACGACTCGACAGAAACAGCATTAATTTCTCAGAATTACAAGAACAGAAAGGAGATATACCACCCTCACCTTTTTCTTATATGTCACAATCAATAGATCTACCACAAATATCCTGTTACTTAACTGCAACTAATACTAAAACACATGAAGTTATTAAAAACAATTTACACAAAGCTGCAGCTAATAACCTATTAAAAGACATCAAAGCACCAAGATATTGTCCATCTATAGAAGAAAAAGTAAGAAGATTCTCGGGACGCAATAGTCATCAAGTATTTCTTGAACCAGAAGGATTAGATTCCGATCTCATATACCCGAATGGTATTACAACTTCATCTCCACTTGATGTACAGCAAGCAATGCTTCAAACTATACTAGGTTTAGAGAATGTAAAGATAGTAAGAAGTGGCTACAGTGTTGAGTACAATTTTATTGATCCAAGAGAATTATTCCATACTTTAGAAACAAAAAAAATAAGTGGACTATATTGTGCAGGACAAATAAACGGCACTACTGGATATGAAGAAGCAGCTGGTCAAGGCATTATTGCAGGAATTAACGCAGCGCTTTCTCTTGATTCAAATTATGAACCATTCATACTAAAACGAAGCGATGCATATATTGGTGTTATGATAGACGACTTAGTAACATTAGGAACATCCGAACCATACAGGCTTTTTACATCAAGAGCAGAATATAGATTGAGGTTACGATCTGACAATGCAGACTTACGATTAACAGAACTTGGTTACAAAATCTCAGCTGTATCACCTAAAAGATATCTTACTCTAAACCGTAAGAAAGAACAGATAGATACATTAACAAATATATTAAAAGAAACAGTCGTTTCACCAACACAACTTATTCATTACGACATATATGTATCACAAGACGGTACCAAAAGGAGTGCTTTTGACCTACTCAGTCATCAAAATATCAACATGGAAGTTTTATCGAGAATATGCAGTTCAATAAAAAGTTACGACAAAAGCATTACACAACAAGTAGAAATTGAAGCAAAATATACTCCTTATTTTATAAAACAAGAAATAGATATTAAGTCTTTTATAGAAGAAGAAAATACACATATTCCTTGCGACATAGAATTTTCAAAAATCCATGGACTATCAACAGAAATACAAGAAAAACTACAATATATGAAACCACCTTCTATAGGATCTGCAAGACGTATACCAGGTGTAACCCCAGCAGCAATCACTAATATTCTTTTGTATTTACGTTACTATAAAAATAAAAAGATTTCCTAAGTATAGTTATTAGAAATATTCATGCATATAGTGTATGTAAAATTACCTCCTACAGTACTAAAATATTTTATTGATTCAGCTAATTTATATGACTTATAGCAACCAAAAATATAGCTTTTATAGTATACTACACATATACTATTAACACATACGTATAATGTAAGTACATACTACACAAATCACCTATATCTCTAGACACTACGTTTACACATTCAAAAACATCAATACTCAGTAACATGTATATTAATAGGTACAATGTTGAGAATATATAATAAATATATACAGACTAATGTACTATATATAAAACGTTATACACAATACCACTCTCAATATTATAACAATACACCCCCTTTAATCCTAAATCTTAGAACATAATTCACTACACTAGATATTATGTTCACAAACTCAAAACCCTAATACTTAACATATGTATTAATTAGGTACAATATTGAGAATATATAATAGATATATACAAACTAATGTACTATATATAGAACATTATACACAATACCACTTTCAATATTATAACAATACACCCCCTCTAATCCTAAATTTTAGAACATAATTCACTACACTAGATATTATGTTCACAAACTCAAAACCCTAATACTTAACATATGTATTAATTAGGTACAATATTGAGAATATATAATAATATATACAGACTAATGTACTATATATAAAACGTTATACACAATACCACTCTCAATATTATAACAATACACCCCCTTTAATCCTAAATTTTAGAACATAATTCACTACACTAGATATTATGTTCACAAACTCAAAACCCTAATACTTAACATATGTATTAATTATGTATAATGTTGAGAATATATAATAGATATACACAAACTCATGTACTATATATAGAACATTATACACAATACCACTCTCAATATTATAACAATACACCCCCTCTAATCCTAAATTTTAGAACATAATTCACTACACTAGATATTATGTTCACAAAATCAAAACCCTAATACTTAGCACATGCAATTAATTATGTATAATGTTGAGAATATATAATAATATATACAGACTAATGTACTATAAAAACGTTATACTTAATGCCATTCTCAATATTATAACAATACACCCCCCCTTAATCCTAAATCTTAGAACATAATTCACTATATCAGATATTACATTTACAAATTAAAAAAATATCAATACTAGATCATACTACCAATAGGTATAGTATTATTGATACGCATAATACATGCAGACTTAATAATAACAGATTCTATAACAAAAAAATCTTTGGTGTACTTAATTCCTTTAACTAGACTACCATCTGTGATACCTGTAGCTACAAATATTGAATCAGATTTTACCATCTCCTCTATACAATAAATTTTATCTATATCACTAATTCCAAACTTCTTTGCTCTTGCTTTTAATTGATCTGTATTAATAATAAGACGACCTTCAATATATCCTCCTGTTGACAACAATGCAGCCGCTGCAAGCACACCCTCCGGAGCACCACCAATACCAACATATAAATCATGATGTCCTTGTCCTAAAGAAACTACAGTTGAAATATCCCCATCATCTATAAGTTTTATACGTGCCCCACATTGCCTAATATTTCTAATTAATTCTAAATGTCTTTCTCTATTCAATACTGCAACCACCAAATCACTAATGTTGCATTTTTTTATCTCTGCTAAATTACATAAATTAGTTCTTATATCATACCGCAATGACACTACTCCCTTAGGGACATCAGATCCAACAGCAATTTTTTCCATATAAACATCAGGAGCATTTAAAAATCCTCCCTTTTCTGTCACTGCAAGAACAGACATTGCTCCATCTTTATAATGTGCACATATAGTGGTTCCTTCAAGTGGATCAAGTGCAATATCAAGTTCAATACCACCAAGACCAACCTTTTCTCCAATATACAACATAGGAGCATTATCTCTCTCACCCTCTCCTATTACAACAGTACCACTAATATCTAAAGAATTTAACGATTTACGCATAGCATCAACTGCAACCGCATCTGCTTTTTTCTCATCACCTATACCTAAACACTTATAAGAAGCTACAGCAGCAGCTTCAGTAACTGACAGCAACTTAAAACATAAATCTTGCATCATTTAACTCATACAGCATAACAACAAAAAAACTATAATATTATATAAATACCATTTATAGCAACTTATCATAATATTTTTCACTACTATAATTATACCATTAATATCAAGCACAATTATCATATTCCAGCATCAGTTAATTAGTACCAATGTAGTATGATAAGAACCGTAAATCTAAAAAAATAACTATTTGACATATCTAGTGATGATTAAACAAATAATTATTACTATGCTGACATAAGATATACAAATCCATCATAAACAACAACACAACTCCTACAGCATAAATTTATAATATATTTTTATTTATTATTGGCATAAAGAAATTCCCAACTTTATCAAAACTATTAATTATTAGTTAACAAGAATTTTACATTGCTAAACCTGTGATAGTGTACTACTATACTTGCTAAGTAAACAAGATTACAAAAAATATCAACATTGAAACTTAGTAGGTATATGTGACAATACGGAAAGCACTTTTAATTATATTATTATGTTTTGGTTGTACACAAAAACCAGCACCATATTTTCTAAAAGGTGAAGAATTTCATGGGAATAGGAAATTAGAAGAAGCTGATGAGTATCATCTTGTAAAGTACAAAAACCAGGAAACTAATAAATCAGAAAAAACTTCACAGGTTAATAAAACAACTAGTATAGCACCATCTACTAAACAAGAATGTGTTTTTATTACACCTATCGAAGGAATTATTACTTCAAAATTTCTCACAGATAACCAAGATCAAAATTGTAATAAAGGAATAATTATAAAATCAAACAGTGAGCAACAGGTAAAAGCATCAGCTGGTGGGAAAATACTATATACAGGTCATGGATTAAAACAACATGGTAATGTAGTAATAATAGAACACAATAGAAACACAATTACTATATATTCTTATTTAAGTACTGTACATGTCAAAGTCGGAGATAGAGTCACACAAGGACAACCTATAGGATCCATCACAACAGACGACAATACCATAACACAGGATAACATAGCTTATTTATGTTTTTCCATGCGAAAACATGGCAAATCTGTAGACCCATTATCATATATCAATTGTAAGTCATTACAATAATTTTGCCTATTCAGTATCACTAAACAGTCAACTTTAAATATAAAACAATTCAAGCCACACAATCAAAATGTACAATATAGTCTTAACTATAACATATTTTCCAAAACATAATATACAATCTATACTAACCTAAATAACTAACTGAAAACCATTAGTAATTGTACATACGTAGTAACACTTAATTCAACATCAGATGTAAAACAATTCAAGCCATACAATCAAAATGTACAATAGAGTCTTAACTATGACATATTTTCCAAGGCATAATACACAATCTATACTAACCTAAATAACTAACTCAAAACCATTAGTAACTGTACATACGTAGTAACACTTAATTCAACATCAGATGTAAAACAATTCAAGCCATACAATCAAAATGTACAATAGAATGGTAACTACTATTTATCTTCCAAAACATAATCCATAATACACAAAACCCATATCAATCTATAAAATATATTAATTAATACATTAGCTTCTATATTATAGGGTATGTTATATCAAGCAATTTTTACATTATAGATTATAGCTGATTGAAATATATTACTATTAAAATTATATATACAACTACTAAAGCAAAATAAGCACACTTTTTCACATTTAATGTTAAAACATCATTTAATTATTACACACTAAATAACCATAATATCTACTAAACAGTTTCTTCATAAAATACAAAAGCTTATCTTTCACAAATATAAAGTAGTTTTAAACATATTACCTAACAAACTAATATAGAACATTTTTATAACCATATACAATACCCTCACTTAGTGAACAACCAAATTAAAGTGACGTATAGACTACTATACCCTTCAAGATATAGAACCATCCATTGCAGTAATTTTTTATTGATTATACTTATAAATGCGCATTAGGATATAGGTATTCCACCTCTATATAGGTCACTCTATTTATAACCGTTAATAAATACAAAATACCTGTTTATCAGCTCAACCTCTAGTTTGGATATTTACCTAATAATTTTACGAAGACATAAATTCTGAAAGTTGAGCCTGTTATAAAATGATTACACAGAAAGTATTTTTAATAATGTACCTAACACTTAAATTACAGTTTGTCAGTTATTATCCCACATTCTAACATAAATATGTACTTATTAAATAGAATCACAGTTACCGTATACCCAGTTTAATATCAAGATTATGTAACACAATATTAATTACCGACATTTTTTTCACTATTTTTCTATACTACTTTGATTAAATCCCAATATTTACACAATTACCTTATATTTATTACAGCGTAACTATATAAATTAAGACTACCTGTAAAAGACCATTAAAATACTATAACATCTTTCTATAAGCTAAGTATTTTAAGTAAGTTGTTAGTTTACTCTTTAACAGCTATACCATATGCTCTAGAAATCTATAATGTCACATGAGCCAATTTAGCACGTTTCTTTGCATATATAAGGTAAATATTCAATTATATTAAAAGATACATATTAACAATATCAGACAATTTACAGATATTTGTAATTTTAACTATAGTAGTTTTATTTTTTATATGTAAATAAAAAAACTAATTAGATTATTAATTTATATAATTAATAACCTAACAAATCATAAAACAATATAATCTTCAAGTATATATTCTAATATGGCACAACTGATAAGATTAAAAAACATACCACAACTAAACTATCGATATACAAATCAATTACTAACTAATATTAATAGCAAGTAAGAGAAAATCAATACATTTATTGTAAATTCTTATTCATTACAAGATTAAGGTCGCAAATGCCAGAATATGTATCAGAAAGAAGAGCAATAAAAATATTATTTTCTTACTGGAACGAGCTACGTGCTGATAAAGCTTTTCCTAGCATAGAAGAAATAGATCCTGAAGAGATTACAGATATTTGGCCTTATTGTTTCATTATTGAAGTAAGAGAAAACAGTGAAGAAAAATACCATTGCACTTACATAGGTGAAGCAGCCAAAGACCTATACAAATCAGACATTAAAGTATATGCTGAGTCTCAAAATATCAAACTATTTTTCCCACAAGTTATAGAAAATTTATTTGATTATCTAGAATCAGTATTAGAAAATCAAGAACCAATAATAGATGAATCAGAAACTGAAGGTGCTGACGGAAACTATATTAAAATAAGAGAATGTCTACTACCTCTTGGAAATAATGGTAAAATAACCCACATCATTGGAGTAATAGGAGGAAGAATATACTACTAAACCTTCGTACAAATTTGCCAACCATACATTAGAAAACACAATAGTTGATAACTATAAATATTAAAAAAAAATTAATTGACTATTTTGCTAATGTTGAATACCATTCTTTACCTAATGAGAGCAAGGTAGGTACTATTTATCTTAAGTTACTTTAGTACAATAGGTTGTTTATGAGGTTTTTCTTACATGATATGTCAAAAGTCAGTATATCTCTTCTTGGAATCGCGTTAGGTACATTTAGTATTACAAATAAAGCTTTTAAGAAGGGGTTATCTACGTATCTAAGAAACAACAATTTTGTTACTCATGATGATCTAGAGTCTTTGAATAACTCAATTAAAGAGATAATGTTAAAACAAGAAAAAATCGAAGAACAATTATCACAAAAATAAACATGAGTATTTCAATAAGACATGACTGGCAATTACCTGAGGTATTGGAGCTTTTTAACCTTCCATTCAATGATCTAATACTGAATTCTCACTTAATACATAGGCAATTTTTCAGTAGTAATGAACTACAAGTTGCTGGTTTGTTAAACATTAAGACCGGTGGTTGCCCAGAAAATTGTAAATACTGTTCACAAAGTGCTCACTATAAGACACCACTACAAAAAGAAAATTTACTCAATATCGAAACTATAAAGGAAGCAATAAAAAAAGCCAAAGCTAGTGGAATTGACAGATTTTGTTTCGCAGCAGCTTGGCGTCAAATAAGAGATAGAGATATAGAATATATTTGTAGTATTATCAATTTAATAAAGAGTGAAAACTTAGAAAGTTGTGCTTCACTAGGAATGGTCACTTTAAAACAAGCAAAAAAATTAAAGGACGCAGGCTTAGATTTCTATAACCATAATATTGATACTTCACGTGATTTTTATCATAACGTCACTACCACACGTAGTTATGACGACAGATTATC
The DNA here is from genome assembly GCF_009728835.1 of Ehrlichia ruminantium. GTDB lineage: Bacteria > Pseudomonadota > Alphaproteobacteria > Rickettsiales > Anaplasmataceae > Ehrlichia > Ehrlichia ruminantium_B. The sequence continues at coordinate 1,044,433 of NZ_CP033455.1, forward strand.
AAGTTTAAACAACATTAATGAAGCAGAAATTAATATATGTTCTGGTGGCATTTTAGGACTTGGAGAAAGTATAGAAGACAGAGCAAAAATGTTATTAACTTTAGCAAATTTAAAAAAACATCCAAAATCTGTACCTATTAACAGGTTAGTTCCAATAAAAGGAACACCCTTTGAGAGTAATACCAAAATAGACAATATTGATTTCATCAGAACCATTGCTGTAGCTCGTATTCTAATGCCAGAGTCATATGTACGCCTTGCCGCAGGAAGAGCAAGTATGTCAGATGAGATGCAAGCACTATGTCTATTTGCAGGAGCAAATTCTATATTTCATGGAGAAAAATTGCTTACAACTCCTAATGCAGATCGCAATGATGACAAAAATTTACTGTCAAAGCTCGGAGTAAAAACAAAACAAGCTGTTTTCTTCGACTAATAAATTATCTATTTACTATGCCTAATTCATCACATATAATAGCACGTCAGGTAAGAAAGTAGTTGCTGTATTTCACAACAAATACAGAGGAAAGTCCGGACTCCAAGGGAAAATGGTGACAGGTAACCCCTGTCGGAGGTAAAACTTTAGGTATAGGACTACAGAAAACAACCGCCTTATTTATATAAGGTAAGGGTGAAAAGGTGTGGTAAGAGCACACCGTACTTATGGCAACATACAGTAGCTAAGCAACCACCACCAGGAGCAAGACTAAAAAAGATATATGTGTTTTCCCTCACAAGTATCTAGGTGAGTCGCGTGAGGTAGGTAGTGATATTTACCCCAGATGAATAACTACATAAACAGAATCCGGCTTATTTTTACCTGACATATATAACAATAATACTCAACAAAATATACTTTATAGCTTTATGTGCCCACTACTAATACGATACTCACAATTTATAATATACTGTACCTTTATAACACAAACCCAACATGTACTATCAGCTTATAAAAAACCCTAATCATTATATGATAATATCAACGTTAATTTCCCATATACTGTATAAACTATAAACGCTTAACCTAAATTACAACATAAGAAAATTAAAGTTAATAAAACTTACAATTCAACATTAGAAGCTATAACATTTTGCTTATAAAGCTATATTAAGTAAAAAAAACTTTCACTACTACATTAATACTCAATGATAGTTAGATTCATTATTATAAATACTTAATCCAAGTTATAACATAAAAAAATAAAGCTAATGTAACGACACTTATTCAATATGAAAACCATAACATTCTGTTATAAAACTATAAAAGTACGCAAAGAACTTTCAACACTATATTACAACATAGCTCAATGATAATAATTTTTATATATCATTACCATAAACACACTACCTAAGTCATAGACACAAACAAAATTTAAATCTAATGCAACCTACATTTATTTAATATGAGAAGCTACAATATTTCACTTGCTGTTACATCAAGCATCCAAATATAATCTATTATTATACATCATTACCATAAATATCTAATCAGAATCATACATATAACAAAACTTACAATTCAATATAAGAAACTACAACACTTCGCTACAAAGCTATACTAAGTATACAAAAAACTTTCACTAGCAGATTAAAGTTCAATTACAACTTGTGACATACCATTATAAGCACACTACTCAATGTTATACTCATATACACTAACTATGCATATTTCTCATTAAATAAAAAGTATTTCTCAAGTGTATTAACAGCAATGCTTAAATAACTTCATCAATTCAAGTAATTACAATTTACAGTTCCAATACTTACAACATATAATAATTAATTTATATAAAAAACACCATATTAATTACACTGGTTAGTAGTTTTTTTTATTCATAATTAACAATCTAATACACAATTTCAAAACCACAACATACAATATTAGCAATTTCATAATAGATAGCATTTAGCTGATCAGAATATTTAAACTACAGCTCATCATAGTCCAATAATTTAAAATGTATTGTAACCATAGGTCCTCAGCTAGGATTTATATATTCAGAGATTGTGCTTTTTTATATTTTGAACCAGGATTGTTGCCTACAACTAGAAAGTCTGTATTTTTTGAAAGTGATAAAGAAACTTTTGCTCCAGCAGTTTCTGATTTTAATTTTGTTTCCGACGTAACATGCTTGATAGTTCTCCGGTAAACACCATGGTCTTTCCATGAACAAGGGATAAATAGTTATTAGATTTTGTATCTAGCATTGTGAGATGTACTATTAAGTTATTTATCATGTTTAAATTGTCAAGATTTGCTGATTTCAGGATATAACTATAATATAACTAGTTTTAAGAACTAACTGATAACAAATCTTATCATAAAATTTATAACAACAGAAAAAAGCAATTTCAAAGAACTAAATAACTTTCCCTATAGTAATAACACAGAATACTCATATAATTCATTGATAAAACTTACTTCAATACATTCTGATATTACATCATACAATGCTTGAATACTACAAATAAAAGAAATACAGTTCACTATATCACTACAAAATATTATAAAAAATACTTCCCGTTTTAAAGAACATTATATTAACTACAACATATTTTAATATCACTCAATAAAACACCAACAAAATAACATATATTATACAAGTGATAATTAATAATATATATTAACAATATAACAAATAATAATTTGAAATTACCATAAATTACTATACAGTGTAGATACATCACATAACAAAAATACATTATGATTATCCGGATTGGCGTAGCAGCCAAAGTATTATTAGACAACTATAGAAGTACCAGCGTTGTTGTTTATACAATAGATGTTCAAAACAATCTAGATGTTGAAACCATTAATAAAATTGGTACTCTACTTACAAATCCAATAACACAAAAGTTTTTTGCCTTTGTATACAATGATGCAGTATTAAACTATCAAGAAGTTAGCACTACAAATAACTACAATTTATTAAATGTATTTAATGCAAATTGGTCATTAGAAAAAAGCTTTTTACCTGGAGTTACAGATAATATTGGGAATACAGCCAAATGTATAATAAAAGAGACATTAAAATGTACCCTTAATCTAGATGTTATAACATCGCAAGTTACATTTGGTCAGGGACCAATACCTCACGCAAAAGATATACTGAAAATTTACAACCCACTTATAGAATATTGTAAGCTATCAATTAAAAAAGAAAATGGATTTAAAGTAAACTTTTTTGGTAATAAACAGATACTAGATCTGAACAAACTATATGATGATTCTAGAACATATAATACCATATTTATTATACCATATGTAAGACAAGAAGACCTTGCTTCCCAATGCACAACACAAAATATTTGTGCAACACCTGTAAATTTAAACATTCAAGATCAAGACTTAATGGAAATAAGTAAATACGGTATTAATGGGAGAGGAGCACTAAATCTTTCACTAGAATCCATGAAAGCTATCCAAGCATATTTTAAAAAAATTAACAGAAATCCTTATGACATAGAATTAGAAACACTAGCACAAACTTGGTCTGAACACTGTAAACATAATATATTTTCTTCCCCTATAGATGATATTACAGATGGGTTATATAAGTATTATATAAAACGAGCAACATATGAAATAAATTCAGAAATATGTGTATCAACATTTTCCGACAATGCAGGAGCTATAATATTCGATGATAATTTTGTTATTGCAGACAAAGTTGAAACCCATAATAGTCCATCAGCACTTGATCCATTCGGAGGAGCAATCACTGGTATATTAGGAGTAAATAGAGATATTATTGGATTTGGTAAAGGAGCAAAACCAATATTAAATGCCTATTACTTTTGCTTCTCCGATTTAGAAAAGGAGTTATATCGGGACAAAATGTGTACCATAAGTGTATTACCCTCTGAAACAATAATAAACGGAGTAATAAAGGGAGTCAATTCAGGTGGCAATTGCTCTGGTATTCCAACAGGATTAGGATCCGTATACTTTGACGAGAGGTTCCAAAGCAAACCATTAGTATTTGTCGGATGTACTGGAATCATACCACGCATAATAGACAATATCCCATCACATCTCAAGGGACCTATGGATGGAGATTACATAGTAATAGTTGGAGGTAGAACCGGACGTGATGGTATACATGGAGCAACTTTTTCATCTAATGCATTAACAGAAAACAACAGCAATAGTACTGTAGTACAAATAGGAGATCCAATAACACAAAAGAAATTGTCTGATGCCATTATCAAAGAAGCAAGAGATTTAAATTTATACAATGCAATTACTGATAACGGTGCTGGAGGACTATCATCTTCCATAGGTGAAATGGGAAATAACGGATTTAAGGTAGAATTAAATAAAGTACCACTAAAACATAAAAACATGCAACCATGGGAAATATGGGTTTCAGAATCACAAGAAAGAATGACACTAGCTATCCCTCCAAGCAAATTCCCAACTTTCGAAAAAATTATGAAAAAACATGACGTCGAAATCAGTATCATTGGCACATTCAATCATACTAAAAAAGCAGTAGTTTCATATAACGACTCTATTATTATGGATATGGACATAGATTTCTTACATAATGGTGTCCCAAAAACCCATTTAAAAACCATACCATGGCTAAATACTATACCATCAACAACATATACAGAGCACAATAAGCCACTAGATATTGAACTAAATGAAATGATGCAAAGAATGAACATATGTAGTAAAGAATTCATCTCTGCACAATATGATCATGAAGTACAAGGTACATCTGTTATAAAACCTATACAGGGCAAAGGACGTGTAGATGCAGAAGCAATAGTTATTAGACCTATATTATCGTCAAATAGAGGAATAGTAAAATCACATGGATTAGGATCAAGCTATGGAGAAATCAGCACATATCATATGGCTGCATGTGCCATAGACACAGCAATACGTAACTACGTTGCAATCGGAGGAAACTTTCGTCACTTAGCACTATTAGATAATTTTTGTTGGTGCGATTCCACAAACCCACAAAGATTATGGCAATTAAAAAATGCTGCTCAAGCATGTTATGAATATGCTGTATCCTTTAATACACCGTTCATTTCTGGTAAGGATAGTATGTTTAATGATTTTAAAGGTTATAATAATAAAGGAGAATCCATTAATATTTCTGCTCCACCTTCACTACTAATTTCAACAGTAGGGATCATAGAAAATATCTACAATGCTGTAACACTTGATGCAAAAAATCCAGGAGATTTAATATATATATTAGGGATGACTTATGACGAACTGGGAAGGTCTGAGTACCAAAAATACAGTGGATTAGGAAATAATAATGTACCACAAGTACATGCTGAACAAGCAAAAAAATTATATACACTATACTACAACGCCATTAATACAAATATTATAGCATCAGCAATTGCATTAAATTTAGGTGGGTTAATCATAGGTTTAACAAAATCACTAATTGGAGGAGAACTAGGAGCAAAAGTTGATATATCATTAGTACCAACACATAATATTGAAGATAATACTATAAAAGATAAAGTTATTTTATTTTCAGAATCACAAAGTAGAATCTTAGTAACAATAGCACCACATAATAAACAGAAATTTGAAAATCTTTTTAAAGATATACCACATGCAAATATAGGTATACTAACCGATACAAATATCTTAGCTATCAACAATATATATACTATTAATTTAAATGAAATAAAACATAGCTATAAAAAGTTCAGTAATATGAAAATGCAAGCATACGCAGATGCAGAATATATTTAAGAGTAATTGGTTCTACTTTCATTACTCTTAAGCTGAATTATATTGTTGAAAATGTAGATAATATCAACCTGAATGAATTACGATAAAACTATACAAAACCTAGCAATATCAAAACATAAACAAACATATTTAGAGACTATTTTCACTTCTACTACATCAACAGTTTATCCAACTTAATACTAAATCATTATAAACACCATTACTATTAAAAACATATAGATATCAGATAAATAACAACACAACTTAATAATGTCAAAATATACAAATATATATTAGTAACAGTCCAATTTATATTTAATATCCAATTGATATGATACATATAGTTTATATATTGATAAATACTATAAACAATGAATTTGCGGATGCTGAAAATATATACCATTGATTAAATGATCTATAACAAAGTTACAAAAACTCACTAACTTTATAAAAGTATGTATACGTTAACGTAATCTGTAATTCTATCAATTTAATTAATTAATTTGTATATTCACAGATGATAATCTAATAAACTAGTAAGAATTATAAAAACTTATTTTCTATCTTCAAAGATAAACACATGTATAATAAACTCATGATATCTTAGACATAGAAGAACATAAAAAAGTGTAATATTTTACAATATAGGATTAAGTATGGTAATAACAAACCATAAAAAACTTGATTGATTTTCTATCTATTTAAGTAATAACCATATCTACAAATGATATTTTGGCACATCAATTTAAAATTTTGTGCATATATACATAGAATATGTGTAGTGTTTTTCGCATACTCAGTAGTACTTGTACTATATTTTTCTCACTTTAGTAGTTGAAATGATTAAAAACTTATTCTATAATTCGTATATCTTATTACAACTTAACTTAAGTAATATTTATGGAATTGGTGTGTCCATCTTATAACAATATAGTAGTACTAGCGTTAGGTAGTAATTGTGGCAATATGTTATCGCACATTAAATCCGCTATTAATATGTTACCCTTATATAACATAACATATTCCTATGTTTATAAAAGCATGGCTTTATTACCAGAGAATGCTAGTAGTGATTGGGATACTCCTTTTTTTAACATGGTAGTATCAGGTTATACAAATCTTTCACCAAATTTCATGTTAGAGAGAGTTAAGTATATTGAAAAAAAACTAGGCAGATTTAATAATGAACATTGGTCACCTAGGTGTATAGATATAGATATTATCCTATGGGGAGACAAGATAATAGATGAAAAACATTTATCTATCCCTCACAAACATATGCAAGACAGGGACTTTGTACTTGTGCCATTATCTGACATCCATGCAAGATTTCCCCATCCAAAATTAAAACTATCAGTCCAAGAGATGATTCTTAATTTACACGAAATTAATTTAATAAAACAAAACAAATATATATTATACAATCACCTATAACTATGTAATTTTATGGAATACATAACCTTTACACTAAGGTATGTATAATAAATATACAGTAAATTATATAAAAAATATGTAATGGTATTATCATAAGATAAATAATCACTATAAGACATTTTCAGTGATTAACACTTCTACAATATATGACACTTATCATCAATATTCATTACTTATAAAGCTGTAATTTTTTCACCCATAATAAAACATAAATCTTTATCTACCCATATATTATATACCTTATACGTGTACAGAATTCTTCAAATAATATACTATAAATTACACACATTAAGACTACTTTATAAATAACTATTGTTTACTACAAAAGCTATACCACTGGTTATAAGTTATGCATAACTTTCTTAATATAAATAATACATCAATCTCCACCTTTATAACTCAAGTACTAAGTAAGTCTACACCATACAGTAGCATTACTTAATTACAAAACCTAAACATATTTTGTGTAATTAACACACTCGCATCATATATAAGGTTTCCTATTGTAATTTATAAACCTAAGATATCATAAACACTAGTTAATATTAGCTGACTATCATAAAGTTATTTCTTATCACAAAATGCTACACATTTAGTATAAGTTGTAATTTTTCCACCACAACCAGTAAAGCACAAATCGTAGTCACTCCTACATAATCTATCACAATCATTCACCCTACATAAACTCACAGGTTTTATTGGAATTACAGACTTTATACCAGCTCCAAAAGACTTTGAAGTGCTACTACTTTGCATTTCTTTACGAAAAGATCCTGAAGAAGAATTCATATCAGACTTAAACCGTTGTTCAGTACTACACATACTAAATTGCATATCACATTCACTTTCACAAAAAATGCTATTTTCACATGATTTCATACATTTTTGTCTATTATTCTCACATAGATTATCTTTGCGATCATTTTCTTTATAATCACTACTTCTATTAACATTATTATTTATTATATTAATAAATGGATTACGATTAACTTGCACATCAATCATCTTCTCTGCTAACCGACAATCTGTTAACTTCACTTGACACTGCCGATAGCAATCATTTTTCGCATAATTACATTGCAGTACACATGCTTTTCCAACCTGATCCTCTGGAGCTTCGTATTTTGATCTAGTTTCATAAACTGCACTACAAGATACCTGCAACACAAAAAACACTAACAAAAACAAATTGACTATTCTCATAAAATTACCACACTTATAAAAAAATTAAATCCTATAGTACATACATAGTACTGCTCATTTATCGATTATCATGACTTTTAATATTTGTTTCTATACATAACATTATAGATAAAGATAATTAACATTACCTATATACTAGAACCAGAAGAGTAATTTTATAAATTAGTCCTTAAATCACGCATGTACTCTAAATGTACACTATCTTTTGGTAAATATCGTTTAGCTAAATCAAAATATTTGTCAAAATCCTTCTTGTTATACTCAAAAAAAGATTTATTTGCTAACGAAAAGTATGACATTCCTAAATCTCCCATCATACCATATCCCACAGCTAATTGTTTCCAGGCAAAAACATTATCTGGTTCTTGATATATTACCTGCTCTAAAAAATTCACTGCTTCTTTTTCATCATATAACAACAACGCTTGAGACATTTCAAGTTTCATTAAAATATCATCAGAAGAAAATTGAAGAGCTAATTTATAATTCTCTATAGATTGCTTAATATCACCAACTTTATACAAAATTTGTGCTTTTAATTCATAAAGATAAGGGTCTTCTGGAGATTGTAATATCATCTTATTCAACGTATCTAAAGCCTTTTGAACATTAGATTGTCTATAAAAAATAATAGACTGCATATATGGAGACAATTGATCAATACTTGTGTTACTATTCAGTAAAACATCTAACGGAGTAAAAAATGCATTCATTTTTTCTACTATTCGTTGAAATTTTTTTATATATTCATCTGTAAATCCATTCACTTTATTAACATTATGGTAATTTTGCATTTGGAGTAACCTATCACTACTCAGAGGATGAGATAACAAATACTGATCAATACTCCCCCTATACTGTGATTCCAGAAAGTAGAAATGTTTAAACATTTTAATTAATCCTTCTTTACTGTATCCAGCACTATCTAGATAACGCAATGCACACTGATCTGCTGCTGTTTCTTGTAAACGACTATAAAGGAAAAACATCCTCTTTGTAATATCATTAGTGGCTAAAGCAATTGCTTGACCAACATCAGGATTAATTGTAATTGCCGTAATAATGCCTAATACATATCCAATTCCAGACATAATCATAGAATCTTGCATTTTATCCTTACGTAGCAAAACATGCTTTTGAGATATATGACCAATCTCATGCGCCAATACCCCAATAAGCACATTAGGATCTTTTGAAAATTCAAACAATCCGTAATTTAAAAATATATCATTATTATTTCCTGTAACATAAGCATTTACCATCCTATCATCGACAATAAACACTCTAACCGCCTCTGGATTAATCTTTGCAGCAACAAATATTGGAAATGCCATTTTTTTTATTACAGATTCAACTTCACTATCACGAAAGATCATATAACTATCCTGGCAAAAAGATATATTACCATAAAGCAGGATAATTAGAGGTAAGCATAAAACTCTTATATTCATAAATTAACCCAATTATACCTATTAAAGTATACCACATATAACTTATAGTGTACCAAAAAATTAATACTTAAACTATAATACCAATAATACTTAACATATATATATATATTTGAATATAAGTATACTACTTTTAGTACATTTATAATATTTGTATTATATATAACATATGGTAAAATGAGGTTATTAAGCTCTAATAAATGCGAGGAATTATGAACTCAAAAGGACCTAAAGCACCATTTAGCTCTGAAGAAGAGTTGAGAGATTTAATAATACATATCCTTGACCAACATAAAGCAGATAACATTATTAGCATCAATATCAGCAACAAAAGTAATTTAGCTAAACACTTGATTATTGCTTCAGGACAATCAAATTACCACGTAAAGTCATTAACAGAAAAAGTAAGAAAAGTAATCAAACCGTATAAAAAAGTATCAGTTGAAGGACTAAAAGAAGGCAACTGGGTCATACTAAGTTGTTACAATGTATTAGCCCATATTTTTAGACCAGAAGTACGGGAATATTATCAGCTGGAAAGCCTATGGAATTGTCAAATATCAGATCAGCAGTCTTGATACCAAACATTATACAAATAATACAATTAATTATAGTAGACTTCAGAGAATTTTAATATGTTAGTAATAAGTACGCTATAATATTTTATCCAATAATTCATCATCACTATAATAAATAGTATGTCTGTCATCGAATAAATTTAACACTATATCCTATATGGAAATGTATACTCATAAGCTATATCTTGATTAATTGAATATTAGTGTTTTCTAACTACAAGGTTATTTTTCTAAGTACTATATTTTATTATTTAATTAAATATTTATGAAACTAAACCTTATAAATTTCGAATAACCTTATGAACAATTCATTAACTAGATACATAAACAGAACAATAGAAATAAAATTTTTGTACACACAAAGTAATAAAAAGTTTTTAATCCCTAAAACTCATGAATAAGAGAAAAATATGAATGACTTTATAGTTGCAAGAAGGGCTGATGATTCTGTAATCTCAGTACAACAAAACAATAGTACTAAAAATCTAACCATTACTAGCCTAAATAAACCAGCAGAACTTCTTCTCAATTATACAAATTCTGAACTTTCTAATAAACCACTATCAACAATTCTAAACAAAAACTTAGCAGAAGACCTGAATAACTATTTAGAATATACAAATGATGGAACTGATTTGTTTGATATTATATCTAAAATGAGCAATTTAACTTTCATAGGAAAAAATAATAATAATGTAACAGTAAAACCAAAAATCTTTCGCACAACGACTTTTGATAGAAATATAATAAACTACGAATTTTTAATACGAGACACCACCATCTCTCAAAAACTCGATATATTTAGAAAATCTATATTTGAGGATACAAAATATCAAATGCATCCAATGTTTAATATAATGGATGAATCATCAACTATCGAAGAGATTAAGATTATATTAGATTTTTTACATAAGTATAATATAAAAGCCACAATTGTAATGTTAAACATAGATCCACCACATAATAGTAGCACAATAGATAATTTAACAAAAAGTACTATAGATTTATTACATAAAAATATAAGAGAAAGCGATATAATAGGTTATTTTGGAGAATATAAAGTAATTTGTATATTACTAGGATGCAAATCTGAAGACGCATACTCAGTAGTTTCCAGATTACATAAAAATATAAACAACAAATTAGAAACTTCTCATACAAAAGTATCAATAAGCTATGCTCAAATGTACAACGAAATTGATGCGACAGAACTCATAAATAAAGTAAATAAGATGCTATTCATTGCTCAACAAGAAACTGGAGGAGGATCAATCAAAGACGCAACAAACATTGTTTAAAGATTATCAAATCAGATATTTGAATATAGTAAATTAACACCTTATAAATTCCATAACAAAATAGACATTCACTTGCAAAAACTATTACAATATTATTAAGTAAAAATCAGAGAACTCTAAAATATAATTAAGTAACTCATTACATAACACTAGGCTAGTAACACTATATCATTGTTATAGGAAAATTATACTTTAAAAAATTGATTGTTTTATTTGGCCATATACACACAATACAAACACTATAAGGTACTTAATTGTATAAAGATAAACTCATTGCTATATAACCAATCAAAAAATAAGTGACATATTACAATGATACATTATTTAAAAATACTAAATTTACATAATCTTACATTCCGTAAAAATTGCTTCTTCATTTATATAATATCTATTCCATACACTCATATGATACTACAACAAGAGCAATACTATATCTTTAAACTTCACCAGAGTAGAAAGTTTACATACAACCAATAAAAGACTATGTTTCCCAGTAACATATTCCAGAAATGTTAAATTGATATAATCCTATATTTTGTACCTTTTGTTCATGCAATCTCGATTTCACACAACCTCATGATACTACAACAAGCAGCAATACTATATCTTTAAACTTCACCAGAGCAGAAAGTTTACATACAACCAATAAAAGACTATGTTTCCCAGTAACATATTCCAGAAATATTAAATTGATATAATCCTATATTTTGTACCTTTTGTTCATGCAATCTAGATTTCACACACCTCATGATACTACAACAAGAACAACACTATATCTTTAAACTTCACCAGAATAGAAAGTTTACATACAACCAATAAAAGGCTATGTTTCCCAGTAACATATTCCAGAAATATTAAATTGATATAATCCTATATTTTGTACCTTTTGTTCATGCAATCTCGATTTCACACAACCTCATGATACTACAACAAGCAGCAATACTATATTTTAAACTTCACCAAAATAGAAAGTTTACATACAACCAACAAAAGACTATGTTTCCTAGTAACATATTCCAGAAATATTAAATTGATATAATTCTACGTTCTAAAAATTACTTTTATTTTTAATAAAGCACATACAATTAGGTACTGCCAATAAAATTACCAATATACACTGATTATTATTAATACAAAGTTGATATGAATTACATGAAATTTGTACAGATATTTATAATATACTACATCAGATTTTAATGTTTTTACACTAATGCCTTAAAAACACTATGTTATGTAACAACATAAAGTTATCATATATTATAACATCCCTTATCTTATTTTAAATCTTAGACAACAGACTATAACAAAGTATCATATTTACAAAATATTATACCTATTCTCATTACTCTATAATGGAAAATTAATAATAAATTTAAAGACAGCTTGTTGTATTTCATATGTAATACGTGCATTGTAATTGCTGATAAGTAACATAAGAAAACTTACTTGAACGTTTCTAGTTGTTAATTCTCCAGGATTCACCTCTCCATTAAGAATTTTCCTAATGCTTTCATGTATTTCTATACTCTGTGCATCTGCAATTACCTCAATCAAGAGATCACTAACTCCAATATTAGACAGCATTATCTTTACTTTATTGCCACCAATCATAAAAAGCATTAATATCATAATTATATTAGTCAGCAACTTATTAACTTTTTCAACCAACTCAACATCAAAAATCTGTACATTAATATCCCACTCAAGGCTAATTTTTTTTCTTGCTAGATAATTCTCTACGTTACATTTAGTACTATTAAAATCACCATTATCATCTGAAATACTATAAGCCTGCTTTAACAACCTAAATTTATTCATTACATCATTAGCTGCATCAGACAGTAAAGGCATCATATTTCCAGATAAATTTTCATCATCACCTAAGCATTCTATATAATTTACTATAGCACCAACTGATCCAGCTAAATCATGCAACAATCTTGCAGATATTAGCTCAATATTTGATAAAACATCATCTTTTTGCATAAAAATCCTAAATCTTATATAATGTGTCTACACGTTAACATATCAAACAAATAACTTTATTAACTAGTAAACAATTTTTTATATGAAGTCCAAGCATTTAATGCTATTCTAGTTAACTAAATGTAAAGATTTAACATTACTAAGGTACCTATGAAGACATACTCAAGTGCTGGAGTTGATATTGAATCAGGCAACAGTCTAGTAGAAAAAATTAAGCCAATTGCATCTTTAACATCTAGGCCTGGTGTAATCAGCAGCATAGGATCTTTTGGAGCTCTTTTTGATATCTCAAAAGTTAAACAATACAGTAATCCAGTTTTAGTATCTTCAACTGATGGAGTGGGAACAAAACTATGCATAGCTCAAGACACAAATCACCATAAAACTATAGGTATAGACTTAGTAGCAATGTGTGTTAACGACGTTCTAGCACAAGGAGCAGAGCCACTATTTTTTTTAGATTACTTTGCAACAGGAAAAATTCATCACGATGTCACTTTAGAAGTTATTAGTAGTATAGCAAAAGGGTGCAAAGAAGCAAATGTCGCACTAATAGGTGGAGAAACTGCTGAAATGCCTGGAATGTACGATAACAGTAAATATGACATAGCAGGTTTTTCAGTTGGCATTATAGAGGCAGATTCCATATTACCAAAAACCGACAATATCAAGATTGGTGATACAATTCTTGGCTTAGCATCAAGTGGCTTACATTCAAATGGGTTTTCTCTTATAAGAAATATAATACATGAATATCATATCAATTATCACGATACGTGTCCATGGTCGGACCAAACATGGGCAAGCTACTTATTAACTCCCACTAGAATTTACGTTAGCAGTTTACTACCTATAATACCACTAGTCAGTGGATTAGCACACATTACTGGTGGAGGATTTATCTATAATATACCACGTATTTTACCCAATCACTTATCGGCACAAATAAACTTAAACTCATGGAAAATGCCAGAAATATTTCATTGGTTACAAACCACAGTACAAGTACCACATACAGAACTTTTAAAAACTTTTAATTGTGGTATTGGAATGGTAATAATTGTATCACAAGAAAATGAAAAACAAGTATTATCTATGCTACAAGCTACAGGTGAAACTGTATACAATATTGGAAAAATTATAGATAACGTCACTGGAAGTCAAATTTTATTCTACTCATAAAACATAATATAACAAGTTATAAACATAATTAGTCTATTAAGGTATGGCTATTATTTTCAGAATAATAAAAACTAAGATCTTAGTAGCAGCACTCAATCAATAAAGATACAACATATATAAACATACGCACAGTGCTATATAGATACCTTTATTCTTAACAACTCGTCCAATAACTTATAAAACAAGCCGGCTTTAAACAGAAATAAATAAAGTACTGTAGAATTTATTTATATAGATACTTTATATAATAATAACTCTACAAAAGTTTATACTTACAAATACAGTTGACACTGCAAAAATACCCCATCAGTCATACAATAATAAACTAATTTTAATTACAACAAGAATATAGTTTTTTTTATAAATTAAACTATAGTACCGTGAGAATGAAAATTATCAACTCGATTCCTACCTAACAAACTTAAAATCTAGATAACCTACTATGGATTAAATAATTCAATCATATAAAAAATAGAAAAATCTTTAGGACATATATATAACTATCAAACATTAGTAATATAAATGAGTTTCATCACAAACATAAATTTTAAAACTTATAAATAAATATACGCAACCTTTTAAATGACAGAAATATGATTAAAAACACATATTTGAGATAGAAGTCATATAAAACTTCGATATTAAACATTTCAAACAATAATACATATTAACATTATATACAACTCTCAATTGTACAATAATTTCAATAAGAATCTTTTCTATTATTTATAAGAATATAAATGTCTATCATAACATAATTAGAAAACACATTTTATATACAAACTATACAAAATTTTTTATTGAATTTCTCACACAATTATATATATTAAAGTTCTATACAAGCCTTAACTGTCACATAGTTTTAATAAGGATCTTTTCTATTATCTATAAAAATATACATGTCTATCATAACATAATTAGAAAACACATTTTATATACAAACTATACAAGATCTTTTATTGAATTTCTCACACAATTATATATATTAAAGTTCTATACAAGCCTTAACTGTCACATAGTTTCAATAAGGATCTTTTCTATTATCTATAAAAATATACATGTCTATCATAACATAATTAGAAAACACATTTTATATACAAACCATACAAGATTTTTTATATTAAATCTTTCACACAACCACACATACTAATATTAACATTTTAGACAAACTTTCACTATATTCTTCACATATACAACAGATATTGTACCTATATTAATGTTAACATAATGAATACTACTTACATTATGTACCAATACCTTTTATTATACTAGTACACCACTATTACAACACAAAAACAAAATTGACCACTAACACTACAAAGTAAACCATAAAGCAATTATTCAACATTAGGTAGAATACTAATATTACAAATAACATAAACCCACATAGAAGCTTGGTACATGATAACCGAAGTATTTTAACAATAAGAAATTTTTCAAATAAAAATGCAAAATTTCTACTTTCTACCTAATCAAATAGATATCTAGCAATTCACCCCTTATAACTTCAGCTAACATATCTCTTAACAAATATATTGAGAACAATGACTGACATATTTCTCATAATAAAAAAACTTTTCAGCTAAAAACTAAAATTTCTACCTACTACCTAATCAAATAGATATATAGCAATCTATCTCTAATAACTTCAGCTAACATATCTCTTAACAAATATATTGAGAACAATGACTGGAATATTTCTCACAATAAAAAAACTTTTCAGCTAAAAACATAAAATTTCTACTTTCTACCTAATCAAATAGATATCTAGCAATTCATCCCTTATAACTTCAACTAACATATCTCTTAACAAATATATTAAGAACAATGACTGAAATATTTCTCATAATAACAAACTTTTCAGCTAAAAACATAAAATTTCTACTTTCTACCTAATCAAATAGATATTTAGCAATCTATCCCTAATAACTTCAGCTAACATACCTCTCAATAAATATATTAGATATTAGCCTATACATAATGACCAGAATATTTCTAATAATTAAGCACCTTGTCAATTAAAAATACAAAACTTATATTTCTTACATAATTCATAGATATCTAGCAATTCATTCCTATACAACTTAGTTAGCATATTTTATAAATATATAAAAATACTGACTAGTAAATGATGATCAAAATATTTTTAACAATCAGTAATTTTCTTCACCGTTTGAGGATGAAAAGTTTTATAATGTTCAATAATACTCTTATAGTCTAAATGAGTATAAATTTGTGTACTAGATAAACTAGCATGACCTAGCAGTTCTTGAACTGACCTAATATCAGCCCCACCTAAAAATAAATGAGTAGCAAAACTATGACGGAATGCATGAGAAGTTGTAATATCAGGTAATCCTATTTCCCTACGCAGTCTTTGCACTACATTTGCAAAATAAGTTCTACCAAGTCTTTTACCTTTTACTCCAACAAAAATGTATTGATCATTAGGTCGTGAACCTAAATAATACGGACAACATTCTACATATTTGTATAAGCTTTCATTTACCAATGACAAAATAGGGACTACTCTCTCCTTATTACCTTTACCAGTAATAAAAATCCCATCTTGCTTAATATCTTGAAATTTTAAATTAACTGCCTCACTAATTCTGAGACCACATCCATAAAGCAACATCATAATTGCAAAATTACGCATATCTACCCAATCTTGAGGCAATTGCTTATAATAATGAAGTATTGTTTCAATGTGAGATGATGTTAACACCTTAGGCAATGGCTTTTTAAGATGTGGTCTAGATAAATAAAATACTGCTTGACTATCTATACAATATGTACGTGATAAATAACGAAAAAAATTTTTCAAAGTAGACAATGATCTTGCATTTGTAGCTGCTTCGACTCCACTCGTATATCTATAAGCAAACCACCTTCTTAAATCTACAACTTTAATATTAACAATATCATCTAATGTTACACAACATTTCAGATACTTATGCAAAAATTCTATAAACTTATTAAGATCCCGTACATAAGAAACAATTGTATTCAAAGAATATCTTTTTTCCTTTTCCATCCATACTGTCCAATCAGTTACTACATTACAAAGCTCTTTACTTGACATACATTTAAAATTAAATAGTAATATAATAAAAATACCACACAACCAATAAAAAAACACTCAATAGCCTTTATAAAAGCATCACAAATATAATACATACTGATATATTTCAAAGTTACTATATTACCTATCACACATAAAATAATACCAAATACAATCAGCAACAGCTCTACGTCTCTTAACACTAGATAATATATAACAAATAATATATACTTTTTAACTGGTTTCTTAATATAAATAGGTAAAAAATGAAAACCACTATTTTAGGTGCAGGATCATTTGGAACAGCAATAGCAATTGTACTTTCATCATATGGTATACCTGTTAATCTATGGGGACGCAACCACGAAAGTATCAGATCTATAAAAACTCATAGGGAAAACCTAAAGTATTTACCTAAATACCAACTACCAGATAACATATACGTAACCAGCAACATAGATGAAGTATTATCTGACAATAATATCTGTATAATTATAACAATTCCAACACAACAATTACGTAGTGTATGTTTTCACATACAACAGAAACAACACATGTGTAAAAATATTCCTATTTTAATCTGTAGCAAAGGTATTGAAATCACATCTCTTAAATTTCCTGGTGAAATAGCAAAGGAAATTTTACCAAATAACCCGATTTTTATATTATCTGGTCCAAGTTTTGCCAAAGAAATTGCAGAAAACCTTCCTTGTAGTATAGTTCTTGCTGGAGATAATCAAGAACTGGGTTTATCACTGATAGATAAAATAAGTAGTAACGTATTCAAAATAACATATAGCCAAGACATCATAGGCATACAAATTGGCGCTGCTTTAAAAAATATTATTGCAATTGCCTGTGGCATAATCACTGGAAAAGATTTAGGTAACAATGCTATTGCCACTGTCATCACTAAAGGAATGAACGAAATTAAAACACTATATATAGCAAAAAATAACTCCATAGATTTTCATACACTAATTGGACCATCATGTCTTGGAGATCTAATATTAACATGTACAACTGCATATTCACGCAATATGTCATTTGGATTGGAAATCGGCAAAGGTAAAAATATACACAAACTAAGAGATAATAACTTCAACCTTGTAGAGGGTATCAGTACTGTCAAACCATTGATATTATTAGCAGAAAAACTTAATATAGACCTACCAATTTGTTCATCTATTTATAACTTATTGTATAAGGACATGTCATTAGATAAGACCATTTCAAATATACTATCTTAAGTAACACTTACTTTTTAATATTTTGATAAGCTTTAGAATACAAATCTTCAAAAGCACAAATGGGACTTAATATCATCTACATATATACTAAAAAGCACTGAAAATACTAAATCAACTCAGTTATGTAGTAACCATCCCTTTCTTAAACTTTACCATCAGTATAATCTAATTCAACCGTCACATAATCCTAGCATACAAAGTTTACTACTTATTACTTACTACTTACTACTTACTACTTATTACTTACTACTTACTACTTACTACTTACTACTTACTACTTACTACTTACTACTTACTACTTACTACTTACTACTTACTACTTACTACAATTAATAATGCTACCTAAATTGACTATTTAGTAAAACTAAATTTCTATTTATTTGCAGAACTATACATCCTAAAGTACTATACAACATCAACAATTACTTATAAATACTATAATATCATCTTATAGACAAGCGACTAACAAACATGAACTATTTATACATTAATATGCACAAACCACAATTTGGGTATGTAATGATATAAGTGACTAAAATTACAGGTTATAACATTATACATATCTTACACATCAAAAATGTGACAAGCTTCTTTATATTATTATATTTCCCATATAATACCATAGACAGCAAATATAACTAGTAAGAAAGTTACTATTAATCAAAAACATGATAAGGGTATACTTCGCTATAATACAAGTTAAGCATACCCTATTCAATAAATAAATGTCACAACTTTTAGTACATATGTTTTATATACTAAACTATCAAGTTTGTAATCACATACCCCACACTTAAAAAACATCATCATGTAAACCACCCTACATAACTAAGAATAACCCTAAAAAGTTATTCAGAGATATTACATAATCCTAGAATTTTCAATTTACGATGTAATGCAGAACGTTCCATCCCAACAAACTCAGCAGTTTTTGATACATTACCTCCAAAACGTGATAACTGGGTTTTTAAATACTGTCTTTCAAATTCTTCACGAGCTTTGCGTAATGGTACAGAAATAACCTTAGCACTTAAAACATCATTAATTGGGGAATTAGAAACTATATCTACTGGTAAATCCTTTGCAGTAATAACTTCTTTAGGAGATTTCATGATCAATATCCATTCTATCACATTACGCAATTGCCTTAAATTACCTGGCCATTCATACGATTGCATTGCTATTAAAGCTTCATCACTTAATACATGAGTACATAAACCTATCTTCTTGCAGATACTATTCATAAAATATCTACACAACTCCGGTATATCAGTACAATACTCTACTAAAGATGGAACCCTAATCGGAAGAACATTTAATCTATAATACAAATCTTCACAAAATCTTCCAGCCTTTACTTCACTTTCAATGTCTTTAGAAGATGATACAATAACTCTCACATCTACACTGACAGGAATTTTACTATTTTCCCGATATATTTTCCCTTCTTGCAACAATCTGAGCAACCTCAATTGAGTATCATACCTCAAATCCGTCACTTCATCTATAAACAATGTCCCATGATTTGCTTGTTCTATGATCCCAATATGAGGAGGTACCCTATGAGACAATATATTATTACTTTCTTCACTGCCAAATATATTAACCAAGTAATTATTAGCTGGTAACATAGATGAATACATCGATATAAATGGAGTATCATATCCTTTTGATTTCTTATGTATTAATCGAGCAACTACTTCTTTCCCAACCCCAGGTGAACCAGTAATTAGTATACGACTAGACGTAGTGGATGCTTTATTAATCATACTTCTCAAATTACGTATAACAGGTGAGTTACCTACTATCTCATAATCTTCAAAGGCTGATTTTAATTCATCATTTTCCCTACGCAATCTACCAGACTCTATAGCCCTCTTTACAACCAATTTTAGTCTACCTTCTGTAAAGGGCTTCTCTATATAATCATACGCACCCATGTGCAGAGATTTTACAGCAGTAGCAATATTACCATGCCCGCTAATCATAATAACAGGTAGATAAGGATACCTCTCCTTTAATTTCTCTAAAACGCTTAGCCCATCAATATCAGATCCTCTCAACCATATATCTAATAATACAACATCAGGCTCTTTTTCATAAGCCATCTTAATTGCAGACAAACCATCAACTGCCAACTTAGTGACATAATTATCATCACTTAATATATCTTTGATTAGATTCCTGATATCAACTTCATCATCAACAACTAATACTTCAGAAATATACAATCTTTCCTTGGACATTTCAAAATCCTGTGCCATAATTACCTACAATACTAATGAAATACTGCAAACACAATGTACTCCTTAAAAGTACACCTCATAATACTATCACACACATTAATGATCAACAACCAATATATTAAATTCATTATTTTTTATTTATGAATTTAAACACATTATAAAAATTAGTTATCATTATTACTAATTTATCAAACATAGGCTTCCTATATATCCAAAAAAGTAAATAAACCAGTGAAAAAAGAACTTATCATTAATTTTGTCAACCTATAATAACCAATTATTAATAAATTACTTAACTATATCTACCTTACCTGGAATACGCATATCTATAGTTTTCCATACCAAAAATTCACTTGAAGCTTTATACATATCTAATAAATTACACCAAACAACATAAGCTTCTTCTTTAGGTAATTTTATATTTAAACCACTTGATAAAACTATATCCCACCAACTATTATCAACATAGGTTACAGAAGATACCATACCACTAACAATACTATTATCATTTATTATCTTGCGGATAAAATCTAAATGACTTAATGCTTTATCTCCATATATTGAAGTCAAATCATCACGTATGTTACA
This sequence comes from Ehrlichia ruminantium, assembly GCF_009728835.1. GTDB lineage: Bacteria > Pseudomonadota > Alphaproteobacteria > Rickettsiales > Anaplasmataceae > Ehrlichia > Ehrlichia ruminantium_B. Next base: position 1,066,426 of record NZ_CP033455.1, read on the forward strand.
ATCATCAATAATCACATGCCCTAAATCATCAATTAGAGCATTTTTACGATCATGATACCAATTTGCAAAAGGAGAATACTCTTGAATTGCTATCTCTAAAGTACTAGGCAACACTCTTCTTACTGATACATCCTTAATCCACTGATGACTAGATATTATTTTATTCCTCAACTCACTTAAAGACACAAAAAAGATAGATCTTGCATCAACAAGCTTTCGTATATCATCTGAATTTACATGTTCATTACCATTGATAATTATTTCATTAACAGCAAATCCATAGTTCACCAGCTGATCTGATAAATTATATAGCATAACAAGAGAATAATTTTCTATTTTATTAGTGATTTTAGTTGTAAGAAAACACGTAACCACAACACTAATAACAATTGCAACAATTAAACCCTTATAAGAAACATTTACCTTCTTTTTATCCACCTTAGAGGTATAAGAATTCTCAACATTATTTAAAAATTGACGCTCGTTTATACCTATAAGATCACCAATTCCTTTTATAATAGTTTTCATAACAGTACTACGCCTCTCAATTCAAACATCCTAATAATTCAGCAGTACTTACTAATAGCACAAATATAATAATGCATATTTTCATTCAAACTACTAACTGATTACTATACTAACAAAAAGCAAAATATCTAACCAGCTACTATATTATGAAATCACTTATACAAAGCTGATTACAACAGTAAGACACCTCTAATCCTTCTTAATATAATAAAATATTCCTCCTTAGCAAAATAACTTTATAGTACAATTTAAAGCTACAAGCATTATATGAAATCCAAAGACAATATCAAAAACATAATACAAGATATAAACTAAAGTTGATAAAAACTAATATACTAAAGGCAAGAAACAGATTTAACCCAATAAACAAAAACACTCATTTGATAAAATTATAAAAAGATATATTTTTCTAATATGAATAACGAATTATCAAAGAAATGTAATAAATAACCAAAGGTATTTTTATACTAACATATGTATATATTCACAATAAATAAATTTACCCTAAAAAGACTTTTTATTACTTTTACAAGACCATAACATAAACATATTTTTATAAGAACATCAAATAACTTTTACAAGCCATAATTACACACTGACATTAGTTCTTTGTTGTTAACCTATAACAACAGTCATCAAAATCAACGACTAATCAAATAATGGAATCCTATTCTAATATTGCAATTTTGATATTAAATAAAAACATTACCTGTAAAAATCACTTACAAAATTTTATTCAAAACACCAATAATAAGCTTATCTCTAACAAAAACTTAGCCACAGGAATAATAAAGCATTTTACATGTATATAACAATACACAAATCTCGTAAAACATATAACACGCTTTATATCACATTAAAATTATTAATACAAGTAGTTAACTCATAGACTAAGATTAATCAACAACATTTAATACATAATTAAAATATACTAAATACAACCATGATTATAATGTACAACACATAAAAAAAACTGCCAGTATGATAAAATAACAATTTATCAGCTATTACACTTTGCATAAAATTTTTCTTCAAAACAATCCCAACATTTTTTTTCCAAACACATATTATATAATCTATTAACTTCTAAAATTCCACAAGGAGAAGTAACATTAATTTCTATTAGATATCCATCTAATACATCTATTCCAGCAAATATTAAGCCCTTTTCTGTTAATTTATGTTCTATTGCTAAACATATATTACGATCTCTATCTGACAATTCAGCAGGTTCTGGAACTGATCCAACCCGTAAATTAGTTCTTATTTCCCCAGCAGACAATATTTTACGCTTAAAAACTCCTATTGGTTTACCATCTAAAAGTAGAATTCTTTTATCATCATTGATATTTTTTATAAATTTCTGCGCAACAATGGGACATCCATATTTTTCTACCATAAGTGCAACTATTACTTTAATATCAATACCATCTTTTACCCTCATAACATCGTTTCCACCATAGCTATATAGAGGTTTTAATACAATATCCTCATGCTCACGATAAAAATCCTGTAACATAGAATAATCCTCAGTAATTAAAGTACTTGGAATGAAATCATGAAATAACAATGGTAATAATTTTTCAGTACAATCTCGTAGAAACTTAGGATTATTTACTATAAGTGGATTTTTCAACTTTTCTAGAATATAAGTTGAAGTAATATATCGCATATCAAAAGGAGGATTTTGACGAATAAATATTATATTCACATTTTCAAGAAATAATTCTTGTACACCACCAAACTTCAGAGCCCCACTTTCCACAGTCACTAAACAAGCATTAGCAATTGGTACAGTACCTTTTATAGCCAACTGACTAGGAGTAAAGAAAAATACAGTATGTCCTCTTATTTGTGCTTCTTGTATAAATTTCACTGATACATCTTTACCAACAACAACATCCTTATCCATCTGAAAAGCTACAACCAATGTCATACTTATTTCTCTCTTGAATTTATCAAACTTAATATTTTCTACTATACAAGGCAACAACCTCTAACAGAGTCTTTTTATATATTTTAAAAATAACAAATACTAGTTTCCATACACCATATGTATCAACTTAACTTACATATTACTAATAAAAATATTCAAATTCATTTTGCAATAATATCACATTTTACCAAGTACCAGTTTCAGTAAAACTTATCAGCATATATTTTTACAATTTATATAAACATTATGCTGTATTAGCTAATAAAATTAAGGATAACAATGTAATTACATATATTAACCTGTACATTACCTATAAACCTAAGAGTCTTTTTATATATTTTAAAAATAACAAATACTAGTTTCCATACACCATATGTATCAACTTAACTTACATATTACTAATAAAAATATTCAAATTCATTTTGCAATAATATTACATTTTACCAAGTACCAGTTTTAATAAAACTTATCAGCATATATTTTTACAATTTATATAAACATTATGCTGTATTAGTTAATAAAATTAAGGATAACAATGTAATTACATATATTAACCTGTACATTACCTATAAACCTAACTGATATATTCGAAAAACATCAACATATAGCAGATAACTTATTCTATATTTTAATACCAGAAAGTACAAAATTCATATGCTTAAGGATCAATTTTTTTATAAAAAACTATAGTTTTATGAACATATACTACTCATAAAAATATTTATAACCTCTTTTAAACTAATCTCCTTATATCAAAACACATTTATTTAGTAAGAGATCATACACATTATACTATAGTCCATTGTTCAAAAGTATGTTTCCATTGAAAATATAATTACTGATTACGTAACCTACTATCTTTTAATCTGACATAACTAATTACTTGCTTTACCTTTTTTACCTTTCGTGCAATTGCTACTACTTTATCTAATTCTGCTTGATTTTGAGCTATTCCCATAAGATAAACAGTACCATTAACAGTATTAACACTATAATTCATAGATCTAACTTTACTTTGAGAAAGAATTCTTGCTTTTACCTGAGCACTAATCATGGCATCAATTGCAGCTTCTTTTAAATTAATAGACGCTTTATCCACAACTATTTCATTAACAACCTCTTTTACATCTTTTTGATGCCAAGCAACTCTTTCAGCCTTAATCTGATCTTCTAATGATTTAACAGTACCAATTAATAATACACGCCCTTCACTAACTTTAACTGTCACTATAGGAAATAACCCAACATTAAATAATTCCTTATTAATTCTGATTAATATTGCAGTATCATCTATAGTATCACCAATTGATTTATCTTGTAACGTAATTATTGCACCTGTAGTAACAGCAAGACCAGCCATTATTCCTGAACAACCAGTCTGGTTAATGACAAGTAGAACTATTAATAAAAAATTTACTAAAAAACGCATAACTTAAAAAAAGTAAATATAGAAAGTGGCAGCTTCATGCTATACAACTTTTTACAGTGTGTAAACAGTAAAATATTTTAGGTTTTAGTAGTATCATATGATTTTTAATCTTTCCGAAATATTTAATCCTTTAAATTAGTACATTAAAAGTTTATCAAATAACATCCCAATGAATATTTAAGCAATATTAACCATAGAATAAGTATATAACAACATAAAAAATACATTCACACTAAATCTTACATCTTAAAAACTTGGCATATAAATGATAAGCTGAAAATTAACTTCAACAATTCTGACTTCTATATTAAACTATAAAACAACTATTATGATTTAAACTGTTTATTACTTAACACATAATTGATTAACAATTAACCAGCATAAAAGAATTTTTTTAACCTACAAATACAAATTGTTTTCAATATTGACAATATTCCTTTCTATTACAATGTATGTAATATCACAACTGTATTTTAATATCATCATAAGACTTTATTTCAACTAATACACCTCAGCACAATAGAACAAATAAGTACTTGCTTTAAAAACTCCTTTAGACATTGAATTGATATGATTTATTCTTTTACATTAATATTACCATTACTAGCTTATGAACAATTTGCACTTTGATATAATTTTAAATAATAAAACAATTTTCATACATCATATAAAATTCAGTAGAAAACAATTATATAGTGACTCTCATTACAACTAAAGTAATAATATCAACTGCTATACATGAATATATGTTATACCAAATTTACTGGCACTAATGATTAATCCACAAAATCATTACTAAGTTAAAAAGTGCGTTTGTTGTGCTGCATAAGTAATATGTTAAACCCATTACAAAACAATCAAGCATTAATATAAATTATTGCAGCTTAAGTAAACTCAGACACCATCATTAACCAAGACATGTAAATCAAAATCTAGATTAGAAACATAACTTATAATATAATCCTATTAACATAATAACCAACAGTTCAAGGATAAGTTCTAATATGAAAAACTTATCAGCATTATATAAAATAAAACAACTAGACTATCTATACCTTCAAATTAGATCATATAACTAATAAATTTTACTATTTATACAATTAATAGCCTATCAAAAATACTTTTCAATGTATATACTATGTATAAATGAATTGGCCTAATATATTATGAATGTATACAGAACACACTTATGCAATGAATTAAGAGAAGAGCATATTAATCAAGCAGTAACACTTTCAGGATGGGTATATAGAAAACGTGACCATGGAAAGATTATTTTTATAGATCTACGTGACCACTATGGAATAACACAGTTAGTATTCAATGAATCTGATAGTAATATCTTTCAATTAATCACTACTTTAAGACTCGAAAGTGTTATTACAATAAAAGGCACAGTAAAGGCTAGAGATAGTGCTACTATAAACTATACATTAGACACAGGTTATATAGAGGTTGTAGTAAACTCAATTAATATTGAAACAGAGTCTAATGTTTTACCAATGAGCATTAGTTCTACACAGGAATACTCAGAAGATATTAGATTAAAATACAGATTTTTAGACCTTAGGCGCGACAAAGTACGAAACAATATAATTTTAAGATCTAAAGTCATTACAGAAATGAGAAAAAATATGGAAGATGCTGGATTTATTGAGATACAAACTCCAATATTAACATCATCATCTCCTGAAGGAGCACGAGACTACTTAGTTCCAAGCCGAATTCATCATGGGAAGTTTTATGCTTTACCACAAGCACCACAACTGTTTAAACAGCTATTAATGGTCAGTGGTTTCGATAAATACTTTCAAATTGCCCCATGCTTTAGAGATGAAGACGCAAGGGCTGATCGTTCACCTGGAGAATTCTATCAACTAGACATTGAAATGTCTTTTGTAACTCAGGAAGATATATTTAACGTAATCGAGCCAATAATGATCAACATATTTACCAAGTTTTCCAATAAGGCCATTCATAAAGAATTTCCTAGAATATCTTATCATGATGCACTATTACATTATGGATCTGATAAGCCAGATCTACGCAATCCACTAATAATCAAAGATGTAACAGAAATTTTCAGAGATTCAGAATTTAAAATATTCAGTTCAAATATAAGACAAGGTATGGTAGTACGTGCAATACCTGCACCAAAAACAGCACATCATCCTAGAAGTTTTTTTGACAATAAAATTGAATTCGCAAAAACACTAGGAGCACAAGGCTTAGGGTATATTACCTTTAATGATGACTCAGTAGTAAAAGGACCAATAGCTAAGTTTCTCGATAAGGACCGTCTAAACAGTATACAACTCATCTGTAACTTACAACCTGGAGATAGTGTATTCTTTGTATCAGAAATGGCAAACAGAGCTGCAGATTTTGCAGGAGAAGTAAGAACTTTATTAGGTCAAGAATTAAATTTAATAGAAGAAAATGTTTTTAAATTCTGCTGGATAGTTGATTTTCCATATTTCAAATATGATAATAAAGAAAATACTATAAATTTCTTTCATAATCCTTTCTCAATGCCACAAGGAGAACTAAAAGCATTAGAGACTGAAGATCCTTTAAGCATACTTGCATACCAGTATGATATAGTCTGTAATGGCATTGAAATATCAAGTGGAGCAATTCGTAACCATAAACTTGATATTATGTATAAAGCATTTTCTATAGCAGGATATACTCAAGAGATGGTAGATGAAAAATTTAAAGCATTAACTCGTGCTTTTAAATTTGGAGCTCCACCACATGGAGGGATTGCTCCAGGAATAGACCGCATAGTAATGTTACTAGCAGATGTACCAAACATAAGAGAGGTCATTTGTTTCCCATTAAATCAATCTGGAGAGGATTTACTTATGGGATCTCCATCAGAAGTAGATCTAGAACATTTAAAATTACTATCACTAAATATTGTTAAAAAAGCTTGATACCACATTAAAACTTATTTTATACCAAATACCGTGAAAAAGTATAGTACGCAATCAGTACCTATATTATAGACACTATATATTACATGTCATGGTATATTGTACTATAAAATTATATCATGACACATGATTTGATATTTTTAGATTTGTTTGTTACAAATGTACTAGATTGCTAAGCTCAATATATTCTTATACATTATGACACTAGTACTTATACTTAAAATATATATCTATAATATAATAGCCAGTAAAATGCCAACACTAACTTAACTTACTCCATACTAAATAAATCATAGAAATAGTAATTTATGAATTATCTTTAAGAAAAAGATGATTAGCAGTAGATTATTAAATCACTTTTTTAGAAAACCTTAACACTAAATATACAATTACACATACGAATATTAGAAACATATCCTACTGTAAACTGTTATAATACAACTTTCACACATATAAAGTCTGCTTTCTTCAATATGCACTAACTTTTTTAGAACATTTTAACAACGAATATATAACACACTCATGAATATCAAATATACCCTTATGCAAACCTCTATAATATAATACAACGTTCACACACATAAAGCCTGTTTTCTTCAATATGCACTAACTTTTTCAGAACATTTTAACAACGAATATATAATACACTCATGAATATAAAACATACCTTTGTGCAAACTTCTATAATATAATACAACGTTCACACACATAAAACCTGTTTTCTTCAATATGCACTAACTTTTTTAGAACATTTTAGCAACGAATATATAACACACTCATGAATATCAAATATACCCTTATGCAAACTTCTATAATATAATACAACGTTCACACACATAAAGCCTGTTTTCTTCAATATGCACTAACCTTTTTAGAACATTTTAGCAACAAATATATAACACACACTCATGAATATCAAATATACCCTTATGCAAACCTCTATAATATAATACAACGTTCACACACATAAAGCCTGTTTTCTTCAATATGCACTAACTTTTTCAGAACATTTTAACAACGAATATATAATACACTCATGAATATAAAACATACCCTTATGCAAACTTCTATAATATAATACAACGTTCACACACATAAAGCCTGTTTTCTTCAATATGCACTAACTTTTTTAGAACATTTTAGCAACGAATATATAACACACTCATGAGTATTAAAAACATATTTTACTATAAACAGTTATAATATAAATACAACTTTAAACAACATAAAGTCTGCTTCTATTTAATATATACAAAAGAATAATAAAAAAACTACACATCTACAAAACATATAAGTTATTTCATACAATGTTGCCATAAGTATTATTATTAATATATTAATAAATAACTAGAAACTACTAAACTTATCATCAGCAATACATATCAATAAATCAAAAAATAATATCACTCAATGTTTTAGAACAATAGTCAATATTAAAACACCAAACTAATTCCACTAATATCAAATACATTAGACATAACAATCCACTCTTACAAAAAACACACTTTTATAGACATAACTTAAAAATATTACACAATATCTATAGCAAAATACACACAAAAACATTTGATATTCCAGAAAAAAATTACATGTCAACAAGTTAAAATTTATTCTCCAACTTTTAATCCAAATCTTCTTACATAAACACAATTATCCATAGATAAAATAATATCACTTGAATTATATGCTAATAAAGGTATAATCTGCCATGTGCTTACCACACATATTCACAAAATAATAGGGCATATCTGATACAAAATGCATACAAATTAAACACCAAAATTAATTTTTACTTTTATAGTATCTTAATAAGTTTTTTATAAAAATAGCAGTTTATAAAGATTAAAACGAATAATGATAAAGCGACCTACAGCAGTAATATTTGACTGGTATAATACGTTAATTAACACAAAAGTCAGTATTGACCGTACAATATTTAACCAAGTATTAAACAAAATGGGATATAAAGATATTGACCTTAATAGCTTACCAGATGCTACAGTATTAAAGTATCTCGCAATGCTATTAGGAGACAAATGGAAAGAAGGAATAACCTTATATGAGAACAGTTTAGAAAAATCACAAAAATTAGACAATTTTGTACTAAACGATGGAGCAATAGAATTATTAGATACTTTAAAAGAAAATAATATCACAATGGCTATTGTAAGTAATAAAAACGGAAAAAGCTTGCGATCAGAAATACAGAATAAAAATCTTTCACATTACTTTAACTCCATAATTGGATCTGGCGATACAACAAGTACTAAACCATCTCCAGAACCTGTATTAGCAGCACTATCTTATTTAAATATTCAACCCAGCAAAGACGTATTTTTCATAGGAGATAGTATATCAGACATACAAAGTGCAACTGATGCAGGATGTTTACCAATAAAATATGGGGATTGCAGTACTGTAGATAATGTTTTATCATTTAAAAATTTCAACGAAATCAACAAATTTATTTCCCAACTATTGAACCTATGAAAAAAAATAAAACAACAATTATACTAAAAAGAATTACCGCAAATATAATTGATCAAATTATATTATCACTTATCAATTACCAAATTGCATGGTTTATAGGTGAAATAACATTTATATCTTTCATAATTAACATAGTAAGCCATTGCTGTTACTATATGTATTTCTTATCCTCTGAAGCTCAAGCATCTATAGGACAAAAGCTATTAAAAATTCATACTATACGCTGTGACCACAAAAAAATTGATACTAAGTTGGCATTTGATAGAACACTGTCAGAATTTTTATGTCCCAGCATTTTTATGATCAATATACAAATTGTTAACATGGACTTTAACAATAGTTTCATTACTATAGCTGTTTTCATAGTCACTACACTTACACTAATACTATCAATTTATTGGTATTTTATAGCTTTATTTTCAGCAAATAATCAAACCATTCATGACATTATATTTGATACTACAGTAGTAGAAAATAAATAATAGCAACCAATATTATTGATTAAATCATAAGATCAGTATTATATTTAAAATCAACACTTATACAATTATGTCACTTAACTTATTGATATTTTATTGTATTGTTAAAATTATAACATAAGCTTAGCATTACAAAATAAATAATAATGTTTATTGGCAACATTTATTAATAGTAATACATGTGTACTTCTCTTTCGATAAGCACCAAGTAAATAAGTTATATACACATTGAAATAGTTTCCATTTGCCACATTTGTAGAATTACACTACTAATCTATAATACTTTATTAGCTATCAGCATCATACACACTATACAATAATACCAACATTCTTATTGGCAACATTTATTAATAGCAATACATGTGTACTTCTCTTTCGATAAGCACCAAGTAAATAAGTTATATACACATTGAAATAGTTTCCATTTGCCACATTTGTAGAATTACACTACTAATCTATGGTACTTAATAAATTATTAGAAACTACACAATATTATACAGCAATACCATATTTACAAGCACTAGGATAATATTTTATAAGGGAATACTAAAACTTTATATAATTAAAAACACACAAATACAATTACCAAAGTACTTTGTATTTATTATAACCCTAGGCACATTTACAGATACCAAACACATAGTATTTCCCAAACTATTAAAGCGATGTTTAAGATAAATCTTATAACACTATAAAATCAAACTACGTTGCATCACTAGAAACAGAACATATTAATAATATATTTAGCACATATCATACATAACTAATTACAAAAACACATAACAAAATAATACAAATTATTCTCATATTAGTAGGAATATAAATAATAATATTAATTTTCAAATCTACACTTTTCTATTATTAGTATCAAAAATACATCACTATACACAATCTGCATTGACTAATTATTCTACAACAGTTGCACTCTATAAAATTAGGTTTTATAGTATAGATATTAGTGTTTTCAATAATTATTATAACAAAACAAATTTTTCTGGTTCTCCTATATGAGTGAAAAGTTAATATATCATTTTAGTAAAAGCAAATGCGATGGAAATTTAAAATTAAGCAATATATTAGGCAGCAAAGGTGCTAATTTAGCAGAAATGTGTAATATTGGTATAGATGTACCTCCAGGATTTACAATATCAACAGCAGTATGCAATCACTATCATGATAATAAATTACCAGACAAAATATCACACATGATACAAAATGCTATTGAATATCTAAATAACGAAGTAAACTTAAAATTTGGTGATGATAATAATCCTCTATTACTTTCAGTAAGATCAGGTAGTGTCACTTCTATGCCAGGAATGTTAGACACCATATTAAACGTAGGCTTAAATGATAAAACAGTTATAGGATTAGCAAAAAAAAACGGTGAACTTTTCGCATATGACAGTTATAGAAGACTTATACAAATGTATGCCCATACAGTATTACAAATAGAAAACAATTTCTTTGAGGAAGCAATATATAAAAGGAAAAGTGTTAGTACATTAAAAAGTGACAAAATATCAGATCCTAATGTACTCAAAGAATTAATAGGTGACTTTAAAAAAATAGTTAAGCTTCACACAAATCAAGATTTCCCTCAAGATGTAAATGAACAACTGTATAATGCAATATATGCAGTTTTTAGATCATGGATGAACAAAAGAGCAATTACCTATAGAAAGATACATAATATACCAGACAATTTAGGTACAGCAGTAAATGTGCAATCCATGGTATTTGGTAACATGAGTGAAAATTCAGCTACAGGTGTTGTTTTTACACGCAACCCATCAACAGGAACAAAAGAAATTTTTGGAGAATTCCTAACAAGTGCACAAGGTGAAGATGTAGTATCAGGTACCCATAGTCCATTACCATTACATAAAATGAAGGAGTTAATGCCTACAATTTATGACGAATTAGAACAAGTGTGTCACAAACTAGAATTGCACTATCGTGACATGCAAGATATAGAATTTACAATAGAAAATGGTAAATTATGGATTCTACAAGCTAGATCAGGAAAACGCAGTATTCAGTCTGCTGTCAAAATTGCTACAGATATGGTAAAGGAAAAACTGATTTCAAAAGAAGAAGCAATTATTAGGATCGATCACAAATCATTCAGCAAGCTATTTCATCCAACACTTGAAAACAGTACAAATGCTGATATTATCGCATATGGACTACCGGCATCTCCAGGAGCAGCAACAGGCCAAGTAGTTTTCACACCGAGTGACGCAGAACAACTCAAAAAAGAAGGAAAAAATGTAATACTACTACGTCAGGAAACAAATCCAGAAGATATAAATGGGATGAATAGTTCCGTAGGTATTATTACACTAAGAGGAGGCATGACTTCCCATGCAGCAGTAGTAGCAAGAGGGATGGGCAAACCATGCATCTGCAGTGCCAACAACATCTTCATAGATAAAAGCGAACAGTTTTTTTATACAGACACAGGAATTAAGGTACATAAAGGTGATAACATAACAATAAATGGATGCACTGGGGAAGTTATTTTAGGTGTTATTAAGACAACATTACCTAAATTAGATAGAAGTTTCTACGACCTAATGGAATGGACAGATGAAATAAGAACATTAAAAGTTATGGCAAACGCTGATACACCAGAAGATGCAGAAATATCAATGAACTTTCAAGCAGATGGCATAGGCTTATGCAGGACAGAACATATGTTTTTCTCAGATAAAAGAATAAGTATAGTACAAGAAATGATTGTATCAGATAAAAAAGAAGAAAGAGCAATAGCATTAGAAAAACTTGAAGTTATGCAGAAAGAAGATTTCAAGAAAATATTTATATGCACATCTAACAAACAAGTTACCATTAGACTTCTCGATCCTCCACTACACGAGTTCTTACCAGATAACGATGATGCCATACAAGAAATATCCGTCAGAACTGGAAAGTCTTTAGAAAAACTCAAAAATAGGATTATCTACCTATTAGAAAAAAATCCCATGTTAGGACACCGAGGATGTAGACTTGCAATATCATATCCCGAAATATACGAGATGCAAGTTAGAGCAATCTTTCTTGCAATAAAAGAATTACAAGAAGAAACAGACATAAAAACAATAGTTCCCGAAATTATGATACCTTTAATCATGTCCGAAGAAGAACTAATTGTAATCAAAGAGCTAATAAGTAATATCGCGAAACAATTTGATAATCCTAAATACTTAATTGGCACAATGATAGAATTACCAAAAGCAGCACTAATTGCAGATAAAATTGCAAAACATGTACAATTCTTTAGCTTTGGCACTAATGATCTAACTCAAACCACCTTAGGCGTTTCTAGAGATGACTCAGCAAATTTTATAGGCACATATAGAGACCTAGGAATTATAAAGCATGATCCCTTCGAAACTTTAGATATCGATGGAGTAGGAAAGTTAATATCAATTGCTGTAAGCTTAGGTAAAAAGGAATCCCCAAATATAAAAATTGGAGTATGTGGAGAACACGGTGGAAATTTTGAATCAATACAATTTTTTGCAAAACTAAAACTAGACTATATTTCTTGTTCACCATACAGGATTCCAATAGCAAGGCTAATAGCTGCACAATGTACAATACTCAATAAAAATATCAACTGAATTATTTCAAACATTAGAACCACACATTAATGTGATATTCACTGTCCAATATTTATCTCACAAGTAATCACACAATAATTACGCTAAAACGCATTAGTACCAAAAACGTAATATCACTATAACAAATCCGTATAAATACATAAACAGATATTGCTATATTCTTTATCGTAGATCTAGACAATATATCAACCACATATTTATTAGATTTCATAAGTACAATTGTACAAGATATCCTAATCAGCACACATAGCATTTATCAAACATACTCAAAGTATATTAATAATTATTTCCTAAGTGTTAGTGAGATATATATCTAGATATATGACTATTGTATCTAATAATTAGATATACACATTTTATCACTCATACTACAAGAGATACATCTAATATATGAATTAGAATAATAACATACAATAATATATTAGACACAGCAAGCTAGCACATTCATAGCTAACAACCCCAAAGGACCTTTCCACTTTTTTTATGTATTGGCAACACACACTTAAATATATGATATTGTACTCAAAATTACATACACAATTTATCATCCATACAACAAGAATAGATTAGCTCAATAACATGCAATAATATACTAGAGCAGCAAGCTAGGACATTCATAACTAACAACCCCAAAGGACATTCCACTTTTTTATGTATTGGCAACACACACTTAAATATATGATATTGTACTCAAAATTACATACACAATTTATCATCCATACAACAAGAATAGATTAGCGCAATAACATGTAATAATATACTAGAGCAGTAAACCAGCATATTTATAGCTAACAACCCCAAAGGACCTTCCACTTTTTTATGTATTGGCAATACACACTTAAATATATGATATTGTACTCAAAATTACATATACAATTTATCATCCATACCACAAGAATAGATTAGCATAATAACATGTAATAATAATTAGCACAGTAAGCTAGCATATTTATATGCCAATCAATAACATACCTATTTTTCTATTCATTAATAAGATATATACTGTATTCAATACAATAACAATGACACAAACCAAGTTACACAAATAATATTCAAGTCATAGTAACATTTTCTCAAGGTAAATACAATAATTATAAACAGTTATGTATTCTTTGCCATTATAATTACGTTTGTAATATTATAAAATCTTTGAGTTTCATATGTCCCACATAACATTAAATAATAAAATGATTAACTGCTAATTATATACTTAGCCAATTTACTATACAACCCACAAAAAAAAGATCATAAATTAAGACTCTTTACTTTAAAAAACTTTATTGATATCTATATATTACATATTAGCGTAGTGGTACAGAGGCCTATGCACTTTTTCAAAAACTTAGCATCAGATTTTTTAATAACCTGGCCAGTTTTATTGCCATACATGTGTGCAGTGTTGGTATTACTACTAAAAAAATTCAAATATTCACAAGAAACACTTAGCATAATTTTCTCATGTGCTTTGTTTTACACAGTATTTAACATCTACACTAAAATAACTGCTGATAAACCAGTACTATATACTGTACTGTGCGAGTTTACTCCTAAAATACAACTAATACTAAAAACAGAACCTATAGGTATAATATTTAGTCTATTGGCATCATTTTTATGGACAGTTACTACTATCTATACCATTAGTTATATGACACACAACGATAAAGGTAACAAAAAGCAACCTATATTCTATGCATGCTTTGCAGCAAGTATTGGGTGTACAATGGGAATTGCTTTTTCAGGAAACCTACTAACATTATTTATATTTTATGAGTTATTAACTATCAGTACATATCCTTTAGTTACATATTATACAAACCACGAATCACAAATATCTGGTAGGCATTACATTGGAATACTTTTAGGAACTTCAATGTTACTATTTTTACCAGCAATCATAATTACTTATAACGTGAGTGGTACTTTAGATTTTACAAACGGCGGTATATTGCCATCAAGCATCTCTAATTTGTTTCTATTTACATTATTATCGGTATTTATTTATAGTATAGGAAAAACTGCACTAATGCCGATACATTCATGGCTACCAAAAGCTATGGTAGCACCTACACCAGTAAGTGCATTATTACATGCTGTAGCAGTTGTAAAATCTGGAATTTTTGCACTAATAAAGATTTTACTATATGTTATTGGACTAGAAAAGTTACAAGCATTATTTCAAACACATCATAACATATTGATGTATGTTTCAGAAATCACAATCATCCTAGCATCTTTTATAGCAATTAAACAGACAAACCTAAAAAAAGTATTAGCATATTCAACAATTTCACAGCTTTCTTATATAATAATGACAGTATCATTGTACACAGAATATGCCATTGATATTTCTATCTTTCAAATGATATCTCATGCATTTGCAAAAATAACATTATTTTTTACTGCAGGAGCAATATATACCAAAACAGGAAAAAAATACTTACATGAACTCCAAGGTATTGGCAAATCTATGCCAATAACTATGATTACATTTTCTATTGGAGCTATTGCAATGATAGGTATTCCTCCTGCATCAACATTCTGGGGAAAATTTTTCATCATATCAGAATCATTCAGTCAAGACATTTTATCTGTAGTATTAGTATTAGTATTAAGCACTATATTAAATACGATATATTTCGTTCCTATAATATATAATGCATTTTACGCAACTTGCAATGCTAAATATAACGAAGCTCCTGTGCCTATGTTAGTTGCCACAACTGTAACAACAATATGTACAATAATATTATTTTTATACCCTGATATAGTCTTCAACATAATAAATCACATTAAATAAACTCATCCTCTATTTTTACAACTACATTTGTTACATAGGAATACAAAAAAATTAGATCCAGCATAAAAATACTATTTCATATATTCACAACATAGTATTGAGCCACTACTGACAAAATTACCCCTTATTTCTCCAAGCATAGATTGCCCATAGTAAGTTACAAATTAAAAATATTAGATGCACCACTTAGTATTTTTAACAAACAATGGACGATAAGTACACTAAAACAAAATAGCTATTTAAATTAAAGAATCACGTTCACTATGATACTACAAATATTGCATGCCAAATCTCAAAGAAATAAACATACAACAAATTAGATTATTACTTAAAAAAAAAACTTCACATACAATTAACAATAAAAAACTTACTATCAAGGCTAATTACCTACTATAATCACTATACTTCAAATATTTAGATAACATAACAAATACATTTACATAAATACTATTTATATAGTAACTAACATTCAGAAACACATACTACACCAACTACTAAAACACTATAATTTAATTCCATTTTTAATAACACTACCTAATAAAAATGCTATTTTACAATTAAACCCTGTTTAACTTAACATTAAACTTTCAACAATAAAAAAATACAAAGATTTATTTGGAATATATATGTTAGTACCATAATGCCTTGGGTTATCTATTACATCTATTTGACAATTCATTACTCATAGTAACAAATATACCTTTCAATAATTTTATCAAATGAGTATTTTTGTTGATTAAGTTCAACCTACTTATTTCCTGTAGTATATTAGTTTCTGTCAAATTTAGTTTATATTATGTTTCTTAATATTGCCTTTAGATTTCTCATATAACGCTTGTAGATTTAAATTGTGCTATAAAGTTATTTCGTTAAGAAGAGGTGTCCTATTATATTAACAAAGAATTATAGGTATCTTACCGTTGTAATCAGTTTTGTATAAATTACCTCACAATGTCCATTATTAAATTGAAATAATCCTGTAATAGATTAATACTACTTAACAATTATGTAATTTATTACAAATAAATACTGTGACACTCATCCAAACCATCTTGAAATAACATTACTCCACTACATAAGCTAGTACTAAATTAAAGAACCTATAAATACACCAGCACTACTGCAAATTATGTAACGTATCACGAACAATAAGTACTGCAACACACTACTCATCCAAACTACCTTGAAATAACATTACTCCACTACATAAGCTAGTACTAAATTAAAGAACCTATAAATACACCAGCACTACTGCAAATTATGTAACGTATAACGAACAATAAGTACTGCAACACACTACTCATCCAAACTACCTTGAAATAACATTACTTCACTACATAAGTTAGTACTAAATTAAAGAACCTATAAATACACCAGCACTACTGCAAATTATGTACCGTATCACAGACAATAAGTACTGCAACACACTACTCATCCAAACTACCTTAAAATAACATCACTTCACTACATAAGCTAGTACTAAATAAAGAACCTATAAATACACCAGCACTACTGCAAATTATGTACCGTATCACAGACAATAAGTACTGCAACACACTACTCATCCAAACTACCTTAAAATAACATCACTTCACTACATAAGCTGCCAACAAACTACTAATAATAAAGAAAATTAAGTGTCTAGATCATAAAAAATAGAACCATAACAAAACTTACACATTATAGACTTAAATTTATGAAATAATGTAATTTTTAAAAATTAATAATCTAATACATTACTTCACATATAACCATACTAACCATTAATAATCCAAACACTGCAAATATAATAACATTAGAAGGAGCTTAGATGATAATAAATATAAGAGGCACTACATTTTACTCGATTAACATATTATTTGATATTTAACATACCCTATAAGCCCTGTTGTTCTATTGCTTCCTCTATAGATCTAAAAATTATTCCTAAAGAAATATCATCTGATAAACTATGATCAGATGACTCTATCAATCTCAATGTCAAATAACTTGACCTTATTTTCTCTGCTAAAGTTATCGAAATATTATAGGAAACAATTGTATCAGCCATACCATGAATTAAGGTAACTGGACATTTTATATTAATACACTCTTTATCTAATATTAAGTGTTTTCTCCCATCTTCAAACATATACTTAGTTATAACACGAGAACGACTATCTCCATTATCTAGAGAAACTCGACCATACCTGAGCAATTCCTCATGCTGATTCGCCGTTAGATTTTTAAACAAACGCTCTGTAGCATCAGGTGCTCCAGCTAAACTAATTAAATAAGATGCTCTATGTGGATGAGACATTGCAAATAAAAACATCATCCAACCACCTAGGCTAGATCCTATAATAATGTGGCTACTATCAGGAGGAGTTAACTGATCAATAACATCTACACAGTTTTTATACCAATCACTTATAGAACAATCAGAAAGTTGTCCATCTGATTCACCATGTCCTAAATATTCAAATAAAATCAAATTAAAATTATGGGCTTTGCAATAATCATACAATGCCACTGCTTTTGCACCTTGCATATTTGCTTGAAAACCAGAAAAGAAGACAATAGATACATTACTATCAGTAACTAATTGCTTATATGCTATATGCAAGTTTGGTGCATAAGATAACTTTAACCTTCCCTTATTTAACATATATCATTACTCCACACAAAAACTTATTCTAAGGATTTTATATATGCTATCAAATCTGCTATATCTTGAGGTTTCGAAATCCCAGCAAAGGCCATACGCGTACCCTTAACATAAGCTTGAGGTTTCGTTAAAAACTGAAATAAATCTTGATACTCCCATGTTCCACCAGCACTAAGCATTGCTTTTGAATAATTAAAAGCATCCCCTAAATGAGCCTTTTTATTACCTACTATATGCCACAAATTTGGACCTACTTTATTTGCTCCACCTTTTTCAAAAGTATGACATGACACACATTTTTTTGAAACTTCCTTCCCTTTTGCTATATTAGCTTGGGCTATAAGAGCCTGAATATCTACTTGCACATTAGCAGCAGTTGCATCTTGCACAGAAGCATTCTGTTCTTGTTCTATGTCTACCTTATACCCTCTTGCCGGTTCAGTATGGGTACTCGGATTATATAATAAATCCGTTACATTACTAACAAACAACACGATAAATGACGCAAACAAAATGGCTGTAATCTTTTTGTTGAAATTAAACCCATCCATATTATTCTGCAGTTCTAGCTTATAACTAACTATAATCGTATCGTTCTAGGGTAATATAATAGTTAACTATAGTCAACAAATAACATGGCTTTTTAGTAACATATAATTTAGATAATATTTCAATTTCCTAACAAGATTTATAAAAATGCAGAACATCATCTCAATACTTGAAGCAGTAATTTTAGGATTTAACAACACATAATAGTCTTTTATATGAAAAAACAGATTCTATAACTTTTTATGTTTAATACAAAAAAACACGTTGAGATTTATAACATCCATACAGTAATCCTTTGCTAATTATAAAGTTATTTATCACTATTTTTGAATCAGAACTACTCCCAAATCACAATTATCCCTTTAATATTAAATAAAACTACAATGGCAGCAATATTATAAGCAAAGTAAAATCCAGTAGGAAATAATCAAAACCTAAGCAATGAAAAAGTAACATAATACTAAGTTGTAAATTTATAATTACATCTTAATAATCACTATACAAACTATACCCAATTTATACCATACAAGTATAACCCATACGTCTTTTAATTCATTGTTACCCAAGTACTTAGGAAAATACATCAGCTGAAACAAATTATAAGTAATTTATTTAAAACTATATAGTACTTAAAAATGTTTTTATTTTAATAAATCTTAGACATTTTTTATAAGCAATATTATATCGCTTATATTTCGTGCAAGATTATCATCCCAATAATCACAAACACACCTATTAAAATTAACCATTACTCAATAAATGGTTATGTATACCAAATCTAGACTTCATACAAAATCTAGCTTAAGTATATATATAAGTTATTCCTTCTTATACAACATGTTAATACCACTTGCTGGTCTTTTAATAAAAAAATACTTTATACTAAACTATATATGGTAATAACCTCTTAAAAAGAACAAAAATCAACTATACTTCATATAACATTAAGTTACTTCTTCTTATGTAACATGTTAATACCACTTGCTGATCTTTTAATAAAAAAATACTTTATACTAAACTATACATGGTAATAACCTCTTAAAAAGAACAAAAACCAATTATACTTCATACAACATTAAGTTACTTTTTCTTATACAACACATTGATACCATATACTGACTCTTAATAAAAAATATTTTATACTACACTATATGGTGATAACTTCTTAAAAAGAACAACTAAAAAACTCTAAGACATATAGTCATGATACAATTAATAACTAACAACAGTGACTTAGAAAAACACGAACACTGCTTACAATACTAATATCTTATGCTTTATAATAACTGTAGTAATCTAGAACCTTATAAAATCATTTACGCAATCACATAATACTTAAAAAAAGTAACAAGAGGACAAATGCAACCTGAATGTTTATGCAAACAATTACTATAGTGTTACAATTATTAAGTATACAAAGCACAATTAGACTTACATCAAGAGTGGGCGATAACAGACTTGAACTGCTGACCTCCTCGGTGTAAACGAGATGCTCTACCAACTGAGCTAATCGCCCTATCACATATCTTTATAAACTATAAATAGTTTAACTGCAATTAAAGAATTATAAATCCAAATATTTTTCAACAAAACCATGAATTCCTGACTGATTACATGCAGCAATAATGGTATTAACCATTAAAAATGCAATAGTCATAGGACCAACACCACCAGGAACTGGAGTAATGGCTGAAGCTATTTTACTAACCTCATCAAAGTCTACATCCCCTACAAATTTTTTAGTTCCATCTTCTTCTATAGAATTGATACCTACATCTATAACAATTGCTCCATGTTTGACCCAGGAATACTTAACAAAACGAGGTATTCCTACAGCAGCAACAAGAATATCAGCTCTCTTACAATAATCTGGCAAATCACGAGTAGCTGAATGAACAGTAGTAACTGTACAGTTTTCACCTAATAACAAGCAAGCCATAGGCTTTCCTACTATGTTTGATCTTCCTATAACTACAGCATCAGCCCCAGATAAGTTACGAGTTATAGTTTTTATTAAATAAAGGCATCCCTGTGGTGTACAAGGAACTAAACAATCTTTTTTCTGCCCAGTAAATAACCTACCCACATTTTCATTATGGAAACCATCAACATCTTTTTTAGGATCAATAGTATTAATAATCAGATTCTTATCAATATGCTTAGGCACAGGTAACTGTACTAAAATCCCATGGACACCATCATCATTATTAAGCTGATGGATCTTTTCAATTAAACTACTCTCAGATATTGTACTAGGAAGTACCATAGTTTCAGATTTAAGCCCTAACATTTCTGCTTTTCTCTGCTTATTACGCACATATAATTGACTTGCAGGATCGTCTCCAACAAGTACAACTATTAAACATGGTGTCAGACTATGCTGCACCTTTAAATCACTAATACACGTAGCAAGAGTGCTGGTAATACTATCACCAACCGCCTTTCCACTTACAATATTCCCTGTCATAAGAGCTTAAACATTTTTACCACATAACCTAAAGGTTAGTGCATTTTACAGAAAATTTCAATAAACATTAACAATATATTTTATAATAATCATAAATCAGATTTTATATGCTATAATAATAATATATTAAATCACCACTTTACAACATTACATATATAACATTTTATCATTAAATTACATTATCCATAGAATTATATAATACAAAAATATTTTGATAACGTTATTTAGCATTATAATTTATCCTACTTTATACACAAATTACCATTATTTATCATAATCACATCATAACAATAATTTATAGTACCAAAATTTCAATTACTCATGTATTGTCCAAAAACTAGTGTAGTACGTTTCACAACATGCTAATCCCATTTTACAAATATACCATGTAAACAAGGTAATACATATTATACAACCCAAGCATTATACTCATCTTTACTGATCACTGAAATTCTATAAATTCATTTCTGATTGATAAACACATAACAAACTCATCTAATCTCAATTTCTTATACATTCTACACAATATTATCAAATAATAGACCTCATATTATATACTTGATAAATTCTAATCACCTAAAAATTCATCGTTTTTATAAGCATCATAAAACATATAAGGTAATGATAACATTGAATCACATCTCAAGCATGTATTAAATAAGTAAAATTCCGTTGATATAAAAAACTATGAGATAGTAAATAAATCAAGTTTACTTGATAAATATCTAGCTTTTTAACCATACAAAAATTTATTTTTAAAAGCCTCCACAATATCACACAGTACAATTATACCAATATTTATAGGAGAGATTTTATAGTTAAAATAGAGAAAATTTTTTCCTTGAATTACAGAGAATGAATAAAATTTAGAAGATCTTTTTCAAAAATTACTACATCAAAGGATAAACAACAAAACATTAAATTTTTCTTCAACTAGCGTTATTTATAAATATACAGAAAACTTATTTCTCAACTACAAACTACATGTAATAACTTCTCACAACCTGTTCAAGACACATTTTACGGTGTGTCTTTAACTTTTCTGCAATAAAAATACTCTTTATTTGTTGGACACTTTCTTCAATATTGTGATTAACAATAATATAGTTATAACGATAACAATGACTAATCTCAAATGCAGCTTCTTTTAATCTTTGATCAATTATCTCACTTTTCCCACCTCTATTATATAGACGTCTTTTCAATTCTTCAATAGATGGAGGCAATATAAAAACACTCACTACATGTTCACTCATAATATCAATTAACTTAAATGCACCCTGCCAATCTATACTCAACAATATACTAATACCATTATTTATATTCTCCATGACAAATCTACGAGGAATACCATAATAATTTCCAAAAACTTTAGCATATTCTAACATCTGATTTGCATTACATAAGTGATGAAACTCACTTTCACTAACAAAAAAATAATCCCTACCTTCTACTTCTTCATCTCTAGGTGCACGAGTAGTTACAGAAACTGACCGAACAATCTCATCCTGTAATTCACTAACTAATAACTGTGATATAGTAGTTTTACCTCCTCCAGAAGGAGAAGAAAGAACTAACAAGACACCCCTACTTTTTAGATTATTATTCACTGCATACTTCCTGATAAAAGATTTACTACGATTATAAATACAATCTCATATAATAATACAGTACATTACAAATTATTTAACAAAAAGAAAATTATTCATGATTTTTGTCTATATAATTTTTTCTTGCAAACTAAAACCATGATTAAAAAATATTTTTTATTTTGCAATACAACGCAACATATGTAAAGCTCATTGAATGTGTTTTATTACCCTGTTATTCTAGAATCAAATAATTGTTATATCAAGAAACTCTTTATTCATATAAAAATACATATCTTTATAGTAGCAAATGCTCCACTAAATATGTATATACTTAATATCTTATGTGTTAAATAGACATTATAAATTCCATTAGTTGATTAACCATTACACAATTTAAAAATTGTCAAAAACATTTCTTACCTTACAAAACTAAGAATTGTTACAAGTACATACTTTTATAAACAGTAGTAGGTAACCTAACACTTAATCACACTACATCACCAATTACATCAATGTAGGCCTACTGAAACATTATATCACTCACAACACTACCATGATTATCACTTACGAATAAAACCTAAATTACTGAATACATTATTCTCATATATATAAAACCACATCATCACGTACATCACACCCACAAATTAAACCCACACATATACGATAACAAATCTTACCAATATCACAAAACTTACAACAAGTAACTTTGATTTATTCATAACTACACATAAATATTTATTTAATCAAACAACCCTACAATTAATTTCTCTTAAGTTGATTAATGTATGTAATCTTAATATTAGTAAGATACATTAAATAATACTCCAGACATTATAAATACAGAAATAACAATCATGAGTATTTAAATCAATACAGATTAAAGATTTAAACTCTCTACTATCTTAAACTAAAAGACAACAATTATGTTTTAAATCTACACCATCCTTCTAAAACACAATTGTAATATACATTATACATTGTACTTACAAGTTAAAAGATAAAATAGCTAGTTATATAACTTTTATTTACATATTTATACATTGCTTGGTATTACAATCTGTGATACTTTTACCTACCATTACTACCTTGTTTATATGCTATGACTAGTTTCGTTCGTTATACAAAACTAATTCTACCATATGTGGTATTTTTATTTATTATCTGTCTAGTATGTAGTTTATATATGGTATTCATTGCATCTCCTGCAGACTATAAGCAAGGAGAATTCGTAAGAATTATGTATATACATGTACCATCCGCGTGGATATCCCTAGGCTCATATACATTGATAGCAGTGTTAAGCTTTGCAGTGTTAATTTGGCAAAACACTATAGCAGGAATTATATCACATGCAATTGCACCTTTAGGTTTAGTGTTTACAGCCATATGTTTGATTACAGGCAGCATATGGGGCAAATGTACCTGGGGTACATGGTGGGTCTGGGATGCACGATTAACATCAGTGTTAATTTTATTCTTTCTTTATTTAGGATACTTATCGTTATGGCATTTTTTTGATAATGAAGCAAGATCAATAAAAGCTGCGTCCATTTTTGCAATATTCAGCGCAATCAACATTCCAATTATAAAATTTTCTGTCAATATATGGACAACATTACATCAACCTGCAAGCATATTACGAAAAAATGGTATAGCTATAGATATTTCAATGCTTATGCCTCTTATTTCGATGTTCATAACACTTGGGTTATTGTTTTGTATATTATTAATATTAAGATCACATACATTAATCAACTTAAGAAAAATCAATTGCAGACTTGCTTTACTAAATAATATGTTTTGAGAGGACAACATTGATAGGTAGTATTACAGGTACTATTGAGGAAATACATGATACTTACATTATAGTAAACGTAAGTAACATAGGGTATATAGTATACATTTCACACAAAGTGCTACAAACCTGCAAAATAGGAAATAATATTAAACTCTACATAGAAACTTACGTTAACAGAGACAACATAACACAATTATATGGTTTTTTAAACAGGCAAGAACAAGATTACTTAAGAATGCTAGTCACAATAAATGGTATTAATTACAAAACAGCACTTTCAATACTAAGTAAATTATCACCTGAACAGATCTTCTATGCAGTAGTAAATAATGATAAAGCAGTATTTAAAGGGAATGGTATAGGAGATAAGCTTGCAGGACGTATAGTAACTGAATTACAATATAAAATCAATAAAATACCTATAGAAGAGACATTCCCAATAGAAAACGACGATGCCCTAGCTGCACTTATAAGCTTAGGATATGAAAAACTAAAAGCTTTTAATGTAATACAGGGGATAAAATCCCAATTTCCAGGTGCTAACACGCAAGAACTAATACGTAAAGCATTACAAAAGCTTTCTTAATAGAAAATACATTAAAAAATTAGAATACTCTAAATAATAATAAGTATTTTGCTTCAATAACATTTCCTACAGTGAAGAACAGTACAATTTTACACTGAATTACTTAATACATACATGACAAATTTGGACCAAATCTATTTACTACTCATTTTCATAAAATATTATTGTTTAATAATGTACACAACCTCTAACTACCCAAAAATGCAGTTATTAATTTGTCATTCAAACACCACTGGTACAATAATAAAAATATTACATAGTTAATAATAAATAAATTACAACGCCATCCTATCTATTGCTAATCATGCACATAACTTAACCATTAAAAAAACTTAGCTGATTCTCAACATTACATAACCACTACAGTGACAAAGTACATTACAACCTAATAATAAATACACTACAATACATTCCAACTATTGTGAATCATGCATATAACTTAACTATTTAAAAAACTTAGCTGCTTCTCAATATTACACAACCACTACAGTGACAAAGTACATTACAACTTAATAATAAATACACTACAATACATTCCAACTATTGTGAATCATGCACATAACTTAACTATTTAAAAAACTTAGCTGATTCTCAATATTACACAACCACTATAGTAACAAAGTACATGACAATCTAATGATAAATAAACCACAATACATTCCAACTATTGTGAATCATGTACATAACTTAACTATTTAAAAAACTTAGCTGATTCTCAATATTACACAACCATTACAGTGACAAAGTACTATACAACTTAATGATAAATAAACTACAATACATTCCAACTATTGTGAATCATGTACATAACCCAACTATTTAAAAAACTTAACTGCTTCTCAATATTACACAACCACTACAGTGACAAAGTACATTACAACCCAATAATAAATACACTACAATACATTCCAACTATTGTGAATCATGCATATAACTTAACTATTTAAAAAACTTAGCTGATTCTCAATATTACACAACCACTACAGTAATAATAGAAATACTCCACATTTTATCACAAATACACTGCAATAACTTCCGGTTATTTTCTATAAAAATACCCACTAACATTATTCTTACAATTAAAAAAATATGTTTAATAGTCACAAACATAGACACATCACTAATAACAATTTTCCTATAATGATATAAGTATAGGCTTATATTAATTGAATATATTATAAGTTTTAGAAAGCAAAAAATACAATAATATATACACTGAAGACCAATATAACTAAGTTGTAATTATACAGCATTATAGGTACTTGCACTTTTTACACCTATATGTAAAAAGAAATTGAGATTTGTTTTCTTAAATTCTGCTTACAAAAAGCCAAATTATTTATATATGTATTAATTAGTATGATCTATTATTCAATAATAAATTAATAAAAATAACATCTTAAACTTAAGATATAAAATATAATTTAATGTGCTATCATACAAAAAGTTACAATCATAACAAAATAATGAGCATTTATGAAAGATATATTGCAAAGTAGTGAATGTATAGAAGATCAACAAAATATTTCAATGAGACCAAATCTTCTTGATGAGTTTATAGGGCAAAGCAGTGTAGTTAGTAATTTAAAAATTTTTATAGATGCAGCTTATGCACGAAAAGAAGCAATAGACCATATTTTGCTATACGGACCACCAGGGCTTGGCAAAACAACATTAGCACATATAATAGCTAAAGAACTAAAAGTAAACTTTCGATCAACAGCAGGACCACTATTGAGCAAAGCAGGAGATTTAGCAGCAATATTAACCAATTTACAAGCTAGAGATGTATTATTTATTGACGAAATCCATCGTTTAAACCGTAATATAGAAGAAATATTATATGCAGCAATGGAAGACTTTTCTTTAGACATAATAGTAGGTGAAGGATGTGGAGCAAGAACTTTAAGGGTAGATTTACCACCGTTCACATTAATAGGAGCAACAACACGAATAGGGTTACTTTCAAATCCTTTAAGGGATCGCTTTGGAATACCAATGCATTTAGAGTTCTATTCCACTGAAGAGTTAACAAAAGTAATAAAACGTGCTGCAAAAGTCATGAAAACTAATATTTCTAGTAACGGAGCAGAAGAAATATCCTTAAGATCACGTGGTACACCCAGAATTGCACTAAGATTACTAAGACGTATTCGAGATTTCATGTCAGTTACAAAACAAGATACCATAACCCATGAATTTGCTGATCAGACACTATTACGCCTGGGCATTGATAAACTTGGACTAGATAGACAAGATATAAAATATCTACAATTTATACATGAAGCTAATAATCCAATAGGAATAGATACCATATCTTCCGCACTGTCAGAAGACACTGGCAACATAGAAGAAACTATAGAACCATATTTAATCAAAATAAACTTTATACAACGTACACCACGTGGTAGGATAATCACCCAAAAAGCAATATCTTATCTAAACGAACAAATATATAATACATAACTAAATATCATCACAAAATTATAGATAAAGTATTACCTGATATATACAATTAATGTTCTACTGACTACATATACTCCATACAAAAACAGTAATACCATAACACT
This sequence comes from Ehrlichia ruminantium, assembly GCF_009728835.1. Taxonomy (GTDB): domain Bacteria; phylum Pseudomonadota; class Alphaproteobacteria; order Rickettsiales; family Anaplasmataceae; genus Ehrlichia; species Ehrlichia ruminantium_B. Next base: position 1,094,865 of record NZ_CP033455.1, read on the forward strand.
CATATACATTAACCAATATTACAAGTAACTACGTAATATATAAAATATCTCTCACAAAACTTTTGCATACAGATTTATATACAAACTTAAATACCTTTTAGATTCATATAGACTTTTAAACACTAAGTACCATATTCCTATAAAATGCTTGCTACAATATACTAAGTTTACGGATATTCTACTCTAGAATATATAATACAACTATATAAATATAACCAGATTTTAAAATAATCAATATAAACACCAGTCACACTTCTTTAACAACAGTTCTAACAATTAGGTAATTGCCCTCATGACAATACAGAAGATTTCAAAATAATACATAAACTCATAATATACACACTAACTACACTGTCAAAGTATTTACACATAATAACTCTGAGAACACAACATTCCTATCCATCTTCACCTGCTTAAAAGTAACTTGATAGTATTTAACCAAACAACCACAATAGTTTCCACCACAACATGCTAAGATTTTACAGTAATATATCAATTGAGAATATACTACACCAGCTATAAATACATTGTATAAAAACATTAACCCATTATAACCCTAAGAATACAACATTTATATTCTTTCCCACTAACTTAAAAGCAGCTCTATAATATTTAAATAAACAATCATAATAGCTATTCCACCACAACATACTAAGATTTTACAGTAATACATCAATTGAGAATATACTACACCAGCTATAAATACATTGTACAAAAACATTAACTCATTATAACCCTAAGAATACAACATTTATATTCTTTCCCACTAGTTTACAAGCAGCTCTGCAATATTTAAAAACAAGATTCCTAAATAATATATACCTATAAATGCCTTGAATTATTGACTATCGATAAATAGCCAACTTAATTTCTAAAATTATAAAACAATACTTACTTAACACCTTATGTCAAAATGACACAAAATATGACTTATACTAATACACAGTAACTCATAACAAAATTTTCTAACATTGTAATACTAAAAAAACCTTCTTCCATAAAGTACCTTTAATAACTAATATGCTATAACAACATTAAGCGATTAAAAAGTCATACTAAAATAATTTTAATAACAATCAGATTACAATAACATAAAAAACAGTACCTTAAATACTATACCACCCTCTTAATATTAATATCACAATGTTATACACCACACAATTACACTTTTTCACAACAACTATTATGAAAATTTATAACAACTACACACTAAATATTTTAATTTAAACCACCCAACTCGACTTCTCACAACTAACATAATAGATTAATATTTTTGAGGCGTTTAAAAAACCTACTAGAATCTACAACATTATCAAAAATAGGACTAAATTTTTACATCTAGAGATCTCTTGTTGGTTACCTTAAGAATTACGTACACAACAATACATAGTATAGAGCAAACTATAGGAAAGATTACTACAGGAACTAAAGTTCCATTATAGAAACAGCTTAAAATATAAATTCCAATAGCACCAAAAATCGTTTGCAAACATAAAATAAACGCTGAACCTATACCTGTCTCTTTAATTTCAGAAAAAGCACAAGTCATATTATTTCCAAGAATAAATGCAATACCCATACCAGATGGAATCCACATAATTTCTGCTAGCAGAGGAGTTATTTCAAACATCTGGTATAAAATAAGAACACCAGAATCCGATAAAGTAGTTAAAACTAAACCTAGAATCAACATATTACTCATCCCAAATCTTGTAACAAACCTTTGGTTGATCACAGCTCCTATAATATATGCTGTTACATTAATCGCAACAAAGTAACCATAGTAACCAACAGGTACACTCATATCATTTATGAAAATAAATGGCAGACTAGCTACACATGCCCAAATCCACATAATAGTAAGACTATGAATTAAAGCAAAGCCACAAAATCTGTAGTTACAACAAAGTCCCTTATACTTACACATAATTGATCGAAAAGAAATATTACTACCAGATCGATCAACAACCAATGTTTCTTTTAGAAAAACAAACAAACATATCAATACTATCACAGATACTATAGATATTATTATAAAAAGTATGTTCCAATTATATCCATAAGATATTATTGTACTGCCTAAAATCGGTCCCAATACTGGAGAAAATGCAGTTACTATGTTTACTATAGAAATATTCTTAGCACATTCATCACCTGAATACATATCCTTAACAATAGCATACCCAATAACCCCAGCAACACCTGTGCCAAAGCCCTGAATAAAACGCACAACAATTAACATTATAATGTCATGAACAAAGCAACATGCTATACTTGCTATAGTAAATATCATAATACCTGACAACATAACAGGTCGACGTCCATAATAATCAGACAGGGGCCCATATAACAAACCTGAAATAGAAAGTCCAACTAAGTTAAAACTAATTGTAAGTTGTGCAACAGAATAACTTATATGAAAAAAATCACTAATTTTTGGTAAACTAGGCAAATATATATCTGATGACATCTCAGCCATCACTATCACTATAATAATAAGAACTAAAATATTCCTTTTAAAAATTTTCATAAATAAAAAACTAAACCCTCAATTAATAACATAACACTAGCATAAGCCAAAGCTATAATAGCTAGGCTTAATTTCATCTTAATGTAACATAGTAATAGAAAAACAACACCAGCAGTATAAAAAACACTACTCCCACAAAACTATGGTTATGCTAAATTATACATATTATTCACAATAAAAATAGTACTTACATATAAAACTTAAGTTAACAACATAAGCATAATACTATTTAATCGGTAAAAGTACAATATCAGTAAAATAAACTAATTATAAATATCCGCTTGAACTATACAAAATTAATAAAAAAGTACAACATTATGAATTCTATATTTTTTATTACATATCTACTTTTATACTATATATACTTTTTTCTCGTGATATAATTGATAACTGTTAGTTACCCACACAAAAAAATTATGCCTGGGTTAATGTACTACATTACATAAATATCCTAACACTTTGCTATGTCAAAATGTTTATATATATTATGATATTCCCTTTATAATATATAAATATCCCATTAGAGATGACTAAGCTATAATCAATAGTACTCACTTTACAACATAACTATAAGCAATACATATCTTATTAAAAATACCAAACTGATAATTTCTTTTATCAACACAATGTACACTACAGGATCATAATCTTATATATCAGACAATTTACATACTAAAAATAATTTCTAACTATTAAGCCTACACAATACTCTTTAATTACCTTGTACTACAAAACCATGTCTCAAAAGTCTTTTTACATCACAATACTTGCTAACGTAGCCATTCTTACAAAACATATTATTATTGATTATCCTTTTTTAAACATAATGACATGCTACAGTATCGTAATTTCACATACTATAACTTACACATTTAAATAATTTTCAATTATTAAAGTCCATACAACACTCTTTAATTACCTTGTACGACAAAACCATTTCTAAAAAGTTTTTTTATATTACAATACTTGCTAATGTAGCCATTCTTACAAAACATATTATTATTGATTATCCTTTTTTAAACATAATGACATGCTACAGTATCGTAATTTCACATACTATAATTTACATATTTAAATAACTTTCAATTATTAAAGTCCATACAACACTCTTTAATTACCTTGTACGGCAAAACCATTTTTAAAAAGTTTTTTTACATCACAATACTTGCTAACGTAGTTCTTCCTATAAAACACATTATATTGATTATCCTTTTTTAAACATAATGACATGCTACAGGATCATAATTTTACATACTATAATTACATATTTAAATAACTTTCAATTATTAAAGTCCATACAACACTCTTTAATTACCTTGTACTACAAAACCATGTCTCAAAGTCTTTTTACATCACAATACTTGCTAATGTAGTTCTTCCTATAAAACATATTATATTGATTATCCTTTTTTAAACATAATGATATGCTACAGGATCATAATTTCACATACTATAACTTACATATTTAAATAACTTTCAATTATTAAAGTCCATACAACACTCTTTAATTACCTTGTACGGCAAAACTATTTCTAAAAAGTCTTTTTACATTACAATACTTGCCAATGTAGTTCTTCCTATAAAACATATTATATTGATCATCCTTTTTCAAACATACCTATATATTATAGGATTGTGGTTTTACATACCTAAACATACATATTCAAAATAACTGATATCCAAGTCCTATGTATACTCTTTTGCTGCAGGGTTTTCTCTTGCAAAAACACTATCCATACCAATGACTCTTACTAAAAACTTAACCTATTATACTATACAACTCATACAGTATCATAATGTCTACTTAAATGTACCACAATATTCCTTTATAACAGTACATAACTAAATAATTCTGCAATAACAACAGATTAATACACTATAAAATGACCATTACTTAAGTTTATAATACAACCTGTATACTACATATTTATTACACAAACCTTCCGCAACAAGCTTTTACAAGTGCAAAGACCAGCTATATACACAATAACTCAACTTTACACATTAATCAGTTTACGTACTATAACAAAGCACCCAGCTTTTTAATATAGGGCCAGCTTTCTTTACATTACCTCTGTAATTTACAAGCACCTACTTCATATTATCCACCTAATAACAAGTTACCATTTTGAACTGTCCTATACAAGTCTACACACTATAAATACCATTTTATTTAGATGCTAAAACATCCATTAATTCTCTCCATTCTCTTTTACCAATGCCAGTATCTTCCCTAGCAACTTCTTCTCCTGCAATTAGTTTTTTTACAACATTTAATGCACTTTTTGAAAAACTTTGAGATTCTAAACAATATTCAACAAACGCTGCATAAGTCAATGGTACCCACTTTTTGACAATTTCTAACATAGTCTGTGCATAAACCCTAATCTCATACTGAGCATGTACATCAGACCTCAACCTCAGAAAATGTAATAAATTATGTAAATCTATTTTCCAATACCATTCAGTATAATAATTTAGAGTAAGATTAATACGCGATATTTCTCTTGAAACACCTTTATCTAAAAACTTATTATAAGTTTCATAGACCATATTAGAATCATTTTTCAAAAGGTCAATCACATATTGAGCATCCTCATCAGATAAACTATTTCCCCTACCCTGCGCATTATCCTCAGATTGAGTGGCTACTTGATCAAGTTCAGGAACATAGAATTTATGATCCAAAACAGAATACCTAGCAGAATATTCATTAACATTTGCAGTTCTATGACGTACCCACTGTCTTGCAACAAATATAGGCAATTTAATATGAAACTTGATCTCACACATTTCAAACGGTGTAGTATGCGAATGACGCATCAGATAATTAATTAATGCAGCATCTTGGCTTACACTTTTAGTTCCTCTTCCATAGGATATTCTAGCAGCTTGTACTACAGATTCATCAGACCCCATATAATCTATTAACCTGACAAACCCCTGGTCTAAAACCTTATATTCCTTATAAAGTATCTCCTCCAATTCAGGAACAACTATACGTTTTGTAATTTCTGACTCCATAACCTGCCATATTTTAATTATTAATACTTAATACTAACAATTGGTTACATTAGATCAAGTTTAAAAATATAACCAGACATTATAGAATATTTCACACACATACAAATGCATAATAAGAAAAATTACTATACTTTTTTAAGTTCAATACACACAACTATAACTCATAACTTACGTATTTCACTAATATTCACAATCTTCCTACAGGAATCTATACTTTAAAACTCAAATGTCTACTAAATAGAGACCTTACACATATCCAAAAACGTAAAATACAAAGAATTACCTGTATTTACTTAAGTCCAACATATACAACTATAACTTTATAGTTTATGCAGCCTACTACTTTTTACAAGTTCTATACAAATTTATACTATCTATATTTCAAATGTTGATTAAATAGAAACCTTACATATCTCCAAAAATGTAAAATACAAAGAATTACCTGTACTTACTTAAGTCCAATATATACAACCATAACTTATGGTTTATACATCCTACTACTTTTATAAGTTCTATACAAACTTATATTATCTATATCTCAAATGTCTATTAAATAGAAACCTTACACACATCCAAAAATGTAAAATACGAAGAATTACTTGTACTTACTTAAGTCCAATATATACAACTATAACTTATGGTTTATACATCCTACTACTTTTACAAGTTCTATACAAACTTATATTATCTATATCTCAAATGTCTATTAAATAGAAACCTTACACACATCCAAAAATGTAAAATACGAAGAATTACTTGTACTTACTTAAGTCCAACATATACAACTATAACTTATAGTGTATACATCCTACTACTTTTACAAGTTCTATACAAACTTATATTATCTATATCTCAAATGTCTATTAAATAGAAACCTTACACACATCCAAAAATGTAAAATACGAAGAATTACTTGTACTTACTTAAGTCCAACATATACAACTATAACTTATAGCGTATACATCCTACTACTTTTATAAGTTCTATACAAATTTATACTACCTATATTTCAAATGTTGATTAAATAGAAACCTTACACATATCCAGAAATGTAAAATACGAAGAATTACTTGTACTTACTTAAGTCCAACATATACAACTATAACTTATAGCGTATACATCCTACTACTTTTATAAGTTCTATACAAATTTATACTACCTATATTTCAAATGTTGATTAAATAGAAACCTTACACATATCCAGAAATGTATTATAAACAAACTACCAATACCTATCTAATCCTAACATATACACACCCACATAGCTAAGACCAATAATTTATGCACCTTACATGAAATATACTATATATAAATTTAAACCTTATACTAATATGCCATATAAATATAATAAATATACATATACTTCATATCAAATAAGTAAAGATAAAGACTGCATACCCACATTACATAATATTACACCTCATTTACACCTAATTAAAGATTGTTATTAAGTATTTAACAAAAAAGCTATAAAGCTACTCACAAAAGCTACCAATAATATATATAAGAATTTACCCAGATGTTTCATGTTAAGGCACATTATCATCCAATACTAAATAATTGTTTTAACAGAACCCAAATCTTGAAAAAACACTACTATAGTACATAATAAATAATTTACGGGATAATTCTCATGTAATGTAATTGATGAGTAGATATACAACAGTAGAATTATTATAATAAAAACGTTCGACAACAACCTAGATTCAATTACTCTTTCTATCTTCTTACCATCATTTGCTTAATATTAGCAATCGCCTTAGCAGGATTTAAACCCTTAGGACAAGTATTGGTACAATTCATAATAGTATGGCAGCGGTATAATTTAAATGCATCATCAAGCATACTCAACCTCTTATCTGATGCTTCATCTCGACTATCAATTAACCATCTATATACTTGTAATAACGCAGCCGGTCCTAAATATTTATCTGGATTCCACCAATAACTAGGACAACTAGTACTACAACATGCACATAATATACAATCATAAACTCCATCTAACTTACTCCGGTCCTTTATACTCTGCAATCTTTCCTTATCATGACTAGGTTCCTCAGCTTGCATCCATGGAGTAATGGACTCATATTGTTTGTAAAAATTACTTAAATCAGGTACTAAATCCTTAATGACATCCATATGTGGTAAAGGATAAATCTCAACATCTGACTTAATATCTGATATGGCTTTTGTACATGCTAGAGTATTAGTACCATCAATGTTCATTGCACAAGAACCACATATACCTTCTCTACACGACCTCCTGAATGTTAATGTAGAATCAATTTCATTTTTTATTTTTATAAGCGCATCAAGAACCATCTGTCCACATTGATCAAGATCTATAAAAAATTTATCAATTCTTGGATTACTATCATCATCCGGAGACCATCTATATATTTTAAAACACTTTACATTTTTTGCACCTTCAGGAGCATCATATACTTCTCCATTTTTATTAATCTTAGAATTCCTAGGTAAAAAAAACTGAACCATAACAAACCCTTTTACACAATTCCTATACGGATAACTAATATACTCTTTTCTGCGGAGGGAAATATTGAACATCACTTGTTAAAGTCGTCTTAGCAACATCCTTATATTTGATTTCTACAGAACAATTATTAGCATCATACCAAGCTAAAGTATGCTTCATCCAATTTTCATCATCACGGTCAGGAAAATCTTCCCGTGCATGAGCTCCTCTACTTTCCTGACGGTTTGCTGCACATTCCATAGTTACAACTGCCTGTGGCATCATGTTAGTTAACTCTAACGCTTCAACCAGATCACTATTCCATATCATGCTTCTATCCTGTATGACAATCTCAGGCATAAGTTTAGCTACATCCTTAATCTTGACTTTTCCTTCATCTAACACTTCTGCTGTGCGAAAAACAGCTGCATGATTTTGCATAACATGCTGCATTCTACTACGTACTTCTGCAACACGTAAACTTCCCTTAGCGAACCTTATTCCATCAAAACGAGCAATTATTTTTTCTTCATTAGCTTTGTTTATAGGAGCATGCAACATTCCAGGTTTTATTAATTCCTTAGCTTTAATAGCCGCAGCTCTACCAAAAACAACTAAGTCAAGTAATGAATTAGAACCTAAACGATTTGCACCATGTACAGAAACACATGCTGCTTCTCCTATTGCGAAAAGACCAGGTACGATTTTTTCTCCATTACTCGTTAATGTAATAACTTGACCATAATAGTTCGTAGGAATACCACCCATATTATAATGTACAGTTGGTAATACAGGTATAGGTTCCTTAGTTACATCTACTCCAGCAAAAGTACGAGCAGTTTCACTAATACCTGGTAACTTATCATGTATAACTTCTGCTCCTAAGTGAGATATAGATAAATATACATGATCTTTGTTAGGCCCTACACCACGACCTTCCCTAATTTCTAGAGTCATAGCTCTGCTAACAACATCACGAGATGCCAAATCTTTAGCTTTTGGAGCATAACGCTCCATAAATCTTTCACCTTCAGAATTAATTAAATAACCACCTTCCCCTCTACATCCTTCAGTCATTAAACATCCTGACCCATATATTCCAGTAGGATGAAACTGTACAAATTCCATATCTTCCAAAGGTAAATCAATACGAGAGACCATCCCACCACCATCACCAGTACAGGTATGCGCACTAGTTGCAGAGAAATATATTCTACCATATCCACCTGTAGCAAGAACAACAGTATGAGCACGAAACCTATGCAAATTTCCATCACATAATGACCATGCAATCACACCCTGACACTCACCAGTTTCACTCATTAGTAAATCAATAGCAAAATATTCTACAAAAAACTTAGCATTGTGCTTTAAGGATTGCTGATATAGAGTATGAAGTATAGCATGACCAGTCTTATCAGATGCAGCACAAGTACGTATTGCTGGCTTACCCTTACCAAATTCTGTAGTCATACCACCAAAAGGACGCTGATATATTTTACCATCACTAGTACGTGAGAAAGGTACGCCATAACGTTCAAGTTCAATGACAGATTCTGCTGCATTTTTACACATATATTCAATAGCATCTTGATCACCTAACCAGTCAGAACCTTTGACGGTATCAAACATATGCCATCTCCAGTCATCTTCAGTGACATTACCCAACGCAGCACTAATACCACCTTGAGCAGCGACTGTATGACTTCTTGTAGGAAAAACTTTAGATATGCATGCAACAGACAAGCCAATAGAAGTCATACCAAAAGTTGCCCTTAAACCAGCTCCTCCAGCACCTACTATTACAACGTCATACTCGTGGTCTATAATACTGTATGCAGAATTAGACATTACAAAAAACGATATTTACAAAACAATAGAAAACATAACTAGGCTACCATAATAACACCGTGAGTCAACATAATTTCTATGTTAAAAAAGTTTCATAATATACTCACAGCTTTACTAATAAAATTAAGAACAAATATCGTCACTCAACTTTATATATTGCTCAATATAATAATATCAATTATCTAATATTCAGATTAAGAAAAAATAAATAATCAGTATTATAACAAATACATCGTATATATTGGGGCAACATTATACTTAGGTATACATTATCATACCATAATGTTTATGTTTATTAAAGGCAATCTATACATATACAATATATTAAAAGATCAAGATAATGAATTTCTGATATATCAACATAATTTTAGAATACTCTACTATCTATATAAAATACTATTAGTAAATAAAATACATGTAACAATAAAATGACTTTTATATCAGTAACATAATTTCATATTTCCAATAGTAGTCCAAATGATACACAATAAGATATTATCAATTTACAAGCAACTTTTATAATTTTCAGTAATTTATAAATATTACCATTATCAAAGTACTTAATCCTTTGCATTCACCTATATAATCTAAATAACACACATACTAATAATAAAATAATCACTGAATACTGTTATAACAACTCAACCTAATTTTTTTCTTTTACACACACCAATAAAATTATAAACACTTACTACAAGAAATATCTTTATATACAATCATTGTGCTCTTACACTTATATAATTATAATATACCCTTAACATCCAAAATAAATTGATAACAAAACTATCGGGAAAATTATCTAAACTAACTAAAATATATGAAATACACATATTCAAAATATTTGACTAATAAATTACACACTTATGTCGCGACACACAACAAACAATAATATTGATAAATGCATAATTATCATTACACATAATTAAAACATACAAACAGATTCATTTCACACTAAACACTGACATACAACTCATAATAGTCTACTGACGGAATATATTTATCAGTTTACTAAGCAAAACGTCAAAAATTTATTTTAGTAATCATGTTTATTATGTACTAATATTAGATGGTTATAATATGTAATCCAATACCACACATATATAAGCCATAAATAAAAATTAATACCTAAAAACAGTCCATAGCAATCATATGACTAAAAGAGGTGATCTAAAATTTCCCACAATATTAATACTGATCAACTAGAACTACCATTTGAAAAATTTTCATTTGATAACTGCAATTTTGCTAATTTACTATATAATCCATCTTGTTTGGCTATCAACGACTGATGAGTACCTACATCATCTATATATCCATTGTTAAACACAATTATCTTATCAGCCTTAACAACAGTTGATAGCCTATGTGCTATTATCAGCATTGTTTTATTACCTTTTAAATTATCCAAAGCATCATGAATTAACTGCTCATTCTTCGAATCCAGAGATGATGTTGCCTCATCTAATATTAATATGTCTGCATCTTTCTTGAGTACAGCTCTTGCTATAGCAATCCTTTGTTTTTGTCCTTCAGACAGACATAACCCTCTTTCACCAACAAAAGTATCAAATTTATCAGGTAGGCTTTCTATAAAATCAAGAATACAAGCTGTTCTTGCTGCATTCTCTACATCTTTATATGCAGCATCTGATACCCCATATTTTATATTTTCTAATATAGTACCAGAAAACATTATAGGATTCTGAGGAACAACAGAGAATAAAGAACGTAAACTACTCAGTGATAACTCTTTTATATTTATACCATCAATACTTACATTACCAGATGTAATATCATAAAAACGTAACAATATATTAGTAATAGTACTTTTACCACTCCCAGAAGGTCCAACTAATGCAACAACTTGACCTTTATCAATAGAAAATGATACTCCTTTTAACGCAGGATCATTTTGCTTGCTAGGATAATAAAAAGTTACATCATTAACTAGGATTGAATTTTTTAATCCATGCACGACTTTAGGACTTTCTATTTCATTAATATCCAATGGCATTGATAATATTTTTGAAATATCTTCTGAAATTCTTACAGCCTTCTGTATATCATGAAGATTATCCCCCATATTATTTACTGATCCAGCAGCTATTGCAGCATAAAATATAAATGAGAAAAGAGAACCAACAGTAATGTTATTATTCAATACTTCTCTAATTCCTAAAGATAAAACAAGGCCTATCGAAGTCATAGCAGAAGTAATAATCAAAGTTACCAATAATGCACGTAGAATAATATACTTATTTGTGATATTTAACGAAATACCTAATAAATTAGCAAACTTTTGTTTTATAGTATATTCTTTAGAGAAAGATTGAATAACAGAAATACCACGATAAGTCTCTTCAACAAATGATGTAATTTCATCAGTTTTTAATCGTACCTTTTGTGATAGAGATTTTACCTTCTTACCAAGAGACGTCAAAATCACCAAAATAATTGGTATTACTACTACAGTATATGTAGTTAATTTAAAGTTAGTATGTACTAGCATTACAACACTACCTAATAAAGTAGTTGCATTTCTTAATATTGTTGACATACTAGCACTTAATATTACCTGCAGTGCTGATGTATCAGCCATCAAACGTGTTACTAAGCTTGAAATACTATTATTCTCAAAAAACCTTGGAGAAAAATGTATTACTTTGTTATATAAGTTTAATCTAATCCCAGTAATAACCCTCTCACTTCCATAACCTGTAAGCCACATCCGTAGGAAAGAAGTCACTCCAACTATCAAAACTACTACTAACAGAAACAGTAACGCATTGTTTATAGACGTAACACTGGACGTTGTAACCCAAGAATCAACTAAGTTATGTAAACCATACCCAAATGCTAAAATCGTAACAGAGGAAACAGCAACTACTAGATACGCAAATATAAAGTATAACAGGTGAGGCTTTACAAATTGAAATAATATTTTCATTTTCTATATCATAATATTAAATAACATATTAATTTCAGATCTTAAGAAGTTAAATAGTTCATTATTGTTAGAATTAATCCAAATGCCTAAGGATTTATCATAACTAAAACGTACTGATCCACTAATAGGAGAAGCAATCCAAATTTGCATAGATGGTTCATGTCTACTAACAATATACACATTACCTTTACCATCAGATATATTAACTACTCCATCAAAATTTTCACATTCCAATATTCCATCTATATCAGCATTATCTATCATACTGACCAAAGTATTTAGCATACTACAAGATAAATTTTGAAAATCAAATACACACAAGGAATTTGACATTTATACTTCCCATAAATATTATGGCCAAATAAACTACATTTAACTCTAACAATAATGAACTGTATTACAATATCTTAAAAAAAGAACAAATAAGCTTACCATTTTTTTTCATTAATAATATTATTTAATAAAAAAATCAAGCTATTTATGAGATATCCGAAAAATAAGTATCACATTATTTAATAAAATAATTAAACTCTGAAAGCATCAGTTAATTCTTTCACCCTTTTGATGACATCTTGTTCAATAGATAACCTGACATCATCAGTAGCTTTTAAACTATCAACAACATCACATACCATATGACCAATCTTTTCAAACTCTGGTTCCTGTAATCCCCTAGATGTTTCAGCAGCACTACCAAATCTTAATCCAGAAGTTACAAAAGGTTTTTCTGGATCAAAAGGAATAGCATTTTTATTGCAAATTATTCCCAACCTTTCCAAAGCAAGCACCGCATCTTTTCCAGTAACAGCTTTAGGACGTAAATCAACAACTACCATATGAGAATCTGTACCACCAGTCAGTACATTAAGACCACGTTCTTGGAATACTTTAACCAATGTTTTAGAATTCTTAATTATCTGCTTTGCATACTCCTTAAATTCTGGCTTTAACGCTTCCCCAAATGCTACTGCCCTAGCAGCAATAACATGCATTAGTGGACCTCCTTGCATCCCAGGGAAAATTGAAGATTGGATCTTTTTAAAAATATCTTCATGATTTGTCATTATAACTGCACCCCTAGGACCACGTAAAGTCTTATGAGTAGTAGATGTAATGACATGAGCATATTCAATAGGTGAAGGAAATTCCCCTGCAGCAACTAATCCAGCATAATGAGCTATATCAGCTAAAAGATAAGCACCCACTTTATCAGCAATTTCTCTAAATCTTTTAAAATCTATTCTACGTGGATAAGCAGAAGAACCAGCAATAATTAATGATGGATTATGCGATAAAGCAAGCTTTTCAATCTCATCCATATCTATCATACCAGTATCACGATCAACTTGGTATTGTATAGCATTAAACCATTTACCAGAAATACTAGGAGCTGAACCATGAGTTAAGTGCCCACCACAATCCAAGGACATACCAATTACTGTATCACCTGGTTTAAGCAAAGCGGCAAATACTCCTTGATTAGCCTGAGAACCAGAGTGTGGTTGTACATTTGCAAACTTACATCCAAATAATTTACATAAACGCTCTATTGCAATATTCTCTATAATATCTGCAAAATGGCAGCCACAGTAATACCTCCTACCAGGATAACCTTCCGCATATTTATTTGTAAATATAGAGCCTTGTGCCTGTAAAACTGCTTTACTGACAAAATTTTCAGATGCTATTAATTGTAGCTGAGAATTTTGTCTATTCGATTCGTCAGTAATACATTGAAATACTTCCGTATCTACATCTTGTAAGTCATAATCTGAAATATATCTAACCATAGTAATAACAACCCCTGTATCAACATTTATAAAATTAAGCCTTAACAGCGTATTACAAGACTAGGTATAAAAGTATATTATTGACTTTCTTCCTGATTTTCTATTCTCTCTTCAGTACTATTCCCATCATCTGATACGCTACTAAGTATTGAACTTTCAGTTCCTGTAGTATTTGCTGCCTCATCATTAGTTTTCTCTTTTTTCTTTTGCTTTTCTAAATGCAATTTTTGCGCTTGCATAGCCCCAAGATCATTTTTTACAACATAAAGCATTATAGGAACCACAAGCTCAGGATGAAGTTCCAAATTAACTACATACTCACCAATATATTTAATTACAGAATGAAAAAATATGTTATGGTAGTGTATGTTATGCCCCTTATCAGACAACAATTTAGATATACACTTTGGAGTCACTGACCCAAAGAGCTTTCCATCATCAGCAGCTTGTCTTATTATCACTAAAAACTCATTTTGTAAAGACAATTGTAAAGCTTTTGCAGCTTCTAATTTTTCTAAATTTTCTTGTTGAATAGATACACGCTGCTCTTCTAAAATCTTTAGATTTTCCTTTGTCGCCCTAACTGCCTTTTTTTGCGCTAACAAATACCTAGCATATCCCGGCTTTACTTTAGTAACTACCCCTGCTTTGCCAAGATTTCTAACACTCTCTTTGAGGATAACTGATAACATATTAACCTATAAATAAAAAACTAACAATAAGGCAATAGAGCTAAATAACGTGCTCTCTTTATAGCAGTAGATAACAACCTTTGTTTTCTAGAAGAAACTGAGGTAATCCTGCTTGGCAAGATACGCCCATATTCTGAAGTAAACTTGGATAATAAAGCTTTATTCTTATAATCTATATCCTCATTTGAACACTGCTCTAACGGACAAGCCTTAGACCTTCTAAAATATGGTCTCTTCAAATAAGCTAGAGGAGAATATGCTGTACCACCTGAGTTATTAGAATTTGTCTTCTTACTTTTTTTCAACATAATAAATACCCACTTACGCTTGATTTGCTTGTATCATTAATGAGTCACCTTCTGGCAACTTATCCCTCTTAAGACATAAGAAACGTAAAACATCCTCATTTAACCTTACTTTACGCTTAAACTCATCCATGCTAGTAGAAGATGACTTAATATACATCATACAATAATGTCCCTTATTCATCTTATCTATGGCATAAGCAAAATCCAAAAGCCCCCAGTACTCATACTTAAGAAGCTCAGCACCATTTTTTGTTAATAAGGACGATAAACCTTTAACTAACCCTTCTAACTCATATTGAGTCAAACCTTGCTGTGCTATAAAAGTAAATTCATATAAAGGCACGTCTTCTCCTTAACAAAAACCAGTTATGCTAGTATATAAAATATTACATGATAATCAAGTTAATTATTTTATCTTATTAGAGGTTTTTTTATAACTTAAGTATTGCAAGATAGATCAGGCATAAATTTTAAATTTCATCCTTTAAATCTTTTCTATATTTACTAAGTTTTTTCTTATTTTTATTAGCAGACTTTTTATCTATTATGTCTTGCAACGTAGATTCCAGCTCCTTGATTTTATCATGAGTAGATTCTGGTACCATCTCATCTATATAAGTGTTAAAGATATAGAACACATTATAATAATATGAATCTAAAAACCAATTTGGCAATACTTCCTCATCCTCCTTTGCTGCAGGTAATAATGCATAACAGGAAGTTTGAATAATAAAAAATAAAATATAGGAAAAAACCATGCCTTTTACTAAACCTATTAACAAGCCTCCAAATCGATCAACCACACTACATCTGGCCGAAGAAAGAAGACTCATAACCCAACCATTGACAATTATTGCAGTAATAGTAATAAAAACAAAAACAGTAATTGCTGATAATATTCCCGCTATAACTTCAGAAGTAACATACTGATTATACAAATCCGTAAAACAACTTCTATATCGTATAGTTAATAAGATAGATATGAAAATACTAGTTAAACCAAATATTTCTTTAATAAACCCTCTTAAGATGCCAATGATAACCGATAATAATATGATACCAATTACTGCTAAATCTAGCATATCAATCCTACTTCATTTTACAGAATTACTTCTTCTAGTTTGCAAAAAGATAATAATCAACAGTAATATAATAGCTATTAAATAAATACAAATAGTATAATAATATTTCTTATAAGATAATGCTAACCCTACAATATCATATGTATTATCCATATCAGAAGGTTCTACATAACTCCAGCTCGCTATATCAACAATACCCAACTTATTATTAGATATTTGAGTGGTATCAACAATTATACCAAGGTTTTTACGTAATAAATCAAGTATTGTACCCTGATACTCAGCTATATCTATTTTATCTTTTAATGGTATAATCACATCCTTCCGTGTAACATTATTACTATCATCTTTCCTTTGCACAGTCATTTTAACAGAACTATTTTTAGAAACTACTAACGTACGCTCTAATTCAGAAAACATTATATCATTATAAGGAGATACTATTAAATTAGTAATATAGTTCTGCATAATAAACAATACTCCTACAACCAATAGCATTATAGATTCATAGAACTTATTCCGTCTAATGAAATACCCTTGCATTGCTGCTGAAATACTCAATATCCCAACTAAAGATACACAAATGACTATTATAGTATCCCATATGTTTGTAATATCATATAATATTAACTCTGTATTATATATAAATAAGAAAGGAACGATCATAGTTCTTACATTATATAAGAAAGATTGTACCCCAGTCTTAAAAGCATTACCTTTAGCAATTGCTGCAGCAGCATAGGAAGCTATCCCTACTGGAGGAGTAACATCTGCCATGATCCCAAAATAAAAAACAAACAGATGTATAGCAATTTGTGGAACATAGATACCACTTTTATGTATAACAGAACTTAAAATAGGAGCCATAAGTGTAGATACGATAATATAACATCCTGTCGCAGGCATTCCCATACCTAATACTATACATATTATCGCTGTTACTAATAATGTGAAAAATAAACTACCACTTGCTATAGAATCAAGTACACCACTAATCGATAAACCAAAACCAGTTAATGATACAATACCTACTATGATTCCAGCTGCACCTGTAGCAATCGCAATAGAGATCATATTCTTAGAAGCCATAATCATAGCCTCATACGTTTGCCTGATACTATTAGAAAATACAGAAAGTATATTTGCTGCTCTTTTAGTAAATATCGTATAGATTGTATCCCTAGTAAGTAACATAAAGATTAAGAATAAATTTGTCCAAAAGCAAGATAACGCAGAAGACATCTTTTCGACTATTAAACACCATATCAAAATAAAAATCGGAATAAAATAATGTATTCCATATTTAAAAGTCTCTGATAAATTTGGACACCTATCCTCCTGATCATTATTAATCCTAAGATGTTCCCCTTTAGATTGATAAAACAGAACGCCAACATATAAAGTAACTAATATCAACGATATACAGTATAGACTCTTATCAAGAAATATGGCCTTTATTCCAGGAATATAAAGTTCATATATATGAATCCCTTCTATAAGTACATAAATAACACATGATAAAATTACTATACAGCTAGCAGATATAAAAAATCTCAACAAACTCAAATAAATAGACCTTGCTCTTGTTAAATCAATTACAGGCCGCATATCTAACTTGCAAGCTTCTAGATGTACTATATAAAGCAAAGTAACATACACCATTACTGCTGGAACAAATGCATATTTCACAATAGTTGCGTATGGAATAGACAAAAATTCTGACATTAAAAACGCTGCAGCACCCATAACTGGAGGCATGATTTGTCCATTAACACCAGCTGAAACTTCTATTGCAGCAGCTTTTTCAGCACTCAACCCCATTTTTTTCATCAAAGGAATAGTAAAAGATCCTATAGTAATAGTATTAGCAATTGAAGATCCAGACATCATACCCATAAAACCGGAAGCAATAACTGCAGCTTTAGCTGGTCCACCAACAAATCTTCCCAATAAAGCAAACGATAGCTTAATAAAAAAGTTACCAGCACCAGCTTTATCCAAGAATGCACCAAATAATACATACAGAAACACAAAATTAGAAGATACAGATAATGCAACTCCAAATACGCCTTCAGAAGATAACCACTCATGAGATGCTATAGCAGAAAAATTGTGTCCCTTATGTGCAATAATATCTGGCATATACTTACCAAAATATGCATACGTTAAAAACGTCAAGATAATAATAGTGATAGGTAATCCTATTGCTCTTCTAGCACCTTCTAGTAAGAATAAAAGTCCAAAAAACGCTATAACTAAGTCAACATCATTAGGCATTGCTATCCTAAATGATAATTCTTCATAAAACACTACAATGTATAGCGCAGATATACTAGCTAACAGTGCAGAAATCCAGTTCAGTGCTTTAATAGAAGTCCTGTTCGAATTTTCTAATACTGGAAAAAATAAAAATAACAAAGAAAATGCAAATGCTAAATGTATCGCTCTGCACTGAATATCAGGCAATACTGCCCATTCTATCCCATAATTAACCAAACAAAAAGGCAAAGGTGAGGCTATAAATAATTGAAAACATGCCCAAAAAAAAGCCAAAAAGCTTACTGTACAAGAAGTAATCTTACCACAATCATCAATTTGTCTTGAAGAAGCTAGTTCTCGGTCTATTATATGTTGTATATGCTCTTCCTTATTTTTCATTCTATAATCAACCCTGTTCTAATTCTTTACTAGTTAATAGCATCACGCAATTTCCACGTCAATAAAATATAACCTCCTAACTAACACCTATAATTCTCTGAAATACATTAAAAATATATTGTTAAAATTAGCAAAATGATAAACTATGCGATCAAATATCTCGACTACCCTAACTTAACATATTGAATAGTACCAAGTGACTAAGTTACAACCTACATCGTTTATATAACATAAACTTATTCTACCCTAGATTACTACAAATAATTACAATAGTAAATCTATTTACTACTATTAATTTTATTATTAACAAATATACATCCACAACAACCGTTTCTATATTCAACAATATTGTACAATTAGCATTATTAAAAACTTCCAGTAGATAATATGTTGTCTACCTGATAGAATAAAGTCCGTGCTTATTATATAATAAAATTTGTCACCTAGCTCATGTCTACAAAAATTGTATATGTATGCCAAGTATGTAGTAATCAAACACATAGATGGACTGGTAAATGTAACTCCTGTGGCAGCTGGGATAGTATCATAGGAGAAACAGCTACTGAACATTTAACAAACGTACAATATGTTTCTGAAATAAAATTAAGCTCATTATCCGACAAAAACATAATATCCCCTACTCGTTTCATAACAAAGATCAACGAAATAGACAGAGTATTTGGAGGAGGTATAGTTTTAGGAAGTAGTACTCTCATTGGAGGAGAACCTGGTGTGGGAAAATCAACACTGTTACTACAATTAGCTGCAATTTTAGACAAAAACTTCTCTACATGTCTTTATGTTTCAGGTGAAGAATCCGTAGATCAAATTAAAATCAGAGCAGATCGATTACATATTACTCAATCTAATATCCAATTATTATCAACATCATCTTTATCAGATATTACCAATTCTCTCAAAAAGAATAAGGATTTTAAGTGTATTATTGTTGACTCAATACAAACCATATATGACAGTAAAATATCATCACCACCTGGCACTGTAGTTCAAATACGTATGTGCACTCATGAACTTATAACTCTTACAAAACAACACAATATAATTTTATTTATACTAGGACAAATAACAAAAGATGGTCAAATAGCTGGTCCAAAAACTCTAGAACATATGGTAGATACAGTACTATATTTCGAAGGAGAAAATAATAGTCAACTGCGTATCTTACGTACAGTAAAAAATAGATTTGGCCCTACCAATGAAATAGGGGTATTTGAGATGTCTGATCGTGGACTAATCCCAGTAAACAACCCATCTTCTCTTTTTTTATCTAAATCACAGTACAACAATATAGTAGGCAGTGCAGTATTTGCAGGCATTGAAGGATCAAGACCTTTACTGATGGAAATACAATCATTAATTGCAAATACAAATATGGTAACTCCAAGAAGAGCAGTTGTTGGATGGGATGTTAATCGATTAGCAATGATTATAGCTGTACTCACAGCCAAATGTAATATATTTCTTGGAGATAAGGAAGTATACCTTAATATTGCAGGAGGTTTAAAAATATGTGAACCAGCAGCAGATCTAGCCATTGCAGCATCATTAATATCAAGCTTCACTAATATACCTATTCCACCATCAACAATAATATTGGGAGAAATAGCCCTATCAGGAGAAATAAGGAATGTATCAAATATTGATTTACGCTTAAAAGAAGCTTATAAACTAGGCTTGACACAAGCAATCATTCCACTCAATAATAAGCATGTTTTCTCTGATATCAAAATCATAGAAATAGGTCATATTAGAACATTGAAAAAATATCTCATTGAACTATGAAAATAATTGGTATAATCTTTCTAGCATGCTTTTTAATGTTCGTAGCAATATTTACAAAAGCATTATTAAATAAAAACACCATTCATGATATTTCAAATAGAATAATATTACCTCTTTTATATACAGAAGACCAATTGTTTGATACAAACGATCTAATTGGACATCCGTATATATTAAATGTATTTGCATCTTGGTGTACTACATGTCAAGAAGAACATAGTATGCTACTAGATATTGCTAAAGAACAAATTATAGAAATATATGGCATCAATTACCTTGACACGGAATACAAAGTAAAAGAGTGGCTTAAAACTAATGGGGATCCTTATACTAAAATTGCAAAAGACTATTCTGGGAAAGTAAATAACATACTAGGAGTAACAGGAGTACCAGAAACTTTTATATTCGATCAACATGGAAAATTACTACTACACATATATGGCAGCCTAACTAAAGACATATGGAGAACTCAAATACTACCATTAATACAAAAAACTGAAAACAGTATGAAACTCTAGGTATAGGATAAAGACATCACACAGCTTAATACAATGTTTAGCAAGTCCATAAATTGATATAAAAATTATGCACTATAACATGTTTATAATGTAAACAGCTACGGTGTATTAGTTTGCTTGAGAATGCGTACCAGTTGATATTACAACACTTGTATTGTTCATTACCTATTGTTTAGCTAAGAACAATACAGAAATAAGCCCAGTATGGAAAAGACTAGTGTAATGCATTGGATAAACGATGGTTATAAATATTACGTAAGTGTAAAAAGCTGAGAAGACACTTACTGTACATCGTTTTATTAAAACAATATCAAAGTAAATTCAATATTAATATATAAAACTAATACAGTACCAACAAATTGCTATCTACCTGATTATTAAAGTATTGTATAACAAAAATCAGACATATATGTAATCTATAACTGCAAAAGCTAATCAGCCATTATCCGCCTAACCACACATTACCACATATCATACAAAAAGTAAAATAACCTTTTTTATATATCAAACCAACGACTTAAATAAAACTAACGCTTTTACTCTTTACCATCTGACATAAAAATATACGTTTTGATGTACTATAAAAAACCTACATCAAGAATTACAATGTACCTTAAGCAAACATGGTAAATTCTCTTCTCACGACACTATATTAGTATTATTATACCTCATAACTCTAGAAAATTGGACAACACACAATGATTTTCAAAAAAGCATTACCACATGTTCTCTCAGCTTCTTAGCATTCAATAACATTTATACTGTATAATTATTTAACATATTACACTATCCTTTTTCCTGACTGAGTTTACCCTTGTACTGTTTTTAATAAACTATATATAGGTATAAATGCTTTCTAGATTTTTGGTACTCACATAATATCTGTACCTTATCACTCACTCAACACATCTCTCCATGCTTTTCCATATTGATCTTATTTTTGTATTGTTTTTAATAAAACTATACATAGGTAAATGCTTTCTAGATTTTTGATACTCACATAATATCTATACCTTATCACTCACTCAACACATCTCTCCATGCTTTTCCATACTGATCTTATTTTTGTATTGTTTTTAATAAACTATACATAGGTAAATGCTTTCTAGATTTTTGGTACTCACATAATATCTGTACCCTATTACTCACCCAACACATCTCACCATGCTTTTCCATATTGATCTTATTTTTTGTATTGTTTTTAATAAAACTATACATAGGTAAATGCTTTCTAGATTTTTGATACTCACATAATACCTGTACCTTATAACTCACCCAACACATAACACTATCCTTTTTCCTGACTGAGCTTACCCTTGTATTGTTTTTAATAAAACTATACATAGGTAAATGCTTTCTAGATTTTTGATACTCACATAATATCTGTACCTTATAACTCACCCAACACATAACACTATCCTTTTTCCCGACTGAGTTTACCCTTGTACTGTTTTTAATAAACTATATATAGGTATAAATGCTTTCTAGATTTTTGGTACTCACATAATACCTGTACCTTATAACTCACCCAACACATAACACTATCCTTTTTCCCGACTGATCTTATTTTTGTATTGTTTTTAATAAAACTATACATAGGTAAATGCTTTCTAGATTTTTGGTACTCACATAATATCTGTACCTTATCACTCACCCAACACATAACACTATCCTTTTTCCTGACTGAGCTTACCCTTGTATTGTTTTTAATAAACTATACATAGGTAAATGCTTTCTAGATTTTTGGTATTTACATAATACCTGCACCCTATCACTCACCCAATACATCATATTATCCTTTTCCGTATTGAATTTACTTTGATATTGTTTTTAATAAAACGATGTACAGTAAGTGTCTTCTCAGCTTTTTACACTTACGTAATATTTATAATCATCGTTTATCCAATTCATTACACTAGTCTTTTCTATACTGGGATTATTTTCGTATTGTTCTTAGCATAAACAATAGGTAATGAACAATACAAGTGTTGTAATATCAACTGGTACGCATTCTCAAGTAAACTAATACACCTTAGCTATTTACCTACATTATAAAACATGTTATAGTGCGTAATCTTTATATCAATTTATGGACTTGCTAAACAATGAGTGTAATACAATCTCATTTAGAACAAGTAATAAGAGATGCTTTCCCTGAAGCCGATATTACTATTACTAGCCTAGTTGATGATAATAACCATTATGCAATCAAAATAGTATCTCAACAATTTCAAGGCAAGTCAAAACTCGAACAACATAGGATGGTATATAAAGTACTAGATGGGTTAAATATACACGCAATACAAATAAAAACAGAATCTAAGTAATATGTTATGACAGACAATATAATGAATAGAATAAAACATGATATAGAAACTAATGATGTAGTTCTATACATGAAAGGTGATGCTAACCTTCCTCAATGTGGTTTTTCCAGCACAGTAGTTGCCATTCTTAAAAAGATGAATGTTAACTTTAAAAGCATTAATGTATTAGAAGACTTAGAATTACGTGAAGCAATAAAAGAATTCACAAACTGGCCTACTATTCCACAATTATATGTGAAAGGTGAATTCATTGGAGGATGCGATATAGTTAAAGAAATGTATTATAATGGAGAACTTCAAGAATTATTTATCAAAAATAATTTAATTACAGCTAATTAATCAAGCATGTATTTAATCAAAATCAATTATGATAAACCAGGAAGAAGCCAAACTTGCATTAGACAAGTTAAATGAAAAAATTAGATATCATGACACCCTGTATCATATACATGACAGCCCAGAAATAAGTGATGCAGAATATGATGAATTATGTTATCAAAGAAATGCAATCCTTGAAAAGTTTCCTACATTAAACAGTTACTACCAGGATAACATAGGTGGAGACCCAGATCTAAGGTTTTCTAAAGTTAAGCATGAAGAAAAAATGCTATCCTTAGATAATGCTTTCACTCAGCATGATATAGAAAAATTTATCACAAGAACTAAAAAGTTCTTAGACTTACAAGAAAATGAGTCGGTATGCTTCTCTTGCGAACTAAAAATTGATGGACTATCATTCTCTATAATATACAAAAATGGTGAATTATTTCAAGCATCTACACGAGGTAACGGATACTTTGGTGAAAACATAACAAACAATGTAAAAACCATAAAAAACTTACCACATATTATTCAAAATGCACCAGATTTTTTAGAAGTTAGAGGTGAGATATATATAGATCGAAATGACTTTATACAGTTAAATAACGAAGGAAAAAACTTTGCAAATCCACGTAATGCTGCAGCTGGATCTATAAGACAACTAGATTCAAGTATTACTGCACAACGCAAATTAAAATACTGCATGTATACAATAGTAAATAGCAAGTGCCTAACACAAATAGAATCATTAGATCAATTAAAAAACTGGGGTTTTTGTATAAATGAACATACCATTAGCACAGATAATTTTGAAGAAGCTATTAATTTCTATAACAAGATCTATAATGACAGAAGTAATATTAGCTATGACATTGATGGAATTATATATAAAGTTAACAACATTAAATTACAACATACTTTAGGTACAACAAGTAAATCTCCTAGATGGGCTATAGCATATAAATTTCCTGCAATAGAAGGGAAAACCAAATTAAATAAAATCTCAATACAAGTTGGAAGAACCGGAGTACTTACACCTATTGCAGAGCTTTCTCCTATCAATATTGGTGGGGTTGTAATAACACGAGCTAGTTTACATAATAAAAGTGAAATAGAACGTAAAGACATACGGGAAGGAGACTATGTTATTGTAAAAAGAGCAGGAGATGTAATTCCTCAAGTAGTTGATGTTGACAAAAATTTACGTACTACAGAACTAGCAGAATTTGTTTTTCCAACAGTATGCCCAGCATGTGGTAGTAATTTATATCAAGCACAACAGGAAATATCAATATACTGTATGGGAGGATTATTTTGTCAAAACCAAATTTTAGAAAAAATTAGACACTTTGTTTCAAAAGACGCATTTAATATTATTGGATTCGGGAAAAAGCAAATACAGTTCTTTTATGAGCATGGTTTAATTACAAGTATTGTCGATATATTTACATTAGAAGAAAAAATAAACAATCAAAATGTACAGTTATCCTCACTACATGGATGGGGCGAAAAATCCATAAACAATTTACTATCTGCCATTAACAATAGTAAAGTAATTAATCTTGAAAATTTCATTTTTTCATTAGGTATAAGATTTGTAGGTAAATATATAGCAAAAATACTTGCCAATTATTTTATATCATACGAAAAATGGTACACTGAAATGCTTAAATTAACACAAGATATTGATTATTCAATTAACATACAACAAGTAGGACTAAAAACTATAGATTCGTTAAGAACATTTTTCACAGAACAACATAACTTAAACATGATAAATAACTTAGTAGGACACCTTACAATACTAGATACAAAATCTAATAACTATTTATCCCTTATTCATGGAAAGACTATAGTGTTCACCGGAGAACTATCAAGCATGTCACGGTCAGAAGCAAAACTAAAATCAGAAACTGCTGGAGCAAAAGTTTCTTCATCACTTTCAAAAAATACAGATTTTCTAGTTGTAGGTAACAATCCTGGTTCAAAATATAAAAAAGCACAATCTCTGAATATACAAATCCTAACTGAGGACCTATGGTTACAATACATTCAACCTAACAAAATATTAGATTCATAATCAGCATTTTCACACTAGCTAAGAAAGTATTATTAAAACCAGTATCAGAAGATGTCACAGCAAATATTTATTTATCACTCTCACAAAACACAGATTTTTCACTAGAAATAACAATCCTAGACAAGCAAATATAATGTCTAAATATGTAAATTCTAACTGAAAACCCATAGTAATAATAATACATTCACCCTAATAACATACTAGTCACATAATTAGTATTTAACACTAATCCAGAAAATACTATCCGAACCAATATCAGAAAATGTTCTAGTAAAGGTTTATTTATTACTCTAAAAAAAATATAGATTCCCTTATTATAGACAATAATCCTGGTTCAAAATATAAAAAAGCACAATCTCTGAACATATAAATCCTAACTGAGGACCTATGGTTACAATACATTCAACCTAACAAAATATTAGATTCATAATCAGCATTTTCACACTAGCTAAGAAAGTATTATTAAAACCAGTATCAGAAGATGTTACAGCAAATATTTATTTATCACTTTCACAAAACACAGATTTTTCACTAGAAATAACAATCTTAAGTAAGAAAACACAATTCCTAAACTATATAAATCCTAACTGAAGATTTAGGGCCATATTAATCTGACATATATATTACCTTCACAGTAGATATTATAATAAACAACACTACAGTACATTCAAACTAACTACCACACAGTCAATGTTTTCAACCATTCCTTAAAAGACAGCATACACTATTCTGTATAACACTTAAATAAGATAATATTAAGTTTACTTTTCATATAAATGACTATTAACTACAAAACTTATGTGGCTTTTTATTTACTATTACCATAAATCTTATTTAACACATAATACGCTGTACTACGTAAGTTAATACAAAACCTAAGTCACTTTTTAAATAATTGTAGCAAAAATGCCGTTAACTGACATTATTTAATAAAATAGCTACTTACATATCTGATAAAGTAGTCATAATATCTACACATTGATTATTTACTGCTTGAGCAGATACTACAATTTTTGATTTTCCTTGCATAAATTTTTCAATTTTACATCCAAAAAATTCATACCTCCAACCTTTCATTACATAACTTGATTTACCATTAAGTAATCTTATTAAACTACCTTTAGAACAAACTAACTTTTGCGATATATTACTACCATAACAAACATTATATAATAATATTAAAAGTATATTTAAAACTGATTTATTGTTATTACTAGAGTTTATACTAGATAATTCACCAACATTAATAGACTGATTGTTATTAATAATTTCAAAAATATCAGATACTGTATTATGCAACAAATATTCTTTCTTAATATACTTTTTCAAAGTACTAATATCACTTTTTTCCATAAGATCCTTAGCTAGGTATGGAATTGCTTTATTTTTTAATAATGAATCACGACTAACATTAAAATATTGTGCCAACTTCTCTCTCCATTCAACAATAGAACAACTGATAATAACTTCCTCTTTTGTCACTTCTGAAGAAAAATCAAAAATATCATATATATTACCGTAACTTGCTTCTTGCATAACAATATTGTTCATCTCTTCCAGAAACCACAACAACCTCTGAGAAGATATTAGGTTATCATACAATATCTGATATAACTCATATAAATACACAACATCATCAAGTGCATATTGAATTTTATCATCAGATAATGGACGTATCAGCCAGTTAGATCTCTTTAGCGTTAATTTATCTAATGAAACATCTAAAAACTGCGCCACTAGTTTTGAATATCCCACAGCATTATCATAATACGCACAAAACATGGCAGCAACTTGAGTATCAAATATAGGATTAGGAATTCTTGAAAATCTTGTCAATAGCGCATCTATATCTTGCCGACAATCATGAAAAACTTTTACTATATCCCTATTATAAAATACAGATTCTAAAATAGATAAATCCATATCATGTGCCAAAACATCAATAACACAGTTTCCTTTACCCCAAGCAATTTGTATTAAAGATAATCTTGGATAGTACTCACTACAGTTCCGAATAAACTCAGTATCTACTGCAATAAATTTAGGACATGACATAAGTAATTGACTACACACATCTTGCAGCTTACTAGTAGTATCAATTAACATGCCTTTTCATCCTTCTTTATCATTTAATAAACAATACCCCAACTTTAGCGCAATTACACACTATATTATTGTTAACTCACATATTTATACATACTGATTAAGTCTTTATAAGATTACTTTAATAATAACTACAAAAATGGCTAATTTGTACTCATGAGATATCACCTAGTATCCTATTTTTTACAAAACATATAATTTTATTTCTTATATTTCCTAGATAATACATTACAAATTCCAAAAAATAAATAACTACTAATCATTTACAATATCTATTATTTGATATTCTATAAATTTATACAATATTATTTAATGAGTTTTATTCTCTAGCATATTCTATACTTCTTTAAATCCACACTAAAAAAACCATCCCATATTTTATAATTTAATATATTTTAGTTATTATGAACCTTTACCATAATAAAAAAATAAACCTATATAATTCATCACAGCTTAATGATACAAGCTTTACAAACTTAACATGATAAACACTTAATATAAGATAAACTAGCACTATACATATTTAAATATTACTTAGGTAAAACCACATATAAATACTAGTATCAAAAAATCCCTATCATACTTGTGTTCAAAATAATAAAATACTAATACAAGTATCATATTGTATTATTTTGTTTCAAATGAACTAGATTCAGTGTCTATACATTTTACAAACGTCAATTTAACCATCCCACCACCTTTTATATTATAAAAATTTATTGATGCACCGTGTTCATCTAGTATTTTTTTCACTATCGACAAACCCAATCCTGTTCCTTGACTACGGGTTGTTACATAGGGTTCGGTAAGTTTTTCTATAAGTTCCTCCGGAAAACCAATGCCATTATCTTGAACTTGTATATCAACATGATCTTTATTTTCAATTACAGTAATTGTTATCTTTCCATGTACATTTCGTTTCATTTCAATCGATTCACATGCATTTTTAAATAAATTAACAAAGACATGGTTAATTTGACTTTCATCCAATACTACAAAAATTGGATTATCCGGTACATTAAAATCGTAATCCACAAAATCACAGCTAAATTGCCCAGAAGACACCAAGTTCCTTATAATATTACAAATATCATGTTTAACTAATACAGGATCTGACATTCTTGCAAACTTAGCAAATTCATCAACAATACACCTGATACTTGTAACATGACGAATGATAGTATCAACATACCTAGAAAAACCTTCCTGATCAGATGCAATTTCCTGTTTATACTTACTATTTAATCTCTCAGCTGCAAGATATATTGGAGTAATAGGATTTTTTATTTCATGTGCTATTCTGCGTGCAACATCAGACCATGCTGCAGATCTTTGAGCTTCAACTAAACTTGAAATATCATCAAACGTAATAATATATCCTTTTGTAACACTGCCTAATACTTTAATACGTACAGATAAAGTAAAAGATTTTTTATTTCTAATTACAATCACTTCATCTTTCATTTTATTGCTTGTTATCAACTCAGATATTTCAGGAAAAACACTATCAAGTTCTACATTCAACACTTCAGGAGCCAACAATTCTTTTGCTTTATCATTCATCAAAGTAATAACACCTGCACAATTCACAGCTATTATCCCAGAAGAAATACCTGACAACACAGCTTCTATAAACTCTCTCCTTTCATTCATATCCTGATATAACTTTATTAACTGAGAACGTTGAGTATTAAGTTGCGATGTCATCTGATTAAACGCACGAACAAGTGTAGACATTTCTTGTCCAATTTTACCTTCTTCTATTTTAAAAGATAAATCACCCTTTTGAACCTTCCTCGTAGCATAAAACAAGTCTAATAATGGACGTACAATATCACCAGAAAAATTAATACCATACCAAATCGCAGTAAACAATAGTAATAACGAAATGAGAATGAATATCATCGAAAATTGAACTTGCAAAGATGATATTTGAGATTGCAAATCTCTATAAGACTGCACTGCACCTTTTGTTGCAGATAAATGAGACGATACTTTCATGTCTATAAGGCGCCCAACCATAATATAAGTAGACGAGAACCCATCAATCAATAAAAAAGCACGTATCATGTTTTCTTGTGTAATTACAAGAACTTTATCATCATCTATTGTTTCTAATCCATACCATGGAATCATATCAAAACTTAAAGCAAAGCTAAATTTACTACTTGCTATAACTCTACCTGGTTGAAAAATTAATACTTCTGATAATCCCAAAAGATCTGCTTCAGATTGTACAACATTTTGCAAATATGCTTGATCATAATACAACAGCCCATTATTACTAGACACATAATGTGATATAGCTAAGATATCAGAACGAATATTTCTCTTTTGCTCCCTAAGATATGCCTCTGCTACTTTAATAGATTGATGCATAGCAGTTTCTACTCTTTTATTAAACCAGGCCTGAATACTATAATTGAAGAATAAGCTGGAAAAACCAGATATAATAATAGTAGGGATAACAGCTACCACTGAAAACATTAATACAATTCTTGTTTGAAGATGAGAACCTAGACGTCCTCTTTTTCTCTGTATCCATATATTAATGAGCTTACAAGATACACTGGTGATTAACAATAAAAACAATATTAAATCGAAAAATATCAATTTAATTGCTTTACCATGATCAGGACCAAGTGGATCATCATGATGAAAAACAACACAATAAGTGATAACAGAAAATAGAAAAATAGATATAGCTAAAAATGAAGCAACAACTTTAAAAAATTTTAATTTATTTATGCTGTTATATACCTTTACAAACCAGTTTTTCATTAGAGTATCAAACGGTGGATGAACTAACTTATACAAAAACAATTAGTTCTTAGGCCTATGACACACTATAACATGCCTAAAGGAACCTATACTTAGAATATTTATAAAAAATAAAGAACGCTACAAATTTTTTCATATAATCTAAATAATAAAAAATACTCATAGCGTATAACTTTATTTTAGCATTCTAAAACTTCGAGGTTAATTGCTGAAAACTTCCCATTATTCTTATCAAGCTGATACTTAACTTTCTGACCTTCTTTCAATCCACTAATTCTACTTTTTTGTAATGCAGTAATATGAACAAAAATATCTTTTACATCTTGACCAATATTTTTTACTTTATCACCATGATCTTTACGAATAAATCCATAACCCTTCTCTGAACTAAACCACTTTACATACCCAGTATAAATTGAGTCATCTACCAACCGTTGAGACATTAAATAATCCTTAAAAATTAACATAAAAACATATACTACATTACCAATAATACACTAAAAAATCATGTATTATAATATATAATACTATGTTGCGTTAAGAGTAAAGGTTAATATATTTTTTGCAAGAAAAATATTAGTACATCAGATGTAGAAATATCTATACTATAACTATAAAACTACTATTATATATCAATATTTAAACAGTATTAATAATTTAGTTGACTTTTATTAAAATCAGATATAGCAAACTATTAATTCTTATATATCTTTTAGAGTTATGCATTTGTTCTGTTTCGGATATGGATATACAGCAAGTTTTCTTGCACAAAAACTATTATCCCTCAAGTGGAAAGTAAGTGGAACATCATTTCATCAAAAGAAGCAACAAAATGAAAATGTACATATACTAGATTATAATTTTCCATTACCAGAATCAATATTTGCAGATATCACCCATGTACTTATATCAATTCCACCGGAAGGAGATGATATTCTTAAGAAATATCATATATTTTTACAAAAAGTTCACTGGGTAGGATATTTATCTGCAACAAATGTATACGGCGACCATAATGGTAATTGGGTTAACGAAACATCTATTACAAATCCATCCACCAACTCTGGCATTCACCGCTTAAAACAAGAGAAACTATGGCTCAACTCTAATCTACCCATACACATATTCAGGTTATCTGGTATATACGGCCCACAAAGAAATGTATTATGCCACTTAATACAAAACAATGTAAGATATATTATAAGTGATACAATATTTTCTCGTATACATGTAGATGACATAGCAAATATTTTATTTACATCAATACATCACCCAAATCCTAATAGTATTTATAATTGTTCAGACGACTTACCAGCCTCATATTCAAATGTTGTTAAATATGGAGCTCAACTATTAAACATAGATCCACCAAAGCCTATTACGTTTGATGATTTACCAGATAGTATGAAAAGATTTTACACAGAAAAAAAACTAGTAAGTAACCTTAAAATAAAAGATGAGTTAGGTATATCATTAAAATATCCTACCTACATACAAGGTTTACATAGCTTAATTAATACAGAAATATTTTAAATATATTTCACATAAAGTATCACATTCATAGAATAAAATAGGAAGTAATGTAAAAAATTACTCAGCACATTACAGATCCACTCTATTTATTAAAATTTACATAATTATTAATATAGAACGTACGTAATATTAGACACTTGTTCAAAAAAAACATCCATTCCAGTTAATGATAATGCTAACTAATTAATACGCTTTATATACAAACAATCTTAAATATTATATCATTTGTTCTCAAAAGTTTTGTAATACAAACTTTTTCATAACATCAATATCATGTTCATACTCATAACATGATTGTACTTTTTTATTTTATGCCAAGTATCACATATTATTAAATCACAATAAAAATTACACATTTAGATATTAGCAAAAGTTATTTAATAAGCTACAACTTTGAATTTTGCTATAACAACATACACAATAACTTATATAATTCTACTTACAATCAATAAATACATTTAAACTTTTAAGTCTGTTATTTGAAGTTAAGTAATCATTACAAAACCAATTATATCCATATTAAACAATAAACATATACGCTCTATATGGATATAACCATACACTAAGATAAATAGTCACCAATAATACAACACTGATATTGAAAAAACTTTATTACTAAAGACAGAATAATATATCTACAACTGTATTATTGAATGATTTTTCAAATATAATGATATTTACACAACATCCTAGTTACTAAATTAATTATACGATCAATATTTAATACACAACACATCCTAGTAGTGATTTTAAACTTGCATTGATTACTGATTAATTGTAAATGTTTTACTTGCCATTAGGTATTATGTTATGTGAGGACCAAATATGCCAGTCATGCCAGATCATTGGATAAAAGATAAGGCTATAAAAGACAAGATGATTTATCCATTTACTGACCATAAGAAGAGTAGTGGTATTTTATCATATGGCTTATCATCTTATGGATATGATGCAAGGATAGATAATAAATTTAAGATATTTACAAACGTCAATTCAGTAATAGTTGATCCTAAGAATTTTCCTTTAGGAAGTTTTATAGATAAAGAAGAAAACGTATGTATCATCCCACCTAATAGTTTCGTATTAGCAAAAACTGTTGAATATTTTCGAATACCCAAAGACATACTAGTAATATGTGTAGGTAAATCAACTTATGCAAGATGTGGTATCATTGTTAATGTAACACCTCTAGAGCCAGGATGGGAAGGATACGTTACACTAGAATTCTCAAATACTACACCACTTCCAGCAAAAATTTACGCATTTGAAGGAGCTTGTCAGTTTATTTTCTTAAAAGGCGATAGTGAGTGTAGTATATCTTATAATGAACTACAAGGAAAATACATGAACCAATTGGATGTCACACTACCTATAGTTAACAACAAATAAGCTATTTGACTAACTTAGTAACTATACACCCCATTTACTATATTAAATACCAGAATAAACACAAATATATACGAATCTTAATCAGACTTCACTAATAGTACCTCTATACAAAGTATATTAGATACTATTGGACATATAAAACCCATCAATATTAATTAACATAGTAGTTATAATCACTTACTTAAATAAGTAATAAACAGCTATATCCTAACAACCCTAATATCAAGTATTTAGCATCTAATAAATAGATATATCACATTGATTGTATCATACAAACTACTCCCAACTTTGAACAACAGTTTGAATTACTTACTCCTTATATAACGCACAGTATATCTATGATATACTCAGTCACCACGAATATATTTGAACACACTTTATATCAAATTACAAAAATTTATTTATTCAATATATACAAACTATCAAACAATTATTAGGATATTTAAAAAAAATAATTCACCAATTTGAAATTGATACACTCTACATAATTCCAATATACACAAACATATTAAACAATAAAAATTTCTTTACATTTTTTGAAATAATTTTAATAGCAATTCTTCTTATATATACATTACCAAAGAATGTTGATCACATATATACGAGATACAAATTCTTTGATATTCTAAAATTACCTAAAAGCTCATCAATTTATTTACCCACATAAATCCTATTAAAGAATTTCAGTACATTCGCTACTTAAAAAGATTAATTCTATAGTGCTTGAACAAGATCTTTTTGCACATATAAACACTATAAGTATTTCATATGATCAATAAAAATTCATTTAATATTACAATCTAAGTTCATTACATATACTTATCACTTATAAAAATATAAATAACTTTTAATCATATATACAGAGTTATCACAATAGAATCACATCTCAATAATAAAACAAATTTGTTGACTTATTTCTAAACAATTAAATATTAGAAATATACTTATAGTAAAGTTTAATATATGCTCGAATGTACTGACCTTCTTTGCATTAGAAACAATAAGTGCTTATTTTCTCAATTAAGCTTTACCACAAAGAAAAATTTGCTCACTCTCATAATAGGAAGTAATGGTACTGGAAAAACAAGCCTACTCAGATTACTTACAGGATTAATCCCCATTACACA
Source organism: Ehrlichia ruminantium (assembly GCF_009728835.1). Taxonomy (GTDB): domain Bacteria; phylum Pseudomonadota; class Alphaproteobacteria; order Rickettsiales; family Anaplasmataceae; genus Ehrlichia; species Ehrlichia ruminantium_B. The sequence goes on from NZ_CP033455.1 coordinate 1,130,205, forward strand.
TGGCAACATAAAATATAATGGAGAAAATATTCACGAATCCGACACTTATTTTACATCCATCACCTACATAGGACACAAAAACTTTTGTAATGACAATCTTACAGTATTAGAAAATATAGAATTTTGGGCAAATATAAAGAATTCTCATGAATTAATAGCTGCAACAATATGCTTTTTCGAATTACAATTAGTACTTGATATAAAATACAAATATTTATCAGCTGGATGGAAAAGAAGAGTCGCTTTATCAAGGCTACTTATATATAATACTAATATATGGATTATTGATGAACCATTCACACATCTTGACACCCATACACGAGAATTAATATTAGAATTGATATCTACAAGATTAAAACAAAACGGAATAGTGATTATATCCGATCATAATAAAGCAGAGTCATATGGAGAATGCAACATTATAGATCTTGAATCCTTTACAAATCGACCTATAGTTCAACAATAAATAATTCATGCTAATACCACATAAACTATTAATAGGTTAATTATATATTAGTAATAAATTTCTACAACAGCAACATATACTCCAACATATCAGAACCATACAAACAATATTCTCAGTTCCAATTAAAAACTGAGTTATCCTGCGTACATAGAAATAGCTAAACTCACATCACAATATTAAAAACACTCATATCTAGAACAACACAGCAATCATAACTAACATAATAACTATTTCATATGTGATTCTTATATATTAGAAAAGATTCATAAGAATTTTGACCTGTTTTTTTAACTTTAAACCATCATTGATATATCAAGTCTATTATAAAATCTAGTGACATTATACAAACTAAATAAAGAAGATAACAATATTTTCACCCTAAGTTTATTAGAGACCACAACATGCAAAAAGGATCTCATCTACAAAGCAAGGTATTCTAACATAAAATAATCAAATCTTCTATTGCCGAACACATTGTACTTGCAATAATTTTACACAATGTAAAAGGTATATACTACTAGCAAACAATACAAATGCGGTTACCTGATGTAATGAAGCTAGTACTATAGGAACATTGTACACAAATGTTAGAACCCCCAACGTTAATTGTAGGAGTAAAAATACTAATAACAAATATATAGATAAAATCCTCGCCTTTACCACAAATAAAGCAATAATAACAACAATAAAAATCAACAAAGCTATTACTTCATGTATAAACTGTACTGTTATAGGATTATCAAAAATATTATACCACCATGGTTTAATAAAAAACAAATCATTTAATCCTATACTAGATAAAAAAGGGATGTCCTTACTTAACAACCCAGCATTTAAACCAGCAACCAGCGCACCAAATGTTATTTGAATAACAATTAACACAGGAATTATATAAAAAATTAATGTATTAGTAATTTTAATATTACATCTCATTTTAGAGACAACAGATAATAAAAATTGTTTCCACAAAAAATAGAAAATTACTAATGCTAACAGTAAATGCATAGCTAATCTATAGTGACTAACATGTGGACGATCAATTAAACCACTTTTAACCATATACCATCCCATTACTCCTTGAGCTAATATTAGAGAAGATATTAACATAAAACGAAGTATCAAATTTTTATTCAGTTTTCTTTTATATATAAAGTACAGAAACGGTATCAAAAAAATAAAACCAACAAGTCTTCCAAGCAATCGATGAAAATATTCTATTAAGTACAATTTTTTGAATTCCATTAGAGTAATATTAGAGGTAATGTATTTATATTCTGGAGTAGTCATATACTTCATTTTTTCTGCTATCCACATTTTTTCAGTCACTGGTGGAAATATTCCTACTACAGGATTCCATTCTGTAATTGATAAGCCAGAATGAGTAAGGCGCGTTATTCCTCCAATAAATACCATTCCTAATATTCCTACACAACATATGCATAACCATATCTTCACACCAACACATACATCTTCAGAATTACTAGTAACACTCATAATAAGACCTAGAACAGTTTTTCACATTATATGCAAAAAATAAGATTTTTACACAATTTAACAAAAATTCCATTATATTACTAATGTGTATAGCAAAATATTAGTGTATTACTATTATCTATAAACAAAAAACACCATTATATTTTTTTAACTGAGAAATATTTCAATTAACCCAATACTAAATAAGCAAATATACTTTAGAAAGCTGTAGAATATCGTTAAAGTAATAATAAAATAAACTGTAATTCATTAAAAATACACACTAAATATTATACCACCTACACAATGATTTCCTATCCAAACTATTTCAAACAATACTATTAAATTCTTTTTTTATGAATAACCTACCTACACTACTATATTCTATGCTTCCCTTAAAGTAAACATATCACAATTGCTATACAAACATAACTAACTAAGTGTCCTATTATTCAAAAACTAACATTATAGACATTTTACTTAGTTTTAAATTTTTCTACCTGTTTAATTCTTTTGCTGCACATATAGAACCAACATATATTTTAACAGTAACATGCAAAATGGCAGCTTACATTTTTGCGATAATTATATTACATAAAAACTAAATCAATAAATACCTTACATTTATCACAAATACACAATTAACATTATTATTTAAAAACTAAATTAAATACAACTTTATCCGACATTCTATCTCCATTTATAGTAAAATCATTATTTGTTATTTCTACCATGTATCATATGCAAAACCATTTGATAGAATACTGGCTAACTACCCATTACAAAAGATACACTACCAATTATTTTAATTAACTCAATAAAACTAGTTAACTATTTAAAATCCTATACTAGCACTATCTTTTGTCTTAAATAATGACAGAGTTATTATTTCCATCTTTTTATAATATAATAATCATCACTCAGAAATCAGAACAAGTGCTACACAACTTACATAATAAAACAATTATCATAAATTCTTATACTAATCTCTTTTGTACCTTTTATTTCCAGTATAGGTTATACACCACACACACAATATACCAACATCTAAATTATTATCATTAAATCAGTACAATAGACGTAATCTTATTCAACAACAAATGACATCAATATAACTATATCTAAGCCAGCCATGATAAATATCTACAGTTTATATAATAAAAAATTATAGTCTTGTATTAACTCACTTATTACTTCATTGCTGATAACTATATCATAAACATTGCTAAATTTATAGAATACTAAGCTTTCTTTATTAATTCTACATTCACTATTTAATATTGTAGAATACAAAATTAGGATCATAAAATTTACTATAAATCATTGATCTAATAAAATCCCAAACAATATTTATTTTTCATATATTGACTTCAACATAAATTTATAGTAGTTTTAGCACTCTATATTCTGCCAGGTTGATGATGTTAAGAATCTTTCTTTTATTAGCTTTAGTATTATTAGTGGCAAGTTTTCCGTTAATAAATAATTGGCTATCTAATAATTCTGGTAAGTCTACATTAAATAAAGATCAAGTTATATCTATAGTTGAGGAATATATAAGTCACTATCCTCAAAGAGTAATAGATTTACTTACTACAGGACAAGCACGCGCAGAAAAAGCAGAGCTTAGTGAAAACATCAAAAAACACAAATCTGAACTTGAAGATATCTCTTATCCATCTGCGGGAAATAAAAATAGCAAGATTATATTTGTTGAGTTTTTTGACTATGCTTGTGGATATTGTAAGATGATGTCTGATGATATAAAACAAATTATTAAAGATGGTAAGGTACGTGTTATATTCAGAGATTTTCCAATACTTGGAGAGTCCTCATTGAAAGCTGTTAAAGCAGCACTAGCCGTGCATTTCATTAATCCAGACAAGTATTTAGAGTTTTACTATGAAGCATTAAATCATAAGCAACAGTTTAATGAAGATTCTATACTAAGTATAGTAAAGTCAATTAAAATCTCAGAGGAAGAGTTTAAAGCTTCATTATCCAAAAATGCTGATGCTATTGATAAGATGATAGAGTCTACTAGAAGTTTAGCTGAAAAATTAAACATCAGAGGTACTCCTGCACTTATCATAGGGGATGCATTCATTGCAGGAGCTGCAGACTTATCAACCCTAAGAAGTAAAATAGTCGAACAAGAAGGAGAATAGGTAGAAACATATATCAAGAAACATACTTATCCATTTCAACACTTTTGTACATGATAGGGTTGTAAGGGGTTTCATCTATTGTGAGTCCGTTAGTATTTGGGTGTCCATCTAACTCTATGCATTTACCTTTATCATTGTCATCGGTAGGGTTATTAGACTTATTATGTAAAACATTAAGAATTATTAGTGACATAATTGCAGCAATGTTGACTATAGCAACACAGGTAGTTATTATATCCCTACCTGTAACCTGGAAATGGTATAATAATGAGACCAATACTGCACTGAAAAGTAAGGTTAATACTGGTACAAGTATGCAGGTTTTCTTTTTTAAAAACATTGGACATTTTTTTGTCATTTTATCACTATGACTAGTCACTTTACTTTCACGTAACTTATATATTAGGCTACCACCTTTTTTAGCTTTAACAGAAGAATCATAAGCTTCTAGAGATTGCACTGCAGCAAACTTATCCAGTCGCATTTTTCCTACTGCACTACCAGAAAATATTCCATCAACTTTATCACTACCTTTTTTACTTTCTACAAAAGATTCATCAGTTTTTAAAGACAATTTTCTATCAGATTCATCTGACTGTACTTTTGCATCACTACTTTTTTTAACCTTAGGATGATACATGCTCAAAGACATAGCTGTAGGATATATATTAGGAATATATAACTGATCAATAGCTTCTATAGATAACAATGACATAGTTGACTTACCAACTTGATCTAATTCAACACCCCTAAATTTGAATGCATCCTCATCTAACACAAGACTACTCAAATACACAATGATCTCCTGTGATAGACAAATATGTCCTTTACTATCAACTAGAATAGTAGCTATTTCTCGTGCTAGATTATAACTCTCGTGCACTGATACTTTCAATGCTGTACTACTGCCACCAGTAATACATTCTTTTAGTACTGATTCGCACTTTCGAACAGGAAATCCAGTATCATCAGAACATACACGACAATACACCATATCGATATTATCCATTACAGGATTTGAAATCAGAATATTAAACAATAAAAAATGAAGTGAAGATAATTCAGCTCTATAGAAATTCTGATAAAACAATTCACTACTAAAACGACTTATATAGGATGTAGCCAATTGTACAGACTTAACAAATGATTGAATATTAATACTCCCTACAAAACCGACATAACTTGCAGAAGTACACATTGATTGCATATTGTGTACGGCATGCCATAATACAGGATAAAAATCATCACAATATATTTCACTATTTAAGTCAACGTCATTCACATTAAAACCTAATCTCTCTGCTAAAGATGAGACAGTCGTAAATGCAGCATTATAATAGTCAATCTCTTGTCGTGTTAGATCTGCAAGACTTTTAATATGCATGTCATTCAACATGAAAACTTTGTTTATACCACCTGGTATTTCACCACTTGATACTCCTTCATCCAATATATTTGATAAACTAAATAGCATCTTGAAAAGTATCTTGGCAAGATCCTCTACTGTAATATGTTTCGGCAACAGATGAGGATTTTGATGAGCAAAGTATGCTATATCACATAATCTTACTATTAATTTCTTTACCAGAACATTACCACAGCGTAACTTTAATAAAAAACTCAATAGAATACTTGAACATTTACTTAAAGGAACATCAAACCTTCCCAATGTCCTACACATGGTCATAATAATTTGATTAACCTTTCTTTCATTACTATGACAAGTTATCACTTGATATGACAATCCCATATTAGATAAACATGGGTCTATATCTTCATTAAATACTAAGTATTTTAACAAAAGCTCTAAGTTATTTACATTGCGTCCAATATCATATGTAAGAATTTTTTCACATTCTAACTTTTGCTTAACCTTAAAGAAGAGTTCATCATATTCACAACACAATATATTTACTTGAGAAGATGGGGCACTTTGAATCTTCAATAGCGCATTATAACATTCTTGATAAGATTCTTTTATTGATAAAGCAGGTAATCCCAAAGAAAATGCAGCATGACACGAAACATATAGCAACTCCAAAAAATGTTCTGCTAAACACTCGCGAGTACCATATAATTCCATGACTATATCATTCTGTGGCATTCCTTGTGAAACAAATCTTGCCATGAGCATGTTCTTATATAATGTACTCATTACATACAAGTGATACAATTTTTTAGCCCTATCAGTATTTAGCAAGAACAGTATTGCACATGAAATATCACAATTAACAAAATTAGAAAAATAACGTGGCATAACTTGATAATCAAACTTTTCTTGCATCTGCTCAAAAGTTCTTATTGTAAGATTAATATCGCAAGAAAGAGAAGCTGAGATTAAGAAATTTTCATCACAAACATCTAAACACTCCGGATATAGCTCATAAAAAAGATTTCTATAGGCATCTATTATTAACCTTGTTAATACATCAACATTTTCATTTTCATATACTACAGAAGACAAGCTTGTTTCATATGATCCACTCACTGGAGTAAGTATAGGAGCAATCTCTTCTTGAAATTTTTTACTAAATACATCACTATTAACTTCTGAAAAATACCTTATAGCCTCTCGATATATCATCATAACAAGAAACTTCTTTACTAATTTTTGATCTACAGTCTTATCTAACCTAGCTACTGTCGCTAAATAATTACTTCTAACTAGCTTTACCTGTTCAAGAAGTTGTTTCTTAATTACGCTATAATCAAGGCCCAAAACAACTTTAGTAAATTCTTTGAGATGTTTCACAAAATCGGCATCATTATCATCTACCGATTCCATATCAACAACAATCTTGCAAGTATTGACAATATCCCTAAAAATTTCATCAACAATTTGTTCATTAGTATGCTGCAGATCAGCAAGCATATGCTTATATAAAGTTCCAAAAACGCGATATATTCCATACATTTGAACAATATATGTTAATATTTCATCACCAGCACTTACACCTAATACAGATTGCTTTCTTACAACTCTAAAAAGTGTGAAATTTCTAGAATCAGTAGGCGGAATGTCAAAAACTATATGCAAGTTATTTATAGTGTTAGGTATACCTGTACCAGTATCAATATAAGAAACAGCATTTTGATGAAACGAAAGAAGGATACTGAGAGTTCCTAAAATTTCTTGATTATTAAAACCATAGTTACGTAAACAATTAAAAAAAATGCTTTCTCTTTTGGAAAGATACTTCTTAAGTTTTTTACTGAACACAACACTACCCATCAAATATTGAACAATCAGGTTCTTACACTACTAAAGAAAACGATACATTGACACCATAATTTATACGTATAAATAATAATAAATGGCACAACTTCATTACAAATCAAAGTTGTTATACGCATAAAAGTTTTTATATAAGAAAATAAACACTATCAATATGCATAAGCCATTATTTAATTAAAATTTAATATATTATTATTAAATATACAATTATTTAGTCATAATGATTCCTCAGTACTACCCATGCGATCAACAATTTACAAGTATTTTATAAATGTTATGTAAACATTCTAGGCAATAAATCATCTAGCAAATCACACATAATAACATCACGCTGATCACCAGTTTTCATATCTTTTACTTTCACTACATTATTCTGAAGCTCATCATCTCCAAAGATTAAGACTATATCAGCATCATTTGCCTTTCTTAATTCATTTTTTAGACTAGAACCTTTATAATTATTCCAACACACATGGATACCTTCATTCCGTAACTCATAAGCAAGTTTAACAGCATAAAATCTTGCACTATCTCCTATAGGTATCAACACAACATTTTTAGGCTTTTTATATTCATAATCTACTAAAGCGCTAAGTCTTTCAAGACCTGCCGCAAAACCAATTGCAGGCATATCATTTCCCCCCATAGATTTTACTAATCCATCATATCTACCACCAGCAATCACTGCATTTTGAGATCCTAACTCAGAAGTTGTAAATTCAAATACCGTATTACAATAGTAATCTAAACCTCTAACTATATTGTGATTGACAACATAATGAATAGATAAGCTATCCAATCCATCCAAAACTTCTTTAAAGAACCTTTTGGAAATCTGACTATAAAATCTAGAAATACTAGGAGCATTCAGCAAAATTTCACGATCTTCAGGAGCTTTAGAATCTAATATCCTTAATGGATTTACAATAAGTCTATGTTGACTATCTTTTGATAGATCATTTTTATATTTACTCAAGTACTCTACAAGATGTACTTTATATGAATCTATAGTTTCTCTATCACCTAAAAAATTAATCTCCAGTTTAACACAATCTAACAATTTTAATTCACTCAATATATTATAACCTAATGATATCATCTCAACATCTGCAATCGGACTATCACTCCCGAAAAACTCAAAATTAATTTGATGAAATTGTCTTTGACGACACTTTTGAGGTCTCTCATAACGAAATACAGGACCACTAGAAAATAACCTTACAGGCACAGCCAAATTTTTACTAATAAGTAATCTTACAATAGCTGATGTAAATTCTGGTCTTAGTGTTATATCTTCCCCACCTTTATCCTTAAAATTATACATCTCTTTAGTTACAATATCAGAAGTATCACCCAACTTAGTAAATACCTCTGTAAACTCAATAATGGGAGTATCAACAGGTATAAATCCATATCTACTTGCTATTGTTTGAGCTAAATGTTGTATATACTGAAATTTATAAAGTTCATTACCAAATAAATCTTTAGTTCCCCTCACTTCTCTTAATTTAGTACGCTGCATAAGATTACTCCATACCGATCTATTTAATATTCTCTATTCTACAACTATATACATATTACTTTGATCAATCCACAAAAACACACACAACAAACTATTCAGAAAGGTTTTGGTAGTGGGTTCCTTTTGATTGTATATAGTAAAAGCATAACGACTAAATATAATAGCATTTAGAGTTCTATAATTTAATGGAGTGTTAAGTGTATTAATATATGCAACACATTATTAATACCAAAAAGGCAGTTGCTAAAACCATTATAGAAAGATACAATAAACCCTCATATTCACCTTTAAACATTTATGGTACACAAAATCTACGAAGGAAAAGCAAAAATCATATTGTCAACTTCTAACCCCACAGAAGTTATACAGCATTTCAAAGATGAAATAACTGCATTTAATAATAAAAAAGCTGACATTATTCCTGAAAAAGGAATAATTAATAACCATATAAGTGCACTTTTAATGAAAAAACTCACAGCTACAGGTATAAACACACATTTTATATCTTTATTAAATGAAAGAGAACAACTAATAAAGCACGCAACAATAATACCAATCGAAGTAGTTATACGGAATGCATCAGCTGGTAACTTCAGCAAAAGATTTAATATGAAAGAGGGTATCACATTTAAATTACCCATTATTGAGTTTTATTATAAAAATGATGAATTATCTGACCCAATGATCAGTGAAAGTCATATTTTAAGCTTTGAATTACTTACACATCAGGAACTTGAAACTATCAAAAAGCTGGCATTCAATATAAACAACACCTTAAGTAAACTTTTCTTAAACGTAAACATAAAACTAATAGATTTCAAATTAGAATTTGGTAGGTTATACAGTAATCAGTCCGAATTACTTCTGGCTGATGAAATAAGTCCTGATACATGCAGGCTTTGGGATATATCTACTGACAAGAAACTAGATAAAGATTGTTACCGACTCAATCTTGGTAACGTAATAGAAAGATATAGGGAAGTTGCACAGAGATTACACGCTTTACCAGATGTTCCAAATACATAATATTAGAATTAAATTAGAAGTAACTATAAAATAAAGAAATTAGTATAAATAAACATAGACCTACATCCAATAGTTTTCACTATATAATATAGGAATACACTAACCACTGATATAAGTACCTTGATATAAAAAATTAATAACATATTACAGAAGAGCTTATCAGTAGTTCCACTAAAATATAATTTACTAAAGGTAAATAAAAATTATACAAAAAACACAAATTTTATTAAACTCTGTATAAGAACTCTTAGAATCCAATCAAAACAATATATAAATACCCTTTAAATACATGTTTGTAATTTACATAACACATTCCGCTACATAAAAAGATATAGTGTCCAATTAATAATCATATAATATTATCAATATCGATAACTATATTTTTCTTAGTACAGTAGAAAATAATACCTATGTTACCATGTAGATAAAATCATAATAAATTGACTATGTACACTTAACCCTATGTATATATAGTTATGAAAGCATAATTTACAAAAACAGAACAGATAAATCAAATCATACAAGGTACAAAAAAATAAAATTACATATCCAACTTAGAAAATAGAATACCAAATGGTATTTTATAAGTATAAAACTGATCATTTATGTAATTACAATAATCTACTCTTAGTCCAGAATACAACTCTATTCTTTGACACTTTGTATATTATACAGTACAAGTCCAACTACTTTCAAAAAGTCATAACTAATACAATATTTCTTTTATATAACCTTCAAAATATAAAACCGCATTACAGTACATTAAATAAATAGTTGTTAACACACTTTACACTAACTAAATTACAAAACCTTAAATGCCACCATATCAGTTGTTACATTTTTGCTGCATACAATCAAAATGGACCGACTTCTAAAATCCTTATCATAAATGCAATACCATTGCACATTAACTAAACGATAGATACACTTGATATTATATCCAAATAAATGAAATTACTCCTAAAATCTACTATATGCAATATTCTCATACAATTTTCAAAATATAAAATTGCATTACAGTATACACAATGAATAGTTGTTAACACACTTTACACTAACTAAATTACAAAACCTTAAATGCCACCATATCAGTTGTTACATTTTTGCTGCATACAATCAAAATGGACCGACTTCTAAAATCCTTATCATAAATGCAATACCATTGCACATTAACTAAACGATAGATACACTTGATATTACCCCCAAACAAATGAAATTATTCCTAAAATCTACTATATGCAATATTCTCATACAATTTTCAAAATATAAAATTGCATTACAGTATATAAAATGAATAGTTGTTAATACACGGGACACATCAATTAAATCAAAACATCCTGGCTACTACATTATTTGCTATACCCTGTACTATATAAGTTAGCAGTAAAAACTGAAACCCTTTATAGTACATATGTTTCCTATATACATTTACCAACAACATTATAGTACAGCGTATAACAATAATTTATATAGTCAAAGAATACACGTCATATTACATTAACCATGATATGTATTTATTTCATATACATTGCACTATTACACAAGCATAAACAACACATACCACGAGATCCTCCTACAATACCCGCAGTAGGATACATTACACCAGGTTTGCGTTTTAATACACCCATATCTTGCTCTAATTTCTCACAGATATGATTTACACAAGTTATGTGATCCTTTAATATCACTACTGTATCATTAGGAACCTCACTTAATTTTATAACTTGATGCATACTTTGATACATCTGCTTTAAAGTAGTCCTAGATTCTAATAATGCTCGTTCATAATTTACACAATCATCTGTCAAAAAATCACACACAATTTTAGGAAAATCTTTTGCAGAAGAAGATAACCTAGATACTTCATCCATACGATCTAATACAATATCTCGCTGAGAACAAAGATCTAATAATTTCTGCTGATCTACACCCAAAGTTAACCATGTACTCATATCAGCATCTTGTTCAATAACTGAATAAGCTGACCTCACATTACTACTAATACATTCCAGCACTTTCTCCCTTACTATTTTATAGTTCATCTGTGTAGAAGACCATGTCTTAGACAATAAAAATTCTATCTCTTTGTTTATTTTCTGAAAATGCATAGTTAAAGTATCAGATATCTCCTGACATATATCACATATATCCTTAGTTGGCAGCATCATATACAAAAAAGGTTCTGCCATCGAAGCTATGTGTTGATATTTTTCCATATCAAGTCTTCTACTATTTCGGCGTTTACTTTCTTCTTCTGAATTTACAAAATGTTCCTGAATACCAAGTAACACATTCCTCAAAGAATCTTGTAATTTATCACGTAATAAGGATAATGCCACACCTGGAATACTTGTATCAAGAACAAGATATTTTACCAACCTTTTAACATATACCATATCTACACCCGAAATTTTACCAAGTTTTTGCATTAACCCAACTACAAGCTTATAACTAACATGATCTCGAGAAGACAATATTTCCGTCATATTAGGGATACACTTTTCTTTTAATGCACTAACCATCTCCCGATCAGATTGCGCTTCAGCATAAATCCCAACCAAGTCCGAAAATTTTTCAAGTTCTTCTGAACATATTTCTTGTACACGCTGTGTAAAATCTTCTTCACTCATACTACTACGCATACTTATTAAAGCCTGATCCTTTTTATTCGCTTCATTTATTGCAAGATAACTATTTTCTTTAGCTTGTAATATTCTTTCATTTGTAACTCTATGAATTTCCTCCTTTTGGCTAATAAATTCTATAACTTTTATTACTTCATAATTAATAAGTTTTCTAACAAACTCATTATTAAATAATACTTCTTTACCTTTGAGTAAAACCATAATAGATTTCATTATTGCATGCATAGCAGGAGATTGCTTAGAATTTTTAACTGTCAAATCTTCATTTCTTAACGCTTTACCTACTAATGTTAATAACTTGTAAAACTGCAGATCACGTTCGTATATAACTAAGAAAGTTTTTAGATCCTCAAACTTTTCTTGTTCAGTTTTTAATAGACCCATTACTTCTCTAGCATATAATCTATCTTCTAACGTATGATCAATTCCTAAAGATACTTTAAAACCTGCATATGATCTATCAGAAACACCAGCAACATCGTTTCCTTCATTCATCATAATATAATCCTCTTATATATTTAAATTTCTTCTGACAACAACACACTAATTTATTAACAACTTGTAATGCAATACTAACTAAAATGTATACTTTTTAACTTAAAAAATTAATCTTTATCACATAAAAATGTTCTCTATCTTTACGTAAATCATGTAAAACTACATAAATATTACAAAGTGACAATACACAATTACACAGTTAATCCACTGCTTTTATTCCATTCCATCCCTATCAAATCTCTTACATCTTCCAGAATATTAGTAGGAGTAGAAGTACTTGCTTCTTTACTTTGACATCCTTTCTTAGCAATATCATTATATTGCCGTGTAGCATGATATGCTTTCACCATAGACAATAAAGCATCTGTATCTCCACTAAAAATCTTAGACTCAGGTATCAAATATTTTACTAAACCCACACCTTTTCCATCACCCAATATATAAGGTACTAAACTTCTAACATTAGAAAGAACTTTTTTAGACTGATCGTCAAACCTCCAACAATCAAAAACAATACGTGATATAAGATATCTCATGTAACCAGCATCACATCTTAATAATGCTTCCTTTTCTTTTACTAAACTGTCGCGAATTTCCTGAACTAACTCTCTCTTTTTTTCTACTTCATCTAACTCACTCAACAACTCTTTCTCACTTTTACTAAAATGGTTTACAACACGTCTCACAAAAGAATCTTTCTGTTGCTCTTGCTCAGCTACACACTTTTCAATTTTTCTCTTTATTTCATCATATTGTTTAGACAATATGTCAGTCTGCTTTATTGCTTCTATAGCACTGCGACAGATACACGTTGAATAATAAACTAGTCTCTGAAAATAAATATTTCCCTGTAAGATTCCTTTCCTCATTGATAACAATCCACCTATCAACTTCCATTCATTCTCAGATACGGGACCTTTACCAAAAAAGACCTTATTAAATACAGGAACAATATTCACTAAAATTCTAAATAGGCATTTTTCATCACGCATAAGCATCATTGATGCCATATCATCATCAGTATGATTAGCTTGTTTCATTACATATTGTACTATATTTCTTGTGTCACTATCATTAATAAAACACAAACCAATAGTCCCCCCTATTAAATCTACAATGTCGATAAGGTTGTAGTACAACTTCTCATTATCATCTTCAATTAATCGGGAAAATTGTTTCCTACTCTTTTCTAAAGTATCAGATAATTTTTTGTTACTATTAGCACTAGAATCGATATCACGTATCATCTGATCTATAAAATATGACCCAATACCAACCATAGGTAGACTGTCATCAGTACATTCACTATCAGAAGAACATGAAAACTCCTTATCGGGCTTGTCGTCATCACATTTCTTCACGTCCATTGTTGTACTAGTATCTTTGCCCAAACATGTATCACGAGAAAACGATGAAGAACTCAATTCCAATTGACACTTTACAACAGATCCAATATCTTGAACCTGAGACTCACCTACAGAATTATGGATTGAATCAATAGTAGTATAAGTTGATGACACAACTTTTTCATCAACATCATGTTCTCCACTTAAATCAATTACATTATGTTTACTTTCCAAAGCACCAGGTGTTACTGGATTGTTTATGACAGGTTCAACACTTTGCACTCTATGTTTTATGACAGAACTACAAGCTGGATTAACAGTAATACCACCTAACGATACAACAACTTTCTCGCTAGTATTGGGTTCTCCTTCTAAATTAACATTAGAAACATCTAATGCATTAATCATAGAAGGGTTAACCATAAGAGAAGCTGTCTGCCTAATAACACCATCTTGCTGTTGCTCGACTTGTTTTATACGCTCAACACCAGTTGCCAAATTACCTGGATCTTCACTTGCCTCATCCTGAGGTACACTATGACATTCATTATGAACACCAGCAACCCTTGTGTTTTCTACCGTTAACAATAATCCCTTTTGCTCTCCAGAAACATCTGAATAAGACATACTAACTGACTCAGGTATACTAACATTCAAACGCTGTTTTTGAGTATCATACATATTACTAGGACAAGAATTAGAACCCGGATTATCCATAGTTTCACTATACATAGAATGACCATCTTTATAAAAATCTAACATTACAGAACAAGTGTCACTTAAAGTACGAGCTGAACTATCCTGATTATTAGTACTCATAAGATCACAACTTGAATTCATTTGGTAAATACCTTGTCCATCAACATAGATGCCAGGTTTAACATTTTCGACGGGAGTGTTTTTTCCATCAGTAGATAAACCAGAATCTTTAGGATTATTTAATCCCACACTTAACAGTTTTTCTTGAAAATCTCTTATACTATTAGTTTGAACACAAGAAACGGCATGAGTATTCTGCAAAACATCACCTTCCATATTACATTTTACATAAACATCTCCAGTAGAGACTACGTCCTCTTCTACAGATTCCTCAGTAGTACCTCCTATAGGCATCGCTTCATTAGTAACAGACAAATTCAACTCTTCTGATGTTTCCAGTTTTGTATATAACGGCCTCACTTGAGTATTACTCATATTATCAGACCCAGTACTAGAAACAGCACAAGAACTTAGATGAACATCACTTTCTATTTTCCAGTCTACACAACCATTACTAGGAACTACTTCCTTCCCCACAGATTTTTCTTTGGTCTCTTCTGCAGGTATTGTCCCACTAGCATCAGGTAAACTTGATTCTTCTGACGTCCTTAGTGTTGTATATAACGGCCCCACTTGAGTATTACTCATATTATCAGACCCAGTATTAGAAACAGCACAAGAACTCGGATGAACATCATTTTCTATTTTGCAGTCTATACAACCATTACTAGGAACTACTTCCTTCCCCACAGATTTTTCTTTGGTCTCTTCTGCAGGTATTGTCCCACTAGCATCAGGTAAACTTGATTCTTCTAACGTCCTTAGTGTTGTATATAACGGCCCCACTTGAGTATTACTCATATTATCAGACCCAGTACTAGAAACAGCACAAGAACTCGGGTGAACATCACTTTCTATTTTGCAGTCTACACAACCATTACTAGGAACTACTTCCTTCGCCACAGATTTTTCTTTGGTCTCTTCTACAGATACTGCTCCACTAGTATTAGGTAAACATGATCCCTCTGGTGCTATTAGTTGTGTATTCAATATTGTTCTTCTAATATTTCTTACATTATCAGTCTGAGAATGAAGAACAGTACTGTTACCTCGAAAAATAGTATTTGGTCTCTCAATACTCGATTCAATATCACTACTTGTCTCTATAGCATCAACACTATCATGAACATCACAATCAACAACACCTACTTTATCTACAACTCGTTTACTTCCTGTTGCACTACTGCACTTGACAACGTGCAATATAGAAGTTTGACCTTCTACTTGATCTACCCGAGAAGATGCACCAGTAGGCATAGTTCCAGAATTACCACTTACATCACCATCTTTCTGATAATCAACTGATTTTAGGCATTGATTATCATCTAAGTCATCCACCACATCTATTTCTTTTTCATCTTTACCATATTTGCAAAAGGTAACATCATCCTTGGAATCATTTGATATATGTAAACGGCCTAGCATTCTCTTTATAGTATTTATAATATATAACATTAAATTAACTATAAGCAAAACATAAGCAAGACATACAAGAACCAGCACTACATTAGTTATTGCTTCATACAACACTATACTACCCATATGATTTTACGAGAAAAATTAATATTAGTTAATAAAAAAATATATTTAATAACTAAGTAATTATAATAAAAAAAAGTTATTATTTCTAATAAATTTTTTAAATAATTATTAAAATATATTATACTTTATTTGAATAATATTAATTTATATAAAAATAAAACTTAAGTTTTATACTAAAATATAATTATTTTTTAATAATTATATCACATCAATAACATTAGAAAGTGTTAAAAGATACGATGTTTTGCCTGCGTAAGACCCAAACTAATAACATTAGACTCATCACCTATGATACAATTCATATGAGAACTAGGAGATTCTTCGAATCCATTACACACACTATTTCTAATTTTTTCTATAACACTATTTCTAACAACAGTAGATGAAATTTCCTGTTTATGTTCTTTTAAAGATTCCCTGACTATAGATATAGTTCTCACTTTGGCCTTATTCATAAAAAAGTTAGCCAACTTATGAAAAGATCTGAATACATCAAGTTCTTCTCTATCGTTTACTATCTTGGATACTAATGCACTTAACATACCTTTTTTAGGATTATTCGTATGTTTTACATATCCTTTCACAACATTTTGTATTATAGTATGCTTAGATCGCACCTTATTAGTCATCATAACTAAGACATTTTTATACGCCATTGTTATTGCTTTTTTTCTAGCAATATTGTGTACTTGTATAATATACTCAGATCGAATGTAAGATTCTACTTTATGGGTCAATCGACTTACTAAAGCTTGTCTACAGCTTTTATCAGTACAAGATCCTTTAATATCACTTGTTAATAGCCTAATACAATCTCTCACAAGTGTAACTTTATGTTTGTTATATAACGCTTCACCTCGCTGAACAACCCAACTTTGTATAGTAGGATATATAACCTCTTGATCTATACACTGCATAACCTGTAATATCATACTATGCACATTTAAACATTCATCCCTTATTTTATTCTGCAAACTTCTATCATTCATTTCTAATAATATATTATCCAATCTATCATATTCCAGTTTTAACACTGCATCTAACGAGTCATTAGGATCAACTCTCATCACTGATTGAACTACCTGAGTAGACATGCTTGGTGCTTCATAAGCACAAGTTCTACGCAAATAAGTACTATCTAAATATTGCTGCTTTCTCAGTTCACCTGTATCAAGGCAAGCTAATTCTTGATTTTCCATCGTACTTTCTCCATCAACATAATGTCCTATAGATCGCCTATTTATAGTATGCCTTACCAACGACTGATCACTTCTATTATATGGTAATCCCATAGTACTGATATTACGATCCATAACCTGAGTAATACGAATAGTACCATTTAATGGTAGCATAGTATGATTAGCAGTATCTTCTTTACTACTTTGATTAACGTTTCGAGTAAGACAAGTACCATTTGCTTTGCTAGAAATTACACTAACTTTTTGACCACGACAAACTCTTGCCATTGTTGACTTACGTTTAGAAACACAGGGAAACTTCTTACTATGCAAATGTATTTTTCTACTTCTTGTACTCGTAGTACTCATAGACCTACTACCACAACTTCCACTTATAGCATACCTAGTATGTATAGCTGCTTGAAAAATTCGTGGATGGCTGCACATCAAGCGTATATTCATCATTGGGTCATTAAGTATTAAGTACAGATTAATTTCTGCACTATTAAGCATAAAACGTATATTAGAATCCATATTTGACAGCATTTTTAACAAACTTTCAAAAGTCATACCTGCTACTTGATTTAAAAACTGTTGATCAACAGCATTATGCATTACTGTACTTAATCTACTCTCTATATTGTGTGGGCCTATAGAACAAAGGACTCGGTCATTATGAACCCCAGTATTATCTACACCATCATCTTTACTAGAATCAGAACGTTGTAAACAACAAGCCAATAAATCTGGCATACTTTTTTCGATATCAGCTGTATCCATTTGATCAACCTGAAGAACAGGATTAGGAGATACAACATTCTTTAATAATTCAGATACTGGTTTATCCAAAATAACATCTTGTGTTTGTATACTACTATTACACGCAGTAGCATCTCCTAATCCGCAACCAGCAGATTGACTACTATCACTAGATAGTACATTATCTAACAGACCTGCAGTCGGTAATGTATGACCCATATCATCTTGCCGTGCAATTTCACCAAAAATCCTACCTCTATTTGAAGCAAATTCCCCAATACTATCATGTGGCTTGACACCTACTTTACATCTTTCAGAAGAAAAACCTTTAGATGATAATCTTTCATAGCCACAGGTATCACCAATCAAACTATCACAATCTGCTCCAGCACTATTAAAATGTCCAACACCTGAAAATAAACCACTTGTAGAATAAAGACGGTCACTCTCAAATATACTTTTACTACACGACTGATCTAATAGTATATCAGAACTACCACTTCCACTTAAATTATAACTAACAGGTAATATTTCATCTTGACAATCAACACGCTCTGAACTCATAGGATACATAATGCTACTTGAATGACATTTATAACCTAAAGCACCAACAGATGTTAAACAAACACCATTACCCTGTTGTAATCCTTCACCCCTTCTTTCACCACACCAAATTTGAGAACAATCTCTAAGTGGTACACTATTCAACTTTGTATCATCTATCAGAATAGGTAAACGTGCTCTATCCTGTTTATTATAACTAACATCTTCATCATCAGAAAAATCCATCTCTGTATCATCATAATTTCCCTCATGTAAATCATGAGCTATAGTATGACAAATTGCTTCAGAAGAATCTGATCTTTCTTTTTCTATACCATTATTTATCAAAGCATTTTGTTCACTTACCTCACAAACTTTCCTAGAACAATATATTACACAACTAACAACTATAATTATGACTGCTAATAATACAGTCACAAGTAGCACTAACATTTCTATCTTCATATACCATACCCTTCATAAGTTATTAGGATAATATATGACTTTTTTAATATAAACAAGACTATTTAATAAAAAATATACTATTTTAATGTAAATTTTTATGAAAATTCTTGAAATTATGAATATATATTACAATATATGACAAATTATTACGCAAAATAATAAATAATGGCAAACATATTAATATAAATACTAAAATAATTAGAATAAGACTTAAACATTTAATAAAAATACCTACATATAGAGTACATAACAATGTAATTTCATTACAAAATAATCACTGAAATCAATAATGTAGATATATAATATTCATCTATTGTTAAACTTCATCCAATACATATGATGAGATAGCAATACTCTGTATTCGCATAATAATATATATTGATGGATTTAATTTATTTAATAATCTACAATTAACACTACACTAAGCATTTTTACTTCAATATCTGCTTTTTAACCTAACCTAAATATTACTTTTACATGTTAATATTATTATTAAACTAGAAATAACTTATAATTTCTCCATGACTATTGACTAATACCTGAACTAGGACCCTGTAAGCCCTTTATTACAGCAACTATCTGTTGATCCATATCAGCACATCTTTTATCAATAGTACTCAACAAATTTAAACATGTCTTAAACATATGCGTATTATCATTATCTCGAGATACTGTATGATACGCCTTATTCACTAATGCTCTTGTTTCATAATAAAAACTATGTTCAAAATTCAATAGTGGTTCAATAGCTAGCTTACTATCAAGCTCAAGATGCCAGCGCCAATTATTCAACTTCACAGAGAGCAACTTTAAACTTGACACTATTTCTTGTAATGTGTCAGTACCTTCTAACTTAGACTTACTACATAAACTCAACAATGCTGATCTCATAGATGTAAGAAGATATGCATTAATACTAAATCGTAATTTCATTCCACGAATCTTACATAAAGACTTATCATACCCATCTAGTACTGGCATACCTACAATACTATTTAATTGAGTAGAAGGTACTCCTTCAGGTAAATGTTCAATTTCACTACCGACTTTCTCACTTTCTGGTACATCTGCTAAAGGATTAATTTGACCTTCTTCACTTAATTGCGCGTCAAGTGTAGTATAAGGTAATCCTGCAATTAAATATTGAATATCACTATCAACTTTTTTATCCCATGCTACACCTACACAAGAACTAATATCACTCTTGTCACTTATTTGTCTTTTATGAGATAGAGCTTTATAAATACATTTAAAAATACATAGTAGTAAAGCAATAATAATTATAGATAATACTATTACTCCCATAATAACATATTCATTCCATTCCATAATATACCCCTTCTTACAAATCCCAGAACCCACTTGTGCATATGCAATACCCACAATAGCAATGAGATACTCTCATTATCTTTATAAGTATTCTATACCATTCTTCAAACACAGAAGTCTTAAATTTATTACATATTTCTTTCAAATTTTAGTAAAAAACCTTACTATATTAAGTATATGTGAATATAAATTAATAAAATCCTAATTTATTATTTGTTTTTTCCTACCGTAGACTTATTACAACATTAAGAATTAATACCATGATATTTATGACATAATATTTATGATAAGATTTAACAAATAAATCTAAATACTGGAATTCCTATGATATACAAGATTTACAATCCCACTCTTTGTTAATATAGTAACCCTTACACATAACAGTAGTATATTACATAAATTTATTACACAACTTATGTATTTAAAGGCACTAACATCAAATTATTCTTTATAAGACATAGCTATAGACATATATGTTAATAGTCCATCTTCACTATAAAAAAACAAACTAACCAACTCAACAAAGCAAGTGATAAAAAAATAATAATACTATAAAACAAAATACATAATTAATATCTTGCTACACATCACCAATACATCCCATGTTTATAATAACACTAATACCTTATATTAATAGGAATAATACATCTAAGACCACACGACATCATAACATGTACATATTTATTTTAGCCCTTACGTACTACAAATATATATTTTTATGCTTCACAAGACTATCTAGCATATAAAACACATTGCTTTTAAGTTCTTAATTTTAATACCCTTATACACATATTTTCCTACAGTGAATATTAACTAAATAGACTTCCCTAACAAACATATAACTTTTCCTACAGTAAAAAACATCATATAATTGTATATTTAGCGTGTCTTGTTTATTGGTATTATAAACATTTTTTATACAGCACCATTTAGTATAAGTTAATAATATTACATATTATCATTAGTTAACACCTAACAATAACATCTTCCTTTATATCTCTACCCCATAATAACTTTTGCAATATTCTTTGCTTCTTACAACAATCGTCCATACTTGCCTTAATAATAATATGATATAGGTCATAATCTGCAGCATTTTTTGTAGATACTAACTTAACCATTTCTTGTACCTTAGTAATAGTAGATAATAGCCTATTATATCCTAATAATTCATAACTTAAGAACTCTGAAATTG
Organism: Ehrlichia ruminantium; assembly: GCF_009728835.1. GTDB lineage: Bacteria > Pseudomonadota > Alphaproteobacteria > Rickettsiales > Anaplasmataceae > Ehrlichia > Ehrlichia ruminantium_B. The sequence continues at coordinate 1,152,414 of NZ_CP033455.1, forward strand.
TGCTACCATCTTCACAAATCGCTACCTGATCAAATGCTTCTAATGTTCTTTCTAAATCAACAAGTTTACTGTCACACAACCTCAACAAATCTTCTAAATTCTGCCCAGAAGATTCTGGTATTGACTGTCGTACAACACCTAGCATACTTAATAAAGTACCATAAATAAATGCTTGATTGTATAAACGCTGTTCAACTCTACCTGGTTTTAAATAAGACCTGGTAACTTCCTCAGTTATAAGTGCCTTATTAACTTTGTTTAAAAGAGTTACTGGTATTCCTTGTACTCCAGGCAAAACTCTACTTAATCCCTGCATATCTGACTCAATATACAACTTTTGTTGAAGTAACTTTCTTACAAAATAGCATAACACAAATATTACCACACTTAGAAGTAGCAGTATTAGAGATGCTACACCCATAACAACATTACATTTGATAAGATTAGTATAAATTTATTAATAATAAACTATATATTATAGCGCTTAACATATATAAAAATTTATTGTAATGTAATGCAACATTACAACTTAAATATACCATTTAATTCTTAAAAATATCTATCTATATTTCATTAATACATAAAGTATTATTCAACTAATACACTATGTTAATAAAAGAATACCTCTACTAAATAATTTCCATATCACACTTAAAAAACATTTAGTAAGTTTTTATCCTACATTAGTAACGACAATCACTATTTAATCAAATACATCGATAATATATACTTTAAAACCAATAGTGCTCATAACAACAAAAATTTATAGTACATTTTTTATAAAATAATAAATCTGACTTTTTTAAGAGAAATTATAGATCTAGTTTTTATATACAATCCAAAAATAATATTGTAAAATTTGAGCATACTCTATCTTTTACCAATATTATACATATATAGCTATACTATTCTGTAAGGACTATAGTATACAACATGATAATTACCAGCTAGAAAAAGGAAGTAAACGCAACTTTTTTATTAAGATATATAAACTCAACACTTATATCATAAACACTACATTGCTATATCTAATAAGTAGCATATCTTAGAGTTGCTACTAAATTAAGTACAACATACTGTCACAATTATGTATAAACAAATATAAAGGAATTATACATAAAATATTTCAGTTAACTAAATATCACAATAAAGCAATTACTTAATACTTATATGCTTTTAATACACAGTAACATAAATCAATAATATATCCTGTAGATATAAAATATACCTTTTTATTTAGCAATAAATTACTAATTATAGTACTATTAAATATCATCATTAGATAATTAGAATATCTACACTACTGTAAACTTATAATTTACAAGATAAACAAATCTACTATTAAATAATAATCTTACTAATCACTTTAGACACTACAATTTAAATACTAATCTAAGAAAAACTATTACAAATTTTTATATGTTCACCTGATTACACTTCGCATGACATGAAGAAACATTAGCTTTCCCCAATACAACATCTTTTTCCAATAAATCTTCAATATCACTTTTAATAAAACTACACATATCAGCAAAATGATTACACATCTCTACTTTGCATGACTCAGGATAATTATCAATAGCCTTATCTAATAAAGACTTCATACTTTTCATAGTGCTATCATAATCATCATAAATAGTGTCACTTTTTAATGGTGTCTGTCGATCGACAAATACATCAATGCATACACGCATTTGATCTGTAGATTCTTTAAACTGATCATTAACTTCATATCTATTTTGTATAGGTAATCTTAAACATAATTTATCAATAGTAAATTGAGAATTTACTAAAAATTTAACAAACCATTTATATGAAATATCATTTATTTTATTATCAATTATATTAGATTTATAATAAAATTGCTCATTTTCTCTTAAAGTTTTTATAGCCCAGAAAATTATTCCTAGTAAGGCTATTACTAGAAGAAATACTATTAACAAAATATAATGAGTCTGCACAAACACACCTATACTTATGTAACCAAACTTCAGCAATTAGATCACAAATATTTATCTGTAAAGATAATGTTACACTAAATAAATTAATCTAACTTTAAAATACGCATAACTAAAATATGCGTATAATTATTTTCTTAATTGTTAGATATTTGCAACTTAATTATATATTACAGTAACCCTGTACATCCTTATAAGTTGACATCTTTTATTAATTAAATAAAATAGCTATAGACTTGTAGATAAAAATATCATTACTGACATTATTTTATAATACAGCTGTAACATTCTAATTAATAACATATCTATTTTTTTATCTTTACTATACCTGGATATCAATACATAAGTGGTAGTTTTATCGCTAAAATATCAACTTATCAACCATACAATTAACATTATTCCACAATATTGTACAGCATATTAAATGATCGTACATATTTTCTTTTATCTTAATCTTATATATGAAAATCAATAACAATTTGATTACTTAAACATTAAAATATCACCCATTAAGATATATTCTTGTATCAATATAGTAATATCATAAATATACTCACATATTACATCATATCTAAAATAAACTGATAAGAAAAATTCAACCATAACTGCATATATACTTTGTATACACAATCTATCTACACAAAATACATCTCTTGTAATATAAAACATAGTGTATGTAGTACAGCAATAAATCTAACTAATTTCTACATTAATTAGGCAGAAAGCGTAATTCCTATAATGAAAACTACACTATCCTGACACATCGATAAACTTATATTATAATTACAATATTTTATCAGAACACAAAACAAACTACTCTGTAAAATATTTTTAATATATAAAGGGTAACTACCTTACTACTCCTACAGGATTTATCGGTTTACTATTATTTACATCACGTAATTCAATAGAACTCAACTTAGATGTTACATTACTACCTACAGGCTTTCCCTGTTCAAGATCTTGGGATCCTATCGATAAATCTTGCATAGCAACACGCGGAATAGTACTTTGGTCCCGTGAACTACCTGCTTTTACATTTTCCACTATAGGTTTAGTAGGAACTTCTGAAATATCATCTCCAGATTCTTTATTTTCCCCCAGAGATTCTTTTGAAGATTCCAATGCAGTATTTATAGATCCTATTACACTTCTTCGCACACCAGAATGTACAGCTTGATCCTCTACTTCGTCACTAATTTTATCCTGTTTACCCATCACATCCTGATATTGAGCATTACCCACACCAAGAGATGTATCACACGAATATTTTGCTAATTCATCTGATAAATATAACAACTCAGCACTTAATTCTTTTACGCGTGCTTCCACATTACTCTGTACATTCTCAAGCTCTTTACGTGTATTCTCATAGTACACCATATTTGTTCTAACCAAACCAGCAACAGAACTCCGCATTTCTTTTAATTTTAACCAGACCTTCACCATTGCAATTGTACAAATAAGTAGTAAAACCGATGTAACAACTGTTAATGCTATATAAACTCGCAAATTCATAAGATTCCCCTACTTAAAAAACAAACATGTAGTAACCACTAAACAACTCATTAATCTGGTATAAATCTGAAAAAAAAAAAAAAAAATAACCCTAAACACTTTGATAATCTCTACAGTTTGCATATGTATTCCATTATATGCTAAACTCTAACCGATAAAGCATACTAACATAGAAAGGTAATTAATATATTAACTTTTCTCATTAATATATTCATATATACTAATTACTTTTATATTAATTAATTGTATTAATATGTTGTATAAAAAATTGTTATAGGTCCAATTATGACATTAAATTGTCTTTAAAAAGCTGAAAATGCATATACCATCAGTACAAACATTATATGCTCAAAAGGAAATACATATTAACATACCTTAAATTCCTTTAACATTATAGCATTCTTTCAACCTTAGAAAATAACTAACTCACATAGACAACTTCTTTCTATATTTTGTAAGTATATAACTTCATGATAAAACTATGTATTATAGTAAATGACCAATACAAACACAACAATAATACTATAGTATTGATACAAAGATGTATTGCTAAAACAAGTAAATTAGAATATATAGATTTATAATATAAGCAGCTTATAAAAATTACAACTCAATGCTTTTTACAACTAATAATAAATGAAAAATTACTAAACAAGCTGTATATAGACACAACTAGAAAAATGAATAAAACTTTTAATTCCCCACACATATCTGTAAAACTAGAGAAAAGAATATTCCTACATCTATAAACGACAATACCATACAAATACTGATAGCATAATATTCATATACTATGCTACTTCACTAAATTAACAAAAAAGTATAAAACACACTCAGTATAATATAAATACGTATACTAATTTTACTTAACACATATTTTACTCATTTTAATATACATCTTAATGCCTATAACGCACAGTTAACTTTCCATCAGCAACAGAAGTAACTGATACATCAGATGTTACACAAGATTTTTTATCACTAACATCTCCTTCTGCTCCTTTTTCTTCCGGATTTTTATCAGCATCTGAAAACATAGGATTTTCTAGTATAAGAGATTGACCTGTTGGATCATCACTTATAGGATTTGACGGATCTCGAATAAGTGGACCACTAACTTTATCAGGTATTCTTAACAACAAATTTGCACTTAACATCTTATGATCAGTTGTAGATCTTTCATCAGAACATATACCATCTTTACTCATATCATCATGCAGATCATGAACTAGCTTTGTTAAATTCTCCAATTCATTAGTTTTTCCAATTACGTTCCGAAGTCGTTCTTCAATATCCGTACAATAATCCGCATCTTGTGTTTTTACACTATTCCATTCCTTCCTAAATTTACAAAAATTGGATAATACACATGCTGCAACGCACATAACAATACAGAACAATAATGCCAACAGCACTATTAATCCTATAAAACAATATTCCTGAGTTTCCAACATATGAATTCCTTTTTCTCCGCAAACTACTTATTAATAAGTTACCACTTAGTAATCAATACATATTAATTTCTATTCCCTTCAATAGACTAAACAATCCATATTCTTACTAAAGGAACATAAGATTAATGCTTATCAAGTAATTATGCTGACAAAAACAATATTTGGATGAATTTTCATAAAAAGACATCGTAAATAGTATGTATTCTTACTGAAATATCCTTCCTTTTACAAGATAAACGTAGAAAATAATAATATAAAAAAGTAATCAATTTATTACTTAGTTAAAAAATATTAACATATAATGACTCCTTTGGCTAATGAAGGTCACACAACATTAACACGTAATTATCAAAATTTAGTAATACCATAATAAATATTAAGTCATCTTATTTATTTAAAGGTTCATTAACCATATTTTCTTTTAACGACATCATTCACAATCATCTCCTGATAGATGCATAATACAAACACACTTTTACTATATTTATTACATGATTTACGAATACTATATATCAATAAACATCTATCAAAATATTATCAAAAATAAAAGTATTTTATAATAATCAGTGTTTATTACACATACAACTTACTATACAAAACAACATTACCTAATCACTCATATTATAATACTTACTATTTTTTATATTGAAAAAAAACTCTTATCAAATTAGGTAAAGGTTTATATATTTTTATGATAAATACAGTATGTATTACAAGAATAAAGTAAAATGGATTGTGTAACACTGTAGAGTTTTAGATGGTAAGTTGGTTTGTGTAGTAGAATACTATTAGAGCAATTTAGGTAAAGGTTTATATATTTTTATGATAAATACAGTATGTATTATAAGAATAAAGTAAAATGGATTGTGTAGCACTGTAGAGTTTTGAGATGGTAAGTTAGTTTGTATAGTAGAATACCATTAGAGCAATTTTCTAGCACTTGCACCTACTATAAATACAAACATGTTAAAATGGACAAGTACTTTTATAATTTTAATGTCAATCTATAAACGAGTAGGAGAATTTACTATTCACTTCTATAAATATGGAATATATTTATTTGATATAACTTCCTACTAATATAACAACAGTATTGATTAAACATATACTGTATCGGTAACGTGCAACAAGATACTAATTATGTATTCAGTTTAAGATAATATTATTGTTTTTTATCACCATAACTGTCATACCATAGACCATTAACAAAATATCCTATTGCTTTTGACTATATATTTTACTTTATAATAGAATAATAAATTTCTCCATAATTTTAACAGCGTACAATGTACATACTGAAAATCTAGCACTATCACTTCAGTACTGAAATTCAGTTACACACCAACAAATATATGTTACTTTTCTTCTTATAACAATATAATAAAGGTATAGTATTACATTACTAAATAAGACATAAGTTCCTACAAAAATTCAGAAATGTACAATCAGTATCTCAAATTTAGCATCCTATATGATCTATCATAACTCAAGACATATATAAAATCACTTACTATAACAAACTAACCTAGCTTTTTTTAATAGGTTCCCTTAGGTAAGTTTTACACTATAACTTATACATTAAATTTGTTACGCTACACATTATTCTATTATTTATATATATCCTAATACATTAACAGCACACTACTATACAATAACTTTGCTACTTAATAAAACTTTACACTGTATAACATTCTACAACCCTTTACACATAATAAACAATGATTATGGAAATTACTCCCTAACATATTCAAACAAACTTAATGCAACACCAACCATAGGATTGATAACACTCACAACATTACTTGTTAAACCTTGACTATTACCTATATCTTCTCCCTGTGTTGCCCTCACTGAAGAAACACCATTTATGTTTGGTTTATCATTTTGAGCATTATCTGTATGAGCATTAACAACAGGTACAATAACACTTTCTAAACTACATTGACGAATATAACTTACATTACCTGCAATAGAATTGCAGTCATTGACAACACTAGAAACCTCAGATGTTGTACTTGTATTATCATTAGGATTTTTCATCCCAACTTCATCAAAAGATTTAGTATCATGTTGAACATCAACGTTTTTCATAACAAGATTCAGACTATCTATTTGTGCTAAAAACTCACTATTTTTTTCAACTATACTAGATATCACTGTAATATCACTACTAACATCACTACTAACATCACTACTAACATCACTACTAACATTACTACCAACATTACTACCAACATTACTGCCAACATTACTGCCAACATCACTATCTTCGAATAATTTTACTTTGTCTCGTTTTTTATGATCAATAGTATACGTTCCTTTATAAAAGATGCCCCATACAGTTACTATCAATAGTATTAATAATACTACCAACAAAATTGCCAATCTTATTTCTACAGATATACAATTAATATTCACTTCATACATTACACACACTCCACCATTATTTAAAATAATAAATCCATAGCTACAATTAGATATCTCAGAAACATACTTAATATAAGGAAATGGAAATTATAAAACTTAAGACAAAATAGAAATTGTAAGTACCAGCATCCAAATATATATTTTCTGTTAAATTGATTACTACTTTTATGAATGAATATTTAGAATCTAACAAATCCTAAAAAACACGCTGGTAAGTGTACTATTATTATTTAAATAATACAATATATTATGTATATCAGTAACAATACACAATATAGTATTATAGTTCCTAATACATATCTATATACTCATAATTATTATATATCTCACAACACCTAAGTATTTCTACCTTAACAACTTTTTTTATTGAAATAACACAATATTCAATATAACTACGATACTATTATGAAATAAGCTAAATACTGTATCTACTATAAAAATACATAAACCTTAAACAAAACTCCGTAACAGTATTGTATTACACAAACTAATTTACCATCTGAAAACTCTACAGTGTTACACAATCCATTTTACTTTATTCTTATAATACATACTGTATTTATCATAAAAATATATAAACCTTTACCTAAATTGCCTCTAATAGTATTCTACTACACAAACTAATTTACCATCTGAAAACTCTACAGTGCTACACAATCCATTTTACTTTATTCTTATAATACATACTGTATTTATCATAAAAATATATAAACCTTTACCTAAATTGCCCTAATAGTATTCTACTATACAAACTAACTAACCATCTGAAAACTTTACAGTGCTTATACAATCCATTTTACTTTATTCTTATAATACATACTGTATTTATCATAAAAATATATAAACCTTTACCTAAATTGCCCAATAGTATTCTACTACACAAACCAACTAACCATCTGAAAACTCTACAGTGCTACACAATCCATTTTACTTTATTCCTATAATACATACTGTATTTATCATAAAAATATATAAACCTTTACCTAAATTGCCTCTAATAGTATTCTACTACACAAACTAATTTACCATCTGAAAACTCTATAGTGCTACACAATCCATTTTACTTTATTCTTATAATACATACTGTATTTATCATAAAAATATATAAACCTTCACCTAAATTGCCTCTAATAGTATTCTACTACACAAACTAACTAACCATCTGAAAACTCTACAGCACTATACAATCCAATTTATTTCAGACTTATAATACATAACCAACATTAAATAACAAACAATCACTACTCCTATTACCTAAAGTCGATTTGTCATATTAAAATTATATACACGTTGTAATTTCTCAAACAATCTATCGTTTATTCTATATTACAAATACATACTTAATGTTATAACTGAGTGACCACATATATAACTTAACATAACCAGCACTATAAATTATTTCATAATTTCTTGATATGAAACGATTAATGTTATAGTAAGTATATTTATATTTGCACACATCACTGTATTAAAACAAAATAGAGTATTATTATTTATACACAAATATATCACACCCTAAACACAATACATAAGTTACATAGTTTTAAACACACTAAATGTTTACATTATTATATGCTCTCACTTTTACAATATGATCTAGAACAACAGCATGATTTTGTGTGTTTTCTACTCGTACCCCATCTCCATTTGATAATATATTATTTACATCCTCTACAGAAGTACAGGAATCCAATTTACGCTGCGGTTTTCCATCGTTATTAGATAAACTATCATCTTTATTTACATTACAATCCTGCACTATGTCACCTTTTTTCTCTTTATTGTCTGGCCCTGATCTAAGAAATCCTGTCGTATTTGGTATTACAGTACCACCAGATAATATTGCTTTGTAATCCCCTCTGCAGAATTGTTTGAATTCCTCTTTAACCTCAAGATACTCCTGATGATATGGTGACCCTGGAATTACCGCATTATAATAGATAGCTACACCAGTAGTAAGCAACATATGTATTATGAATATAACTATGTGGAATACTACCGCACCTATTATTAGACCCACCATAACCTGTGTATAATAATCCATAACACACATCACAATTAATACAATAATATATCACTACTATACACCAAATATTAAGTAAATGCAATTTTACACTACTTAAACTATACTACATAATATAACAACATCATTCATTAAATGCTTATAATTTTGATAAATAAATTTGCTATAACTAAATAAAACTGAGAAAACAAAAAATACACATAATACGCCCAACAACACAAAACTGCGCAAAACATTATTTTAAAATTCACTGATAGTTAAACTACACAAATGAGTAATACTGCCTGATAAGCTATCTACTTAACACAATCAAAAGATAAATAACTTTTATCAATGATTTTTTTATATTTTATTATTTTTTACACAAGTAGTAATCTTATAACATTATTTCTCAGTAAACTAACTCCCTCTTTCTTACTAGAAAGAATATAAACCAATACCATCACAATCTGGGCAACTACAACATTTGCAAGAGTTATCTGTTGTACCCTAGGTAACTCCCGTGGTTGTATCATTACCATGCTTTCTTATCGACACTGTGATTTTTGTTCACCAAATCCTTGATCACCTTCTGTAATAAATGGTGCATCTAATTGTAATTTACACTGCTGTCCTTTTACATCAACTCCCTTATCTTGTAGGTCAGCAACCTGTGTACTTGAATTTGAACGTACCATCTCGTCTTCTTCTTGAGCTACAATCTTCAATGCGGATTTTTTTAATTTTTCTTTTTGCGTGCCAATAACTTCTTTTGATCCTTCTTCTTGTAGGTTCTTTGCTCCATTAGCCTTTATATCACCAGGTATAGCATATTTAAAAAAAGCTTGTAGGCCCTCTGTTCCTTTCGTCTTTTTACCACTAAGCATAACATATCTAAACACAACATGTATTAGTATAGATACTACTAAAATACTCCATAATATTAAACATGTTAAAGATAAATACTGATTTTGCATAACACACACTATTTAATAATATATTAAAATTATATTATAAATCAAAAACAACACATAATAATTTTATTAATTCATATATACATTAAGAATAATTACATGATATATGAAAACACTTTTATTTTGATTAATAAATCTGACTTAACTAACAACAACCTTATGATTTTTAAAAATATACATCATAACTAACAGATGAAAATAACGTACAAATATTAAATATTTATTTTTATAAACTAGCAAATGATTATACTTGATAACTCAATTATATTGTTTCATTAAAAACAACATTTTATCTACATGCCACCATTACCGTTCTACATAACTAATTTTTATCACTACTACAAAGTTTATTGTCAAACTCTTGTTAATTAATGATTATCTAAATCAGTTATATAAAATGAAATAATCTTTTACTGAAACATCACAAATATATTAATTCATAACAATACTAGCTTTTCACACCAACTAGCTTGATTATTTATAGTATTTTATTAACAATAAAAATTAATTATATTCGATAAATTTATATTCAAAAACACTAACATAACAAATGTAATTTTAGATAATATGTTGTATATTTATCTTACTTGACTACCTCATTAACCTTCACTTATTGACAAGAATTATATATTACCAATACAATCACGTGCATATACTTCAATTATAACAACACATGTACAACATACTAAACAGATCATTTTATGAACAAAAATCACTTGATGTTGCAAGCAATCTATTAGGAAAAATCCTACAATTTAATCAACATAAAGGAATTATTATAGAAACAGAAGCATATATAGGGCAAGATGATCCAGCTGCACATTCTTTTCGGGGATACACAAAACGCACTTCCGTTATGTTTGGTAAAGCTGGATTCTCATATGTTTATTTAATTTATGGAATGTATAATTGTTTTAATGTTGTAACAGAACCTCAAGGTTTCCCAGCAGCAATCTTAATTCGAAGTATAATATTATTATCTGAAAACAAACCACATACAATAGTAAATGGACCAGGGAAATTATGTAAAATCCTACAAATCACAAGAGAACATAACAACATAGACATCACAACAAATCATAACTTTTGTATATGCGATACAAATCTCTATATAGATAACTACATTTGTACCCCTAGAATAGGAATAAGTAGAGCTAAAGATAAATTTTGGAGGTTTGTAATCTCCGACACAACATATCTACAACACATCCTTAATACATATAATTAACCTTGTATAAATAGCAATAAAACTTTAAAACAAGTTTTAGAAATCCGTATTTTCTCTAAATACCACGTTTATATAATGTTAATTTATGAGAAATAAAACCAACACAACATGGGAATCCAAACACACTTAAAGAAAATACCATTTCTTGTCACCAATATAATAACTAAAAATAGTTATATAGTGAGTAGCTATATTTATTTAAATAATTACTAATTGTATGCGGTAAGTATTGATGATGAATGTATGAACAATGATGTATCCATGTAATTAAGTGTTATGTTGGTTACTATAATTGGTATTTTTTTATGGAGTTATTTTAAATTTATAGTGGTATGATCACATAGCTGCTATATGCAAAAGTGTGTGTATTTAAAAGAATAAATTACATATCTTTTTATAAGGTTTATGAGATCTAATTAACTTTTATAAGGTATTTCATTAGTATGGTTGTAGTAATGATTAATATATTGATATAGTAAGCGTTAGATGATAGTCTTAGCGTGCAAGTAGTTTTATGTGTTACATGAAGGATAAGTTGGATAAGGTAGTAATTTATACTGATGGTGCCTGTTCTGGTAATCCTGGCCCTGGAGGATGGGGTGCTGTATTATTGTTTGATAATTGTGAGAAAACAATTTGTGGTGGTGATCCTAATACTACTAACAATAAGATGGAATTGACGGCAGTTATTGAAGCATTAAAGTTATTAGAGATAACTTATATTATTGATTTGTATACTGATAGCGTGTATGTTAAATCTGGGATTACTTTATGGATTGAAAAGTGGAAGATAAATGGTTGGAGGACTGCTGATAGGTTACCAGTCAAGAATTTAGAATTATGGTTGGAATTGGATAAAATTGTAAAATGTCATGAAATTACTTGGTATTGGGTAAAAGCTCATTCAGGGAACTTATATAATGAAAAGGCAGATATGCTTGCACGTAGTCAGATTATTAAATAAGTTTTTTATATTTCATGTTGTATTATAGTGTGATTTTATGTGAAGTCTAAGGTTGTTTGTGCTAGCAATCTTATAAATCATGCTGCTGTATGTTGGTTTAATATTAATTATGCTAAAAAAAAAAGTATATTTGAGAATATTTTTTATATTAATACTATCAGTATTATGTGGTATGTCATATTTTTATCTTCATGATAAAAACATTATAGAAGTAAATGCAAAATTCTTAAATTTTTATGTTAAGCATAAACTTGCTAAAGTATTTCCTGATTCAGAAATTAGCATAGGTAGTACAACATTAACTTGGCAAAATAAAAATGAGAATTTTGTCTTATCATCGCAGGATGTAGTTATTAAAAATACTCAATTTGGTGTAGATATTACTATACCGCAGTTTTTGCTATATTCTAAAGTTGGAATATTGTTTTTGTGGGGAAATTATGATTTCTCTTATATTGATATTCCAAAAGTGCATGTTAAGTTTTATGATCTTGACAAGAAGATAGACTTAAGTTTTGTAGAGAATCCCATAAAAGTATTAAAGGATGCTTTGTTTGGGATAATGAATCTAAACATTCCTATACTTGTTAATAATGCTGTTTTGTCTAAGAGTGGTAAAAAGGATTTGGAAATAAAGCAGTTAAGTGTGAGGATGAATAAAGAATATGATAAAAATGTTATTGATTTTAATATAGATAATGATAGTTCATTCCTAAATATGAAAGCCTATGAATATTATAAGGGTGTAATGTCCTTTGAAGTAACATATGGTAATTTTAGTACTGAATTGTTAGGATATCTTGGAAATTTAGGTGCTCAACTTTCACTGTATAATGATTTAAAACTTAGTGGAAGTGCTATGCTAAGGATAAGCGAGGATGAAAAAATTACGTATGGTAATATTGATATACAAAATCTTGTAGGTGATATCCCATGTAATTCTGTTAAGAAATGCCATGTTCATGATTTTAAGACTAAGTTAATATATCAAAATAGTGTGTTATTCTTAAAGAATTTTTCTTTGTTGTTAGATCAAAGTGCAGTTTCTGGTATGGGAGTAGTTGATAATGAATATGTTAATTTAAACTTTGATATTGATTCTATATCACCGGAAAAGCTATGTCAGTATTGGTCTGTTGATTTGTATCCTGATCTAAATAAATGGTATTGTAGTAATGTTAAGTTGGGAAAGATTAATAATGTAAAATTCCAAATAAAAGGACAAAGAGGTAATAATCCAGTTTATGATGATGTATCAAATTATAAAATAGATGCTGAGGTTAAAAATGTAACAATAGCGTTTCATGATAGTTTTGATCCAGTGAAAATAGTAAGTGGTAAATTGTCATTACTTAATGATAATTTTGTTATGACTTCTAATAATTTAGATTTTAAAGGTATGGTTATTGGAAATGCTAATTTAAAAATTGAAAATTTAAATGATGCAAATGCAGTAATGGAAATCAGTGGGAGTTCTGTTGGAGATGTAAGACAGCTATATAATGCTGTAGATAAGAAGGAGTTTATTCTATTAAATAGTGATAAAATGTTCGGAAATTCTAATACTGAATTTAGTTTTAAGATCTTTAATTTGTTAAATGATAAGCCAAGTGATTATACATCTGATATACATGCCCGTATTGATTCTTTTAAAACTAGTGGCATTTTAGATACTTTTAATGTTGATGATGCGGAAGTAGATATTACATTGCATAATAGTGATGTTAGCCTAAATAGTCATGGAAGTATGAATGGGTATCCTATGTCTTTAAAAATGATTCGAAGTTTAGAGGGTCATTATAAGACTCATTATGAATTTACTGGATATATTTCAGAAAAAAACATGAGAGAGCTAGGGTTAATAAAGTATACAAATTATTCTGGAATAGTAAAAGCTAATCTTCAATGGGATAGTGATAATTTGGGTACGGTGATTGGTGGTGATGTAGACCTTTCACAATTACATTTTAAGATTCATGATGTTACAAGGGATAGTTTACCGGCTGTTCTAAAATTTTCTGCTATGTTTAAGGATAGAGATGAGATAAAGATAAGTGATGCAAAGATACTTGGGGATAAGATAGATATAGAGTTGAATGGTAAAGTAGGTAGTACAATAGAGTTGTTTTTAGATAAAGTGAAATTATGGGATACAGATGTTAAAGCTGAATTTAAATTAGATAAAGATTTATTTAAAATGAAGGTTATTGGTGCATCATTAAATTTAAGCTCTGCTAATTTTAGTGAGATTATGAAAAGTGAATCTAAAGTTAAAGAGACTACAATAGATATTAATGTAGATAATGTTATAATGAAAAATAAAGTAATGGCTTATAATGTAAATTTTGCATTAGATTCTTATGAGGGTAAGTATAATGCGATTAAATTGACAGGGAATTTTGCAGATGATAGTAACTTTTATGTAGAATATAGTCCTATTGGATTGCAAATTAATACAGATAATGCAGGAGAGCTGTTACGTGCAACAGATATTCTAAAAACTATAAATAAAGGAACATTATCTTTCTACATGTATCCGATAAAGCGAAACGACACTACTTATGGTATGTTCTCACTAACAGATTTCCATATTGTTAATGCTTCTATTTTAGCTCAGATACTGACATTATCATCTTTGAAGGGAGTTGTTAATACATTAAATGGTAAAGGTATCTATTTTAATAGGTTAAATGTTCCGTTTACTTATAAGGATGATATTATGAATATAACAGAATCATGGATGGAAGGTTCTGAACTTGGTATTAGTTTAGGTGGTGAAGTAAACTTAAATACAAAAATCTTTGATATAAAAGGACAAATAGTTCCTGCATATGTTATTAATAAGATAATATGGCAAACTCCTATTCTTGGAAAATTATTGACGGGTGGACAAAGTCGCGGGGTAATTGCAATTGACTATAAAGTAAAAGGTACAGATAAAAATCATGATTTATCAGTTAATTTTATGTCTATTCTGACTCCTAATCTATTAAAAAGAGTGTTAAAAATATTTGATACTAAATTAGTGAAGAAAGACAAGGATAAGCAAGAACTAGTACAGAGTAAAAGTGCATAAATAATGAGTATTCTTAATATGGTGTTGAAGTTTCTTAGAGAATAACGTGATTGTCTATAATGTATTGTATATAGTAATTTGATACATAATAATTAAGTATAGTCATGTTGGTGTATCTAAATTGTATGGTAAAATGTTATATAATTTGTATTAAATATACTGTATTTTATTGTTGTAGATAAGTGATGTAATATTCTCAATGTTGCCATAATACAGTATTAAAGATGTTATATAAGAAGGTTAATTATAAAGTTTGATCTGTACCGTCTTTTAATAATATATGTTTGTATAGTATTTTTAATTGGTTTGTAAGCTTTTGTTGCTATGAATCTGTGGATAACTTTCAATAGTTTGTATTTATATAGTAGTATACAATCTGCTGTAAATTTTTTATAACATAAGATTATTTTAATCTATATATATGTCTTTTCTGACTTCTAAAAAATCTAGTGCATCTTAAATAATATGGGGTGAGATTTACGGTAATTAGTTGAGAAATGTGTTACATTATTTCTTATAGATTGGATATGTACAATTAATTTATCTTATGTGTTATGCTATCTATTAATATAGACACACTAATGTATTACTGGTGTTTTATCATGATAAATTAATAGGTTAATACTAGGCATTGGCCAAAATACTACGAGATTACTAATCGAGCTGTATTTCGAAACAGTGAAATATTACATGGTTATAACAAACTAAGTAGTTAATATTTGCAGCATAAGGTTTATTTAATCTGTCATAGAAGTGTTTATAAAGCAAGATAATAAGTTACAATGCCTATATGTTTAGTGAGGTAAAGAATGTTTAGCATAATATTATACTAGTGTATGATAGGAAAAGAATTTATATAGGATTGTAATTGGCAATGTAAAGTAAGGTATACCTAATTTATGCTTGTTATAGACTATAATATCCTGTCTATTTTATTTAGAAACACTGTTACACTTTAGTAATAGTTTATTGTATGTGTAATCTAAGAAATCATATCTATCATAGGTAAAAAATATGATGTTTGTGTATATTAAAAATTTTGTAAAATCTTTTAAGCTGTCTATTATAATGTACCACTTAATAGTGGATTTTAATAAATTTATAATACTAGGAATTTGTATATTGCATCTTTTTATTGCTAATTATATAATTAATGCTGTCTATAATTATTAGCTAATAGAAGGAAAGTAGATGAGTGAAAACTCTACTGGTGAGGTGAAATACTCTAGAGTTTTGCTAAAAGTATCTGGTGAAGCATTAATGGGGGATAAGGGTTTTGGATGGGATATGGACACTATTGATAACCTATCGCATGACCTCAAAGAAGTACATGATCTTGGTATACAATTGTGTTTAGTTGTAGGTGGAGGTAACATATTTCGTGGTGCTTCTGCATCTGCTCCTTTTGGTTTTGAAAGAGCTAGTAATGATTATATAGGCATGTTAGCTACTATGATGAATGCACTATCTTTGCAAAATTCTTTAGAGAAGATAAATGTACAATCCAGAGTCTTATCTGCAGTTTCTATTACTGCTGTATGTGAAACGTATATTAGGAGACGTGCTATCCGTCATTTAGAAAAAGGAAGAATAGTAATTTGTGCTGCTGGTGTGGGTAATCCTTTTTTTACTACAGATACTGCTGCGGCTTTGCGTGGGATAGAAATGGGGTGTAATGCAATATTTAAAGGGACACAAGTTGATGGTGTATACTCGGCAGATCCTAAAAAGTCTGCTGATGCAGTAAGATATGATAGAATTTCTTATCGTGAGTTGTTATCTCTTGATC
The DNA here is from genome assembly GCF_009728835.1 of Ehrlichia ruminantium. Taxonomy (GTDB): domain Bacteria; phylum Pseudomonadota; class Alphaproteobacteria; order Rickettsiales; family Anaplasmataceae; genus Ehrlichia; species Ehrlichia ruminantium_B. The sequence continues at coordinate 1,169,804 of NZ_CP033455.1, forward strand.
TTAAAATTATGGATGTTGCTGCTGTGTCATTAGCTCGCGATCATTCAATTCCTATTATTGTGTTTAATTTAGGTAAACGTGGTGCATTTGCTGACATAATCCGTGGTGGTGGTTTATATACGACAATATATAATTAAAAGTTAGATATAAATAGTTGGTGAAGTAAAATGATTAATGAAATAAAGCAAGACGCTAAGAAAAGAATGGAAAAAACGTTGTTGGTATATTTAAGCGATATTGATGGTATTAGAACTGGTAGGGCAAGAGCTTCAGTTTTAGATGGTATTATTGTTGAGACTTATGGTGGACGTGTTAAACTTAATACTATATCTAGTATATCTGTATCTGATAATAAAACATTATTAATTAAGGTATGGGATGTAAATAACGTAGGTGCTATAAAAACAGCAATTATGAATTCAAATTTAGGATTTGGTTTTTCTTGTGAAGGGGCTGTAATAAGACTTACTGTACCAGATATGACTGAGGATATGAGGAAAAATTTAGTAAAGTTACTTAGTAAGATTTCAGAAGATTGTAGGGTTTCTGTAAGAAATATACGCAGAGACATCATGGATAAACTAAAAGTAATGGAAGATAATAAAGATATTTCTGAGGATGATTTACGTGTAGCTGGAGTAGAAATACAAAAGATAACAGATGAAATTGTAAAGAAAGTAAATGATGCTTTTGTATTGAAAGAGAAAGAATTGTTACATGTATAATTTCGCAAGTTTAATATTGGCTTTACTGAGACACTGCTGTTTTATATGATTACAGTAATAACAATATTAAGGTGAAGGTAGCTTAATATTTACTGGTCTGCTATATTGATGTGCTAGGTTTTTGGTAATGTTAAACGAAGATTGTAGTGTATCACTATGATTAGTATTGTATGTAAGTACCATTATTTGTTTTATGTTATTACGTAATTTATAATATATATGCTATATAAATATTACATGTGATTTGTACCATTATGTAAGACTTAATGTACAAGATTGGTAGTAGTTATCTATTTTACAGGTGTATTGTAAATAATATGGTGCCCGAAGTATAGCTATATATATGTAAATGCCGAAAGACATGCATATTATACTTGTTTCTGGGGTAAATATGAATTTGGTAGATAGCATAATTGTAAATATCATTATTATATATTTTTAGAGGGTTACTAAGGCTTTAATGTTATAACCTTATAAATTAATATTATATTTTAATGAAATTTATGTGTATGCAAGTAAGTTTTTTTATAAACTAAATGATAATTAACTAAAGAATTGTCTTGTATTGGTTTAGTTACTGCTATGATAAGTGATGTTGTTGTGATATAGTAGCTTACTTTTACTAGAAAGTATTTTATGAAATTTAATAAATATTTGGTTTAGAGGAATGGTAAGTAATAATTTATTGATAAGGTCATTATCTTCTGTAGTGATATTTATTGTTGTGTTTTTATCTTTATACTGTGGTAAAATGACTTTTTACACTTTATGTCTTTTTATTACTGTAGTTTCTTCATGTGAATTATTAGGTATGATACAGAATAAAAAAATATTATATCCTCTTGCAATATTTATTGTGGTTATACCTTATGCATCCTTAGTATATATTTATGGATTGCCTAATGGAGAAATAATATTGTTGTGGTTGTTATCTGTTATATGGGGAACGGATATAGCAGCATATTTTGTTGGTAAAAATATTGGTGGTAGAAAGATGATTCCTTTTATTAGTCCCAATAAAACTTGGTCAGGGTTACTTGGAGGAATTGTTTCTGGAATGTTTATTAGTATGATTGTCTCGGTAATTTTTGGAATATTTTTTGTGTCTCATGCATTGATTGCTGGAGTTGTTATTGCTATTGTTGCACAGCTTGGAGATGTTGCGGAATCCTGTGTAAAGCGTATGTGTAAAGTTAAGGAAAGTGGAACATTTATACCTGGACATGGAGGTATTCTTGATCGCATGGATAGTTTTATTTTTACTGCTCCATTGGTTGCATATTATGTAAAAAGTTTTTCGAAATTCTTTTTGAATACTTAATGATCTATCGTAAAAGTTTAGGAATTGAAGTTTTTAGTATTTTTTAATAATAGACTCCTATATCAATTCGTATAAAGAATTTTATATAGTTGATGGTCTTCTTTGGTCAAGATTTAATGTATATATATAAACTTTGGTTAACGTTTATATATGCTAGTATTTGATTATTGTTTATTTCTCTAAGTGTTTTTTACTTACAAAATTAGAAACTAATTTATAGGCAAACTTCTAACACTGATAAGTAAGGATATTTAATTGATAGATCATGTGTAAGATGTTTATTAATTATGTATAAATAACATAACTTTCTTTATATATTAAGGTACTACCTATAATAAATATTTATATTATTTGAATTAGATTTTCATTTACTATTTTTTTATTAGATGTTAATTTATTTTAATTTAAATTTTAATATTTATTGGGGATTTTTTATATGGATGGTGATTGTGATGCTGTGTATAATGTAAGCGAATTAGTTTATAATTTTGTTTTACCACAACTAAATTTAGCAACCGAACATTTATATAATGCGCATTGTATAACTCTAGAAAACTTACGGGAATTTTATGCTCCATTTTTCTATCGAGAGGGAGCATTGATAAAACTTGCAAGTTATGCATGTGATGTTTTAAATCAATATGAAATAGTAAGAGATGTAAATGTTAATCCTAGTACTGTTGAGGATTTACAAATTAATATATCTCGTATAAATACTGCCTATTGTACAATGTTATATAATGTAGCATCGCATTCTTGTAGTATGAGAGAAGATTTACCTCAATATATAAGATTCTCTGTGGATAAAGAAGAAATTAGTTACACTGAGATATTAAGTAGGATAAAACATGGTTTCTTTAGTAGGAAGGAGGATTTACTTCCATGTATGGAGTTATATTTGTTACAAATACGAAAGCTTCTATATAGAATTAGGCAAGATTGTGCTACCATAATAAAATATGGAAATTTTTTATCACATGGTTTTTTACAGGTGATGTTAGCTGTTCATAATATTAACTTTTTTGCTGATAAAATGGAGCAATACCTTATTGAAGATATAGTATTTAAATGTGAACATCCGAAAATAATGGAATTTATTAAACTGTGGCGTGTTGTGACAGGTAAAGTTTTAAAGGATTATTTTAGTATGAGAGAACCAGGTTTTGTTCAGTCTAAGTATATAGTATATTTTAAAAGTATGATTTCCAAGAAGATAGGTTTATATAATATTGCTGACCAATATTTATCTTCTTTTGAGGAAATAAAAGAGAAATGTAGTGTTACATTACGAGATATGATAGATTGTGTAATTAGGTATGATAAGATCCATAATAATCAAGGCAAATCTTTTCCCGATAAATCAGAGTTATTAGTTTCGCGTAATGGACAAGTGAAATTACTAAATAAAAAAATAAAGCGTTTATTCCTTCAGGATGTAGACAATGGTCCTGGTGAACCTAGTCCTAAAGTTATGCATGCGACGTTTGAAATGAATACACCATCTGTAGGAATTTAAATCTTAATGTAGTATATAATAACTGTAGTATTACATTTTTGGAGTTTTCAGTATAAGTAATTCTAAGTTGTTTTTTATTTTATCTGAATGTGGCATTGATGATATATTATTTAAAGTGTATAGAGTATATTTGTTTATATTAGCAATGGAATAATGATATGTCTTAATTGAATACATATGGTTCTTCTATTATTGTCAAGATTGGGTAGGTATTAAAGTAGGGATAATATTATATAGCATATGTAATTTATAGTATGTTATTTTGAGTTATATGGAGTGTGTTTTGTTTATGTTAGAGATGGAATAATGATATGTTGTTGAATGAATGCGTATGGCTTTTCTATTATTGTGAAGATTAAGTGGGTATTGGTGTAGAGCTGGTATATATTATCCAATTAGCTTAGATGTTGGTGTATAATAATGTTTGTTGTGCTGGGATTATTGGTAGAATAATTTTTATATCTTTTATTAGTGCTGTTTGTCATGGAATGATGGTTCTTCAATTATGCATATTGACATGTTATGTTGTTCTAGCTTGTAGGATATCTCGGTATGTATTTTTTATATGTATAGTTGGTGTTATATTTAAGTTGTGGGAGAACGATTATTTTAAAAATAAGTATATTTCTCGTAAAATTATGGGTTGTTAATATGTTATGTGAAGTCTTATTTAGTGTGTCGTGTACTTAGTACTGAATTTTGTGGCTCTGGTAGAAGTATGTATGTGTTTACTGTTCTGTGATTTTAGATATAGTTAATTAATCATAGAAGTTTAGGAATACTGTTACGTATAGTTTTACGCATTGTACAGAAATGTGTTAATATTAATGGTGTGTTTTGTTAAAGTTTAATTTGTTAATAAGGTTATAACTGTGCTATTTACAATTTAATTGAGTGTTGTATTGTTCCTAATTTTGATGAATGTAAGGAATTAATGAAGTTTTTTTAATAAATATAATAGTATATAGTTTATTTTTGTGTCTTAGAAATTTGTTCTAAATAACGTGTATAATAAAATAATATTATTGGCTAATTAATTATATCATTAAAAGAGTGCTGACGTGGAATAGTATATATGGTATGCATTGAAGTCTTTGTATAGTTTATTTATATATAAGTATCTGATAATATAGTATATTGAAGATTGTATATATCTTGTTTTATCGTTCTATAATGTTGTTGTAAAAAAATAGTACTGAGTTTTGTAAATTTGGGTTCTTATCTGAAATTAATAAATATATATTGAATATAGATTAAAGATATGATATCTTAAGATGTCTTAATTTTTTTTGCAATTTATATAAGTCTGATAAGTCACACTTTGTTAAGTATTTTACTAATGAGGTGTGGCTTATTAATTAATTAGGTATAGATTAAGTGCCTAATTATATATTTTGTTATCCTATAATTCTTGATTAATTAGTTACAATATGGTGTAATCTTGTGTATTAATATATATTAATAATATATATTTTCTATGAATATTTAATAAATTAAAGTATTATGTATTTTTAATATATTTTATATAATTACTAATATGTTAACTTATAACAGGTTTAATAGTATTTCCATTGATCCAGTGATGCAATCAAATAGTAAATTATATATTGATTGTTATAAATTGGTTTTAGAGCTAAAAGTGTCATCGTCACAGTTTAAATATGTTGTCAGACTAGTTAATGCAGTTTATCAGGAAATCTTGTTATGATTGAAAATAAACTAGGCTTGTATAATCGTGTACGTGTTAGAAATAAAAGAGTAGTAAATAGAACTAGGTTATCAGCAAATAAGCTTATTTGTACCTTTCTTAAACCAATGTTGCGCTTAAACAGCAAAATATTATACAACGGCTATTATAGGTCGGCTGTAAATCAAAATCGCCAATGTGGAGATTTGGGTGTTTTAGGAGATTCCTTAATACAACTTGTTGAGAAATCTTGTGACATTTTAAGTAAACCTGGGTTATTTCACCATATACATATTAGGGATAAAGAAATAAATAGGATGCGGTTGTCAGCATATGTAATTGTTCTTGAGTGGTCTAATGCGATTACTACACTAATAAGTTGTGGTGTATTTAAAAATGAAGAGAATATAAAAATATTTAAAATTTTATTACTAAATGTTAATTTTTTATTGTATACTATTAGTATTAGTTGTAAACTGCTAATGCAAAATGTAGATTGTACTTTACGAGATTATTTATTGGTTGCATCTGCTATTGATTATATGAAGTATTTTTCTAACTTAATAAATAAACATATTACTAGTAAAGTAGAGGATTATATTTATATATTAAACACTTCTATAGATGATATATCTGCGGTTGAATTGTTTAGTAGTGCTAGTAATAGGGCAAAAAGTAGGATGTTGTGCTTATAAAAGCTACTACAACTGTTTATTTATATTTGAGTAAAAAGCTTTACTGGATAGGTTTCTTACTTAGTTTTAATAATGAAAAATATGTTTAGTTATTAAATAATTATGTAAATACCTGTCTTATCAATTTTGTGATATTGTTTTATGGATAAATGTTATGGAACTTTCTTTATATATAGTTATTACTATAGGTGTTGTTATATTGCTTCTTTTGTTGGTACTGGCTGTGTATTTTATTGGTATTGCATGTGCTGAAATTAAGAATCAATTTTTTAATTCTACTGATGTAGATGAGTACGTTATTGACACATGTTCTGATAGCAGGGCTAGGAATTCTGTTTTGTGTGACTTAAAAAGAAGATTTAGAAATGAAATAAAGGATTTTTGTCATAAAAATGAGCTTAAATCTATCTCAGTAAACTCTGGTGAGTATGGTAGTCTAATGGCCAAGGTGGGTTATGAATATTTCTATGATCTAGTATCTCAAGTTGAAATAGATCAGCAAATTGTTGATCAGAATATTGCTAATAGAATATTGTTATTAAAAGAATTGGTCCCTAAATTGAAAGACAAATCTTCATGTGTTGTGTTTGATGAAAATACTATAGAATTTGAGTTACGGAATGTACGCAATATCAATTCACTTTTAGATAATATTTTAGAACTTACAGAGAATATATGTGTGCAAAGTGATGTGGATTTGATTAAAATGTATCATATGAAATTTCAATATGTTTTATCTTTTATTCATCATGGCTTAGTTTTGATGCTGAGAGGTATAGATAATTTGATTGATACTGGTAATGCGCATGAAACTAATGATCGAACCAGATTTTTTTTAGATAATATTGCTTTTACTACTATCTCATTACATGAGGTGGAAAATTATGTTCATTAAATTGATAGAATAAATTTCCAAATTTTATTTATATTTAATATTGAACCAATTTTCTATTGATTAAATGAGTGAGAGTATGTAAGTTATGTGCTTTTTTGTCTATACACTATATATATGTGTAATTTGTGGTATGTACAAGTGTATCAATTTCCCTGGTTAGAGGTTCTTATGTGTGTCATTTTTTGTTATAGGTAATTTATTTAATGTGAATTAATTTTAATGTATTAAGATCTCATTGGTTATTATTTTACTATATTATACTTATGTAAATTTAACTAGGTTACTTAGAAGTTTGGTATTACTAAAATATTGCTGAGTTGTTTTAGATAGGATAGTTTTAATCTTTTGTTATAGTGTAAATTTCCAGCATGTGATATTAATTAGATACGTATATTGATATGTTTGAGGTAGAAAGGTGTAGTACTATTAGTATGATTAAATTTATTGTTAAGAGTGTGTTATAATTGTAGTAAACAACCTTAGACTTCACATAAAATCACACTATAATACAACATGAAATATAAAAAACTTATTTAATAATCTGACTACGTGCAAGCATATCTGCCTTTTCATTATATAAGTTCCCTGAATGAGCTTTTACCCAATACCAAGTAATTTCATGACATTTTACAATTTTATCCAATTCCAACCATAATTCTAAATTCTTGACTGGTAACCTATCAGCAGTCCTCCAACCATTTATCTTCCACTTTTCAATCCATAAAGTAATCCCAGATTTAACATACACGCTATCAGTATACAAATCAATAATATAAGTTATCTCTAATAACTTTAATGCTTCAATAACTGCCGTCAATTCCATCTTATTGTTAGTAGTATTAGGATCACCACCACAAATTGTTTTCTCACAATTATCAAACAATAATACAGCACCCCATCCTCCAGGGCCAGGATTACCAGAACAGGCACCATCAGTATAAATTACTACCTTATCCAACTTATCCTTCATGTAACACATAAAACTACTTGCACGCTAAGACTATCATCTAACGCTTACTATATCAATATATTAATCATTACTACAACCATACTAATGAAATACCTTATAAAAGTTAATTAGATCTCATAAACCTTATAAAAAGATATGTAATTTATTCTTTTAAATACACACACTTTTGCATATAGCAGCTATGTGATCATACCACTATAAATTTAAAATAACTCCATAAAAAAATACCAATTATAGTAACCAACATAACACTTAATTACATGGATACATCATTGTTCATACATTCATCATCAATACTTACCGCATACAATTAGTAATTATTTAAATAAATATAGCTACTCACTATATAACTATTTTTTTAACATTATATAGTATTATAGCAATATAAGGTTTAGGTAAAAAATGTGTAAAACCTTATTACCAAAATTAGTACATAACCCTTTATGAGCTACACAACTTTAAAGTATAAAATATAGATCCAACTAATCCTATGGTCTATAAAAAACATCGCTACAATATACTAACACCAAAACAATAATCTTATATAATGGAAATATTGTACTAACAATATATTTCCTAATACCACATCAGCAACCCTAATACCAACATATAACAGTACTATAGCAAATCAGATACTATCAATACATACTTACCTTTTATAGAATACAATCTAGTTACAAATTAACAAACAAATCTTTCAACTATTAAGTAAACCAATATGTTGTATTCTTTATTACATAGAAATCCAACCTATATAATAACTATCTAATAATAAAATTACAGATACTTACTACACATTAAACTACACTAATCTTTTAATAATTCCCAGACTTATATAAGCACAACAACTTTTAAACACTTACCCAAAATAAATAATATAACCTGTGTTATTATAGTGAATAAACTAACTTTACAGTACTAATTAATACACCAACTATAAAAATATCTGTAGACCATTTTCTATTTATGCACTATAGCAATATTGGTACGTATTAAGCATAACCAAACTTACGATTACATCTGCTATACATGTACTTAGATTAACTGTAAGTATCATACTATATACATATTGTATTATTACAAACACATACCAACTAACAGCTAAATTCAGGACGCTACAAGAACTGTTCAATAGCAAGTAACACTTGATTTATCTTATAATATATTTTATACTAATATATTGTGTTATCTGGTACTCTATACATTATTATCTATTTAGTTTCAATTGTTTTATTAGCATAAAATAATGAGCACAACTTATATTATAATAACATACATAGCATTGATTATACTATTAATATTAGCCTTTCTAATTGCATACTATTATTACCATAAAAAAATATCTCCTAAAGACACAGACACAACCCCTACTACCAGCTCCACAACACAAAAACAAACTAATGATCTAAGACCTTCAGATGATTCAGCCACAATTATAGAGCCTACACTCAATACCACATACAACACTCACACGTCTACCATGGATATTGCAAGACTAGGCCAATACGCAACTTTAGCACTTATAGATGCGGCTACAAAAAATGCACATCAAAGTGCAAACCCAGATGAATATTCAGATCTAGATATAGATCCAATTTTCATGTGCAAGTCACAATATAAAGATTATAAGAATTATGAAATATTACCGGATGGCTCATTACTGCCAATATCTGAGCGCTGTGGTTCAGAATATAAACCATTCTGTGAAGAGACTATGGTAATAATGGAAGAAGTAGACTTAGAACATCAAAATACAAACCCTACATCTTGTATGAAATCATGAGTTGCTATTATCTATATAAATATCCTACCCATATATAACTGTAAAAATACATTAAAAATTTACTATTAGTTTTTCAATCGTAGTTTAAAAAAAATACTTATCCGGCTTTTAACATCTATGCAATTTTTATACTAATAATTACTTCTAGATCAGAATATAAGATAATAAATTAATTTATTTTATTAATTTATTGGTAAAAATATTAATTATTTATCTTGACTATTTAATAAAAGTTTCTATTATTAATAAAAAATATTAACAATATATTTTTATCTTTATATATTCTGTTAACAAACATGCAGAATATCTTTTATTATTTTACAAAGGAAATATCTATGTACGAGTATATCACTAACATAACATCATATGGTAATGACACTTTTGAATCATTATTCAACACTACAACAAATACTACAGCCTCAGCAGAAGGCAGCAGTAATGTAAGCAAAATATTAGTTCCAACTGCTATTGCTTTACTGGGAACAGCTGCTGTTCTAGGAACAATGGTATCACGACGTATAAAACGTTGGATACAAGGTAGTTCTGATATTGAAACATATGACATATCACCAGGGAACGATGAATCTGGCAATTTAGTCGAAATAAGATCAGAAAATAATGATGAATCTCAGAACCGTACAAAATATTCCAACGGTTATACCTATAGGGGACTAAGAGTGATACTAGAAAGTACAAGTAGTAATGAAGACGTATCACAACCAAATACAAGCGAGGTACAACACACTAACACACAAGAGTCTCTCTATCGTAACTATGTGGTAAGCAATCATGGCACAGAAGATATAGATGATGAACAAGCATTTTCACTTTCAGACGTAAGGCTAGTATTTCCATCAATAAACAATAAACAAGCGCATAATTAAAATTAAAAATTGAAACTTCTTAACAATAAAAGATATATTTACCTGAAATTATCTTAATAAGCCACAAGGACTGTACTACTGATAGAACAATATCAGTAGTACAATATTAAAGTTTATTTTATCCACTTTCATACCAGAATAAATTTTAATATTACAATCATTTATATATACAATACATTTAACAAAAATAAATTTAATGTTATCTAATTTTTTCATATTTTAAATTAGCATCCAACTTCATGAAAACATTAATCAAGACACTAAATTAATATTGGTATCTATTCATGTAATAGATTCAATAAATCCACATCCTCTACATTACTCTTCATAGGACACCCTCTTAAAAACATAGCACACATTTTCTAATACATTCAACTACATAAACTAGTATAGCCTCTAAATTAGCATGAGTTTTATATTGATGTTTAGTTGTAATAAAACTTTCTTCCTACATATTGCCTATTACTAATTAATACTCATATACTTCACAAAAACATAAATTTTATTAACAATACTTTTTCGCTTACAATTAACTTTATTTAAGCAACTTGTTTACTATATGTATAACACTAATTACATTTCTAACATCCCATACACACTTGAACCACTTATTATCACAGAAATGTATAACAAAGGACTGATTGATTCTGCAATATACATAACAAATCATAATGATTGTTTACATGGTTTATCATCTATCCTAAAATTCTATGTTCCTAACCTTAAAGTTATCGTATTCCCCGAATGGGACTCAATACCATATAAAAGAAGTTCACCCAACAATTCAATAATGACAGAACGAATAAAAAGCCTGTACTCTTTAATCAGCATTCAAAACAATATTCCATATATTATCATAACAACAGCTAATGCAGTTATACAAAAAGTATTACCTAGAAATGTAATATCACAAATAGTATTTAAAATTACAACACAACAAAACTTATCCATAAACCAAATTGAAAACTATCTAACTACTCATGGATATATTAAGTTTTCAACAGTACATGATATAGGTGAATTTTCTATAAACAATAATATTATAGACATATTTCCCATGACATACACAAATCCAATAAGAATTTACTTAAACGATAACTATATAGAATCAATTCAGGCATTTGATTGTAAAACACAATTAACACATAACTGTTCTTCTATAGATGAGATACTAATCTATCCAGCTTCTGAAATAATAAAACAACAGAAAAATATAGAACAGTTTATAAAAATCTACAAAACAAAAACTAATCAAGATAAGAACTTATTAGATACAATAATTTCTAGAAAAAAATACATAGGGGAAGAAAATTTCTTACCTTTATTTTACCAAGCAGAATTAGAAAACATTTTTAATTATACCAAAAATATAACATTAATACTTAGCAATAAAATAATTGACCAAATTACACAACATTATAACAAGCTTATATCAACCTACAAAAACTCACTACACTACCAAGTAGCTCCTAGTCAATTATATATAAATCTTGAGAACTTTCAGTCAATTACTAGACAATTCAAAAAAATTATTTTCTTAACAGCAGATAAATTGGAAGACGTTAATATTGAGATACAAAACCCACAATATAATCTCAGCAAAATTAAGAAAGTACCTAACTTTAAAGTATTAGCAGAACAAGAACAAATTGATATATTTGAAATTTTCGCACGATATATTAAAAGTAAACACGATACACATAAGCTACTAATAGCATGTAACTCTATAGAAACCCTAGAATACATACAAAGCAAACTCAAACCATTTAATATACAACTAAATCAGGTAAATAATTATAGTGAAATTAACAACACATATAATATAACCATACTACAAATAAACAATAGTTTTGCTACTGAATCCATTATTACAATTGCAGAAGATACCTTACTTCACACAGAATCAATAAAAGAAAACATATCAAATGTCATAAGCCAAGCCATTGACCTTAACATAGGTGACATAATAATACATAAAGATTATGGCATTGGTAAGGTAGTAAAACTTGAAACCATTAAAATTTTAGATCATTACCATGATTTCATTAAGATAGAATATTACAACAATGACAAGCTGTTTTTACCTGTAGAAAATATTAATTTGATAACCCGATATAGTAATCAAGATAGTAATATAACATTAGACAGATTAGGAAGTACGTCATGGCAACAACGTCAAACTAAATTAAAAAAACATATAAGAAAAATTGCCAAAGAACTAATTGCAGTAGAAGCAGCAAGACAATTAATGCAAGGGACATCATTCCCACCTGATGATACATACATAAACTTTTGTAATGAATTTGCTTACATTGAAACAACAGACCAACTACAAGCTATTAAGGATATAGAAGATGATTTATCCAGTGGCAAAATAATGAATAGACTGATATGCGGAGATACAGGATTTGGAAAAACAGAAGTAGCGTTAAGAGCAGCATTCCTAGTAGCTTCCAGAAACTATCAGGTTGCAATAATAGTCCCAACTACTTTATTATGTAAACAACATTTTGCAATTTTTACTGAAAGATTTAAAAACTTTCCAAATATCAAGGTAAAACAACTGTCTAAAATTGTTGACAAACTTGAAGCAAAAAAAATAAAAGAAAACATATCATGTGGACAAGTACATATAATCATAGGAACACACGCTGTATTATCAAAAGATATTAACTTCTTCAATCTCAGTTTAATTATTATAGATGAAGAACAACAATTTGGAGTCAAGCAAAAAGAATTACTAAAAAAAATAAAACCAAACGTCCATGTACTATCACTATCTGCAACCCCAATACCAAGAACACTACATATGTCACTATGTGGCATAAAGAACCTAAGTTTAATCAAAACACCACCAAAAGATAGATTACCAGTTACAACATACACAACAAATTACAATGATAACATTATTAGAGATGCTATAATCCACGAGTACGAAAGGGGAGGAAAAATATTTTACGTCTGTCCACAGATTAACAATATCAAAAATATCAGCGATAATTTAACTAGATTACTACCAAACATTAGGGTAGGAATTGCACATGGCCAGTTACCTTCTAACGAACTTGAGAATGTCATGAACGACTTCCTTGACGGTAAATTTACAATATTACTTACAACATCAATCATAGAATGTGGTCTAGATATTCCCCAGGCTAATACGATTATCATACATAATGCAGATATGTTTGGGCTTGCACAACTTTATCAACTAAAAGGTAGGGTAGGACGGAGTAATATTAGAGGCTATGCATACCTGATATTATCAGATAAAACAACTAGTATATCAGAACGAAGATTAGAAATAATACAATCAATAGATTCTATAAATTCAGGATTTTCATTATCGCTTCATGATATGGACATTAGAGGCTTTGGCAATATAATTGGAGAAGAACAATCAGGAAATATAAAAGACATTGGTATTGAATTATATCAACAAATGCTAGAAGAAGAGTTAAATAATGCAAACCAATGCTCTAAAAACCTTTATCATATAAACATTAATATCAACATAAATATTAGAATTCCAGAGCATTACATTTACGATATAGGCTTAAGAATTAACACGTATAAAAGAATAGGCAATCTCAAAACAAAAGAAGAAATAGATAGTTTTCACATAGAACTCATTAGAAAATTTGGCAAACTACCAGATGAGGTAGAAAACTTATTAAATATCATATATATAAAACAGTTGTGTCTATTAATTGGCATTTATGAAATTGAACAAGTAAAGAACGTTTTAAACTTTAAAATACATAATGGCATAACTTTTTCAAAGGCAGTACTAGATTATTTAATTAATCATCCATTAATTTTAAAGATACAGAACGACAACATTTCAATGTTAATTAACAGTACTTCATTGTGCATAATAAAATTTATAATACATCATCTCAAGAGAATGATACTATTGCTATCACATCCAACCTGAATCACGCATACATAATATGTGAAAATATCATAGCACAAATAAGGACAATCTAAAAAAATCTATTATATAGTTTCTCAGCAGTAGTAACATCAAATACAGAATTGTACTATTTAAAAACTATATAAATCCCTCTTATACTAAAAACACTTCATATTATAAGTTTTCTACCAAGAATGTATACTTAAAAGAATAATCATCTTTGAATTGAAATACTATTCAACCACACTAGATGTACATTCGTATAAGCAATAGCTAAGTGTTATTGTATATATGTAGTAATGATGTATCACATCTAACATTATACTTACCAACAAGATTAAAAAAATAACATTAAAATACCATCTCGTGCTTTGTGTAGTATTGCACATAACTACACTGTATATACGTTACAATGTACTCGAAACAAAAAATTTTATTAAACTGTAACAGTATTTAAAACAACTTAAATACTGTAAACAAGCATATTTTTAATATAAGTTAAACTAGAACCATATACCATAATTTCTATACTTAATAAATCATCCAATCTGCCATTACTTCCTAGTAGAATAGGTACTATATTAACTACTTATAAATGTATTACACTTACGTTATAAACAAAAGAAATTAGAACGACTAAGCCTCAAACCATATAATTCCGTTAATGAATTTTGTAATACACTATTAGGGCTTTCACTACTGTCACAAGCTGAATTTTCAATTAGATCTTCCCCCCCCCCCTCTCTCTCTGAATTTTCTTCCTGACTATCTTCAGTACTTTCTACTTCCTCTGGAAATATTAACCTATCTACAATATTGTACCCATCTAAGCACATTACCAATATACCCATTGCTACATTAAAAAAAAACACAGCATAACAGAGCCGATGTTTTTCATGTTGCTCATTACTTTCCACACTACAAAAAAACCTATTAGCAAAATCAAGTAATACGAACAACAATACTAACCTTTTTATTATTTTATTTACATCCATGACACTCACCAATAAATAACACACACATTGTTAACGTACATAATAATTAATAAATTACTATTGTTACTATCATTACCTCATCTACGATTAATATCAGCACCATCCCTATTATTTTGCAATTCTACTTCTGGATTCACTAACATATGACCTGGTGGTTCACCAGCATCCACCATTAAGTGCATACCTTGTTCTTGAACCATTCTCCCCCCCCCCCTTCGGGATCTGGTATAGGTTCTTCTATTCCAGCCATTGCTGGGTTTTGCCCCTGATTCATTCCTTGAGCTACTGCCCCTTCTACATTCCCACCAATATCATTCTGATGATTCTCAGGTCTTCCGAATATGTAATCAAACACACATGCAATCTGTTCCTGTATCTGGTCTGATAATAATAGATCAGCACAATATTCGATTAAAGCTGACATATCAGGATCATTATACAGCATAACACCAAACATAACCAATTGAATACAGAAGTAACATGCCAACATGGACATAGATTGACCATCACGTACTTCGTTACTAAACTCATTAGCACAATCAAAGAATAATAGAATTAAAACTAGGCGTTTTAATTCCTCTTGTAATTCTCTTAATTGTTCTTCATTCATAACTCATCACCAAATAACTTAAACATACTTACTACTAACTCACCCACGATTAATATCTGCACCATTTCTCTCATTTTGCAATTCTACTTCTGGATTCACTAACATATAACCTGGTGCTCCACCATGATCCATCGCTAAGTTTATATCTTGTCCTTGAACTATTCTCCCCCCCCCCCCTCGGGATCTGGTATAGGTTCTTCCATTCCAGCCATTGCTAGGTCTTGTTCCTCGTCCATTTCCTGATCTACTCTCCCTTCTATTGGATTACCTAATTCTTCATCTTGCCCTTGATTCTCTAGCCATCTCGGGTCATCCAACATATTCTCAAATACTTGACCTGGTTGTTGATCTAACAACAAATTGTTCATTTGTTGCCCTACTAATCCTACTCCATTATTAAAACCACCACCTATCTCAGCAAGCACACGACGAATTAATCTTCTTACCTGAGGGAATGTTAATAGTTCAACAACCAACATCGCCCATACAAAAACAAGTTGCATCCAGAAGTAACATAATATCCTTGTATCAGATTGTGTATAATACATATCTTGACCAAATCCATCAGCACAATCAAAGACTAATAGTATGAAAACTATGTTTCTTAACTCTTCTCGTAATTCTTGTAATTCTCTTAATAGTTCTTCATCCATAACTTACCACTAAATAACTTAAACATACTTACTATTAACTCATCCACGATTAATATCTGCACCATTTCTCTCATTTTGCAATTCTACTTCTGGATTCACTAACATATAACCTGGTGCTCCACCATGATCCATCGCTAAGTTTATATCTTGTCCTTGAACTATTCTCCCCCCCCCCCTCCTTCGGGATCTGGTATAGGTTCTTCCATTCCAGCTACTGCTGGGTTTTGTTCCCAGTGCACTCCCTGATCTACTACCCTTTCTGCTGGATTATCCAATTCCTCATCTTGTTCTTGATTCTCTAACCATCTCAGATCATTCAACATATTCTCTAATATTTGACCTGGTTGTTGATTCAATAATAAATTGCCCATCCGTTGTTCTACTACATCTTCTATAACATTATTTTGGTTCTCTACGCGTTCTGGTATAATACCTAAAATACCTGCAATTTGATTCTGCACACGTTCGGGAAATATAACATCAATAACGTTCTGAACAAGAGCTAACATTCTATCGTCCATACATACAATAATACCGGCAAGAATTGCCTGGCAACATAAGTAATATATCTCCCTAATATTAGGCTGATCACAACTATACATACCTTCCCCAAATCGGTCAGCACAATCAAATACTAAGAGTATTAATACTAACTCCCTTAATTGTTCTGCATTCATAATTCACCAGCTAAATAATACGCAATAACTAATACCCTAGTGCCATAAACATTACTACTAAACCATTAATTGAGTAACAGCAGTATAATTTTGTTACTTTGCAATTCTATACATGTACTCTGTAAAGTATAATCTGTTATGTTATTATCACATATTATTAGAGGTACAACTATGCTGTATTGCACTCCCCCCCCCTTGGGACTTAGTCTAAGTTTTTCACTTACATCCATTATCGAGTTTTCTTTTTGGCTTGGTCTTTGAATCATAACACACTAGTAAACAACACACATATATACCTAATTATATATAATAACTAATTGATGTCTACATATTATAAAAAAAAGAATGCGGCAAATAATACCCTAGCATATAAAACAATAAAGATAGAACAAGAAATAACCGAACAATTTTTATACCTATGTGTTAATCGTCCAACATATAACCTAAAATACTTATTAGACAGTAAATAACCATATATACAAGAAACACATTTCTATAACAGGTCTACATTATTGTATAAATACTTTATGCCCTTATGTGTAAATACTACAAATTACTTGATAACTCTAAATAATAACCTAAAACCTAGTATTCCAACTTCTGCTTCCTAATAAAAAAATTACAACAAATACAGAAGCAAATACCCATAATGCAGTGAAATAATATAATATTGAGTAACTTCATAAAACCAATTTATTATAAACCACATTTAGTGCTGCTGAGCTCTTTCAGTGCCTAACTCCTGTATATCAATATCTCTAAAATTGACAAAATCCCACCCATCATCGCTATTGCTATCGGTAGTATCAACACCAACATCACTGTTGCCACTATGACCCTCAGATTCAAGATCGGAATTACTATTTTCTTGACTCTGGTCTATATCGTCTGGACCAGAAGCACTGCCTACACTTGAACTAGTACCTGTACTCTCCTCTACATCTACATCATCTGTATTGCAATGACCATCTTGTTGCTCAATATCCTGCTCTTGACTACGATCACCAATACATGAGGATACAGCACAAAATACAGAAACTGCTACTAGAGCACATACAACACCTCCTATGAAAGCGTCAGTCCCATTATTACGAGACCCACCTTCTTCTACAAATATCCCCCTATGTCCTAGCACAAACCCAAGTATACCTGCAGCAGTTCCTAACATTGCACGACCGTTCATAACACACTCCTAGATAACACACATATTCATGATATGTAGATTATACCAATGAAAAAGTCAATATCTTATTATATCGCAGCACGCTATACTGGAGTAATACAAAATGTAGTAAAACTATAAGTAGTATTACCAGAAAATTACTAAATTAATTACTTAAATTATCAACATTACCTAGAAAATTTACATCTCTATATTAATGTTCAACATTCGTATTAGAGTTCACACAGTAACACTGATAACAGTTATACAAAATACATGTATAAGTAATATTATTACTACACATAAATATATACTACATTACCTGGCCAATTCAAATAGGAAGTAATATAAACAAAATTCTCTATAGATTATATACTTGATACAACATATCCTTAGTACAACCAAATAAGTAATACCATTCTCACTAGCAAAAAAACATAACATATAAAATCAATCGATAACAACAACAATTATATAATTACTATATTCATAACTAACACTATAAAATTACTATCATAAAAATATAAAAGCATTATCTCAACATAGATTATATCTAAGCTAGCTTAAATACTACCTAAATCTTTACCATTCCTAAATTGAACGTTCTCCATAGAACAATCCCCATCAACAACACCAGATATGATCATCCCTTCTGGATCTTCATGACTACTATCTGAGGTATTACCTTCTGGAGTATCAGGTGCACCTGACCATACAGACATAATTGAACCGTGGTCAGAACTTTCACTTTGGGTAACATCTTCCTCATCTATATCATTTACAAGATGCCTATAACTTCCTAAAGTAACAGTAGGAAGTCGAGCAGTATTACAAACCATATGCTTAACAAATACCAGCATAACAAGTACAAATAATACACAAGAAATACCAACAATAACGCTATTATGTGTCGCCTCGGGAGAAGTAGTAGACGTTGGTATTACTGTAGTAAATACACTGGATGAAACACTAGAAGAAGTACTTGTTGTATTATTATATCCTGATGATCCATTGGTACTAGAAGTATATCCTATAGTACTATTACTTGAGCTGGTAGAGCTATTTTCTATTGTACTACTATTAGCAACACGGAAATAAACACTCCAAAAAATACTTGATAAAATTGATAAAAGCAACCCACGCATAATCTACACTGAATTTATATATGTACCCTATTACACTCAAAATAGTATAAAATAAGTTAATAGGTACTGACCTTTAACAAATCACGCCATAGTATCATATACACAACAAAATTATGTCTTCTTAGAACAACAAGAAATTAAATAACCTATATTATGCTGAGTATTCCACATCTTGAGTCAATATACACAATACACTAACTGTAATAGTTATGTGAAAAGTTATAAACACAACATTAATAATCATATCCAGAATTATGACACAGCTTACACTTTAAACAGTACAATGCTTTTACCAATAACAATTATCTCAGTAAATCCCGTATTATAACACACATAGTTTTAAACTTAAAACCAACTAGTACTTAGAACTATTAGATAATTGACATTATTATAGTGACTTATGTTCCAATAGCATAACATTCCTATAACAATTATCCGAGCAAACTTCATATTATACATACAGTTGTAAACTCAAGGTCAATCAACATATATAAACATGTATGCCTTATATTATTCCAGCTACTCACATCTATTAAATACCTATATTATTAATCATTACCTTAGTAAATCCCACACTATAATAACATAGGACCTAACTTCAAGATAAAACATAATAAAGTAACTTACATACAATATAAAACAAAATTGCAATAATATAGCACCGATATACTAAACAATGATGAAAATATTTTTTACAATTATATGTTAATAATCGATGCTATATACACTAGAATTAACTACTGTTATAAATCTACACTCGGGTCTCATAAATACCATTAGGATCTATATGTGTGACGTACATATCACTAAGATCAATTGACATATCTGTACCATTAGAATTTGGATTATGATTAGTAACCTCTCCATTATTATTCACATCGTCTTCTGTTTCACTTTCACTTGAATACCTTAAGCTAGCAAAACTTAGTGTTTCTGTACTACCAGAATTTCCACTTCTAGTACTATCACTTGTACTAGATCTCCTAGAACTGGAATCGCTATTCCCATTA
>NZ_CP033455.1:1190547-1451240 GCF_009728835.1 Ehrlichia ruminantium
TATTAAAAATATGAATACGCGGCCTATTACGTCTCCTAGATATACTTCCTGCATAACCACTTTCAATATCATCCCTATCATTCCCATTGTCATCTTCATAACAACAATTTTTAAATATCTTACTACACAAGGAATATTCTTTATTACTATACAGCATATACATCAAATAAACAAAAATAGCTAGACTAACTCCAGTAACAGCGACATATGCAAATATTTTCATACCACTATCAGTAGTAGTACTATTCCTATCTGTAGAGTCATACTCTAATGAAGGTAATGATGCGTTCAATGGGATATCAGTACTATTCACTCCCGTAGTATTAAACCCCAATAAGTTAGTAATTGTAGTATTAACAAAAGATGTAAATGCACTCACAAGCAGAGTACTAGTAGTACTATTAACCATTGTACTATTATTCTCTGATGATTCACTGGTTGTATTAACAGAGCTACTTGTCGTTATATTACCAATAATCCGAGCTAAAATACTCTGTATTACACTCATGAAAAGTAAACGACGCATAATCTATACCAAATAACACACATATTCTATACTACTAAAAGTGGTATTAATAAGTCAGTAAACAACCAAAACCATACAATAGTATATTGTAAAATTATGTACTTTTAAAACAACAAGCAACTAGACAATTTCTACATTGAGTAATCCATACCATACCTTATGGGTTATAAAAACAAAATATTAGCCACAACAATTATACAAAAGTTAATAAATAATAACATTATTGATCATATTTAGAACTATGATACAACTTTGTTACTACAATTACTTACACTTTAAATAGTAAAACACTTTTATTAAGTATCATTTATTTGTACAAATTTTATGTCATATATATGGTTTTTAACTTAAGATCAATCAAAATTATTAAATATCCAAAACTATGAACAACTTATATTATTACAATTACTTACACTTTAAATAGTAAAACACTTTTATTAAGTATCATTTATTTGTACAAATTTTATGTCATATATATGGTTTTTAACTTAAGATCAATCAAAATTATTAAATATCCAAAACTATGAATAACTTATATTATTAAAATCAAACAGTAAAAACATCCTGACTAACATGAATTATCTCAATAACTCCCATACTATAGGCATAAAATTTAAGATGCCTAGTATAATAAAGTAATCTATGTATACTGTATAATGAGGTTAGTAAGTAACCGATAATTAAATACAACATATAATATTAATTAATAATCATGAAAATATCTTTACGATTACAAATGTACCTCCAGTAATTGATATCATAAACTACAATTAATATTAAAAAACTCTTCTACTATAATCGAGTTTCATAAATAACACTATTACCACCACTTGTACGTATAACAGTGACACCCATTAACTTAAGCGGTATTTCATCTTCTTCCTCTTGAGATTCGTTATTTGTAATATTAATGGCTTTTTCAACATTTTGTAAATTGTCAATCTCAGGTAGACCATTTATATTACCATTATTTTCTACAGTGGTTATATTATTCCATACTTCTCCCCCCCCCCCTCCTATATTTTTTTCAACAACTTGTAAATCACCATTCACAAATATATCATCTTCATTATTACTATTTACACTATCTTCTATTTCACTTTCACTTGAATATCTCAAACTACTACAACTTGAATACATTATACTATCATAATCTGGCATACCCGTACTAGGCCACGGTTTATAATCCTCAACTACCTCCTGTTCATAACTTACGTTATTCACTATAATCGCTTGATTAACATGACCCTCCGGCTCATCACACTCAGTTTCATTAATACTATCACCATATCCGCTATCACGACGATATATAGGACGATTACCTCTCCGAAATAGCTGAGGCCATAAAAAAAAAAAATAATAAATAGTACGGACATACACACAACGGATACAATACGTTTATCATTGTTCTCGTTCAATACAGTAGTACTATTCCTTGAGAAAGAATTAGTAACAACAGTAGGTGAAAAAGGAACAGATGTATTAGGCAATACATCAGATGAAATATTACCTATTTCTTCAGATACATTACCTACAGGCTGTATAATAGTATTATTACGTAGTACTGCACTAACAGCAGCATTAACAACAATTCTAAAAGCACCTAATATCGCATGTAGTAAATCACTAAAAAGCATAACACCACAATAGAAACATATGTACGATTTATTCTACAGTACAGGTACAATAAATCAACAGACAAATAAAACTACAATAAAAATACTGTAAGTACACAAAAGTATATATCCTTAAAATAATAAGAGATTAGAAACAATGAACACTAGGCTAAGAACTTATAGTCCCTATAAGTAAAAAATAGTCTATTAATTATATCCACAATCTCATAGAATTATTTACATTATTATAGTTAACTCTGATATCAAACACTAAATACTAACACCCAAGGAAATTTCTTCTATAAATCAAATTTATAATATACACAATACAATCAAGTAATGTTTTAATTGCTAAAATAAAAGCTACGATACCCCAGCCTAATAATTATCAGATATAATTATTTAACAATTTTGACAATAATATTCTATCGTAATACTATTTATTATTATCTACATTACTAACTTACTACCACATTATACTCTATAGACAAAGTTTCCCTTATTACTTGATATATAAAAAACTACAGAAATTTGTAAATTTTTCTAGGATATTCTTGAGTATATTCTTTATTAAATGACTAGTTAGATTGTAATAATTATGTGAAAGTTATAAACATTTACGACACAGCTTATATTTTAAACAGCACTATTATCTCCATTACAAACCTATAGTCTAGTTTCATTAATGCTAGTTGAAGATACAACTCTTACGCTTTGAAGCATACCTTCTGCATCTTCCCCCTGTTTATCAAACTCTTCATCGCTATTGTTTTCATCACTCTCACTTGAATACCTGAAATCAGCAGAACATACAGTCTCTGCAGTACTTATATCATCAAAAGGCTCACAATTAATACCTTGAAACGCAAATTCCATAGAAAATGAATTATCACCTTCATCCATATTATTGCTATTCATGTATTCAGGATTATAAACAAATACATAGTCCTCATTCTCCATAGAATTCATATTACTCTCAATACTAGTTCCGCATCCACTATCTGGCTCATCATAAATATAACCACTACTAACACGTCCAGTACGGTTTATCCTACTACAAAGTCCATTACTAACACATAATCTTATAAGACATGCTAGAAATATAACTACAAACCCCACAAAGCACAGTATATAATATTGCACATAGCTGCTAGAGTGATCAACAACATTATTGACACTTGTAACATGATACAATGAGCTATTAGGAATCATAGTAGTACTTTGCAATATATCACCTACACCTGTAGCATTATAAGCTACTGGGCTATTAGGAGTCACAGTAGTATTTTGCAATATACCATTTACATCTGTAGCATTATAGGTTAATGAAGAATTAGTTAAAACACCAGTAACATTTTGCAATTCATTTGCTACACCATTCATCAACTCAGTAGCATTAGCCCTAACATCTATAGAGTTAACCCTTGCCCTAGTATTCACAGCAAAATTAGTAACAGCTTCAACTACAAGATATAAAAACCCCAATACTTCTTTTATCATAGGCTACACCAAACTAACACACATTACTATTATAAGAAGTGCTTTAACAAAAAACAACATGCTACTGATCACTTAGTCAGTAACATACTGAAAAACATTCTGATAAAATTTACAAATTTCTATAGTTTTCATACATCAAGTAATGAATAAAATCTTGTCTATAGTAATGTAGCGAATGCACCAAAACATCAACCTTGTCACTTTAAAACGTCTAATTAGTACAATCAGATGATTCCTATTATCCTATAATTTAATCATCCTATTTCATAACTTATAATTCACAAATTTCCACAATTTTTTATATATCAAATAATTAGTACAATCCTGTTTATAAAAGTGTAATTAACACATTAAAACACTCACACTTAAACTTCCTAATTACTAAAATCAGGTAATTCTTATTATCCTACAATTTAATCATCCTATTTCATAACTTATCATCCACAAATTTCCATAGTTTTTCATATACCAAATAATTAGTATAACCCTACCTATCAATGTTTAATCAATGTATAAAAAATATTAATCTCCACAATTTCTAAACCTTTATCAACAGAATTAGTCAGACTCTTACTGAATGATCACTGAATGACCCTACTTACTAAATATACTTTATATACACTTCTACTAAAATTTACTACAATAACCAAAATGACAAGTTAACACATATATATAACATCACTAATATAAGTTAAAATAAACTTATTCTATTTTTTAACTCAACTTCATTAAATACGCTATAAATTAGCTTTTTATACACTTAATAATCATTTTTAAATTAAGAGAAATGTAACTAAAATGTTAATAAGCCAGATTCTGACATTAACACTTAGTAACCTAAATACATTGGCATTTATGCATTTAAAAACAGAATTTTAAAGTATCATAAACTCTAACTTCTACATTTTTTATAACTCATATTAAGATTCACATCTCTTAGATCAGTATACTTTCCAATAATGTAGAGCTATTATAACATACATGTGATTTTTAAGACATATTACTTATATATCTCATAACATATATGTATAATATAGTAATTAATCACCATATCAAAACTTAACCTAGAATATAACTAGACTTTATATTTTACTATTGGAAAGTATACTGATCTAAGAGATGTGAATCTTAATCAGATGACACGAATATAACTGAATAAATATTTTATACACATAACTCTATATACACCAACTGTACTAATATTAAACACTGTTTTTCATACACATAATAGTTTGAAATATTACAATCAAAAGCATCATACATTTGCAATATGATATTCTATTAATAACATTTCATATACTACTAACTACCCCATTGTTATATATTTCATATTTATAAATTAATAATTACATAATTTATTAAAAAATTTAATGTATACAAAACATAAAACTCATTATTAGAATTATATAATCACTTACTCTAGAAGATTAACTCTAGAATTATAGTACAGTATATATCATTAGTACTTTAACTAAAAAATACCAACACACTTCATTAATATGACAAAACACAGCATATAAATTGAACAACTTTACTTTGTACTCAGAGAAATATTATATATTAAATTTATTAATACCTAATTTCTATACTCCTAAGTAATATTATTAACATATACCTATATAACAAAATAATTAGAAGCACTAAAATTTAATAAATTTAACTCAATAACTCCTATATTAATAAATACTAACAATATTACTTTAAGAATAATCATGTAGCATGTTTTTCTAGATAATTTTATTTTGAGCGATATTAAAGCTATGAACACACATCACAAGATACAGGAACAGTTATTGCAGCATAAGACGATGGTGACAATAATTTTGGATTACATTTGAAGCTAGATGGTTTTAGGCAATCATCAGTAGACTTTAAAGGTGTAATTTTATATTTATCACATAAGTTAGACACAACATCCCAGATAAAAGCTCCTAATAATACAAATAAATAAAGCGCAAATACTGCTATCAGTATTACAAGAAGAGCCACAACCATAGGATTATCACCACCACCACTACAATCACTGCTACACATAATGCATGGATTATTTTTTATTATTTTTTTACAATATTTCCACTTCCAACCCTTGTTTGTTTCGTCTTCTTTAGCAGATTTATTCTTATGGTTACTTAACATACAGGTACACCTCTCTTAACCAAGGTTAAAATAATTAAAGTAATACTATTAGTATTTTAACTCATAAAAATTAATTTGTATAAAAAAATAAATATATTTCCACCTACGAATTATCCAATTATACAGTAATCTAAAAACATCATTATTGATCTATCGATGCTTACATCCTGAATAAACACACTCCAACAGAAATTTAAGATTTATAAAATAAGCATTAAAAAGTCATATCATCTAATAGCAATATAATTATTAAAAATAAATATTGTACATTAATAATATTCAGAACAACTAAGACATAAAACTTTTGGAAGGAAAAGTTGGCAATACAGATATATATCCTGTAGTATTATCACTCTAACTATATTGCTTCACAAAAACACCTAATACATTTGCAATACAATATAAACTCTAAGTCACGTACATAAAAAATTATAGAATACCTACCAAGAAAGGCTACTAGAAATACAGTTCAATATAAAATACTGACCAATAAATTGTTTGTGATATACAACACCACATTAATCGACATATTTTGAGCAAAACTTATACTACAATCATTTACTCCTGTATACTCATGTACTGAAATATAATAAAATTACTGACAAATAAATTGTTTGTGATATATAACACCACACCAATCGACATATTTTGAGCAAAACTTACACCACAATCATTTACCCCTGCATACTCATGTACTTAAATATAATAAAATTATTGACCAATAAATTGTTTGTGATATATAACACCACATTAACCGACATATTTTGAGCAAAACTTATACTACAATCATTTACTCCTATATATTCATGTACTTAAATATAATAAAATTACTGACCAATAAATTGTTCGTAATATATAACACCACATCAATTGACATATTTTGAACAAAACTTATACTACAATCATTTACTCCTATATATTCATGCATTTAAATACAATAAAATTAATGATTGCATATCATACAATAGGTATAACCAGATACTTACTCACTATACATTACTAAAACTTACTATTTTAATATAGAAACATAACATATGACATTATAAATAAACCTTATAGCAAAAATACTCACATACTAACCTATGCACTCTGAACAAAGGTACCCCCACCATTTATACAGAATAACATTTGTAACATACAAGAACTATCATTTACATTAATACAAATAATTTAATAAGAAGAAATAATACTATACATAATAACCATTACATACTACCTCATGATAAGGTGGTGGAGGATCGAGGTGTAAATTTTTGTTACAAATCTGGACATTACCACGGACATGAATTCCAGGATATATAGCAATACTATCGACATTAGAAGATGGATTTTCACTTTCATCAATATGCATTACAGGCCAATTAGTCACATCAGCTCCACCATGCATATCAGTACCCGTAGTAGATTGATAACAAGATCCCTCACAAGGAGGTGCACTAGGCTGAACAAACTCTGTACTATAACCCTCATAAGGAGGTGCACTAGGATCTACAGACTTATTACTCCAACCTTGAAAACCATCATTATAATTCTGATCTTGTTGTTGTACTCCATTCATAGGATTTTGCCTACGTGACTTTATTTTGTCGTATATGTTGCAGCACACATCAAATATAAAAGCAAAAAATAATACTAAGAGGTACATTACAATAAGTACAAAAAAGAATATCATGATTAATGTACCTAGCAGAGGATGGTCAGCATAACACGCACATATCCATATTAATGGATTATAAAGCAGCTCTCTTGCCAAACCACCACTATATCTTGAACCCAATATTGTCATACAAACTTACCATTAATAAAAGCAGTTTAATGCTAAACAACATGTACACATTCTTAAATACAAGCATTATTACTATGAACATAAACCACAAGAATTGAGGCTTAATACTACCAAAACACAAGCACAATGCTAAACTACTATACTATAAAAACCCCATATAACCTTTAACAGCATACATAATAGATAAGCATAACCTTGAAAAACACCTGGCACTCACATATATTAATAAGTCACTTAATATATATACACCATTAAGTAGATAATATAATGTTTATTATACACCAAAACTATATTTTCACTACTTCTTTTTATATACTCTATACCTAAACACAACAGTTACATTAACAAATATCACTAATAACATATATAAAATATATAACCAGCCTACAGGTAAATGTAATAAAAAACAAAAACACCACTTATCATAGTAGTAGATGTATACTTTTAACTAGTAAGATGACATATATAGTCTGTTATACAAATCAGAATCAGCACAAACTATGCTGATTCTCTTAACCCATATAGCAAACTGCAGTAAATTAACTACATCCATTACTTATTACAGCACAATTAAGTAGCATAAAGATTGTCATATAATGCATACAATAATTAAGTATTATCGAATAAAAAACAACCACATAATAATCCACATCTTGATATTTTAAGAAGATAAAATCATACATATTTCTTGTTTACAGAGAGACACATTTGTATTACAAGTAGCATCGCCCTCTATAAACTTAGCAACTAATTTTGGTATACAGACCAATTATTACATTTAGCGTTAATTTTACTATATGCCATACGTTCCTTAAGCAATAATCAGCAATTCTCACTATTT
The DNA here is from genome assembly GCF_009728835.1 of Ehrlichia ruminantium. GTDB lineage: Bacteria > Pseudomonadota > Alphaproteobacteria > Rickettsiales > Anaplasmataceae > Ehrlichia > Ehrlichia ruminantium_B. Next base: position 1,198,953 of record NZ_CP033455.1, read on the forward strand.
AATACTACACACAATTTAGCTTATAGAACTACTACATATAAAATAATCCAAATTGCTTATATACTATATATTCTTTACTGCAAAAATACTTATTCCTTTACTAAGGGAAGCTCTTTATCTAAAATGTTAGCAATTTAATCTATCCTACATACTACACAGACTATAACAAGCATAGTCTTGTATTTATATCCCTTTTACACCTTAAGAACTTTAGTATAAAATTCTCCCACTTCTTACCTTACAGGGATAATACCAACATATATTACCTAATGACAATAGAAACTTACACACAATATAATAAGAACATGATACTTAAAGGCAGTGTTATAAAATAATAAAACTAACATTCGAAAAAAATATAATAATCTAACGTATACTAATCATATTAATCGAAAAGTTTTGATATCACCTAAGAACATTACTATTTAACAACAGCTTTTATACCCAATAATAACAACGATAGATTTAATTCTATAGCATTCTTAGATCAACTAATAATATAAGATCATTAAAATATTAGAGTAATCAGCAAAATCCATCAAAAATCATAATTTCTACAACTATAGGTACAATGCTAGTATTTTTTTTAATTGTTTGTATAATATAAATACGATGAAAACTGTACACTCAATGTAGCATCATTTTTCAATACTATACCTTACACATAACATCATAAAAGTACATTATATGATTATTTTTATATACATTAAGTATACAACTTAATACTTACATAACCTTTTTATCTTATTGATTTTTTCCTTCGCTATATAATACACTAATAAACTAGTAGAATTCCAAATTCTGATTTAGAGGACCCATAGAATAACAGTATTTCTGTATAAAACTACCAGACATTAGTAGTATATCATTTAAAATTTCAGATATACTATTAAGCTCAATAACTCTATATGTTACTTCCTACCAATACAAAAACATATTACCACTCAAGTTACTTTATTAAAGCAGGTCAAATGCTAAGCCTAAATTATATTACTATCATAACATAATTCACATTACCCTATCTCTAGGTTACTTAAACTTAACAAAAAACACTTACCTTAACGAATGAACACCTATTATTTAACTATAATTTAACATATACCTATTCCTTGAATATTCACAGTATATTGTTAATCATATTTTTAATAATAAATCACCAAGTAACTTCTAGAGACAATACAATACAAATCTAATCTTGTAAATTTGCAAAATATTATAGAAAACCTAACAGGAATATTAATAATCAAAATTACCTATACTTAATGCATAACATGCTAAAATATCAACCTACCAACCTTATACCTTGCATAAGATCATGTACTAATGCTCCACCATTACCCAAAATTAATTCATCTGGAGTCCTATCATCATTGGGTAGTGCATCTCTTAAATCTAAATCATGCTCACCTTTATATTGATTTTGACTAAGTTCGCCAGAACTTATATTTACACCTTTTATATTTTTCTCCGTTTTCTCTAGATTTACTCCTCCTAAACCTAACGGACAAATTTTTTTCTCAAGGTCCGGATGCTCAGCACATACCTTAAAAAATTTTGTGAGGTTTATACCCGTAATACCACAGTGTAGACCACACATAGCAAGACCCAAGATCGAATTGATCGCTATAGCAGCCTCACTAGTATATTGTGGGTCTTTCGTATTCCGTAATATTTCCCGTATTTTATTCCCACATAGTTCCACATATTGCATAGAAACAAGTCTCTCATCCAAAGATAAGAAAACGTCCGCAAAAGGATGATTGGAAGGAATGTTTAGCTCTTCAGGATCTAATGGAGCGAGATCTCCGCTAACTAGTGCATACATAGATCTTGCAACATAAAATAATGGATCATGAACATCTCCCTTATCCTTATCAAGAACATCAAGTATTGACTTAAGTTTGTACTTTTCAGGTTCTTTTTTAGCATGGAATATAGAGTCATAAATAACAATCATACCACAAACAAAAAGCAATACTGGAAATAACAAAAGAAATACAATACCACATACAAAATATGCTAGAGACTTTAGCAATATGTCCTTTGCACGTTGCAATTTACTTTGTTTAACACTTTCTGACCCCTCAGAAACTAGATCTACGCCAACTTCTTTTTTACCCTCTAACAGATCTTTAAGAACTTTCTTGTTGTAGCGAATAGCATTGCTGAGATTAACATACGTTTTTGACTTTAATGACATATACACAACACTTATTAGTAAACACATTTTCATGTTACCAGAAATTTAGAGATTATACAATAAAAAGATTAAGGACCTACCTAGTATATATATTAAAAGTATATATAATGACTCATAAACTACACAATAATTAATACATTGCAAAAAATAATGATATAACGTCAAATATGTATTTAAGAGTAATATATCATAGTTTATAGTATATAATACAAAATACTATTTACCATACACTCTTAAAAAGACATCCCGAACTTAAGTAAAGGCTTCCTACCAATAGAAACTATAATACATTTCAAGTATCGGAGAAAATATGATACTTCCAAACTTAATTAAATACACCTGCTATTTAAAAAATAAAGATGATTAAAAATAACAAGAATCTAGATACCACAACCATAATAAACTAGAACTTAAAACCTAATATAAGGTCTTGACTAAATTTATATAATAAACATTCCTTTATAGTATATAAAATAAAAAAGTCAGCCACAAATGTTTAAATAGTGCCAAGTGTAGTACAGCCATATCACTAAATATTCTTATCTAACATTTTAACAAGTATACTACCTACAAATACTACAATCGGAATACAGTATAATAACTAACTACTAACAAAGTATATTACCCATACCTTCTATACTTACATAAACTTGAGAACAAGATAACTCACTATTACCCGACTGAACAACAGAATTCTGATTCTTAACAAATATATTTTCACTACACATTTTTACCTCATTACAAGCCTCAACATCAACAAAATAACTATTAACACCTCCATAACATGTAGTACCCGCAGAGCAACACATATCTTTAATTAATAATATAGAGTAAAAAAGCAAAATTACAGGCAACAATACAACAAATATTATCATTAAAAACGTAACTTGAATACAGGCTATTATAGGATGATGTAATATATGCAACCCTAAGTACATGCCACCTGGATAATCCTCTGGACCTTGCTCTATGCTCCCTTGACACTGACTCAATTTTATAGACAAAACCCTAATTTGCTTTTCTATAAATTGCCTTAACTTTATTAGCATACACACAACATAGATAACCACTATGTTGTATTATATTATTAAAATAGCAGGCCTAGCAACAGAAAGTTAACAAGATAACCTATATATACACTAAAACATATATAGTTTAAATTATTCGATATAATAATCAATTTTATAGACCATAGGAAAGAACACATTTAAACACATGCTTAATAAATTAATATATCATAATACAGCATATAGTATAAAAACCATGTTATTTATACACCTAACTTCAACAACATATCATTATTTTTGAATAAGTGCTAACTACACCAACAAATGGCATCATAAAATACTTGACACTTATACCTAGTCAAAAAAACTAGCCGCTCAGCAAATCACATTACAAAAATACTCAAAGATGTCATAGAGAACATAAATACTACAGCTAGCATAGAACAAAACTTAAGGACGTAACACGAGAACCTTTTTCATCTACAATATAAAATTAAATAGCAGTATAAATGAAAGCTTTCAAGAATATCCTCCTAATGTTTAAGTACAATATACTAGCGAATTTTACAAGTAACACCTAACTAAGTGATTTTATACATATACAATAAAAATTGATAATAATTAAGATACAGAAGAGACACTGATATCGCTACAATAACAAGGATCTCAACAGCATAATTGCGTATTAGGAGACCCTTCATTATTACGACCATCACTACCTGTGTCGCCACCAGAGTTAGAATCCTGTTTTATTTCAGATGAATTGCTCAAGATTGTAACAGATGTACTACCACCTGGACCACTCGGATCACTACTACTAGACACCTGATCTGCATTATTTACTGGATGTATTCCTGATTCTTGATCATCGTGTTTTGCAGACATACAAGAACAACACCACCCCACCAGGTCGTCACTATGTATATTGGAAAAAATACAAGCAGCAAAAGTACAACAATAAGCACAGCCTGCACTACCTTTACTATAATATTATTAGAGATATAAGGAATTCCAAAAAATTCACCATATGTTTTGTTACTTCGACCTTTGCGACTCTGATTTTTGTGTAAATCTGTTAGTGGTTTTTCTTCTTGATCGTTCGGCATAATGCATAACACTTAATAATTACTTACACTTTGTATTTTACCATGCACCAATACATTTTACAACAAAGAATTAACAATATAACTAATATTATACACCAAAAATATGTGGTTAATGAGGTACTTGATAGTAATAATTAACTTTATAAATCACAGAAAAAATAATAATACACTCGAACACATGTTTAACAAGCTAACACAAATAATGTAGCACATGATATAAAAAAACCACGTTACTGCCTTATTCTAACAACATATAATTGCTTTTGAATTTTAACTATTCCAACAAATGGCATTATAATAAACATTAAAACACTTTGTACTTATCCCTAATCAAAAAAATCTGTTATTCAGCGATTACACATCACAAAAATATCAGATCATAAAGGATGCAAAATTACAACCATCATAGTATAAAAATTTAAAAACGTGATATGAAAGTCTTACTTAGTAATAACATAAATTTTTAAGTAGAAAATACCACTAAAACCCTTATATCAATATTATCTAACGCCTACACAAATAAACTTTACGGTTAATATTTTAACTACATAATTTATCAATACAATCAATAATTAAGGTACAGAACGCCCATTGTTACAACCACTAGAAGTACCATCTACTAACTGTGAAGAAGGGTCTTGGGCATCACAATTATGATCACTATCAGTACCACCAGAGTTTTGACTAGAGGATGCTGCTACTCTTACATATCCCATGTCCCTTACTTCCAGCTCCTCTCCTCCTTGATTTACTTTTTCAGGTAAACACTTAAAACACTTATTAAAAATCGATACAAGCATTATTACTGGCAATAATAGCAGCAAAATTATTAAACAGAACATATCTTGTACTATCCTTAATGCAATATTATCGAACAGATAAGGAGTTCCCAAAAATGGATCTGTAGAACTATCATAAGTATTTTTCTGTTTAGTACTTTGTACTTCCTCACTAGAAGCCTTACCCGACGACTCTGCACTAACATTGCCATCTTGCGAACCTGTTAAGGGCTGCATTTCTTCATGCATTGCGTTCTGTCTTTGTAGTCTTTTCTTTCTTACCTTTTTTTTTATAGGTACTTGTAATTTTTCAGTTGTACGCTCACCTGAGGATATATCTGAATCTGAACTTGAGTCTGTTGGATTGGGAGACATAATAACTTAATATTTAACAAGCCATTTATCTACGTTACCATAAATCAACATATTTTGCAATAATAAGCTATACATAATTTAATATATACAAAAATATGCGTAGTTAATGGATAACTTGATTATAGTAATTAATTTGATAGATCATATAAAATTAATTATTACATCATAAACATATGTTTAATCAACTGTACTATAGTAACTGCTGCAGCAACTACATATACTACCAGTTTCAGTACCACTTATATCTATATGTCTACTAGGCCCACCGCTACACTTTATGCTCACGTCTTTTTGGAATACAGAGTCAATCTTTTACGCCGTCCTCTTCTATATCGTCAACTACACAACAACAACACATACGTATTGCTTCCACTACAAAAACTATAGGGAATAGTAGTACGAAAAGCAGACAACACATTATAATTTGTATTCCCTTTAAGATCGGATTGCCAGACAAAAAAGCTGCCCCCATGAATTTCCCATAGGGAGCATTAGGGTCTATTTCAGGTTTAGGTTCAGGTTTTAATACTTTTTTTTCATTACTAGCTTCCATACTACTATTTACACCTACTTCCTGCGTACCCTGTACATATTGACTATTATGGCTTTCCGTTATATATGAACGTTCCTCTACATATTCTACTTCTTCTCCTATAGGACGGTATATCTTATTTCCATCATAAAACATAACATAAAGTAATTAGTTACACGTTAACATTCTACCACACATCAATACATTTCACAACAAGAAATTAATAATACAACTTAATATATACATCAAAATATATGTAGTTAATGAGGTATCCGATAGCAATAATTAACTTTATAAATCACAGAAAAATAACAACACATTCTAACACACGTTTAACAAACTAACATAAATAGCACATGATATAAAAAACCATAATAGTAGTTATCCCTCAAAATATATCTATAATTTTGGATAAGCTATACCATATCAATAACAAGAATCACTGAATTCTCAAATATCTTACATAAAAAAACTAGTTATTTGATAAATTTACACATAAAAGTGCTTTGAAGGTATCACTATACGACATAAATATCATAGTTCACATACCAGAGACATTGAGAATGTAACATAAAAATCTTCGAGCAGGATATCACTCAAACTCACAATAACTTTTAATGATATAATGATGAATTCTTCAGCCAATACCCTACAATAGTATTTACAATAAACACTATTTATACCAGAACCATCTGTATAATATTGACTAACACTACCACCGTATATAGCTGTAGTAAGGGATTGTTTTCTAATTCTAAAAAATGCATTACTAGAATCTCCAGATACAAAATGTCTTATGTCTTCTCATTGAGTCCCTTTAAAACATAAATATACAGTAATATTGGCGATAATATAATAAGGATAATTGTATAGACAACACCTTATACAAACCTTATATAGGATGTTTAAAAATACACATGAATCATACCCCAACATCTGTTAGCACTACTATAGCTTGGAATATGCCACCTCTAAATTCATAAAAATCCTTCAAGACTTTACTCAGTTTCGACATAGTAATAGTACATAAGGTGATAATTCTGGAGCTGTATCTGAAAAGTCACTGTCATTACTATAATTATCTGAATCAAAAAACTACAATCTTTCTCTTATAGATCTACAAAATGGAAAAGTTCAAGGATATTTCTGAATGTTTAACCATTTCTTTTCTTTTTTACAATCCTTTTCATATAAATACACCATAAAAAGAAGAGGCAGTACCAGCAACATACAATTATTACAAGTACAATAGCTTGTATAAGTTTGAATATCCACAAATCAGCTTTATCACTATACTTACCATTTTTGACTCAACGTCTCCAAAATCCATGTAAATCTTTACGTAGACTAACATAATGTAAAAAAATTCCCATTGATCTACTTGGATATATACTTAATAACTTACTATCTATAGTTTTAATATTAATTCGTAAACTTGCATAATAGAAAAAATCAACTATGTATCATGATATACCCCAGAAATTACATATAACTAATAGTTACTTTGATAATAACTGATACTTTTATCACACATAATACCAGTATCATCATAATTGTTGTATTCTTGTATTAAAATACCTACAGGTTGGCAGGATTATTGGTTGAATACCACAGTTGATTCAAAAGCTATAAAACAAAACATAATAAACACTGCTACAAACACATATATTGCTAATTTACATATTATATAATTATAATTTCCAGAACATATATAAATAATCTATAAAACACTAGCATAGCTATATAATAATACGATACGAAATACTATCTATTATGAAAAATACACTCTTAATTTGAGTAAACACTACCAATAAAAATTATTAATATAAATTTAAACATTAGAAAAAATTTGACATTTCTACCCAATCAAATAGACTAACTGTTCAACAAATTATATACAGGAATGTTTAAAGGTATTATAGAGGATATAGGTACCATTATTGGTATAGATCATAGTAAAGAACGTGATACAAAAGTTTTCATTAAACCACATAACACAAGTTTCCTAAGTAAAATACAACTAGGAAGTTCAGTAGCATGTTCTGGCATATGCTTAAGCGTAGTACAATTACACAATGAATACTTTTCAGCTGATATTTCACAAGCCACACTATCTGTAACTAATACTACATATTGGGAAAAAGGCACAAAAATTAATTTAGAACTACCCTTAAAAATGAATGACCGTTTAGATGGACACTTTGTACAAGGGCATGTAGATAGCACAGGAGTTATAACAACAATTACTCACATCAATAGTTCTCATAACATAATATTTCAGATACAAGAACCACTATTAAAATATATTATCATAAAAGGCTCAATAAGTATAAATGGAGTATCATTGACTGTAAACACTATCGTTGATAATACATTTTCTGTAAATATCATACCATATACTTGGAACAACACTATTTTCCAATACAGTAAAGTAAATGATATAGTTAACATAGAAGTAGATATGATTGCAAAACATATAGAAAAATTATATCAATATAATTCAATACTATAATCATGATCTCTTTACTATACATGTATGTAAAACCTAGGACTCATGCTATCCATTATGCTAATTTTACACGTATATAAAAATTACATTATTAATTTTTGTAAAAAAACTAATACCCTGTTAAAATTCTTTCAACAAGCTCTTTAATCGTAGGAATATAACCATCTTTATAGAATTCATCTTCTACAAATTTATAAGCATTGTGCCCAGAAAACATAAGTTCATGCTCATGATCTACTCCAGCAATAATATTTTGCAACGTTTTCTGAATACAAAAACTACGAGCATCTGGCTTAATCCCAGTATTATAATCCCCATAGTCTTTCCAATTACTAAACCTACAATGACTCAAACATCCCATACAATTTATTTGATCTTCTCTTATGCTCCGTGATTTACTTTCAGTAACAAATATTAAAGTATTATCCGGTGTCTTTAAAGTATCTGTATAACCCATAGACATCCATGTTTCTGATAGTTTTTTATCATCTGGATGAACATACACTTTTCTACCTCTACGACCAATAGAAAGTTCAACACTACATCGTTCACTGATTTGCTCTTCAAATACAATTTGACGTGCATTACGTTCTTGCAATTCCTTGATAAACTCATTTTTAACAGCAGAAGAATAAAATCCTGTTGGACTAAATTTATTTAAAAATACATCCCCAGGTTTCAAAGACATTAATTTTTTTTTCCATGCAGCAGATATAGGACTTTCCTGTGTTAACAAAGGTCTTGTTCCAAACTGAAATGCTATAGGACCAATCAAATTATTATCAAACCATGATTCCCAATCTTTTAAATGCCATACACCACCTGCCATAATTAGTACTACATCAGACAATCCTATTTCATTCATATACTCACGAATTGCTGCAACTCGTTCAAAAGGCCCTTGAGGTTCATTAGGCGACTCGCTATTACTAAGACCGTTATGTCCACCAGCTAACCAAGGATCTTCATATACCACACCACCAAGAAGTACCTTAGAAAACTTCTGATAAGACCTTTGCCATAGGATTTTAAATGCTCTAGCAGATGAAACAATAGGATAGTAATACACTTGATATTGGGAAGCTATTTCAGCTAGCTTATACGGCATTCCAGCTCCACAAGTAATACCATGAATTAAACCTCTTGCTTTTTCGAGTACACCATGAAGTATTTTTTGAGCACCTCCCATTTCCCATAATATATTCATGTGTATTCGGCCTAATCCTGTAGATATATCATGTGCTACTTTAGCCTGACTCACCGCTGCATCAATACTATATTTTACTAACTCATCATGACGCTCTAGTCTAGTCTTACCACGATATATCAAAGGTACATATTCTCCGTTATTATCCACCAATTTAGCACATGCCCCAGAAAATGTACCAACAGCAGATGCAGCAGCAAAAGCACCAGCTGTTTTACCATCACTTATACGTATACCTTTACCACCTTCTATTATTGGCCAGACACTTTTACCAGAAATTAACACCTTCTTAATTTTTTTACGCAAACCAAACCCTTAATCAATTAACAGTGATACTACTTATTATTAATAAAATTTAAGTAGTTATTTTTATCATTTTTTTTTCAAACTAACAAGATCATAATCAATATAGTAAATCTTAAATTTAAGTTTATCTCACATAATTACTCAATGAATGGAACATGTATACATACAAATACCAGAAACAAATTTCTTACAAATATTGCATAGATTTTTTACAACTACTTTATAAATATACTCAGTAATCATGATTATCATTAGATAACTATTAACTAATACAATTACGTACAATGAGTTGCAGATCAATAAAAATTAAAAACAGAATAAATTATACAGCTCCCTATTTTACAGTAAAACTACTATTTAACACTAAGCAATATAGATAATAATACTATGATACTTAAATACTATACTATAAAAATTTTACAACTCACTGTGCAACTAAATGCTCTCATACTTATTAATAATGGTATACAAATTAATTCAAGAAAAACACAAATCTCTTAATATAATAAAAAAAATGTAAAGTATGAGAATTTATATAATTTGTATACTAATCTTACTATAGCTTTTATAGTTAATTTACATCAAACATTACTATATATGCTTATAACAAAAACCTATAAAATTGCTTATAAACATATGCAATGTAGTCGCAATTAAAGTTATTTAATACTATGCAGAAAAACCCATAGCTCAACTACTACCTATCACACGTCATAGTGAGAGAATACACATTTTTCTTCGCTCATTCCTTCTTGAGGAAATTGTGAATTCAGTATTATATCTGCGAGTACTTCTATAGCTATTTTGATATTTTTTTAAGAATTCCTACCAATATAACACCATTTAAACATAATATTTAATTATTTGTTGCAGTAATGTCATTCAAAATATAAACTTAACACATTAATTCCTCAGCAAAACTATGTTGCCAAATATTACACAATTAAATAACAGTTTTACCATAATCACTGATACTATGCCTTACGTGGAATCTGTCTCTATAAACATTTGGGTTAATGTTGGGAGTAGATATGAAAATACAAATATAACTGGTATTTCGCACTTCCTAGAACATATGGCTTTTAAAGGCACTAAAACTCGTACAGCACTTGATATAGCACAGACTTTTGACAATATAGGAGGTAATTTTAATGCACATACGGATAGAGAGCACACTGTATATCATGTAAAAATATTGAAAAGAGATATAAAAATAGCTATAGAAGTACTCGCAGATATAATACTGAATTCACAATTTCCTCAAGAAGAAATAGATAGGGAAAAAGGTGTGGTTTTACAGGAGATATACCAAACCAATGATTCCCCTACTAGTATAATTTTTGACAAATACATAGAAGCTGCTTATCCTAACCAAATATTCGGTAAATCTATTTTAGGGACGCCAGAATCAGTAAGCAATCTCTCTAAAGAAGACCTACGTACATATATGCAAGAACATTATCATGCTAGTAACATGCTATTGTCAGTAGCTGGTAATATTACACATAATGAAGTAGTAGATTTAGCTACTCAGTATTTTGCTAAAATGACAAGATCCATACCTAAAAGTATGAATAAGTCTGTTTACGTAAGCGGTGAATATAGAGAAGTAAGAGATTTAGAACAAGTACATATAGTAATAGGATTCCCTAGTGTTTCGTATAAAGATGATCAATTTTATACAATACAGATTCTCGATTCAATACTAGGTAACGGTATGTCATCACGCCTGTTTCAAAAAATTAGAGAACAACTAGGATTAGTTTATAGTATTTCATCTTTTAACTCAAGCTACAGTGATAATGGAATTTTTTCAATATACACAGCAACAGATAAAAATAACTTACCAAAATTACTAAATACCATTGCCACTGAGGTACAAAACATTCATACAAATCTAGAAGAGAATGAAGTAACAAGAGCAAAAGATAAGTTAACATCTGAAATATTAATGTCACGGGAAAGCACAACTGCACGTGCAGAAGCATTAGGATATTATTACTCACATTATAACCGTTACATTACAAAAGAAGAATTACTAGAGAAGATTTCAAACATCACTATTGAAGATATTCTTAACTGCATTAATAAATTACTATGCAGTAATAACAAAATAACACTAGCAGCAATAGGACAAATTGAAACTCTACCTTCTTACAAAGACATAACACAAATGTTTCATATATAAAAAAGTAGCATATAACAATAATACCTGTAATATCCTTGAATTATTACACTCTAACTATACAATAATTATGAGTAATGTTAGTGATATATAAAAACAGTAATTCATATATTTTTCAAAAAAACTTATTATATTCTTTAATAACAAAATATTACACAGCTATATGAATATAATTTATTAATTTTCAAAGTTGTAAATACTCTAATAAATAACAACATAGTCAATTATTTAGGAAAATCCATAAAATATAATCTAGGATATTCATAATTTTAATAGACAATACAACAAACATTGCTGCATAGCATATTATTTAAATTCCATATGAATATAATTAAAGATAAAAAAAGTACATTATTATTTTTTTCGCGATCTATAAAATTAATCATCAAGATAAAGTAGGTCGTTAATCACATATATTTCAGTGTACACATTAAGTTATGTTATAATTGTACAGTGCATTGGTTAGTAATAGAATAAAAGTATAGTATAATAAATTATTAAAGTGTTATACATATTGAAACTTTAATTTTCTGTATAGTATAAAAAATTAAGCATCATAATTTGACAATAGTTTGGTTTGTCCTATAGACATTCCAGGTTGGAACGAAACCCTTATAAATACAGAAAATCCGACACCTGTTCCACAACAAAAGTTTAAGTACTAAACCAGTGTATATGGTGAATACAGTGATAAAAATACACTAAACTAACAATATTATAATAATCCTTAACCTACAAATTTGTATTATCTGATATAATTGTACAATTACTTCAAACACACAAAACAATAAGAAAACAAGGTTAGTAAACCATGCTAAGAAACAGAATTACACTACTAGATTAAGTACAGAAGTATTAAAAAGTCAACCTTCCCCTATTCATTAAGTTAAGTATACATTTAATATGCACATTACAATAACAGTATTATAGAATCATACATACAAGATAGATTTAGTGAACATCATCATGTGGATTACCATTAGATAATGAATAATTAGGATGTAACATAATTAGTTCATTAATTGTCTCAGAAAAACTTTCAACATCATGTGCTTTATCATACTTCTTCCCATTAATAAAAAATACAGGCGTAGCATTTACCTGTAATTTTCTACTTGCAACAAATTTTTCCTGAATAATATAGTTCATAATATCTTCATCATTAACACACTTGTTAAATCTTTCCTCACTAATATTACTAATTTTTGCAATATTAGATAATACCCCTAAATCCCTATAATTAGTGACTAATGCCTCTATAGAACTGAATACAGCTTTATTATATGTAAAGAAACTACTAGCAGTATCATAGCACGTACCCAACATAGCAGCCTTCAGTGATACATAATCTAGAGGAAAATTCCGAAAAATGTATAATAACTTGCCTTCCTTAATATACTTACTTTCTAACACTGGAAATATATTTAACGCAAAATGTGCACAATGCATACACGAGAAAGATGCATACTCTATCATTACTACTGGAGCTTTCGTATTACCTAGGAATCGGTCATTAGGTAACAATGTTAACAATTCTTTAGGAGAAATATCATCACTAATTTTAACTAAAGTATCAGAGTAAAATTTATGCTGGCTTTCTTGAACATTAACACCATCACAAAATGCAGCACCACAATAAAACACTGCAATCAAAATACAAAACAGCTTACCTATTACCAATAACCTCATAAGACAAAAAACCCATATCCATATATAAAATATTTATACAAATCAAGTACACCAGTAATCCTAAAACATTAATTTATGGAAGTATCATTATCATTTTGCCCAGCACCTTGCTTAAGTTGATTTTCATACATAGTTTTAAAATCAACTATATCAAGCATAAGAGGTGGGAAACCACTTGAAGAAGTAGCTCTAGCAATGAGCTCTCTAACAAATGGGAATAAAATACTTGGAGCAGTGACCAATAACATATCTTTTATTTCTTGTTGACTTAAATCAACTTCACTATTTTCAGTATTACTTTTTATAGCAAACACACCACAATATTTAATTTCACAAATAAATGCTACAGTATTTTGAACACGAGCTTCTGCATTAACTTGTAATGTAACCTCATATAGAGAAGAAGATAGACTATTGGCATTATCTTTATCTTTTTGATCATCTACTTTAATTGGAAGACTAATAGAACTAACATTAACAGAAATATTAATATCAGGTGCAGCCTTATTCATCATAACAAAAATCTGTGGAGAATTTGGATTTTCAAAAGAAAGGTCCTTAATATACTGCGCCTTAACGTCTAATTTATATGACATACTACATGAGCTCCAAAGTAAAAATAATGTAATTAATTATTGATTAACGTACACTAAGCTATAATATTAGTTAAGTATACGTAGTATGCACTTTTGTCAATAAAAATTAGGATTATATGGTTGAATTAGCAATATATGCATTTGTAGCAGCATTCATTTTTTTTCGTCTATATAACTCTCTTGGAAGAACTTCAGGATTACAACCAAATAATCACGTCCAACCTGTAAGTATTTTAATACAAGAAGATCATAGTCACGATTACACCGACATCGATATAGAATCAATTATGGAATCCTGCAGCGATAATGATAAATCCATCATTAATACCATAAAAAGGAAAGACCGGGAATTTTCCCTAAAATATTTTATGGATGGATCAATGAAAGCATTTGATATTATCATTAAAGCTTTAAATGAAGAAAATACACAAGTTTTATCATCACTACTTGATAAAAACGTGTATAACTCATTCTTAGAAGAGATAGAATACCGAAAACAAGTCGGCCATATACATGAGGATGTAATCGTATCCGTAGTATATCATAAAATAATTAAGCTAGACATATCAGGAAATATTGTATACATTACACTAAAGTTTATCAGTGAACAAATAAACTTTGTAAAAGACCAAGAAGGTAATATTTTACAAGGCAGTACATCAAAAATCAATAAGATCGAAGACATATGGACATTTAGAAAAGATATATCACTTCTTACAAGTAAAAAGTGGTATCTAAGTTCCATTGAATCTGTATAGAATTTGGATCAGAATGCATAATCAAGTCTTCTTTCTGATAGGCAAACTTACATATAGTCTTTTACAAAATATCATTTTTATATTAAGTAAATATAAAATTTATGAATAATATCAAGATTGGTTGTAATATTTAAGAATAATACATAAAACAATGCTATCTAAGCACAATAGACAACCTATCAAAGTTATTAAATAATCATCAGAAATCTAATCAACCATAATCACATATAGCAATAAGTCACTGTACTATTAATTCTCACGTATCCTGCACAATCAAGATTATTTATCCTAAACATAGATGAAATAATATTTAGAACACCATTACTACTAAGTAAATTAATTAATGCACAATCATATAGAATATTTGCATGCTATACATAGCAATTTTTAAAAAGTCATTTTGAAAAGAACAATTATACATTTTTTTACAATTGTAATACTATTTTGACGATAACAAATAGCCAAAACATATAACAAAGTGAATTATAACATTTACATCTAGTAAAGAAGAAAAATTATTTTAATCATATAGATGACATTACAAAATAAATAGATCAGTTACGTAGAAATATAATTTATAGCATTATATTATATAACGAATATGTTATGCCCAAACACAACATATATATCTACTCAAAGTAGATATATATGTTTAAAATGTTCCTATGTCACACGCTTTCTATCCTGATATTTTAAATATGAAAACCCTAATAATCCTATCAACAGTCCAAAAGGTATGCATAACATAGAATTTAACATTAAAGTCTTATCGTATACTGGTACTGAATCAACAATTTTTCCATCCCATGATAAATCCAACACATAAGATATAGCAGTATGAAAGAAATAACCAAATCCCATGACTATCATATTGTTCACAGCACTAGTTAGCGCCACTATACTACTGTCAACACAACGTAATATCTGATCAGTCGCTATAATCTGATATGCAGAAAAGAACCCCAAAACAAAAAATGATATCAACACCAGTACCACACTAGAACTAGCAATAAACATCAAACCAAAAGCACCAAGCATAGCTACAGCAGATAATATGAGAAGATTATAACTATTAAATGACTTCTCTAACATATATGGCAATCCAAATGCACCAAAACACACACCAAAAAATATCATAGATGGCAATAAAGCTGCTGATTCTTGACTTACATTACTTACTGTCCTTAAGAAAGATGAAGCCCAACCATCAGCAAAACCTTCTAAAGGTCCTATCATAAACCCAGCAAGTAAACTTATGATTATAATATATTTATTCAATAATACTAACTTAAGTTTCTTACAAACATTACCTGACTCACTGGAAGAACCATTATACGGCAAAATAAATACATATAATAACAGTGCTAATAGAAGCCCTATACCAATAAATCCAATAAATAAATGTTCCCAGCCAAACTTATCTAACAAAGACAATACTGGAAGTCCACCATACATAGCACCCAATAGTCCTATGATAATAGAGAAACCTACCATTTTTGCAAATTTCTCATTATAGTACATACTAGCAATCTTAAAAATTCCTAAAGCAGCTCCAGCAGATCCTATTCCACTAATTATCCTACCAATTTGTACAAATAACCATACATCTGATATTACTAAAGGAACTAATCCAACAACCGTTAAAACAGCACATACTGATAGTATTACCTTAGGTCCATATTTATCCAGAAAGAACCCTATAGGAATATGGGCCATAGTATATCCAATGTAATATAAACCTAAAAATTGGCCAAATGCTACATTATTAATATTAAACTTTACTATACATATAGAAGAAATGGCATTAGGCATAACCCTTAATACATACTGATATGCATAGAATATTGAAACTAAAGACCATATAAAAAATTTCCTATTCAAAATAACCTCCTACTCATAAATTACTTAAAAAATAAATTTTAGATGCTATATTTATTTTATGTTGCTTGCAATATTTTTATCGTCTTCAAATATATAGCACTTATTTCATTAATATTCTTCGTTGCATCTACATTAGTAATTAGATAACAACGGTGTTGATTTTTTTTTACAATATCATGAAATCCTTCTCTCACTCGAGAATAAAATTCCAAATCAACAAATTCATATCCATTACGATTAGCCCTAGAAATAGATTGATTAATATCAGAATCAAGAACAAACGTAATATTTGGGTAAATATCAACCACTAAGTCATTTAACCCTTCAATTAACTTACAATCAATTCCATGACCATAACCCTGATATGCAATCGTAGAATCAACAAATCTATCACAAATTACTATTTTCTTCTCAATCAACGCAGGTTTAATCACTTTCATAAAATGTTCCCTACGCATAGCAATAAAAAACAATAATTCTGATAACTTATCCACATTCTTAGTACTAAATAACAAATTACGTACCGACTCAGTAAAAAAAGTCCCACCAGGTTCTCTAGTCAATAAAACATTATCAACACCATATACTCCTGATAAGTAGTCAGTTAGTAGCCTTGATTGAGTGGTTTTACCTGAACCATCTATTCCTTCAAAAGTAATAAACATAATAAACTCCTATATAAACTCAGCAAAAACACACTATTCATATTTAACAACATGAAAGAAATAACACTGCTGCACCAATAACAACACCCCAGAAAGCTTTAGTACTAATACTTACTAAAACTAAAGAGCATAATCATATGACACATGCATTGCAATATTGCAAAAGCACATGAAAAACATAGGATGTAATCGGAAAAACTACAAAGATATCAACAGAAAGAAACCCTGTTAACTATAAAATCAGGCTTATGCCTTAACACATTCTGCTGTAAGATGTCGCATTAATAGATCTATAGAATCAGCAGTATTAACACTAACTGTTGAGACACTTGTATGAATTCTCTTCATTAAACCTGATAATACAGTACCAGGCCCAATCTCAACAAAGCTTGTACATCCTTGTCTTACCATATACAAGATACTCTCACGCCATCGTACTTTACTAACTACTTGCTTTGCTATCAGATCTTTTATCATAATACAATCAGTATATTCTCTTGCAGAAACATTAGATACAATGTCCACTAGTGGCATCCTAATTTCAATGCTTTCAAGAAACTGCTGTAATTTTTCATATGCAGAACTCATTAATGATGAGTGAAACGGTCCACTAACTTGTAGTTTGATAGCCTTCTTTATATTAGTACCCTTAATCAAATCCGGCAACCGTTGAAGTACTTCACTAACACCACTAACAACAACTTGTCCTTCACAATTATCATTTGCTATTTCACAAACTCCATATTCTTGTGCAACTTTTACAACTTTTTCTACATCTTCTAGAGTACCACCTATTAAAGCACACATCCCTCCATATCCAAGAGGTACTGCATCATACATAGCCTGACTTCTTACAAGTAAAAGCTGTGTAACTTCAGATAATGTTAACGCTCCAGATGCACATAGTGCTACACATTCTCCTAGCGAATGCCCAGCCATATATTTTACCTGATTAAATAAATGTACTGGAGTTCCCAGCACATACTCTACTGCACGCAACGTAGCAATAGAAGCCACCATAAGTGCTAATTGAGCATTATCAGTTGAAGTCAATTCTTCAATTGAACCTTCAAACATGATCTTAGATAATTTTTTATTAAGGATATCATCCACCTCATGGAAAACATATCGTGCAACAGCAAAATTATCGTATATGTTTTTTCCCATAGACACAAATTGAGACCCTTGTCCAGGAAACATCAAAATCATCCATTTAAGCACTTTGGTTACTAATCTTTTTATAGTACTCTGTTATTATCAATTAGTCAAAATGAATTTATATAACATAAACAATATCATTGACAGCTGCATATATAAATGCTAAAGGTAATAGTTTTCAAATGTGTTTATAGAATTTTAAAAGGTTCAAGTAATGAGGAAAGGAATACATCCAGAAACTTACGATATTCTCACTGTATTTACTAATGGAGAAGAAAGAGTCATGAAATCTACTCTTGGAAAGAAAGATGAGATGATAAAAATTCATTTAGAAAGTGATTGTTTTAATCATCCAGCATGGAATCCAAGCTTAAGAGCAACCAGTAAAAAAAATAGCAAAGCCGCAAAGTTCCTAAGTAAGTTCGGTGACCTAGATTTATAAGTCCATTTATTATAGAAGTATGAGCAAATATCAAAACATTGGATACATTTTCACTGATGCTTTTGATACAAGTGTAGCTCTTATGATGGAGAAGCACTATAACTTAATAAATGTTAAAGAAAATAACAGCATTCCTATTGATTTGCTTGTGGTAATAGGAGGAGATGGCTTATTACTTCACAGTTTGCACAGCTATGTGATCAGCAAACGTAGTAATATTCCGGTATATGGGATAAATTACGGCACTGTTGGTTTTTTATTGAACCATTATTCAGAACATAATCTCATAGATCGGATCAACAAAGCAATACCAACACAGTTAGCAACATTAAATATGGTAGCAACTGATATACATCAATATCAACATGAAAGTACAGCCATAAATGAAGTATCTCTATTCCGCAGCACACATCAGGCCACAAATTTACAAATAAAAATTAATGATAAGTTAGTCATGGAAAAACTAGTATCCGATGGTATTCTAGTTTCTACACCAGCCGGCAGTACAGCTTATAACTTTTCTGCAGGTGGCTCAATATTACCTTTAAATTCCAATGTTATTTCTTTAACTGCAATTAACTCATTTCGACCTAGGCGTTGGCGCGGAGCTATACTTACAGATTCCATTACAATTGAAATAGATGTAATTAATCCAACAGTACGATCTGTATCAGCAGTCGCAGATTATACGAACTTTCATAATATTCAAAATATCAAAATAAAAAAAGATAGTAATGTAACTATTACACTATTATTTGATGAAGGACATAACCTAGAGGAAAGAATTATTAATGAGCAGTTTTCCTACTAGTAAATAATATAGTCCTTACAATATAAAAATAAACAATAATATTTTCAATACTAGACAGTTACCTAATAAAGATATAAATTAAAAAGAATTACTAATAAATTAATCAATTTAGAAATATTATATCCAGTAATGTTATTGCATGAGCAATAAAAAATTAATATACTCTATAAAACCTTTTATAGGAAAAAAGTGGAACTTTCTTACGCTTTTGATGACATACTAATTGTACCCGCAGCATCAGATGTATTACCCATAGATACAAACGTCACAACATACATTACAGATGAAATAGAGCTTAAAATTCCCATTATTTCCGCAGCAATGGATACAGTAACAGAAGCAAATTTAGCAATAGCATTAGCACAACATGGTGGTATTGGATGTATACACAAAAATTTTCCTACAGATCAGCAATTACTTGAAGTAAGAAAAGTAAAGAAACACGAAAGTTGGATAGTATATAACCCAATTGCAGTATCTCCTGATGATAGTCTAGCAGTAGCGTTATCAATAATGAAGAAATATAATTATTCTGGAATACCAGTAGTCACAAAAACAGATAATGGTAAACGCCTGGTAGGAATCTTAACAAACCGTGATGTAAGATTTGTTGAAAATAAAGACTGCAAGGTGTCAGATATAATGACTAAAGACCATCTTATAACAGTGCCAGAAGGTATAGAACGATATGAAGCAATAAAGCTATTACAGAAATACAGAAAAGAAAGACTAATTGTCGTAGACCATAATTATTGCTGTGTTGGCCTAATTACAGTTAAGGACATAGAAAAATTTAACAAGTTTCCAAACTCATGCAAGGACAATGGCGCAAGACTAAGAGTAGCAGCAGCAGTAGGCACAGGAGAGAAGGATGGAATTGAAAGAGCTGAAGCACTACTTGCTGAAGATGCAGATATAATAATAGTCGACACAGCACATGGACATTCCGAGCGAGTTTTAACAACCGTAAAAGAAATAAAAACACTCTTTCCACATGCCCAAGTGGTAGGAGGTAATGTAGCCACAGGAGAAGGAGCATTAGCATTAATTGAAGCAGGAGTCGATGCAATAAAAGTAGGTATAGGACCAGGATCAATTTGTACAACACGTATTGTCACTGGTGTTGGTGTACCACAATTTTCTGCAATAAGAAACGTAGTCAATGCTTGTAAAAATAAAAAAATCAGAATTATAGCAGACGGCGGTATTAAATACTCTGGCGATATAGCAAAATCTATAGCAGCAGGAGCAGATGTTGTAATGATAGGTTCAATTTTTGCTGGAACAGATGAAAGTCCAGGAGAAATTATAATATATAACGGACGTGCATATAAGTCCTATAGAGGAATGGGATCACTTGGAGCAATGAAACGTGGCTCAGCAAGTCGATATTTTCAAGATAACAACCACAAATTTATTCCAGAAGGAATAGAAGGAAGAGTACCTTTAAAAGGTCCAATTTCTGGAGTAATACATCAATTAATCGGTGGGCTAAGATCTGCAATGGGATATACAGGTAATCGCAATATTTGCGAAATGAAGAAAAACTGCAAATTTACCAGTATAACATCAGCTGGATTACGTGAAAGTCATGTTCATGATGTAATTATTACTCAAGAAGTATCAAACTATGATCCCATTGCATAGGAATGTATAATTTTTAACAACAAATACTATACAAGATTAATAAGTATGCCATTTCAGGATTTTAACAATATACTTGATAAGCAAATTAGACTTAATCTACTACCTACAATTTTCATATCAAATTAAACAAAGTACCAGGCACGAGCTTTCATTTTATATAATTCAACAAGATAATACTTACTTATCATAAATATTGATTACCAATCTAAATTGCAAACCATAAGTAACATACCATAAACTCTCTATCATCTTAATCTTATATATAACAAACCACATAAGAATGCAAAAACACAACTTTTAACTAATATGATATAACTAGCAATTAAAAAAGAATTATTCTTGTGATAAACAAGCCAATAATAATAAAGAACTCATAGTTATCCTACATAAAGACCAGTTACTAATATAACTTTCCTATTCAAAAAAATATAAACATGATTTTCAAGTATTCAATCACATATGCAAAAATCTACTATAATAAGAAAATTACATAAAATTTCAACACTACCTTAATAGTACATGACTAAGCAGTAGCTTAAATTATGTACTTATTATCAATAATATACGACCATTAATACATACTATAACACATTGAATCATGCTTTTTTATTACTTACTAGATACTTTATCACCAATAAAATAGTACAACAATCTAACAATTATAATTATGTCTCAGAATAATTCCCTTACAAATAGGTTACTTATACCCAAAATTTTTATTCACTATATATATAAACTTCACTTTTATAAACAACTATTTTTGAGCATCTTATAAGTATTCAAGATATAATAACTATTAATTTTAAATACTTTTATACAGTTATATAATTAACTAACAAGCAGCTTTGAGTTAAAATTCAGGTAAACTTATTACAAGATAAACCTTTATATCTAGCAAATCAAGTATACTACCGTTTCTTACAATCTATAATATTTATAACTTACAACAGTAGATAAATTAATAGATAAAAAAACGTTCAACAATTTACTTAGAATACTTATAATACTGCACACAAAAAAATTCAGTGCTAATTAAATAAAAAACCAATAGAACTACACAAAAGTAAACGGTAGCTTCATTATTTAAAGTACTACAATACCCACAAAAAACCTTATACTTCGTATCAGGAAAATCAACTCATCTAAATATAAGTAACTATCATAAATATTAAAAAAATTACCATAGTATAAGAAATTGATATAATTTACTTTAAAACCTGTATCATAAAAAAATAAACTTTTATCCTATACATCCTTTAAATGATCATTTAAAATGTTAAAAATTCACCAATAGCATAAACCTATAAGCATATAATTTGTCACCATATTTTAGCTAAATTTGAATATAGTATTTAGATAAAAATTCAATAGCTTCTGTAACATAAAATACATAACATTAAACCATTTGTTAGACTCACATATTATTAAAAAACCATGCATAATTTTTTAATAAGTATTATTATTTACAATGAACTAACCATAAATTACGTAAAATAGTCATAGTCACTACATACAAACCCACAACAACCAACAATAATACTAAACCCCTGCTTAATTAAATTATTATTTTTAAAATAAAAGGTTACTTAGTAATTAAAAACACTACATAAGTGATATACTACAAAAAAACAGAGTATTATTAATTATTATCATAAAACCTGAAAATCATAAGCTAAAGCAAAGCCAAGAAATACCATAAAGGAAAAGAAATAAGAAAGTCTATAATACAAGAAGAATCATACAAAACTTATAGCTTAATAAGGGTGGCAGCGACCTACTCTCCCATGCCTTAAGACAAAGTACCATAAGCGCTAGAAGGCTTAACTTCCAGGTTCGAAATGTAGCTGGGTGTACCACTTCTGCTATTACCACCAACCCAATTAAACTATAAGACAAAATAAGCAAAAAGACAAGCTGCAGTTTTAATACTACATATAATTACAAATTAAGTAAATCAATCGGGCTATTAGTACTGGTTAGCTACATATGTTACCATACTTACACACCCAGCCTATCAACGTGATAGTCTCTCACGGCCCTAATGGGGAAATCTAATCTCAAGGAAGGTTTCTTACTTAGATGCTTTCAGTAATTATCCTATCCATACTTAGCTACCCAGCGATGCTGTTGGCACAACAACTGGTACACCAGAGGTATGTCCAACTCGGTCCTCTCGTACTAGAGTCAGATCCTCTCAAATTTCCAAACGCCCACGGAAGATAGAAACCGAACTGTCTCACGACGTTCTAAACCCAACTCACGTATCACTTTAATCGGCGAACAGCCGAACCCTTGGGACCTACTTCAGCCCCAGGATGTGATGAGTCGACATCGAGGTGCCAAACGGTGTCGTCGATATGAACTCTTAGACACCATAAGCCTGTTATCCCCGGCGTACCTTTTATCCGTTGAGCGATGACCCTTCCACTCGGAATCACCGGATCACTATGACCGACTTTCGTCTCTGCTCGGTCTGTCGACCTTGCAGTCAGGCAAGCTTATGCCATTGTACTATAAAAGCTGATTTCTGACCAGCTCTAGCTTACCATCGCACGCCTCCGTTACTCTTTAGGAGGCGACCGCCCCAGTCAAACTACCCACCATACAATGTCCTAACCCCAGCTCATGGGGCATAGTTAGATATCAAACATGTGAAGAGTGGTATCTCAAGGACAACTCCACTAAAGCTGGCGCCCTAGCTTCAAAGTTTCCCACTTATCCTGCACATCACATTTCTAATATCAATGTAAAGCTATAGTAAAGGTGCACGGGGTCTCTTCGTCTACCCGCGGGTACCCCGCATCAGCACGGGGAATTCAATTTCGCTGAGTCGATGTTGGAGACAGTGGGGAAATCGTTACGCCATTCGTGCGGGTCGGAACTTACCCGACAAGGAATTTCGCTACCTTAGGACCGTCAGTTTTACGGCCGCCGTTTACTGGGGCTTCGAATCGGAGCTTGCACCCCTCATGTTAACCTTCCAGCACCGGGCAGGCGTCAGACCCTATACTTCCACTTACGTGTTTGCAGAGTCCTGTGTTTTTAGTAAACAGTCGCTACCCCCTATTTTGTGCCACCTACACATGGTTGCCCACGCACAGGCCACCCTTCTCCCTAAGTTACAGGTGTAATTTGCCGAGTTCCTTCAACATCGTTTTCTCAATCGCCTTAGTATACTCTACCCACCTACCAGTGTCGGTTTACGGTACGGACTTATAAATTTAAGCGCTATTTCCTGGGATCTTTTTAAAGCATAAGCCAATCCAATAAGGCTTACACTAACACAAAATCCGTCACGCTTAAAAGGTTCAGGAATATTAACCTGATTTCCATCGACTACTCCTTTACGGCCTCGCCTTAGGATCCGACTAACCCTGCGCAGATTGACTTAACACAGGAAACCTTAGGTTTTCGGCGAGAGTGGCTTTCACACTCTTTCACGCTACTCATGTCAGCATTCTCACTTTTGATACCTCCAGCAATCCTCACGGATCACCTTCACAGGCTTACAAAACGCTCCGCTACCAGACCTAATTTACATTAGGAATTCGCGTCTTCGGTATATGGCTTGAGCCCCGTTACATCTTCGGCGCAAGAAGACTTGTTTAGACAAGTGAGCTGTTACGCTTTCTTTAAAGGATGGCTGCTTCTAAGCCAACCTACTAGCTGTATTGGTCTTCTCACTTCCTTCCACACTTAGCCACAATTTCGGGACCTTAGACGGCGATCTGGGCTGTTTCCCTTTCCACCACGGACTTAGCACCCATAGTGTGTCTGCTGTATAACTACTTATTGGTATTCGGAGTTTGATTGGATTTGGTAAGAGGATGAGTCTCCCTAGTCCATTCAGTGCTCTACCCCCAAAAGTATATAGTACAACGCTCTACCTCAATAGATTTCGCGGAGAACCAGCTATTTCCAAGTTTGATTGGCCTTTCACCCCTAACCACAACTCATCCAATACTATTGCAACAGTAACAGGTTCGGTCCTCCAATGTACTTTACTACATCTTCAACCTGGCCATGGTTAGATCACTTGGTTTCGGGTCTAATCCATTAAACTAAACGCCCTATTCAGACTCGCTTTCGCTGTGCCTACACCTAGCGGCTTAAGCTTGCTTAATAGATTAACTCGCTGACCCATTATGCAAAAGGTACGCTGTCACCCTAATACATATTTTAAGATTGCTCTCAAAATAAACATAAGGCTCCAACTGTTTGTAAGCATTTGATTTCAGGGTCTATTTCACTCCCCTCCCGGGGTTCTTTTCACCTTTCCCTCACGGTACTTGTTCACTATCGGTCGTTAAGGAGTACTTAGGCTTGGAGGATGGTCCCCCCATCTTCAAACAGGATTTCACGTGTCCCGCCCTACTCAAGGATCTATAACACTTTTACTTATACTGGGCTATCACCACCTATGGCTACTCTTTCCAAAGTATTCTAATTTTTAGTTATAGACCACTGGCCTGGTCCGCATTCGCTCGTCACTACTAACGGAGTCTCATTTTGATTTCCTTTCCTCTAGCTACTTAGATATTTCAGTTCACTAGGTTTGCCTTGCATACCTATGGATTCAGTATACAATAATCAATAAATTGATTGGGTTTCCCCATTCAGAAATCTGCGGATCAAAATTCGTCTGACAATTCCCCGCAGCTTATCGCAGCCTACCACGTCTTTCATCGCCTCTTAACGCCAAGGCATCCATCAAATGCTCTTTGTTATTTACTCATTTGCTGTATATGCAGTACTAAAACTGCATTATTAATTTATACTTTTAGCTAAATTGAATTAGATTGATGATTAATTATCACCAACCTTACCATTTTATTAACCTTTTTGCTTACTTGTCAACCAACAGAGTTACGTAAAACAAACATTATGTAACTCATGAGATACAAGTTTTAACCATATATGTACCCTATGTCAACATTTATTTTTATTTTTTTTAATATCTATTTGTTAAAACCAATTACCATTATATATAAGTAATATAATTTACAGACCTGATATAACATGAACATGCTATTTCATACATTAGATATAAATCAGTTTCAAGAAAAATTCACTATGAATTATTCTTATTTTAATAGTAGCAGTACAAAATACTTAATATGCGTTCATGGAATAACAAGAAACTGTAGGGACTTTGACTACTTAGCAACTGCCTTATCTACCTACTATAAAGTAATATGTCCAGATATAGTAGGAAGAGGAAAGAGCTCATGGCTAAACAACTACAAACTATATAACTATTCTACCTACTGTAAAAGTATAGTATATTTACTAAAACATTTAAAAATTGATCAAGTTGATTTTATAGGAACCTCTATGGGAGGTATAATAGGAATGTATTTATCAGCATATTTCCCAAATTTAATCGATAAACTGGTCATTAATGATATTGGACCATTCATAAATATAAATTCTTTAAAAAAAATCGATCAAAATATTAATATTAATCCAACATTTAATACTATAAACGACGCAGAATTATATATAAAAAAATTATTATATAATTTTGGAATAACTCAAGAACAACATTGGCAGCATCTAGTTAAACACAGTATAATACAAAATTCTGATAATACATATATACTAGCAGCAGATCCAAAAATAGGTACTGCATTTAGTGAAGAAATCAGCAGTATGGAAAATATGGATATATGGGATGTATGGGAAAAGATACACAGCAAAATATTAGTAATACGCGGAACAATATCAAATATATTAACAAGGCCTATACTCAATCAAATGATTGCATCAAAACAAAACATCAATGTCATAGAATATCCAAATATAGGCCATGCACCAGCACTCATGGAAAATTATCAAATACATGATATACAAAACTGGTTATTAACATAATTGCTACTATTAAAAGATATTATAAATATTAATCTAATGCCGTTTTATAGCTAAGTAAGTTAGTATATTATTATTAGTTACATTAGACTGAAAATTTAATTATTGCGATATACTAATAAATAAGTTAGCAATATCTCAATATTGGATTATAAAATTATTTTAAAATAGTGGGTAGTATACCACAAAAACTAAGCATATCAATTTAGGTAATACATGACAACAAGACATTTATACAAATTGACAAATGAACAACTAATAAATTGTTATTATGATATGTTGTTAATACGTAGGTTCGAAGAAAAATCTGGACAATTATATGGAATGGGCCTTATAGGAGGATTTTGTCACTTATATATAGGTCAAGAAGCAGTAGCAGTAGGTATACAACGTTCAACTATAGAAGGAGATTCTATCATTACTAGCTATAGAGATCACGGTTTCATGCTTTCTGCTGGAACCGATCCAAAATATGTAATGGCAGAACTTATGGGTAAAAGTACTGGATGCTCAGGAGGAAAAGGTGGTTCCATGCATATGTTCAACATAGAAAAAAAGTTTTTTGGTGGACATGGCATTGTAGGAGCACAAGTACCTATAGGGACAGGTATTGCATTAGCTAATAAATATAAAAAAAATAATAATGTAGTTTTCACATGTTTTGGAGATGGAGCAGCTAACCAAGGACAAGTATATGAAGCATTCAACATGGCTGCACTATGGAAATTACCAGTAGTATATGTAATTGAAAATAATGAATATGCTATGGGTACACCGGTATCTAGATCATCTTATATTACAGACCTATACAAGAAAGGAGAAAGCTTTGGCATACCAGGATATCAAATAGATGGAATGGACTTATTCGCTGTAATCAAAGCCGCAACTGATGCAGCAACCCACTGTAGAAAACAAAATGGTCCTATACTACTAGAAATGAAGACCTATCGTTACAGAGGACATTCTATGTCAGATCCAGCAAAATATAGATCAAAAGAAGAAGTAGAAAAAGTCAAAGAAGAGAAAGATCCTCTAACAAACCTAAAAAATTATATGATCTCTAATAATATTATATCTGAAGATGACTGTAATAAATATGATAAAGAAATTCGGAATATAGTAAAAGAGTCAGTAGAATTCTCTCAGAACAGCAGTGAACCAGAAATAAATTCGTTATACACTGATATATATAAAGTATAGTTTGAAACATACAAGGTATACTTTAATTATCAAACCATAATCATATAATAAAAATTAAAAATAACTAATAAGAGCCAATAACATGTACACACACTATTTACAAACAAAACTACTTATACATAATCCTTGAACTTTGATAAGGACAGACAATACTAATAATTGCACCTTACTTGTGTAGCCAACATAGTTAAGAAGTAATATTTTTTATGAATATGCTCTCCTTAATAATATAAAGTATCTGTATATATTATTACATTCATAAAGTATACCATTCTGAACACTAATAAGAACAAATAGTATCATCTATTATCCCTTCTATTTCTATGATTAATTACAGCTTCAATCTAAGAAATAACATTTTCATAGACATATTCTCTTCAAGAATATAAGCCATTCATATACATTATTACATTAACAAAGACATACCATTCTTGAATATTGATCAAAACAGATCATATCATCTATTACTCCTCTTACTTCCATGATTAATTACAGCTTCAATCTAAGAAATAACATTTTTATAGACATATTCTCTTCAAGAATATAAGCCATTCATATACATTATTACATTAACAAAGACATATAATTCTTGGATATTGATCAAAACAGATGATATCATCCATTACTCCTCTTACTTCTATGATTAATTACAGCTTCAATCTAAGAAATAACATTTTTATAGACACACTCTTTTCAGCAACATAAAATTACCTTATGCATTACGCAAATAAAAACTTACAACACTTAAATACGGTAAGAATAAAAAAACATTGTATTTATTCCACTATTCAACACTAAGAACCAATAAAAACATTTATACTAAATCTGTATGGAGTTGTTGCAAGTTATAATATTAGTGTTAGAATAAAAAGTTATGTATCTTATGAAAGCACACAATGAAAAATTTAGCAGTAATTTTTATTTTGGTTCTACTCAGCAGTAACATTTGTTTTGCAAAACAGGAAGTACGTACCATAGCTGAAGATGACCACATTAAAGTTATAACTTACAATCCTCATGCAATTCACCAATACGTAGGATTCTATGGGTACCAATCCAGCATATTATTCGAAGAAGGAGAAAACATAGATACAATATCCATGGGTGACTCAACTGGATGGCAGTTAATTCCAAAAGGTAATCGACTGTTTATTAAACCTGTTGCAGACAAAGCAAACACCAATGCAACAATCATCACAAATAAACGAGTATATTATTTTGAATTTCTTGCAGATGAAGCTACAGGACTTGATGATCCTAGATTAGCTTATGAAGTAAGGTTTTTATATTCTGCTACTGAAAATTTCACACCAGATAGTTCAGGTATGGTATTTCCAACCAATCAAACTGGTATACCAGATTTAACTGATATTGAAACTGCAAAAAAAGGTTTAAATTTTGATTATCTAGTTTCACATAATAGAGGCAGTCAAAGGATAGTTCCTCTGAAAATTTTTGATGACAATCAATTTACTTATATGCAATTTGCACATATTAATGCAGACCTACCTTCTATATTTACTGTAGATTCAGAAGGATATGAGTCGCTAATTAATTTTCGGGTATCTGGTGACTATGTAATCATTGAGCGGGTGAGTGACGCATTTACTTTACGTTACGGCTCAGATACAGTATGCGTATTTAATAACAAGCATAAGAAAAGGAGACGTTAGAGAAAAGTAGCTATTTTTTATTATTGTCCTTGCTATAATTTATAACTACTTTACAATATATGGCAAGTTTATACTTAATTATATGGTATCAATATAATGATTGAGCAGATTGAAGATAGTAACTTTCAGGATAAAGTAGTGTCTTGTCAGGAAGATATTTTGATTTTGGTAGATTTCTGGGCCCCATGGTGCGGACCTTGTAAAAGTTTAGAACCTCAACTAGAAAAGTTAGCTCATCAGTATGTTGATAAAATCAAAATTTATAAGTTAAGCATTGACAATAACCAGGATGTTGCTATTCAATATGGTGTTAGTGCAGTCCCTACAATACTTATGTTTAAAAATGGAAAAAAATTAGCACAAGTTATTGGAGCTGATATTTCTAGAATCATTCTTGAAATAAACAATCATATAAGCTAATCAAATATTTTATATCTCTGTCGAAACAAGTAAACATTGTAACACTAATGTTATTTTTGTTTTTTGGTATACAATATGTAATAGTTTAGCACACATTTTACTTAAAAAATGCGGTAGAATATTATTCTCAAACTTTGCAATACAGAAACATTTTAAAAACAACAAAATATTAATATACTAATCATTACAAAACTACCATGAAAACGTCTCAACACTTACCAAAAAAAACAGTAGGAATATTTATTACTTCAAAATTACCATATTCCTAAGATTATATAGCAACACAGAAATAGCTTTTTGATAAAAAATACAAAAGCAAGTAGGTTTTTTCATATTAGAGTACATCAAACACTAAAAATAATAAAAACATTAATAATCGAAAGTACATAACACACACAACAACAAACTTATCTATAACATTAGAGAATATCTGTAAAATACATAACCAATATTACTTAAGGTGAGAATGATAATACTTTATATAACCTCAGCAATTAAATAATTACGTTCTACTTTTTTTATTACCACCTCAACAACACTTTGTAACTGAACATTTTGATTAAAAAACTTCACCAAAGCAAAATTTTCTGCTCTACCAGTTCCTTCTTTTTCAACAACTATACTCTGTTTTGTATGTAATAGAGTATTATAAAAACTGTGTAACCTTTTTTCAGCAATTTCACATAAACATTTTGTACGTTTTTTTTTAACTTCCGGTAAGACTTGTGGCATTCTAGCAGCTGGAGTACCTTCTCTTATTGAATATGGGAAAATATGCAGATATGAAATATTTGCTTCTTCTATCAAGCTAACTGTATCATTAAACATATCGTCAGTTTCTGTAGGAAATCCAACAATAATATCTGCACCAAACACTACATCTTTTCTAATACCACTTACTCTATTACAAAATTCGAGCACCTGATCCCTATTATGTCGACGTTTCATTCGTTTAAGGATTAAATTATTCCCAGACTGTAAACTTAAATGCAAATGCGGCATAAATCTGGGTTCACTTCCAATAATATCGATGAGATCATCTTCTATTTCTGCAACATCTATAGATGATAATCTTAATCTACGTAGCTTAGGTACAGCATCCAATACTCTTTTTATCATTACACCCAGTACACGCTGACCATAAATATCTACACCAAAATCACTAATATCAACACCTGTAAAAACAACTTCATTATACCCATTATTAACACAATCCTTTACCTGACTAATAATATCTTCAATATGCAACGAGCGATTATTCCCCCTTGCTTTAGTGATTACACAAAAAGTACACTCATGATTGCATCCATTTTGTATTTCAATCAACGCTCGAGATTTACCTGAAAACTGTGCTATTGGATCCCTTATAACTGCTTTTGAACTATCTATATCTCCTACAATAACTTTATCATTGGTAATATAGCTCTCATATTTAAGCTTATCCTCATTTCCTAGTACTTTAATCACCCCTGGCATTTTCATATAGACTTCTGGATTCAATTGAGCAGCACATCCTGCAACAATTATTTTTACATTAGTATTATCATTATAAAGCTTACGTATTTTTGCTTGTACCTGACGTTCTGCTTGACTAGTAACAGAACAAGTATGAACAACAACAACATCATTTAATTTTGCTTTTTTTAAATTATTTTTTATAACCTCACTTTCATAAAAATTTAATCTGCACCCAAAAGTAATTACTTCACTCATTATAATTTTTTAACCATAAAGTTATCATGTACATTAAATACTGAATAAAAATATCATACCCCTTAAATTAATTTGCTTAAAACTATTTCTTTCTATCCTTGTTGAACCCATCTTGTTAATTGCTAATAAAACTATATAAATCTTATAATAATCATTATAATAGTTACTATCATACTTTTACAATTCACTAGATATAAACCATACAATTTTAATAAAAATTCACCATTTGATTCATTTATATGTTTACTACAATATCAAAAGCGATCTAATAAGCACAATTTAGTACGGAACTTAATTACTAACCATTTTGTTTTAAGTATAGGATATTACCCCGGTACCCATAGTACTTTGCATTTTTTTACATGTTAAATGCTTATTGATAGATAACATAACTACCTTGTATTTCCTACCATAAGACCATTGTACCTATTACTAGGTCTTATATGACTTTCGATATTATTCCAACTGACATAACAAAAACAATTGCTTCATATTATTTTTTACATTCAATTACATATACATAAACTACTACTCCATATTCATGTAAAAAAATTTTCTATCTGTTACTATAAAACCTCTTATATCTTCGACACTTAAATAATAAAAAACAATGGTGACCTTATCATCTTGGATTCAATTATATACATATAAACTATTATTTTTCATTCCCACTAAAAGATCATTGTACACCCATCATTATATAATTTATGGTATTGATACCATTAAAAATAGTAATGGTTGCACTTGATGACTTTGTGGTAGATTAATCTTCATATGCATAGATCACCTATATCCTTATTAAAAGGCTGTCTATTTACCGTTTATAATATCATTGTACATAAATTTAAGCTGGCTGTATATATAAATTATCAATACAAAATATATACCGTTTACTACTTTACATTTACACTTTTCTAAGCAGAATAATACTGATTTATTAAGCTTACAGTTTGTTTTGATCTTATAATTTTTGAATACAAGATATAAAGTAAAATACAGACTGATATTTAATAACTACCATTTTTGACAATACTTTTTGCATAATAATGACACAGTCCTTAATATCAATAATTCTACAAGAAAAACATTCAATATAATTAAAGAATACTCATCATATAAACAGATTGCTATTTCGTTAACATGTCAAATTTAGGTTAACAACATATTTGAATAGTGATCCATAAAACCCTATCCACCTATCTTTTAACCCACAAATTACTCAATTATCATATAAGCATGTGAAAGTATTATACATATCTTTTACAACATAATCACTAGTAAATAATACTATTAGATTACATTATATAGAACAACATAATTCCCAATACATAATACTGTTAATAAAAATATCCTACTACTTCCTCAGAATACAAATTTCTCAATACACTTAAGCTGATTACACCAAATATATTCACGACATAGATGTAAAAAACATAAAACTACATTTTCCCTAATAAATTACCTATGAAAAGGTATCATCACCTATTCTCTGATTTCAATTTTGAGTTCTATATCTTCAATAACTTTATTACAGTATTCATACAATTCTTTACCACGACTATATAGCTCAACACTCCTAGCCAAACTTACTTCTCCAGACTCCAGTTCTTTCACTATACACTCTAACTGTTCTATAGCAGTTTCAAAAGTATACTCATCATTAATAGACATAAATTATTATTTAGTATATACATTATATAACGTAACAACTTTTTTATAGAAGAACAAGTATCAACATGTATGCAAAAATATATCGACCAGCTAAGAGTGTCATGCAATCTGGAAACAACAAATCTAGATCATGGAAATTAGAATTTGCACCATCAAGTAGTCAATATATAGAACCATTAATGAAATGGACTGGTTCTTGTGACACAAGACAGCAAGTATGTTTGTTTTTTCCAACAAGAGAACAAGCTATAAAATATGCAACCACACATAACATCAGGTACATAATTTTACAGGAACATCAGCGCACTATTACTCCAAAATCCTATGCTGATAATTTCACAAGACTCAGGGGAATATAAAAAATACATAATGTTAGCCACATATGCATTATATTTTAGAGTTCGTCAGTTAATTAATATACAATAAACACTTAATTCAGAACAACTAAAGTATACCTTAATTTTCAAAAGTTATGTTTTACTTTAACAATTGCTTTAATACTTAAGTATATATCCTATCCATACAGTAATACCCTAATTACAACGTAGTCATACAGGCTATATACACAGATATCCCAATCTTATAGATACTAAATTTTACAGAGATAACTTTACAAAACCTAGCAACATAAGAAATAAGTAACATACATAACACATGCTATTATCATATAAAGTGTAATACCCTACAATTATTACTATACACAAACCAATAAATCATGAATATTCTTAAAAATACTTTATATAAATGTCACATCCTATAAAACAGCAAGGCAGATCAATACAAAAACTTACATACTAACCTACTCTCAGCAACACTAAAAACCACAAAATAATGTAACTAACACATCTTACAGACAAGAAAATCAATACTGACTAAAACTTAAATGCTAAAAAAACCTCAAACATATACTCGATAAACTTGTGAAATATTGATCACAAAAACAGGTTATTATATCTTTGTTATTGTTTTTTACAAACATCTTGTTCTTGAGTACTACCATTACCAGTCACTCCAACTCCTTTAGCAAATTTAGTCATCAACTTACCAGCACCAAAAAATATTGCCGTAAATACAACAAGCATTACTATTGCTGGCCATGGCAGTTTACCAAATATTGCCATGATACTCGAACCCAATATCACTCCTGTCATAATTGGTAAACCCAGCGTTTGGACAAAACCTATAACATTACATATAACTTTAGTTACTGTATCCTCCTCAGATTTTGCCGCCTCTGCTGCCACTGCTACTTTAACACTCGCTAAGGATACATTACCTGTAAATCCTAGTATTATAAAAAACACCAATAAAACCTTAATCTTACAACTCCATGCATAAATTTATATATAGTCCTACATCTATTACCACCTACTAATTAATAAATCCTGAACATATGACTACACCAAATACTTTATATAAGTACCATGTTTTATTAAGTTAAAAGGATATATCAATACATAAAACTATACATTCATTTACTTCTAAGCAATATTCATCATCGTCACCAAGTAATACCACTAATGCATACCTTATTATAAATTAGGAAATTAAACCTAACTAACTTAAAATCACAAAAACATAATGACCACTTTTACTTTTTTGGACTATTACATTCACTACCAGTAACTCCAGATCCTTCAGCAAATTTAGCCATTATTTTACCAGCTCCAAAAAATATTGCTGTAAACACAACAAGCATTACTATTGCTGGCCATGGCAGTTTACCAAATATTGCCATGATACTCGAACCCAATATCACTCCTGTCATAATTGGCAAACCCAATCCTTGCACAAAATTGATAACATTACATATGACTTTAGTTACAGTATCATTATTCTCCCCCCCCCCTGCTGCTGCGTTGCTTCCATTAGCAGCAGACACATTACCTATAAATCCTAGAATGATAAAAAATACCAAAAAAACCCTTATCATACATCCCTCATGAATAAACTCATAATAATCTTTACCTATTACTATCTATTGATAAATAAATCCTAAATATTTGATTACACTAAATACTTTATATAAATACCATGTTCTATTAAGTTAAAAGGATATGTTAGTACATAAAACTATACACTTACTTACCTTTAAGTAACATTAACCAAAGCTATAAAACAATGTTAGTAATATATCTCACACACAAGAAAATCAACACTCACTAAAACTTAAATGTTAAAAAGCTTCAAACATACTTGATAAGTTTTTGAAATATTGATCACAAAAAAAGCTATTATTATTTACCTTATGTTGATGAACAAACATCTGTTTGGGTACTGCCTGTACCATTAGTACCAGGAACCCCAACTCCTTTAGCAAATTTAGTCATCAACTTACCAGCCCCAAAAAATATTGCCGTAAATACAACAAGCATCACTATTGCTGGCCATGGTAACTTACCAAATATTGCCATGATACTCGAACCCAATATCACTCCCGTCATAATTGGTAAACCAAGTTTCTGAACAAAACCTATAACATTACATATGACTGTAGTTACTGTATCCTTTTCCGCAGCTGCCTGTTGTTGACCATTAGCATTAGACATATTACCTATAAAACCTACAACAATTATAAGAAACATGAAAAAAATTTTAACCATATATACTACCATCATACAACAAGGTAAACTCTCACTAATATATTACGATTCTCTTTAACAGTACCATAATCTATATACAAACCATTATACAGACACTACCAATCTTAATTTAAGAATATTACCTATATGCACATCAATACAAATAATTCACCCTAAATGAATTTTACTGATAATAGAACCCTACTAATAGAACATTTACAACATTATCAATAAAAAACACAATATAACCCGTATGTAAACATAGAAAACTATTTCACATACTTTTATAATTATTTATTGTAAAGACGCAACTATTACTTTTGCTGCTGCAGGAGCTGGACTTGTACACTCTTTACCACCTGCCCCAACTCCGTTAGCAAATTTAACCATTATTTTACCAGCTCCAAAAAATATCGCTGTAAATACAACAAGCATTACTATTGCTGGCCATGGTAGTTTACCAAATATTGCCATTATACTTGAACCCAATATCACTCCTGTCATAATTGGCAAACCCAGTCCTTGTACAAAATTGATAACATTACATATAACTTTAGTTACAGTATCCTCCTCAGAATTTGCATTTGCTGTTGTCACTGTAACATTTGCTAATGATACATTTCCTATAAACTCTAGCATTATAAAAAACACCAACAAAACCTTAATCACACAACTCCATACATAAATTCACATATAATCCTACATCTATTACCACCTACTAATTAATAAATTCTGAATATATGATTACACTAAATACTTTGTATAAGTACCATGTTTTATTAAGCTAAAAAGATATCATTAGTATATAAAATTACACACCCATTTATCATTATCACCAAGTAATATCACTAATGCACATCTTATTACAAACCAGGAAATTAAAACTAACTAACTTAAATGCTAAAAAACTTAAAATATATTTGAGAAATCTTTGACATATTTACCATAAAAGAGGATATTGCTACTTATTATTTTTTTGTGTGCAAACATCTTCATTTCCATTGGTAGCACCAGTCACTCCGGCCCCTTTGGCAAATTTAGTCATCAACTTACCAGCACCAAAAAATATTGCTGTAAATACAACAAGCATTACTATCGCTGGCCATGGCAGTTTACCAAATATTGCCATTATACTTGAGCCCAATATTACTCCTGTCATAATTGGTAAACCAAGTTTCTGAACAAAACCTATAACATTACATATAACTGTAGTTACCGTATCATCTGAGCCATTCACCCCCCCCCCCAGCACTTTGGGCATTTGCACCAGCAGCAGATAAATTACTTACAAACCCCAGCATTATAAAAAATACCAATAAGACCCTTTTCATACACACTCCATGAAAAATTCATAATAATCTTTACATCTATTTATCATTCATTGATTAATAAATTCTGAGTGTTTGATTACATCAAATATTCTATATAAACATCATATTCTCTCAAGTACGAAGATATGCTTAGTATATATACGTCAACATATTAACCTACACAATATCCCACTAAGAAAAAGAACTTACTACACTAACTCATATAATAACATCAGTAAGAAGCCATAGTATTTTACTTAATAAATTGTACACACATATTCAATGACCGATCTCAACTAACTAATAACAACATCTATCTCAGTACTTTCAGTTACATTATAATATACGTTCTTTCTTCCATAACCAGTAATTCAAATGGTCTATAAGCTCACATTCATTCCAAAATTAACAGTATCAAAGACATAACAAAAGGCTATAACTGTAATGTAAAACAAGTATAATTAAATACTTCATTACTATTACATTAACATAAACCATATTAATTATAGTAACATGCTAGACAGATGATTATCGTAATAAAGTACAATAACGTCAGTTTTAGCTGTAAATGCTATATTATTCATGACTTGACACACAGTAATATGTTTGAATACGATATTTATAGATTTATAGTAATATTAAAAATATCATATCACTAAGACGCGTTATTATTCATCCTACCAATAATCTATTTCATAGATATAATACATATTACTGTGAAAAAATTTATAATATCCAGAAATAGTTTTAGCAATATCCTACTACAATAATGCATGTTTATTGAACATCAATTAATTTAATTATATAACACACTATGTATAGATTTAATATTCACTCAACACATTATCTCAATATCAAATCTTAATAAATTAAGTACTATATCCTTTTCAATTATTAAATTTTTATTTTATAGATATATTTTTCACAATTCTATAGTTGTAAAGCAATTCATATTTATGATACAGTATCCCATCAATATAATATCACATTAAAAAATTATGTTCTTAGTCCTACTACTTAAGATCTTACCTGTATACATAACAGTATTGCTAGGCTTTATTTCAGGGAAACTCTTAAAGATAGACAGTCCTAGCATAGCAAAACTATTGTTTTACATTGTAGGACCGCTTGTCATATTTTTTGGTATATCCCAAGTACACATTAACCCAGAAATTTTATCATTACCATTTTTAACATGTCTGATATGCTGTATCATGTCAACTATAGTATATTACACATCTGCATTCGTTTTTCGAGATAATACAAGAAACATTCTAGCATTCAGTTCTGGAAGCTCAAGTATGGGTTTTTTTGGCCTACCACTAGCCCTTGCAATGTTTGACGATAATACAGTATCAATATATCTATTCTGCTATGTAGGAATGTTAATATTCGAAAATAGCTTTGGTTTTTATCTTGCAACACAAGGAATATATACCACCAAAAAATGCTTGATCAAACTAATTACATTACCGGCAGTTTATGCTGCTATTGCCGCATTATCCTGTAGTTACTTCCATATAACTATTCCAACTTTTCTATCTGATTTTGCAGTGAATATCAGAGGTACTTATGTTATATTAGGAATGATGCTACTTGGTGTAGCAGTTGCAAACATCAAGAATTTAAGTATAGACTGGAAACTAATTTCATTAGCTGTAATCATAAAATACATACTCTGGCCTGCCTTAGTGATTGGATACATCATAATAGATAAGTTGACCTTTCAATTATATGATAATGACATATATAGAGCATTAATACTCATAGCAATAGTTCCAATGTCAGGTACCAGTATAATATTAGCAACAATATTAAACAATAACCCAGATAAGATAGCACTTATGTTGTTAATCAACACAATTATAGGACTATTTTACGTGCCTATGATGATTTCATTATTATTATCATAAATAAGAATCACACATAATAATTAATGCAATACAAATGTTAATACGTGCATCATATTCAATGCAATTAATGTTCCTGAAATAAAAAGTAAGCATTTCATTTTCAAACTGTAGTCTAAACACAGTTTATTAAGCAGTTAGACATACTTTCAAAGTAATATTAATAATTCTTACTTATATCATCAAGTATGCTATTTACCAATTTACAGTAAAAACTTATAGCAATTTATTATGCTCATTACACACTAATCACCATAGTTTCAGATAAATTTTATCAATATAATCACTCTACAATTGACTTTAGATACTTCAATAGTGGGTATTATAACCAAACATACTGTTTTTACAACACACTGGCTAAGTTATTGTAACATCTTACTACATACCACAATTACAACTGCAAATAAGTTTCATAACATACAATCACCCTACAATTAACTTCAAACACTTCATATAGTAGAAAAACTCATAATGATATTCTTATCACTAAGGTTACATTACTTTTACAGCACACTAGTCAAGTTATTGTGACACCTTATTACATACCAACAATCACAATTATAAACAAGTTTCATAACACATAATCACCCTACAATTGACTTAAAACACTTCATATAGTAGAAAAATTCATAATGATATTCTTATCACTAAGGTACATTACTTTTACAACATACTAGTTAACTTATTGTCATATCTTCACAAATATACCAATATTCACAATTGTAAATTAAGCTTTATAATATGTAATCAGTTCTAGATATTTTAACTTTAGGAAAATTTATAATTATATTTGTATAACTAGATATGTTGCCTATTTATAACACACTAGTTAGGTCATCATTATATATTCATTACATATTATATTTACAATATATAATAACTACTTCACACTAATTGCTATACCCTAACGGTAAGAAAATCTATATTATGTTCTTTTTATAACAAATACTCCCTTTCCTATAAAACATTAGTTAAACTACAATTAATCAACTCCTTCATAATATATCACATCTATATAGGCAACAAACTATCATCTATAACTCCAAAGCTAAATAAATTATTACTTTGAATCTACAACAACAAATTACATAGCTGTACCCTTCATTCTACAGTTAATGTTATAGTAACTAACATGACAACTATGACAAAAATACACTTCCGTATAAAACCATTAAAATGTATTGCCTATAATTTTAAAATCAACAAACTTGAATTATTACTACTCAATTACAACTAACATATAGAAAAACCTTTTCACAATCATTACAGCTAATATCCATAGTATAAGTTACAATCCAACAATAACATTTTTTACAAAATTACTAGCAATTTAAGACAACAACATTTACCCTAATGATATATGAAGTTTGGTTAATAAGAGTAAGTTCTCCATTACTAATAATCACCCCATCCTAATAAACAAATAGCTTAATATGCAAAATACTACGCTTCTTTACTACACTGTAACATGATTACCTTAGAAGTTCCATAAGTACGCTCAACTAATATATGATATCCTGCTGGAAAAACAACAGATGTCTTTTTATTTACTCGCACCATAATCATACTATTATTCCTAACCCAATTGAAATTAATGAGAATATTAAGAGTGATATCAACTAACATAGGATTATTATATGGAGGATCAACAAAAACAATATCATATTGATCATTTGCGATAGATAATCTTTCTACATCACAACACATTAATACAACATTATCTATTAAACCAAGATACTCAGATGTTTGTTTAACCAAACGTAAATTATAATGGTTAATATCAACTAATAGAGCACTTGCTGCACCTCTAGATAATGCCTCAAAAGATAACGAACCACTACCACAAAATAAATCAAGCACCTTACTGCCTTGAATGCTCATACGAGATGAGATGATATTAAAAACTGATTCTCTGACTATAGACATAGCAGGACGAGCATCTAAAAACTTATCAGAAAATATTTTACGTCCCCGATATTTTCCAGATGTAATACGTAACATAACAACTAATTATATTTTTCAATTAAAGAATTCTTCTTCATAGTAGACAATAAGTATTCACTTTGCATTTCTAACTTTTCCATATATAGCTTTTGCTTAATCATGTTAATATCACTAACAGAATCACCAGCTTTACCTTTTGTCACATTACATAACATAATGATATTTACAGCATCACCATTAGGAACTTCTACTATACCACCAACATTAAGAGATTGTAATTTGTTCTGTATTTTCACAGATAAGTCTTTTACCTTTGTGACAAAACTTGATGGAGCAGGCAAACCAAGTTCAACCGCAAGATTATGAAAATTCTCACACTTAGCTTTAGTTTTTAGTACACTAACCTGATCAAAATACTTTTTACTTTCTTGAGCACCCAAGTATATTTGCCATAGATCTACATCGCTATTTGCAAATTCTTTACCTATCTCAAATTTGTCAAGTAATTTTATAATTAAGTTACCATACTCGGTTTTAACAGGACCAATTACATCGCCAACCTTAGCATTAAGCAACTGGTTAGCTA
Source organism: Ehrlichia ruminantium (assembly GCF_009728835.1). GTDB lineage: Bacteria > Pseudomonadota > Alphaproteobacteria > Rickettsiales > Anaplasmataceae > Ehrlichia > Ehrlichia ruminantium_B. Next base: position 1,241,683 of record NZ_CP033455.1, read on the forward strand.
ATACTACATCAATATCCTGAACATTAACACTAATTTCTTCAAATAATGATCCTTTTACACGATTTTTAATATTCTCAATATTTACCCCATCACGTAAATCATTAATCACATTATTAGTGACATGATCATCATTCATATTCACTGGCAATACAACCTCTTGAATATGAGCAAATATATCCAATCCGTTAGGAGATAGAATACTCTCTTGGCTATCTACAATTTCTTTATTACTAACATTAATATAAGGCACAACCTTTAGCATTAAGATTTTATTCCACATTAATTTAGACTTTATATGCTGTATTAACATATCATAATCTAATCCTTGCTGTTCAACATAAGATTTAAAATCATTACTGTTATTCCCTTTGTGGTTAGAACCTCTCATAACAAACAACTGGTTAACAGCTGCTAGAACTTCCTGTTCACTTACAGTTATCTTAAGTTTCTCAGCCTCTTGTTTCCATATATATTCATCAATAAGAGAATCCAATGCTACCTTCTCAGATGTATCATCACTAAGATTGTAAAAGAATTTATTTATAGCAACACGTTTTTCTAAATCTAGGCTAGAAATTAATTCACCATTAACCGTAGCTACTATTTTTACATTGGCAAAAGCATTAGTACAATAGAATATCAACAATAAAAAAAACAACCCTATTGTATGATTACGCATATGAATTATCATTAACAAGTCCTCTTACTAACTATTATATAAAAATACAGTAATGTCAAAAATTCTTTCACCACTATAAAAATATACAAACACAATACCCAAAACTACTTCCAAATACGATACCAAAAATAAAAAAACAGATAAAAGCAGATTTTTAATATCCAAATATAACAGACTCACATATTAAATACACATTAAGTACTACTTAAAAAATAATAATAGCCACTCACAAAAATACACATAAGCACATCATTTATCAAAAAAATATCTTTTATACTCAATAAAACTAATAACCTAAACCTCATAAAATTCCATAAACTAACACTAAGGAAGATGAAAATAGATTATATCGCCCAAAGGATATTTATATATCAATATCTATTGATACAAAAACTGTGAAAATACTCAATAAAAATGGGGCGAATGACCAGGATCGAACTGGCGACCGTCAGTGCCACAAACTGATGCTCTACCAACTGAGCTACATCCGCCATATTTTAAGTAATAAATGACTCAGTATTTCTACCACAACAAAAATACAAATTCAACACTGATTTACTACACAATTTTATATGTATAAACCAAAACCGTAAAACTAAGATAATAAATCTAATGACAATAATCAAACTAACACTATCGATTCAATAATAAATAACCCTATAAATATATCAACTAATAAAAAATATTTATATGTTATCTTAACTAACAAGAATTTAATCCACAAATTAAAAAATGCATAATTACTTACTCATAAGTGTTATCTGTCAATCAACTTATCAAAGCATAATTTTTTACGTACTAGGTAGCTATAGGTAAGAATTGCAAAATACTTACTACATAATTGAATTCTATATCCCATTCATTTTTTCACATAATCACTATCACACATGAGATACACTATAGTTAATAGAGTGCGTTATCATAAAACACCAACAACAAATCAGAATACTCATTAATAATAACATATTCAAAATCTATTAAACATATTAACATTAACTATATTAATAGACAAAATGCACACACAATAAAATCTCATACAATAGTGAATTCATCATAAGTATATTAATAATAATTAGCGTAATGCAAACCAACTAACAAATAATAGCTTACAACAAAATATAACAAGAAACTAATCCAATTATGAAAATACTTACATAATATATCACATAGTAATAGATAAATCATTTCTTGATCAAAATCACATACGATTTATAAACACTAAATTAGTAATAACTTATATCAATTAAATACCTCTGTGTATGCAATCCTGTAAAATACACTATTATTTTAAACCTATCAGAAGAATAACATTAAATACATTTAACATTAGAAAATAACTATGTATGATAGATCACACTCTAAACTAAATGAATGTGTGCAATTGTTTACATATGAAAGAAATCAATTTCTAAAAATTCATCCATTATAAATTCAATCACCTAATATTTCTCTTTAAGTATGAACTAACAATTTTGCAAATTCGAGATCAATAAACATCTAAATAAAATGTTACAAGACATCAATAAAATACTTGATTATTGTATTCTCAGATAACAAACATCATCTACTGAACATATCACAAGTAACCTGTATATGCTTACATTGCATCAAAAAAACAATAATTTAATAGATCTATATACACAAGTACTGTAAAGTTAATACACACACTAGTAAGCTACATTTAACTTTTCCATAACTGATAAACAAAGCTTAGCATATGTCAGAATAACTAAGCCTACGAACAATTTCTGTTTTACCAAGTAAAGGCAACAATTTTGCAAGCTCCGGACCAGTAGACAATCCAGTTAATACCAATCTTAAAGGAAGGAATATATCCTTAGGTTTACGATCAGTTTCCCTTTTAATATTAGTTATCCACATTTTCCAAGTATCATGATTAATTTCTCCCTCAGGAAATACACTTAAAGCCATCTTTATAAAATCTTTATCAGATTTATTAATCACCGGTACAATATTCTGACTACAAATTTCCATCCATTTTTTAACATCTGAAAACTTTTCTACATTTCCAGAGATGAAATACCATAAATCTGGAGAAGTTACATTTAAATCGCGTAACCTACTTTCAACATCTGAAAATGACATCTTGTGCAACACCTTAGGATTTAATTTGACTATATCATCTATATTAAATTGAGTAGGCGCTTGACTAAACTTTGTGATATCAAAAGCATCAATCAAATCCTGCATCTTCGTGTGCACAATTATTGGATCAGAGGTACCTATTTTCGCAAAATAACTATTAATAGCCATAGGTTCCAATTCATAAGATTGCAAATCTTTTACACTAAAACCACCAACTCTTTTTGATATCTTACTATCATTACAATATAAAAGAGATAAATGTGAAAATACAGGAATACTAGCCTTTAAAGCATGAAACATTTGTATTTGTACTGCAGTATTACTTATATGATCCTCTCCACGAATAATATGAGTGATATTAAAATCTATATCATCTATTACAGATGGTAACATATAGGTATACGTGCCATCTGCCCTTTTCACAATTGGATCACTAATATTTTCGGGGTTAAATGACACATTCCCACGCACTTCATCATACCAACTTATTAATCGATTCTGATCAATCTTAAATCTAAAATACACAGCCTGTCCAAAATATTGATTCTTTTCTTCCTGTGTTAACCTAAGTGCACTTCTATCATAAATAGGTGGTAGTCCTAGTTTTAGCTGCATCTTTCGTTTAAAATCTAGTTCTTCTTTACTTTCATAGCAAGGGTATACTAATTCTTCCTTTAACAGGTAATCAAATACTTCATCATAACGGTCAAATCTAGAAGATTGTTTAATTTCAGAATCCCAATCTATATGTAACCACTTTAGGTCATTTGCAATCTCACTTTTATATTCATCACTTGATCTTTGAAGATCAGTATCATCAAACCTAAGTAACAGCTTACCTTTTTTACTACGAGTATATAACCAACATATCAAAGCAGTTCTTACATTACCAACATGCAAATAACCTGTTGGACTTGGAGCAAAACGCGTCATCATAATTAAGATCCCCTTAAGCAAACCTTACTATTGTGCTACATTAAGAATTATTTTCAAGTACCATTGATGCATACCTAAAGCATAGGGTAACAACATTCAGCACTCAACAAACACAATATATCTACAATGATAATGCAAAAATCCTATTTAACTCACCTCTCAAGCATTAATCTAACATTCCATAATTTTATTAAGTCAGTGTCCTATAATACACAGCGTTAGTATTGATCATGATTATAACAGATCTAGGTATATATGTGAAAAACATAAATAATCACCTTTACGTAGATTTTTTCTTTCAATTTATTAATTACAAAGTATTAACTCAAAACTTAAGATTTTACTAAGTAAGTGATCCTATGGGATACAGCTTTAGCATTGATCATGATATTATAACAGATCCAGGTATATAGTGATAACACATAAATAATCACCTTTACGTAGATTTTTTCTTTCAATTTACTAATCACAAAGTATTAACTCAAAACTTAAGATTTTACTAAGTAAGTGATCCTATGGGATACAGCTTTAGCATTGATCATGATATTATAACAGATCCAGGTATATAGTGATAACATATAAATAATCACCTTTACGTAGATTTTTTCTTTCAGTTTACTAATCACAAAGTATTAACTCAAAACTTAAGATTTTACTAAGTAAGTGATCCTATGGGATACAGCTTTAGCATTGATCATGATATTATATTATAACAGATCCAAGTATATAGTGATAACACATAAATAATCACCTTTACGTAGATTTTTTCTTTCAATTTACTAATCACAAAGTATTAACTCAAAACTTAAGATTTTACTAAGTAAGTGATCCTATGGGATACAGCTTTAGCATTGATCATGATATTATAACAGATCCAGGTATATATGTGATAACATACAAATAATCACCTTTACGTAGATTTTTTTTAATTTACTAATTACAAAGTACCAACTCAAAATTTAATATCCTATCAAGTCAGTGTCTTACAATGGACAGTTTTAGTACTAACTATGATATTATATACACATATGATAATATACAAATAATCAATCTTATATAGGTTTTCCCTCTACAAGTATATTTAATTTGTTATACAATACAAACATGACCTAAAACATAATCTCATCCATAATTAGTATAAAATAACTACAATTGTTCTAGTTTTAGAACTTTATATACACCGATTTAATATCCAGAAACGTTTTGCACAAACCTTATTAATTTGTTTAAATCGTTATCATAAAATATAATTTTTGCTTAATCATCAAACGTGAAGCATACCACACAATTTATTATTTGATATATAATTAAAACAGTAAGAAAAAATAACAGAACTACATTCTGTTAAATCATACTTGTACACTAGATACATATAAAGAATACGTAACTTGTATTATTAATGTTATCTTTATAGACATATATACATCTACATAACAAAAGATATTATACTTTTTATTTACTAAACTTAGTTTTAATCATATTATTACACTATACAATAGCAAATACATAATTACATTATGCATTCCTTTATAATATACAAACATCCAAAGAAAGACTCTTTAATTTTCGTTCAGGATGGGTTTTCACCTATGGCATTCATATTCACAATTTTCTTTACTTTATACAATAAGTTATGGTTTATGTCATTAATATCACTATGTGTATTTACTGGAACATATACTATGTATTCTTACTTACATTGTATTAGTAATTTTACTTATTTACTACTTAATTTAGTATACGCTCTTTACATGGCTACATCTTATTCTAGTTGGTACCGTACAAAATTAAAAAGAATGGGATATAGAATATGTAACGTAATATTTGCAGAAAATTTGATAGATGCAAAGCTCAAATTACAAGACAAAGGCTTTTTTTAGGTTATTATTTATTCTTAACTATGACCAAGATGCGTTAATAAGTCATCAAGTATGTACTTTTTATATACAAAATCTCATACAAGTTACACACACAAAATTAAAAAATGAATATAAAATATGTAGTGTAATATCTGCGTAGAAAACCTAATTACTGTAAAGCTTAAAATTATAAAACAAAGGTTCTTTAGGTTATTATTTATTCTCAACTATAACCAAGATGTACTAATACATTATCAAATATATATTCCTTATATACCAAATCCCACACAAGCTAATACTTCACAAAATTAAAAAATGAATATAAAATATGTAACGCAATATCTGTGTAGGACACCTAATTACTGTAAAGCTTAAAATTATAAAACAAAGGTTCTTTAGGTTATTATTTATTCTCAACTATAACCAAGATGTGTTAATAAGTCATCAAGTATGTACTTTTTATATACAAAATCTCATACAAGTTACACACACAAAATTAAAAAATGAATACAGAACATGTAATGTAATATCTGCGTAGAAAACCTAATTACTGTAAAGCTTAAAATTATAAAACAAAGGTTCTTTAGGTTATTATTTATTCTCAACTACAACCAAGATGTACTAATACATTATCAAATATATATTCCTTATATACCAAATCCCACACAAGTTAATACTTCACAAAACTAAAAAATGAATACAGAACATGTAATGTAATATCTGCGTAGGACACCTAATTACTACAAAGTTAAGGCCACAAGATAGAGTAAAGATAATGATCAATTCTCATCATTATTAATCTGAACTGTGATACCAAAAAGGCGTATCCAGTAATGGTGTACTTGATACTGCAAAATTTCTCTTAGGCACAATTCCAGAATTATAAGCTATATGTCCTGCTTCTACAGCATGTTTAAAAGCACGTGACATATCTTGTGGTACAAGAGATTTTGCAATCGCAGTATTAACAAGCACAGCATCAAAACCATATTCCATCACTATAGTAGCATCTGATGGTCTACCTATACCAGCATCTACTATAAGAATAATATCCTCAAACCTATTCCTCAATAATTTCAAATTATACATATTTAATATCCCATACCCAGATCCTATAGGCGCAGCCCCTGGCATTAGTACACGACATCCATAATCTACTAACTTTTTACAGATAACTACATCATCTGTACAATAAGGAAAAACTTCGAATCCTTGATTGATTAATTCCTTAACCGCTTCACATAACAATACCATATCTGGATATAATGTATATTCATCACCTACAACTTCTAATTTAATCCACTTAGTTTCAAAAATCTCTCTTGCCATTTGTGCCATAAGTACAGCATCATTCACTGTACAACACCCAGCAGTATTAGGAAGAATATGACATCCACTTTTTTTTATTATATCCCAAAAATCAGTACCACCATTTTTAGATGGCATTTGTCTTGATAAAGATACTGTAACCACCTCAGTACCTGAATATTTAATAGACTGACATAAAATATCGGGAGATGGGTACATAGCAGAACCTAATAACAACCTACTTTCTAATAAAGTCCCATATAAATCCAACATACCTTTTCCTTATTCTGCAACATTTATTATCAATTACTATCAATACAAAGACATTTCACTATTATTCCACATTTTTATTATACAAACCATAATATCGATTTTCATATATTAATATGCCTTAGAAGATGACACAGCTATATCTCATTATAGCAAACATAGATATTTAATGTAATACATCAAAACTTATTCACAAAAAAGATTTCAATATGTTTAGATATCAACTCACTCAACAGAATATAAAAAAATAACTTATCCACCTTGCATAGGATAAACTATATCTATAACATCACCATTATTCAAACAAGTGTTACTATATTGACCACGTACTACTAATTTCTTATTCACTGCAACAGCAAATGGAACACCACTATCATAACCACATAAGTTTAAAATATCAAATAATGTTAATCCATTTTGAAATATTTTTTCTTCCTTATTAACTATAATAGTAATCAATACCTTACCTCCACATTAATTAAAATACAAAAGTCGACTCTTACATCTTATACATAAAGTAATCTAAATTATATCTGTCACATCTATTCTACAAACTTACATTTACATACACAATTTTATAATACCACTTACATATTATCCAATATCTTAATGCTTATTATTTTATATAAAAATTATTAAAAATACTTAATAAAATATTAATTTTATGCTAGAATAGATATAATACCTACAGGAACATTGGTTAATTTACAACATAATTTATGATAAAATTAGTATTATAACAATGCAAACTCACTTTTATAGATCATATAACTCCTTACCGCATATAAAATTCAGACAGCAATTATTACACATATCAAATACAACACCACTTGCGTTAATACCACTACTTTCACAAACTTGTAAACCCTTCACTGATCAAGAGTATTATCGTTATTACTTTCTAATACAACACTATACTAATGCGTTATATGAAAAAATACAAAGTACAGAAAATATAAAGCAGTCCTTAACACTACTAAAACTATGGTATCAAGAATTAATATACAACACCCTAAGAGACATACCATTATTTCCAAAAGAAAACTACATTATTGATAAAATACTGGATCAAACATTAGACAAAATGTTTACACGAGCAAGATTAGATAATCAATACATCAATCAGTTAAAACACAATATTTATACAAAATTTATAAAGAAATTACACAGCACAAATATCAGACAAGAAATAAAAATACGTTTTAACAATACTGCAAAAAATATGCACAGCATAACTAATCATACAATAAATACAATGAAAACAATTGGGGCAGTCATACAAAATGATAATATCTCTTTATTATTAGCATTTCATGGAGTTATTAAAAAATCTATTTACATTACTCAATATCCTAATACACCAATATCTACCGAGTTAAAAAAAATATATAGAGACATAATGCAAGCAGAACCAATTAACACACAATCTGTTCTAAAATTGTTTGCAACACAACATATTGTTCACACAATATACGATAAAATTAAAACAACAAGCATTAAAGTAAATATTGAGTATAATCAGGTATATAAATTCACATTATACCAATACCCATGGTATTCTATTATAAACAGGATAAAACAGATTATAATTACTCTAACAGTAATACCAAGATTACAACAAGAACTGACCACACTAAAACATCTAAGATCGACATTTACAAAAAGTATAGCTTATGGAGATACTGTTTTCTTTTTTGAGCAATTACCAGACATTAAAAACACTATCACATTATTTAAGAAACGTACCAGCACTATAAAACTAATAAGTGAACTCAAAAAGATGGAAACATCTGCTGATAATAAGATTATTACAACTCAAGATTTTATTACACACATGAAACAATATGCTATGCGTCCATCTAACAACACAACAACACAACAATTCCCTTCAGAATTACATACTTATATACCAAACAATCACATATTTAAAAAACCGAATATACTATCTAAAACAAAAAAGATTATACGTAAGAATAAATATTTTTTTAAAAAAACAACTAAATCATTAACAAACCAAATGAAAAAATTAGTTCAGCATAATAGACAAAAACATCAAGCAGTATCAGCATATTTAACTTCTACTGAAGCAACACCTGGATCTTCAACTCAAATATTGTTCAACCCCAATAACATTAGCTAATCAATTTATCACAACATAGGTATATTATGTTATATAATGACATGCTATGACCTATTAATTCAAACAATTGCTACATATTAAAGTAAGATTGAATTATTCATAACAATGTAGAAAATTTGTAGAATCGCTTATTGATATACTTCGCTACTTTTAAATAATCCTTTTATATTATTTCACTAAAGCATAATTAAAAATTCAATAGTCTAACAAGATTGAATAATAATAAACACACATTTTAAACATATAAGTTCTAGTAACACAGCACTAGTTTTATTTTCAGATTCCAACATTATAAATTTTATCAATAACAACCTTGAAATTAAATTTCATCATAATAATAATTAAACTAATACATAATACACATCCTGAGCAATATAAATATAGTGCTCTTTATTATTCAAATAATTTACTAACATTACGATGTTTATTCTACTATGGATTAAAAAATATATACTAAATTTTAATAAGTTATAACAAGTCAATATACACTTCATTAAAAATATATTAAACTTCCCTATCAGTATTACAAATCTACCTCATTACATATTCAATAAAAAATTAAGAGACTAAATTAATGAGAAAAACACATATTCTCAATAATATACAAAACTTATAAAAAGTCTTTTGCGCCATAATACTATCAATATAACAGTTCTATTAAAACACTACTATATATCAGATCATTGCAAAACTAGATATAGTATGTCACTTAACCAACAGTTATAAATATAAAAACATATGTTATATTACAAATAGCAATTCTAAAATACACTACAGAATAAACTTCTAATATCATTGCTGGAATTATACAAATAATATTCGATCTTTTTAACAATAAAAAATACAAACACCATATGCTTAGCATGTAATATAACATTGTAATAGAATTAGCACTGATATTTAATCTCAACAAGTATAATAGCTTATTTTTTGTAATTATACACTTTCAACATTCTGTATATCTGGTAGATAATAAGTCAGCATATTATATATACCTTCCTTTAAAGTAATAGATGCACTTGGACAACCTGAACATGCACCTCTTAACTTTACAAATACAACACCATTACTGTATCCTTTAAATTTTATATCTCCGCCATCTTGTGCTACAGCTGGCTTAATATAATTATCTATTAGTTCCTTAATCTTAGTAACTATCTCAGCATCCTTAACATCAAAAAACTCTTTTGAATCTCCATCATCATCACCTTCAACTGAATCATCTGGATTAAGTGTTAAAAAATCCATAATTACAGTTAATACTTCTGGCTTTAAAATGTCCCATTCAATATCACTAGATTTTGTAACTGATACAAAATCACCTCCGAAAAATACACTCACTACATGTTCAATCTCAAAAAGTGCTCTAGCAAAAGGCGACCCTCCAGCTGTTACACTATCAGTAAACTCACTAATTTTGCCATTATTCACAGAAACTCCTGGTATAAACTTTAGAGTATTAGGATTTGGAGTGTCTTCAATTTGTATAAACATAATAAACCATTTACAAAAAAGTTCTTTTACTTGATAATATGGATATACCTTACTTAAATCAAGTCATTTGTATGTGGTTTATTTTTTTAGTCATATTCTGTATAATAGGCGCCATATTTGTATTACCGGTTGTTATACTCTTCATATTCCTATTATTAAAAAGAAATAGCATTATAAGCATGAGTGAAATTATCACTTCTACTCTCAATAGAATCATAAGCGAAACAAATGCCTATACCAACACAGGAAATACAGGTAGTAGTAGTAAATTATCAAGACAAGAAGCACTTGAGATACTAGGATTAAAGAACAATGTAACCCATGAACAAATAAACGCAGCATATCACAAACTAATGAAATCCATGCATCCTGATAGAGGTGGGTCTCCTTACTTAGCCCAAAAATTAAACGAAGCACGTGATACACTATTAAAACAATAATCACATATCAACATTACATAACTGACAAGTGCTATATTGTTTATACAGCAACAATAAGATTAATAGCATTAATACACAAAAACGAAAAACATATGATCTTCAATAACATTAAAAAACATTTTTTAACTATACTTAACTATTCATCATGTCAAAAAACTCATTATTATCTTTCGTTATTGATAACTTATCCCTCAGAAATTCCATCGCTTCTACAGCTCCCATTGATGATAGTAACCTTCTTAATAACCATACCTTCTTTAGACAAACATGATCTATTAACATATCTTCTTTCCTTGTACCAGATTTCGAAATGTCTATTGCAGGGTATACTCTTTTATCCGATATCTTCCTATCCAATATTATTTCACAATTCCCAGTACCTTTAAATTCCTCAAAGATTACTTCATCCATCTTCGATCCAGTCTCAATTAATGCAGTTGCTATTATTGTTAATGATCCTCCATTCTCTATATTCCTTGCTGCACCAAAAAATCTTTTTGGTCTTTGTAACGCATTGGAATCTACACCTCCTGTCAACACTTTACCAGATGATGGTATTACAGAGTTATACGCTCTTGCTAATCTTGTAATTGAATCTAATAATATTACTACATTCTTCCTATGCTCTACCATCCTCTTTGCTTTCTCTATTACAATCTCCGCAAGCTGTACATGTCTATATCCAGGTTCATCAAATGTTGAACTAACTACTTCACCTTTTACTGATCTACACATATCAGTTACTTCCTCTGGCCTTTCACCTATTAGTAACACTATTAACTCAATATCCGGATGATTCACAGATATTGAATGCGCTATTTGTTGTAATATTATTGTTTTACCAGCCCTTGGTGGAGCAACTATCAGTGCTCTCTGTCCCTTACCTAATGGTGCAACTATATCTATCACTCTCATGCTTATATCTTTCTTGCTTAAGCTAATAGGATCATTACACTCTAATAATATTCTTTCTTCCGGATATAACGGTATTAAATCATCAAAGTGTACATACCTTTGTAACTTACCCATATCAGTAAAGTTAATGCTATGTGCTTTTACTAATGTAAAGTATCTTTCTTTCTCACTTGGAGCTCTAATTTCTCCACTTACTATATCACCAGTTCTTAAGTTAAACTTTTTTATTTGTCCTGCTGAAATATATACGTCATCACTACTTGCAGCATAATTTGCTTCAGGAGATCTTAAAAATCCAAAACCATCAGATAATATTTCTACTACCCCTCCACCTATTGCAGATCCTCCATCATTCACTACCTTTTTCATCAAATGAAAGATTATTTCCTGTTTTAGCATTCTTCCATTACTTACTACACCCAGGTCTTCTGCTATTTTTAACAGATCTTCTATACTTCTCTTTTTTAATTCACTTAAATCTAGTACTTTACCTTCTGCTTCCCTATTCCCTGGTACATTCTCTTCTTCCTCTACAACTTGTACATCTACTACCTTATCTTCTTCTTTTGCTAAAAGAACATCTTCTGATTCCAACATAACAACTCTCTATTTACACTTAAAATAAGCTGATTTTACGAACATTGACCAGTTATACATTTTATACATCAATGAACTATTAGATCCACACATCAAAACTAACAAACTTAGCACTTTTTAACAGATCAATTAGTAAGACAAATTCCCCACTGCAGATGTCTAAACAATGAAAACCTGTATCCACAGAATATAATTACTAAACTAGCATATTTTTTTATTTTGACAACATATAAAACACTCATAACCTCAACGATATTTATATTTATATAATTTGCTATTTACAGACACTAAATAAAAGCAGACTACTTAGTTAACTACAGTAATAAGCAATACTAGAAAATACCAATGTACACTCTAATAATCATTAGATCGACTATCTTAAATTAACACACATACTTACAAAACACATGACACATACACAGGAAAACAAACCCAATGTATGTACTGATTACTGCAATATAGATTTCATACCTGATTTTTTTATTATACACAACATTTAAAAACGGACAAACAAAAAACTTTTTTGCTGCTACATACTACTAAAAAGCAAAATGTTAGTGACTTACATAATCATAATTATAAATTATAAGACTATAAAACACATATTCACCACTACATATAAGTTAAACATTAGTAAATGTAACACACATATACAACCAGAACAACACAAAGAACATCATATAAAACATTCCTCGCTTGTAATGTTATATATCAAAACATTCTAGTTAACAATACAATATCTCTTAACTACTTAGAAAACTAAGTACTTTAAAATTAAAATACAATAAATATTTGTTATATTATGAATTACAAAAACAACACTAATTGAAAGGACAGGTGATTACTAACAACTTACCAATTACAAAAACCCATAAATTTTATCAGAAAAATATACTAAATATTTTCTTTATACTAACAAAATTGTTTGTCAGAACATCATTATTCTGTTACAAGTAAACCATGATTCATAATTATTAAAATATCATAAAGTCTTAAATTCAAGTATTTCTGGTATAATTATTAATAATAAGAAATGCTGTATATGACTGTTAATCATAGTATACAAATTTAAGGTATAAAATTGTATACATATATAGTTATGTATTTGAAATTTACTTTCTAGACAATATGAATGAAACTATACATATACAAAAGGGTTGTCAGACTATAAACTATATATCAATAGGAGCTTAAATAAATGGAACACAGAGACAATAGTAAAATGTATGGTACTACTATTCTATGCATACGTAGAAATAACAATGTAATTGTTGCAGGAGATGGACAAGTTTCATTAGGACACACCGTAATAAAAAATTCAGCAAAAAAAGTAAAACGTTTAGCTAATGACACTGTCATTACAGGATTTGCAGGTGCAACAGCAGATGCATTTACTCTTTTTGAAAGACTAGAAAGCAAACTAGAAAAGCATCCTGGACAACTACTTCGTGCATGTGTAGAATTAGCAAAAGATTGGAGAATGGATAGGTACTTACGGAGATTAGAAGCAATGATGATTGTAGCTGACAAGTCTGTATCCCTAGTAATCTCAGGTAATGGTGATGTGTTGGAACCAGAAAACGGTATTGCAGCTATCGGTTCAGGAGGAAATTATGCATTGGCAGCAGCAAAAGCTCTATGTGAATCCAATGAAAAATTTGCTCAAAATATGACTTTAGAATATATAGTCACTACTGCAATGAGTATAGCTGCTGAAATATGTATCTATACAAATAACAATATCATTATGGAAAAAATAGAGGATTAAAAATGTTTCTTACACCAGATAATAAATTTAATTTTAATGATGGACTAGACGATACAGCACCCACTACAAATGATACAAGCACACAGGAAGTTATACAAGATCTTTCAATACAAGATCTTTCAAATGTTAATAATACAACAGCACAAGAAGATGAAATAAACTTTAATGATAATAGTCCACAAGAGTTAACTCCACAACAAATTACACAAGAGTTAGATAGATTTATCATAGGACAGGCAGATGCAAAACGCGCTGTAGCTATTGCCTTAAGAAACCGCTGGCGTCGTAATAGAGTGCCTGAACCATTAAGAGAAGATATCATTCCAAAAAATATTTTAATGATAGGACACACAGGTGTTGGAAAGACAGAAATAGCTCGTAGATTAGCAAAACTCGCAAAAGCACCTTTTATAAAAGTAGAAGCTACCAAGTTTACTGAGATTGGTTATGTAGGAAGAGATGTAGATTCTATAATCCGAGATTTAGTTGATGTAGCTATTAATTTAGTAAAAGAAAGATTCCGTAAGATCGTAGAAAAAAAAGCTAAAGATTTATCAGAGGGTATAATCTTAGATGCATTAATTGGAGCAGATGCAAGTCAAGAAACTAAAACTATCTTTCAAGAAAAACTAAAAAATGGAGAGTTTGAAAATTCTGAAATTTCTATCTCAATTAAAGAAAGTAAAAGTCCAGTTCCACCAATAGATGTTCCAAACATACCAGGTGGGCAAGTTGGAGTAATGAATATAAGTGAAATTGTTCACAAAATGCTAGGAAATAATAAACAACTTAAAACTGTGAAAGTTACAGTAAAAGAAGCAAGAGAATTACTAATCAATGAAGAAAGTGAAAAGTTAATTGACGAAGACAAAATTGTCAAAGAAGCACTTCAACTTGCAAGCAACGATGGAATTGTCTTTCTAGATGAAATAGATAAAATTGCAGCCCGTACTGAAATCAGAGGAGAAGTCAACAGAGAAGGAGTACAAAGAGATCTACTACCATTACTCGAAGGCACAAGTGTTACTACAAAATATGGCACTATTACAACCGATCACATCTTGTTCATAGCATCTGGTGCTTTTCATCTAGCTAAACCTTCTGATTTGCTACCTGAATTGCAAGGACGTCTTCCTATTAGAGTAGAACTTAAACCACTTAGTAAAGATGATCTAATCAGAATTCTAACAGAACCAGAATCAAGTTTACTGAAGCAGTATTGTGCATTAATGAAGACTGAAAACATTACTATTGATTTTACTGATGAAGGAGTATCAACCATTGCCGATATTGCATCTACGGTTAACAGAGAAGTTGAAAACATTGGAGCAAGAAGACTACATACTATTCTAGAAAAGTTAATGGAAGATATCAGTTACACTGCAACAGAAAATAGTGGCAAAACATACGTCATAGATAGTGAGTATGTAAAGAAAAAACTTGAAAACATTTCAAAACAGCTAGATTTGTCAAAGTTTATACTATAAGTACACAATATATCAATGCAGGAAAAGTCAAAGTTTGTACATCAGGTATTTACTTCAGTAGCATCACGCTATGATATAATGAATGATATAATGAGTTTTGGCCTTCATAGGTTATGGAAAGATCAAGTAATTCAAAGCATTAACAGTGGTAACTTGCTTGATGTAGCATCTGGGACTGGAGACATAGCAATAAAAGTTGCAAAACATAGAAAAAATGTAGATATTGTTGTATGCGATGTCAACATCAACATGTTAAATTGTGGAAGAGACAACGCTATAAATACAAACATATTAAATTTAAAATGGACCTGTGGTAACGCAGAACAGCTTCCATTTTATGATAATACATTTGATTACTACACTATCTCTTTTGGTATACGTAATGTTTCCAATAGACAGCTGGCATTAAATGAGGCATATAGAGTTCTCAAACCTGGAGGTAAATTTATATGCTTAGAATTCTCTCCTTTAAAAGAAGATCATTTTCTCTACACGTTATATAACTTCTATTCATTCAAAATTATTCCCAACATTGGAGAACTAGTAGCAAAAGATAGAGCCTCATATCAATACCTAGTAGATAGTATAAAAACCTTTCCATATCAAGATGATTTTATACAAGAAATACAAAATTCAAATTTCATTCACACAAAATATAGAAATTTATGTTTCGGCATAGTTACACTATATACTGCATGGAAAACATAGCACCAACTCATATTATTTCAGAATACATACATTAACAATCTAGTTTTTTTATAAGTTTAATCATTTACAGTACTTAAATCAAACATGAATCACATTTCAAACAAAACAGTCTTACGTATTAACAAAGTAAATATATATCTATAATACAATCAGAACTAACACATCTCCAACATCACAAGTATTACTTCATAGATTATTTTATCAAAATACCATATTAAACCTTTGCAGTAATACACAATATACCTACTCCAGCTATACATACTTTCACAAAATGTATGCCTATTATACAATCAGAACTAACACATCTCCAACATCACAAGTATTACTTCATAGATTATTTTATCAAAATACCATATTAAACCTTTGCAGTAATACACAATATACCTACTCCAGCTATACATACTTTCACAAAATGTATGCCTATTATACAATCAGAGCTAACACATCTCCAACATCACAAGTATTACTTCATAGATTATTTTATCAAAATACCATATTAAACCTTTGCAGTAATACACAATATACCTACTCCAGCTATACATACTTTCACAAAATGTATGCCTATTATACAATCAGAACTAACACATCTTCAACATCACAAGTATTACTTCATAGATCATTTTATAAAAATACCATATTAAACCTTTGCAGTAATACACAATATACCTACTCCAGCTATACATACTTTCACAAAATGTACGCCTATTATACAATCAGAACTTATACATCTCCAACATCACAAGTATTACTTCATAGATCATTTTATAAAAATACCATATTAAACCTTTGCAGTAATACATAATTACCTATCCTAGTTACAAGACTTTTCAAAACTTGAATAACAATTTCTCCCAGAATTCATTTAATTAAGTTCTTCTCAGATATATTATTTCCCCATAAATACAATACCTTATGATAATTTAGCTTAGTATTTTTTATTAATGAGTTATACAATAATTTTAATATAATTATATGAAAAATATCACTATCACAATCACATATTTACACTATCTTGCAGAAAATTAACTCTTCGTATAAAGCAGACCAAAATAACATAATATATGCCAAACTATTAATATCTACATTAACATATTATTACATTTACTATTCAAAATGTTACATAATTTAACACTACATTTTTATCCAACTACTACTGACATACTTAATTAACAGAACTTGTATTCTCAAATACTGCATTGATTCTACATACTGCAACACTACTGTCAAATAAGTTAGATTCAAATATAAGGTATGGAAATACCTGAAACAATATGCCAACCTTTTAAACACAATAGATTGCAAACATTATGACATTAGTAAACTATTATATTTATAAACACGTTTAGTATTACAAATAAGATAGCAATATTATTAAGAATACGTATTTATAATTAGTAATCAAGTCACAAGATTTTTGCAATAATAGGTTCGGGTTTTGGTAAAATTATTCCTACATCTATAGGTATAGCAAAATCACTAAAACTACGTTTAGATATTTGTAATGAAATCTGATCTAGTATTTTAGCAGATAAAGATGGCATTATAGGTTGTAACAGTAATCCAATACATCTTATGTACTCAAGTAACTTATATAAAACAGCTTGCATAACTATAGGATCAGTTTTAGACAATTTCCATGGAGCTCTAAATGTAATATACTCATTTGCTATAGATGACAATTGTTCTATAATATGTATCACACCATTAAGATTACACTGATCAATACAGATTCTAGCACTCTCTAAAATTTTCTCATAATTAGGCAAAGCATCTTCATCCTTAAACAAAGTACTACTAACCTCTGGCACAATTCCACTACACTCTTTATGTAATAGTGAAACAGTCCTTTGTACTAAGTTACCAATATTATTTGCTAACTCACAATTTATACAATTAATAACACTACTTCTCTTATAGTCACCATCATTACCTACTGGCATTTCTTTAATCAAAAAGTACCTTATTTGATCAACACCAAATTCTTCAATTAATTCAAAAGGATTAATAACATTTCCTAATGATTTAGAGATTTTCTGTCCCGTATTAGTCCACCATCCATGTGCCAGAATTTTTTTAGGTAATGGCAACTTAGCAGCCATTAACATTGCGGGCCAATATATTGCATGAAACCTTAATATATCTTTCCCTACTACTTGAATAATCGAATTATTTTCATCTAACCAATAATCTTGATATTCCTTACTATTAACGTCAGGAAATCCAAGAACCGTCAGGTAGTTCGTCAATGCATCAATCCACACATAAATTACGTGATGATCATCGTTTGGTACATTTATTCCCCAAGAAATATTCTGCCGTGATATAGAAATATCTTTCAATCCAGACTTCACAAAAGATACAACTTCATTATAACGATATTTAGGAACAATAAAATCTGGATTTTGCTCATAAAAATCCAATAATCTTTCTTGGAAACGAGATAATCGAAAAAAATAACTAGGCTCTTCTACCCACTCTACCTCGGCTCCAGTAGGAGCTTTACCATCAATCAACTCTTTTTCTTGATAAAAAGTTTCATCCCTAATTGCATACCATCCAGAATAATTACCTAAGTATATTTCCCCATAATCATATAAACAGGTCCACAGCGCTTTAACTGCCTTTTTATGTCTTGCTTCTGTTGTACGAATAAAATCATCGTAGCTAAAGGTCATAACATCTGCTAAAGATCTAAAAACAGCACTTGCATTATCTGTAAATTCAATCAACGACTTATTAGCTTTCTGAGCTGCTTTTTCTATCTTTTGCCCATGCTCATCAGTACCAGTTACAAATTTCACATTATATCCATCAAGACGTTTAAATCTTGCAATAATATCAGATATTAAAGTTGTATAGACATGTCCTATATGTGGAACATCATTAACATAATAAATAGGCGTAGTAATATATATACTTTTCATAAAACAAATTTGTCACCTTTGAACAAAACTAATATACCACATAATGACATACAACATACACTCATATAAGAATAAATATAACATGGAGTCTATACACCAAATACATCATACTCAAATATGTTTACAAATTAACGTTGGAATAAAACATTATAAGTAATATACATTAAATTACGATAATAGGTATACAAACGTTATAAGACTTAGAATAAAACAACAATTCATAAAAAATGATATACCAAATGCATTAAATTCTCAAAAATGTCATTTTAGCTGCACTCTATAAATATCACATGAATCTTACTTTATTAACATTACAACTTTGCAACATATAAAAAATCCCTTATATTTAAGATCGACAACATATTTCTAGCACACAGAAATGAGCAATATTTTAGTCAAAAAATTTGGTGGTACTTCCCTCCAAAATATTGATTGTATTAATCAAGTAGCAAAAATAATTAAACAAGATGTTAGTAATAACTATAAGGTAGTAGTAATAGTATCTGCTATGGGCAAATTTACTGATAATATTATTTCCCAGATAAAACAAATTTCCGACGTAACATCTTATCATGAACTATCAGAATATGACTTGATTATTTCATCTGGAGAACAAATTTCTTGTGGTATGTTATCATTAGCCTTACAAAAAACAGGTATTAAAGCCCAGTCATGGCTAGGATGGCAATTACCTATAGTCACAACTGATGATCACGCTAAAGCAAGGATCATGGATATTAATACTTCTGCTTTAAAAAACTTTTTAGTTAACAATGACGTTGCTATCATTGCTGGGTTTCAAGGAATGCATAAAGAAAACAGAGTTACAACATTAGGTAGAGGAGGATCAGATACTTCAGCAGTCGCTATAGCTGCAGCTTTAGGAATAGATCTATGTTATATATACACAGATATAGATGGAATATATACATCAGATCCTAACATAATACCAAAAGCACGTAAATTAGACTACATCGCATATGATGAAATGATAGAAATGGCTTCTCTTGGAGCTAAAGTACTACAGGTACGTTCAGTAGAACTAGCAATGAAATATCAAATAAAACTACATATACTATCTACATTTAATCCTACCAAAGGAACAATATTATGTAAAAAAGGAGAAATTAACATGGAAAGTCAGTTAATTACTGGTATCACATACAATAGTAATACAGCAAGTATAACCTTAAAAAAAGTCAAGGCATCATTTGGAATTACCACATTATTTAGTATAATAGCAGAAAACAATATAAACGTTGATATGATTATTCAGAACATGGATAATAACGCAAATGATATAACTTTCACAATACCAGAAGAAGATTTACCTATAACAGAAACATTACTGATAAAAATAAAAGATGAAATCATGTATGAGGAGTTAATAATCAATCCAGATGTTGTAAAAGTTTCTATAATTGGTGTTGGCATGATTTCCCATCCTGGCATAGCATATAAAATGTTCCATACACTTACATCGAATAATATCACGATATTAGCAGTAACTACTTCAGAAATCAAAATTAGCGTATTGGTACCAAGAAAAGATGGCCAACTAGCTACAAAATATTTACATTCTAGTTTTGAACTTGATGCAGAATCAAACCTACACACAACAAGTTAAAAATATCCTTAATATCCTTACTTTTAGCCAGTAGTTTTAACAGAAATAAACTTATAATATTACACACTACAAATTATCTTCTTGGAATTAAACAAGCACAAATTACTATGGTATTTCAAATCCTAATCCAAATTTAACTAGGTTTAGACTAATTTAAAGATAAAAAAACAAACTATATAGATCTAATGATTATTGAATATACTCGTAACCACAATAGTAGATAGTGTATGGTATTATACTTAAAATTAAAGTTTGATTATATTTATGCTATACAGATACATATGAACATTAAAAAATATTATTGTTATACTCTCACATGCTCAATAAATACATCAATAACATTCTATCAACACAAATAATAGTATCATTAATTAAAAACACAGGAATTATATACAATATCAAAATTAGCTCATCAGAATCAGGTAAGTATCATAAATTATCCTACGGTATTCAAATTCTAGTTTTAAATTTACGTTAACACTGAATATATGTCATTATAATAGTGCGTAAAGTGTAGTTCATATTCAAGACTAAAGCCGAATTTTATCTACATTATATTATACATACAATAAGCTAACAATATTTATGTAATCTGATTAGTAGTGTTAACATAAACACATTACATACTATTATGCATTTATAGCTTATAATATGGAGTTTATGTAATACTCTCACTATATTTTAAATATAGTAGTTACAATAATCATGATAATATGACTATTAATACTGATAAATAATAATTATGAAAATAGTAGAATATATGATTTACACTTCATATACATTTCACCAACATTATGAAACATCTGGTATAATCATTGTATATTTAGCAAGCAATCCAATGATTTACTATTAGTAATTATTAAATAAAAGTATTTAAATTATGTGTTTTTTTACAGATTAAGTTTACAATGTTAGTATAATTAACTTAACTATCTTGACTAAATCAGTATAAGGTATATTAATTAATTAGGGTTAAAATAAACTTTATAAGTATTATAGTATTTATTTTATCATAAACTTAATATTACATGACATTAAAAACATTCCGAAACAAACAAAGTAGTATAAAATTATTGCATTTTTACGATCAAAATGATAAAGATAAAACGATTAATAATGTAGTATTATGTTAAGACTTATTATCTTTTTTTTCTGTACATTTATTTCTTTTAGCGCATCTGCGTCATCTCCCGTACCATGGCAAATGGGGTTTCAAACTCCTGTAACAGATATAATGGAAGCTATAATTAAGTCACATAACTTTGTTATGCTTGTCATGTCAGTAATTACACTAATAGTTTTCGTAATAATGACATATGTTATTATTAGATTTCGCAAAAGACCAGGCGAAAAAGTAGTATTTAATACAAAAAATTCTCATAATGCTACTTTAGAGATACTGTGGACATTGATTCCCTTAATAGTCGTAGGGTTTCTCACTATAAGTAATGTCAAACTCATTAGACATGAACAAAAAATTCCTAACATAGAAATGACACTCAAAGCAGTTGGGTACCAATGGTACTGGGGATACATTTATCCAGATCATAAAAATTTTTCTTTTGAAAGCTACATGAAAGAATCAAGTAGTCTACAAGCTGGAGAATTACGTTTGCTTGAAGTTGACAATAGAGTAATTGTGCCCATTAATACAAATATTTTATTACAAGTTACAAGTGCAGATGTGATACACAGTTGGGCTGTACCAGCACTAGGGATTAAAGTTGATGCAGTTCCAGGCAGATTAAACGAGGCATGGTTTAACATTAAAACTCCAGGAACTTATTATGGTCAGTGCTCAGAACTTTGCGGTAGGTTACACGGGTTTATGCCTATAGTAATTGTTGCTGTTGAAAAAGAGCAATTTGATAAATGGATACAAGAGAAGATGCGTGAGCTATAGAGGTATACATGAGTAATGAACACATACCACACGGGATAAAACGTTGGTTATTTTCGACAAATCATAAAGATATAGGTACATTATATATAATTTTTTCTATCATAGGTGGCATTGTAGGAGGTCTTTTTTCTCTCATATTAAGGCTACAGCTTGCACACATCAATGTACTAGATAATAACTACCAATTGTATAATGTTATAGTGACAGGTCATGCATTAATTATGGTATTTTTCATGATTATGCCTGCTTTAACTGGAGGTTTTGGTAATTGGTTTGTACCATTACTTATAGGAGCCCCGGATATGGCCTTTCCTCGCCTTAATAACGTGAGTTTCTGGTTACTAGTATCATCACTAATCTTACTATGCACCTCCGTATTTATAGGAGAAGGCGCAGGTACAGGTTGGACTCTATATCCACCATTATCATATATAAATTCTCATCCAAGTGCAGCTGTAGACGTAGCAATATTCGCAGTTCATGTTGCTGGAGCTTCATCAATTATTGGTGCAATTAATTTTATAGTAACAATATTCAATATGCGCGCTCCTGGTATGACACTCTTAAAAATGCCATTATTTGTTTGGACTGTATTACTCACATCTTTTATGCTAATTGTTACAATCCCAGTTCTTGGTGGAGCAGTTACAATGCTTCTAACAGACAGAAATTTTGGAACAAGCTTTTTTGATCCGGCCGGTGGTGGAGATCCTCTACTCTTCCAGCACCTATTTTGGTTTTTTGGGCATCCAGAAGTATATATCATCATATTTCCAGCATTCGGTATTATCAGTCAAGTTGTATCAACCTTTTCACATAAAGCAGTTTTTGGATATCTAGGAATGGTCTTAGCACTAGTAGGTATTGCAGCCGTTGGAGCAGTAGTATGGGCTCATCATATGTTCACTGTAGGGCTCAGTGCAGAAATAGTAACATATTTTAGTGTAACCACAATGTTAATAGGTGTTTTAACTGGAGTAAAAGTATTCAGCTGGATCGCAACTATGTGGGGCGGACAAATAGAATTTAAGACTCCTATGCTCTTTTCAATAGGCTTCATTTTTGTATTTGTTATAGGTGGAGTAACTGGAATTGTGATTTCACATGGTGGTATTGATAAAGCATTACATGATACGTATTATGTGGTTGGACATTTTCATTATGTAATGTCAATTGCAGCATTATTCGCAGCCTTTGCTGCATTCTATTACTGGATAAGCAAGATATCAGGCAAACAATACAATGAGTGCTTAGGTAAAATACATTTCTGGTTAACTTTTATTTCAACCAATGTTACATTCCTACCACAACACTTCTTAGGAATATCTGGTATGCCAAGACGGATTCCAGATTATCCAGATGCATTTATACCATGGAACTATATTTCATCTATAGGTGCTGGAATGTCATTCTTATCCGCACTATTCTTTATCTACATAATCATTCATACTTTGACAAGAGGAAAAGCAGCTCCCAGTAATCCATGGGGAGGAGATACTTTAGAATGGACAATACCATCACCAGCACCTTTTCATACTTTCGAACAAATACCGAAGGTTGATTAAAAATGGAGACACAATCCAGTACTATTAAGTTACCACTAATAAATGAGATATCAGATTACTGGCATTTACTTAAACCAAAAATCATGTATCTTGTAGTACTTACAGGAATTACAGGAATAGTCATTGCCCCAGGTACTATTCACCCACTAATCGCTATAATTAGTACTTTATGTATAGCATTAGGATCCGGAGCCGCTGGTGCAATAAATATGTGGTATGACAGCGATATAGATGCACTAATGACAAGAACAAAAACACGCCCTATACCTGCCGGTAAAATTTCCAAAACTAGTGCAATTGAAGTTGGATTAGTTTTATCATTCATTTCAGTAACAGTAATGATGATAGCAGTAAACTACATATCAGGAATTCTCCTAGCAATTAGTATTGGATTTTATATTTGTGTGTATACAATGTATCTCAAAAGAAGAACACCACAAAACATAGTAATAGGAGGAGCTTCTGGAGCATTACCTCCTATTATCGGATGGACTTCTGTTACTGGATCTATCTCCATAGAAAGTTTAGTATTATTTTTGATTATTTTCATGTGGACTCCCCCACACTTCTGGGCATTATCATTATTAAACTACCAAGAATACGAAAAAGCAAAAATACCAATGTTACCTGTCACACATGGAATATTTACTACTAAACTTCACATACTAGTATATAGTATGCTTATGTTTCCAATAACCCTATTGCCAGGATTTTTTCTAAAAGATGCCTTATTATATGAAATTACAGCAATACCACTTGGGTTAACGTTTGTAGTACAAGCCTTTAAGGTATTTAAATACAATATCCCTTGTCATTATAGAGCAATGTTTACCTATTCAATTGCCTATCTTTTTATTCTATTTACTTGCATAATACTCTCCAGCTTTTAAAGCATATATTGCTATCACACAAAATAGAAAAATTTGAACATAAATACATGTCAAACAAATAATTCACTCAAAACCATGTATAACACAAATAAAAGCATATTTTATCTGTTAATGTTTTCTTATAGCATATATAATTACACGCACATCATACCAAGAACGCCAAAACAAAATATAAAATAATCAATTCTATTTTGAAAAATCCAAAACTATAGAGTAATACTACTTAACCAATCCTGAAAGAACCTTAGATAACATATATTCATGTTTAAAAACATGATACTAATACAAAAAATACATGAATTTGATAGCCTAGTATTTATAAACTTAATAATTATCCATATCAACTTAATTACACAAGTCAACATTACATAACACAAATGACAAAATACATAAATATGATAACTTCAGTATTTATTAACCTATATAATTACCCATATAAACCAACTATACAAACCAACATTACATCATACAAATGATAAAATACATAAATATGATCACCCTAAGTTTTTACTACTTTATATAATTACCCATATAAACCTAATTACACAAGTTAACATTACATAACACAAATGACAAAATACATAAATATGATCACCCTAAGTTTTTACTACTTTATATAATTATCCATATAAATCTAATTACACAAGTCAACATTACATCATACAAATGATAAAATACATAAATATGATCACCCTAAGTTTTTACTACTTTATATAATTACCCATATAAACCTAATTACATAAGTCAACATTACATCATACAAATTACAAAATACATAAATATGATCGCTCTAGTATCTATCACCTAATAATTCCCAATACTATATAAATGACATTATTAAGAGTTATTACATTGCCATAAGATATAAAGCAAGCTCAAAACAAAAACTGAAACTAAATATCAAACTATTCACAATACAACAGCAACATACTAAAGTACAAGCTGCAAATAGTAAAAAACAATTATTATACAATGTACTCATTTATATACTTTACTGATACAGACTAAGACTACACCATGTATAAATTACTTTCTATAGGCGATCCTGTGATAAGGTATACCAATCACTATTCGCACAACATTCTTTTAACAAAGACATATATTTACTATAAGCATCTTTATCTCCTAGAGATAAGTATGCCTCGGCAGTTCTATATACACTTTCTGGAAAATATTTTGTATCTTTATAGCGTTTTAAGATAGTACTAAACCTTCTAATAGCAGCAACATATTCTCCACGTTGTAAATAAAACTTACCCACTGAAAATTCCTTAGCAGCAATATGTTCGTTAACCATATTTAACCTTAAATTCACCTCTGCCAAATACTGAGAATTAGGGAATAAATGTATAAATTCTTCTAATAACTCTGAAACCTTATATGCAGCACTTTGATCACGCTCTACATCATTGATTTGCATGTAATTTGCCATAATACGTAAATAGTACGCAAAATCTATATCCTCACCATCAGGATACAAATTGATATAATCTTCTGCATAAGTTGCAGAACGTGCATAATTTCTTAATTCATAGTTTAAAAAGGACATCATAATACGAGCTTTAATTGCAACTGGAGAAAATGGATATAAGCTATCTATTTCCTCAAGATCTGTTAATGCATCCTTATACTGTTTTTCACTAGACTTTTTTAAAGCACTTTCATATATCCCATCTGCTGTCCTATTTTCAACAGGTGCTACAGAATATTCCTTATTTAAGAAAGCACAATTTACAACAAATAAAAACCCTATTAGAAATAACACATTACTAAAAACCTTAAAGTGATACATAATTAATCACCTATGAATAAATATAAAAATTAAAAACTTATTGAAACATAAAGATCTATCTGACACAAGCAATTTTTACGTATACTCTTGCATAGTAAGACATATAATATTATTGACAAGCAGAAGATTGATACTAGAATTCACAAGTACACATAAACTAAAGGAGCATGCTAATGAATGTGTTGGTAATTGGTTCCGGTGGACGTGAGCATGCAATGTTACATAGCATTCGCAAATCCACACTATTAAACAAGCTATTTATTGCCCCAGGACGTGAAGGAATGGGTAATCTAGCAGATATAATAGATGTAGACATCAGCAATACCATAGAAGTAATTCAAATATGCAAGAAAGAAAAAATTGACTTAGTAGTTATAGGGCCAGAGATGGCTTTAATTAATGGTTTATCAGATGCATTAACAGAAGAAGGCATACTGGTATTTGGCCCATCTAAGGCCGCAGCACGTCTTGAATCCTCAAAAGGGTTTACAAAAGAATTATGTATAAGGTATGGTATACCTACGGCAAAATATGGTTATTTCATTGATGTAGGACCAGCATATAAGTTTATTGATAAGCAAAAATTACCTTTAGTAATAAAAGCAGATGGACTTGCACAAGGCAAAGGAACAGTAATATGTCATACACATGAAGAAGCTTATAATACTGTAGATGCAATGTTATTAAATAATAAATTTGGAGAAGCAGGGCATGCTGTAATTATTGAAGAATTTCTTGAAGGAAAAGAAATCAGTTTCTTTACATTAGTTGACGGATCTAATCCAGTAATATTAGGAGTTGCACAAGATTACAAGACTATAGGAGACAATAATAAGGGACCTAATACTGGTGGTATGGGATCTTATTCTAAACCAAATATTATCACACAAGAAATGGAGTACATAATAATTCAAAAGATAATATATCCAACTATAAAAGCAATGTTCAACATGAACATACAATTCAGAGGTTTATTATTTGCCGGTATAATAATTAAAAAAAATGAACCCAAGTTACTTGAGTACAATGTTCGTTTTGGTGACCCTGAAACACAATCAATATTACCACGTTTAAATTCTGATCTTTTAAAGCTTCTATCACTTACAGCAAAAGGAAAACTAAGTAATGAATCTGTAGAATTAAACAAAAAAGCCGCTTTATGTGTAGTAGTCGCTAGTCGCGGATATCCAGGTGAATATAAGAAAAACTCCATAATTAAAGGAATAGATGAAATTGAGAAGTTACCTAACATCCAACTGTTACATGCAGGAACAAAAAAAGATGGAAATAATTGGGTATCAGATGGTGGAAGAGTACTCAATATTGTAGCACAAGGTGATAATCTGGCTAGTGCAAAGCATCAAGCATATGCAGCTTTAGACTTATTAGATTGGCCAGATGGAATATATAGATACGATATAGGTTCATGTGCATTATAAAGTGTTATCCATTTATATAAATTTATATTAGCATAACTACAATATAGTAATGTTTTACGGATAACCATATAATGGTGTTATGTTGTATTTATAATAATGTATAACTCTAATTTAGTAATGTCATTAGACATGACACATTAAAAATATCAACAAATTATTAGTTTTATCGATTGTATGTATTGACAGACATTAACATACAGTTTCTTGTAGATCAAATTTTTCTCTATTACAACATAGTCATCAGTATTATAGATGAACGCAATATGATAAAACCATAACAGAGATAATTGCCAGGTATTATCACATATGCATGATATAAGGTAACACATAATTAATCTATTTAAATATCGCACTCAAACAATACTAACAGCTAAATTATAACTTTTATTTATTGTATTTATCCAAGACATTAGTAATACAATTTTCTGTAATTAGAATTCCTGAGTAAATACCTGCTCAATAACATTACGTATTAATGTAGCATTATATGCCAGTACAAAATACTTTTTTATGGATTTACATAATACATGCAGCAAACAGTTACTAACTATATTCACAATAACAAACATACATACTAACTTTAGATTCTGATATACAGGATAGTATTATGACTTAAAGTAACAATACTATCACAAATAACTTAACATAGATCTACATTAGAATACTACAATATTCAAGTTCTTCTTTCTTATTGAACTATAACACACAATATTATTACTACACTCACATCATGATAACATAATCAGTACAATAGTATAGATGTGAAAATTCCTTGCATAGTTATTTAATGGGGAACAAATTATAAATGTTTTTTATTATAGACTCACTAAGATACAGGTCTATATAATATAGCATATCTATCATATCAATCTTATATAAAACATACTAAAAATTCCAGATTTCCTAGTAACACTACAATAACTCCTGCATACATAATAAATAGGATATAATCTTCAACACATGCATTAAAAAATACTTAGATATCCACAGATATACATTTAATATTCATAACATATATACTTAGATTTTTGATCTGATTACGTTATATTTTATAAACAATCTCCATCTACTATAATTACTACTAACTTATTATTTTTACTCTACTTAAGTATAATAGACAGCTATATAATTATTTAGTATAAAGGTAATTATTAATATTATTGTTGTAACCTAAACACATAAATTCTTAGCATGGTATTATTCTACTAAACAACAATAACACTACATTGTTTTACCTAATTACAGCATACACACCATACAAAACACAACATTGATAATGTAACCCTACCATAGTTGTTTTCATAATCTATATACATTTATATTACTTATTTACAAAACATCTCCCCTTCACCTAACTACAGCACATACACTACAGAAATTACAGAGTGATACTGTAAACAACCCCCAGACCATGCTTATAAGTTATTCACACTTACATTATTTATTCAAAAAAAACATTACCCTACTTAATCACAGCATACACTACATAAATCATAGTAGTTATACTGTAAATAACCCCAGACCATGCTTATAAGCTATTCACACTTACATTATTTATTCAAAAAAAACATTACCCCACTTAATCACAGCACACACTACATAAATCATAGTAGTTATACCGCAAATAACCCCAGATTATGCTTATAAGCTATTCACACTTACATTATCTATTCAAAAAAACATTACCCTACCTAATTACAGCACACACTACATAAATCATAGTAGTTATACTGTAAATAACCCCAGATTATGCTTATAAGCTATTCACACTTACATTATCTATTCAAAAAAACATTACCCTACCTAATTACAGCATACACTACATAAATCATAGTAGTTATACTGTAAATAACCCCAGACCATGCTTATAAGCTATTCACACTTACATTATTTATTCAAAAAAAACATTACCCTACTTAATCACAGCATACACCATATAAACCGCAACAGTGATATTAATACGCTATTATGGCTATTTTTAAACCCATACACATCCACGTTACTTATTTAAAAAACACCATAATAATATATCACATGAGATAACTTTGAACCAAATTGGCAATTGACAATCTACACCTTTACAATTATAGTTAATGCTATATTTCTTGCAAATGGTCATGGACATGTCAATTATTTCTGAAGTTTTTGCAGCAACAACAGCATCACCCGCTTCAGGAGTTGGAAGTTCAATTGCAGGTTTAGTTCCTTTAGTATTAATCTTTGGTGTGTTCTATTTTTTTATTATAAGACCCCAGCAGAAGAAGATTAGAGAACATAATAAGCTATTAGAAAGCATCAAAAAAGGTGATAAGGTTGTTGTCTCTAATAGTATATTTGGTGTAGTTACTAAGGTTGATACAACAGGTGGATGCTTTTTTGTCGAAGTATCAGATGGTGTAGAACTCAAGGTGCTTAAGTCATCAATTTCTGAAGTATTAGATAAAAACAATAAGCCTGCTTCTGTCCAGGAAGATTCTCCTAAGTAACTTCTATTAATTTCACTTATTCTGTTTTTTTGTGCAGTATCATTAATCTTCATCAGTTATAAGAGTATATATAAGCTTATTCTTCTTAATATATAACTAAGGACTAAAAGATCATAAAATTCAGTACCAGGCTCATATCATATATGTACTATATAATCAAAAGTACAGTTCTCTTGCCCTACTGATAATATTTTGAATAACAATACCATTATTATCTTATTACTAAAATAATACAAATGGTATACCTTACAGATAGTTTTACAGCATAAAATTATTTATTTTTAGAATATACAGCAGATTTACTACTAACACCAATCTCTTTGTAAGATAGTCTTTTGAATTTGCATAATTAATTTATTTTTATACCTAAGATATAGGCTAAAATACTAAGTAAAAATAATTAAACAATTAATTACTATATTCTAAAAAAGAACAAAAAAATCTACTAACCAGTATACAAAACAATATATTATTTTGATTGTGAAATATTAATGACATATCTGTCTAAATAACTATGAAAAGAATTTTTTCGAAAACACTTGTTCAACTAATCAACTTTAATACTGCGTATTTATTATTAAAACATTACGCAATTTATGTTGTACACTAATCAACAAAAACTAACACACCTACATAAATTAATAAACTATTGAACCCTTAAGAATATTTTCTTCTACCATACGTCACAATCAATATCATGCTACTATCTCTCAAATAACATATTATGTAATACTAAAAACTGCTATAAAACTAGCTGACTTTTTACACATAGTAAGTTTAACATATACATAATTAATAGCCTATACAAAAAATACCAACTTTATATAATAAGCACTGTACATATACCACTTAATTATACTTAAAAATCTTAATATCATTACAAAAACTAAATACTCACAATTACTTCTCGTTATATAATAGCACAATACTAACGAGCTTTTTTTACATACTACACTTTTAACTTCACTACTTCATGCACAATAGTAGAAAAGAAATCAACATATTGCTTATTCAAAGTTAACCTTGATTTGACTTTTTTACTATATGCTTAATTTCTTGTTCAACAATATCTTGCACAATTTTTTGCAGATTATTGTTAAGCCATGAAGATAGTTCTGGTTTCAGTATATTTATCACTAATTCCTCTATAGTAGGACTTTTATTTTGAGTAGTAACACTAGGCGGTGCTGTATAATGATGTATTTGCGTAATTAACTTTTTTATCTCCTCGCTGCTTGCAAAAACACTTTCAGGAGACAGTAAACTGTTCTTATGATGTATTTCTTTAATTTCTGACGACGTAGTAGTACCCTCAATCTTTGACAACCCATCTGATAGAGTATGCTTTGTCGTTAATCTACGTTCTTGAGATGACTGCTCTATGGATATAAACTGATTAATACTAGAAAGCTGATCAGGGTAGATTTTCTCTTTTGTTACTGCTACCTCAATATCAGGCTTGATGCTGATTTGAGCTACTGGACTTATAGGCACTGTTGCTGAAAAATCAGCCATAGCTTGAAATGTTTGATTTATTCCACTTAATGTATTACGTGCACACTGTATATTGTTTAATTCTACAACGTTTTCTGGATCTTCCAAATCCAGTATCTCATTATTAGCATCCTGTTGCTCAGTAATAACATCCGTTGCATCATTGCTAGACATGACTTTTCTTATGTTCGCAATTACGTCTTTAAGGGACTGAAAATTATTAGTATCACTCATAAATTTATCATATTAAATAATTAATTAATATTCAATTGTCCAATTAAGGCAAGCAAATTATATCTATTGATAATAACATTACTTTGTACATTAACTAAATTCACCTTTGCTTTTAACAATTCTTCTTCTGCATCCAGCACATCTAAAACTGTCCTTAAGTTTAATTCAGCTTCTTTTTTAATCCCTGATAATACAACTTCTGTATATTTTACATGATCCTGTGCAGCCTGTAACATAGAATTAGTTGTGTAAATGCCTTCCCAATTTGAAATAATAGATTCTTTTATCGCATTCAATGCTTCATAATATGCATATCTCTTCTGCTTTACTGCAAGTTCAGATTGTGTTACTGCCCCAAGATTAAGTCCCTGTTGAAAAATAGGTAATGACATCTTAACTTCAAAAACATCCTCAGTTTTATTAAGATTCTTATTAAAAACATTATGCTCTGTATAAGAAGTAACAGCAGATATACTAACAGATGGTAGCAAATGCCCAAGTGCTATCAATACACCTTGCTTAGCTGCTTTATATCCATTATTAGATATTTGTAAAGAAAGATTATTTCGTTGAGCAATTTCTAAAGCTTCTTCTAATGATGTTGGTAACACAGGTACAACAGGATCATGCAAATCAACAGGCAACTCTCCTATTGTATGCACATAATTAGCTTCCGCAGTTTTCATATTTCCATAAGCCTTAATAGATTCCGACCTTGCCGCTGATAACCTGGCAGTTGCTTGTGATACATCCGTTTTTGTCACTTCTGCTAAAGCAAACCTTTTCTCTGTAGCTACTAAATGTTCAGTTAACACCTTTTCAGTATGCTGAGTCAGTTTATAAACTTCAGCTGTTGTTAAAACTTTCATGTAGGCTTTTACAGCATTAAGTAGAATATTCTGCTTTTCTAATAAAAAATTAATTTCCTCAATACTCGTTAAATATTTAGCCTGCTGAAAAGCAGCCGCATCAGCCCCACCGTTAAATACTTGCTGTGTTACACTAACACTCATATTTTTTGTGCTATTACTTGACGATATATCAGGTAAACGTGTACTATATGAATATACAACCAATGGCAAAAATTTTGACATACTATTCAGTTTAATTTTTTGCCTGTTTTCTAAAGTACTATAAAATTTTGCTTTTATACTAGGATTATTGGCTAGTGCTGCATGTAGTGCTTGATCTAGTTCAACACAATAACTGCTAGTAGATAGCATCATTAATATGATAATTAGTATCAGGCTACAATAAGTTTTATACATATAAAATCTAATAAGTTAAATATTTCTAGTATTATGCAAAAAAATTATACTGACAACGATTAAACTGTAATTAATTTTCATTAGCAAGCATTAAGTGCAATTTTAATGATATAACACTATATAATAGTTATATGTTTAGGGATAACTGGAAAATTACTTTGTACTAGAGTTGTACTA
The DNA here is from genome assembly GCF_009728835.1 of Ehrlichia ruminantium. Lineage (GTDB taxonomy): Bacteria > Pseudomonadota > Alphaproteobacteria > Rickettsiales > Anaplasmataceae > Ehrlichia > Ehrlichia ruminantium_B. The sequence continues at coordinate 1,276,189 of NZ_CP033455.1, forward strand.
TCATAAAGTACAACTATGCGATTTTGTTCTGAGTAAAAACAAATTGCGAACTTCTACTACTTAGAAAAACTTGAACTAACAAATTAAATAACAACACATTTAAGTACATCTCATTACTCATAATACTGGCATTAGATATTACAATATGCACTTTAGATTATATACCGTATTATTATTTATAATCCGACATCAGATAATCAATTAAGGACACATATATTGACATTATTAAAACATTTATAAACTTCGAGCAAATTGATCTTTTACCAACCTTACACGATTCACTACCATCACAAATATAAAAATTATCAATAATTCCTATTCACACAAAAAATACAAATCCCTTAGATACCCATTTATAACAATCAACCAAAGTGTCAAAAAAAAAACTCAGAGTATATCAATCACAATAGCCGTGGTTAATATATAAATTAATGCTAATTACTATATTTAATGTATTAAGATTCTAATACAAACTAAGATTATAAAAAAAACAATTTAAATACTTATATAATACTACAACTATACAGTAACACACTTCCAATACAATACTAAAACTGATGTACTTACATTAAATAGAACAGATATAGTCACATAATAGATTTTTAAAATTAGAACTAGAGAATAAACCAGTTAAAAAGCTGTCATATAATACTATAAGAATATTAGCTAATATTGTTGCTATACTAAAAACACTAAAAATTTTTGAAAACATATCACGTATAATCTAATAGAAATAAATAATTACTTATACAGCATATCGAAACACATTGTTTAATAGGTCCTTGTTGATGATATGATACACAAGTTTTAGATCTATTATCAATAAGCTAATACGTAAAATCAATTGCATACATCAATGATACTATGCAAGAAAGTAAACTTTTACTAAGACTACACAATACATACATCATCTTAACTATATAATATTCAGATAACTTGATAATGCAATCACTATATTTAAGGGGTAAATACTTAGTGAGTTTTTATTGACAATAAAGTACTGTCTTAGTATCATGAAAGCTTATTAATAATGGATGTATATGGAGACCTTTTCTTTAAAAGCAAGTCAAATAAGTAAACGCTGGGTTGTAATAGATGCAAGTGGAGCAGTAGTTGGTAGGTTGGCTGCTTTTGTTGCAACTGTGTTACGTGGTAAGAACAAACCAGAATACACTCCCCACATGGACTGTGGAGATAATGTAATTATCATCAATGCAGAAAAGGTACAATTTACAGGCAACAAGTTAAAGCGTAAAGTTTATTACAGACACACTGGTTATCCTGGGGGAATAAAGAGTTGTACCCCAGCTGATTTATTTTTAAGACAGCATCCAGAACGTATAATTAAAATGGCAGTGTGCCGTATGCTCAGTACTGGTCCAATGGCACGTCGTCGCTTAAAAAATCTGTACATATATTCAGGACCAGAACATAAGCATAATGCTCAGCAACCTATTCAATTAGATTTTTTGTCACTTAACATTAAAAATAATAAGAGGAAATAATGGACAGCAATCCTGATATATCACCTGATTATCAACATGAGGATAATCAACCTAAAAGTATGAAAGTAGATGCCCGTGGACGTGCTTATGGAACAGGTAAAAGGAAAGAAGCTGTTGCACGTGTATGGTTAGCAGTGGGAAAAGGTAACGTTACCGTAAATGGTATGGATATTTTTAAGTATTTTAAAAAAAATACTTTATGTAGAAAGGTTTATAATCCGTTTATTGCTACATCAACATCTGGCTGTTACAATGTTACTGCAACTGTAAAAGGTGGTGGAGTTTCAGGGCAAGCTGGAGCTGTAGCTCACGGAATTAGTAAAGCATTAGCTGATATTAATCCTGCCCTTCATCCTACTCTAAGGGCTGGTGGTTTCTTGACCAGAGATTCACGTGTTGTAGAACGTAAAAAATACGGTCAACACAAAGCTAGGAAAAGTTGTCAATTTTCTAAGAGATAATCTCCAACATGAGTTATCAGGTATCAGTTGCTGTAGTTGGAGCTACAGGTTATGTTGGAATAGAGCTAGTACGGTTACTGCTTTTGCATCCTATGGTCAAAATAAAGTATCTATGTGCTACCCAGTCTGTTGGGGGTTTATTGTCTTCCCATTATGATCATCTTCTAAAAGAAAGTATACCAGTTAGCATATCATGTTTCTCTTCCATTGATTTATCTAAAGTGGATGTGATATTCTTATGTTTACCTCACGGACAATCAAATGAAATTGTAAAAAAGATTTACAGCGAAGGTAAAGTTATTATAGATTTAGCAGCCGATTTTAGAATTAAAGATATTGATATATACAAAGAATGGTATGGATCACATTGTTGTCCAGACTTGATACAAAACTTTGTATATGGGTTAACAGAAATATACTGGGAAGATATTAAAAAGTCACATTTTATTGCTTGCCCTGGATGCTATGCTACTTCTGCATTGATTCCATTGTTCCCATTATTAAGACTCCGTTTAGTAAAAAATCAGAATATAATAATTGATGCAAAATCAGGCGTTAGTGGTGCTGGTAGATCTGTTGATCAAAAGAAACTTTTTTGCGAAATTCATGACATTATGAAGTTATACAATATTTCAAAACATAGACATATACCAGAAATAGAACAGGAGCTTTGTTTTGCAGCATGTCAGGAGAATATCAATGTACAGTTTGTTCCTAATCTTATCCCAATAAAACGGGGCATGTTATCTACTATATACCTTGAATTAGAAGAAGGTGTTTCACCAGTTGATATACGAGAAGCATTACTAGTTTTTTATAAAGATTCTAAGTTTGTTCATATTAACGAGGAAAAAGCCATAACAACAAAATCTGTTGTAGGAACAAATTATTGCTACATAGGAGTTTTTCCAGGAAGAACACCCAATACAGTCATAATAGTTTGTAATATAGATAACTTACTCAAAGGAGCATCTGGTCAAGCAGTACAAAACTTTAATGTTATGATGTCCTGTGATGAAACTACTGCATTATTGAATGTGCCATACTTATAATATGCCTTTTATGTTAGAAGCTTAAAACACACAATATCATTATGAGCATGTACTTATACAGCACAAAAATTTTTATATCATCTTAACAAAAGATACTATATACTTAAGACATTTCACACTCAAACAGGTACATGTGAAGTATAAGAGTCACAATACTATACAATACTTGCTCTTTATACTAGAGTATTTTATAACTTTGGTATCATTTTATATTGTATTAAGAGATTAATTATGAATTTAGATAATGTCACTAGTGGTAATAATGCACCTAAAGAAATAAACGTTATTATTGAAATTAGTCAGAATTCCTATCCAGTGAAATATGAATTTGATAAAAAGAAAAACTTACTTTGTGTAGATAGATTCCTACCCACTTCTATGTACTATCCATGCAATTATGGCTTCATTCCTCACACCTGTGCTGGAGATGGTGATCCAGTTGATGTTCTTGTTACTTCTAGATTTCCAATAACACCTGGAGCATTAATTTGTGCAAGACCAGTAGGAGTATTAGTTATGCATGATGAAGGTGGAGAAGATGTCAAAGTATTAGCTGTCCCTATTAGCAAAGTAGACCAGTATTACTCTACCATACAAAATTACACAGATTTTCCAACATCATTCCTAAATTCAATATCTCATTTTTTTACATTTTATAAAAAGTTAGAAGCAGATAAGTTCGTATCAGTAGAGGGATGGAAAGACATTAGTGCTGCAGAAGCATTCATAGTAAATGCCCTGCTTACTAAATAATAAGGATACAAACAACTATTTTATAGTTCCATATGATGCTATTTTGTAGAATACATCCTAAAGCTTCGTATTTTTAGTCGATAATACAAATAAACTATATAATTATGCTCGTTTATTACATGTATAGTCAGGTTTGGAATGTTTTTACATAGGGTTCATAGTTACCCTATTTAGCATCATATTACAGATGATAAATATTCTTGCTAAACTTTTACTATCACAACGCATTGTATTAATTACAGGCGGACATTTAGATTAAAATATGCACACACAGTCAATTATTCAGTATTACATGTGGCCTATAACAGGCTTAACACATCATTTTATTATAACAAAATACTGCATTAGCATAGATATGTACTCATATGAAACCTCAACGTAGCACACAATCAGTTTTCTACTATCATAATGTGGTACATAATATGTCTAACATATTATTTTATTGTCACAAAATACTGCATTGGCATAGATATGTACTCATATGAAACCTCAACGTAGCACACAATCAGTTTTCTACTATCATAATGTAGTACATAATATGCCCAACATATTATTTTATCGTCACAAAATACTGCATTGGCATAGATATGTACTCATATGAAACCTCAACGTAGCACACAATCAGTTTTCTACTATCATAATGTAGTACATAATATGCCCAACATATTATTTTATCGTCACAAAATACTGCATTGGCATAGATATGTACTCATATGAAACCTCAACGTAGCACACAATCAGTTTTCTACTATCATAATGTGGTACATAATATGCCCAACATATTATTTTATCATCACAAAATACTGCATTAGCACAGATATGCACTCATATGAAACCTCAACGTAGCACATAATTAATTTTCTACTATCATAATGTGGTACATAATATGTCTAACATATTATTAATATTGTTACAAAATACTGCATTAGCATAGATATGAATTAATGTGAAATATTGAATATGGTATATAATTTATTATCTTAGTACTACAACATAACTTATAATATTCCCCAATTAATCATTAACCATTTTACTATCATAAAGCATTGTGTTTATAGTATTGATATAATTTTTTAACATTAGATTATTATACACATAAATTTCATTCTGTATCATTTCTAATTCAACTCCTACAACCATTAGATGCATAACAAAGACTTTTTATATTATAATTGTATTTTATACGGTTCTTATAGCTAATAATTTGATAATTTGGTGTCATCGTGAATGAACTGTTCAATTATTACTTGAGTTTATGCACTTTAAACTGTACAAAAATGTATAAATATTAACTATAAGAGGAATTTATGAAAACAAATAATAGTATAATCGTTACTAGAATGAAACATCAAATGGATAAAATGGGAATAAATGCACGTGAACTTGCTCATAGGGCTGAAGTTGGCAAATCTTTCGTATATGACATATTGAGTGGTAAATCAACCAATCCAACATCTAAGAAATTAATGGCAATAGCAAAAGTATTAAATGTATCATTATCTTATTTAATTAGTGATGATACTTACATTTGTGGACAAGGTAATACCAACATATTACCTGTATACAATTTGGAATTAGAGAATGGTAAGATCTCATCTTCTGGAGATGTCAATTTATATCTTTCTTCAAATATTAACCTGACTCCTAATATGAAAGACCTACGCATATACTACGTAAAAGGAGATAGTATGATCCCAACATTAATGAATCAAGACATCGTTTTGGTAGATATAAGCGATAAAATTCCTCATCCTGCAGGTTTATTTGTCATTGTAGACTCAGTAGGAATTTCCATTAGAAGACTAGAATATTTAAAAGATAGCCAAAAAATTAAGTTACATGTCGTTTCTGACAATAAAAAGTATTCCTCGTATGAATGTCATTTAGAAGATATGGAAATACTAGGTAGAATCATTTGGTATGCCAGATCAGTGTGAAATATACAACATATTGAAATTTTTATATTAGTGTATGTGTGCTTATTAATATATAATAGTTATTGTAATTATTATTTTTATTATTAATAAAGTATTAACTTGTGTTTATGTATAATCAGTAGAATATTTTACCGATTAAGAAAAATTAGGTGTATTTACTATAATATCTCTAATAGTCTTGAGTGTAATTTGTGTTATATATGCAACACACGCAAAGTATATTACATGTAATTTACTATTATACTTGAACAGCATAGTAACACTATGTATTAACTTTTGATGAAATATTTAGTTGTTATAGGTTGATTATGTCTTTAGATTAGGCTAAGTGCTTTATATATTTAAATTATGGATTATTGGATTTTTAGAGGTATTTATGCGTATATTATTAATAGAAGATGATATTGCATGCGCAAAAGCAGTAGAAGCTTCTTTATCTTCAGAAGGACATTTTTGTGAAACTATGACTTCTGCCCAAGATTGTTATGGTAGCATCATTCCAAAGAATGATGACTATGATATAGTTATATTAGATATACATTTCCCTGGTAAAATAGATGGATACGACATTCTAGTAAAACTACGTGAATCTGGTATTAAAGTTCCTGTTCTCATATTGTCATGTATTTCATCAGTATCACATAAAGTTAAAGGCTTGTACTATGGAGCAGATGACTATGTGACAAAACCTTTTCACAAAAGCGAATTACTTGCAAGAATCAAGGCTATTGTACGTCGCACCAGAGGACACCCTGAGTCAATAGTGCGCGTTGGTAACATCGCTATCAATCTTGACCACAAATGTGTCGAATGTAATGGTGAAATAGTGCACCTGACTAAAAAAGAATATGGAATGATAGAGTTATTGTCTTCTAGACTAGGAACTGTTCTTACAAAAGAAATGTTTCTGTCCCATCTATATAGGGAACTAGATGAACCATCAGATGACAAAATCATTGACGTTTTCATGTGCAAGTTACGTAAAAAGCTTAAAGTTGCTAACAACGGCAAGAACTATATAGAAACTGTGTGGGGACGCGGTTATGTCTTAAAAGAATGCGTTGATGATGACGAAAATGATGATAATAGAGGAGAAGAAGGATACAGATGGAACAATGGACCAAACAATGATATGGTTTATGGACAGGAAATCGATAAAAAGTATGTTGAGGAAGCATAATATAAGTTGAGAGGTTTTTGATACGTGATACAATAACTATATGATGTTATACGCCTATATGTGGGGGGATTGTGTCTATCTTTGTACATGATTATGACTTACCTGACGGGTTAGAATTTAGCGGCACTGTTGCCGTTGATACGGAAACTATGGGCCTAGTATGTAGGCGGGATAGATTGTGTTTAGTACAGATATCTGAAGGTAATGGTAATGTGCACTTGGTTAAGTTTCCTTCAACTGAATATCAGGCATCTAATTTGAAGAGAATTTTATCTGACCTAAGTATAACCAAAATTTTTCATTTTGCTCGCTTTGATATTACTGCAATACGCTATTACCTTGGCGTATGGGCTATACCATGTTATTGTACTAAAATAGCTTCCAAACTAGCTAGAACATACACAGATCATCATGGTTTAAAAGAGCTCTGTAATGAGTTATTAGGTATAAAACTGAACAAAGTACAACAGTCATCAGATTGGGGGAAAGAAACCCTAACATCTGAACAGTTAAATTATGCCGCATCAGATGTTATGCACCTACACGCATTAAAAAGCAAACTTGACACCATGTTACAACGTGAGAATAAGCAAGAACTAGCAAAATCCTGCTTCGAGTTTCTTCCTACACGAGTCCAGTTAGACTTATTAGGTTGGGATAATGTTGATATATTCAGTCATGCATCTTAATTATTATAAATAAGATAGGCATACTTGACTTGTGAGTGTTTAATCTGTATAACACTTCAATATCTGTGTATTAACAAAAATATGATTGGTAATGCTACATTAAGTTTCTGTGTTGGCAAAGACAAACTTTTGCAGGCATTGTCTTATATCAACAGTATTGTAGAAAAACGTCATAGTATTGTTGTATTATCTTGTGTTAGGATTGAGGCATGCAACCAGAAAATTAGCTTAACATCTACAGACCTTGATATTTCAATTGTCGCTTCAATTAGTGCTAATGTTTTAGCCGATGGAATTATAGTGGTCTCTGCTCAACTTCTTTATGATATCGTGCGAAAATTACCTAATGACTTTGAAATTAAGTTTACTATTGGCAAAGATGGAAGACTCACCATAGAATGCAGTCGTACAGAATTTTTCTTACCTGTTGTTGACATAGAAAAATTTCCTGTAATTGAAAACAATGAACTACAAAATAAGTTTACTTTACAAGTATCTGAGTTAGTTAATCTTTTTGGCAAAACTAAATTTGCAATCTCTGCAGAAGAAAGTAGGTTTAATTTAAATGGAGTATATGTACACACGTCCGATGGAGTCCTATGTTGCGCTGCTACAGATGGGCATAGGCTATCCTTAGCTAAACTAAATAAAACAGAAAATATTTTATCGGATTTTGGCATCATAGTTCCCAAAAAGACAGTAAATGAAATTCTAAAAATAATAGGTCATGGTAACGGAAATGATTTAATATCGATTAGTCTATCTGACAGAAAGATCTGTTTTGAGTACAAAGAATATATTCTAATATCCAAAGTTATAGATGGTATTTTTCCAAACTACAATTCAATAATACCAAAATCCCATGATAAAAATGTAGTTATTGAATCTGAAATATTATCAAATGCAATAGATAGGGTATCTGTTGTTGTTTTCGATAAAGTCAAAGTAATCAAGTTAAAGTTTATTGATAATAAATTAATACTTAGTGCAGCATCTTCGGATCAAGGAGATGCAAGAGAAGAGCTAGAAATTGATACTTACTCTGCATCTGAAGTCACTATTGGTCTTAATGCAAGGTATTTAATGGAAGCATTATGTTGTATTAAAGGAAAATGTCACTTATCTTTTCATGATGCAAACACTGCCATATTAATACAAGAACAGAGTAACGATGATGCTATGTACATTATCATGCCAATGAGGATATAATCAGTATAGATATTTTTTCTCTATTAGCAAAATTACAATGGTAATGTTGTTACATTATAAAATACATTAATCAACTCTCACTAATATAGTAGTTCAGTCATTACAACTGATATCAGCCATTAATAATTCTGTTGTAAACATAAAAGGTAGCAAAACTATAAAACATATAACTGAAATTAGTTTCATTAAAATAATATTATATAGAATACTTTACTCATAAATATGGGATTCTTTTTACCAAAAAGTCATGTATCATATCACCCAAAGAATATCAGTAATAAAAGTCTAAATACTTTTATATGGACTCTATACATGAATACCATTAATGTTCAATCAGCAATAATATTCTTTGTTTTTCATTAAATTCCTAAAAATCACTTATTGTGTATTTGAAAGTCAGCAGCAAGCAAGTTTCATATTTTTGACTCATACTTGTACACCACCCATATACAAAAATAGGATTCAAACTACATTTTTCATCTCACATATCACATATACAGAATCGTATAACCAATAGGAAAATATTGCTTTACCCTATAATAGCTTTTCTTAAAAAACATTATGTATAAAGTGATACACATTTTTTTTAGAATTACTAGATATATTATAACACAAACAGATTTTATAATACTTATATTTTCTACACAGTGCGACTATACTATGCTTATACATACTGCCTTAAAGCCATCGTATACACAACACTAAGTAGAGTTATGACTTTATCCAATAGCACTTAATTCTACATAGTATGACTACACGTTGTTTACATATACTGCCCTGAAAGTTATCGTATACACAATATTAAGTAGAGTTATGACATTTATCCAATAATACTTATTCTCACAGTATGATTACACATTGCTTACATATACCTTCCTGAAAGTCATTGTATACACAACACTAAGTAGAGTTATGACTTTATCCAATAACACTTAATTCTACACAGTATGACTACACGTTGTTTACATATACTGCCCCGAAAGTCATCTTACACACAACACTAAGTAGAGTTATGACTTTATCCAACAATACTTATTCTACACAGTGTTACTATACGGTGTTTATACATACTGCCTCAAAGCGATCATATACACAATATAAACAAAGTTATCATACTTACCTATAATACTCATTATTTTGCAAAACTCGCGACTATACCTTATAGAGCAGTTAAGTATAACACACATTGACTTATATCTTCACCTAAATATAATAACATCGTTTTTTTATACTTAAGAAAATTTAAATTTGTTAACAAAAAATATTATACTACTATACACCATTGATAATACACAACATATTATTAGTAATACTATCATAAATCTCACATATTTCACGACCAAGCATCAAAGGATTACCTAACTCTGCAGTATTACATATTTGAGGATATATTGGTACTTCCCCTAAAAGATTGACATCTAACGTATCTGCCATAGTACGTACACCTTGCTTACCAAAGATATAAGTCTTATTACCAGAAGTAGTATCAACAAAATAACTCATATTTTCTATTACACCAATAATACCAACCTTCATCTTATTCATCATATCACACATTTTTACTGCATCAATAATAGCTAACTCCTGTGGGGTAGATACTACAATAATACCAGTAATATCAAATTTACTAGAAAAGGTAATATGAACATCACCTGTACCAGGAGGAGTATCTACAATTAAATAATCTAATTCTCCCCATGCTGTATTTAATATTAAACTATATATCGCCTTACTCACCATAGGACCACGCCAAATAGCAGCATCCTTCTTACTAGTAAGATATCCAATAGACATGCTTTTAAGACCATATCTAACAATCGGTATTATTCTATTACAACTATCTATCTCAGGATTCGTACCATCTGCAACTCCTAGCATATGTGGTATGGATGGACCATAAATATCAAGATCAAGTAATGCTGTCTTATACTTTTTACGTAGTAAAGCAAACGCTATATTCAAAGCAATTGTAGATTTTCCAACTCCACCCTTACCAGAAGATACAAGTATTACATTTTTGACATCACGAATAGACATTTTACTTACAGGATCACCTTGACGTGGTTTATTAGCAGTACGTGTACTAGTAAGAATAATCTTTACATACTCGACATTTGCAATAAGACTAATAGCATCTTTACATTGCTTTTCAATTATATCTCGTTGTACAACATGATATTCATCGACTAAATTTAAAATACAAGTAATGTTATTACCATCAATTAATACTGAAGAAACTAAACCAAGCTCCACAATATTTTTATTGCTACGCTGATCTACAACTTTTGACAATACATTTAATATATCATTCTGATTTATCACTATTCTCCTTTAATAAAGACTATTCTATGATATCATAATACTATAAAAAATACCTATTTACTTTTTCTACACTATTACATATTATCACGATGCACGTTTTTATATAATTAGAGCAACTTATCTAATGTTAATATCTGCTGGTATACATAATACTGACTTAGCAAAAAGAATATCAGAGCTAACACATATAAGACTCATTCAATCACATACTTCAAGATTTGCAGATCAAGAATTAAATGTAGAAGTAGAAGAAATTCAAGGTAATAAGAACAAACATATAATACTACTACATAGCATAACTTCCCCAGCACATGATAGTTTATTAGAATTATTGTTATTAATCGATGCACTAAAAAGAGCATTATCCCCAAATAAAATTACACTAATAATCCCATACTGTTGTTATACTAGACAAGATAGAATAATGTACAGAATATCAGGTAACAGCAACATGGTATCTGCATTAAGCGCTAAAGTTATCGCTAATGTACTACAAACAACCAATGCTAACAACATTACATTTATTGATTTACATTCAAATCAACTTATTGGCTTCTTTGATACAGATATTACCAATTTAAGTGCCAATAGTATTTTTATAGATGCTATTATTCAAAAATGTACCACAGATAACCTAGTTATTGTATCACCTGATTATGGAGCGTTAAATAGAACTAGAGCTTTTGCACATACACTAGCACAACAGTACAATTTAAATAATGAAATTCAAATAGCAATAATAGACAAACATCGCACCAAACCCGGTGTATCTGAAGTTATGAATATAATTGGTAACGTAGCAAATAAGGAATGCATAATAGTAGATGACATAGTCGATTCAGGTGGCACGTTATGCAACGCAGCATTAGCATTAAAAAACAATGGAGCCTTACAAGTTAGTGCATATATTACACATGGGGTATTATCCGGCAATGCATTAGACAAAATAGCTAATTCACAATTAACTACACTTACCATAACTGACACAATAAATCATTGTTTTATTAATACCCAAAAAGTTAAAGTGTTATCTATAGATAAATTTATCAGTAATTACATACTATATACTCTATCTAATTAATCAATAGACTGAAAAAACACCATATTTAATAAGAAATGTATTGTTTATAAAAGTAAGCCAGGTTCCTATCCCAAGAATAATAACCCTAAAATACACAAAGTTTAATAATTATATAACATCTCTTATTTCAGGACATAAGATATAAATTTATCATCTAGAAGAGTATAGTAAAAATATTTATCAATGCAATACATCTCTATAACCTTCAATGACTATATAATCAACTAGTCAATAATAAGGTTGTTTAACTCTGTTAAATTTGCCATTAGTATATAAGAGACAAATCTATAATCTAGAAGGAACATAAAAAATATCTATCATGAAATACATCTCTATAACCTTCATGACTATATAATCAACTAATCAATATATAAGGTTGTATAACTCTGCTAAATTTGCCATTAGTATATAAGAGACAAATCTATAATCTAGAAGGAGTATAAAAAATACCTATTAATGAAATACATCTCTATAACCTTCATGACTATATAATCAACTAATCAATATATAAGGTTGTATAACTCTGCTAAATTTGCCATTAGTATATAAGAGACAAATCTATAATCTAGAAGGAATATAAAAAATACCTATTAATGAAATACATCTCTATAACCTTCATGACTATATAATCAACTAATCAATATATAAGGTTGTATAACTCTGCTAAATTTGCCATTAGTATATAAGAGACAAATCTATAATCTAGAAGGAACATAAAAAATACCTATTAATGAAATACATCTCTATAACCTTCATGACTATATAATCAACTAATCAATATATAAGGTTGTATAACTCTGCTAAATTTGCCATTAGTATATAAGAGACAAATCTATAATCTAGAAGGAACATAAAAAATACCCATTAATGAAATACATCTCTATAACCTTCATGACTATATAATCAACTAGTCAATATATAAGGTTGTATAACTCTGCTAAATTTGCCATTAGTATATAAGAGACAAATCTATAATCTAGAAGGAATATAAAAAATATCTACCATGAAATACATCTATATAACCTTCAATAACTAATATATCAGGTTGAAATAATTGTTAAATCTATCATTTAGGACATGAGAGATTAATTGTAATGATAAACAACCAGTTTAACATTTCCGGAATAATTGAACTAGGATCTTAACACTTATCTAACTATACAAAAAATGACAAGCTTTCCTAGCACAATACAATAAAATTAAGATATATATTGAATAGTCAGCATAATAAAAAAAATCTTCTCTATTTTAATAATGAGATAATACTAACATTTCAATTGTAATATACTGATAATTATGCGTCATATCACTAACTTAACAGTCCAAAAATGACCTAATAAGAAATCACTTCAAGAACAGACAAGCAACACACGTAATAAAAATTTACATTGCAAGTTTGGTATAGCATAAGGTTAATATATAACTTTATTTCCTAGCATACACTAATAAATAAATTAATAGATACTACATTTGTGAGTTATGTATTATGAGGTATAAAATACAACACAACTAACTAAATATCCAAACTAATATCCTACTCAAAAACAAACATAAAATCTTCTATCTTCAAAGAATAAAACTTTATCAACCTCTACTACTAATAAATTTAAATAATTACACAGCTATATAATAGACAAAGATAATTAAATACCTTAACAATTAAGTACTATAATAGCTATTTCATAATTACCCATATTTACATTATAAATGCAAACTTGGTTTATATAGACTCAATCTATAATTAATCACATAGATTAATTAATAAACACATATATACCAATATTACCTACACATTAGAATTGATAAACAAACCACAAAATCAACAATAATCAAAACAGACAAGTAAGAATAAAGTACTGTATATTCAAATAATTTCAAGATTAACTTTTATCATACATTACAATTTATATAACACATTAAGAATTCAAATTTTATCCATTGATAAATTTTCAAGTAACTATATACTATAGCATCTACTGTCAACTTAATAATAAGGAAGAAATTGATAAATAACCAGGATAAGAATAATAACTTACAGCAAAAAAGGATAACAAAAGATGACCTGTTACAAGTTGCAAAGTTAGTAAAAATAAAACTCAGTGATGACGAGGTAGGCTACTATATAAAAGAATTAGAATCTGTATTAAGTTGGATCAATACAATATCACAAGTTGATACAGAAAATATTATCCCAATGAGCCACGGTGGCATCAGTCATACATTACCTTTACGTCAGGATATTATTAATGATGGAAATATAAAGGATACCGTACTTTCTAACTCTCCTAAGCAAGAACAAGATTTTTTCGTTGTACCAAAAGTAATTGAGTAATAACGTACAAAAAATATTTCACCAATAAATTATTACAGTTCTAAAACTCCAAAATGAAGATAATTTTCAGTCAGGTAAGTACAACATTGCAAATCAATATCACAGAATATTATCCTACTTAACTATAGTCGAATTAACCATACGCTATTTTACGTAAGAATAATATTAACGATGAGCAATATCAAGACATTACATTTCGCTCATTTCTTTATACAAAAATGCACTTCTTCCCAATGAATCATTAACACTTAAAATACAATGGACTAAACTTTTCATAATTTACCTAATAGATAATTATGTAAAATACAATACCTAAAACATTAATGTACTACTTTTGCATTATATCACTAGTTCCATAAGTGATAGAATTTTCTTGTACTTATAACGTCAAATATTTATTTAATTTGCTATCATTTTCATAAGTACATACTGCAATACACCACCACTTTTAAAATATTCAACTTCAATAGCAGTATTAAGATTACAAACTACATCAATACTCTGACTAGTGCTATTTTTTCTAAAAATAACACATTTTAACTCTTGATTTATACCCACTTTACCAGTAATCGTGATGACTTCATCACCTACTAAATTTAATGTCTTCCTAGTACACCCATCCTTAAATGTTAATGGTAACACTCCCATACCAACAAGATTCGACCTATGTATACGTTCAAAACTTTCTGCTATAATAGCTTTAACATTCAGAAAAAAAGTACCTTTAGCAGCCCAATCTCTACTCGATCCACTACCATATTCCTTACCCGCAACAACAACCAAAGGTACATTATTTTGCTGATAAAGTTGTGATGCATCAAAAATTGACATCTCTTCACCAGTAGGAACATATCTAGTTAAACCACCTTCACTATGCACCATCTCATTACGCACACGAATATTAGCAAAAGTACCTCGTGTCATGACATGATGATTTCCTCTCCTTGATCCGTAAGAATTGAAATCTTCTACCATAACATTATTTTGCAATAAAAACTTACCAGCTGGACTATGTAAAGCAATATTACCTGCAGGAGAAATATGATCAGTAGTAACACTATCACCTAACAATGCCAAAATATTTGCATTATTGATATTAACCTCATCACCATTATCTAACCTAGAAGACAAATTTTTAAAATACGTTGGATTTTGTATGTACGTACTATCTACATCCCACTCATATATATCGCTCTCAACATATTTCAAATCTTCCCAATATTTTCCTCCATTAAATATATTTTTATATCGCTTAGTAAACACTTGCTTATCAATAGTACTCTGTATCACTTGATTAATTTCATCATTAGATGGCCAAATGTCTGATAAATAAATATTGTTACCATTATCATCAACAGCTATAGGATCAGAAGTAAGATCTATATCAACAGTACCAGCTAAAGCATAAGCTACAACAAGTGGAGGAGATGCTAAAAAGTTAGCTCGCACACATGGATGTATTCTTCCCTCAAAATTACGATTACCAGATAAAACTGCTGCAACTAATAAATCATTAGATTTAATATCTTCTTCAATATGAGCAGCCAATGCACCAGAGTTTCCAATACAAGTAGTACATCCATATCCAACTAAATAAAATCCAAGAGCATCCAAATGCTTTTGTAATCCTGATTTGACCAGATATTCTGTTACAACTTGCGAACCAGGAGCTAATGAAGTCTTTACCCATGGTTTAGATTTTAAATTCAACATATTAGCTTTACGTGCAACAAGTCCTGCCGCAATCATTACATTTGGATTTGATGTATTAGTACAACTAGTTATTGCAGCAATAACTACATCACCATTCTTTAAATGTTTTGCTGATTCATTAGTTTTAGTTGATTTTACGCCTAAACTTGTTAATGTTGTTTTCACTTGAGAAAGAAAAATCTTATCTTGAGGTCTTTTCGGACCAGCTAATACAGGTTGTACCTCACTTAAATCAAATTCTATCTCATCATCATATCTTAGCTCCTCTTTAGTATGCCATAAATATTGTTCTTTAGCATAAGATTCTACTAAATCTATAAGAGATAAGTCACGTCCTGTTATATCTAAGTATTCTAAGGTTTTATGATCTATTGGAAAAAACCCACATGTAGCTCCATATTCAGGAGACATATTCGCTACAGTTGCTCTATCAGCAATAGATAAATTATCTAAACCTTCACCAAAAAACTCAACAAATTTTCCTACAACACCTTTACTTCTCAAGATATTAGTAATTGTCAATACCATATCAGTTGCAGTAACACCTTCCAACAACTTACCTACCAGCTTAAACCCTATAACTTCAGGAATCAACATAGTAATCGGTTGACCTAACATGACTGCTTCAGCCTCTATTCCTCCTACACCCCATCCTAACACGGACAATCCATTAATCATAGTAGTATGACTGTCAGTACCAACTAAAGTATCAGGATAAACTAAATTACCATCATTCCATATAACTTTAGCAAGATATTCTAAATTTACCTGATGACAAATACCAGCTCCAGGAGGTACAACACGAAAATTCTTAAATGCATATTGTCCCCATTTTAAAAATTTATACCTTTCCAAATTTCTCTGCATTTCTATGGAAACATTTTTATCAAAAGAACTATCTGTTCCATATGAATCAACCTGAATTGAATGATCTATAATTAAATCAACTGGTACTTTAGGATTAATTATAGCCGGATTACCACCATTTTCCTTTACGTAATCACGCATTGCAGCTAAATCAACCACTGCAGGGACACCTGTAAAATCCTGCATTAATACTCGAGCAGGTGTAAAATTGATTTCATAATTTATATGTTCATCAGCACATTTAGCTAATTTTTTTATGTCTTCAATTTTAACACTAAATCCATTTTCATTACGTAATAAATTTTCAAACAGTACTTTAAGTGAATATGGTAATTTTCTAATATTAATACCTAACTCTTCAGATGCAACTCTAATACTAAAATACTCATAACAATTTTTACCAACATTTAATTTTTGCTGTGAATTCAGAGAATTTAAAAATCCCACGCTATAAACTCCAATAACTTAACTTTTCATCTAAAATAACTAATACATGAATACCAATAGTACCATTAAGTATATATCACCAAATTCTTAAATTAAAGTGTTCTTAATAACTTCCTATAAAGAATTAACAGCATACTTACTAAGCTTTTATAACTTAAATTTATTACGAAAACTCACAAGTTTAATATTCCTAACAATTCTACAATTTCACAATTGAAACACTTACAAGATTTGTCCTTAAACATTATATACACTTATTTAGAAAATACACTACTAGTACAAAAAAATATAATTGATTTGATTAATACTCCTAATAGTATTATAAACTTCTCATTAAATATTATAATGTATATCACTTTTTAATAACATATACCACTATTGATAAAGCCAGCTTTTACAAAACGCATAATTAATTCATTTAATAATATAATTTTACAATCAAGCATCAATATAAATTAACTCGTAAAATAATAATTCATGTCTAATTAATGAGTATTATTATGCTTTATAGACAATAATATAATTCATAATAGTAATATCTATAAATAATACTTACAATATTTTCACTTAAACATTGATCTAACCCGGTAGATAAATTAGTAAATAGCCCGAGCACTTCTTTAACTAAATTATCCGTTAAATAAAAAGTAAGTATAGAAAGCCCTATTTCATTAAGGCTCAATGTGGTTTTGTATTAACATATGGACTATCAAGAGAGAACATAGGTATATTCACATAAAAAATCTGCGCAGCATCCTCGTCCATAAACTGATACTCTCCATGCATCATACCAGATGGAGTACTTAAGTATGCTCCACTAGTATACTCAAAAAATTCACCAGGTTTTAAAACCGGTTGTTTACCTATTACACCAAGTCCTGTTACTTCATTAATAATACCAGTAGAATCAATAATCTTCCAGCTCCGTCTCAATAGTTGGACAGTAGAAGCACTTTTATTTTTCACCCTAATATTATACAACCATATATAACAATTCTCATGAGGAGCTGACTGCTCTTCCAAATAACTTGGGACAACCTTAACTTCAATAAGTTTTGTCATACTATAATATTGCAGCGTCATAAATAACCCTTAGTCACATGAAGATGATACACTAATTTTACTTATACATCAATATACAATAATACTCGAATTCCATAAGCCAACAATTAACAATAAAATCACCCTTTCAGTAATTAACTTATTTTCAAAAAGGCCATATTAGATATATCACCCTTTAGTATACTTATAAAATATGGATGCCATATTGTAAATTAATTTTCTTACTCAAGTAAGGTTATTATTAAGCTTAAAACATTACCATACCATTTACTAAATATTGGAACTTTAAATAAAATTAAGTAATTAGAAAACATAATACAGTAGAATGCCAATAAATCTGTAATTATCCTTAATTCATTATTAATTATGTTTTAGTATTATTTAACAATTAATTAATCCTCTAGTTAGAATTACTAGTGATATCACAATACTATATATCCAGACAGCCACATCAATAGCATTGTATACATTAATATAATTTTAGACTATAGCATGTAATAATTAGAAAATAACATGCACAACACTAATGAAAACAGATGGTATTAACAATAACCAACTATAACATTTATAAAATGTTTAAATTTATCACTTTCTACTAAACTACCACAATTCTTAATCATCCGAGAATCATATACATATTTTTTAATTTACTTCTTAGAACTTATATGTAGATATTCAAGAATGATACTTATATCATAATGGAACCAAAATATAAATCTACCACTGATATTTGGCATTCTCTTAATAATAAATACTTCAGCTATTAATTGATAAAATACCCAATATAGCAAAACTTTATAACATTGATAATTTAAAGTACTTGTATTGTATATTGCCTACTACACAATATACTCAGCACTCACTTCTACAACTATATATACGACTTGCTCTATACTTATAACTTCATTAATTTATTTTTCATATCAAAGACATGTTACAAATCTTAACAACATTATTGCTATCACAGTAGATAGTTGATTATATTTTACAGTCTATCCATTATAACATATTAGAGACACAGACTGAGAAAGTATAAATATTTATAGTGACACAAATCAAATACAGTTGAAAAAACAGTAATGATGAGTATTCCAACTAAATAAATATATTATCCTTCATTAATCCATATTTCATGTTAAAGTTTTCTTACTAAATTTAATAACAAATACTATGATCGTAGCATTAGACAAAAGTCATTAAGAAATAAATATGTTATAAATCTAACTTTGGTATAATCTTGTATATACTAAAAGTAGCAATCGCTATTAAAATAGCATGTCTGCCCTATTAACAAGCATACAAAGCTTGAGAAATTATCAGTAATACTCATAAAGCAACTTATTATACTTTAAGTCTAAAATACTTTAGAGCTATACATCCAAAAATTACAAATACCTATAGTTACACAAACTAAACACAGTTATGGCATCAATAATGATTAGCATCTCTAATAAATACTAAATATGTTTTCCATTAATCCATATTTTATATTAAAGTTTTCTTACTAAATTTAATAACAAATACTATGATCATAGCATTAGACAAAAGTTATTAAGAAATAAATACGTTATAAATCTAACTTTGGTATAATCTTGTATATACTAAAAGTAGCAATCGCTATTAAAATAGCATGTCTGCCCTATTAACAAGCATACAAAGCTTGAGAAATTATCAGTAATACTCATAAAGCAACTTATTATACTTTAAGTCTAAAATATTTTAGAGCTATATATCCAAAAATTACAAATATCTATAGTTACACAAACCAAACACAGTTATGGCATCAATAATAACTAATATTCTCAATAAATATTAAATTGCTCTTTCATTATTTAATTGACTTACTTTTTATCGCGAGATTATCATTACCTTAGTTATTACAAAAAATTACTATCTATGCCATACAATTCATATATACCCCCTGGTTCAACTATTGGAATCTTAGGTGGTGGACAGCTTGGAAAAATGATATCTGCAGCTGCAACAAAATTGGGGTATAGAACTCATTTATTAACAGACAATCCTGATAATCCATCAGCACAAGTCACAAATCATATAACTATATTAGATAACCACACTAACACAGCAGAACTACTCGAATTTGCATCAAGTATAAACGTAGCAACTTTAGAATTCGAAAATATTTCAAGTAGTATTATAAATACCCTACAACAAAAAACACAAGTTCACCCTGGTATACAGGCTTTATACATTTCACAGAACAGAATACGAGAAAAACAACACATAAAAAACTTAGGTATTACAACTACAGACTTTATTGTAATTAATAGCTATGACGATTTAATACATGCCATACTAGAACTTGGATACCCAACATTACTAAAAACAGCAGAATTAGGATATGATGGAAAAGGGCAATACCTAATAAAAGAACAAGATGATTTAAATAAATTATCCAATATAGACTGGGAAATAACATATGTTCTTGAAAAATTTCTCAATATTGATAAAGAAATTTCTATTATAATATCAAAGAATATACATGGAGAAACAGAATTTTTCCCTATTGCAGAAAACCATCACGATAATGGTATTCTTGTTAGATCTTCTGTACCAGCACAGATCGACCAAGGAATTCGTATTAAAGCACAAGAATTTGCAAAAAAAATTGCAGAATCACTTAATTTAGTTGGGATATTAGCAGTAGAGTTTTTTATTACAGATACTCAAGAACTTATAGTAAATGAAATAGCACCACGTCCTCACAATTCTGGACATTGGAGTTTAGATGCTTGTAATATAAGCCAATTTGAACAGTTAGTAAGAGCAATTTGTGGATTACCTTTACAACCAGTAAGGCTATTATTTCCATGTACCATGCATAACATACTAGGAGAAGATGTACACAAATACTATCAACATAACACTCAGGTAAATGAGAGCATATACATCTATGGAAAAAATAAAGTTAGTAAAAACAGAAAAATGGGACATATCAATATTCTGCAATACTAAGTTTAGGACATTAACTAGTATAACTAATCAACTGATTTGTACTGTACCAATCAATATAAAATTTTCTTAGAAGAACACTAATATAATATGTCTTTAAGTTTCATACACTAGACTTGCAGTATTTCACCGAGACAATAATTCATTTACCCGAACTACACATATCATTAAATTAAACTTCAATAAAAACATATATAATACACTTGCTACTTAGTATGATTACTTGACCATATTGGATAATCTCAACTAATAACCTAAACACCTACTGTAATACACATAATAGAACAATAAGATACATTAAGCATTGAAAGAAACATTACCAACAAATCATTTTATATCAAAACAATAGGCTATACCTAGTTGGTCTACAAAACAATCAAGATAAGCTCAACTGCTATTAAATTAAACCCCAATACATAATAACAACTTAAATTCTATCAACCATTAACTTATTAATTACCACAAACCCTAAACACTACAAACCATCACATACAAGATAAAAAATAGCTAAATAATAGATAGGGTTCACAACATATACAGAACTTACAAGCTTTATTCACTATTAAATTTATCAATTGCCACAAACCCTAAACACTACAAACTATTACATGTAAGATAAAAAATAACCATAATAATAGATAGGGTTCACAACATACACAGAACTTACAAGTTTATTCACTATTAAATTTATCAATTGCCATAAACCATCACATATAAGATAAAAAATAGCTAATAGATAGGGTTCACAACATACACAGAACTTACAAGCTTTATTCACTACTAAATTTATCAATTGCCACAAACCCTAAACACTACAAATCATTACATATAAGATAAAAAATAGCTAAAACAATAGATAGGGTGCACAACATATACAGAACTTACAAGTTTATTTACTATTAAATTTATTAATTGCTACAAACCCTAAACACTACAAACTATCACATGTAAGATAAAAAATAACCATAATAATTAGATAGGGTTCACAACATATACAGAACTTACAAGTTTATTTACTATTAAATTTATTAATTGCTGCAAACCCTAAACACTACAAACCATTACATATAAGATAAAAAATAGCTAAATAATAGATAGGGTTCACAACATATACATAACTTAAGCCTTATCAACTCAAAATTTATCAGCTATCACAAGTATCTAAACACAATAAAACTAGTTAAAAACAATATTCATTTTATCCATAATAATACTACATTATTAACTATATACAAAATATACACATTAAAAAAGCTTGTTACGAAAGAATAAAATGAATATAAATCTACATTAACAATAGAAGATAATACACACAGAATATTTACATATCTCATCATAAACTATGTTATACAAATACTAAAATTAAATTTATTAATGCATATATAAAATTACTACATGTCTTAACTATACCAATCTTCACAGGTAATTTTTACCATGCCTCCTGCACCTTCTTCAGTAGAATGAGTACTGAAATTTGCACATCCTCCTGCTCCAAAATACTTACTAGTATTTTCCTCCAATAACTTTCCAGATGTACACTCATTACCACTAAGTTCCTCAAACAAAATGTCTTGCACAAAATTTTGATATGGAATAAGTCTCACTCTTTTATAAACAGGGATATTATATGAAATTCGATTTCTATGATTATCAACTATTCTATAATAAAGCATGTTCCTATCATGAACAGCATGATTACTAATAATGTTTTTTACTTTATCATCAGACAATTTACCACCACCATTTGCTGTTAACTTTACTTCACATATTTCTGTATCTTTACCATCACGTTTTTTATGTTTACAAAATTCAATAATAGAATCTGATCCTATAGACTGATCAATGTTAACATTTTGATTAACATCAAAATGTATTTTGACAGAATATTGATCAGATTTTTTTATTTTAAACATTCCCATAACATACTCACCAGGTTCCCCTGCTTTACTCTCACCATTTTCATCATCAATTTTACCAGATTGTCCCCCACCCCAAATTTCCACTTTAATAAAATCACATTTATTAGGTACATTATACACACCAGTAAGTTCAGGATGAGATAACCACACATCTACATCTTTGTTACGAGTAATTTTCCGTTTATTCCCTAAAAATGAACTACTACTTGATGTGTTAGTCTTCGCAGCATATATTGTGGTTTTAAAATCATCAACACACATTCCCATGGAATAATAATCTAACAGTTCTAGATCATTTTGTAATTTTACGTCTAAAGAAAGTTCTTCTTTGTTATCCGCATTAAAAAATCTTATGACATCAGCATCAAATCTACCATGTTCAGTATAATACTGAGTTAAAACTTCAGGAGGAAATTCCCACGATTTTTTATACCTTAACTTTAATTTATGATCTTGATATAAATAAAATGAGTTCTTTAAGTTATTACATGGATTATCTTCTGTATACATGTTCAATTTAATATCAGCATTTTGTTCACCAGCAAAAAAATAATACCCATCCTCATTTATAAATATCTCATCTAAGAAACTCTGCATCTTGTCTTTTAAATCATATTCATAATCAGCACACTGAATATATTGCTTGTTTTTAATTTTTACATAACGAACCATTCTACTGTACAATGGTCTAAGCCATATATATCTATCATATTCATCTTCACGAGTTTTCAGAATATATCCAAAAATAGCATTAAAGCTACCAACACTATCTATACACTTTACTTTCACCCTATCATCACGTTTATATTTGATTCTGCTACCTATAGACTCATCTTTTACAGGAAATACTTTTTTCTTTGAATTTTCTTCCAAATAAAACTTATGATTATCAAGGTTAATTTTAGGCTTTATAATAAAACCAATATTATCCTTAACAACATATTCCTCTAATGGAGCTGTTCCAATAAATTCAACTTTCATCTGATTATACTTATATTTACTTAATGTCAGTGCAGTTAATACTGGTATAGGAATACATTTAGGTGGTCGTGGATCTTGAGGATTTTCAATACATATTTTATTATTATCAACCATATAAGCCTTTAAACCATAAAAATCTCCAGTAAATTCAGTACGACCGTTTCTTCTCACAAAATCATTATAAGACATAAAAACCTCATCCTTATATATACTATCATTTCTGGATTCTATTACCCTAATCCCTGGATTAAAAAACGTCTGACTAAAGAATTCAACAGGAACAAACCTAACCATATCTTTTCCCTCAAGAATACCCTGACAAAATGGGACAGGATAAGCTCTACGTGATATTGCCTTACATATTACATGATCGTTACAACTCAAATGCCAATCTGACTCCATCGGAAGATTACGACATGAATTTACATTACATATACATAATTGTGGGCGAAAAAAGTTACTTTCATCAATGTAGACAATAAAGTTCTGTAACCCATCATCTGTTCCTTTACATTCCCCAACTTTAATATTAAGCCGATAAGGCAAATCGTCTATTGTCACTTCATTATCTGCAAATTTTAAATGTCTACCACCTAAGCTTGTTTCTCTATCTGTACTGTAACTACCTGCAAAAACACAAATACTAAAACTACTTACACACAATATAAACAAACATATTAAATTTTTCACAATAGTAAAATTATATCTATGCATAAAATATATCTACAATAGAGAGAATAAGACATTTTAAGATACAATTTTTAATATATTAACTATATTTTGCAATAAATATTATAAATAAATTAACTATTTTTTATTTTAACAATAAAATATTTTTTACGTAATTATCAATATACGTAGTAGTAAAACAATAAAACCATTCATCTGTTCATAATAAACATATATCAAACACATGTTATGCCAATAAAAACACAACAATAAGGAGAATATCCTACTGATTTTTATATATTTTTTCATTACAGAGTAAAAATCTGCACTATTTATATATTCCTTACACAAAAAAATTATATATAATCCAGTAATAGTAATTAATCCCATCATTGACACTGATACAACACTGTAATATGGGATTCAGGAATGCATTTGCTAAAAAATGCAGGCATATGAAATTAAAATACATAGAAATCTCAATCACTTGGACATGTCATCATAAAAAATCATAAATTAATCACTTAAACTTCAAGACATTGATTCTTATTGAGCAAATTATTCAAGAAACGAAATTTATTACACGTACAATTATCATTTAACAAATATACTAAAACAATATTATTACTTTTTCGAACATCTAATGTATAGTTACAAAAAATCTATAGAACAACTAAGTCACTTTTACAATATACAACCTGCCTATAAAGTCAGTAAGAGATAAATATGTTATAAACTAACTTTGATATAATTTGCATGTACGAAATGCAATAAATTACCACAAAAATGATAGATATGCCTTATTAATAAGTATAAAAAGCTTAAGAAAATTAGTAACACTTATTAGATGTTAAAAAAATATATAGGCATTCCCACATCCACTTATTTAATTTTACTAGTAGTTTGATAATCTAAAAATTTACTGTGGTAGTCATTAAATACTTATCAACCACATATCAGACTTTATATAAAATATCATTAAAGATTACCATGTCAAAATTATAACTACTCTTTGTTATAATACAACATTCAAATATTTACTCACATTATTTCACATAACTAACTTTTCTAATTCTCATTATAGAACTTCTATTTGTCATACCATTATAGGGGATAATCATGTACCCTAATATCATATTTATTTACAGTTCAATAAGATTAACTCATCTATAAGAAAGTTATAATTTTGATATACCATAACCTTGATTTTTGTATCTACACAGAAGTTGGATATTATTATTCTAATATTACGCACTATACAAAATACTAAAATTATTAACTTCTAAACTTGTACATCATTACTAATACTATCTAGGAGGCTTCCCATTATCTGCTACACTCTTCTTTAGTACTAAATTTTTCTTCCTATTTTCCTTGTCCGCATCTTTCAACTTCTTCCTGTTCTCCGGTGACATATTATAAAACCCTAATATTCTCCATAAGTCCTCTTCAGCTACTGACCAACAGACATGTTGTTTGTTACTAGTATTTTGAAGATCAATATAACAACAACGATATGTATAACGATTTTTTGACTGTTGGGTTTCTAATGGTTGTTTGGTACCATAACACGACAAGCTAATGTTTTCATCAGTCACACACATCTCATGTTCACTATTGGTACTACTATCACTAGTCAATTCAAACCTAAAACTATTATCACCTTGATTCGAATAACAACACTTTCCATCTTTCACTCTACATGAAACTCTAATACCTGCATTTTTTTCTGTACCTTTTGGTAAGGTACGACTTTCCAAGTCTTTTATTTTTTGTTCTATACTATTATTAACAAAACCACAAGTATCACTTGTCCAATCTTTTACATTATTAATAGACATATTTAGCTCACTATTATTTTCATTAGTGGAAATGCAAGATAACTGATAGCTATTATACTTATCAACAGTACTATCAGATTTAGCACATATAGAAACAGATTTTAAACACCCCTTATTTTTCATATCATCTGCAATATCAAGACAAAATGTATTTTTTTCTACATCATAAGCATACCTTAATTCTTGTTTTTTAGACGACACCCAGCTACTTGAAAATGATAAGATCAAAGCTCCCTGACTTCCTACATAACCCATATTTCTTCCTTCCAGCAGCGTTCCAGTATTCAATCCATTACCAAATATTTTCTTAACAATATTATTATAATCAAACATTTCTAGCATATCACTACCTAACACCTTCCAGCAAGTACTATCAGGTCCATTCTGCTTTACATCACTACAACAGTTATATAATGAATGATCTTCTTGATCCATATAACAAGATAACATCTTTTCACTCTGACTCTGTTGTATAGTATTACTTACATTATCCTTAGAAACTATAGGGAAAGGTCCACAATATTTACTATTTTTACATTTATCATCATCTTTACAACACTCATCTTGACTATCACGATCATAAACACTACGTAAAACATAAATATTAACTTCTTTTATGCATTCTTGATGATTTGTATATGTCCCAACTCTACAAAGTTGCTTTTTACTATCATCATAAATATACATTCTATCACCTGTATTTGGTGATTTACCTAACAAAGCAGTAATCCCTTCATTAAAAGCTTTTCTATTCTTTTGTGGCAAACTACCATAATCAAACATTTTTATCACATTATGACCAGAAATCTTCCAACAAATATTTTTATCATTCGTACCATAACAACACCTATATAACCCATCATCCTGTTGTGTACCATTCTTATACATATAACACGATAAGACAGGTAACTGTTGGTCTTTATTTTCTTCAATAATCAAATAATGATCATGATTTTGTGTATATATCATTTGCGGCCCATTAGTATCATATTGAGTATAACACCACTGATTACTCTTATTTAACCCATACGGCATATTTATATATGATATATTGACGTTACTTTTTGCAGACTCAATACTTTTTAGCAACTGTTGTTTATTATCCTCTACTGTAATAACTTTACATAAATCTTTATCACCAAACATAACAATAGGTTTATGAAACTTAGTAGACTGACTATCACATGAAGGATAAACACAAACTCCTTTTACACATTCTTGCTGACCAACCTTAGTTCTACACAACTTTCCATTATAATAAGCATATTTATTAGTATCACTTTTATCATGTTTCCACTGTTCACATGTTATCCTCACCATACCATCTGTACCCTGTTGAATAGATTTACCTATACGTGCACATCCTCCAGTACCTGGATACTTACTGTAATTTTTTTCCCACGAATTAACAGGCCCAACACAATCTTTACGAGACAAACCCATAGTACCATCACGAAAATCATATGAGCTACCCCATGGAATAAACTTATTATGTTCCCTAAAATTATCCACAACTTTCGGAAAATTCATACCAGTAGCAGATCTATAATGCACTACAATACTATCATCAATAAAAGAATGTCTTTTCTCGCATGCACCAGTAGTACACCCACGCGCTACAAGCGCTATATCACATTTAGTAGGATCACCTTCATCACATAATCCTACTACAGTATCTTCCCCATACTGCCCTGGAAATCTTCCACCCTCACCAACATATATAAACAATTTTTTATTACCTGTAACTGCACTAGCCTTCAACACTCCAAGAGTATAATGGCCAGAAGTACCGTTATAAACTTTATTATCTTCTATATCACCAGCTTGTCCTCCACCCCAAGCTTCAATTTTTATAAAATTACACTGATCATATTTACCTATCTCATGTACATATTGTTTTTCTACATCACCATTTGCATACCTTTGTACATTATAATCATACTTAGGGAACTGATCTACACACATTCCTTGAAAATATAAATTTCCTTCTACTAAACCATCCAATTCTTTTTCTTTAACAAAAAAACCATCTATATTCTGTAATTCACTGACATTTTTTCTGAGCCCAAAAGTTTGAAAATCATCACTTGTATATTTATATACGCAATGCTTGATCTTTTTACCATTATCAGAAAAATATTCTACTTTTCCAAATATACACTCCTTATCATCCTCAATCTCTTTAGAGTACTCAGACACATAGAAATACAATTCACTATCGTAACATGAACTTCGCTTTATACTTCCACCACGTTTATTGTCTCTATTACGAATTACGTAATAATCACCATAAGATTCAATAGATGCTACAAGAGATTCCATATTCACATTATCAAGATCATAGCTAAACATATCATCACATGGGAAATAACGCTTTGCTTCCTCATCATATATATGACGTACTAACTTTTTTTTATTTAATCTTACCCAGAAATATCTATGTCCTCCAATAGTCTTATCGTATTTCTTTATATAATATAACTTTCCTGGAAATTCTAACCCACTTAAACACTGTATATTACTACTCTGATTAAGTGCAGTAGAAGAACCTACTCCAGTACTACTACTTTGACTGGGCGCAGTAGAAGAAACCGCTCCAGTACTACTATTCTGACTAATTGTGAACTCATAATTATCACTAACATTGGGTTTTACTATTTGAACAGATTTACCAATAGTACTTTGCAATTTTGTTAAATCCATTTCCTCTAACGTATCAACATATTTATGTCCAACAGGATTACTAATACTCTCGTCAACCGTTTTTTTAACATGAAATTTAGTAATCAGTTTTCCATCTTTTTGCTCAAGGACAGGATATTTTAACGATGGAATAGGAAAACACTGCTTTATACAATTACCCATCTGTTCATAATAAATACACATAGAATCCATGTTGTGTCGATGAATTCCATAATAAGTAACACCATACTTCGATAATAAAAGAGTATCTTGTTGATTCTCTCTATATTTTTTCATCATAGATTCAAAATCCGCATTTAGTAATTCATCCCCTTTTGGCACTGGTATAACACCGTGAGTAGGGTGCATTAAAAATGCCTTTGGATAAAAAAATGAATGCATATAAAATGGAAGCATCCGAAAATTCAAAAGCTTAAATTGCCTAAAAATATTTTCACAAAAATCACAGACAAAGTTATCAACTTCATCAACACTGTGAAAATTACTACCACTTACTTGACTATCTACTACACATTTAGAGAAACTAGAATATGGCAGAACTATACATAGAAAGAATATGATAAGATATTGATTAATTTTTAACAACACACACCTATTCATAAACTTCTACTGCCTATACAAGACTTTACAAAGATATCTATCCTTTACTCTCAACAAAAAAGTATATTTCTAACAACCAGATCACATATAAATGACTATACATATTAGAAAAACCAAGAAATACCTTCCGCAATACTACATCACAATAGTAAAACCAGTTCATATAAAATTACATATTACCCTGATTTATTATATGAAGACCAAAACTACACTAATATATTATATGTCAACTCTAGTAATACACACACTCCTCCAAACTACTTATCTAAAGTAGGCAAACATTTCTTAACCAATCCTAAATCAATAAGCAGTTCACAATCAAGCTGAAACCCAAGTTAAATTACTATGTAACCATAACAACAATACATCACGTAAACCTTTAACTATAAAAGACTGTATAACAACATACTCTTGATGGTGATCTTCACTACACTCAATTATTATTATACCTAATTAGCCTACCATATAGATAATGCAACTTATACCACTTAAAAGAGAAATTTACATTATAACAACAAATCAAGCAACAGTTGCTAGCATATAAATACAAACTTACAACCTAAAATTAACTATCCATTAACAAGTAAACATATATAATGAACAACTATTTGTAAGTATAGAATAATGTTTAGCTGGAATACAAGTAGCTTTGTTCTAAAATAAGATCAAAGTTGCACAATTTGTAATACTCACAATATTCACTATTTAACCTAATAGTTCTTTAATCAATTTACTGAGGTTTATTACACATTATCACATACCAACACGGAATATAAATTTCTTTACCATACTAAATTTAGCTTACTTCTTAAAAAAATTATCTATGTAAAACCCTCAAAAAGTGATAGACATACTTCATGTACCTACATATAAAAAATACGTACAAAACTTAGTTAACAAAGTTTTGGGCCCAGAATTGAATAATAATTAATATCTATATGTGAACTTATGGTAAATCTACAATTATTAAAAAATGTATCTTACCGTTTACCTTACAAATCCAATTTTCAAGCAATTAACTCATAAAACTTATATCCAATCTTAATTAAAAGTAGGAACCCTTAGCAATTTTATATATCTACACATAACATAATGTTAAAATTGTGGCTACTTTAATATATAATGAAATTTATCAAATGAAAAATATATCTATCAAGGCAATCTTTATACATAATAATTAATCTATCCCATCTCAGAATTAAATTCACGACACTTTCAACACGTAGTTCATATATTGTAACACCCTTTATGGAAGTAAACTATGCCTACAGTTTTACAATACCAACTCGATGAAACTTACTTAATGAAAAATATATCTATCAAAGTAGTCTTTTACCATAATGATCAATCTACCTACCTCACAACTGACTCACAACGCCTTTAAAGTATAGTTCATATATGTAACATCCTTTATGGAAGTAAATGACATATACAGTTTTACAATACTAACTCGATGAAACTTACTTAATGAAAAATATATCTATCAAAGTAGTCTTTTACCATAATGATCAATCTACCTACCTCACAACTGACTCACAACACCTTCAAAGCTTAGTTCATACATTGTACATCCTTTATGGAAGTAAACTATGCCTACAGTTTTACAATACCAATTTAATAACTCGTATGTTTCGCATTTGCAGTTTAATTGTAGTTACCAATACATGCTGATTCTTAACAGCAAAATCACTACTATGCTTATAAAACCGACCTTTTATCTAATTAAACAATGGACTTTACAAAATTATTTAGCGTAATTTGTCCAATATACAACATGATTGTACATGACTTGTTACTTTTCATATATCTATATATTTTTGACATTATCAAAAACATTCATATTATCTAATACCCTTTATAACCGTCGACAGTAAACTCGTTCACATCAAAAAATGTACCTGAAGATACAAAAAAACATCACTCTATGTATTCCATTATTCTATCAAATCATACAAATAACTCTTGATATTTTGTTAAGCTGCTTACAAAGTTTAGAATACCATTCCCCTTATTACAATCTTTGTATATTAATATTACTCACAAAACCCTATAAATTTTAGACAAGCTATTCTACATTGATTAATGCAAACAATAAATTCACAAAATACTCCTTAACCGGATTTTTTTATCGCGATCTTATACCCCTATTAAACTATTTACGAAGACTAGGTAAACGATCTCCCAATACAAACTTTACAAAAGGATTAAAGTAGTCATCAGCAAAATCATAATAATAATATGCCATATAAAACATATAGGACCAAAGTACAATCATATCAAACCTATGGCTACTATACTTCCCATATTTGTTTAATATATCTTGTTTCAAAACCGATAAATCAACCTGATAAACCTCCATCATTGAGCCAATTACCATCCTCTGCAAATAGGGAGTCTTATCAACATCAATCACTAGTTTTTTAAATGGAGATAACTCTGCAAGGAGATAATTGATTATTACTGCATCAAACAATAACCTAACTTCCCGATATTTTGTCAAACCTATATTAGCAAAAATCTTTTTTACTTTTGCTGTCTTTAATATATCATTAAATTCTTGAGTCATTTGTGATATATTATCCATAGCATTTATTACACCATTATTAGATAAATTGACTAATTCCTTTATAAAATCACGCATTAATGTTTCTTCCTTGTTTAATAATCCTATCAATTCTGGTGATTGTATAAGTTCATTATAAAATTCCTTAGTACTAATTTTAGCGATAAAATCATTTATGCCATCAGGCAACATCTCCTTGTATTTACTAATTTTATTAATAAAACCAGTAAACTGCCTTTTCTCACTAGTAGACTCTTTTATATTTTCTCCTAATACTAACTTTACAAAAGGATTGAAATACCTTTCAGTAAAATTACGATAATAATGCTGATTATTTATCATATAACACCAAAGTACCAGTATATTAAACCTGTGGCTACTATATTCCCCGTATGCATTATCCATAACATCTTGTTTAAAAACTGATAAATCAACATTACCCATGCTTTGCATTATTAGCATTTTTCTATCTATACTGGATGTTGTCTTAACATCAATAAGCAATTTCTTAAATGGAGTCAAATCTGAAAGTAGATAATTAATTATTACTGCATCAAATAACAATCTTATTTCATTAACAGAATTTGTTATACCTGCATTAGCAAAAGCCTTTTTTACACTCTCTTTATTTAATGTATTACCTAACTCTTTATATACTGTTGATATATTACCTAAACTATTTATTATATCATCATTAGATACATCAACTAATCCCTTTATAAAGTCGCGTATAGACATTTCATATTTGTGTAATAAATCTACTAACTCCGGCAATTGTACAAGTTCACCAGAAAATCTATGAGTACTAATTTTATCGATAAAATCATTTGTCACCTCAGGCAATTTATTCCTATATTTCTTAATGTTATCAATAAGCTCAGCAAGTATTTGTTCTGTAGACTTTTCACTAGTAGTACTAAGCTTTTGTAGATCCTGATCTAACATTAATTTAATAAAATACTCAAAATGTTTATCGTTAAACTTATTATCCATATGAAATGCTACAAAGGTCCACAATGATACGATGTCAAATCTATAAATACCATTGTCACCACACTCCATCATATTACAATCATCTTGTAACATAGAAAGATAACGTGCAGGAAAATCTACTAAACTAAACACACGCTTTCCTACCCTAGAGTTTCTTAACTGATCAAGTATAGAGCCTTCAGAAGCATTAGATTCTGATAATATACTATTAAGTACAGCCGCATCAAACAACAACCTTATTTCATCATTATTTTCTGTTACACCTACTCTAGCAAAAACGTTTCGTATGTCTGAGTTACCTAAAAAGTTCCTCCATTGATCAACTAATGACTTCATATCATTTTCCATCAATGAAAAATTATTAACATTATCTTGAAGAATACTGTTCACAAAATGTTTCATATTACCTATATAGTTATACAACAATTGATTAACTTCTACATATCGAGACATCTCACTACAAAATTTATCTTCTCCACTAATTTTTGTAATAAAGTTTTGTACTCTTAAAGGTAACTTTTTCTTATATTGATTTATCTCTTTAAATAACTGCAGTATATTCTCGGAACAATGATACCATTCTATAAATTCAGTTAAGTTCATACCTAACATTAATTCAACAAAAAGATGAGCATACATATCAAAAAGATGTTTATCAGCCTTAAAGAAACTATACATCCAGGACATCACAACATTGTTGTTTTCTTTATTATGACCAGGTTTTTTATCTCTAGTATACATTTCCATTGCTTCAATAAATGATCTATATTTTTTTATAAACTGTTGATCACTTATTTTAACACTAAAATCACGTGATTTTGACAGATTATTAGTCGCATTCATTGCAAATGCTAATTCATCTGGTACCACTTTACTATCAACATCTACTGAAGAATCATCATTAGCTGCAACATAGTAATTTAATAAATATTGACCAGGTTTATTCAAAACATTAGAGCCAAAATTAAAAACAAGTGCATCAATGTATAAGAGTGTCATGTCAGGTGCATAGTCAATACCTACCTTTTTTAAGGCTTCTTTAACTTTATTATTATCTAACTCTGCTAATAAGCTTTTACGGGACTTTATTAATGCTGGATAATTAGCTGTCCCAGTTAATAAAGCTTTTACTGACACAAAGTATTCAGAAAGGCTTGATACTAACTTTGGTAAACTCTTCAATTCTCTACAAACACTTATTTGACTGATTTTTTTCAAAAATTCTTTTACTTTCTCAGGAAGATAGTCTTTTGAGTGATTAATTTCCTCTATAAACGTCACTAGCGCAGCATTGCATGCATTTTCATCCTCAAATTCTATTGTACCTGGAGTACCTGACCATTTTTCACAAGTCAATTTCACAATACCATTAGCACCTTCTTGTCCATTTGCATGCACATCAGAGCAACCACCAGCTCCAGGATATTTATTAGAATTCTTTTCTAATTCTAGATTACGATACATACATTCTTCTGCTTGTTTTAATATTTTGCCCTCAAATAAATCAGGATTTTGATATGGTATTAGTATTTCATCTTCTTTCACATTACGATGCCCAGAAAATAATCTATAATGAGCAAGTAAGTTAGTTCCAGAAGATTTATCTTGTAAATAATCATCTCCTTTACTTCCACCTTGAGCTATTAAACTCATCACACAATCACTGCCATTATCACTAGTACACAATTTGACACTAGTATCATTACCAGCATTACTCAAATGACGATCTCCTTTACCACCAGCACCTACATCAATTATGAATCTCTTATCCATCATATCTTTATCTAATTTTAATATTCCCATAACATAGTTACCGGCTTTACCAGATTTAGCTGATCCAACTGATCCAGACTCTCCACCGCCCCATGCTTCTATCTTGATAAAATCACATGATGTTTTTTTCTTATTAATACGCAATGCATAACTTGTAGGTAATACCTTTCTATTCTCTCTAATTCCATAAGTACTAGAAGGGAAATTACTAACACACATACCTTGCAATATTGGATTCAGAGGTTTTATATTTTTTACATTGCTATTTTCATGGAAGAAATTTGTAAAATCATCATCGTTTATATACAATGAGCTACATCCTTGAAAAGTACTTGGTCCATCATTCCAAGTAGTTACATCTTTACATGATATTCCATTAACCTTTTCATAAAGTCTATTACTATCATATTTATATACTACACTACCCTGACACGCTCTATCCTTAGGATTATAGTGACCCGGAATATTAAAAAATATGCTTCTCATTGTTCTGACTTTAGCAAGCTGAGCTTGTGTAAGACTAGCAATATCTATTGTATACTTATAATCACACTGAACATATTTTTCACTCCTCTTACCATCTGCAGTATTTTCTACAACTATACCATAACCCTGTAACATTTTTTTATTTTCACGTAGCCATAAATTTCTATTGCCTTTTTTCAAAGAGTATTCAGTAGGAACAAATGGCATATCAACAACACATGTGACATTTCCATTATCATCATTAGCATATCCAAGCATGTGAGCTGAATCAGGATCTGTACATTTATTTGGATCATGTACTAATTGACCATCTGCACACTTATATTCATTCAACAGTGTATAATCATCCTTATTAATCTTAGGTTTTATTACAGAAAATAATAGATTTTTATCATGCGTACCTACTGGTAAATTGATATCACAATCAGGAGAATCCTGACAATCTTGATATTTAATCTTAATACCATCACCATTAGAGCTGATTTTAGGACGCATCAAACTTGGAGAAGGGACACAAACAGTGTCTTCAGGCACATTATTATCTGTATAGTCAACACACACTGTATCACGCCCTTTTTTATAAACTTGGAATACATATGGTATCCCTTTATATTCAACATTATAAGTACTCTTCTCACCTATTTTATGAGATTTCACATACAAATCCATAACATAAGGCTCTTCAGACCCTGAACGAATATATAACTTAGCTCCAGGTTTAAAGAAAGTTTGCTTGGAAAACGCTAAAGGTACAATTGTTACTATATTTTTTATATCAAACATTTCACAAAACGGTGGAGGATCGACACGCAATTTTTTACGAGTACAACGTAAACTTTTCAAATCACATGATTCCACTACAGGCTTAGCATCACAAGCACTGACAAAACATATACAAACATAACTTTTCCCATACATGTCTGCATTAAAAGTTATAACACTAATAGGATTATGAACATTACTACCTTCATACACAGTTTTACAACTGCCTATAGGTATAGTATGCAATTTAACGTAGTTTTCCCCCCACTTAGGATACGAAGATAATGCCATATACATAATGTCATGTTCTAAAAAGGTACGTTTGGATCTATCACGAGTAATATTTAAAGTATCAATTAAGTCATTTTCACAATTGACGTACCGACCTCGTAAATATCGCCTAAAATAAATGTTACGGTTGTCCGCATTATATGAAGCAAACCTTATAGTAACAAGCTCTTGACCCTGAACCTCAGTATAATCTAGTGGCGCATAATAATTAAGAAAGTGTAATCCATAGTAACCATTAAAAGCAAACAAACCTATAAAGTCTGAAGTAGATAGAGGGAAAATTTTGTCTCCAAACAATATTTTTCCATTCTTTGCATCTATATTAAATCCTACATCAAATCCATCAACAAATCCATTACCATTCTTTAACTCAGCATATAATAACAATGGTTTTATCAGAATAATCAATAATAAAATTACACTGCTATAATGCTGTATTCTCATAAGACTTTTATTAATTACTGACTAAAAAGTTATTCACGCAACCTTTATTACACAAGACGCAATAGATTATATGAAAATTCCTTCATATAAGAGGATATATCATAACATATGTCAACCAAAATTTTTCTTATAAAACATAATCTATCTTGACAGATTTAACATTATGGATAGTCACCTATCACTTTTAAAATACATTATATATATCACGTTAAACGTAATAAATTCATTAATGTTGTCGGATAAATACTACTTATTTATGAATAAGCAGGAGTACAAACAATTTACTTTTGAAATACTAGACAATTATATTGTATTATCTATTAGGTTATATAATACACTAAATAATATAATATACCTTATTATCATAGTACTTTCTGAAAAATAATAAACTATCTTAATGATATAACTACTATATCTGAAAATAAGAAAATAGTTAACTATACCTCATTTGAATAAGTGACAAATCGTTGGATGCTAGATACACATCCGAAAATATCAAATTATACCTTATATTACTAGTAAGTTCCCATAGAACCTATAATAGAATGTTCTATATTAAATAATATGTACTTTCTATAATTTATATAAAAACATTAAAATACGTCAATTAACATACATGATTAAAAAATGATACTAATCATTACTTATATTATTTAGAACTTTAAAGAACATATTATTGATAAAAGCAACAATAAATAATGTTATTTTTCCATCAATAGAAAAACAAAATACTACAATATGCAATAGTCAACACGGTTCTCATTTATATAGTTTATATACAACAACATTTTTAAAACTATTAGTTAATAAAAGCACAACTACAACTTTACAATACATTGACATCACAAAACATAAATTATCATTTTAGCTATTATAATCGGATCAAGCATATAGTTTTATAGGATGCATTACATATATTTGAACATTTTCACACAATACTTAATCATAAGCGATTATTTATTCATACCACCAAATACACATTAAATAAACTGTACACAACCACACTAATTTGTAACTTTATAGTGCACTAAATAAATGTATTAATATAATTTAAATAATACACAGCACGTCATTATATATATTTACCTCACAACTGATGTTACAATTAGAATAGTGATAAACTTACAAAATACATAATATAATTGCGTATAGAAGACTTTGTTTTATAACATAATTTAAGAGTATTCATAAGGTTATGTGTTGATCAGCTTGTACATGTGTTTTGTAGAGTTTATCTATTTATATGATTATCTGATGTATAAAAAATGAAAGTATTTAAATCTACATTTAAATTAGTATTCCTTTAGTAAAATAATATAGGTTAATACACACTTTTACACCTGATAACAATGGTTTTTAGTAGGATAGTTTTACGATAGTTACTATAGTAAATGTAAACAGCATGTCATTTTTTAATTTTGTGTAATTAAAGTAAGATCTTGCTTATGTATAGTAATGTTGAGTATTGTTTCCTATAGTAATAGCTTTTGTGTCGCCGATATGTGTGGTGATACCTAATGTTATTATACTTTAGTTTAGTGTTAAATTAAGCAAGATGTGTTGAATGGAATTAACAAGCATCCTATAAAAGAACAACACATTCACAATATTGAAAACATAATGATTATACTTCATCCTATATTATTCAGTACCACATTGCATACTAATAATACAGCTGATAAAAATAAAGAATGTATATAATGAAATTACTTACTACATTTATTATAGAATGCAGGTAGCCACTTTTTAACATCACTACCATAACTATTAATAGACTCATACATATATCGAATTGTCTCTTGAGTAGCAGTTAACACATTAACCTCTGGTATATCAGGTAGTTGAAATGATAATACTATCGAAACATTACACTGCTTGACGAAAAAGTACCCCTCTTGAGATGGCATTTGAAACATAGTATTACACTCTGTCTTTGAGAGATTAAAAGCTTTCATATATAATTTATTAGTTGATACAGAATTTGGCATAAAAATCTGTGTTTCAACATGTTTATTAAAACTACAAATAACATGACTTGACACAACTGCTGGAATATTTTCACCAGAAAACACAATTACAACATTTAATTGAGACATCATTTCAACCCAGTCATCAAGCTCTTGATCACTTCTAAATACGTAATCTAAAATCCATGCCTCATCCACCACTAAAATTGTGGGAGTTCCATCCAAGTAATTTACCAACACATGCAAGAAGTAATAAATTAAAACAGAAGCACATTGTGGTTTAGATAAAACTATCCCAACATTTAGACCTAAAATTTTTGCATTCCAATCAATATTAGTTCCATCATTCAATATATGAGCAAATTCTCCATTATTTATCCACCGATGAGCATTTTTACCTAATTTATTTATATAATCAGTAATACTACTTATATTTCTATCCTCCATAGGTAAATTAAAGATATACTCTACTACCTCATCAATAGTATTCTTCATCTCCTCAGACATTTCTTCTATATTTACACATGACATCCTTTGTAGAATGCCGCTGATTATCTTACGGTTCATACTATTATCTTCAAGTCTGAAAAGATCAAATGAAAGTTCATGATGATCAGGTCTATGATCTGCTCTATAATACTCTCCATTAATCGCTTTAGTAAAGATAATAGACTTACCTCTATAGTCTAATAGGATAATTCTTGTATTAAATTTTCTTGACTCCAATAACAAGAAATTCAATAACATAGTAACAGAAGACTGAGGGCTACCAACCACTAAGGTATGTCCATTACCTTTCACATGAAAACTGAAAAAATAAGGCCTTCCTTTATTTGAAAAAAAGATAGTAACTGCTTGTCCCCACTTATTTCCTTGCAATGCTCCTGAAGGGAAATAATGCAATAAAGCAAATGTACACGCATACTTAGTCAAGGTATATCTAATATTTAACACATGAGAAAAATTTCCAGGCAAATGTGCCCAAAAATCATCTTCTATTGTTAAATCACATCTTACACACAAGATCCCAAGTGATGACAACGAAACAATAAACTTATCTATATTATTATGAAGTTGTTTCAATGTATCAGATGTAATAACAAAATCAATTTTACGTTCACAGAAATCTAAGCATGAATTTACATCAGTTGACACAAATTCATCTATGTTAGTTATCTGCCTTAAATGCACATCGTTACTTACTTCTAAAAGCTTAGCTTGCTTTTGAAAAAACTTGACTACATTTTTACCTTTGGTAAATTTCATGATTTCTACAATCATAAATTCACAATCTTGCTGTAAACATTGATCCACAGAATCCAGTGGGGACTCATGATAATCCTTAATTGCTAATATTGCACCAAATTTATGAGTATCACGATCGGATATTTTAAACGTATTAAATCCCATATGGATATCATAATGTGCACATACACCAGCGATATCAGTCATATCAAGTAAACATTCCTTATATCTCATTGTAGTTAGATAGAAAAAAAATTCTATAAGTTCTGATCTAATTTTACCTTTACTATTAGGCAATAATCCTAATTTTCTTGCCTCAAATTCTTTTAAATTTTCTAAAATACTCGAAGTAATTTTATTTAATCTAATAACTTTATTTTTTAAGAACTCTTTATGTTTGTTTTTAACATAAGGAAATGACAACGCCCCTAAAATACCCTTTATACTTTCTGGTAAATTATGGGTCACTACGGCAATATAGAGTTCATTAATGTATGTAACTTGCTGATTAACATATTGCATATGAGTATCGTGGAGCACATCAGACACATCATCTATACTTTCACGTGAAAGATCAAACTTATGTAATTTCCTGATTGTATATATCCAAAAAGAGACTTCAGGTACTGTAATACTACTGGTAATACTATTACGTACAATTGTTCTTAAGTCTGTATCCTGTGTATTAAGTACATAATCTTCTATTTTTATAATTTGTAAAAGTTCCCCATTTTTATTTAATATTGTGTTCTCATCATAATGACAAGCTGCAGGAACAAAATTTCCTTTATTATAGGTATTATCATGTTCTTTTACAGTAGAATTATCTATATTAGAACAACCTATCATTTCCTTAATAAAAGACATAAAGGAACCCCATTTTTAACCTACAATAATATCAAAAAAAAGTGTTCATTATTGATTAACACATATATACAAATAACATACACTTACCCATTATCTAGACATAAAATTAATATTCTATTTATTCCAAAATAAAAATAAACGGATAACAATAACATACAACCAGACTATAAATAAATATAAGCTTACCACTAGTAAGCTAATATCAACTTTATATTACACTAAAAAGTTATATTAAGTACAATTGATTTTCAAAGACGTGATAAGATAAAATTGTATAACTCCATTAGAGTAATTTATATCAACACATAATTTAATACAAACAATAACATAATAAGTATACCGGAAAGAATGAATATTATAATCACTGAAAATTTACGTTACATAATAACTATTATAAATCAGAATTTTGTATCTACAAACACATGTTTATTTTATTATCAACATAAAAAACATTACTCATAAAAGCTTAGTATAATAAATTTACTCTTTACAATAATCATATCGTTTTAAAAAATTTAACAATCTGCTGATTAATACAAGTTAAATATTTTTTAACTATAAACTAAGATTAAATAAATATTGAGAATCGATATACCCATCCAATAAATACCACTATAACCTTTTAAGGTATTACGAACTACTATTACTCTCAAGAAATTCATTATACTTATATACGAAAGGTTTGACATCATAATATTAATGTAGAATACACAAAGTGTCACTTATTATCAACAAAGTTTAAATCGGTCATTAATCCCGACATAAATATAGCTTATTTATGTACAGGCATAAATTAACATAATACATTTTAACAACATGTATATCAACAATAACCTAACTACAATCAGTTAAATAGTATACAAGTTTCTAACATTTGTGTAATTAGTACATTATTAGAAAATCCACTATTATATTATTAAACCATCAGTAAGCATCAATATACTAAATAATAGTAAGACTATACTTGAGATAAATTAACCCAATTATTTATAATAATATCTCATAATTACTCACTAACATATTTAGATTGTCACACTAAAAAGACTACTAACCATACAAACATACCAGTAATATAAACTAAACATTATTAATAGCCAGATGATTACTTTAGATGATAAATATTTTATTTGTTACACTATTGATAAAATATTCACATATATCAATAAGCAACTCATTATAAATAATATGTTGATAATATAAGCTACTATCAGAAATGATCAATACAACAACATAGGTTAAGTTAATGTTTTGTTATTCCATCCATATAAAATTTATATTCTTTATGTCAAGTATAATACGTATTAGTTAACAGCAGCAGCATTTGCAGCTTGAGCACCATTGCACCCACCACCACTAACTCCAGACCCTGCAGCAAATTTAGTCATTATTTTACCAGCACCAAAAAATATTGCTGTAAACACAACAAGCATTACTATTGCTGGCCATGGTAGTTTACCAAATATTGCCATTATACTTGAACCTAATATTACCCCTGTCATTATTGGTAAACCTAGCTTTTGTACAAAATCTATAACATTACATATCACTTTAGTT
Source organism: Ehrlichia ruminantium (assembly GCF_009728835.1). Classification (GTDB taxonomy): domain Bacteria; phylum Pseudomonadota; class Alphaproteobacteria; order Rickettsiales; family Anaplasmataceae; genus Ehrlichia; species Ehrlichia ruminantium_B. The sequence continues at coordinate 1,319,430 of NZ_CP033455.1, forward strand.
ACAGGTTCATCATTACTAGTTGTTGAAGATGCACCTGCAGTTGAAACTGCACCTACCACTATTACTGAGGACTAGCTATAGACACACTACCCACAAGCCCTATAATAACTATCAAAAACGTTAATAAAATTCTCATCATAACACTCCATATATACAACCCTTGACATTCACTATCATTATTGATTAATAAACCTTGAGTATTTAATTACATCCAACACTCTATACAAAATCACATTTTTTAATAGAGAAAAAAACTTTCTGTACTAATAGTCTATGCCTAATACATTAGTAAAATGCAATAAGCCACTTAACAAATTTTTTAAACATGTATAATCTATATAATTAACAGTAACATTTATTCAAAATACCAGTATCAAACTATTGCTACTTACTGCCGCTGCTCCCCCCCCCCCATTACATACATCTTGTTGACTACCACTACTAACACTATTAACTCCACTAGCAAATTTATGCATTAGTTTACCAGCACCAAAAAATATTGCTGTAAATACAACAAGCATTACTATTGCTGGCCATGGCAGTTTACCAAATATTGCCATTATACTTGAGCCTAATATTACTCCCGTCATAATTGGCAAACCTATTCCTTGTACAAACTTTATAACATTACATATAACTTTAGTGACAGGGTCATCTCCATTAGCTTGCTGAGTTACAACTACCGTTACCACCTGAGGATTAGCTATAGATACATTACTTACAAACCCTATCACAACTATAAAAAACATTGAAAAAATTTTTACCACACACTCTACCATCATATAAATTGAAACAACTTATTAATTATTATCACCTATTGACTAATAAACTCTGAATATTTAGTTGCACTAAATATCTGATATAGGAATCACATCTTATCAAGGGTATGCATATATATTAATTTGCATTTATACCCTAGTTGAAAAACTTCATTACGCTAACATTTTCTGCATAGTAATATTATTAAGAATAGATAAAATTGCCTTATAGCTTTATTATACATATGTATGATGATACCTATTAATTCACTGTAACAACATTTATCACAGCACCTGCTGCAGTTGCTTTATAAGCCTCACACACATCCTTGTTCTCATTAGCACTATCTACTCCAACCCCATTGGCAAACTTACTCATTAACTTACCAGCACCAAAAAATATCGCTGTAAATACAACAAGCATTACTATTGCTGGCCATGGCAGTTTACCAAATATTGCCATTATACTTGAGCCTAATATTACTCCCGTCATAATTGGCAAACCTAGTTTTTGAACAAAACCTATAACATTACATATAACTCTAGTGACGGTATCATCATTAGTACCTGTAGACGATGTTGTGGCCTGAGCATCAACTATATTAGCCATAAACCTCACAAAGATAAAAAACATTAACAAAAATTTAATCATACACTACCACAATTACAAATTCACAACATGCGTACAATTAATTATCACACATTGTTTAAAATACTATAAACTATCTGATTACACTAAATATTCTAAATAAAACTGTAACTACTTAAACAAAAAACATGCTATTGAATATTCATAACTAACTTATATTCAAGTAATGCCTTAACTAACTACAGAAAAGTATACTAACACCATAATCATAAAATCATTACATAAAAAGCCTGATTAGAAACACCATATTTATATAATCAACATACACACTAAAAGTCATAAAATTACTTCATAGTAGATTTTCCTAAACTTATTTACACAGTAATATTTGTACTTACTGCATTTGTAGTATAGCTCTTACACACATCATCGCTATTATTACCATTATTAGCTACTCCAACCCCACTAGCAAACTTATGCATTAACTTACCAGCACCAAAAAATATTGCTGTAAATACAACAAGCATTACTATTGCTGGCCATGGCAGTTTACCAAATATTGCCATTATACTTGACCCCAATATCACCCCAGTCATGATTGGCAAACCTAGTTTTTGAACAAAACCTATAACATTACATATAACTCTAGTAACAGTATCATCATTACTAGCAACATCAGCAAGTTGTACATTAGCTATACACGACATATCATACATAAACCTAATCAACATAAAAAATATTAAAAACATCTTCATAATACACACCTAAAAAAATAAACCCACTAATAATTCACACAAATTCACACAGCTACTAGAACACCATTACTTAACAGACTTTGATTCACTATTTAAACACTAAGATACCAAAACTTACACATTCCTTTTCAAGTAATATTCATGTAAAATAAACTCATATACATTACCAAACAAAAATACGAACAACAGCACCGCTGGCAGCAGATGTTTGACAGACATCTCCCGTACCATTATTCCCCCCCACTCCATTAGCAAACTTATGCATTAACTTACCAGCTCCAAAAAATATTGCTGTAAACACAACAAGCATTACTATTGCTGGCCATGGTAATTTACCGAATATTGCCATTATACTTGACCCTAATATTACTCCTGTCATAATTGGCAAACCTATTCCTTGCACAAAATTTATAACATTACATATTACTTTAGTCACAGTATCTTCAGCTCCACTTTGCGTTGTTGAAGATTGAGTACCAGCTACAGATACATTATATACAAACCCCAAAACCATTAAAAATACTAAAAAAACCTTAACCATACACACACCCCATATACAACTAAATAGTAAGCTTTCACCAGCTATAACACTACTACACAAATAAATCCTGATTACTTACTATTTTAAATAACACACATTTTCCTAAACTGAAGAAAATACATCAACTAATAAAGCCACATATTCACTTTGTTTTTCGTAATATACTCTTCACATTAAATATTAATAGTCATTACATCATATCTATTACCAGTATATATCACAATACATATCACAAGTAACGTATTATACACTTTTAATTATAAATTACCATAACATTAAATCCCACCTAATATATACTAAGTACTATTTTTAATGGTCACCATAACAGTACTATGTTTTCATAACTGCACCAAACCGATGTAGTACACCTAAAATAGTAAATTTATAATAAACTAATAATACCATTTGATATTATTGATAATTGTATACTAATACAATAAACGACTTATTATAGAATAAATATGTAACTAAAAACCAAACAAATACAATTACAACCACTATTAAAAGGATAAGAAATGCCTATAATTTCAAGACTTTACATATAAAGAACAGTAAATCTAACACATACACAACATATCAGATCATTTAAAACTAAGACAACTCTACACTTTAAGTTACAAATTCCTTAACAGAACCAACAAAAAACATGATCCGATTTTTTTATTAAGAAAATGCACATAAAATATGTGTCAAAAAACTACACTATTTATAAAATGAACAAAATCAATGTTACCTAATTGATATTTTGTATATATTCCCTATATGAACAATAATCAATACAACACACGCAAAATAATGAAGTAGCTACTATTTAATATTCTATATAATTAATAACTAAACATAAATTTTTAAAATTATAATCAAGATATGTCAAATTAATATAAGACAATTTTGGTTTGTGCCCGTAAGTATATGTGTTGATTATACAATATAATGTTTTTATTAAACTTTTTATGTAATGATTCTGTGGTTATAGTACTAAATGCACCGCCTTGTAACTAGCCAAGGTATTACTTAAATGTAAGTTAGTTATGGATATTTAGGTACTAATCACGCGTTTTTTTGTTTCAGTATATACAGATGTTTACTTAGAACATTTAGTGTAATGAAATAGTTTATAGTATTTTAAACAATATATAGTAGTTAGTTGTACACATGTTGTGTTTATAGCTATGGTAGTGTATGATTAAGTGCTTGTTAGTATTTTTTATCTTTGTGAGTTTTACAGCTAATATAGTTAATGCTCAGGCCACAGCATCGTCTCCAGGTACTAATGATGATACTGTTACCAGAGTTATATGTAATGTTATAGGTTTTGTTCAAAAACTAGGTTTGCCAATCATGACTGGGGTAATATTAGGTTCAAGTATAATGGCAATATTTGGAAGACTCCCATGGCCAGCAATAGTAATGCTTGTTGTATTTACAGCAATATTTTTTGGAGCTGGTAAGTTAATGCATAAGTTTGCTAATGGAGTTGGAGTAGTGAGCAACAGTGAAGAAGATGTTTGTAAAAAGTATACTAATGGAAGTGCTAGTGGAGCAACAGTAAATATTGCTATTATATAATAAACACAAAAAAGCCTACTTGAAGTGATGAAGATATCTTAATTGCAACAGTAATAGCAATTCTTGAAACAATTATAACCTTTTAGGCAACGGCCAGTATATTCTAGCTACTTAAAACATATGACTATCAGAAGAACTTAGTAAAGTAGAATATAGCTGACCTTAAAATATTTAGAGTATTATTATTCGTTTATAACTTCATAACCATTAGTGATTAGACAAAACAATACTATAAACTCTTTTCTACATAATAAACTATGTTGCACTTTTACAAGTGTAGTGGTAATACAATAATTTATTTTTCTGCAATATCTGCACAGTCAAATTTTGCATTTGATATACCTTGAACCCCACCGGCAAATTTAGCAATTAATTTACCAGCTCCAAAAAATATTGCTGTAAATACAACAAGCATTACTATTGCTGGCCATGGGAGTCTTCCAAATATTGCCATTATACTTGAACCTAATATTACCCCAGTCATGATTGGTAACCCCAACCTTTGCACAAACACAACAACATTACATATTACTTTAGTAACAGCATCATCATTTTGTTGTTGATCTTTACTAGCACTACTAATGTTTGGTAATACTAACATACATAGTATCAAAAATAGGAAAGCTTTTCCTATAAAACATCTACCTATACAATCTACCATTAAAACCCCCCATAAATCTATGAATAACACATATTAAGAGATAAAAAACTCTTATTAATCTTATCTACACCATAACAAATAAAAGATTTTTCCTAAAAATTAGTTTATAGCATAGCGCATTGTTTGTTATTTCATAACTCAAATTAACCAGCCTTACAAACTTTAATACATCAATTATTTTTATATATAAAATGGTCAAACTCATTCCTTTAGAAAAAAAATTATTACCAAAAAATATCACTAAATTAACCACATGTTCTAAATTTGTAATACCAATTCCTATATACTAAAATGTTAAAAAGTCAACCATTATTAATGAATTAATAACACATACTTAATATCATAAGTAACTACAAATTAACTAAGTCTTTTAAAACAATACAACTAATACTTTTTAAATTAGCTTATAAATTGAGCAAACACAAGTTTAACCTTCAATAGTATATAACAAATCCAATTTATAAAGTAAACTAACAAATATAAATAACAATATTTATATTCTTAAAACATTAAAAGATATTAAATGAACAAATATGAAATATTACATATTTCAATTATTTGTATTAATTACTATAAATAGTTGCATTAGGATTAACTTGATTAGCCATATAAATTAACACATATTTATTAAATAGTGTTAGGCATAAACTTTAATTTTATTATAATTTTTAATAATCTACAACATACTCATTCAAAGTCAAACAATGAATCCTATATGTACATAATCAACCATTTCTTTAAGTTTAATCATCAAGGTCACAATCTCTATTGATAGATATTAAATTTTATTGTATAAATTGGTCAGATGCTTAAGCTGGTATTAGGCATATTTTTAAGCTAGGTTTAAGGTAATTTATGTTTGATGATTATGATCCTTGGAACAATAATAATACAACAGAAAATAATAAACCTAAAAACTACAAGAACTCTAATGATATTAATAAGTTCATAGAAAGATTTAGTAACACGTTTAATTCATTTATGAAGAATAAACGCAATACCCAATCCAATAACAATGGAAAGTTACAGATTACAATCGCAGTCTTAACTTTCATACTATTATACATGGCATCTGGGTTCTATGTTGTAGAACCAGAAGAAGAAGCTGTACAACTAATATTTGGTAAATATTATAATACCGTAGGACCTGGGTTACGCTATCATCTCCCATCACCTATTGGAGAAATAACTAAGTTAAAAGTAAAGACAGTTAATAGAGAAGAAATTGGTTCCCGTTTTCATATGGATAACACATTAGAGCATGGTGAAGGTGTTATGCTAACTGGAGATGAAAACATAGTCCATATTAATTTTGACGTACACTGGCGGATTAACAATGCATACAATTACTTGTTCAAAGTAAGAGATAATCAAGCTGGAGATACAGTAAAAAATGCAGCAGAAAGTGCAATGAGAGAAATCATTGGAAAAAGTTCAATTTCTTTCGCAATTGAAGGAAAAGGAAGAGCAATGATATCCCAAGAAACTAAATCTTTATTACAAAGTATTCTTGATCATTATAATATGGGAGTAGAAGTTTTATCAATTCAACTTAAAAAAGTAGATCCCCCAGAAAAAGTAATTAACTCTTTTAGAGACGTACAGAGTGCACGAGCTGACAAAGAAAAACTCATTAATGAAGCATATGCATATCGTAATCAAGTTCTACCAAGAGCTAAAGGTCAAGCAATAAAGATCAAACTAGATGCAGAAGCATACGAAAGCGAAGTAGTAAATGCAGCTGAAGGTAATGCTAAAAGATTCCTTGCAATATATAAGGAATATGCACAACAACCTATAGCAGTACGCAATCGGTTATATCTAGAAACAATGGAAGAAATTCTTAACAAAAATGATAAAGTTGTTTTTACTGATGATCTTAAAGGCATGCTTTCTCATTTCCCATTAATAGATCCTAAAAACAATAGGTAAGTTCATGAATAAATCACCAACCAAATTGGTATTAGGCATTTTGGCTGCCGTAATGATAATCGTATTATCAAATTCTGTATTTATCGTAGACGAATCACATCAGTCAATAGTTTTACAATTTGGACGTGTTGCAAAACAAATAAAGACTAGCGGTTTATATTTCAAAATACCTGTAATACAAAAAGTTGTTTATTTTGATAAAAGAATCATTGATATTAGCCCTGATTCAAGAGAAGTTATAGCCGCAGATCAAAAAAGATTCATAGTTGATTCCTATGCAAAATACAGAATAGTAGATCCTGTAAAATTTTATCAAACAGTTAGAAATGAAATAGGATTACAGAATAGGTTGAGTTCCATAATTGAATCTAACATTCGTGAAAAAATAGGCACTGTATCATTAATTAACTTCCTGAATGGAGCAAGATCAGAAGTTATGGCAATAATAAAAGATGGTGTCAGCAAAGAATCCGAAAAATTTGGAATAGAAATGGTAGATGTAAGAATCAGACGTGCAGATTTACCAGAAGAAAATAGTGTAGCCATATTCAGAAGAATGCAAACAGATCGAGAAAAAGAAGCAAAAGAAATTAGAGCAGAAGGAGAAGAAGCCTCCCAAAGAATAAAATCTGATGCAGATTTACAAACTCGTATGATCATTGCAGATGCAATAAAAGACGCACAAATAATTCGAGGAACCGGAGAAGCTAAAGCATCAAAAATTTACAATGATGCTCTAAAAAATGATCCAGACTTCTTTAGCTTTTATAGAACTATGCAAGCGTATAAACAAGCTTTTAATGGAAAAAATACAAAAATCATTTTATCACCTAACAATGATTTTATTAATTTTTTTAATAAGCAGAGAGGTAATTAATGAGGAAATTTTTATTAGTTATATCAGCATTACTACTAACAATTACACCCTTAGTTAGTTTATCTTCTGAAAACATAGAACAATATGACCCAAGGTCAGGATTTTCTAAGCTCATTCAAGATTCAAGTCCAGCAATAGTAAACATCAGTATAATTCAAGACTTAACATCTGAACAATTCCCTCTGTTATTAAACTTTGAAGAACTATTAAAGAACCTAATTGAAGGAAAATTAACAAAAAAAGAAATACCACACGAAATATTAAGTGCAGGTTCGGGTTTTGTAATAGATAAATCAGGTATAATAGTAACTAACTACCATGTTGTACAAAATGCAAAAGAAATTTTCGTAACATTTAGTGATAATAAATCTGTATCAGCAAAACTTTTAGGCACAGACCCACAGACTGATCTTGCAGTATTAAAAGTTGATGTAAAACAAAAACTCCCATGTTTAAGTTTTGGCGATTCTAATTCTGCTAAGGTAGGAGACTGGGTAGTAGCAATAGGCAACCCATTCGGCCTTGGAGGATCTGCAAGTATTGGTATTATATCTGCACGGGCAAGAGATTTAAATATTGGAGCAACAGAATTTTTACAAACTGATGCAGCTATAAACAGCGGCAATTCTGGTGGTCCATTATTTAATATACATGGTGAAGTAATTGGTATCAATACAGCAATAATATCAACACAGCGTGGAGGAGGCAGTATAGGGGTCGGTTTTGCAATCCCATCTAATAGTGCTGTTCCTATCATTGAAGTGCTTTCTCAAGGTAAAAAAGTAGAACACGGTTGGCTTGGCATAGTAATGCAACCTATAACAGAAGAATTAATAGAGCCATTTAAGCTAAAAGAAGCAGCAGGAGTTTTAGTAACAACTGTAATAAAAGATAGTCCAGCAAGTAAAGCAGCTTTACTACCAGGAGATGTAATACTCGAATTTAATAGTAACAAAATTACCGCAGGATCACAGTTATATCAATCTGTCCTACGATCCAAACCAGAAAGTGATGTTAATATCCTAATATCACGTAATGGGAAATTAATGAACTTAACTGTAAAAATAGGAAAACTAGAAGACCATAATCTTCATAACCAAGATAATCAAATTAATCAGGACGTAAAAAATATTTTTCAATCACCTGAGTTAGGATTAACAGTAGGTAATATAGAATCTAACATGATACCTAAATGTACTGAAATACCTACAGGGGTAATAGTCTTAAAAACAGAAAACAGTAACGATGCACCAAGTAAAAACTTAAGAAAAGGTGATATTATCTCTCAAATTAATCAATTAACAATTACCAGTATTTCAGACTTTAAGCATGCAATAAGAAAAGCAAGCAAGAACAAATCCATAGCATTACTGGTACACAGGGATGGCTTTCCACCATTATTTATTCCTATTAAGATGAAGAAGAAATGAATATGAGGGTAAGAAAGTTATTATGTGCGTTCTGTTTAGTATTCTCTCTGAGTCTATATTACAGTTGTAATACATACTCTGCTGACATAAGAGTAGATACTATTAAAAACGCTCTTACATATTTTGACGCTGTACGTTCTTTTAAGGCAGAGTTTATACAGATTTCTTCTACTGATAATATTCCACGCTATGGACAAGTGCTTATGAGAAAGCCAGGACTTCTGAAATGGAATTATTACCCACCTACCCCAGTATCTATTATCATTAAAGGTAAAACTATTTCTTATTATGATAGAGAACTTGAAGAGTACTCTTACACAACTATTAACAGTCCTATTATTAACTTATTAAGTTCCGACATGAAAAATATATCAACTATAGATTTTGTAAATATAGATACAGTCAACAATCAAAAAATAGTGACTCTATATGATAAAAAGTCAGAATCACAGGCAGAAGTTATTTTTAATATCAATCCAATTACTATCGTAGGATTAAATATATCAAATCCAGATTCTACAACCAGTATTCAATTTTACAACATTAGTAGTAACATCCCTATAGATAAGGCAGAATTTAAGCATGATATATCCCACTATTATTCAGAATAAATGACAACAAACAACATATCAGAAATTATAGGATATAGCTTTAAAAATACTCAATTACTTAATGAAGCTCTAACTCATCCAAGTGTTTCTTCTTCTAAAGATAGTATGAATTTCAACTATGAGAGGCTTGAATTCTTAGGAGATGCTGTATTAAACCTAGTTATCTCTGAGATGCTATTCAATATCTTCCCTAAAGATACAGAAGGTAACTTAGCAAAAAAGAAAACGGCATTAGTTTGCGGTACAAAGCTAGTAGAAGTTGCACAATCCATAAATTTAGGAACATTTATCATTATGTCCGATGGTGAAAGAACTTGTGGTGGAGCAAATAATTCTAGTAATTTAGAAAATGCATTAGAAGCATTGATAGGTGCTATATATCTCGATGGAGGACTAAAAGCAGCAAAAAATTTTATTTTCTTATTTTGGAAAAATTCTGCAAAACACATGAAAGTACCACCACAAGACGCAAAAACTATATTACAAGAATGGGCACAGAGTAAAGGACTACTTGCTCCAAGTTATCATATTGTCAATAAATCTGGTCCAGATCACAACCCCATCTTTACCGTAGAAGTAAGAATGCATTCATATGAAACACTACAAGCAACTGGCAATAATAAAAAAATAGCTGAACAAAAAGCAGCAAGCTTAATGCTAGAAAAAATTAACTACAAAACAAAATGACAAAGAAAATAAAAAACACTATCTATTTATTAATATCATTAACATTATCTATGTTGTGCCTAGCATATGCTTCAGTACCATTATACAGTATATTTTGTAAAGTTACAGGATATGGAGGAACAGTAAGAATAAAAACAACCAAGCAATCTAAACTAGGTAAAACTACTATTAAAGTAAGGTTCAACGCAGACATAAACCAAGAACTTCCATGGAAATTCTATCCTGAAATACCTTACACCATTGTAAAACCCGGAGAGCAGAAATTAATTTTTTATAGAGCAGAAAACTTAACTAATGAATACGTTTCAGGTATGGCTGTATACAACGTTACCCCTTATAAAGCAGGTAAATATTTTAATAAGGTTGCTTGCTTTTGTTTCACCCAACAAACGTTATCTCCTTATCAAAATACCATCATGCCAGTATCATTTTTTATAGACCCAGACATAGAAACTGACCCTGAAACATCTGATGTAAAGTTAATAACTCTTTCATATACTTTCTTTAAATATAAAGAAAATAGTAAATAATCAACTCTTTAATAGATATTCTTTCCTTCAAATACATTACACACAAATATAGACAAGATCACAATTACTTAGAAACTAATAAAAATAATATTCTTAAAAAACCTGTAGTATATTTATCACTAGTACTTCAATATTTAGTTACTCACTATAGGATAAACATCAAACTAAAACACCATAATAGAACAAGCACTAACAAACTAACAGATTATCTCATACAAACTAGTAGTTTAATTTCCTACTGTACCATTTACGTCGATGAGGAATACACAGTCTAATATTGATCTTATGCAACATGTACATAATTTTTTTCTTTTTGTATTTACAATTTGATATTTTGCATTATAAATAACCTGATTTTGCCTATTACAGCATAAGTAAACAACTTAACATTTATAGTTCAAACAATATATTATGAGGTAAGTTGATGTAATCAGATTAATAGTTTTACAATAAAAAAGTAATAAGCTTATTAGCACATTAACATTTATAAACTACACCATAAGTTTTTATTAAAATTAGATAATTACAAAGGTTAAAATCATGGTTAGATTTTTTGTCTTATTCTTAATAATCCTCTGTACGACAACCAGTAACGCCCTATCATTAAATGTCGAAGTAATTCATGAAAAGTTAGATAATGGGCTAGAAATATACATCTTACCTAATCATCGCAGTCCAGCAGTCATGCATATGGTACTATACAAGGTAGGTGGATCTGATGATCCGGTAGGATATTCTGGGTTAGCCCATTTCTTTGAACACTTAATGTTTAGTGGAACAGAAAAATTTCCAAACCTCATTACAACTTTAAGCAGTATAGGCGCAAACTTTAATGCAGGGACTTCTGAATCTTTCACTATGTATCATGAATTAGTACCAAAACAACACTTGCCTCTTGTAATGGATATCGAGTCAGATAGAATGCAAAATCTAAAAATTACCGACACTGCATTTAACAGAGAACAAAAGGTAGTTTTGGAAGAAAGAAAAATGCGTACTGAAAGCCAAGCAAGAAATATTCTATTAGAAGAGATGCAGAATGCATTTTATTACAATGGGTATGCTAGGCCTGTAGTAGGATGGGAACATGAAATTAGTCAATACAATAAAGAAATAGCAGAAGCTTTTTACAAGTCACATTATAGCCCAAACAATGCAATATTGGTTGTAGCAGGAGACGTAGATTCGAAAGAAGTTATTAAACTTGCAAAACAATACTACGGTACAATAGAACCTCGTAATCAAGAATTCCCACGTGTCCCAAGGCTAGAACCTAAGCACAAGGTAAATATGACCGTTACATTAGAAGATGAGTCAGTAGAAGTACCAGAATTATTCTTAATGAATCAAATACCAAGTAATCTTACAAAAAACTACATAACAAACATGATCATAGCAGAAATACTTGGCAACGGTAGATTTAGTATGCTGTATAATGATTTAGTACTCAATAATCCAATTGTAACATCCATAAACACAGATTATAGTCACTTAGTATACAGCGACACTTTTCTTCAAATCCATGCTGTACCTAAAGATGGTATTACTCTACAAACAGTAGAAGAAGAAATCTATAAATGTATAAACAATTACATAGAAAATGGTATACCAGAAGAATACTTAGAAGCTGCAAAATATAGAACAAAAGCACAGATAACCTATGCTTTTGATGGATTAGATTTTATATCACAATTTTATGGAATCAGTTTAATTCTTGGAATACCACTATCAGAAATCAATAACATGTTTAACCTAATTGATAACATAACTATTGACGATGTAAATTCCACTTTAAAGAACATTTTTCAAAATAATGCAAAATTTGCTGGATATCTATTACCTAAATTAGGGGCATAATTATGAGAAACGTATTATATTATATAGCAACATTTATTTTCTTTATAAGCACGTCTTACAGTACTTATGCAGACAGTAATGTAAATATCAATGTACAAAAGGCAACAACAAAAAATAATGTCAGTTATTTATATGTTGAACACCACAACTTACCAACCATTTCATTTACACTTGCATTTAAAAAAGCAGGATATGCATACGATAAACCAGACAAGCAAGGACTTGCATATTTTACATCACAAATACTAAAGCAAGGTTCACAGAATAGCAGTGGTCTTGATTTTATCAAGCAACTCGAAAGTAAAGGCATTACATTAACATTCGATGTAGATCAAGACAATTTCTACGCCACTATAAAAACCCTATCCGAAAACTTTGAATATGCACTATCACTATTAAGTGATTGTTTGTTAAATCCAACAAACAACGAGGAAATATTCGATAGGGTAAAAGATGAACACATTGCACAGATTAAATCCTTATATAGCGCCCCTGACTTCATAGCAACAACTGAATTATTTAATACTATATTTGAAGGACATCCATATTCCAATAGAGGCAATGGAACATTAAGCACCGTAAATAATATCAATGAGGAAGATGTACAGTCATACGTTAAGAGTAGTTTTGATAAGAACCAAATAGTTATTAGTGCAGCAGGAGATATCAACCCAAACGAGTTATCAAATTTATTAGACAAATACCTGCTATCTAAATTACCATCTGGTAATAATAATAATAACATACCAGATACCACTATTAACAAAAAACATAACTTATTATATGTTGCTAGAGACATACCACAAAGTGTAATAATGTTTGCAACAGACGGGATACCTTATAATAGCAAAGATTATTATGCAGCAGATCTATTCAACACTATCTTAGGTGGATTAAGTCTAAATTCAATATTAATGATAGAATTACGTGATAAGTTAGGATTAACATACCACACTAGTAGTAGATTAAAGAACATGGATCACAGTAGTATACTAAAAGGAGTATTATATACTGACAATACCACAGTAACAAAATCTATGTCAGTTTTTAAAGAAACTATAGAAAATATTACAAAAAATGGTATTGATGAAGTAGTATTTTCACTTGGCAAGTCCAGTATTATTAATTCTTTCGTACTTTCACTACTAAATAATGATAATGTTGCAAATACATTGTTAAGTATGCAACTACATAACTTAGACACTAACTACATAAACAATCATAATTCCCATTATGAAGCTATTACATTAGACGAAGTAAACAAAGTAGCAAAGAAAATCTTATCCAATGATCTTGTGATAATTGAAGTTGGAAAAAACAATAACATGAATGGTCAGGAAATTAATGTTAAACAAAATATGCTAAGTTAATACCTATTAGGTAGTGTCTTAATACATAACATTTGTGTAATTATAGCTAAATAAATATTTTTGGTTATCACTTATCAAAAATATTTATTTTGCAATTACACATTCATGTAGTGCATTATAACTATAGTATTTAACATAGAATATAAGATAAGCACTATTTACTTATAACTCATATTCATTATACACAACTTTGTAATAGATTCTATTGTTATAACAATTCCTTACATATATATACACATCAATAAAATATAAGACATATATTTACAATATATAATGTTGCAAATCATGTATTGGAAAAAAATTAACCATACTTTAAAACAGGTCATAATAAAATCTACTTAACATTTAAAATTATATTATGGATAATACTCAATTAAATAAGATCCTATTCACTAGTTTTACAGTAACATTTATATAACAAACTACATAATCATAACTTCTTCTAATACTAAAAATATACTCACCAGCACATACAACGTTCATATAACATTTTCATCTTCATTATAACAATAGCCTAATTATACTACTTATATAATAAACTTGGTTCATATGTTCTACTTAGATTAAAAATTAATATTTACTAAATTAAGCTAGATACCTATATCTTTGTACAAATCACCAAGTACCTTAACCTGCATCGTAGTTAGTATAGCAACATGTTATCCAGTATATTGTATTATCGGATATAACTTAGACATGTTAATACAAGGCTAAAATAATTAAAAACTCGTGATTTATTCATTATTGCTAAAACTCTTTTAAATTATGAACACAGCATATATATTTAAATGCCATAAAGCTACATTTTTAACATCTAACCTGATATTAACTAACTTTAACCACCATGTTCTAATTATTATATTTTATACATAAATTAGCTACAGTACTTATAACATACAGACAGACTGCTAACACCTATATAACCACAGTTGACAGTTGACAGTTGACAGTTGACAGTTGACAGTTGACAGTTGACAGTTGACAGTTGACAGTTAAATCATATCCTTTTGCTTTAAAAAAGCAAGAGATACTCATTATATTAAGTGATAATTTCTAACAGATTATAAATTGCATTATATTTAAGTAACTAAATAATAATAAAAGTATCTCAGCATAAAAAAGTTTAATTAAGAAGAAAAAAAACATATTAATTTATTATTAGTTTTGAAAAATAATCTTTCCAGTAAGAAAAATTGTACCAATATTTTTTACACAACTAGTATGTATAAAGGTCATAACTATTTCCATACTTTTTTACAACCTATTATCAACCAAAAGGTAACATTACCACTTCTTAAATCTAGAATAGTTCATAATACTCACTGCAAAACAAAGATACCAATATTAGCAGGAATACAACTTTAACGCACTTTAGCATGCTTGACAAAATAACATTAGTTACTTAGAATGTTATGTGTGTTTACTTAATTTATGGTATGATCAAAATGTTAGCTTTCACTAAATCTAAACAACATGAACAGGCTAAAGCAGCTGCCTTGTTGTTAGCATTATTAAGTTTTGCTATAGCAATATACTGTACAACATCCTTGATGAAACAATTTAGTGCTCCCGGATTACTGAAAAACCCTCATTTTATTGCATTAATAGTCGCTGCTGCAGCTTTTATCGCATCCTTAATAGCAGTAGGTATAATATCTCATTTTAACAATTCCTATATTAAGAAAGAAAAAGAAAAACCAGAAAATCGTTTTGCGCAATATTATGGTCATGCGCATAACATGTCAACTGTAGTACTAGCCGCATCTGCCGCTGTATCTCTTGTAATGTCATCAGCACTGTTTGGGTCAATACTACAAGGTGCTGAAAATGGTATTATAGGTGCTTTAGCTAGTACTACCAATCCATTATGTATAGGGTTGTTTGTCTCTTTAGCAATATTAGCGTGTTCAATAATGGCACTAGCTATAAAAAGTGTAATAGCACAAGACACTCAATATAATTATATATTCATTCATAGCGATAAACCGCTCACTGAAAAAGGTATAGAAAAAGTTTGTGATAGTTTTGTGGAAGAGCCATACATAATACAGTTCATTTCTGTTAATCACCAATCACAACAAGCACAAGCAGGTCATCAATAAGAGTGAAGACCGTATTACGGAAGCTGAGTTATTGTATGTGGTTATGTTTAAGTTGCTTACTGTTTATTTCACGTGTGTTTTTTATTCTTATTTTAAGATGTAGTCTAATGTACTTTAATCTAGGTTTTTATAGCATACTGTTATAATTTAAGAAGAAACGTTATGAGACCCGTTAGCTTATTGCATTAATTCTGTTATCTTAGGTACAACAATACTACTCGCATAGTTTGGCCTTAATGAATGTCATATTTACATTCATAACAGTACAATAACTAAGCGTCATTTTTTTTATCCGCTAATACGCTTTTTGTAAATATTATACTTATCCCCAACACTATAAAAAAATCTGCAAAATTAAAGGCAGGCCAGTGCCAGCTTTGAACGTAAACATCAATAAAATCATACACAGCACCATATACTATTCTGTCTACTATATTTCCTATAGATCCCCCAATAATCATAGCTAGTGATAATCTATCAACCAAGCATGATATCAAAAAACAAAATAAGATAACAGTAATAACAATAGATATACCACAGAAAACAAGATTACTGTACATAAAACCATTCATTATACCAAAACTTATCCCAGTATTCCACACTTGAGCAAGTCGTAAAAAACCACAGATTTCTATTACATCAACATTTTGCAATAGAAACATAATGTACCACTTACTAATTTGGTCTATAAATACTAATACACAGATTATTAATATGTACTTTTTCATAAGATTTGTTTTACTTGAATAATATCATTACTAATTTGCTGCTTTAATTTATCAATATCATTAAATTTACATTCAGGACGTATAAATTCTAATAACCTAATAGCCACTGACTGATCATATATGTCATCATCAAAATCAAAAACATGCATTTCCAGAATAGGAAACACAATATCATTAAATGTAGGTCTTAAACCTATATTCACAATTCCATACAACCATAGACCGTTATTATTAACTTCTATAGAAGCAGCATACACACCAAATTTTGGTACCAGTATATGTTCAATATTAATATTGACTGTAGGAAAACCAATAATACGTCCCCTAGCTAGTCCTCGCATAACTTTACCATTAATCTGATAAGGCCTTCCTAAAATTCTATTTGCTAATTTCACTTTCCCAGCAGATAAATACTCCCTAACTATTGAAGAAGAACACAAAATATTATCTACAAACAAAGGATCTAATGTCTTAACCTTATAACCATATACTATTGAATAATAATATAATAAATCTATATTTCCTGAACATGCATATCCAAAAGAACAATTATGTCCTGTAACAATACGTTTCATGCCATAGCTATCTACTAACACATCTTTAATAAAAGCTTCTGGAGAAAGTTCTGAAAATCTCTTATTAAAACTAATTACATACAAATAATCTATTCCACAACACTCTAATAGTTTTATCTTTTGCTCAAAATCCAAAAGTAGGAAACCACACTTATTTTGTAAATACATCAATGGGTGTGGCTCAAAAGTAACAACAGCAGATGCTAAATTTTCTTTAGTTGCAATACTTTGTATAGTATCAATTATAGCTCTATGTCCTAGATGTACTCCATCAAAATTTCCAAAAGCAATTGCAGTATTAACTTTACTTTCATACTTGGAATAACCATATATTATTTTCATAATAACATTTATAAAATTTCTCTATTTACTTTCTTTAATTACTATGATATCCACAAATATGCCATTAGATATCATGGGACACGCAGTGACAATTATAATATACACTAAAGACTTTTGCTTTTATTGTACTAAAGCAAAAGCTTTATTCAATAGAAAAAACATTCCATTTAAAGAAATCAACATCACAAATAATAGTACTCTACAGGAGGAAATGATACAAAAATCTAGTGGAATGAAAACTGTACCACAGATATTTATTAACGATGTACATATAGGTGGATGCGACGATCTATACAAATTATATGAATCCGGCAAGCTAGAGTTATAATACAACTATTACAATTCATAAACATTTTTAATTTTATACAAATGATATAACACCAAATACTCAATATTAATAAAATTAATATTTAAAAAACTATATTACTCAATTATAGGTAATATCACATTTAAAAGTAATGTATATTTTAAATACTATACTAATAACAGTCATATAAAACTTTAACATAAGCGTTTCATTTCTCTATGATTATCTATTTTCTCCAATTCATTGAATACATATAATGATATCAAGATCACTAAAATATATAACTTAATAATACATAAACACATTAACATATATACTAGACTAAAAAAAATTTCATATCTCATCAAAACTAACATAAGATAACTAGATAATATTATAAAATGGAGATACGTAGGAACTATACAAATACTTAAAGATGAATTCATTTTATCAGTATAATATATTAAATAATATAAAAAAATTTATATCTCCAAATAATTCATTTATTAATCTTACATATGTAGTATTAATCCCACTATAAATACTACATATCGAATATGTCCTATAAATTTCCATCTTTAATCAAAAATTACTTAAGATAAATCGACATATCACCTTGTTAATAACTCACTACAAAATATACTACTAAATCGAGAAAGAAATATTTTTCAAAATTTTAACTAACACTAGATAAAAAATATGATCTTCAAACCATAATAACAAGTTATTTCAGGCCTGTGTAACTACTATACAACGCTTTCTTCCAGATAAATCATAACAATATGAATGAAATTTTAATCCATATTTATACACTATACTATGAATCTTAGTCTGATCTTCTCCTATTTCTAAAATGGCAATACCATTCTTTTTTAAGCATCTTTTTATTACTACAAAAATACTAAAATAAGTTTCCAATCCTATTGGACCACCATCTAAAGCAATATATGGCTCATACAACTTCACTTCCGGTTGCAGTGTAACAATTTTACTTCTTCTAATATAAGGAGGATTACTAACTATCAAATCAAACATTTGATAACAAGTATTCCAAGAAGATAATCTCATATCAATTCTATTATACACTTTATGATTCTTAAAATTCTGGTATGCAACTCTATAAGCTTTTACACTTTTCTCTATAGCCACCCCTACTGCAAATCTATAATAAGAAAGCAATACTGTTAGTAAACATCCACTTCCTGTACCAAAATCCCCTATTATTAACCTACGATTCCTACAAGGATACATTGCAAGTACATAAGAAATAATACTCTCGCTATCCGGTCTAGGATCTAACACATGAGGATTCACAATAAAATCTGTACTCCAGAATTCTCGTTTACCTACAATGTGTGATACAGGTACATTTGAAGCACGTTTTTTTATCATACTCCAAAATATTTCCGTATCAGTTTCACTGACAGAAATATATGGATCTAATACTGTCACTAAACTATCAGTATTCATGAGATGTTGTATAATGACTTCTACATCACGTTTTGGATCTTTTATACTATGATTAGTTAGAAAATCAACAGCACTATTAAATAAAGAGATAATAGTATTCATTATAAGCTAGTATATATAGGGAGGATGATGTAAATTTTTTGGAGATAATGTGAATATCTCAACTCCATTTTCAGTAACACCCAAAGAATGTTCAAACTGAGCAGATAAAGAAAAATCTCTCGTTCTAACAGTCCAACCATCTTCTTTACTAAGTACAGTATGGTATTTACCACTATTGATCATTGGTTCTATAGTAAAAAACATTCCCTCTCTAATAACAATAGGATCATCTTCATCATAATAGTGTACTATACTCGGCTTAGCATGAAACACACGACCTAATCCATGACCACAATAATCTCTGACTATAGAATACCCATATTTTTTTATTTCCTTTTCTATAGCTAATCCAATCTGATTAAGCTTTTGTCCAGGAAATACTTGAGCAATTGCTACATTAAGTGCATTATATGTAGCTTCACATAGACGTTTTGCTTTAATTGATGGTTCACCAACCCAATACATTCTACTAGTATCTCCATACCAACCATCTAATATAACAGTAACATCTATGTTTAAAATATCACCATCTTTCAAAGGTAAATCATCTGGGATTCCATGACATACAACAGAATTCTTCGAAGTACAAATAGATTTCGGATATCCTTTATAACCTAATGGAGCAGGAATTGCCCCAGCATTGATAATGAAATCATGGCATAAATCATTTAATTTATTAGTAGAAATTCCAGGTTGCACATATGGTGTAATAAAATCTAAAACTTCCGCTGCAAGTCTTCCAGCATTACGCATATACTGGAAATCTTCTTTGCTATGAATAGTGATACCAACATTAAAATCATTCATAATATTCTACAATTTTTGTCTACTAATACCATCATACTAAATAACATAACCATTTACTTCATCAAAATAATCATTTTCTAAAAAGACATAATCCATTTATGATATTATACTATCACCCAAGATTAATCCTACAATGAATTCATACATAGAAATCATAATCATCAGTTGTTTAACATGCAAAATATATATTTTTATTCTTCACAACGAAGATGTTTATAGTACTTGTATATCTTCAAATTAGAATTTTATTCAATACTATAACTGTTTTTTTAATAAGCTTGTTTAAGATATATGTACTAAATGATTTCGCATAGAATTATGCTTACACTAACTTTTCAACTCATTCAACCTGTTTACATTATCATATAATCTCTAAGCTAAAATAAATACTAATTACTTAACATATTTATCTTTCAATCAAAATACCTATATTCTTGTACTAATCTACTTAAAACAAAGTGTTGACCATTTCTACATAATAAATAAAGCTAAAAAAGCTCCTATTACTCTACTTACAGCTTGAGGTTTTTACTAATAAACTGAATTATCTATGTCATAACTTCATGATCAATGCTAGAACAATTCTCATTCCATTTGACCATAGAGAACCAAATTCTATTTGTACGTAAAAGAATTATGCTGTATACCATAGAATTGCACACAATTTATCTTTAAAAGATTAAATGATCTGTGCTACAACTTCACCATCAATAGCAGAATAATTCCTATTCCATTTGACTATAGAGAACAAAACTCTATTTGTACGTAAAAGAATTATGTTGTATGCCATAGAATTTCACATAATTTATCTTTAAAAGACTAAATGATCTACATCACAACCGCATTACCAATGTTGGAGCAATTCTTGCTCATTAGGGTGTATAAGACACCTAAAACCTATTTGTACTTCAAAGAATTTTGTTGTATACCACAGAATTTCACACGTCTGGAATCTCATATGACCTACCTATTAAAAGATTAAATGATTTACGTCACAACCGCATTACCAATGTTGGAGCAATTACTGCTCATCACGGCGTATAAGACATCTGAAATCTATTTGTACTTCGAAGAATTTTGTTGCATGCCATAGAATTGCACACAATTTATCTTTAAAAGATTGAATGATCTGTACTACAATTCCACCATCAATACCGTAACAATTCCTACTCCATTTGACTATAGAGAACCAAATTCTATTTATACGTAAAAGAATTATGTTGTATGCCATAGAATTGCACATAATTTATCTTTAAAAGATTAAATGATTTGTGCTACAACTCCATCATCAATACCAGAATAATTCCTACCCCCTTTAACTATAGATAACAAAACTCTGTTTGCACGTAAAAGAATTATGCTGCATGCCACAGAATTTCACATAATTTATCTTTAAAAGATTAAATGATTTGTGCTACAACTCCATCATCAATACCAGAATAATTCCTACCCCCTTTAACTATAGATAACAAAACTCTGTTTGCACGTAAAAGAATTATGCTGCATGCCATAGAATTTCACATGACTTATCTTTAAAAGACTAAATGATCTACATCACAACCGCATTACCAATGTTGGAGCAATTACTGCTCATCAGGGCGTATAAGACATCTGAAACCTATTTGTATTTCAAAGAATTTTGTTGTATACCACAGAATTTCACACGTCTGGAATCTCATATGACCTACCTTTAAAAGATTGAATGATCTATAGCATAATTCTACAATAAATGCTTAAACAATGCTTACCTATCAGCATGTAGAAGACATCTGAAAACCCACTTGCACTTTGAAGAATTTCTGTCATATATTTACAAAATATCAAATGATTCACTTTCCAAAGACAGTGATATTTTAAACATATATGTTACTACCATGTTTAGATGGTTAGTATCGAAATACTAGTAGATTGAGTTGTTAATCTATTATTTAAAGTAAAATTCTCAAATAACACTACACATCATGTATCTAATCAACACGAAATACAACTTCCTTTCTATAAACACTTTATCTTCGTATTAATACATTGAACTACCTACCGTATCTCTTTACAATATAGTTGACCAATCAGAACACAATAACATCATAAAATAGTAAAAATAAAAAAATTTGTACCTATAAACATTAATGACATCATACAATATATTAACTTTTTGTCTAAGTATATAATTGTAAATTGCACATACAACCCTATATATAGGATTAATATCATGTTCAAAATATCACTTATCATACTCCAACTAAATAACAATCTATCTATGATATCCTTGACCATCTCCTCTTTGTTCTGGCACTGCTTCTGATTCTTCAATATCTCCACCCTCAACAAACAACTCTGATTGTGTTGCTAGAAGCTTCTCATATTCCTCTACCATGAAACTAAAAACATTTATAGCATCATTAGAAGTACACATTAATAGCTCGTCCACCATGTTCTCGACGAACATATCAAATGTTACTGTCTCTACCACAGACAAATTAGCTACTTTTAAAATAAACTCAGGAGAGCAACATTGCATCAAAGCACGCGTAAGTTTTATATTTCCTATCCTTACCACTTCATGTATTTTTAGGTAACTCATATATGCAAGTGCATACTTAACCAGATTTGTTTGTGCAATCAGCCTCCGCTGATGATAAGTACTATGAGGAAGTCGTACATGTCGAGCCAACTCACTAAATTGCATAACTATGCCTAAGATCATACTCTCTACTAATGTTTTTACTTTTGTATTTATATTTAAGGATTGATCACCCAATTTTACACGAATCAAATTACATAGTAATTCTAGTATTGCCTTATAATAATTCACACCATAAGGAATACGCATTTCACCAGAAATATGCCCTGGAAAATGACAAAACATCGTCTCTAAATCTAGAGAACAAGACAATAAGGAACTGCTTACAATAGCATGAGATTGACGTAATATATCCTCAACTGCTTTAAAATCAATTGAACTCATACGATATAAGATTACACATCTAGCTGCGTTAGCATAATTAAATGAGTTCAGTAACATTGACATTATTATATTATTCACAAAAGGTTGTATCATTCCAGGACAAGAAGTACACAATGATAAAACACAATAAGCCTCATTTTTTAAACACAATTTGCCATCTTGAACAATAAATAATTCCTTTAGAATACGACACACATATTTACGTTGCATACGCATCAAGCCAGCTAGTACATGTTTTTTCTTAAAAAAATATCCAGAAATATCATGTGTAATAGAAGGTAAGAATTCCGGGTTAACCCTACTTGGATCTTGAGGAATAAAAGCATCTTGAACAACAATACTAGGACTACGTTTAGTACTACTGATAGAACCAGCAATATCCAACTTTTCAAGCTCAGAAGTCATCTTACCTACAGGTAAATCTTGATCTTGGGTTATAGGACATTCAATAGGTAATCTTGTCTCATCCTTGCTAATACGAAGGATGACATATTCCTTACCTTCAGCTCTTTGTTTAGTTTTTGGCCTAGCACCTTGCGTTATATGTACACCTCCAACTACAGGACTTGTTTTACTTTTTGATACTTGCTTTACACTTCTAGTTTTTCGTTTAGTTTTTGGTCTAGCACCTTGCCTTATATATACATCCTCAACTGCACCACCTGGTTGAATTGCTGCTACATCAACATTACTGACTTCAGTACCTCCTTCAGCACCAGTTACATCACTTGTAGGTGTACTGTCTTCTATACCCGTATTGCCCGTTTGATCCTTATTATCAGACTCATCACTAGCACCACAGGCTCCTCTCTCCTGCACATCTCGTTGATCACCATTTCCTTCATTATTATTATTTTGCTTCTTTTTTTCTTTATCTGCACTAAATAACATATATAAACCCATTAACACACTATACTAATAAGTGTAACATAAACATAATAATTTCTAAATTCTTTTTTAAATATGTATAAATTTTTAATAGATTAAAAGGATAAAGTATCCAGTATTATTTAAATAAGAAATGTACACTTTCTACTTTAGAAATAGGAAAGAACGGTAATTTACTAATAAAACTCGTACAATTAAGATATAAAAAATCCAGCAACTGCAAACATTCATCTTCAATATACCTACCCTCTGATAAAAAATTCTATCCTTGTACTAATACATCCAAAATGAAATGCTTATTATCTTTACATAATGAAAAAGAAAAGCTGAAAATTTTGATTACTATACTTACAGTTTGGAATTTCACTAATAAACTGAATTACGTACATCACAATTTTACTATCAATACCATAGTAACTTTAATTCCATACAGCTATAGAGGATCAAATTCTATTTGTATTGCAAAAAATTCTGTTATGTGTCATGAAACTCCACATGACTTATTTTCAACAGCAAACATCTGAAATCTATCATATTTCGAAGAATTACGTTGTATGCCATAGAATTTTACACGTCTGGAATCTCATATGACCTACCTTCAAAAGATTAAATGATCTACGTCACAACCGCATCACCAATGTTGGAGCAATTCTTGCTCATTAGGGTGTATAAGACACCTAAAACCTATTTGTACTTCAAAGAGTTTTGTTGTATGCTATAGAATTTCACATAATTTATCTTTAAAAGACTAAATGATCTACATCACAACCGCATTATCAATGTTGGAGCAATTACTGCTCATCAGGGCGTATAAGACATCTGAAATCTATTTGTACTTCGAAGAATTTTGTTGTATACCATAGAATTTCACATAATTTATCTTTAAAAGATTAAATGATCTGTGCTACAATTCCATCATTAATAGCAGAATAATTCCTATTCCATTTGACCAATTAGTTGTATGCCACAGAATTTCACATGACTTATCTTTAAAAGATTGAATGATCTATGTCACAACCGCATTACCAATGTTGGAGCAATTCTTGCTCATCAGGGCGTATAAGACATCTGAAACCTATTTGTATTTCAAAGAATTTTGTTGTATGCCATAGAATTTCACATAATTTATCTTTAAAAGATTAAATGATCTATGTCACAACCGCATTACCAATGTTGGAGCAATTCCTGCTCATCAGGGCGTATAAGACATCTGAAACCTATTTGTATTTCAAAGAATTTTGTTGTATGCCATAGAATTTCACATGTCTGGAATTTCACATGACCTACCTATTAAAAGATTAAATGATCTGTGCTACAATTCCATCATTAATAGCAGAATAATTCCTATTCCATTTGATTATAGAGAACAAAACTCTATTTGTACGTAAAAGAATTATGCTGTATACCATAGAATTGCACATAATTTATCTTTAAAAGATTGAATGATCTGTACTACAATTCCACCATCAATACCGTAACAATTCCTACTCCATTTGACCATAGAGAATCAAATTCTATTTGTATTTTGAAGAATTAGTTGTATGCCACAGAATTTCACATGTTTGGAATCTCATATGACCTACCTTTAAAAGATTAAATAATCTATATCACAACTGCATCACCAATGTTGGAGCAATTCCTGCTCATTAGGGTGTATAAGATACCTAAAACCTACTTGCACTTTGAAGAATTTCTGTCATATATTTACAAAATATCAGATGATTCACTTTCTAAAGACAGTGATATTTTAAACATATATGTTACTATCACATTTAGATGGTTAGTATCGAAACATTAGTAGATTGAGTTGTTAATCTACTATTTAAAGTAAAATTCTCAAATAAAGTTACATATCACGTATTTAATTCACTCTAAATACAGTCACTACTATCGTTTCTTTCCCATAACCCATTTTATATTGTACTAACACTTTAAACTATTGTACTCTTTATAATATTCAGTTAATAGAGATCATAATATTATAAAATAGCAAAAATTATACCTACAAATACTAGTTAAGTTATAGATAAAACTATAATTAACAGTATGTTATGATTACTTTTTATCTCTAATATACCATTACACATAGCTTTCATAATCATACTCAATATCATGCCCAAATATCACTTATTGTGTATCAACGACACAACAAATTATCTACTATATCCTCCATCATGATGATGACCATGTTCTTCATAGTCATCATCATCTTCTTCTGGTATTGTTGCTTGGTATCCACCCTCAGTAAGTATACTGAAATCACAAGCTTCAAATATCCCATACCTCTCCACCAAATCTTCAAGTATACCAATAGCTTCATCTGTAGCATACATCATGATAACTTGTACTATCTCATGAACTATGGTATCAAATGTAAACTGTCTACTCTCAACAAGTTTAGGCAACATTTGTATAGTTCTAGGAGAACAAAATGCTAATATGGATTCTGTCAAGGTAAGATGACCAATTACTACTGGGTCATGTAGCCTCTTATAATACATCCTCATCATTACATAATTAATGTGACTCAACATTTGCATAAAAACACATCCTCCAGGATTAACTATAGGTTTCACATATTGAGATAATCCATAAAATTGTATACATATGTAAACTAGCAAAAGATTTACCATTTGTTTTTCGCTATATTTAAACTCTCTACATTTCCTGAGTTCGCGTACTAAATTACGAAACAATTGCAGTATTGCTTTATAATAATTTGCAGAATAAGGAAAACATGTGCCCTGTATAGAATCCGGATAATTACACAAAAGTGAATCTATAACACGATGAGTAGTATGTGTACGCTTACATAGCATATTAAAAATGCAACGCAACATATCCTGTACTGCTTTAAAATCAAGTGAATTCATACGATAATATACAATATACTGACCTGGATTACCATAACCAAACGCATTAAAAAACATTGACATAATAATCATATTCATCAAAGGTTCTATAATTCCAGGACATGAAGTATACGATCCCAACACACTAATCACTTTACTTCTTAAAGCAAGATGTCCTGCAGTACTAATATGATACAATGACAGTAACATATTACATACAAAATTACATTGTAGGTATCTTAGTTCAGCAGAGTTACTTTTTCTTCTACTAAAATATCCAGAAATATCACGATTTATAGGATCCAAGAGGCTAGCATCAATTATATCAATATCCTCAGGAATAAAAGCATCTTCAACAACAATACTAGGACCACGTCGACTACTAACAGGGTCAGTAATATCCAACTTTTCAATCTCAGAAGTTACATGATCTACAGATACAGCTTGATCTTGGACTACAGAAGATTCAATAGACAATCTTTCCTCACCCTTGCTAACATAACGATCTACACCTTTCTTACCTGATTTTGCACCTTTAGCTTTTATTTTAGCTTTTGGTTTAGCTCCCTGCGTTATATATACGTCCTCAACTGCACTACTTGGTTGAGTTACTGTTACTGGCTTTGTACCTCTAGTTTTTACTTTAGTTTTTGGTCTAGCACCTTGCATTACATATACATTCTCAACTACACCACTTGGCTGACTTACTGGTACAGCAACACCGCTGATTTCAGTACCTTCCTCAGCACCTCCTTCAGCACCAGTTACACTGCTTGCAGGTACACCTTCTTCTTCTTCTCCTACACCTGTACCTACTGTCTGATTTTTGCTGTCAGACTCATCATCAGTATTACATGCCCCCTGTTTTTTATCACCTTGTAAATCACCATTTTCCTGATCATTATTATTTTTTTTATCTTTTTCTTTATCTTCACTAAATAACATATAAGAAACCTATTAACACACTGTACCAATAAGTGTAATATAAGATTAATAACTTTTAAATTTTTTTAAATTGTATAAAATTTCACCAGGTTAAAAATAATAAAACATCTAGTATTATTTAAACAAAAAAAATGTACACTTTCCATTTTAGGAATAGGAAAGAACGGTAATTTAGCAATAATGCTTGTATAACAAGGTATAAAAAAATCCAGAAGTTTATCCTAAATCTCTGAATCAAAATAAGATGTGAATTTTATCTTTTCGAACAGTGAAGAATTCAAATCATTACATCACATTAGTAGATCTATACGATATCACAAACATAGCTATCTATTAAAACTGTTACAAACACTATGGTGTATAGAATTTAAAATATTTAATTTAAATCTCTTTAATCAATGATAAAGATTTCTGTATACCATACTCACATTATCCACTATACAACAATAGTTGACATGTGTTGAAAACCACAAAATACATAATTTTTACTACTTACTTAATAACAAAACAACATATCATCAATCAATAGCAAAATTTACTAGCATGTAATAAAAGAAGTGACTGGAATGATTTAAGTATATTTATACAATAGTAATAATTTTAATGAGGTCAATACAGTTTATAAGATTAGTAATATAGAGACTTTATTAGAAAAGCGTAAGCCATCATTATATAGAAGTTTACATCTGAAATACGAGGAAATGAATATAATTCTAGTAATTTTGATTTACATCACATTTATTTGTTATTTAATTAGAAATCACCCATTACATCACAGTATTCATAGTTCATAGACCTTGTCAATATTTAGAAATCAACACACTAGTCAACGAAAAATTTGAGCAACTTTAATAGTGGTACAATACACAAGTTTAACAAATTACACTAACCTTAGCCTAATTATAGCTTTCAATAAAAAACTTATCTTATATTTCCACATTATTAAGTATAAGAAAGCAAAATAGTTAGTACTCCCTAGATACCTATAAAATACACCTGTATAACACGTGATTAATATTATCTCTATCTAACATTGTAACAAAAAACACGTGGCTTATATTTTTCACAACATAGCTTGTAACTTAACATAAATCAATAACATGACATGAAAACACTTACATAAAGATTTTAATATAATTTTAGTATCAAAAATAATAACTAATTACTTCTTTTATACAACGTACATAACTTCTTTATATATCCTTGATACAATACAAACATTTAAGTCATAATTATATAGATAAAAAAACCAGTAATAATATAAGTACAATAAAGCATTTATTTTAGTAATCAGGAAAAGGGTGACCCTTATATTATCTAGAATTTACCTATTAAAACTATTGTATGAACATATATAAATTTTCAAAAATATCATACAACTAGTATAATTAATAAAACACTGATATTTTCTACACTTCTAAAAACATTCTACTTGGATCTTCTATATATTGCTTAACTCTTACTAAAAATGTCACAGCACCCTGTCCATCAACAATTCTATGATCATAAGACAGAGCAATATACATCATAGGCCTAATTTCTATAGAATTGTCATTAACTACAACTGGACGTTTTTGTATCGAATGCATTCCTAAAATACCGGACTGAGGAGGATTAATTATAGGAGTAGATAATAAGGACCCATATACCCCACCATTAGTAATAGTAAAAGTAGCACCAGCCATATCTGAAACCTCTAATTTCCCTTCCCTAGCTTTTTTCCCTAAAGAAGCTAAAGTTAATTCAAGCTCAGCAAAAGACATTTTATCAGCATCACGTATTACTGGAACAACTAAACCTTTATCTGTTCCTACAGCAATACCTATATCATAATAATGTTTATATATAATCTCATTACCAGAGATTTCCGCGTTAATTACTGGTAACTCTTTTAATGCCAATACTACAGCCCTTATGAAAAAAGACATAAATCCAAGTTTGATCCCATATTTCTTTTCAAAGGTTTCTCTATATTGCACACGAAGATCCATAACATTCTTCATATCCACTTCATTAAATGTAGTTAATATTGCAGCAGTATTTTGAGATTCCTTAAGCCTTGCAGCAATCACTTGTCTAATTTTACTCATCTTGACACGTTCTTCCCTTTTCTCCTGAGAAATAACAGAAGATTGACTAGAAAGAGTATTACCCTGCGAAGTTACATTAATATGATCTAAAACATCAGACTTTGTAATTCTCCCTCCGACACTAGAACCACTGATTTGACTGCGATCAATTGAATTTTCTGCCATCATTTTTACTGCAGAAGGAGCATCTTTTTTCTGTATAAATGCTTGGATATCATCATTAACAACATTACTACTATCTGGCTTAGAACCCTGAGCTTGAGGTTGAATTACACCTGACAATTTAGCAGTATTGATTGTACATAGAAGGTGATCACGTCCTATAACATCTTCATCTACTACAAACACTTGATTAACAATGCCATCTACAGGAGATATAATTTCAAGAGAAGTTTTATCAGTTTCAATGATAAACAATACATTACCTTGCTTAACATCATCACCAATATTAACTAACACTCGAATCGGAGCTTCTAATATTGACTCACCACCAAGATTCTCAGCCCTTACCTGTATTTCACTCATAACTGTACCACAAAAAATTCCAAGATTATACTTAATACAAAAAACCACCTATGTACTATTTAATTATACCCATAGTACATATAAATCCAGCATCAAAAGATGATGTACACCCCATAGCATAAATCATAGAAATTCCCATTGTCAATAAATTAGCACATTATTTGACTTACAATTACATATCATTAATTTAACTAAATACAATAAATCAGTAATAACTATCACTATAACAATACACATCAAACTAACAGACTAATTAAAATATCTAGGAAAATTGACAAAAAACTCTAGTTAACACTTCACACACTTGAAGTAATATATTTTAGCACATTACATATGGCTTCATAATTTATTTTGCAAATAGATTGAAAATAATTATAGCCAAATATCATTTCCTCTATTACAAATAATCATATAATGTAAATTGAAAACATAAATCTTGTTTAACTTACATTAGATACAACAATACTACTTACAGACTTTAACTAAACTGACATATTCACAAAAAATAAATACGTTTTAATTCACTTACTTATCACACAAACAATCATGCATTACTTCATATAGTTATTAAACATCAATTGAAAATACAGATCTCATCCTACTCATAAAAAACACAACAATATTGTTATGGACTCTTATTGCACTATATATCATTTAACAGTCAAAGATAAATATGTTTAATTTTAATTTACTTACAAACTAGATAATCACGAGCGAGTTCGATATAGTTATCAGCAGATTTACTAATTTCTTCAATTTCTTCATTAGATAACATCCTGAAAAATTTTGCAGGTCTACCAGCCCATAATTCACCAGTTTTCACAATTTTACCTTTTGTAACTAACGATCCTGCAGCTATCATTGCATTCTTTTCAATTACAACATTATCCATAATAATAGATCCCATTCCAACAAATACATAATCATGAATTTCGCAAGCATGCAATATACAGCCATGTCCAACTGTTACCATACTGCCAATGTTTGTATCACCATGATTTCTATCGACATGTATTACCGTATTATCTTGTATATTAGTACCCATACCAATAACAATTCTACCCACATCTCCACGTAATACTGAGTTATACCATATACTACACCTCATACTTATATGAACATCACCTATAATTACAGCAGTAGATGCAACAAATACTTCACTACTTATATTAGGAACTATACATTTATAATTGAATATATTCATAGCTAACTCATTTCATTTGATTAACGATACATAATACATTTGATACAACACTTATTATCAATCTAGTTAAAAATACTAATCTACATAATCTTGTTACAAATCAAAAGACACTTCCTATTATGTAACATTTTTGTTCTTTAAAGTAACACATTAATCTTAAGATTAATTATCAAATAAATTTATCACAGTAAAATATTCAAATTGTACGGTATGGTAGGATATTTAAAGCTAATAGATACTATATATCCCAAAGTTCCCATTTCAATATTAAGCTTGATATAAAATATTTGCAGCATATGTCATGACGCTACTTATATCAATTTATTTATTTATTAATACATCTGAATAATAAAAGTATATATTCCTTATGACCCATAAAGTTCGTGTTTGTTATTTTCAGAATGCAGTTGCAAATAACTACTACAAAAACCTTATTTATAACATAATAATATCCCCCATAATATTATATACACTACAACTTATAATGTTGTATTATTCTAGCCAATAATTACTATCACATAATCTAAATATACCTTTTCACAGTATCATAAACATAAACAATATATACTTAATTATACAAGACTTACAAAAAGTATAGAAAGTATAGAATGTTCATTATTACTAAATATAAAAACACTATCTTATCGGAATTTTAAACAACTCTAAAATATATAAGCTACTATTATAGTATTTTTATAGATAAAACTACCACCTAGTATTTCCATTAAGAATTTCATCATATGTATAACAGAGAAGAAGTCTTTTGATTTTTCAAAATATCCATTACATAACAAAACAATTAAGACATAGAATTAAAAAACACATTTATCTTACTAAAACTAAAGATACAAACTTTAATAGTTTATAAGGTAATATATACTTTTATTATTCAGATGTATTAATAAATAAATTGATATAAGTAGCGTCATGACATATACTATAAATATTTCTCTATCAAGATATTTATAATGTTACGCAATTTTGTTATTGTATTTTTATATATTTTTACTTTCATTTTATCACCTATAAGCAATAGTTATGCAACAGACATACAAACTAAAGCATCCGAGGTAGCAATATTTGACCTTTCTTCACATATAATGTTATTTGAGCATAACATAGATAAAAAAATCAACCTATCTCTTATGAATAACCTTATGGAGCTATATATTGCATTTTCATACATGAAACCAGGTTTTGTAAGAATGGAAGACAAATACATAGCAAGTAAGGAAGCATGGCAGAAAGGTGGTGCTTCTATTTTCCTAAGAGCAGGACAACCAGTAGTGGTACGTGACTTACTTGACGGAATTATTGCACTATCTGCAAATGATGCATCGATTACCCTCGCAGAAGGTATATCCGGTTCCCAAGAAAATTTTGTTAAAGAAATGAACCAAATGGCAACAAAACTACATCTTACAGCTTCACACTTTACTAACGTTACAGGACTACCACACAACAACCAAACAACTTCAGCACGTGACGCAATAACACTAGCACAAAGATTGTTTAATGATTTCCCAGAATATTATTACTTATTCTCAACAAAAAATTTAAAATTCAATAATATATATCAGCAAAGTACCAATACATTACTAGACAGCAATATGAATATTGATGGTATGATAGTAGGAAGTATTGAAAAAGGTAATTATGGAGCTATCATATCAATACAAAAACACGGTAAAAGAGTTTTCATATTAGTTAATGGACTAAAAAGCCAAGAAGAACTTTTATCAGAAGCACAAATGTTAGTTAATCATGTTTATGATAATTTTAGTACAAAGACTATATTTGAAAAAGGAAATAAAATTGAAGAAATAATGGTTAACGGTGGAAAAACTATAGGGGTAACTGTAAAAGACAATGTCACTATTTCATATCCTAAAGACTCATATCACAACATTAAGATTTTTGTTTCACACAATAATGAAGCAGTATCTATTCCAGTAAAAAAAGGACAGGAAGTAGGTAAACTGCATATTCAAATACCAGGTCTTACAGAAAAAACTATTCCTGTATATGCAATGGAATGCATATCTAACACCAATTTTTTTGTGAAAATGCTAGATATGCTTCCTTTTAAAAATAAAGAGAATTAAAAACTGTATACACACATATAATGATTAGGTTCACTAAAACTAATAGTTACATTCATAAAGGCAGCTCATGTTTTAAAATCAAACAAGTAGCTTCTAGTTTTGAAAATGCATCTATTTCAAAATAACCTATATATTACTGTAAACTTCAAGATTATCTACAAATGAAGTAACTAGGTTTACATAATGAATGTTCTCTAGTTACCACAGCATATTTAAAGCAATTTACACTTGCAATTCTTTGTAAAGTCAATACATCACAAGATTAACATACCTTTTGAAAAATTCACATTTAACATAACTTTTATATTAAACTTATTAGGAATTTCTAAAAAAGACATCAAACTTACAACACGAGCTTGACTAAACTAAAAAATAAGCTCAGTTCTTTAATGATAAGCTTATCACTATAGACATATCAGGAATTAAAGTACAATAATCTAAACACAACACCATTACATGTAATAAAACAGCAAGGTTTATACAATACAAACATCACATCACTTCACATACTTATTTACTGTATCAATCACTATCTTCTCAGTTAACATTTGTGGCAAAGTTTTAACCTTCTCTCCATTTACATACAATACATAAAGTGGAACACCTTCTTTATCAAGTTTATTAATATACGAGGTAATCTCAGAATTTTCACTAGTTAGATCACCTTTCATATAAATAACTCCTTTTTTCGCAAACAGTGCTTTTATAGTATCCAATTGAAAAATTCTTTCATTAACTCTACATGTTAAGCACCAGTCAGCACCTAAAGACAATAATATTGTTTTCTTCTCCTCAAGAAGTTTAGTTAGTGTCGCCTGAGAAAATTCTAATACCTCCATATCAGTAGTTTTACCCTGAGTAATCAATTCTTTCACCTTATGAAAATACAAAGGAGAAATTGCAAGTGTGACTATAACTAAACAAATTAGAATCTTACTTATAAGTTTTCTATTATTAATTAATTTCATAACCCATATCCCCATTACAAATAATATAACACTAGACAAAACAGGGAAGAGTAATTCTATGCCCTTCTGCTTAATTAATACACAAAGTAACCAAGTTGCTGAAAAGTAAAGAGGAAATGCTAAAAATTGTTGTAAAATTTTCATCCACTCACCTGGCTTAGGAAGTACACTTAATAACTGCGGAAAAAATGATAACACCAGATAAGGCAATGCTATCCCAAAACCAAGAGCTTGAAAAATCAACAATGAATATAACCATGGTTGATTTAAAGCATATACTATAGCAGATACCATAAATGGAGCAGTACATGGAGTTGCAACCAATGTAGATATCATCCCCACAATAAAACTACCTATTATTCCTTCCTTTTCAGCGTTACTACTAGTAATATTGGGAAAAATAAACGGTAAATGATAGAAACCTGAAAATGATAATCCCATAAGGAACATAATATACATTAACCCTGTAATCAATATTGGAGATTGCATATGATATCCCCATCCTATTACATATCCAAAATAACGAAATATTAGTAATATCACAGACAACGCAAGCATACTCACCATGACTCCACATGTATATGCTATACCATCAACTCTTATTAATGACTTTTTTGAATGTTGCACATTTTTAACTATTGACATTATTTTTAATGACAACACAGGAAATACGCATGGCATACAATTGAGGATTATCCCCCCAATTAAAGAACATGCTAAAACGTACACTAAATCCATATTTAAAAAAAACATTACTATACTAAAGTTAAAAGTAACTATATCACACTTTATCAATCTTCCAATTTTAACAACTATAAGTTTGTATACTTAATAAACCATTAATACTAGAAATTTAAAAATTGATCTTTAAATAAATAAGTATAAACTCAATAAATTTATCTAGAACTATAGAGGTAAGAGCTAAACCCATTAAACTATATTTCTTACCATTATACATCAAAGTTAATAATTAACAAACCTTATTAAAAGCCATATATTTAGCAATAACTTA
Source organism: Ehrlichia ruminantium (assembly GCF_009728835.1). Lineage (GTDB taxonomy): Bacteria > Pseudomonadota > Alphaproteobacteria > Rickettsiales > Anaplasmataceae > Ehrlichia > Ehrlichia ruminantium_B. Next base: position 1,355,563 of record NZ_CP033455.1, read on the forward strand.
AACCTTTTAATATCAAGAAAGTAACTATGCAAATTCAAAACACTACTCTAACTGACAAACACTATGTTATGAATATTCAATAAACCATAGATAAACCTTATATCCGATAATTTACAACCTAAATGTATAAAACAATACATAAACACATTAACATATATACTAGACTAAAAAATTTCATATCTCACAAAAATTAACATAGGATAACTAGATAATATAAGTTCTTCAATTTATTGAATACTATATAGCTTGGTATAATAAAAATATAAAAGATTTCTTACTATAAGTCTTAACTTATTAGAATATTATTAGAATATAGATTTTATTTTGAAAACTTTAATTTCACAATAGATTCATTAAAATCCACAATATTTCTTACGAGATTACGATCCAAACATTCCGGAATTAATTCTTCTCCTGTGATATACTTATAAAGCTGGTAGTCACTGGTATTAACAACCTTTTCATATTCATCAACATCTTCATTAGATAACAAATAAATATGATGCAAAGCAAAATTACCTAGAATTATATCCATTTCCTTACATCCCCTATGTAAACTCCTATATAGTAATCGCTTACGCTTTTCCAATAAAGTATCCATACCTCTCATCTCATACACTATATTGACCTCATTAAAATTATTACATATTATATTGTCAATTATATAAATATACTATATCATCCCAATAGCTTCTTTTATTACATGCTAGTAATTTTACTATGATAAGTAGTATTAATGGTTTATATAACATATTAAACAGTAGTTCTTTTTATTTACTGTCATTTCTTGCGATAATGTCTGTAATAGTCTTTGTACATGAGTACGGCCATTATATTGTAGCAAAGTTGTGTAGTGTTAAAATTGAAGTCTTTTCTATAGGGTTTGGTCCTGAGCTATTTGGCATTAATGATAAATCAGGAACCAGGTGGAAATTCAGTTTAATACCATTAGGTGGATATGTCAAAATGCTGGGAGACGATGATCCATCAAGCACTACTGGAAATTCTAGTAGTTTATCAGAAGATAAAAAACAATATGCATTTTGTGAGAAATCTTTGTTACAGAAATCTCTTATTGCATTTGCTGGTCCATTTGCAAACATAATATTTAGTTTAGTATTACTTACAGTATTGTTTAATGTACAGGGTGTTTTACGCCATAATGCAACAATAGGTGATGTTATAGAAAACAGTGCAGCAGCACGTGCTGGCCTAGTAACAGGAGACATTATCCTTGAAATTAACAATCATGAAATTAAATGGTTCGAACAAATTAAGGAATATATAGAAAAATATGCAAAAGATAACCAAGAATTAACTATCAAGTATTCACACAACGGAAGTATACATGTTGTTAAGGTAAGACCAACATTAAGAGAGACAGAAGGGAATGCAGGTAAAATTAAAGCAAAACCTTTCCTAGGTGTAGTAATGAGCAATCTTCCTAGTAACTATAAATTACAAAAGCTAGCCCTGGGTAAATCTTTTGTCCAATCAATAAATTATACCTATTTACTATCTAAATCAATTTTTCAAGTATTGGGACAGATATTAACTGGAAAGCGCAGCCTTACTGAATTAGGTGGACCCATACGTATAGCTCAATATTCAGGTGAATCAGTAAAACAGAACCAAGTGTTACTATGTATGGCTATGATCTCTATTAATTTAGGTATAATGAACTTACTTCCTATTCCAATGTTAGATGGAGGACATATTTTTCAATATCTAATTCAGGCGATATTACGACGTAAGGAAGTTAACCCTAAATATCAAAGATATGCAGCTACTATTGGATTAATGCTGTTGCTATCTTTGATGATTTTTGTCACGTTTAATGATGTAAGGAATATTTTTAAGTAGTTTTATGCAGTATGTTATCGTTGTTTTAATGTTATTATTTTCTTCTTGTGTTTATGCAGAAGCTACCGACACTAAGGTAAAACAAGTTCAAATTAATGGTAATCACAGGTTAGATTATAAAACTATATATTTTTACTCAAAAATTAACTTACAAGATAATATTAAAGAAAGTACTATAAATCAGATCATAAAAAATTTATACTCCACTCAACTATTTTCAGATGTTGAAGTATATGTTAACAAGGACAATTACTTAATAATCAATGTAAAAGAAAATCCTATAGTTAATGATATATTTTTTTACGGCAATAAAGAATTCAATAACAAAACTTTACAAAACGACATACTAAAATTAAAGAAACTCGCTGTTTTTACAAAATCAAAGTTACAACGTGATATTTCAGATTTAGTGCTGCTGTACCAGACCAAAGGTAAACTAGGAGTCACAATTTCTCATGAGATACAAGCATTAGATAATAACAAAGTTAATATCATTTTAAGAATAAATGAGGGACCAACATCAAGAATAAAAAATATCAAGTTTGTAGGAAATAAATTCTTCCCCAGCACAACATTAAAGAAAACTATATTATCAACAGAGTATTATCCATATAAAATATTCAACAGTAACACAAAATTTGCACCTGAAAGACTAATGCTTGATCAAGCTGCATTGTACAACTTTTATGCATCTAAAGGCTTTATAGATTTTAAAGTCAAGTCTGCAATTCCAGAAATAACTAGTGATAAAAACATCAATCTAATTTTTTCTATTGAAGAAGGAATACAATACAAATTTGGTAATAGCAACATAGTTATAGACAAACAAACTGACAATACTCATTTAAAAGACGAACTCACAAAACTTATACTGTCAAAAAGTGAAGATACATTTAACCCAGAAATTGTAAACAGTTCTGTTGAAAAAATAACATGGCATTTAAGTAATAATGGTAATTTCTTTTCAGATGTAAAGCACGAATATCATACAAGAGATGGTATGGTTGATGTAGATTATATTATCTATACAGGTAATAAGGTTTACATAAATAATATCAATATTACAAATAACCAGAACACTATAGATAAAGTAATTAGACAAAAACTTAATATTTCTGAAGGCGATATATATAATGCTAGTGTAATCAACAGATCTTATAAAAATATTTTAGGTTTAGGTTTTTTTGAATCTGTAAATGTACAAAACCATAAAATAAATGACAGCTTAGTTGACTTAAATTTTCAAGTCAAAGAAAAAGGTACTGGATCATTTGATATAGCAGCAGGTTTTTCTTCCATTACTGGGCTTGTAGGTAAGGTAAACATACAAGAAAGAAATTTATTTGGAACTGGTAAAATTTTATCTCTACATCTAGAAAAATCATCTTCCTCATTATCCAGCAGTATAGACTTTGCAGTACCAAACTTTCTAGACACTGATTCATCAGTAGGTTTTGGATTATTTTATTCACATCAAAATAAACCAAGTATGGAAAAGATCAATAGTAGCTTCATTGATATAATCAAAAACAATTCAGATGCTGCATTCAGTAGTAGCAGTGCTGGTTTTATGCTGCATACATCACATAACATTACAGATGACTTGGGACTTTCGTTAAATTATTCTTATAAGCATATAAACATATTCAACGTCAAGCCTACTGCTTCTGAAATAATAAAAGAACAAGCAGGTGAAAACATAGATTCATCATTAGGTTATTCTTTACAATTCCGTAAATTTGACAATGTATCTAAAATACATGATGGATATTTACTGAAGCTTCGCCAAAACTTTTCCGGTATTGGTGGGACTTTACATTATATAAAAACTGAAGGATCAGTATATTACAGTAAAGAATTACTATCAAAGTTAAGCCATGATATACTTTTTACCGCTAAAGCATCAATGGGATATGTGTTTTCATATAAAAGTGATGAAAATGTAAAAATTAGTCAAAGATTCATAATTGGTAGTAACGAGATTAGAGGTTTTCATCAATCAGGTATAGGACCACGAGATAAAAAAAGTTTAGATGCATTAGGTGGAAAATTTTACTTTAGTATAATAAATCAAGTAGATTTCCCAATAGGGTTACCAGAAGACCTAGGAATTAAAGGTTCTGTTTTTATTGACGCAGCAACTTTATTTGGGCTTGACTATACTAATAAAGAGTATTATGAAAGTAAAGCTCTAAGACTTTCAGCTGGGTTTGGATTTTCTTGGCGGTCCCCATTTGGGCCAATGAGACTAGACTTTGGTTTCCCTATATTAAAGGAAGACCATGATGTTGTAGACATAATAAGGTTTTCAATGCAATAAAAGAGGTTTTTATGCAATTAAAATTATTTCTAACCACCCTTTTAGTACTTTTTGGAATTAATTTCCAAGCTGTAGCAAAAAGTGATCAGGTTATTCCTCTAGCTTTTATTGATCGTGATGTCATCATATCCGATGCATTATCAGTAAAAAGTATTCGGACACAATTAGATGATAAAAGAACAGAACTACAGAAAGACTTTGCAGCAAGAGAAGAAGAACTACATAAATTGGAAGAAGAATTAAGTAAACAGAAATCGCTTTTAAGCCCTGAAGCTTTTGATAAAAAGGTGAATGATTTTAAAGCAAAGGTATCAGATTTACAACAAGAGATTTCAAGTAAAGGATCAGAATTGGAAAACATGTACATGAATGCTATGGAGATAGTGTACAATAAAATAAAAAACATATCAGCAAAAATAGCTAAAGAAAATAACATCAGTGTAGTACTTTTTCTAGTAAAAAAGAATCAGGTATTCTACGCAGCTGATGGCATAGATTTTTCTAATCAAGTATTAGAAAGATTAAATAAGGAATTACCAAATGTAGAAATAAAGAAATAGGTTATATACATGCAGTTTAATATTCAAGACATTATTAGAATGTTACCACATTCTTATCCATTTCTATTACTTGATAAAGTAACTGCATGTGTTCCCAATGAATCTGCAATAGCAGTAAAAAATGTAACTTTCAATGAACCCTTTTTTACTGGACATTTCCCTAGTAATCCTGTTATGCCGGGTGTACTTATTGTGGAAGCTATGGCACAAGCATGTCTGGTATGCATAATGAGTAATTTTCAGTGCAACTTTGAAAATTATTCTGTATATTTTATGTCAATAGAACTAGCAAAATTCCGTAAGCCTGTTATTCCAGGTGATGTATTGACTATTGAAACAAATGTAATACACAAAAGGAAGGACACTTGCAGATTTCAATGCTTTGCACGTGTAGAAGAAGCGTTAGCTTCTGAAGCACAGATCTTAGCAATGATTAAAAAAAATTAGTATAAATATTTTAACGTATATATTATCTATATAAAAAACTATGAAAATTAACAGAGCAATTATATCAGTATATAATAAGACAAACATTATTGACCTTGCAAAATTCCTAGTAGAACAAAAGGTTGAAATTATTGCAACAAGCAGTACTTATAAAACCTTAGTAGATGCGGGATTACAAGCTATAGAAATATCTGACTACACTAAATTTCCAGAAATAATGGATGGTAGGGTTAAAACATTACACCCAAAAGTTCACGGTGGAATATTGAGTAACCGTAATAGTCATACTGAAGAAAGTAAAAAGTTTGACATACAAAATATAGATTTAGTCATAGTAAACCTATACCCTTTTTCTCAGGTCGCTAGTATCAAAACTTCAACTGATGATCAAATAATAGAACAAATAGATATAGGTGGGATAACTTTACTTAGATCTGGTGCAAAAAATTTTAATAATGTAGCTGTAATCTCAGATATAAACGATTATAATACATTACAAACAGAAATGACCAATAATAACAATGGAACAACATTATCATATAGAAAATATCTAGCAGCAAAGGCATTTGCTATTACATCAACTTATGACAGTGCTATACACAATTGGCTAAACAATAATCCTCAAGATATTTTACCAAACACATTTATTATTCATGGAAATAAAGTACAAGATCTCAGATGCGGAGAAAATCCTCATCAAAAAGGTGCATTTTACAGCACTTTAACAGATAAGTATCCATTAAAACAATTACATGGTAAACAGTTAAGTTATAATAACATAGTTGATATAGAAGCTGCCATTAACATAGTAGCAGAATTTACAGAACCAGCTGCAGTAATTATAAAGCATAGTAATCCTTGTGGAGCAGCAACTGCTGATGATATCACAAGTGCTTATAATAAAGCTTTTGCATGTGATCCAAAAAGTAGTTTTGGTGGTATTGTTGCTCTTAATAGGGAAATAAATGAAGAGATAGCAGAAAAAATTAATCAAATTTTCATTGAAGTAGTAGTAGGACCATCTATTACAGATAAAGCAATAGAAATAATACAAAAGAAGAAAAATGTAAGGATCATTTTATCTACAGAATACAATCTGCCAAAATATACTATTAAGAATGTTAGTGGGGGATTTTTGTTGCAGGAAAGTAACACAAATAGATTATCAGAAAAAGATTTAATACAAGTTACAAATTTCCCAGTATCACCTGATATAATTTCTAATTTGCTATTTGCATGGAAAATATGTAAGCATGTAAAGTCTAATGCAATAGTTATTGCACGAGACCATCGTGCAATTGGAGTTGGAGCTGGACAAATGAGTCGTGTAGATAGCTTGGAAATTGCAATAAAAAAATCCAAAGATTGCACAGGGGCTGTTTTAGCATCTGATGCATTTTTCCCATTTACAGATAGTATACTACTCAGTGCATCTGCAAAAATAAGTGCAATAATTCAACCTGGAGGGTCATTACGTGATCAAGAGGTAATAGAAGAAGCAAACAATCAAAAAATAGCAATGTTCTTTACTAATATTAGAAATTTCTACCATTAATAATCACAAGCTTATTAGGTAGATCTATAACATTACTACTTCTTCAATACTTTTAAAGCATTTATGTCATGTAGTTCTGTGTACTACAATTTATTTAGATAAGAAAATTATATAGTAATCGATTACCCTTGCAGAAGGTATATCCGGTTCCCAAGAAAATTTTGTTAAAGAAATGAACCAAATGGCAACAAAACTACATCTCACAGCTTCACACCTTACTAACGTTACAGTAGTACGACACAACAACCAAACAACTTCAGCACGTGACGCAATAACACTAGCACAAAGATTGTTTAATGACTTCCCAGAATATTATTACTTATTTTCAACAAAAATTTGTAAAATCGATGTTATATCCACCAATGTCAGGTAGCTTAAGTATAAAAGTAATCACAAAATACTCATACTTTTTACCCTAAAAGTTTTATTTATAGCATTATAAAAATACATAACTCTACTTACACTACTTTGTATTCTAGTGAGGAATTGTACATTTTAGCATAACAGAGATAAAATCATTAAAAATACATTATAGTAACAACTAATTTACTAAGTGGATAAAGGACGAACACAACATTGCTATTTTTACTCAGGATTGATTAAATATAACCAAACTCAGTACACTCAAATTAACAAGTAATACAGTATAAAGACAGTAAAAAATACCTACAGGATATATTAATATTAGAAACCTCTTTGATTATTTAATGATAAATAATCAGTATTATTTACAGTAATCACTAATCCATCCAGCAAACACAATATCATTATTTCTAATTACAATCGATTAAATATAACAAAACCAATCACATTTGAATTAACAAGTAACATAGTACAAAGATAGTCAAAACACTCAGGATATGTTACAAAAACCTTTTTGATTATTTAATAATAAATAACCAGTATTATTTATAGTAATCACCAATCCACCTAGCAAATACAATATCATTATTTCTAACTACAATTGATTAAATATAACAAAACCAATCACATTTGAATTAACAAGTAACATAGTACAAAGATAGTCAAAACACTCGGATATGTTACAAAAAACCTTTTTGACTCTTTAATAATAAATAACCAGTATTATTTATAGTAATCACCAATTTATCAGATAGCAGTAAACACAACATCTTTATTTGTACATAAAATTGATAAATATCACAAAGTTAAGGCATTACATATTAAATCAACAAGTCATACAGCAAAGACACTTTAAAAAAACACTACAGGCATACTAACACCAAAAATTTGATTATTTAACAAGAAAATAAAAAAGTATCATGAATGAAATAACAACAAAACTCTAATACATTAAACTTAATGTTAAAAGACAGTATGTATAACTTATCAATGCTAATACAATCCTATATTTATTCTTGAGAATAAATATGTTTCAGAGCTACACATATATAGAGGTATGCAGAATACACAGTCAATATTGCTGCTATATACAATATTATATCTGCAATATACATAAAACAATAATCCAGTATTAACATACCAATAGCTGCCATTTGGATAAATGTCTTAATCTTTCCTAGTTTTATAACAGGAATTCTAACATCCATAGAAATTAAAAATTCTCTAAGTCCAGAAATTAAAATTTCTCTACAAATTATTATAACAACAGGTATTATAGTTAACTTAGTGATTTTTCCTATATATACCAACATAATCAGAGTTGCAGACACAATTAGTTTATCTGCAATTGGATCAAATAATCTCCCAAACTTAGACTGAGTTTGCCATATACGTGCCAAATAACCATCAAAAAAATCTGTAATACATGCAAAAATAAAAATAACAAATGCAATATAATTTGAACCATTACTCTGTAAAAAAAAACTGCAAACTATAGCAGGAATTGCAAGTACTCGCAACACAGTTAATAGATTAGGCAAAGTTCTTCTAAAATAACCACCCATATTATATAATGCTCTATGTTTCACCTTATGATAATGATAATCTAAACAACTTCAATACTTATATTGAAAATTATGTATACTCTAGATAAAATTAATAAATCAATTTTCTCTTTTTTATATATAATTATAACAAATATAATCAAAATGAGTTTATATTTAGAAAGTAATCAAGAACACGTCATAAAAAAATAATACCCACATAATTAAACTAATATTTATACTTAACTACTGTAAAATATATTTAATATTAAATTAAACAATTCTTTTAATAAAAAAGAATATCAAATATCCTTGTTTACTTTTTATAGCAAGTCTATAATCCGTTACACATAATTAAAAAATTTGGCAATGTCTTATATCAACAATTATAACATACATCTATGCCGCAAATGGCTACTATTAGGAACATTTGCTTTAGCAATATCTGGTATATTATCTATATTTATTGTATTACTAAGACTTCCTATATCAAAGTCTTTTTTTGCTGACGTTAATAGGATTTTTGATACATCATTAGTTATACATGTCAATTTATCGGTCCTAGTATGGGGATGTTCTATAATTTCAATGATATCAAGTTTTATGATATCAAATATTAAGTACTCAGGATATTTCAAATATTTGTGCTATTCTGCATTTACTGGAACATTATTAATGATACTGTCTACTTTTTTCACTAACGCAGAACCAATAAAGAATAACTACATCCCTATAATCAATAACCAATATTTTCTACTAGGATTACTAATATTCATCATGAGTATACTTTGTTATTCAATACTTTCAACAAAATGTCGCAGTTCTAAAATATTACAAGGTATTTCACTGGGAATTTATGGAAATTCAATAATACTTATATGTGCAATTTTATGCTTTAGTATGTCCTATTATACAATACATACACAAAAGTATACTCCTGTATTATTCTATGAGCATATGTTTTGGGGTGGAGGACACGTATTACAGTTAGCATTCAGTCAAACCCTACTACTAGTATTTATAATCATGCTAGAACAGAAAAGTAAATTTTTACAAACAAACATAGTTAATATCATTTTTTCGATTAATACACTATCTACTATATTTACACCAATTGTATATATATCTAACCCAGCTGATTCACAGTCTATTATAGACTTTTTCACTTGGCATATGCGTATTGCTGGAGGATTCATTCCCATATGCTTATTTATACTTGCACTATTTAACATTAAAACACTATCTAACCCTAAATACCATAGTTTAATATGTGCAATTTTACTATTTAACTATGGTGGGATTTTAGGAATATTAAGTATGCAAGGGAATGTAACAATACCTGCACATTATCATGGATCTATAGTTGGAATGACAATAGCATTTATGGGATTCATTTATTGGATAATACCAAAAATCGGATTTAGCAAAATTAACATCACCATAGCTAACATACAAATCTACATTTATAGTCTAGGACAGTTTTTACATATAACAGGGTTAGAATGGTTAGGTGGATACGGAGCTATAAGGAAAGTAACACATCTACCCAGTACAGCATCAAAAATTGCACAGCATTGCTTCACATTTGGCGGGTTAATGGCTATTATTGGAGGGTGTTTGTTTGTTATACTAATATTACAACAAGTCTGTAAGAAGGAATCACACTTGCAACCGCTAAAACAATAGATTAACTACAATGCAAACCTTATTCTATAATTATCTTTCAAGATAAACAAAAATAATAATATGTTCATCAAGTAATCTTGTATAATTTTCAACAGTACGTTACACTTTACTTATACATTCTGTAATAACACACTTATTACCCTTACTCTTAATAATTTTGAATAACAAGCTTTATAATATCAACACAAATCGTAGTACCCATATTAATGCACACAAAACCAAGTAATTAATGTACCTTAACCATTATCATCTCCAAATGGAACGCTATACTCAATATACATATTCTACAAGAACATATTTATTGTCCTATTTTCGACAACTTTTTGAATAGTAATTCCTACCTGCAATATCAGTATACACATTCTAACAATCATACTAACGCACACAACATCAAGTAATATGTACCTTAACCATTATCATCTCCAAATGGAACGCTATACTCAAATACATATTCTACAAGAACATATTTATTGTCCTATTTTCGATAACTTTTCGAATAGTAATTCCTACCTGCAATATCAGTATACACATTCTAACAATCATACTAACACATACAACATCAAGCAATATGTACCTTAACCATTATCATCTCCAAATGGAACGCTATACTCAAATACATATTCTACAAGAACATATTTACTGTCCTATTTTCGATAACTTTTCGAATAGTAATTTCTACCTGCAATATCAGTATACACATTCTAACAATCATACTAACACACACAACATCAAGCAATATGTACCTTAACCATTATCATCTCCAAATGGAACGCTATACTCAAATACATATTCTACAAGAACATATTTACTGTCCTATTTTCGATAACTTTTCGAATAGTAATTCCTACCTGCGATACCGATATATATATACATATCCTAGTAACCATATCAATGAGAGCAAATACCAAGTAATAATATATTCTAGATGATCATTTCTAACTTTTAATGGAGCATTAGATTTAATCACATTAAAATCTAATGTATTACTCATCCATATTACACAACTTTCTAATGGCACACCTATTGTTTTTGCCATACTTTCTATATCAAACCAAAACCACAGGTTATGATCAATATCATTCTTTACAAACCATCCAATTTTTTTTTCATGATCACAATATAGAATACCAGTAATACTACGTTGATCATTATCAAAAAGTTCAAGCTTTACTCCCTTATCAATTACTGTCCCCTTATTTACCAATATATGTCTGCCATCACTTAAATGAAACGGCTGCAATACGTAATAGCCTAGAGTACCAGCAAAAACAAAAAACTTATGACTATTATCAAAAGATCCACTTGCAATTACATTATGATAACGTTGTTTTATAAGGTCACTGTCTGATAACTTCATAGGAACAGCTTGCATATTATGAATAATAATATTTTTTTCCTTTAACCTGAATATTTGCCATGTACCAAGTGCTACCATAACAGAAAATGGAATAATAAGAGTAAGAACAAGTTTTATAAACCACATTTTTTATACACTTTATATTATTTCATCACTGATTTAACATATTCATTGGATTATAATACTACAGTATACAAAATCTCGAACAATCTTGCCATTCATATTATTTCAACAATTAGAAATGTAAATCAAAATAATGCTTTATATTTCCTAGAATGCTTAGCAAACATCATAAATTATCATGTAAACATCTTTACAATTAAGCATTATATAGTATACTTTGGACTAATATAGTATACCAAAAATGATATTATAAAATTTATGTTAAAATTAATCACCAGGTAAACATGCCATATATAAAAAAGAATAGATAATATAAAATATATAATACAAAATTAACATTAACCAATTTTATGAAACTTATTATTTATAATAAAATCAAGTTATACTACCGACAATTTATATAGATTTATATAATATGAAATACTATGCAATATTTATTACAATCTCAATTTTCTGTGTTTCACTAGTATATAATGCTAACAACTCTCATGCCAACACTACAAAGGAAAATAAAGATGAAACTACAGAACAACAAGACCTTTTTTCTATAAAACACACTACACATACAAAAGAAGAATTTATCAATTTCATAATAAAATGTCATTCCAAAGGAATACCGTTAGATTTCAAGAAAGAATTTGGAAATAACTTATCAGGAGCAGATTTTAGTGATCTAGATCTCAGAGGATCAGTATTTAACAGCATAAACTTATCACATGCAAACTTTACACGCACTAATTTATCTAACTCAACTTTTATAAATTCTAATATGCAGAGAGCATCTTTTATACACGCTAATCTAAGTAGATCTAGTATAAAGGATTCAAACTTAAATTTTGCTAATTTTACATCTGCAGATTTACAAAAAACTACAATTGATAAATCGAAACTTGATAACACAAACTTCAGCTATTCAGATATGCGTTTTTCTATTTTAAATGAAGTAAGTGGACTATCTACAAATTTTTCAGAAACAGAATTAACATCAAGTTTAATTTCCGAATCTCAAATACAAAATGCAAATTTTCACGACATAGAAGGGGATAACATAACTATACAAAGCTGTAATCTATCATCTTCTAACCTATTTGGAGCAAATTTATACAATTCAAGAATACAATTTTCTAATCTAACAAACTCCATATTATACGGAGCAAATTTAGATTCATCAGATATCACAGGTAGCAACCTTAGCAACAGTAATATGGCGGTATCAAATATAAGTTCTTCTAATTTTCAAAATGTCAACCTAAGTAATACAAATATGTCTTTTGTAGATGCCTATTACACAAATTTTAAGAATACAAATTTACATAATGCATTCATGAATAATGCAACTTTAATCGGTGTAAACCTAAATAACGCTACATTATCTCATGTAAACTTAAGCAATACAGAAATTACAAATGCAAGTATACAAGAGTCTGACATGCAATCTGTAATACTTGATTCAACTAATATTATTAAATCCAACTTCAATAATACTATTTTAATAAATGCAATCATTAAGAATACAATATTTTATAATTCAGACCTTACCATGGTATCAATAAAGAATTCTGAATGGAGTAATTCTAAAATAAATACAAGTATTTTAAATTTTGCAACTATAGATCACAATACTATAACAAACAATACTTATAACAAGATAGGAGCAACAAATACGTTATGGTCTAATTCGACAATAGAGGCTACAAATATAGAACACAGTAACCTTAGCTTTTCAACTTTTAGTAATAATACAATAAATAAAACAAATTTTTTTAGTAACAATCTAGAATCTGCAGAAATAAGGGAATCTAACTTTAATGGATCTAGCATTTACCATAACATTTTAACTAACTTTGACTTCAATGACTGTAATATCACAAATACAATAATTATCGCTAATAAAAACTTTACAAACAAGCCTTCTCAAGGAATTACATCTCTTAAAGCACTACAGAATACAATAAGAAATAACAAAAGATTTGACGTAAATTTCTCTAATTTTAATTTTAGAAAACTAGATTTAAGTGATACAGATTTTTCAGATTCTATATTACAGAATGCAAACTTCTCTAATCTAACATTAAAAAACGTAAACTTTTCCAATACTAATCTACAATCTGCTACATTTAATAACTCAGAGCTTATTAACGTTAACTTTTCTAATGCTAATTTAGAAAATGCAAACCTATTAAATGCAAAATTGCATGAAACAAACACAGAAAATGCAAACTTACGTAATATCAAAAACTAACTTATCAGTAAAATGTTTATATCAGTATTTTAACACTAAGCATAGTTTCATAAACAAAAAGAAATTTCAATTCAGTAATACTATCTTAATTAAGGCAATAAACATATTGACATTAATTTACTAAATTTAACTAAAATCTCTAGAATAATATCGCTGAAATATACCTAAACATAGATTTATCTTGTATATTCTTGTTTCTTGTGATCCTTAACTTCCTTTTCTTCATAACATAACAACTCATTACCATTACCTGCACCAGGATAAGAAGTAGATGCTGCACATACTAGTTCATACTCCTTTACCATAAGATAAAGATTACACATATTTTCTACATTTGCATGACAAATAATATTATTACTTATACTTTGTATAATATACGAAAATTTTTCACAATTTTGTTCAACTAATTGACACCACCTACTTGCAAAATTAGGCGAACTCACACTAAGTAGTATACTAGGATACTTCATACCACCTAAATCCACTAGACCATAATCATATAATAATGATGTAACATAACATTTAAATTGAAATACTTCAGATAACTTATACATAAATGCTACTAATCCAGTATTATGCAATTTATCGAACCTAGCGCAATAATACCGTTTAGTTTCATAATACAAATCAACATTTCTACACACAAGACCCAATTGAATACCACAACTTACAATCAGTAAGTCTATCATATCTAGCACTACAGGTGGATAACTTGTTTTTCTACAGAGTTTTGCAGATATCAAATGATTTAACAACTCTATCGATGCTGCATAAAAACTTGAACTATAACTTGTATAATTATCAATACCATCATTCTGACAATCTAGATAACATGTAAAAATAGACAGCATACTAATTCGACACTCTGCATTTGATTTACACTTTTGTAAGATCTCATGTGCTTCAATGCAAATCCGGTCAATTACATAAAAGTCCATACTATTTAAACAGGTTAACAACATTGCATTTCCTACTGCAGAAACATTCAATGCAAAAGCAAGTTGTGAGCATATATTTAACTTTAAAAGAGACACAGCCATGTTAGCATGCGATGTAATACCTGATAACACATCATAATATACCTTATTCATACTCAAAATATTATGCTCTACAATAAACAATTCTCCCAACAATTCACAAAGATAACTAAAATGTAGATTTTGTAATCTTGCTAGAATTTGACCGGGAATTTGACCAGGTATATTAGCAAACTTTGAAGAATATTTTCCTGATACCATGCTTTCCTGAAGGTCATCAACATGTTCAGTAGGAGTAAGTGTTAATTTATCTACATAATAAGTCAATTGTCCTACGCATGTACTAGGAAAAGGTACCCCATAAGTTTTGTTATGTGTTATAGCTCCTACATAGAAGTTCGATTTCTTCCCAAGTGGTCCTGTACTTTTAATATGTTTTGATTCCTGACTGCTAAGTTTAATTTTCTCCCTTTTTGACTTAGCACTTTGTTTTACATCTATTTTCTCAAGTGCACTACTTGGCTGTTGAGTTTCTTGTTTTAATATTACAGTACCATGCTGACCTCTCCTTTTTGGTCTAGCACCTTGTTTTATATATACATCTTCAAGTGTACTACTTGCTTGGCCTTTGTCCACCAATTCTCGTTCTGATATAATTTGAAAAGAAGCACCCTCTTCAACACTAGCTACACACTGTGTACCTTCATATGTACTTTGTTCCCCCCCCCCCCTCTTCTAAAAAAAAATCTTGACCTACAAGATCTACAGGTTGCTCAGTACTTTTTGTACCTCTCGTATCAGATTCACCATCTGTTGTACAAATTTCACTAGTTATATCATCTCCTTGACCATCAGGAGCCTTCTTCTTTTTATTTACATCATATAACATATAAAAAGAACACATTAACACACTTCGCCTTAAAATAACACAAGACAAATAAAATGTTAATTACTTTTTGAAGGAAATATGTATTTTTACATACATCGGATTTCCAACTTTAACAATATTAACAAAAACTCTATAAGGCAGATATTACCTACTCTAACTTTCCCAATATATCAAATTACGATCACAAGTAAAAATTAAGGAATTAATATGAAATTGCTGTTACAAGCTTTGGATATTGCACTATAACTGAATCCGATTAAACTATAAATACTACATTGTTATACGTTAGAATACTACTATTAGTGAAAACAGAATTAAAATATATAGCATTTATATTATTTACTTTCCACAAACATACGTTAGTCAGCTTCCACTTATTTAATAATAGCTACTTAAAAACTGTTCTACTAATCTATTACCCATGATCATAAATTAATTACAAAAGTTAAAACTATTACAGTAAAATTAGAGATATAAATTATTAAACATAACCCATATTTACATCAACAACTGCATTTATACGATACATCTGTAATTAGATAATTATGAAGCTATATACTACATAACACATATAGCCAATTAATAGCAACACAACAAACCCCTTATTATAAATTCTATACATATTTGAACACCAAAAACTACTTACATACCCAATAACTAATACAGTAAATATTTATTAACAGAAGTTTCTATCTAGATGCATTTGCTATACACAACAATACATCTTGCATATATACCTATATTTATAACTTAAGCCTTATACAAATATATACCTCTCTAAGTCACAAGTATTAAACTAGTAAGACTATAATGTACACATACAGTAACAAACATATGTGTTTCAATCTTTTTAAAAATTTCAATACTGAATTATATAATACACATATAAATATTAAAAACTTGTCTTGTTTGTAAACAGCCATCATATAAATAGAACTTCATACATGCTTAGTTATGAACAAATTCATACAAAAAACTTTAAATTCAGGTGTTTAAACATTAAATATGTTCAACTACTGGCAGTCTTGCATGATGTGCAATATCAAGAAACGTAAATCTTCGCCTAGTAACAAATGCAAACTCAGCGGCTTTACTATATTTTCTAGAGTCCCATCCAATATGTTCCGGTTTACAAGGACAATCTACATTAACTAACATATCCCTTATTAAAATGCTGGATAAAGTTTTTTCGTGAATCATATCAACAATATCAGACCACTTATTGCAGATCAAACTATTGAGATTATCAGCTTTTTGCTGATCAATAAATTTTTCAGTAAGTATATCACAAAATTCCTCAGCATGCTGCACCTGAAAATACTCTTTTATACTGTCACTACTAATTAATGTAGGATACAATATAGGTACCTGTTTAAGTATCCTTTTCTGCAAGCATTCCATAATAACAGAACTCACTCCAATAAATTCACCATGAAAAAAGGACATATTATTTTGTAGGATTTCTATGGTATTAGCAATCATATGCTCTCCTTGACTAGCAGATTCGCTTCCTCCTACAATAAACATTCCCAGTCCAGATAAAAGTAAAGCTTGCATCAAAACCATAATACTATGTTCATCACGTTTTACTAACCCTAAATATTCAGCTAATAATGCCTCTTCACTCGCTCTACTTATTAAAAATGGTAGTTCAGTATATTCATTCCCTAACAATATGTGCGACAATAACCAATCCGCTTGTACTGTAGACCTACAAATAAAATCAGCAAAACCACTGACTATTAACCTTTGTGGCGCATTTACAATAATATCTATATCTACGTATATAGCTTTAGGTAAATGAGCTTTTAATGACTTTTTATTACCACAATTAAATGTTATAGATGCATTTGATGAACTATATCCATTCATAGAAGGAGCTGTCGGAAATGAAATATAACTTTTATTTGTAATATAACTTACATATTTACAAATATCATTGACTGTTCCGCTGCCAAAAGATACTAAAATATCAGCATCCTGAGACTTTTTTTGAATTAAATCTACCAACTCTTGAGAAGCACAATACTTATGCAAGATTATAAAATTTTGAAAAGTACTAAATACTACCTTATCCAATAAAGCAGCAGTATTTATATCAGCTACTATAAAAGCATGATTACCATATTGTTTAATGATATCACATATATTAGAACTTATTTTTCTATCAATATATATACTATTTATAACATTAACTATTGAATTTAACTCACAAAAATTTTTATCAAGTAAAACTTGCTTTAAAAATTTATCATACATAATAAAAAACAAGTAATATGCTATTATTCTAATTTAATAATCAATTTTAAACAACCTTTCATAATCAAGTATATCAACAAAACTAGATCTTATACAAAACTTTCTCAAATTTAAAATATTAACTACCTACAATAAACATTAAGATATATTTATGTTATCAACATACCTAGATAAATACCACTCTATCTGCTAAAATATTACCTCGTGTAATGCTATTTCAACAACAATATCTTAAAAATATACACAACTTTAACTGTTAACAGAATATAACCCATAGAACTTAAGAATTTGCTCACAATAAAATCTGCCAACAATTATTGCTTCTAACTCACGTTTTATTGCATAACAATCCATTATTAACATTTAATCATAATTATAGTTTATAATTCATATGAAACAGAAAAAATTTAAATTTCGGTTCTATATTATTAAATCTTATTACAATATTACATTTTAGGAAGTAATACAACTAGATAGAAAACTAACAACATAATTATAAATAAAATAGCTATTGTTTTATTAAAATTTATACACAAATTAAGAAAATTTGAATTTTCCAAAAAATACACTACGACTGAAGAAGTACATCTACTATTTACTACTACTATAAAAACAGATTACATCAAACATGAGGGAGACCATCACTTAATATTAAAGTAATCACACCACACGTATTTCTTTAATAACAAGAAATGTTAGTAGTATCTATCTATCAGCCTAACTAAAGTACTTTATCATTATATTAAACATTCAGGACATACCTAAATAAGGCATAAATAATACCTTTGCAAGTTAAAGTATTTCAATAGTATCAAAATTCACTAAATATATTGGTTATTTAACTTTGAATATGTATATTCTTAATATTATCAGATATCTCTTATGAACAATACATCTATTTTCTCAGACTAAAAGCACCTATTGAATTCCCTAAATTAACATGGTTGTCTATCTACATAACTGCGATTGACTAACTAATTACAGTTGATATGATTAGGTATAGTAAAATTCTATTATCATTATACGTTTGTACGGAGAATAAATGTCAGCAAATCCCTTAGACCAATTTAGGATTTCCACTATACTTAAGCTACCTGACATTGGTGGATATAACATCGATTTTACAAATGCTTCATTATTTATGGTATTATCCACATTTTTAATTTCCCTTTCTTGTCATATCGGATTAAGGAAAACAAGCATTATCCCAAATGCATTACAGTCAATAATAGAAATTATTTATGATTTTATTGTCTCCACAATAGAAAGTAATGTTGGTAAAGAAGGGTTACAGTATATACCATTAGTTTTTACAATATTTACATTCATTCTGGTGTGCAACCTTTTAGGTATATTACCATTAGGGTTTACTGTAACAAGTCACATCGCAGTAACCTTTGCAATATCAATGGTTGTATTCATTAGTGTTACAGCAATAGGGTTTAAACATCAAGGAACACATTTTCTTCATATATTATTACCACAAGGTACACCCATGTGGTTAGCACCAATGATGGTTCTAATTGAGTTATTTGCTTACTGTGCACGTCCTGTAAGTTTATCAATACGACTTGCCGCTAATATGATAGCAGGTCACACAATAATCAAAGTCATAGCAGGGTTCGTTATAAATATGAACATATTCTTAACACCTCTACCTATAGCATTTATTATAATACTTATTGGTTTCGAAATATTTGTTGCAATTTTACAAGCATATATTTTTACAGTTCTGACTTGTGTATATCTATCAGATGCAATTAATAAACACTAAATTTTAGCAATTGACTTCATATAATGATGTACTTATAATGCTTCTAGCTTTTTATAAAGGTAAGAGTGTATGGATTCTTTAAAGTTTATTGCTGTGGGATTAAGTGTTTTTGGTATGGTTGCTTCCGCATTAGGAGTTGCAAATATATTTTCTACTATGCTTAACGGACTAGCACGTAATCCTGAAACAGAAGATAAACTAAAAAAATATGTTTATACTGGCGCTGCTCTAGTTGAAGCAATGGGCTTATTCTCCTTCTTATTAGCCTTATTATTAATCTTTGTAGCTTAATATAGACTCATGGGCATAATACCACAATTAGATATTACATCCTACCCTTCTCAGTTGTTCTGGTTTTTCTTATCGTTTGGTATTTTATACCTTATAGTGAGCAAAAATGTGCTACCAAAGATTGAAAATATAGTAAGAAATAGGTATAATATTACAAGAGGTGCTATCAGTTCTGTTGAAGAAGATTTAAATCATGCACAGCAAGAACTAGATAGACAGCTGTTAAAGCTCAATGAAGTACAGCTGGAAGTAGATAGGATTATAAATTCTGCTCTCAAGGAGGTACAAGATGCTAATGAAAACCTCATGGTTATGCTTAATCAGGAGATACAAAGCATGTTTAAAATGGCAGACGACAGCTTAAAAGATATGAAACATCAGCTTGAGCAACAGTTAATTGGTCTTGCTTTTGATATAGCATTGGTATATCACAATAAGCTATTAGGTATTGATTGCGCTGATAAAAACAAGTTACGTGACATAACGATTAAGGTATATAAGGAAAGGATATGATATCTGCATATTTTATTATTAACCTTGCATTTTGCATCGGTATTTTACTAGCTTTTTCTCCGTTACGTAAAAAGGTTAGGCAACTCTTATCAATGCGGTTAAACAAAGTAAAAAGAGAGGTCACATTACCAGATAATCTCCAAAAACAATCCAAGATATTATCAAATAAGGCAACCCTTCAAAGCTATGAAATAGAGAAGGCCATTCATGAAATACTAAAAAAAGCACATGAAGAATATGATGCAATCATAGCTGCTCACAAAGCCGACATCGAAGCTACACTAGAAAAACACTTAGATGTTGCAACTAAAAAGATATCAGATCAAGTTTCTACAATGGCTCAATCTTTAAAGCTAAGTACTATAGATGTAGCAACAATTGCAATTCAGGAATTGATAAAAGAGTCAAATGAACAAAATGAGAACCAGCAAGATAATAATGGTGTAATCTCTACTCTAGATCGTGACTTAAGAAAAAAATTACATTAATTTACCCAGTCTTTACTGGGATTAATTTTAAGAGTTTTCTCAATACATTATCTTTTTTAGGCTCAGTTTTCCTGTACGTATATAGTGTATTTATAATAAGAATTACAGCACCTACAGCTGCGGAAAAAATAGGGCTACAAACATTATCTTGAATACCATTTAATTTTATTGGTAAACCTACCCTTACTTGTTTGTTTAAAACAGAACTTGCTACTTCCTTTATATTAGACAACTGGCTAGACCCACCAGTAATAACAATCTTATTAATCAAACTTTTTTGCTGTCCAATTCTGTCACTTACTATTTCAAAAATTTCTTCTACCCTTGGCTTAATTATTCGCACTAAATCAGAACGTAAAACTGAAAGAATCTCTTCATCTCCAACATCAGCTTCAACCACACCATCATTATCTGAATGTATTAACATAGCATTTCCATATAGTACTTTAATACGTTCAGCATCTTTAGCGTTAACACACAATCCATAAGCAATATCATTAGTAATATGAATACCCCCTAGCGGTATAGTATCCGCATATACAAATTTTCCTTTATTAAAAATACCAATAGAAGTATACCTCCCTCCTATATCAATAATCATAGCACCTAATTCTTTTTCATCATCAGTAATACATGACAACCCTGAGGCATAAGACTCTGACATACACCCAGCCAAACTTAAATTACAAGAAGTAATACAATTTTCTATGTTTAATAATGCAAACTTAGAAGCAGTAACAACATGCATATTAGCCTTTAGTTTACTTCCATACAAGCCTTTCAGCTCTGTAATATTATTCAAACCATCAAGATGGTATAACACAGGAATATTATGAATTACAACCTGATCTTCATGACATTTTTCATATGTTTGTAACAGAATCTTTTTGATATCAGAGTCTGAAATCTCATGCATTGTTGAATCTATTTCATTAACCATATCTGTAGAATGCATATCACATCCAGAAACGTTTACATATACTTTACTTACTGTTTCTTGTGTCATCTGTTGAGCAGATTTTACACACGATAATATCGAACGACTAGCAGATTCTATATTAGTAATAGTACCTCCATTAATTCCTTCAGCAGCCTTATATCCTACCCCTACAATTTCAGGAGGATTACCACCAGATACTTTAACAATCAAACATATTACTTTTGTAGAGCCAAGATCTACAACAGCAAAAACAGTCTTTCTTATATCTGTAATAACAGAGGAATGTAACATATTCATATTCGGTAAACATTTATCGGATTATAGCATGAGCTATTACAAGTGTCCATGTTTATACACTATACAATAGAAGATCAACTAGTTTTCAAACTAAACACATAATTAATCTCTAACATATAATATGTTGAGTAAATCTATAATTACATTATCAACTATTATTATCTATAGCTATATAATTAGTTCCAGTGTTGTTTCTAATGAATAAAACATACATTTATTTCAGAATTTCATTAATATATAATATTAGTTGATTATTGCAAATCCAAACACAGAGATTTTACATAGAATGTAAGAGATAATATTACACTACAAAAATTACACAGAAAACAATATTTCCAAAACAATCAGATACTTACACTATAAATCCATTGTTATATCTTTTAAGATAGTACATAGAATAGCAATTGTAAGGACATTACTTATGTTACACACATAATAGCACATTGTTTCACAATGTGATGTGCTGAGAACTTATAATTAGAAAAATAATCAACATAAATTAATTCACCCATTACACATTATTAAAGACTACAGATAAAATAACTTTTTTAAAATATTAGATATTCACCCATCACTTCATTGTTATATCTTTCAATACAGTACATTAAACAGTAATTATAAAGACGCTACTTATGTTACACACACAATAATATAATAGTACATTGTTTTACAATGTGATGCGCTGAGAACTTATAATTAGAAAAATAACCAACATAAATTAATTCACCTATTACACATTATTAAAGACTACAGATAAAATAACTTTTTTTAAATATTAGAACATTTACCCATCACTTCATTGTTATATCTCTCAATACAGTACATTAAACAGCAATTATAAAGACGCTACTTATGTACACACACAATAACACAATAGTACATTGTTTTACAATGTGATGCGCTGAGAACTTATAATTAGAAAAATAATCAACATAAATTAATTCACCTATTACACATTATTAAAGACTACAGATAAAATAACTTTTTTAAAATATTAGACATTCACCCATCACTTCATTGTTATATCTTTCAATACAGTACATTAAACAGTAATTATAAAGACGCTACTTATGTTACACACACAATAGTACATCGTTTTACAATGTGATGCGCTGAGAACTTATAATTAGAAAAATAATCAACATAAATTAATTCACCCATTACATATTATAAAGATTACAGACAAAACAATATTTTTAAGAATACCGGGTATTTACGCTATAAGTTTTTACACTTCCTTAAAATAGCAAATCAAATAATACATATGATAAAAAATTACTCACGCTACATTTGACAACAATAAAATAGCATACCACAAATACCAGCACAGGAATTCATTATTAACAGCACAACAAATACAATATTAAATACTTAAATTTATCACGATATTCTTTTGAAATAGCAAATTAAACAATAAAATTGTTGTCATAGGTTAAACCTACCTACGCCTAAATATATTCTGCACTATTAAATACATACAAACATAAAATGGCATAATCTCCAACCTTCCCATTAACATTAAAAAAGACAATAACAATTTTACTGAAGGCAACAAGTTATAATAATTATATTTTGGACCTACTATATTTCCTATACCAGGACCTGTATTACTAAAAGTCGCAACTACTGCACTAAACGCAGTGATCACATCAACCCCACTAATAGAAACAAGGATAAACCCTACAAACAATATAAAAATATAGAGAATAAAGAACAATCCTATATTATTAACAGCAACATTATCAATACATTTTCGTCCATATCGAATAAGACTTGTTTTATCAGTATGTAATAAACTATTAGTATAACGGTTGATAGCTTTAACTAATAATCCAATTCTATAGACTTTAATTCCACTATTAGTAGATCCACTACAACCTCCCATAAGCATTAGAACCATCCCTACTACAGAGAAAAAATACCAATCATTATAATCATAATTAATAAAACCAGTAGAGCTACTTAACGAAACAACAGAAAATATAGAATATCTGAATGTATTGAAAAACGAATACCTAGACAGTACTTCATCATAACAACATACTATGATAGACAGCCCTGAAAAGAACAATAGAATCATTGCAAATAAAATCACCTGCTCATCATAAAAACACTGCTTTGTAATCATTTTTAAATACATAATAAATGGGCAAGAGCTCAATAGCATAAATACTATTGCTATAGCTTCAATATACACATTATTAAAATGTTGCAAAGAATCATCATAATTAGAAAAACCACCAGTAGACACAGTAGACATAGCATGACATATAGCATCAAAACCTGACATTCCTGCTACTAAATATAAAATTGCGCATAAAGTAATAAAAACACAATATATAATAAAAATACACAGAGAAGATTTAACTATGCCGTATTTAAAATTTTTCGATATATCTGAAGATTCTGAACGATACAACTCATATAGACCAACAATCTTTAAGCAAGGAAAAAGGAAAATACCAGTCATAATAATCCCTAACCCTCCTATAGCATTCAACAAACACCTCCATATCAGAAGACCCGGCGACTTATCTTGTAAATCAGTAAATATTGTTGCACCTGTAGTAGTAAGACCAGATACTGATTCAAAAAATGCATTAACATAAGAAATCTGAGCATCAAACATAAATGGCATTGCCGAAATTATTGACAGCATAATCCATACGCTCACTGTAATAAAGAAAATCTCTTGCTTTTTTACACGAGATAATTTTCCACAAAATATACAAATAAAACTAAATAATAAAGTAATAAAACACGCACAAAAAAGACCCTGCCAAGCATATCCCGTATAATAATTAACTACAACTGGAATAAGCATCAAAAACACAAAAACTAAAGAAAATACACCAGTAATAAAAATTATACTACGTAAGCTTTTATACATTATTTTTATATATTTAATATTTTATACTTTTGTAATATAGAATAATTAATACATAATTAACTATATTCGGGTTAGCGCATTTTATTACAAGGAACTAAGCGCTTTCAAAATTTATAGATACAAATATTACTTACATTCAACAAGCTTAACTTAAGAACAGTACACAAAAATACATACCCATATTATCTTACATTTTTTATTAGATTATCAATATCATAGACAAAACATGATAACTGTTAAACCTAGATAAATAACAAATACATGTTTAAACACTACAAAAATTCTATACTTAAATTATCTTAGCAGAATAAAATACTATATATCACCTATCCTATTTTTTTGATAACAAATATTATTATATAGGATATTACTATTCTTACTGAACACATGTTGTTAAATATTACATGCTTGTGTACATGCCACAAAAAATAATAAAACATTTACCTATAATATTGCAACTTCTTACAATTATTTAGGGCTTCATCAAATGAGTATATATTCATAAAAACCACATTTTGTGTATATATCTACGAAACAATATAAAGATATCTATTAAGGCTATCAAAAAAATACATTCACATCCTGCATATTAACTAACATATTACTTAAGTATAAAAAACATAAACTACTATCTATAAATTTTAGGCACATCCAAAACATAATTAAAATTATCTAAAAACTGATATTCTATACTTAAAAATCACCATATTACCCTAATTATCCAAAGTATTAACAATCACAAACAATGTATCCATAATAGGTTAGAAAAAATAATTATTAATTCACTCAGAAATATTCAATAATACAATAAGCTAATATACTTTTATACTACAATTACCATATCAATTGATTACTAAACGCACTAAAATCAATAAATAACTTCTTGGTAATACCGCTAAAACAACTTAAGACTATAAATTCATCCATTAAAATTAAGGTATATCCAATACATAATAAACTAATATACTAAACTATAACCACCGTGTTAAGTTGACCATTAGAAGCATTAAAAATCTGCAAATAATACTTTTAAAAATAGCATAAGATCACCAACTAATTTATCACATTTAAGGTATACTCAATGCATAAAACTAAATAAACCAATATACCATGCTACAATTATTGTATTAATTCGATTATCAAAAGTTACTAAAGATCAATAAATAACATTATTGGTAATACTCTTAAAACAACCTGAAATTATAAATTCATCCATTAAAATTAAAGTATACTTAATACATAAATCTAAAAAACTAACACATTATACTACAACTATAACACTAATTTGATTATCAAAAGTTATTAAATATCAATAAATAACATTACCAGTGATACTCTTAAAACAACCTGAAATTATAAATTCATCCATTAAAATTAAAGTATACTTAATATATAAATCTAAAAAACTAACACACTATTCTAAAACTATAGCACTAATTCGATTATCAAAAGTCATTAAAGATCAATAAATAACATTATTGGTAATACTCTTAAAACAACCTGAAATTATAAATTCATCCATTAAAATTAAAGTGTACTTAATATATAAATCTAAAAAACTAACACACTATACTACAACTATAGCATTAATTTGATTACTCAAAACATTAGGAATTAATTAAATAATACATTTACAATAATTTTATAAATATTTTTTAAAATTAACACTTTTATAAAAAACCTATTAAGTTAAAAATAAACTCACCTACTATTATAAATTTCTAAATTACATATAAATTGTATTTTGACATAAGATTTTGTTCAGTACTATGACTAAATAACATTTTTATGATGGACTGTATAAGAACTCATAACTATAATGGTGTATTTGGAAAGGTGGCTGAGTGGTCTAAAGCGCACGCCTGGAAAGTGTGTATACAGTATTCTGTATCGAGGGTTCGAATCCCTCTCTTTCCGCCACTCATCTTTATTTATAGAAATTTGTGTTTACACTATGTATTCAAGAACAGACCTTGAGCTATTATTTAAAACAAAAGTTCAAAGTTTACAGGGTAATTATGCAATTGCAGTTTCTGGTGGAATAGATAGTATGGTACTACTACATCTATCAGCAACATGCAATACAAAATTTACTCCTATAATACTTACAGTGAACCATGGACTACGTTTTGAAGCAGCACAAGAAACATCATTTGTATACCAATATTCACAAAATTTAAACCTAAAATGTCATATACTAAATTGGTATGGAGAAAAACCCAAAAGTAACATTCAGTCTTCTGCTAGACAGATCAGATATAGTTTACTCCTACAATGGTGTCATGAAAATCAAATAAACTATTTAATGGTAGCACATCAAAAAAATGATCAAGCAGAAACTATTATGATGAGGTTAGAAAGAGGTAGTGGCTTAGATGGATTAGTTGGAATGCAAGAACACACATACATAAACAACATTTGCATACTAAGACCACTACTAAGTGTAAGCAGAGAAGAATTGATACACTACGCAAACACAAAAAACATTAAATGGATATATGACGTTAGCAATGATAATACAAAATATAAAAGAACTATATACCGTAACATATTAAAAGAAGTTGATAATACAGAAGAACTAATTAACAGATTATATAAAACTTCAATACATATCAAACGGTCTCTAGACTGCATACTACACTATGTAAGATTAGCTATTGATGAACATCTAGAGTTCAATAATCTTGGATTTATCAAGATAAAACTAAATTCATTTTTCCGTCTTCCAGAAGAAATATCACTAAGACTTTTCACATATTCTATTATGTCAATTGGACACAAAAAATATAAACCAAGGTATCATAAGCTTAACAATATATTTCAGAAAATACAAAATAATGAGCTTACAAAACCACATACCTTTTGTCATTGTAAAATCACTAAAAACCAAGAAGATAATACCCTCTGCATAACTAGAGAAATATCAACAATAGATAATATCATTATTGGTCCTTATTCAAAAACATCAATAACATGGGATAATAGATTTAAAATATACACCAATAATCCTAATAATTACAGCATTACTATCTCGAGTTTAAACAAGAGCTATATTCCTGAAAATCTCAAGAAATTAAATAGAGAAGCAGTACGCTGTTTACCTATACTAAAATATCAAAATAAAATTCTCGCTTATCCTCTACAAAATCATCTTATAGATGATTATATTAATATGGGGGAAGCAATTATAACAATTAAGGAAGTACTAATAAAACAAAACTTTATTAATCTCACTTACAGTAAGTTTATCAGCAGGGAGCATTTGCTATGAGAAAAATAATTGAAGGGTTAGCCATTTGGATTATAGTAATTGTGTTAATTGCTGGAGCATATTCCCAATTTAATGATAAGATTATAAACAGCAATACAGTTAAACTACCATTTTCAGAATTTTTAAATAAGGTTGAACACGATGAAGTTGAAAGTGTAAACATAAACGAACGCAACATTACTGGTACACTGAAAAATGAATCTAAGTTTCAAACAACTGGTGTAGTATACGACAACTTAATCAAAACACTACACAATAAACAAATAACTTTTTCATTTCTACCTCAAGATACATTACTTGGGATATTAGGTAGTATACTCATCTCTTGGTTCCCAATGCTATTGCTGGTTATAATATGGTTTATATTTTTAAAACGCATGCAAATAGGTGGTAATCGTACCATAAATTTCAGTAAATCACGTGCAAAATTAATGACAGAAAATCGTAATAAGGTAACTTTTAACGATGTGGCAGGAATTGATGAAGCAAAAGAAGAATTAGTAGAAATTGTAGAATTCCTAAAACATAGACAAAAATTTCAGAAATTAGGAGGAAAGATACCAAAAGGATGCTTACTAATAGGATCACCCGGTACTGGAAAAACTTTGTTAGCTCGTGCAATTGCAGGTGAAGCGAATGTACCTTTCTTTAGCATATCAGGTTCTGATTTCGTAGAAATGTTTGTAGGAGTAGGAGCAAGTCGTGTACGTGACATGTTTGAACAAGGTAAGAAAAACGCTCCGTGTATTATATTTATAGATGAAATAGATGCAGTAGGTAGGCATCGTGGAATTGGCTTAGGTGGAGGTAATGATGAACGAGAACAGACATTAAACCAATTACTCGTTGAAATGGATGGTTTTGAGTCTAATGAAGGAGTAATCATCATTGCTGCAACCAATCGTCCAGATGTTTTAGATTCAGCTTTGTTAAGACCTGGAAGATTTGATAGACAAGTTACTATAGGTATTCCAGATATTAATGGTCGCGAAAAAATAATCAATGTACATATCAAAAAAGTGCCAACTGCTCCAGATGTAAATATCCGTACTATAGCACGTGGAACACCAGGGTTTTCTGGTGCTGATCTTGCAAATCTAGTCAATGAAGCAGCACTAATTGCAGCAAGATTAAATAAAAAAATTGTAACTATGAGCGATTTTGAATATGCAAGAGATAAAGTTATGATGGGCGCTGAAAGAAAATCACTCATGATGACTGAAGAAGAAAAAAGATTAACAGCATATCACGAAGCAGGACATGCAATTATTGCATTTTTCACACCAGCTTCTGACCCAATACATAAAGCAACTATTATTCCACGTGGAAGAAGTCTAGGATTAGTAATGCGATTACCTGAATCAGATCGTGTATCTCATACACGCGAAAAAATGATTGCAGACTTGACAGTATCTATGGGAGGAAGAGCAGCAGAAGAATTAATCTTCGGATACAATAAAGTAACTAGTGGGGCTTCATCAGACATAAAACAAGCAACTGATCTTGCAAAAGCTATGGTTATGAAGTGGGGTATGAGTGATAAGATTGGTCCACTATATCATAACGATGAAAAAAGTGAATCTATCTCCAATAACTTAGCAAATTTAATAGATGAGGAAGTAAAATCAATAGTAACCTCTGCACTTGACAGAGCAAAAAGTCTATTGAATGAACACTTAGCGTCATTACATATAGTTGCTAAAAATTTATTAGAGTTTGAAACTTTAACTGGAGAAAACATCAAAGACATAATAAATGGTAAAGAACTTACTAAAGATACTATAGAAAATGACCAACCTATTAGAAGACTATTCACATCAAAGGGTCAATGATGTTAAATTATTGGATCAATAGTTATGAGCACTACAAGCAAGTAATCTACTGCTTGTTCATTATTTAATATGCTATAAATAAGTCATTTAGACTTACTTAGTAAAAAAAGTAATATGCAATCCTCAAAGTACTACACACAAAAATATAAGTTTCAAAACCTATTAATAGGATCAAAACATTACATTGGATCGTTTACCCAAACCTAATTATTTCTCATTCAATTTAGAAAAAAATACTCCTCTAACATCCTTTACAATATACAAAATTGTATAAACTTATCTTATTATTATGTAATCCTCAAAGTACTACACATAAAAACATGAACTTCAAAATCCACTAATACGATCAAAACACTACATTGGATCGTTCGCCCAAACCTAATTATTTCTCATTTAATTTAGAAAAAATACCCTTTCAACATTTTTTATAATATACAAAATTGTATAAACTTATCTTATTATTATGTAACCCTCAAAGTATTACACACAAAAACATAAGTTTCAAAACCTATTAATAGGGTCAAAACATTACATTAGATTGTTCACTCAAACTTAATTATTTCTCATTTAATTTAGAAAAAATACCCTTCCAACACTCTTTATAATACACAAAATTGTATAAACTTATCTTATTATTATGTAACCCTCAAAGTACTACACATAAAAACATGAACTTCAAAATCCACTAATAGGATCAAAACATTACATTAGATCGTTCACCCAAACCTAATTATTTCTCATTTAATTTAGAAAAAATACCCTTTCAACATTCTTTATAATATACAAAATTGTATAAATTCATCTATAATAGACAGAATCTATATGTATAATTAAATAAACTTCAATAAATTGCTAAATATGTATAATCCTAAATTTACATTTCTTCAAAAACTACATAAGCTCTAATATATTACTTATTTAAGATTCATATAAGACTGACCTAAGTATAAACTAAACATCTAGTGCTCAACAAATTCAAGACAAAAACGTATTATTTTATACTAAATCATAAAGTTGCACACAATACTTTCTATTCAGCTTACTAATATATAGTACAGTACATTGTTCAACACTAACTATTTACACATTTTCATGTATTAGATTTACTAAATACGACTTACAAACGTATAAACAACTATACATTTTAGATAATCAGTTATTTGAAGTCCACAGAAAAATATCTAATTACAACTAGCCGTTATACTTTTTAAACATAGATCTAAAAAATAATAGACTATTTACTTACAGAATACTAGTCTCAAAGTTCATAAAATATGTACATGTACTATTAAATAAAGACCGAGGTTATTATTAGCATACGGTCAATAAGTAATACAATTTTTTCATAAAGTTAACTTAGGATTGGATTTACAGGGTGGAGTTTATTTACTGTTGGAAGTGGATTTTAAGGAGTACTTAAGGGATTTATCTACAGAAAGTTAATACATACACTTATTTAAAACTTTGTACATAAAAAACTTACACAACAGAAATATATAGAAGTCTTTCTATAGTATAACAATACAACTCCACTAGGAAATACCATGAACAATAAGTACACATTGTTCTACCAATACACTTTCGAGATAAGTTCTAGGATATCCTTTAGGATACTCTCCTTTCATACTTAAATATAAACATTGCAAAACCGCAGACCTTTGGCCACCTGAAACAAGTGATGCGAAAGTTTTTATTTTCATCTATAGCCAAAATATATTAATACTAGTATATTTTACCTATTATATTACCTTTTTAATAAAAATACAACTTTACATTTATAGAATCATTATAATTAAATAACTGACACCATATAAAATAGTGAAATAGTTCAAGTATAAATGGTGTAATAAATATTACAAATACTATATACACCAAACCACTATCCCATCATTAAATATCATATACTAAAAATTACTAGACGATTTGCTAGAAAATTTGAATACACAAATACCTACAATAACCATAACAAAAGATAACACTTGTCCCATAGTAATACTGTTAAATAGAATATAACCCAATTGAACATCTGGTTCTCGAATAAACTCAATACAAAAGCGTACTATTCCATACCACATCATAAAAACAGAAAACAGCATACCATGATATGATCTGATTTTAGTAAAAAAAAACAGTAAATTCATTACTACAAACAACAAAAACCCTTCAAAAAAAGCTTCATACAACTGACTAGGATGTCGATAAGCAAAATCTCCACTATTTTGAAAAATCATTCCAAACCGGGCATCTGTAACTTTACCATATAATTCACCATTAATAAAATTTGCAATACGTCCTAAAAATATTCCAACAGGTACAGCACACAAACATACATCAATCGCTGATAAAAATTTTACTTTATATTTTTTACAAAAAATATACATAGTACAAAAAAGTCCTAAACTTGCACCATGAAATGACATACCACCTTTCCACAATTTAAATACTTCAATAGGAAAATTCATATAGAAATTTAAATTATAAAACAATACATATCCTATTCTCCCACCAAGAATCATACCAACAATCCACCATGAAATTATTGATTCATAACTTTCTGGAGTAAAGACTTCATATTTATCTATTTTTCGCACATACCAATAAGCAAACAAAATACCTATTATATACGCTAAAGAATACCATCTAACTTCTAATAACCCTATCCTTAAGGCAACGGGATCTATATTCATACAAACACTATTAACCTCTAAAAATAACTATATACTCCAACCTTAATATAGTACTTTCTACATTTTAAACATAAAAAATACAAAACTTGAAAAATTCAATATCAAATTTCAGTAATGTTTCTAATAATCCATATTTCTAAAATAAAGCTACTGTCACATATTTTGTTAAAAATGGAAATACTCAACATCAATTATAAATTATGACATTGTGTTTAATACTATTCTACAAATGAACTTACTCATAAAAAAATATTTAGTGCCTTAACACACTCGAGTGTAAATTATATACATAAATTTTTATTAAGCAGTATTTCCATAACCATACAAAAAACATAATTTGTCAGGAAATACATAGATTTGATATCTAACCATAGAACATTTGATAACATAGCTTATAACTATTGACTTGAAACAAATTAAAAAGAAGCCTCACATTAATAGTACATATAGCAAAGTATTTTATAGTACCAATCCATATATAAATAACACGTATATAATTCTTAAGATCTCAATACTTCATAAGCATACTATAAAGATTAAAAATAACAGAACAAAAATCCAATTTAATGTTTAGCTTATATTTTCTCACAAAACATATTATATAATTCCTTCATTAATAGAATTAATAAAATTACTTTTTATTAATTAAAACTAATATATGAAAATCAGTTGGACGATACTAGAATAATAAATGTTATACATTAATTTTTAATACTGTAATAGTAATACAATCTTTAACTGATATCTGCTACAAAATAACAAATAGTTAGAGATAAATTATATATTATTAAATCAACTTTTCTATTATAAAACTTACATTAAGCTTTACATATACACTAAAGAATACTAATCACACCCATTTAACTTATAGTAAATTTACAAGTTTTTATAACCTTTCATACTTACATTAAAGCTTAAACATTAGATAACAAATTATTTTTATTATACTAGACCTCATTACAATGATAGCATTCTATTGTTTTAATACACATCAATACCAAATTTCCTAAGCCTAATGTACTTTCCTAGTAGTATCTTCAGTCATACCTTTTATACTCAGATCACTTATAACACCATCTCTTGTCTCTTTATCAGTAGGTTCAGAAGGATTTAAAGCACCGATACTTAAATCCGGACCTTGATTAGGCGATGAAGAACTATGACCCTGTCCTTCACCAGAATTTTCCGCAGGATTGATAGAATCTTCTTGCGATTGTTGCATCTCACTCAACGCATCCCCAAATACATTAGCTTGATATGCATTATAAAGCGGCAAACTAAAGTCTTCAGTAACTGTAAAATCATGTTTACCAAGCTTTATATACTCAACTCCATCAAGTACTTCAACTTGATCTTTTATAGCCAAATAAGCCGTAGTACTTAGACCCTCTAATTTTGATGTTACATTTCTATCGTCTCTATATTTATAATGACATATCAATGCAACAGCTATCATTATTCCTGTTATACCAGCTATTATACCAGACAATATTAATTCATGCCCAAATTGGGGATTATAATACAACATCAATACATTTGCAGCCGCAAAAATACACGCAAACCCTATAAGAAATGCCGCACATACTCTTGATATTCTATTTTTATACGATAGCAAGTATAATCCTCCCATTAACATCACAGCATATGATGCTATAGAACAGTATAAAGCTATTTTATCAATCTTAAAAAAATGACATGATAAAGCTATCAGTTTTAAAAGAAGTATAGATGTTAAAACTAGAAAAGTAGCACATCTTAACAATAATTGCTTTTTTGTCAGCTCGTTTTTACCTGCTATAAGCAATAAATTATCCTTAATACTTACATTTTTCCCTAACTCAGTAAGCTGTAGCTGCCCAGCCTTATCATTTTCCATAAAATTTTGCTTTTCAGCTTCTCTTTTTATATGTGATAAGATTTTTTCCCTTTTTATAGAAGGAATATCATCATTTAGAATATCTTCATAAGCAGTACGTACACCTACATTGTATTCTCTATAATGCCATGAAAGCAAATTTAAACGATGCGCTTCTTCTCTAAGAACTCGATTTCCAAGATAAGATAACAAAAGAATAGCAGGAACAACAACAGTAGGAGTAAAAAGTATAGTAAAACAACACCTTAATATTTTTTCTTGTGTAGTCAATAGAGACCAATTTTCAGCATACAATACAGCATCATATATTTTATGCCTCAGTGGCTTATTATTTGTATCATATTCTACAATTCGCACAGGTTTATCAGAACCCATGTATTCTTTTGACTTACTAATAAAACATTCCTGATTTTCCAAAAGTATATCATACATATTAGACTTAACAACATGCTGGCGAATATCTCTACAAGTAGAAACAACAAAAACATTTCTTGGGTCTGAATATATTTTATCCTCTTTATAACCATACCGCCCAACATCAGAGTCATAATCTGTATGCACTATTGGTAACAATCCTAATGAACACAGAAAGTTTATAATTTTATGTATATCTCTTTTATTTTTAGAAGTATGTACAAAAGTTCTGCGCAGAAAGGATTCATTTATTGCATCATCTTTATTTTGTATAAGAAAAGTAGACGGGATAAGATTTCGAAACACATTTCCTGCATAAAATGTACCAATACTCGGGTTGTAGAATATAGTACTTTTTAAAACGCCAATCCACTCCCTATAAAAATCATATTTTTCATAATTATGCATAAATTTTTAACTAGTTATAACAAACAAAAGTAAATTAATTAATAAGAATACACTAGTTATTTAAATTTATAAACAAAAGTTTTACTACAATAAGGACAAACTACCTTTTGTCCATTCTTTACCGTCAAATATATTTTCGGATGCTCAGTATACTCAACATTAGTTCCTTCACCATTACAGAACACAATTTGTTCTTCACATGCATTGATTGTTTCATTACGATTAGACATAAATATAATATTCACTAAATATTACTAATTATAATACCATATACAAACAGCACCCTAATTTTTTTTATTATTAATAATATTTATAAATACACTTAGTATAATCAACATTATATTAACTACTATTACAATAAATATCTTCTATCGAATTACAATTATTTTATCATAATTACCAGGTTATAGTATTATAGATAACTTTGACACCAACACATAGTAATACATTTTCTACTTATCAGTATAAATATATTTTAAGTATTGATTACATTAACCTAATTAAACCATTATAATACAGTAAATACCTTACACACTATTTACTTCCTTATTATCAAATCAAGTACAACCTTATGGCAACTACTATCATTATAGACAAAAATACACATTATTTGTTTCTTACTATCAAATACATTTTTAGGTATTTAACACAAACAATATCACCTAACTTACTCATTATAGTAAATAACCGTTCTCATAACTAGACTTAGTAATTTGCTACCAATAAAAACAACTTTAAAGTAAATACAAAATTAATCTTTATAATTAAATTACTATATATTTAATGCTTTTAAATTAAAGAACTTAATATATAAATCTATCAACATTTTTGTCAATGTAATTGCAGAAAACATGGAACATAAAATACCTATAGATAATGTAACAGCAAAACCACTAACTGGCCCACTACCTATTACAAACATAATTGCAGCAACAATCAATGTAGTAATATTTGAATCAAATATTGTAGACATGGCATTTTTGAATCCAGACTCTACAGCCCATCTTAATTTCTTTTTCGCACTTAATTCTTCTCTAATACGTTCAAAGATTAAAACATTGGCATCAACAGACATTCCAACCGTCAAAGTAATACCGGCAATACCAGGTAATGTTAGTGTAGCTTGAAGTAATGTAAGAGCAGCAACAATAAACACAATATTAAACATTAAGCCAATAACAGCTAAAATTCCAAATACACCATATGAAAATACAATAAAAGCTGATACTGCTACCACTGATACTATCATTGCCAACCTTCCTTGCTTTATATACTCAGCACCCAAACTTGAACCAATTGTTTTTTCCTCAATTACCTTCAAAGGTGCAGGCAAAGCACCAGATTTTAACAAAATAGATAATTCTTTTGCACTTTCAACAGTAAAACTACCACTAATTTCACCACTTCCAGTTAAAATAGGATCACGTATTATAGGTGCAGTAAGTACTACACCATCAAGTACTATAGCAAACGGCTTATTAAAATTTTCTTTTGTAATTTTAGCAAATTTCTTAGCTGCAGTATTATTTAACTTAAAATTCACAACTATATTACCAAGACTATTTATCCCAGAAGATACATCCACTAAAGAATCACCACTAATTTCAACTTTCCTTAATATAGGATATGTATTGCCATGTACATCTTTTAACAAAACTGTAGTTAAAGGATTAATAGATGAAAACTGCGTAACATTTTCTAACAAGTGAAATGTTAATTTTGCAGTTTTTCCTAATAACATTTTAATTTGACTAGTATCATGTATTCCTGGAATTTGCAAAGATATCCTATCTTTACCATGACTATTTATAATAATTTCTTTCGTTCCAGATTTATCAAGTCTACGACTTATATTGCTTATTGAATCAGCTATTACATTTTTTAATAAACTTTCTTTATAACCATCATAAAAAGACATTATTACCTGAATATTTTTTCTTGACATTCTTATATTCTTATTATCGAATGACTTTATTTGGTCAAAATCCTGGCTATTATTCAACACTAGTATTAATTTATCTTCATTTACATTAAAACTTTGATATTTGATTTTTTTACTCAATAGAAATTCATTTACCTCATCATACAATTCGTACATTCTTTCCCTTAAGTACTCCTTAAAATCCACTTCCAACAGTAAATAAACTCCACCTTGTAAATCCAATCCTAAGTTAACTTTTTTCTTTGATATTAAAAACTTATTATCAATAAAATTTGGTAATACTAAATATACAGCAACTACACACAACAATGTTATAATTATAGGCTTAATTTTTAACTTAAACGACATAGCACATACTAAATATAATTACCGGATTATATTACATTATCTATCACAAATAAAACAGTTTATACTTCTAAATATGTTAACCACTATAACATATCATAAGCTATCATATATATTTTACTAAACATAAGATAATTAATTAAATGGGCAATGTAATACTCTTTATTAGAAATATAACTTACTTTCACGATAATCATGATCATACAGATCAACTTTAATACCAGTCCTACATGCCTATACATTCAATTGAAAATATTTTAAATCACATCCTTACTAAAAATACAATTCATTTTCACAAGAACCACACGGACCAACTTTAGCATTACTGTTATGCACGAGACATATTTAATTTATCACTAAATACATATAGGAAATTAAATAAGAATATTTTAATTCATGTTTTCCTATTAAAAATATAACTTACTTTCATAATAATCATGATCATACGGATCAACTTTAACATCATTACTACACGCTATACATGTTTCATTTTTTTGAAATGTGTAATGAGTAAACTCATTATTTTTTAAATCAATTCTCTGTAATCTACCAACTACATTACATGAAATTTCTAATAAATACTTTATGGCTTCCGCTGCTACAATACTACCTACTACTCCCACTGTTGGCCCTAATACACCAGCATTAGCACAGTTTAGATGCAAGCTCATATACTGATGCTCAAAAAAACATCTTAAACAAGGTTTACCATATGGATACACAGTCAATATTTGACCAATAAAACCAATTGCTGCACTATGTATCAAAGGCTTGCCTAAAATAACACACGCATCATTGAGAAACAACTTAGTTGCTAGGCGGTCTGTACAATCTACAACAAGATCTACCTCCTTAAAAATTTGCTCAAAGTTTTTAGGAGTAATAAAAGCATTTAATGTACGTACATTAACTTCAGAGTTAAGCATACTAACAAAATCAGCAGCTTTTATTACCTTACTCTGATTAATATCAGTTTCTTTATATATTACCTGTCTATTTAAATTAGAAACTTGAACTTTATCACTATCAGATAATACCAAATTACCAACACCACTAGCTGCAAGTAACGGAATAACAGCACTTCCTAAACCACCACACCCAACTATTAGTATGCTACTATTACATAATTTCTTTTGACCTAGTATTCCCACCTCTGAAAGTAATACTTGTTTTTTATACCGGTCAAACACCAACTATTCACTCAAATATCTTCTACTTCCAGGAATTGATACAGGTATTCTCCTTAAATATTCTGGAATATCTTCATCAACATAACTTTTTACATTCAACTCAATCAAACTAATTATAGGGAAAGGAAGTCTTACATCTTTACTACGTTTAACCAACGCTGCACCAGCAACAACTGCTCCACCATTACTTTTGACACAATTTACTACTTCCATAGATGTTTTACCAGTAGTAATCACATCTTCTACAATTAAAACTTGACTACCTTTTTTAATTTCAAAACCACGACGTAATACAAAAATACCATCTACACGCTCACAGAAGACATTATTAATTCCCAATTGTCTTGCAATTTCATACCCTACAGTAATAGCACCAATTGCTGGAGATACTATTAGATCTATATTTGGCAAAACCTTATTAATTTTTTCTGCAAGTAAAGAACAAAACTTTACTGCAAGAGTAGGGTTTTCAAACAATCTAGCACACTGTATATATGTATCACTGTGTAAACCAGAAGAAAGTACAAAGTGACCATTTATTATCACCCCAATTTTAATGAATTCATCATATATAGAATCACTATCTAATAAACCTACTTCCATACAACACAACACCTTTAAAAAATTATCCCTTCACTTGACTAATATATGCAACTTTCAGACTAAATCAACCAACATAATTATCAAGTAAATTAACTTATAATTACATACTTATAAAACTATTAGTTGTTAAGACTACTTTTATAAATTTTGAAAAACTCATTTTTTCTCTTTCAGTAATTATTAACTTATTGCATTACACAATGTTATTTACTAATGTACAACGAAATATCTATAGCATTTAATTTTACATTTTTTAGTACTATCTTAACCAGATACGCATCATACATTAAAGTTACCTGCTTATTTTACCTTTATCATCTAAAAATCACAAAAATTAGTTATTTGTCACCTAATTCTTCAACCTTACCGCAAAAAAACAGACATTTACTGTATATTTAAAACACTGTTGCATCCATCTCACCAATACTATCAACTTCTGAATTAAAACAACTCACATCATTATCACTTGCTTGCAAACTAGCCCTTATTTTTTGTTCAATTTCATCTGCAGTACTTGGATTATTCTTAAGGTACAACTTAACATTTTCTTTACCTTGACCAAGACGTACATTATTGTACGAATAATATGACCCTGCTTTTTCTACAATATTAAGTTTTACTCCCATATCTATAATTTCA
This sequence comes from Ehrlichia ruminantium, assembly GCF_009728835.1. Classification (GTDB taxonomy): domain Bacteria; phylum Pseudomonadota; class Alphaproteobacteria; order Rickettsiales; family Anaplasmataceae; genus Ehrlichia; species Ehrlichia ruminantium_B. Next base: position 1,396,148 of record NZ_CP033455.1, read on the forward strand.
CCAACTCTTGATATTCCCTCATTATACATAATATCAAAGTCAACCTGTTTAAAAGGCGGTGCAACCTTATTTTTAACGACCTTAACTTTAGTCTGATTACCAATAATAATGTCTTTGTCTTTTATTGCACTTACTTTACGTATATCTAATCTTACAGAACTATAAAATTTCAACGCATTGCCTCCGGTTGTAGTTTCAGGATTACCATAAACTACACCTATTTTCATACGAATCTGATTAATAAAAATAAGTACACAATTAGCCTTCGATACAATAGAAGTCAACTTTCTTAAAGCATGACTTAATAACCGTGCTTGTAAACCCATGTGCTGGTCACCCATATCACCTTCTATTTCTGCTCTAGGCGTTAATGCAGCAACCGAATCAACCACTATTACATCAATAGCTCCAGAACATACCAAATATTCAACTATATGTAATGCTTGTTCACCTGTATCAGGTTGAGAAACAATTAAATCTCCAGTATTTACTCCTAATTTACGAGCGTACATTATATCTAAAGCATGTTCAGCATCAATAAATGCACAATTTCCACCTTTTTTTTGAGATTCAGCAATAACATGTAATGCAAGTGTTGTTTTTCCTGAACTCTCAGGACCAAAAATTTCAATAATTCTTCCCTTAGGGAAACCACCAATACCTAATGCTGTATCAAGAGCTATTGAACCTGTAGGTATACTATCTATTTTTTCAATAGCACCTTGTTTTAACTTCATTATTGCACCACGACCAAACGCTTTTTCAATTTGACTAATCGCATTATCCAAAGCTTTTTGTCTTTCGTGATTTAAATTCTTGGTATCAGACATAACTCGTTTCTAATAATAAATATCTTCATAAGAACAAAGAAAGCTAATCATTCTTAATATCAATTGTCAAGATTTAAAATCATCATACACAATCCGTCAAATGCTACTTAAAATTGTATTAGCATAGTACAGGTAATGTTACTAAAGATTATAGGAAACTTCATTTCAATCAGGCCAAGAGCTTCGTTTACTATAACTAAAATACTATAAATATGTATGTCAAAACCCAACAATTAAACTTCAACATGATATAGTACTTGATATGTTAAATTACAATAAGTAACAAAAAATATCCTCTATTCAAAAGATTTTAATAATCCACACATTTCTCAGTATACCGTAATTTTTGGCATACTATTCCTATAACCAAGATTTTGCTTAAAATACAAAGCTCATATGATTTTTCATTACTAAACGTGTCGACATAAAATAAAAACATCATCAATTATGTGTGATATTCATTACATTAGCTATCAAATTGTCATAGTAACAATAATTCAATATACAATAACCAGCATTTTAACTACAGTAACACATAAAAATACACTTTATAGCTTTGAATACAAAATTGAAAATTAGTATCAATTCACAATCAAAAATTATCTATAAACATAAAAGTGCTAATAATGTTCATTACCATAGAATCACAAAAATTCTATCGTTATTTTCATAAAATACTCACTAGTATAGACTAGACAATACAGTAAATAATACATATACAAACATTACCCTATATAGGATAAAATTTTCCAGTATTAACTATTATACAATACATGAAACATTTTTCATAAGAAACAACTACTTTTTAACATATATAAAATAGTTATTGATTAATAACCAATATATATGGATAATAAAATTACACTCATATCATTACATAGCAAGCTACTATATACCTTGATATAAATAATAATTTACTATCATATATTTCTCTATTAATTAGAGCATTACATTACATATACTTGCAAAAAATCTGTTTACCATTAATAAAATCAACTTACAATTTGAGATAATTTTTCTATCAATCAAAGATAATTTTAATAATTGTAAAACATATATTCTACTTAGCAGAAACTAAATAATAAATATTATTACACTAAAAAAGCTTATCATTATTATATGAAACACATATTATCTATAAGCATCAAACAATAAACTACTGATACTAGTAAAAAACATTACCGTTATTTATAAGATAAAATCAATTATATCACTTGAACTATTTTGCCATGAGTTAATACTATTACTAACATACTGGTGAATATATACTAATTTACCTGTATACTCATAAATAAATTTTACTATATCACTAACATTAGTATCAGTTTTATTATTAACACTTAGGATAACCTTTACATTCATATCATCCAATACTTTAAGTGCTGTCAATGTATGACTAACACTACCCAAATAAGAACCTACAACTAAGATCACTTTAATATTCAAGTCTTGCATTAACTCCAAGCAAGTTTTTTGATCCGTAATAGGGGACATTACACCACCTACACCTTCTATTAATAAATAATCTACACATTGATTAATATTTTCATAACAGAATGCTAAAATTTCATTATAATCTAATTCAATATTTTCTAACTTAGCAGCTATATTAGGAGCATGAGCATAAGACAGTCTCCACGGAGAAGTTTTATTTATATTATGAATATTACAATCTAAACCTAAACTACATAATATTTTACCTGTATCGCTATCCATAACTTCCATATCATTCCAGCCACTTATTACAGGTTTTATTGCATGTACTACTCTACAATTTTTTCGTAAATGCCAGCATAGTGCTGTAGTAATAAAAGTTTTACCTATACCCGTACCACAAGATGTAATAAAATAAGCTGACATTTAGTATAGCGAACAATATAATTTAACCCAATATACTAATAGAAATTTAATTCTCAACAATAAAAAATACTAAGGAAATTATAGATATGACAAACAATCAAGGATTTTTCAGCAATATAAAAAAGAGTTTATTTAAAACTTCATCTAAATTAAGTGATGGCATTAAAAAAATTTTTTCCAACAGTAAAAAAGTTGACCAAGAAACCCTAGAGGAACTAAAAGAATTACTAATTACAGCAGACATTGGATATGAAAACGCATCGCTACTCACAAAAAAAATTGCAGAAACAAAATTCGATGAGGTAACAGATTACACAATAAAACAAAAATTAGCAGAAGAAATAGAAAATATTCTATTACAAGTTGAAAAACCTTTTTTGATAACAAAAAAACCACATGTAGTTATGATATGTGGCACTAATGGAAATGGTAAAACAACTACAGTAGGTAAATTAGCTTATAAATTCAAGAATAGTGGAAAAAGTGTACTAGTTGCAGCATGTGATACATTTCGTGCAGCAGCTACAGAACAACTAATAGTATGGTCACAAAAAGTAGATTTTCCCATTGTCACAAGCACACAAGGATCAGATGCAGCAAGTGTAGCATATCAAGCCATGCAACAAGCTTTAAATAACAATATAGATATTTTACTCGTAGATACAGCTGGAAGATTGCATAACTACAAAAATCTAATGGAAGAATTGGCAAAAATTAAACGGATTATAGGTAAGCATGACAATGAAGCACCACATGATGTAATTTTAATATTGGATGCAACAACTGGACAAAATGCTATCAATCAAGTTGAAGTTTTTTCGCAATTCGTTGATATTAGTGGCTTAATTATAACAAAACTAGATGGTACAGCAAAAGGTGGAGTAGTAATACGGATAGCACAAAAACATAAACTGAAAATTCATGCAATAGGAATAGGAGAACAGGTAGAAGATTTGAAAGATTTTTCTGCCAAAGAGTTTACTGTAGGACTTCTTAACATGGACAGTATTGTATAAAACAAAAAAATACACTTAACATAATCAATTGCTTTAGAAATACACAAAAAATATGAGATAATAATTCAGAATACAATAAATTTATGCGAAACAAGAAAATAAACTAGAGTACTAAATATTTGATAACATAACTAATATTCAAGTACAGAATTCTTTATTTTATTCATTTAACAATAAAGACTACTAACTTCCATACAATATAAACATCATCTATTTTGTTCACAACTCAAGCAAATACTTTCCATATTATACAAAAAATCCAGATTGTTTATCATATAAATACAGTTTTTCCATTTTCACTACATTTACATTACTTCTATCTAACTCTAAAAGTAATTGATTTACATGATCATTAGTGACTGTACCGCTATGCTTCACATAAAACCTACAACATATTTGATCAACATAAGAAAGATTCACAACCGCAGATTCATCTGGCCAAATTTCCAATCCTTTACTATGAATTAATACAAGCTCTAATTGTTCATGTTTTACATCCTGTAAATTAACCACTAACTGATTACAATTCAAGTCCATAGAATCACAACTAACAGTTACATCAACACCAACTAATATTTTTTCATGATAAGATGGTTGATATATGTATGGTACACTTGTTACATCCATACTACGTTTAATATCTAATACAGATTTTTGTATATGAGAAGGAGACCGTCCAAAATTTTCAATCACTGCTCTAGCAAAATCCATAGTAGACACTTTTTCTTTACTAACACCATCTTGGTAAATATCTGCTGTATGTACTCCATCCTCTAAAGTTTTAAGAAATGCATTATAAATTAATTCCGCTTCATTAAACTTCTTTAAATAAATTAACATCTGCAATGCAGCATTCAATAGTCCAGAAGGATTTGCAATATTTTTGCCAGCTATATCTGGAGCTGACCCATGTACAGCTTCAAACATTGCATAATTATCTCCTATATTAGCACTTCCTGCAAGACCAATTGACCCAGACAATTCAGCAACTATATCAGAAACAATATCACCATATAAATTAGTAGTTACTATAACATCAAAATTTTCTGGATTAGTAGCCACCTTTGCCATACCAATGTCAACAATATAGTGATCAGAGATAATATCAGGATAACTTTCTGCAATTTTTGAGAAAGACTTATGAAATATACCATCTGTCATTTTCATAATATTATCTTTCACTAAACACGTAACCTTTTTTCTATTATGAATTACGGCATATTGAAATGCATAATTACATATCCTTTCTGATCCTGATCTTGTGATCACCTTTGAACACTGATACGTATCACTAGTTAATCTGTGTTCTATACCAGTGTAAGTATCTTCTTCATTTTCTCTAATTATTACCACATTTAAATTAGGATATTTCGTTTTAATTACAGGGTGATAAGAAATACATGGCCTAATATTTGCATATAACCCTAACTTTTTTCTTAACGTAACATTCAAGCTTTTATGTCCTTGTCCCTGTGGCGTCATAGTAGGAGATTTTAGCAATACTTTAGTCCTACGGATAGAATCCCAAGAAGAAGGAGCAATACCACAAGACCATTCTTTCTTATACAAATTGTGCCCTAGTTCTATAGTCTCTATAACCAAACCTGATTCTGCTTCACTCAAAATTAAAAGTACAGCCTCCATGATTTCTGGGCCAATACCATCTCCATAAGCAACTGTTATCGGAATTGACATTATTCTATTTCCTTATTTAATATAAAGTTTCATACACTCAAATCTACAAGTCATTATATAATTAACATAAGATCAAACACAACAAGAATATAATAAAACTAACACAAAGTAATCATAAAAACGCAAACCATCTTATTGGTGTTTTCTTTCACTAATAAAAATTACACATTAGAAAACTATATAAATTTTTTAACAAGCTACTTACAAAACAGTACCAATAGAACAAAAACACATTATCTTATACTATAAAAGTAAATTATATTATTAAATACAATATCTAGTAATATTATTTGCTATACTGCACTTAAAAAAAAACTAGCAGATACAAATACAAAGAATTTCAACCTAACAATTTTAATATAGAAAAATTTATAATAAGTTAGATTAGCACAACTATAGAGTATTTCTAAATTACATTATAAAAATATAATTAAGCATGTTAATCAATATAATTTACAACTATCAGAGCTACAGGACATATCAAAGTAAAACAATAACCTATGTAACTACAAAATATTTATCACTATAATTAATAGCCTATGTAATTTCAAATAGCTTTTATAGAAAACATACTTCAATAATATTATGAAAGTATAGAAAGCAATGCTATAATGCAAATTTTAAAATGTCTGTATTATGCTAAACTGTAACCTAGAAAACTCAGAATACATTGGAGCAACAGGAGCATTATGGAAACCATATGATGTAAATTTAAGAGATATTTTAACAATTAAACAAAAATTTTCCATTTCTGAAATTGTCGCTAGAGTATTATCTGCAAGAAAAATTAATATAGAAGAAATCAGTGACTTTTTATATCCTACACTTAAAACATCTTTACCCAATCCTTTTCATATGATAGATATGGACAAGGCAATACATAGAATCTGTAATGCAATACATAACCAAGAAAACATAGTAATTTTTGGAGATTATGATGTAGATGGAGCAACATCTTCTGCATTAATAAAACAATATCTATCATACATAGGGGTAACAACAACTATATACATACCAGATCGCATATGTGAAGGATATGGACCAAATACACAAGCTTTACTAAAATTAAAAGAAGCAGGAAACAGTTTATGCATCACTGTAGATTGTGGTACTATCGCACACGAACCAATATCTGCAGCAAAATCAGTAAATCTTGATGTGATAGTAATAGACCATCACATAGGAATTAACACTTTACCAGATGCAGTTGCGGTAATTAATCCTAATCGGTTAGATGAAACATCACCCTACACATACTTAGCTGGAGTTGGTGTATCTTTTTTAATGTTAGTAGCACTACACAAAACTTTAAAAGAACAAGGCTTTTTTAAAGATAATCAAGAACCAAATTTAATAAACTATTTAGATCTAGTAGCATTGGGAACTGTTTGCGACGTAATGCCTATTACAGGACTAAATAGAACTTTTGTAAAACAAGGTCTAAAAGTCATGACAACAAGACAAAACTTAGGCCTCAAAATTCTATCTGACATAATCGGATTAGAAGAAAAACCAAATATTTATCAATTAGGGTTTAACATAGGACCACATATAAACGCAGGAGGAAGAGTAGGTAATGCTAGCCTGGGAGCAAGATTACTGTCAACCAACTGTGAAGAAGAAGCGTTAGAAATTTCAGAAAAACTACAAAACTTTAATTTAGAAAGAAAAACACTAGAACAACAAAGTTTTAATGAAGCAGTAGAACAAATAGAAACTAATACAGAATCAACTAACGTCATTATTGCCATAGGAAATTGGCATCCAGGAATAATAGGTATTGTTGCAGGTAGATTAAAAGATAAATTCTTCTTACCAAGTATAGTAATATCACTTGAAAATGGTATTGGCAAAGCAAGTGCTAGATCAATCCCAGATGTAGATCTAGGTGCAGCCATTTTAGAAGCAAAATCCTTAGGAATAATTATCGAAGGAGGAGGGCATGCTATGGCTGCAGGATTTTCAATAGAAGAAAACAAAATTAAAATATTACATGATTTCTTATCACAAAAATTTCATAATATTAACAAACAAAAAATACTTAAAGTAGATGGAATTGTCACAGCAGAAGCTATAAACTTAAAATTATGGAAAGAGTTACAGTGTTTAGAACCATTCGGCATAGGTAATCCTGAGCCGAGATTTATTTTAACAAACATCAGAATAAAAAATCCAGAAGTTATAGGAGATAGCCACATAAGATGTTTAATTTATGATAATAAAACCTTTATCAAAGGAATTTGTTTTAGATGCATCAACACAGAATTAGGTGCTACCTTACTACAACGAACTACTACTACACTATTAGGTAAAATAAGTGTAAACTATTGGAAAGGCAATGAACATATACAATTTACAATAGAAGACGCCTTGCAATGCAATAGAACTATGTAGAATCATCAGTGTTAATCATAATGGCTTTCAGTACAAAAAAACAAAAACTTAGTAACAAATGTCCTCACGCAGATATCCAAGAAATATACTATCTATGGCAATCCTTCCTAGACATATAAACACTAACCTAAGCATTAGTTCATAGAATAAATACTAATAAAAAACAAATACAAACTCTTGATAATATGCTAAGAGTTAGTAATATACACAAGCATAATTAAAATAGAGAATAATCCTGTAATGTTAACTACAGAACAGATAAATTACTAAAGACAACTAGTAAAACAATTACATTATAAGTTAAATATTATTCTATATTCATTACATTAATAAAGTCTATAACTATACTAAAACTAATACATAAAAATCCTAATGCTTATTAGTATACTAAGCTCAATAGACTCTTGCATAAACATATTCAATAAATACCTATTTAAATTGTACTTTTACTTAGTCAATCACCACAGATATTGTATACACTCATTGGTTTACTTCTATAATGTACAACAAATTAGCCATAACTTAGAATAGAACCACAATATATTTCCTGATATAACTAGATAGTATATTTAGACATTTAGTTAGTTATATTTGATAACATTAATCATTAATATAACAACTAAAGGTACATATCAAATTATCCATACATACCACACACATAATATTTTAGCTATACTATTCTGTAATATAGTATAACACTGAACAAAAAATACAGTAAACTGGCATAACAATTTATTTACATCCTATTTAAACAATCAAAAAATTTATAGCATGTTCATAAAACTAATACGATACTATAGGATCATATAAACATTTTTTTTATTGCTCTAACAATTCAGGTATAACATTAAGAAATGCTAAATAACTTTATCTACAATAACAACATACTATTAATCATTAATGCAATAAAAAGATATCAAGGAGAAATTAGACTAGTAGGTGGGTGCGTAAGAGATAGTATTTTAAAAAGACAAACCATAGACATTGATTTTGCAACTACTCTATTACCTAATCAAATAATTGACGCTTTAAATGTAGCACATATTAAAGCCATACCAACTGGAATTAAGCATGGAACAATAACGGCAATTATCAATGGCACAGCATATGAAATTACTACATTGAGATCTGATATATATTGTGACGGCAGACACGCTAAGGTGAAATTTACAAACAATTGGAAACAAGATGCTTCTAGACGAGATTTTACTTTCAACGCACTATATTGTGATGAAAAAGGAATCGTATATGATTATTTCTCAGGAGTTCAAGATCTAAAAAATAGACAATTAAATTTCATAGGAGATCCAGAAATTAGAATACAAGAGGATTATTTACGGATCTTGAGAGCATTTAGATTCTATGCTTCTATATGTAGTCAGAGTAAATTAAGTGACATTATAATACATTCTTGTACAAAATATGCACCATGTATAAATAAGTTATCCAGAGAACGTATCCATGATGAATTCGCTAAACTCTTATCATGCACAAATGTAGCTAACACACTTAAAGTTATGCAAGAGTGTAATGTATTACAAAAAATAATTCCATTTGAAGTGATACCAGATATAACATCGTCTGATATAATATCAAACACTGAACCAATAGTAAAACTTGCTGCTCTATTAAGAACCAACAAAAGTGAATTTTCAATAGATAAAATCAGACATTCATTATGCCTATCAAAGGCTGATACAAAAGTACTTTTATCCTTAGTAAATAGTAACTTAGAATTTCCATTATCAATCGTTAACCAACAGAAACATATAAACAAGCTTGGCAAAGCAATATATTGTAATATTATTAAAATAGCACATGCAGAATTAACTTTAAGTGAACATGAGCTGACACAATATATAGAATATGCTGATAAATTTGTAGCACCTGAGTTTCCATTATCTGGAAAAGATTTTTTAGCAATCGGGTATAAAGAAGGAAAGCAGTTAGGAGATATTTTAAAAAAGCTTAGAAACTTATGGGAAGATAATTCGTACCAATTAACAAAATCTCAATTATTAGAATATGGAAAAAAACTGTTAGAATAGGTAATGAAAATATTACATGTTTTTAATATTCCAATAGCTTTCTAATTTCTTTGCTTACTTTAAAATGTATGGCCAAATAACATAAGTCCTATTTTAATATTATAAAATTTCGTTACATAAATTAAGTATCATTAATAATTTAATTCCTAACCACACTATATAACAGATAAATCAAAAACACCTCTACATAATTTTGAAGAAGTATCTTACTTCATAGATTAACAAGTATTATAATTTTAGTTGAATTAACTATAGAAACCCGTATATAGTTTTACATTACCTAATATACAAAACTAGATTTCATAATATACAATGTCACTAATTTCTTCAGTTAATCTCCAATAATACTTCTAAAAAACTATAAAACTAATTATACAATTATATATACGTTAGTTGACACAGCTACAACACTACACATAATTAGAAAATATCATGTATTCCTTCAAAAATATTGCAATACTTTAACCTCATTTTATTATATTAACTATAAACTAGATAGAATCATTAAAATATTCTTCTTTTAAATAAAGCTTGTTATTCCTAGTATAAACAGTCTTACATAAACCATATGTAAAACAGGTTATTACTAATCCCCAATACAACCCTAAAAATTACACTCGCAGTAATCTACCCTAGAACCTACTAACCATATAAAAAGTTAGCTTACTGAAACAACACCACAACATTTTCTATGTACTCTAACTTTTTATACATGCAAAATATATAAGCTACAGAATACTAAACAACCTATATAGAAATTTCACGTATCAAAAAGCTATCTACAAACATCACCACTAACTTAATGGTAGCATATTTCCACAACAGAACAACTAAAAAATATAAAAATTTAATAAAATAATTATAAAGATTTACAATTTCAATAACTAACAAATATAAAGCTATACTTGCTAATTACCAACTCAACACATCTTTAACGACAACAATTCATATTCACTAAAAAAGAATCTTATTTCCCTACTTGCATTATCTAAACTATCAGAACCATGGACGCAATTTGCATCTATACTCTCAGCAAAATCTGCTCTAATAGTTCCAGGACGCGCCTTTTTAGGATCAGTAGCACCCATTATTTCCCTATACAAACTTATAGCATTCTCTCCTTCTAAAACTTGAACTACTACTGGACCAGATACCATAAAATCAATTAGTGGAACAAAAAAAGCTTGTGACCTATGTATCGCATAAAATTCTTCAGCCTGATAGCGTGTCAGTAGGCACATTTTTTGTATAACTATTTTTAGTCCTGAATTTTCTATATAAGAATTAACCTGACCAGCAATATTACGTCTGACAACATCTGGTTTTAGTATAGATAAAGTTCTTTCTAGCAAAATAAATCTCCTAATTAAAATTAACTAATAAATCAGTATAAAACATACATTACATTAAGTCAAAACCCCAAGAGAAGGTGCATAATTGTTCGGAACTTAATTATGTTATTTCTTACATAATAGTAAATATAAATGTTATTTTAGCATAATTAATAAGATTAATCCATTAAATAACTATTGCATTCATATTCTCTATGATTTATCTTACATAGTATTGCCTTATTATAGGAAAATGATATGTCTATACACGCGAAAAACAAAACAAATAAGTTAGATTACCCTAACGAGATGAAAGCAGAAAGCCCAATATTCGAGGGATCAATCACAGAAGATATACAAAATAATTTCAACAAAGAGAATCTAGAATCCATAGCAGTACAAAAAAGTACTACACCAAAATCTAGGCCTCACCCTGTTGATGAATGCGTTGGAAAAGAAATAAAAAGACAACGCATAATGAGAGGTATGAGTCAAAATCAACTTGCAAACAAGTTGGGTATAACTTTCCAACAAGTACAAAAATATGAAAAAGGAACAAATCGTATAGTTATTAGCAGATTATATCAACTTGCAAGTGTACTTAATGTTGAAGTAAGGGATATAATGCTAAAACTACAAGAAGATTTAAAAAATATTTCATGTGGTAGTGATACTGCACCTATCCCTAACTTAAAGGATAATGAAGAAAAATTTGTCCCAGAATTTCATGACAATAAAATAGACAGTAAAGAGGTGTTAATGATGGTAAGGGCTTATACTTGTATTAAAAATGAGAAGGTACGTAATATAATTTATAATTTAGTCAAAGCATTATCTACAGATAATAAAACATCTGCTTAGTTAAGCTTATACAGACTATAGATCTTAATTATTATGTAGATATGCATAAAAATTAATAAGTATTATATAATACTTAATTAGTTTTTTATGCATTTTAATATTATAGTAGTTACATTAATAGCACTTATAGTATATAATGCTAGGTATTACTGTGCATTATATGTTATTAGGGACTATATATGCATGTATGTATAAAGTTGATATTTTTGACTTAAGATGTAATTTCTAGTATGCTATTATATATCTTGAGTTATATTTATATATAAATCTATTTATGGATAACATTATGGTAAAATTTTCATGTTTGGGAATTGCACTTTCCTTGATAACTTTAGGACTGGCACATGACGCATTATCATCACCAGTTCCTATTGATTTTTCTAATGAAAGCGAAATGGTTGGCTTTTACACAAGCGGACATTACAATATAGAAGTACCCAAGTTCAGCAAAATATCTGCAAAATATAAACATGAAAATCAAGATAAAGATTTAACTTTGTTTAGCCTAAAAGAAGAAAATACTGAATTAAATTTAAAAAAGCAGGACCAATTTACAAAAGGCTATAACCCTGTATATAATAAAAACTACACTGGTTTCTCAGGAGCTATTGGGTATTCAGGAGGAGGTCTAAGAATAGAATTAGAAGGAGCATTCACAAAATTTGATGTAGACAAACAAAAGTATAAATTTCAAGACAACCATAGATATTTCGCCTTAGCAAAAGGTGATACATTAACTACTACAAAAAATCCTACACCACCACCACCACCACCAGGGGATAATAATGCTTATAATTATATAACCGCAAAAAATGAAGGTTTAAGTATTATTTCTTTAACGTTAAATGCATGTTATGACATGATAATTGGTAATTCTTATTTAATACCAAGTGCATGTATTGGTATAGGAAAAGGTGTAACTAATTTCTTAGGAGCAACAAACATTAAAACTATATACAAAGCAAAGTTAGGTTTCGGGTTCTTGCTATCACCAAAAACTATCATATTTGTTAATGGATATTACGTTAAAGTTCCTGATGATGCCTTTAAGAATGTATCAATTCAATATCAACATGAACTTGCAGCAGATCCAAAACATATAGAGCCTGTCATTTTGTTTAATGCAGATTATTACGGTGGTGAAATTGGGTTGAGGTTTATTCTGTAGATTTATTTAGTATAATACAGAACGCTTTAAGTTATACTTACTATTGTTATCGACAGTGTTACTGTATACCTATTTGTTACTTTTCTCATTTCGCATGATTCATAGGTAGTTTAAAAGTTTTATAAAACTACATAAAGTCTTTACAAGATTGTTAGATCAACTGAATTTAGCAACTGTTGTTTACTTATCTTAGCACTTAGAGATCTATACGTACTTATGTATGCAATCACGGAATACCTTACAAAAACAACATAAATCAAGCAAACTTAACTTGCATTTATTACATCAGGCATCAATATTACTATAGCATACAAGACTTAAGTAGTGTATGTTTCACGTGAAACATCACAACACAAATTATTGTATTCAATTATATAAGTTATTCATTATTAGTTATTAACAGACAAAAAATATTAGCTACTACAAAATTTTTTACAGATAAAATTAGTTTTTTAAACTATATAGTGAACATCTCAGTATCACACAATCCCGATACAAATTAACAATCTATTAACTTCAATATTGTCATAATACCTAATTACAATAAATGTATATTATATGCTACGTAGTATTAGTTTAACTTACTAGTATTAACACATTACACATTTAACATGATTAAACCAACATAAGTTATTGTTATACTAATATATTATTACTGAATGATTCCAAAATTTCCCGCTAAGTAACTACAAATTATATTATAATACAATTATAAATACTGTATTCTCCATCTGTTATCCTAAATGTAATACAAGACATTTCCTAAATATTTTACAAGTTTTTATTTGACTAAATATTATTTATAGAATAAAACTAATTGTTACTATATTTTTATGCTTATATGCAAGTGTGTCAGGTTATGCTACAGTGTGTGTTGTCAGTTTCTTCAACTCTAATATACATAATCCTGAATTAACATGAGTGTGTAGCGCTTTTTAGGTTATTTATTTTAGTTGTTGGGTACATATGAGTTATAGTAAGTTTTTTTTACGTGTGGTAGCAATGTTGCTCATTCCACATGTTTCTTTAGCAGTTAACTCACATAAGAGTATTTATCAAGGCTTTTATACAGCTATTCAATACAAACCTGCAGGGCATTATTTATCACACTTAGATATTAAAGAAGATGGGTATAATACTATTGATGCTTTTGCATTAAGAAAATTTTCTAGCGTAAAAAATGTACAAGTTAATACTACGTTGGCTGCTACATTAGGAAACCAAGATAATTTTACTATTGGGTATAATCCGCATTATGAAAACAGTTACTTAGGAATTTCTGGTGTATTAGGATGTTACTACCATAATGGTCTTAGAGTAGAATCTGAAGTATCATATAAGGCATTCCAATTGAAAAATGAAGGGTATAAGATCCTTGATCATGAGAAATATTTTGCATTAGCAAGGTCAGCTTCTAGTTATGGTCGTATTACCCGGTTTTTTACTCCCAATGAATATGTTACATTAATGAATAATGGGATTAAATCAACATCACTATTAGTTAATGCTTGCTATGATGTAAATACTAAAATAAAAAATTTAGTTACATACTCATGTATTGGGTTTGGTGCAGACTTAGTAGATTTCTTAGGCAAGTATAGTATCAAACCTTCATATCAAACTAAACTAGGCATTAGTTATCCTGTATCATCTAATATCATAGCTGTTGCAGAAGGTTATTACCATGGGTTATTAAGCAAAAGATTCGATAAAATACCTGTAACACAACAAAAGTACTTAAGGTTAAGTCCACCTGTCACTACTGCGTCAGCATTACTAAACATAAGATACTACGGTGGTAGTATAGGTGTAAGGTTTATTTTGGGGTAATTTTGAGAGTCTACGATGCTACTTACCTGTTTAAAATTTAGTATTTTTTTTATTAAGTTATATAAGTTAATGGTTATGCAGTTATGAATAACAAAAAGATATTTAGTGGCTCTTTGCTATATAGAATAATATCTTTCTTTTTACTAACATCTGCATCTTTTAACTATCCAAATAATATACCTAGTGTAAGTTTTAATTCTACTATAAGTCGTCCTTATAATTTTCCTATTACACAACACAATCATACTACAATATCTAGTTTACAGAATCCTAGTATTAATATTACTAATCAAGTGTTTGACAATTTTCATGTAATATCTACCTGCTTACACAGCCACAAGTTTTATTTAGAACTCAAAAATTCAGCAGAAATTTCAAATAATATACTTTTTAATAATAAGTTCCATACATTACATAGCTGTAATACACATAGAAACACTGAAGTTACAGTAAACGGTCATCAAATAAGTACTTTTATATCTCTGGTTCAACAAAAAACATTATCTTTTTTTCTCTCTACTTATTACAAAGCAACATTTGATAATTTAGCTTTATCACACTCAGATATAAAAAAGTTTTTTTTAGGTTTTTCCAAACAGCTGTACAAGTTTTTTTATAAGAGGAAGTTTATGGCAAGTTACGCTACTAATTTTAAAACTTTTACATGTAACAACAAAAAAATACTAACTTCTCTCTTCAAGTTAGTACAAAACAACCCTACTAGTGTTAAGACAACAATCTCTGCAATTAAACATCTAAATTTGTCACATTCTTTCTTAAGTTACAACTATTTTAAGGTTATATTATGAATCACAAAAATATTTTTATACTGACATGTTTAATATTTCTGTTACCATCAGTATCCTTTTCGGAAAATAATGATAATTCTTCACTAAGCAATTACAAGTTTTATGTAAGTGGACAGTATAAACCAAGTATTTCATATTTTAATAAGTTCTCAGTAACAATAAGAGATAATTATACACAGGCATTATTGTCATTAAAAGAAACCATGCCTCCTATTGCCAGTAATTTTATTGTCAGTGACAACAACCTTTCTAATTTCACTGTACAGCACAATCCCACATATAAAAATAGTCTACTAGGAATTGGTGGAAATATGGGTATTAAATTAAATAACTATAGAGTAGAATTAGAGGTATCTTATGAAAATTTTGACCTCAAAGTACCTAGTGAATACTTTTACGAGGACGCTTACAAGTACTTTCTTGTGAAGACTGAATCTCATCCTAGTTATAACAATCATTATTATTATTTAATAAAAAATAACAGTATAAAAATATCACCAATTTTAGTTAATGTTTGTTATGACGTCCCACCTAAAAACACTCAAATATTTCCATACTTATGTGTTGGTGCAGGAATTAACGTTATAGATTTTCTTGATAAAGTACATTTCAAATTTTCATACCAAGCTAAAATTGGCATCAGCTATTTCGTTTTACCAAATTTAGCATTATTTATTGATGGATCTTTTCATAGTCATCTATCTAATGAACTGACTTACATACCTACTTATGGTATCAATTCTAATTATCATAACCTATCACAGGCATCATCAGTAAGACTCAACATTAATTTTCTCAGCAGTAGCATTGGAATTAGGTTTATTTATTAATTATGGTATTCACACATGAAAAAGTTACATTATCTAAATTTTATACTAGTACTACTAATAACATATCTTTTACCACAAATAGCTTTTTCAGAGGCTAATATAGTAAAACCCTATGTAACAATAAACTATCAACCAAGTATATCAAACTTCAGAAACTTTAACATAAAAGAAACTGATTTTGATACAAAAGGAACATTAGGAGTACATATAAATACTCGAAATATTTCAGTTCATGAGTTACAAAAAACACCCCATAATTTTATATCATCACACAACAAACATTATCAACACTATGATAATGATTTATCAGCATTCACTACATCTATTGGAGCTTCATTAAAAAATTTGAGAATAGAACTTGAAGGTGCATATAAAACATTTGATGTATCAGACCTTGTGCAACATGTAATCAAAGATGCACACAGATTATTTGCTATACCACGAGAATTAATCTTTCACGATATGCTCGCATTTAATGATCCTTCTATACCTAAATACTCTACTGGTCATACTATCCTAAAAAATAATGGGTTAACTATTATATCTAATATGATAAACCTATGTTATGAAAAGAAACGTAATAACCTAACACCATATATATGTTTTGGTATTGGTGGAGACTTTATAGAAATCTTCGATACAATGAAAATAAAGGCTGCATATCAGGGGAAAATTGGTATAAGTTATTCAATTACTCCAAACACAACCCTTCTTATCAGTGGACAATATCATAAAGTCATAGGGAACCAATTCAAAGATTTACCTACTATACAGATTTTTGAATTAAAGAGATTACCTAACAGACAACCAGAATATGATGTTACTGCATTGCTAACACTTGATATAGAGTACTTTAGCAGTGAAGTTGGTTTAAGTTTTACATTTTAGCAAAACTCATCAATAAGGAATATTTTTATGAATAACAAGAAAAGTATTACAAAAATGTACATAGTAGCATTACTTTCTCTTACGTTATTACCTGTAGAATCATTTTCAGTATTGATAGATAATATCACTAAAAATGAAGGAAAATATTCCCACATATACATCACTAGCCAATATAAGCCTACTGTATTACATTTTAAGAATTTCTCACTAAAAGAAATAAATGAAACAAAACACGATGATACTCTTATTCAATATGATACAAAATTTCATAATAACATTCATAGTTTCAGTTGGTCAATTGGCTATTCATCTCTTGGATTAAGACTTGATATAGAAGGTTCTCATGAGAAATTCAACATGGAAAACTCAGATACCATACCAACAATAAATAACAACAAGCATCTTTTAACAACATATACAGCAATCACCAAAGGTTCCACTGATAAAAGTAATCATATCATCATTACATCTTTTATGGTGAACACCTGTTATGATATTACAATAGGAAATTCATCTATAGCCCCATATTTATGCACAGGTATCGGCGGGGATACTATAAACTTTTTCAATACAACATATCTAAAATTTGCATATCAAGGAAAAATTGGCATAAGTTATCGGTTAAATAATAACTTCGTTCTTTTTGCTAATACATATTATCACAAAATCATGGGTAATAAATTTAAAGATTTATATATCCATACTCCTTCAAAAGTCATACCTGTGTTAGCTAACCTTGATATTGGGTACTTTGGTAGCGAAATTGGGCTAAGGATTATATTTAATAAATTATAAAATAGGTCATATACTTATGAAAAAGAAAATTAATATTGCAAATGTTATATTACTAGCATCATTATCAGCATTCTTACCTATTAAATCATTCGCAATATACCCAAATAACAGCGACAACACTCAAGTACCTGACAATCCTCAAATATATTTAGGTACTAATTACAAATTAAGTATTTCCCACTTTACAGATTTTTCAGTACAAGAAAGTTATAGAAAAGTAGATATTATTGGCCTAAAAAGTAATGTGCCAGATACTAAATACGATACACTTAGAGTAGCTGAAAATTTTAATACTGAATATAATCCAGTATTCAAAAATAACTTTAGTGGACTCAGTGGAACACTTGGATACTATTCAGATAAAGGTTTTAGACTAGAACTGGAAGCTTCTTACCAGAACTTTGACGTTAAACCACATAAAAATTACAACACAGAAAATGATGCTTATAGATATTTCGCTCTAGTTCGTAATAAGGCAAAAGACGCATTCCAACCAGAAAAGGATGTCCAAGATTCAGCAAAAAACTATAGATCTTTTTACTCTTTTATGAGAAACGACGGTGTATCTATTACATCCGTGATGTTCAGCGGATGTTACGATTTATTACTTAACAACGACTTAAAAATATCATCTTATGCATGTGCAGGTATTGGTGGAGATTTTATAGAGTTCTTCAATGCAATAAAGATAAAGTTTGCATATCAAGCTAAGTTAGGTATTAGTTATTCCTTATCACCTTCTGTTCATGTATTCGCTGACACTTATTACCACAAATCTGTAGGTAACCAATTCAAAAATTTACGCGTTCAATACGCACATACATTTAAATATGCGCCCTTTTTTACCTCAGCAGAAGCTAGTCTCAACGTGGGGTATTTCGGAGGAGAATTAGGATTTAGATTTATATTTTAATAATAAGAAATAGGAGAAATTTTATGTATAACAATAAAAAATCTATTATATTAGGAACAGCTTTTACACTTTTATTATCATTTTTGCCTATTGCATCTTTCTCAGCAAACCAGACTGAGGAAATTGTATCTAACCCTGTCTCTTCTGGTATATACTTTACAGGACAATACAAGCCAGGAATTTCCAATTTTACTAATTTTTCAGCAAAAGAAACTAACTTTAATACAACAAAATTAGCAAGATTAAAAAAAGATGCAAAACCAGAGAACCTTCTTGGAAGTGCCGATAATTTCGTAGATACATATTCTGTAAAATTCCAAAATAATATAATAAGTTTTAGTGGAATTATAGGGTACACTACCCCCCAAGGAATAAGACTAGAAATAGAAGGTGCATACGAATCATTTGATGTAAAAAGTCCTGAAGGATATTCCAGCGATAGTGCTTACTATAGATACTTCGCTTTAGTACGCAGTATGAACAAAGAGAAGCCTAAAGAGTTTACTGTAATGAAGAATAATGGGCTATCCGTTACATCTATAATGTTAAATGGATGTTATGATTTTCGTTTAAATGATCTACCACTATCACCTTATGTATGCGCAGGTATTGGTGAAGATTTTATTGAGTTCTTCGATACTTTACACATCAAACTTGCATATCAAGGTAAAGTTGGTCTTAACTATTACTTATCTCCTAAAATCAGCTTATTTGTTGATGGATACTATCATCATATTATAGGTAATCAGTTCAAAAATTTACATATTCACCATTCTATTGAGCTTTCTGATTTTCCTAAAAGCTCTTCTGCAGTTGCTACTCTCGACATAGGGTACTTTGGTGGTGAAGTTGGAGCAAGATTTATATTTTAACATAAATATAAGGGAAAATTTATGAATTACAAAAATGCATTGCTAGGGGTTGCACTTGTATTATCACTATTACCTATTCAATCATTTTCAGGACCTATAAGTAATAATGATGATAATCAAAAAACTGGGCTATATATTAGTGGACAATATAAGCCAGGAGTTCAAAACTTTAATATCCTGTCAGCAACAGAGACGAATATTAATTCTGAAAAATTATTGTGGCTTAAGAGCAGTTTTACAGCAGATATCAAAAAGTTTAGTAACTTTTCAGATACTTCTGGTCCAAACTTTCAGGACAGCAGCACCGGTTTCGGTGCGGCTGTTGGATATCTTTTTCATAAAGGTATAAGATTAGAAATCGAAGCTTCCTATGAAAAATTCGACATTAACATCTATGACCAATGTGAAGGAGCACTAGAACCTTGTCGGCATTTCGCTTTAGTCAGACCTATGAATATCCACCGCTATGGACAATTCACCGTATTGAAAAATACCGGCTTATCTGTAACATCAATTATGTTTAACGGATGCTACAATATTTTATCAAACAAGTTAGAAGTATCACCTTACGTATGTGTAGGTATTGGTCAAGATTTGATAGACTTCTTTGAGGCTACACATGTTAAGTTAGCTTACCAAGGCAAGATAGGTATTAGTTATTCACTGCTACCCGATGTTACCCTATTTGTCGATGGATATTACCACAGGGTAATAAATAACCAATTTAAAAATTTAAAGGTACTTGATCCTGTTGAGCTAAAATATTCTCCTAAAATTACTACTGCAATAGTAACTATGAACGTAATTTATTTTGGGGGTGAAGCTGGAATACGATTTACATTTTAATTAATATACTTATAGAGATGTTTATGACAAAAAATAAAAAGTTAATTCTGAACACAGCGTTAGTACTTTCATTACTGTCTTTTCTACCTAATCAGGTACTTTCAATTCCGACAAATAATAGTACAAACAAATACTCTGGTTTATATTTTGCTGGAAATTATAAACTAGACTTTCCTGTACTTAACAAGTTTTCAATAAAAGAAACCAATTTTAATACTAAGCAAGTAATTGGCCTAAGCAAAAAAAGAGAAGCAAATACTCATGACATACTAAGTTATCATTCTGCATTTAATGAACCTTACACACCAAAATTTCAGAATATTACATCAAATTTTAGTGGAACAATTGGGTATTTTTACACTAATAACTTAAATTTTGAAGTAGAGGTTCATTACGAAAAATTTGATGCAGAAATCCCTACAGGATTTATTTATGCTGACTACATAAAAGATGCTTATAGATATTTTGCTTTAGCAAGAGAAACTTCATCTTCTATATCAGATGCTTCACTAAAAACTACCCCTAAATATAATAATTATGTTGTAATGAAAAATAACGGAATATCTATTATTTCTGTGATGGCCAATAACTGCTATCAATTTTTTACATCACAATCTAATAAAATATCATCTCACATATGTGGAGGCATTGGTACAGATCTAATACATTTTTTCGATAAATTACATACAAAACTTGCATGCCAAGTCAAATTAGGTATTAGCTATTCACCATTTTCTCATTACCAATTGTTTGCTAATGTATATTATCACGATGTTATAGGAAATAATTTCAACAAATTAAAAACTACACATAACGTTCTTGGTAAAAATACTAAAAGTATAGAACTTGATAATATTTCAGCAACAGCAACTCTAAATATCAACTATTTTGGTAGTGAAGTCGGATTAAGGTTTATACTTTAAGGAGGTCATATGATTAAAAACAGTTTGTTCTCACCAAAGATACCAATATATCTATCTACTCCATCTAATGCACACTTTTTACAAACTACACGCAGCAGTACTAACACATATTTATATCCCTCCTTTAGTAGAGGGTATAAGCTAGCCCACTGTGTCTTAAATAACTCTTTAGTAGACAAATCATTAGAACATAAAGAAAACAGTTATAACAATCATATTGCTCCTGAGAATAAATCCCACACTGTCAACATCAGTCATGTAAGAAATCTTAAGCTATTTCATGAACGAAAATCACATATTAACATAAATAGTCTGACCCTATCTATTAGATATAAGCTTAATAATAGAACACTAGAAGATAAACATCAAAAATTGAATGTCATAAACCCAAGTAACTATCAACTAAGAGGTAAACATAGATATTTTGCATTAGTATATGAAACAAATACTTCTCGTAAAATACTACCCACTAAGTCACACAAAATAACAACAGCAAATTATTACACAATATTATGAAAAGTTATAGAATACTAATAACGTCACTTAGGACTAATAAGCCCTACAGTTCAATTTTAGATAGTGTAAAAATAGCAACTGATACATGTTTTGGTGTTATTCAAAATTCAGTATATTTTTTTGAAATATTTTATGCTAAAATAGCATATAAGATTAAATCAGAAACCAATTATATCAGATCTACCATAACTACAACATTTGCCAACGTATATTACACTCAACTAATAAACAATAAACTCAAAAATCCAAAATCCTATGACATATTAGAATCTGCAAATCTACCTATATATACTAACATTCAACACAATACTTTTTTGTGACGAAGTCGAAATCAGATTAAGACAAATATTAAGACTATAAATTGCAACTAAAAGAGAATTATTATGAAAGACAAACTTACTTTTATTAATACACTACTAACACTTGTGTTATTTGTGCCTAATATATCTTGTGCAGAAATGTCAAATATATATTTTAGCGGACAATATAAGCCAGCAATACCAACTTTTAAAAATTTTTCAATTACTGAAAAAGACAATAATATTGGATTATTAATAGCTCTAACATCAGATATTAATAACACAAATATCAACAATAATGATAGAATAAGTAGTCCTAAGCATTTTATAACACCATATCATGCACAATTTCAAAATAGCATTATTAGTTTCAGTAGCACTATCGGACAGTACCTTCCAAAAAACTTAAGAGTTGAAATAGAAGGTTCTTATAAATCATTCGACGTAAAAAATCCTGGATACTATAATGTAAATGATGCATATAGGTACTTTGCTTTAGCAAGAAATGTAGAAAAAAATTCATATCAACCTCAAAGTAACAAAAAAAACAATACCTCTGATCTTGCATATTACACCATAATGAAAAATTATGGTATATCGGTCATGTCTGTTTTCCTAAACGGATGTTATGACATTTCTAGAGATAAATTAAAAGCCTCGCCTTATATATGTCTAGGCATAGGTGCAGATACAATAGAGTTTTTTGAAACTCTACATATAAAATTTGCTTATCAATGCAAAGTTGGTATTAGTTACCTCATACTTCCTAAAGTTAACCTGTTTGCAGATGGGTACTATCACAAAGTAAAAAACAATCAATTTAAAAATTTGAATACTATACAAGTACGTACGCTTGCCAACAATCCTAAAGTTACATATGCAGCTGCTACACTTGATATAAACTATTTTGGTGCTGAAATTGGCGCAAGATTTACATTCTAATAACAAAATAAAGAGATTTTATGACAAACAAACTTACTTTTACAGGTACAGTACTAGCATTTTTGTTATGCCTACCTAACACATCCTTTTCAGAAATTAACGACAATAACAATACTCACACACAGTATAGTATATATGTTAGTGGACAATATAAACCAAGTGTTTCTAATTTTCGTAACTTCTCAGTTAAAGAAACTAACACCGATACAAAAAATCTAATAGGTGTTAAAAAGGACATTACATCTTTAGAGGTACATACAAATAATAACAAACCTATTGCAAGCAGAACAAATCGAAATCCTGGACCCGCAATTAAAGCTACAGGTATTAGTCATCCTAGTAATTTTAATATTCCTTATAATCCAGAATTTCAAGATAACATAATAAACTTTAGTGGAACAATCGGTTATCAACCTTCAAAAAGTAAAAGAATAGAAATAGAGGGATCTTATAAAATATTTGATGTAAAGGATCCTGGTGGATACACATTATATGATGCATATAGATATTTTGCACTAGCACGTGAGATGCATGATACAAAATTTGAGCCAAAACCATATCAGATAGACAATGTTTTTAACAACTTTTATCATACAGTTATGAAAAATACAGGTCTGTCAATCCTATCTGTTATGATTAATGGATGTCATGATTTTCATGTAAATGAATTAAAAATATCACCTTATATATGTGCAGGTGCTGGAGTAAACGCTATAGAATTTTTTGATACCTTACATATAAAGTTCGCTTATCAAGGTAAAATTGGCATTAGTTATTCACTATCTAACAACATCAAAGTATTTTCAAACGGATACTATCATAAAGTAGCAGGTAATAAATTTAGAAACTTAGAAGTTATTCATGTTGCTAATCTACACCATGCACCATGGTATACATCTGCAATAGCGACACTTAATATAGGATATTTCGGAGCCGAAGTTGGAATAAGATTAGGCTTAAAATTATAAATTGCAATTAAAAAGGATACGTATGAAAAATAAACTCATTGCAACAGGTATAATATTAACATTGTTATCATTTATACCTAATATATCTTTATCAGAAATTATACACAATAATACTGAAATACTTTATGCCATATATATTAGTGGTCAATATAAACCAAGTGTTTCTAACTTTAGTAATTTCTCAGTTAAAGAAACTAATACTAACACAGAAAATTTAGTAGCTGCAAAACAAGATATTGCACCTTTAGATATCGATGCAGGTCCAGTTATTCCTCAACTTAAGAAGCCGCCAGAAATTTACAAGGGTCTTAGAGAATCTACTAACTTCAATCATCCATACACTGCAGAATTTCAAGATAATACTATAAGCTTTGGTGGAACTATTGGATACTCTTCTACTAAAGGCACAAGAATCGAATTAGAAGGATCTTATGAATTCTTTGATGTAAAAGACCCAATCGGTTATAAACTACACAATGCACATCGGTATTTTGCACTAGCACGTGCTATGAACAGAAACAAACCATTTGAACCAAAACGACAGTATGCATTCAGAACACATCATACAGTTATGAGAAATGATGGGGTATCTATTTCATCTGTTATGCTTAATGGATGCTATGACTTTTCTATAGAAAAACTAAAAATGTCACCCTATATGTGTGTAGGCATTGGCATAAATGCTATAGAATTTTTTGATGCCTTACACCTAAAGCTTGCTTATCAAGGTAAAATTGGTATAAGCTATCCCATATTTAGCAATATTAAATTATTTGCAGATGGATATTACCACAAAGTAGCAGACAACAAATTTAAAAATCTTAAAGTTATTCATGTTGCTGACCTTTATAATACACCCTTAGTAACATCTGCAACAGCTACACTCAATATTAATTATTTCGGTGGCGAAGTTGGAGTAAGGGTAAGCTTAAAGTTATAAGTTACGTCAAAAATAAAATTTTTGTAGGTAATAAATCGTAGCTTAATAAATACTATACATATGTAATCTTTTTCTATGTACTATGTATATCAGATTATATTAATAATACTGATATACATAGTTGCATACGTGCTATTATAAATACACACAAAATATCCTGTGTCAGTTATTTTACTGTACAAACTTGAACAATAGATTACACTGACATGGTATTTCTAACGCTATATCAGCACATTCTAAGTAATGTTACTTACTTTACATAGTAAAATTTCAAAACACTATCAATCAGCATTTAACTAAATATGCAAAGCTTTAATAGCAGAAAATATTGATAAACCATCTTATTAAAGCTATACAACTCAAAATTACACAACATAGATTAGTATTATATGTCTATACGTACTCGTGCAATCCAAAAAAAAAAAAACATATGCATCACTCTCTACTAACATAACTAATTAGACATGATATAGTTTTTACAAAATAGCAAGATTAACAAACTCAGAACACTATAATATTTGCTAAATATCCTTAAAGCATCACTTGACTAGTTACATGTATCACTTTAGCAAGAATTCTAAAAACTCTTTACATCTTATTCATAAAGCCTGTGCACAAAAACAAGTTTAATATTAGTTATGTACTATATGATAAGATTATACTACATGAGTGAGTATTATCTACGTACAAGGAAAAAATAATTAAATTATTATATATAATTACCATTACACATACTGAAATTTTTATATCAAATAACTACACCACTAATTCTCAAAAACCTAAAATAAGTTCTATGTACTAAATAACTATAAACTACACAATAGAATAAAGATGCTTTATTCTAATCATTACTTTACATTTATGAATATAGGTAAAATACACCTACATATACAAACATCTTACAATAATAAACATCATGTACTATACTTGTAATATTGTGTTATTCTTTTATTAATATTTTCCTTTAACATATATTAATAGTGTTACATAAAAATACTTCAAATAATAAAGTATATATATATAAAATTTAGAATTAACTACAATTACTTTATAAAAAACAAATATAATTATATAATAAATATACTTACCTATTGTAAAGATTATCACTATTTATTTATTGTGAAATATTTAGTATTGTAAGTATTATAGTTAAATATTAATTTACTTTTCATACAATTTCTTATACCTTAATATCTAAAGGTTATAATTGTTAACTTGTTATATTATTTTTATCATAATTATAAAACAGCTTCTGTACATTAAAATAACGCTGTATACTATGATAATTAATGATTTAAACAATATTGACATATATTATTTTATAGTTTTATATTAATTATTCTGAAAAATTAATTGATATAACTATAATTTTTAAAGAAAATTTACATTCTACCTTGCTTTTCTTTACTTATTTTATTATTCTTAAATTATTTATTATCTTTTATAAAAGGTTTATTAATATGAATTACAAAAAAATTCTCGTAAGAAGTGCATTAATTTCATTAATGTCGTTTTTACCATATCAGTCTTTTGCAGACCCTGTAAATTCAAGTAACATGGGAAATGAAAACTCTAAAGAAGGATTCTACATAAGTGCAAAATACAACCCAAGTATACCACATTTTAGAAAATTCTCTGCTGAAGAAACTCCTATTTACGGTACAGAATCTCCAACCAAAAAAGTATTTGGATTAAAAAAGGACGGTTCTATAAAAACATTTGGAGATTTCACCAGAACAGATGTATCTTTCGATGCCCAAAATAACTTCATTTCAGGCTTCTCAGGAAGCATAGGTTATATTATGGATGGACCAAGAGTAGAAATTGAAGCTGCATACCAAAAATTCAATCCAAAAAACCCAAATAATGAAACCGATACAAGTGATTACTATAAGTACGACGCTTTATCTCGAGCAGACACTATGACAGCTAACAAATATGTTGTACTGAAAAATGATGGCATAGCTTTTTCATCATTAATGTTTAACGCATGCTATGACATTACAGCAGAAGGAGTGCCTTTCATTCCATACGCATGTGCTGGTATTGGTGCAGATCTTATATCTATATTTGACGATATAAATCTAAAATTTGCTTATCAAGGTAAAATCGGTATCAGTTACCCAATTACCCCTGAAATTTCTGCATTTATTGGTGGGTACTACCATGGATTAATAGGTAACAAATTCAATAAAATACCTGTAAAACTTCCTGTAACTTTAACAGACGCTCCTCAAAGTACTTCTGCTTCAGTAACTCTTGATGCTGGATACTTTGGTGGTGAACTAGGAGTCAGGTTTACTTTCTAGTATTTTGTGTTTCATACATACAAAATAATGACAAAAAGAAATTTTGTAGTATCGTATGGGGAAAACGTAGAGTTCTCTCAAGTTTTCCCTTGTATTCCATAATAATTATACATTACGTACAGGAGTATTTATATGTAAATCAATATATTTTTTATGTATACTAGTTAAGTATATTTTTACACAAAATTTGTATTTATACTTAAAAATAGTAACTTATGAATAAGTTTTACTACTACTTTTGTACAATTATTAATTTTTTTTTACACGTACTAATAGTATTTCATACTAAAACTTACATTATAACTTGCTTTTATTTTTTACTTCTACTATTGTTAATTTATTTGTCATTATTAGGTGTAATATGAATTGCAAGAAAATTTTTATAACAAGTGCACTAATATCATTAGTGTCCTTCTTACCTGGAGTATCTTTTTCTGATCCAGTACAGGAGGATATTACGCAAAAAGCTAGCGTTTACATTAGTGCAAAGTACGTGCCAACTGCATCACATTTTGGTAAAATGTCAATCAAAGAAGATTCCCGAGATACTAAAACAGTATTTGGTATAAAAAAAGATTGGGATGGAGTTAAAGTGCCAACATCAGAAAGTAACAGTAATAACAATTCTTCTATTTTTACTGAAAAAGACTATTCTTTTAAATATGAAAACAATCCATTTTTAGGTTTTGCTGGAGCAATTGGATACTCAATGAATGGCCCAAGAATAGAGTTCGAAGTATCTTATGAAACTTTCGATGTAAAAAATCCAGGTGATAACTATAAAAATGATGCACATATGTACTGTGCCTTAGATACAACACAACAGAGTAGTACTTATGGTGCAACATTAGCTTCATCTGTTATGGTAAAAAATGAAAATTTAACAGACATTTCATTAATGTTAAACGCATGCTATGATATAACCCTTGAAGGGATACCGGTTTCTCCATACATATGTGCAGGTATTGGCACTGATTTAGTATCAGTAATCAATGCTACAAATCCTAAACTATCTTATCAAGGAAAGTTAGGTATTAGTTATTCAATCAATCCTGAAGCTTCTATCTTTATAGGTGGGCATTTTCATAGGGTTATAGGTAATGAATTTAAAGACATTACTACTTCTAAGATATTCACCTCAACTAGTAAAGCATCCAGTATACCTAGTCCAGGCTTTGCATCAGCAATACTTGATGTTTGCCACTTCGGTATTGAAATTGGAGGAAGGTTCGTATTTTAACTATAAGTTATAATTAAAATTGACTGACAATTAAGTATATTTAGATAGCTTTTTTACGTTTGCAATTGATTATAACCAGTTGTTATGTGTTAATAGCTAACAATTGTGTATTACTGGTTGATTTGACATACACTTGAATTGTTAGCTATTTTTTATATTACTGATATATCATCTTATTAAGTAAATATACTATATGCTTAAGTAATATATAATTATCATTGCAGTATTTGTATTGTTTAATATTTAGCATAATACCGACTTGTCAAATGCACATACAGTTTTGTATATACAAGTTACCAATAAGAAAAGTACATACTCATTACTCTATTACAGGTGTCATATCTATTCAGTATATTCTAAAAAATCAATAACTTAATGTAAATCTCTATACAACTACCCATACAGAAATACATATTAACAGTTTATAAGGTAAAAAGATTTTAATTATTAAACAAATCAAGAAAAACATAATTAGCTTTACTTTCGGTATAATGAAATTATACATAACCTATCAGGATAGTATTACTACTTTACACATAGGTACAACTCAAAAAGCATATAAATATGCTACCACTAATGCAAAATAATACAGATATATAAAAAGGAAAAACTATAAATACGGTACATGTATAATTCATTAGATTTGATATTGAAACTTATATTTCACACCTTTAAGGTTTACATAGCATAAATAATATACCTAATAAATCACCTTATATTCAAACGCTAGATATAACACATAGCTTTTCAATATATAATTGACATTATAAAAACTTATACCTATACAACATAAAAAATAAACACAGACTAAAAAGCGCTAAATTCTGATATCATAATTCACAAAACTTTTTATACTAATTAAAAACATACTTTAAGCCACAACTAACAAACAACATACACTTCAAATCACTACTAATATTTATACAAATACAAAAAGTACATAATCTATATAGCTTACAAAAAATAGTAATGTATCTGTAGTAAAAGTACTTTATAACATTAATAAAAATCCACTAGCAAAATTACACACTTTTAATATAAACATTCAAGTTATAAGCATTACATTTCATTGAATAACAAAATTTCAACTCACAAGTACTTAAACTACTATATCAAAAATTACATATATAAAGTAAAAAGCTATATAAAACTAAACATATCAATTTATTTACTCAAGCAATAAAAACAACAAAAGATTATAAACATCCTGTTATATTTTTTATATAATAATGGATGCTCCATACTCCATCAAAACTATAATACTATAGAAAACTATACAAATTATATTCCTTATTATAGATACCTAAGACTACTACCCTAAAAACAAATATTAAAAGCATTACCTCATCAACAGTACCAATAACACTGCAAAAGAAAACAACAACTTAAAATAATTTTCTACAAGAAAAATCTAATCCCAATCTCACAACCAAAATAACCAACATCTAAATTAGCAGAAACATAAGTAAATTTAGGCATGGCACTTAATTCATGATGATAAGCTAATTTCACCATATTATACTGATTACCTATAACCTTATGATAATATCCACCACCAAATAGCATAGTACGACTACTCATAGGATAATTCACCCCAAATTTAAGTTGATAAGAAAACTTAGGTAATGACACCCCTATAAACTTTATATAATCTCCACCAATACCAGCACATACATAAGGTGCTAAAGGAATATTTCCATGGGCAACGTCATAACAAAAATTTATGTTTAAAGTTTTAACTTTAACTCCATCATTTTCCAATACTACAAATTCATGATCATTCTCTAAATTAGTACTTGCATTATCCTTACGAGCTACAGCACAGAATTTGTGACTTTCACTTCCCTCAGGATACCATTGCCTTTCAATTCCGAAATTCAAGTAAGATGTTTCAAGTTCCACTCTTACGTTATCAAAATAATAACCAAACATAGCACCTAATCCAGTAGAACTAGTACTATAAGTAGGATTATACACCCTTGTAAAATTAGAACGCTTTGTAATATCAGATTTAGCTAAATCTAAACCTAAACCATATACACCCTTAGTTAAACCAGGGATTGTCTCTGAAGCAGAAAAAT
This sequence comes from Ehrlichia ruminantium, assembly GCF_009728835.1. Lineage (GTDB taxonomy): Bacteria > Pseudomonadota > Alphaproteobacteria > Rickettsiales > Anaplasmataceae > Ehrlichia > Ehrlichia ruminantium_B. Next base: position 1,427,352 of record NZ_CP033455.1, read on the forward strand.
CATCAAAATGTGGTATACCTGCTTTATATTGAATACCAGCATAAAACCTATTTCCATTCTCAGTAATATCTGTATTAGATACAGCACGTTCAGGTAACAAAGAAAATAACAACGCATTTAGTGTAACACCTAAAATAAATTTCTTATAATTCATTTTTTTATCCATTAATAACCAAAGGTAAACTAGCGCAGTGTACTACGACAAAGTATAGCAAGTCAAGCATTGTATATGGAACAGGTGATACAATAATACATCACTTATTAGCTAATAATATATTTATACATACTATTCTCTTACTATAATATAATAATTAAGCAACATAATTAATAAAAACCACAATAATTAGTGTTATAAATGCATCAGAATACCTAAAACTAACCTAACAATATTCTCCTTTATTTCCCTCAAAAGGATTATGTTATTTCAGTAAAAATGTACAAAAGATTAAGAATAATTATAGAAGTCATTACACCATATACATAATAAATGTATTGTGCTTATACAATAATCAGTATATACTAACAAGTTGTTATAAATTTAGGGTAATGTATGGACTTTTTAAATATTCACAACGAAGTTGACAGTTACAAGTTTTACAACAATTCTAGCTATAATACAGAAAATGGTGGCCTAAAGTATGACGAGAAGTATGTTGATTATGCACCAGATGAAAAACCCTTTGTAAACTTGACAATAAAAGTATCTCCCACAGAGAAAGAGCACGAGTTCACAGCTCATTTAGTACTTGAAACATATGACAAAGTAGCTTCTAAGCTAAAATCTTTAGATGGCAATATGAACATTCTTTTTGCAAAACATTACATAAATGTGAATTGTGGTGACTTTAATTTTCAAATAGACAAAGATAAAATAGAATCTTTAGTTGACACTTTAGGAGATGTAATTGAGGATATAAGAGTAGAGCGAAATACCGACTATACCTAATGTCCTCTTTGTTAATGATGGAATAACTAAAAGTATTAATTCAACAAAGTAGTTTTTTAAAGCATAACACTCTGTTAATTATGCTCTTAGTTCAGTAATATTGGCGTCATATATGGTTTATGGAAGAGGGAGGGTAGTTGGTGTATTTATTTACTGGATGATAAAGTACACTTAAATTTTTGAACATATACACTTAATAATATTATGTTCAACTGTAAAGGTGTTAAAATTAATATAAATAGCTTTTGTTTATTTATTCTTTTACAATGTAGTAGACCACACTGTGTACAATGAATTAGTAATATCTACTTTTCTCTTGAATACTGTAGGTTCAGGAATGTATATTCAAGATACGCAAAAGTAGTAATCTCAAGTGACAGGCACAAATCTAATGGCATTTCAAGAATATAATACAATTGATATAAAATAAGACGACATCTATTTGAACTTTTTATACATAAAATTTAATAACTAGTATACTGTCAATCATTTATTTGGAAAAGCTATATCCATACTCAAGATTATATATGTATTAACCTTATTGTATAATAAATTTTATAGTCTTAAGTACAATTAAATAAATAACTATGTTATCTCACTCAAAAGGTTTTTATAAATAGAGTAGATTATTTAATCATATTTATTACATAACTAAACTATTTTTTTTAACTATAATAATGACTTGTAAGATAATCTTTGCATCTTACATAATAATATTATTAGTATACATCTGCTAATACTGTACACTATAATATTTATTTTACAATTTTTAGTACCACTGTTTATATAACACTATCATTTAATATGTATTAGTAACTGCCCTATTAAGTGAAATTAAGGAATAAAAATATAAATTATTATATAAGTTCATAATTATTAACTATTATAACAATTAATTATCAGATATATAAGTATATATTTAGATTAATCATAAGCTAAGTTATAAAAAGTAATTATATAACGTACACATATATCAGTTTGTAGTTCTTTTAACACACAAATATCCTGTTTAAAGGAATTTATTCCCATTAAAGAACTAAAATATGTTGTTTTTCAATATTAATCATCATATAATTTGACTATTAATAAATTTAGGTAAATCATTATGGCGATTTTTGGCGAATTTGATGTTGACATCGCAATTGATGGCAACGCAATGCATTACGTAGGAAAAATTACTGTAAACAATGATGGTAACTTCAATAGTGATCTTAACTTAGATCATGGCCTAGTAGGAACTCTTGGTCATTTCTTAGGACATATAAATTCAGACCACAGTGATCCTAATAAGCATGTTCTATTTTATGAATTTACACAACATGCAATTAGCCCAGGATTACCTGAAGTAGGTGCATATAGTGGACATATAGAAGCTGAAGATAAAGGTGGTAACCTTGTTTTCAACGGTGATCACATAACAATCTCATTACACAAGCCAGGAGAACAAGAAGTTAAAGTAGAACACAAAGTAGAAGAACAACAACAAATTGAAGGAGAGCACAAAGAAGAACAAGAAGTTAAAGTAGAAGAAGAACAACACGCTGAAGTAGCACAAATAGAAGAAGAAGAGTAAAATGAAAAATATATGCTGGCCTAAGTAACTTCCAGACTATATGACACAATAAAGTAGATTCTATATCTGCTTTATTGTGTGTGTTTTTGTATCGCCTTGTTATTGGCTAGCTTTATAGTTTCTTATATAACTTACTGGCTTTATTTATATAAAACACCTCATGTAGGTTTAGTACTGAATCCTAATTATAAGATTCTATAACTCGTTAATATAATATAAATAATCACAACTGAACCCATCTTTGCTGTCTGTTAATTTTATTGTATTTTTATGTTTTTAATCATATAATTCACAACCTAACAAATTAAACGCTGTTTTAACACATATGCTAAATATTGCACAAAAAATCTTTGGCTCAACAAATAATAGATTAATAAAGTCACTGTACAAAATAGTGGATGAGATTAATGCAATAGAGCATGAATTTCAAATTCTTTCTGATGAATCTCTAAGAAATAAAACTATAGAATTCAAAGATAACTTAAAAAATGGAAAAACCCTAGATGATATATTGGTACCTGCATTTGCTGTAGTAAGAGAAGCGTCAAGACGCATACTCAATATGAGGCACTTCGATGTTCAACTTATAGGAGGTATAGTACTACACAAAGGTATGATATCAGAAATGAAAACAGGTGAAGGAAAAACATTAGTAGCAACATTAGCTGCATATTTAAATGCTTTAGAAGGAAAAGGAGTACATGTAGTAACAGTAAATGATTATTTAGCAAAACGTGATGCTGATTGGATGGGAGAACTATACAATTCTTTAGGAATAACTGTTGGATGTATATTAAGTGATACAAATGACTTAGATAGAAAAAAAGCTTATAATTGTGACATAGTATATTCAACAAATAACAATCTAGGTTTTGATTATCTACGCGATAATATGAAATTCTCAAAAAATGAGATGGTACAAAGAGGTTTTAACTATGCTATAGTTGATGAAGTAGATTTAATTCTCATAGATGAAGCAAGAACTCCTTTAATCATATCTGGGCAAATAGACCAAGATATAAAGATGTACAACAAAATAGATAAATTAATATATGAGCTAAGTGAAGAAGACTATGAATTAGAAGAAAAACATAGAAATATTTTTTTAACAGAATGTGGAATTACAAAAATCGAAAACTTGTTAATTCAACATAAATTAATTTCTTCTAATACCTCATTATATGACATTGATAATATGATAATCATGCACTACATTACTCAAGCGTTACGTGCACATAAAATATTTTCTCTAGATAAAGATTACATAATAAAAAATGGTAACATAGTTATTATAGATGAGTTCACAGGTCGTATGATGGATGGTAGGAGGTACTCAGATGGATTACATCAAGCTATTGAAGCAAAAGAAAAATTAAATGTAAACAATGAAAATCAAACCTTAGCTTCTATCACTTTTCAAAACTATTTTCGTATGTACAAAAAGCTTTCTGGCATGACTGGTACAGCAGCAACTGAAGCTGAAGAGTTTCTAGGAATATACAACCTACAGGTCGTACAGATTCCAACAAATACACCAGTTCAAAGAATTGATTTAAATGATGACATATACTGTACAGAAGAAGAAAAGTTTGATGCCATAATAAAATTTATTTCTGAATGTAATCAAAAATTGCAACCTGTGCTGGTAGGAACAATAAGCATTGAAAAATCAGAAATATTATCAAAACTGCTCACAAAAAATAAGTTAAAACATTCTGTACTAAATGCACGTTATCACGAACAAGAAGCATATATAATAGCACAAGCAGGGATACCAGGAACTATAACTATAGCTACAAATATGGCTGGTAGAGGTACAGACATACAGCTCGGTGGTAACCTTAAAATGTTAGCAAAAACAGCATTTGCCAACATCCTAGACAAAGAAACAATAAATATAAAATATCAACAGCTTGCAGAAAAAGTAAACAAAGATAAGGAGATAGCTATACAAGCTGGAGGGCTATGTGTAATTGGAACAGAACGTCACGAAAGTAGGAGAATAGATAATCAATTAAGAGGACGTTCAGGAAGACAAGGAGACCCAGGATTATCGAAGTTCTTTTTATCATTAGAAGATGACCTGTTAAGAATATTTGGGTCAGATAAAATAAAAGGCATGCTAAAAAAATTAGGCATGAAAAAAGGTGAAGCAATCCAGCATACGTGGATAAGTAGAGCTATTGAAAAAGCACAACACAAAGTCGAGTCAAGAAATTATGATATTAGAAAATCATTATTAAAATTTGACAATGTAATAAACGAACAAAGAAAAGTTATTTTTGATCAAAGAAATCGTATTTTAGACAATGAGTCTTATAATATTTCTTTAATATACAAAGATATTAATACTGATATAGTTAATAATATAATACATGATAAATATTACAACCTAGATGATGAAACTTATAAGTTAATTTCATCAGAGATTACAAGAATATATAGCATAACGTTAGACTATAACACAATAAGTGAATTTGATAGCAAAAGTAAACTTATAGAATATATAAACCAAACTACCGATGACTTCTTCAATAAAAAAATAGCAGAATTTACAAGTAAAGATAAGGATATGTGGGATGTTCTTACAAGAAAAGTAATGATAATGTCACTAGATTATTTATGGAGAGAACACCTTGCTGCGTTAGATGGTTTAAAATGTGGGATAAACTTAAGATCCATAGCACAAAAAGACCCACTAAATGAATTCAAATCTGAAGCATTTTCTATGCTCGAAAATATGATGAACAACTTTTACGAACTAATAATACAAAGATTAGCTCATCTAAAATCAGACAGTACATTTCAAAGCTATAGTAACGAACTAAATAATTTGGAAAATCTACAAGATATTAACTCCATTAAAATATCAAGAAATGAAAAATGTCCTTGTGGATCAGGAAAAAAATACAAACACTGCCATGGGGAAAATACTTAGTTTAAAATCATACGAGAATTAAACAAGATATATTAAAATTCCATACAAGTTTTCTTTATAACTATTGTAATAATAAGACATCAACATCACATAGTAATAATTTTGCAATATGCTATTATCCAGTATTATTATTCTATATAAAATGATATTACAATCTTAAAAAACTATTTTAGTATGCTTACTTTAACTACCTATGTTTCACATGAAACATAAGAATTTTTCTCATACATAATCTACGTACAATCCACTATTATCCTACATATAGGATTACATTCACAGATTTTACTGACTACGTTTAGAAGTATTTAGTAAGACATAAACAATGTGTAATCTATAATAGGTATAACACATTACTAATATCTACTTAACCTTAACAAATTCTTGTATAAAAAGATCAATAGAACTTTTTCTTTTTAACGCACTTACATTCAGTTGTTACACAAAAACCATAATAATTTTGTTTATATGTTCATCACATAATCAAAAAAATCATTATATAAAGTATTAGCAGGAGTTTTCTTTCTAATGCACTTCTATTCAGTTGTCATACAAAAACCATAATAATTTTGTTTATATGTTCATCACATAATCAAAAAAATCATTATATAAAGTATTAGCAGAAGTTTTCTTTCTAATGCACTTCTATTCAGTTGTTATACAAAAACTATAATAATTTTGTTTATACGTTCATCACATAATCAAAAAAATCATTATATAAAGTATTAGCAGAAGTTTTCTTTCTAATGCACTTCTATTCAGTTGTCATACAAAAACTATAATAATTTTGTTTATATGTTCATCACATAATCAAAAAATCATTATACAAAGTATTAGCAGGAACTTTCTTTTCAACAGCATTTATATTCAATTGTTACACAAAAACCACAATAGTTTTGTTTTTATACATTCACCATATAATCAATAAATTCTTATACAAAATATAAGCAAGAGTTTTCTTTTACATATCATTCCCATTTAGTCACTATATAAAAATCATAATAAATTCGCCTTTTTATACTTATAACAAGCTTTTACAAGAATATCTTGATTTTCTTATTACAGAAGTTATCAAGTAATATACACAAATATTTACCAACCTTCTGTAATCAAAGATAGATTATTACATATAATCTGTATCACACACTCATAATAAGTTAATATCATTCATAACTAATAAAAGACTACAAGTTTTAATAAACAAAACTCTAAAACATTATGATACTAATACTATATACATATTCTACCAAAAATTGACACATACAACATAACAAAGCACAGTATTACGATAAAATAATTACATTAAATAAATATCGCATATATCAAAAGAAAAGTATTGGATATACTCACAAATCAAATAATATTCACTATAATAAAAACAACCACACTAAAATGATAAACTTTTTTAACATACGTATTATTGAATAATACAACAGAAACATTAACTCCTGCGTATATTTTAAGACAACTATAGAATCCTACTAATTAGGTTAATGTTATAACATAAGATTATAAATTCTGACAAGTAAGCTTTCTTATATACAAACACAATAAAAATAATGTTATGATACAAGGATCTCCCTCATATCATAACATATATATTTTAATGTTATAAAACTATAACATCGTTAGCTTATATAAAAGGTAATATAAAAAACTCACTTACTCCAAAGATAAATTCATAGTTATGTTACTACTGAAATAGACTACCAAAATAACAACCTAGATTCATTACCACCAAACAGATAATTTTCTTAAGGTTTCTCATTTGAATGTACAAACATCACAAGACAATTACGTCCAGTGTCACTTTTTATTTTTTTTGTATCCTGCAATAATGGGCAATGATCATCTACTAATACTACAGTATCTCCATCTACACTTGATACTTTAAAGTTCCTATTAAAAAACGTACTTTGGTATCCTTTTTCATTAGAATCATAAAATCGAAGCACAATATTAAGATCACACTTCACATAATAATCATCAATAGTTACATTATTATACTTAAAATCTAGTTCTCCTACATTTCCTGTAAGTTGATTAGTAACAGATCCACTCATATAGTAATTACTTCCAGGTGAATTCAAATGCATTTCACCACGATAAACGTTGAAAATATCATTTTCCTCTACTAACAAACTAATATTGTACGTCATAAAAGAACCATATTATTAATACTAATTATATATTATATAATAACTTATTAAAAATTTTATGCAAAAAAATTTATTTTTTTAACTTAATTATAATAAAACTATGATAATTAAAATCAAGTGGCAATTTAACTTACTAAATAATTCAATAATTACTGTGTATACCTAGTAAGCACAAAATTTCTTTAATAATCACAAATATCACATAACTATATTTACTGATAAATAATACTCACTTTAATTGAGCAATAATTTTACAAATAGAATAGAATTATTAAGATACCGTATATTTTAATAACTTACTTCTCCTAAAAATGACACAATATTTATACTAATTAATAATAAAATACATAGGACTTAATAATTTTTCTAACAAGGCTTATTAATGGCCACCATATATGTTTATTCATACATGACGATAACTCTCAATATTATAAAATACATACAATTCAAGTAGCATAATATTTATATACACAGAACATGTATATTCAAAAATACCTAAAAATAAAGTTCATATTTCGTATTTCATTGTATAAATTAAGGAAAGCAATAACGTAAATTATACAATCTTTAATAATAATTCATAATACACTGTATTTTTAAAATGTTATCTTCTCTACTTCATGCTAAAATATTTATAAGTTTTACAACTTTCATACTGTTTTCTAATTTACAAAAGTACTTTTCATTTTAAATACTTGAATAAAAATATATTATCACATGTTTAGCTACTAAATTTATACCATGACTTACAATCCATAAGCTAATTTTAAACTAAACCCACAAATATAATATACAAAACTATACTGTATATTTTTTAACATATAAGAAACATCTCATTAACTAATACTACATAATCACAAGTAAGAAACCATATACAAATATGAAAGATCAAAAATTAAGCAACACATATAGCAGATTACCAAACATTAATCACCGCAAATCTACTCATATATAATCACACAAAATATCAACCCATAATGTCTGAAATATAAATAAAATTGTTTTTTACTTTTATTAGTGTAGAATTAGCAAGGGGTACTAGTTATAATATGTATATTTAGTTAAAATACTGATGTAACTTGTTCTGTTATTAATCAAATTATTTGCATTATTTGATTAGCGTAGTATATTAACTTATCTTTATTACGTATTCAATATGTCTCTAAATATTTATTTACCAGATCAATCTTTATTAAGACCAAGAATAACAGTTTTTGGTGTAGGTGGTGCAGGTGGTAATGCTGTTAATAATATGATACAGTCCAATCTACACGGAGTTAATTTTGTTGTAGCAAATACAGATGCTCAAGCACTAGAGCACTCCCTATCAGAAAAGAAAATCCAACTAGGTATTGACTTAACTAAAGGACTAGGAGCAGGATCACTACCAGAAATTGGAAAAGGTGCAGCTGAAGAATCAATTAATGAAATTATAGAAGAAATAGTGGACAGCAATATGCTTTTCATAACTGCTGGAATGGGTGGTGGAACAGGAACAGGAGCAGCACCCGTGATTGCAAAAGCTGCAAAAGAAAATAAAATTTTAACTGTAGGAGTTGTCACTAAGCCCTTTCATTTCGAAGGAGCACATAGAATGAGGACTGCTGAGTCTGGACTAGAAGAATTACAGAGATATGTTGACACCTTAATAGTAATTCCTAATCAAAATCTATTTAGAATTGCAAATGAAAAAACAACTTTTGCAGATGCATTTAAACTCGCAGACACTGTATTACATACCGGTGTACGTGGCATAACTGATCTGATGATAATGCCAGGGCTAATTAACCTAGATTTTGCAGACATTAGAGCAGTAATGAGCGAAATGGGTAAAGCAATGATGGGTACAGGAGAAGCAGAAGGAGAAAACAGAGCTATACTAGCAGCTGAAGCTGCTATATCTAATCCTTTACTAGATAACGTTTCAATGAAAGGAGCAAAAGGAATATTGATAAATATAACCGGTGGGTTAGATATGACTTTATTTGAAGTTGACGCAGCTGCTAACCGTATAAGAGAAGAAGTAGACAGTCATGCCAATATAATATTCGGATCAACATTCGATAAAGAAAGTGAAGGAAAAATGAGAGTATCTGTCCTAGCAACAGGAATAGATAATGAAGAAGTGGTAATACAAAACAAAAGTATGACTAAAGATAGAGTAGATCATAGTATTAAGTTTTCTGAAATCCCAAATAAAAATTTTAATCCTTCAGACAATGAAATTGCTTATTACAAACCAAGTGATCCAGGAGAAGACATGTTTAACTCTATAAATCATAGCCATAAAAGGCAAGAGCTTTATAAAATGGAAAATCAGAGGCCCAAAATCCCTGGGACAGAATATAAAAAAACACATCCCATTCATAATGAATATTGGGATGAAAATTCTTTTAACATACCAACTTTCCTAAGAAAAAAATAACATCCAATGTCCTATTGGCTTTTAAAAACAGAACCTCAAGATTTTTCTTGGAATGATATGGTATGTAGCAACATCACTATCTGGGACAATATTCGAAATTACCAAGCACAAAATTATTTAAAATTAATGAAACTTAATGATCTTGCTTTTTTTTATCATTCTGGACAAGAAAAAAGTATTATAGGTATTGTATCTATACATAAAGAATTTTACCTATTTAATGCAAACGATAAATTTGGCGTAATCGATGTAAAAACATACACAAAACTAAAAAAATCAGTACACTTAAAAGATATAAAGCTTAATCCTAATTTAACAAATATCATCATGTTAAGACAACCAAGATTATCAGTTTCTCCATTAACAGAAAAAGAATGGCACTGCATATTAGAGCTAAGTGAGACTCTATTGTGATTGAAATAAATGTTTATTATAAAAAATGGTATAGTACAATAAAAAAACCAAAAGTTTTTGTAAAAAACGTCATAATGTCATCACTAATAGACTTAAATATCCATGAATATAAACCTCTGATTTCCATAGTTTTAGCAAATAATATATTGTTACAACAATTAAACTATGAATACAGAAACAAAAATAAACCAACAAATGTATTATCATTTCAGTACGATAAACTAAGTAAACAGTGCAATTTAGGAGAAATATTTATCTCATTAGATACGTTGATAGAAGAATCTATTGAGCTTAATATACCAATAGAACATCATACATGCCACATGCTTATTCATGGGCTACTACATATCTTAGAATATAACCATGAAGAACCATTAATGCAGTATATAATGGAATCTATAGAAATAAAATTATTAGATAAGCTAGGTATAAAAAACCCTTATGTTTCACGTGAAACACAGTTCAAATAAAAATATTATATCAAAATAATTTTATCTACATACTCATTGATATAATAATCATTATACAAGTCTTATGTACATTAATACACATATTTCCAATAAGATTGAATATCAAAAAAACTACCTACTAGAAGATTAATGGTTGAATCAGGTAACAAGTTCTTCCAATAAATAAACATTTATATTCTTTATCCTATATAAAAAATTCAGTGACACAATTTTTATCTTATATATAATTCTATAAAATACATATTATTTCTATGAGCAAAGTTTTTGGAATAGTAAATCAAAAAGGAGGTGTTGGAAAAACTACCACTAGCATAAACTTAGCAACAGCTTTTGCAATTGTAAATAAAAAGACACTACTAATAGATCTGGACCCCCAAGGTAATAGTAGTACTGGTTTTGGTATTACCTACCAACAAAGAATAAATACAGTTTATGATATATTAGTTAATAATATACCAGCATCATCAGCTATAATAAAAACTGAAATACCAAATTTAGATTTGCTACCATCAACAGTAGATCTATCTGCAGCTGAAGTAGAATTAACACAAGTACAAAAAAGAGAATTTGTTTTAAAAAATTCTTTATCTGAGGTAAAAAAGTCATATGATTACATCTTTATTGACTGTCCACCATCTTTAGGATTACTAACAGTAAATGCATTAATAGCTGCAAATGCAGTTATTATTCCTTTACAATGCGAATTTTTCGCTTTAGAGGGACTAAGTCATTTAATAAAAACTGTAGAATTAATAAAGAAACACCTAAATCCCTCATTATCAATTGAAGGAATTATTCTAACCATGTATGATAAAAGAAACAAGCTTAGTGAACAAGTAGAAGAAGATATAAGAAAGTATTTAAAAGAATCCGTATATAAAACCGTCATACCTAGGAACGTAAGATTATCTGAAGCACCATCCCACGGAAAACCTGCAATTATTTACGATTTCAAATGCGCAGGTTCTCAAGCATACATCTACCTAGCAAAAGAAATTTTAAAAAGACAACAAAATAATTAGGTATACTAAAATGACAAAACGACTAGGAAAAGGTATTTTTGAACTTATAGGAAACAACACCATAGAAAACAATACCAGTACTAATACTAATAATAACGTAAATTCCAATAATTACATTACAATACCAATCAATCTACTTAATCCTAGTACATCACAACCAAGAAAAATTTTTAACAAAGAATCTCTTAAGGAACTAGCAGAATCCATAGCTAAACATGGTATTATACAGCCTATAGTAGTAAGAAAAAATCCACATAAAACTAGCTATGAAATAATAGCTGGAGAAAGAAGATGGAGAGCCAGCATTTTAGCAAAATTAAAATCAGTACCTGTAATCGTAAAAGAAGTAACTGATAGTCAATGTTTTGAATTGTCAATTATAGAAAACATACAAAGGCAGGATCTAACACCAATAGAAGAAGCTGAAGCATATAAAAAACTCATTGATACTTTTTCTTATACACATGAAGATCTAGCTTCTATCTTAGGAAAAAGCCGAAGCTATATTACAAATATGATAAGAATATTATCATTACCACAATCCGTAAAATCAATGGTAAATGATAAAACAATATCATTTGGACATGCTAGAGCACTAGTCAACATAGAAAATGTAGAAGAAATAATACAAAAAATCATTAATTCAAACCTCAATGTAAGACAAACAGAACTACTAGTTAAAAAATTACAGAAATCAAGAACAGTTAAAGAAAATCAAACAGATGTAAATTTAAAAAAATTAGAACAATCATTATCACAAACATTAAATCTAGATATTAAGATAAATGGCGTAAAAAACAAGGGCAACATCATTATAAAATATAAAAATGCTCAACAACTTAATTCCATATTAGAAAAGCTAAAAATATCTTAAACACATTAGTTTTACTCACATACCAGTACTCTAACATCTTCGAAAAAAACAATAACAATTTTTTTATTAAAAACACCATAATAAAGCCAAAAAATAAAAAAACAGAAGCAAAAATAACTATTAGTACATAATATTTCATAAAATCAGAAGTTTATGTATGTTATAGTATTTTCAATGCTATAAATTTTACTTTTGAATAACAAAAAATACATAAGTAATTATTAGCAAACCACACATAAGCACCACGTAAAATATAGTATTATTTATAAAAAAGAATTATCGGTGTATAATATCAAAGTTTATAACTAGTTAGATTACATAATGAATAACGATTTTATTTGTTTAGGTATCATAACATCACCTCATGGAATAAAAGGACATGTAAAAATAAAAACTTTCACAGAAAACCCAGAAAATTTTACTTCTTATGGAGAACTAACAGATGGAATAACCACATACAATATCAACACAATACAGGTAACATCAAAAAATACAGTAATAGCAAAGATTAAGGACATAACATCAAGAACTCAGGCAGATCTACTAAGAAATAAAAAGCTATTTATAGAAAAAACTAAATTGCCAGACTTAATTGAAAATGAGTTTTATTACAATGATCTAGTAGGGCTACAAGTTCTTTTAGAAGATAACAATATTTTTGGAAGCATAAAAAAAATTCATAATTTTGGATCATGCGATATTATAGAAATATTGCTATACAAGTCAAAAAAAAGTACAATGTTACCTTTTACAAAAAACATATTTACACATGTAAACACTAAAGAAAGGTATGTAGTACTAAAATTACCAGAAATTATAGGTAACAATAGTGGCATTTAACGTTAATGTACTAACTATATTTCCAGAAATGTTCCCAGGAACATTAGGGTATTCAGTAATAGGAAGAGCTTTAAATAAAGGTATTTGGAACCTTAATGTCATTAACATTAGATCATTCGCAACAGACAAGCACAAAACTGTAGACGATAAACCCTATGGTGGCGGCCCTGGAATGATAATGAAAGCAGATGTTATAGGATCAGCAATAGATAATGTATTAAGTCTACATAAGAACACAAAATTAATATATATGTCTCCTAGTGGTATAAAATTAAATCAAGATATTTCTGGACAATTATCACACTTTTCTAATATAACTATATTATGTGGTCGCTTTGAAGGGATAGATAGGAGAATCTTAGACTTTTATGACTTTTATGAGATAAGTATTGGAGATTATATATTGTCAGGTGGAGAGGTTGCTTCTATGGTTCTTATAGAGACTTGTGTTAGGTTAATACCTGGAGTGGTAAATAATGCCAGAAGTATATCTGATGAAAGTTTTACTACAAGTTGTGGCTTAGAGTATTCTCAGTATACACGTCCAGCAAAATGGAGGGGATTAGAAGTTCCAAGTGTTCTAGTATCCGGAGATCATAAAAAAATAAATCTTTGGAAAGCTCAGCAATCTCACTATATTACAAAACAAAGGCGTCCTGAATTAACTAATACTGTGGATGGAGATAAATATGAGTAATCTACTCAAAGAGTTTAATGAACAACAAATGAAACTATTATCCAATAGAGAAATACCAGAGTTTAGACCAGGTGATACGTTAAGAGTAACCATGAAAATATTCGATGGTGTTGGTGAACGTCTTCAAGTATTTGAAGGTGTATGTATAAAACGAAGAAATAATGGATTACATTCCTCATTCACTTTAAGAAAGATAAGTTATAATGAAAGCATACAATTACAAATATTCTTATATTCTCCCACTATAGAATCCATAGAAGTAGTAAAATTTGGTAGAGTTCGCAGAGCAAAGCTTTACTATATGCTCAGTTTGTTTGGCAAATCTGCAAGAATTAAAGAAAGAATTGATAGATCAAAAAAATCATAATTTTTTTGCAATCCATATAGTACTTTAAGATATTTTATGCATTAGCTTACACGCATTAAGTGAAGTTTTGTATTATTTTATTTTTCAGGTTATTAATTATATACTTGTATTATAAAAACTATCTAGTAGTTGATTAACAATTTATCATATTACTTTTTAATACATAACTTACTTGCATAAAATATATACTCTTTATACAAATAGTTTTGTTGAGTCACATGTGCTTGCCTATAACTCATCCTGTCTTTTATTCACCCTAACATTTACTATTTACAATAATTACAACAAAATCTGATACAAAAAATAATCATATACATATTTATTACAAATCTATAATACTCATAATTTCTGTTACAATTACTATAGTCCATCTACATTATCCATAAATCAACATACTTTTCTAAAAAAATAAGTTACGATTTACTAGAATTAAAACTATAAATACTTACTTTGAGTAAAACAATAAATTCCGTAATCACTATTTTCAAGTTTAACAATTAAGGTAGAACCTCTATTGACTAGGTAGAAAAACTTTATTGTAGAAGTTGATCAGATCACAAATATTATATATTTCAGTCATAACTACTTAATATAGCTATCATAAGCACTAATATAAGGTAAGGTTTCTATTTATAGAATTAGCAAGGAACCCTTTCTATATTGACAAATTGGTAATGTATAAATATTACAACATACTTCTAATTTACAACTATTTAACACAGTTATCATAAATACAAATTATATACCAAATTTACATTTTCCTATTTTTACAGAATTATTAATAACCTTTTCTATTGACAAATTGGTAAGGTAGAAACATTACAAAATACTTCTAATTTACAACTATTTAACATAGTTATTATAAATACAAATTACATACCAAATTTACATCTTCTTATTTTTACAGAATTAGTAATAACCCTTTCTATTGACAAATTGATAAGGTAGAAATATCACAACATACTTCTAATTTACAACTATTTAACATAGTTATCATAAATACAAATTATATACCAAATTTACATTTTCTTATTTTTACAGAATTAGTAATAACCCTTTCCTATTGACAAATTGATAAGGTAGAAATATCACAACATACTTCTAATTTACAACTATTTAACATGGTTATTATAAATACAAATTACATACCAAATTTACATTTTCCTATTTTTACAGAATTATTAATAACCTTTTCTATTGACAAATTGGTAAGGTAGAAACATTACAACATACTTCTAATTTACAACTATTTAACACAGTTATTATAAATACAAATTATATACCAAATTTACATTTTCTTATTTCTACAGAACTAGTAATAACCCTTTCCTATTGATAAATTGATAAGGTAGAAACATTACAACACATTTCTAAATTACACCACTTAACATAATTACAACAAATACAAATGACATATCACAATGTATAAATTCATACTTTAAACAGAATAGTAACAACCTTTCCAAATTCTTCCATAAAAATCAGTTACTATTTAGCATTTATGATACAGTGTATATGTATTAGTACGGCAAGAATTAAGTTCAACTTTTAGCAATATCACAGATAACTATAAAGTATACATTCGAAATTTATGATACATAGATAAGTTTATATCAAACACACTCTCTCTATGTTTTTTACAATTCACCTATAGTAAAGTTACAATTTTGTTTAGGAATCTATACTACTGTCCTGCTTTATTTTACATAATAGAAAATCCAAAGCAGAATCCACTGATGATATCTGCACTTCATATCTACTCATATCTTGAAAAAAGCACCTTCTACATTCACCTTCCAAATCAGAAACAGCATAACCTATATAAACTAAGCCCACTTTTTCATCAACATGACTACTAGGTCCTGCAAATCCCGTAATAGAAATAGATATATCAGCTACAACAGTTCTTAAAGCATAAGTCGCCATTAAAATAGATATTTCTGGACTCACAGCCCCATATTTGTTAATAAGATCTCTATTTATACCAAGAATTTTAGATTTGGCATCATTTGAATATACAACAAAACTACAATTCAATACCTTAGATGCTCCTGGAATACAAGACAATATAAAAGACATTAAACCTGCTGTACATGATTCAGTAATAATTATTTTTAAATTATTCTCTATTAAAGTAGTAACGCAAACTTTAGCTTTTTCTAAAATTTCATTTTTAATTATCATGGTATATTAAGATTTATAAATCACAGAATCATTTTAAAAATTATATACTCAAAATGATAATACTACCAACATATAAAATTTCAACATATGACAAAAATACTATTAGTATATTATGAAAAAATAAAAAAATGTATGATAAGCATACAGTTAAAATACTATAAGATAGTATAACTTTTTTTATTAGTGATCATACATAAAATGTTACACATACAATAAAACCATATATAATAAAAACTACACCCAAAATAATTATGGAATATAAAAATGATAAATGTTTATTTTAGTGACAATTCCTGTAAGCAATTCTCCCGTGGAATAAAAGGATCAGATATAATAACACATTCATTTCCAGAATTATTAAACAAAGCAGTAGCTATAAAAATTAATGAAAAGTCATATGACTTATCAACAGAAATTACAGAAGATTGCAAATTTGAAGTTATAACATTAGATAGTGATGAAGGACTTGACATTATACGGCATGACACTGCTCATATTATGGCACAAGCTATAAAGGAAATGTTTCCTGAAATCAAAACAGTTATTGGACCAACTATAAAGGACGGCTTTTACTATGATTTTTCAACAGATCACACTTTTTCTAGTAATGAACTAGAAAAAATAGAAGAAAAAATGAAAGAAATAATAAAAAAAAATGAAAGCTTCATACGTGAAATATGGACTAGAGAAGAAGCTATAAGATTTTTTTCTGATAAAGGAGAAGATTATAAGGTTAAAATAATATCAAAAATTCCAGATAACGAAAACATTACCATATATAGGCAAGGAAGCTTTGTTGACTTATGTCGTGGACCCCATGCTCCATCAACAAAAACATCAAAAGCCTTCAAATTAACAAAAGTATCTGGATCATACTGGGAAGGTAATACAAACAATGTTCAGTTGCAAAGAATTTATGGTACAGCATGGCGCACCGAAGAAGAACTTAAATTATACCTACACAATTTAAGTGAAATAGAAAAAAGAGATCACAGAAAAATCGGAAAAGAATTAGAGCTATTTCACATTCAAAATGAAGCATTAGGTCAAATATTTTGGCATGAAAAAGGATGGGTAATTTATCGCATTATAGAAAACTATATAAGGAAAAAACTAGAAAGTAATGGCTATATAGAAGTAAAAACCCCATACTTATTAAGCAAAAGCTTATGGGAACAATCTGGACACTGGGATAAATTTCGTGAAAACATGTTTTTAAGTGAAATTGATAACAAAGTTGTTGCAATAAAACCAATGAACTGTCCATGTCATGTACAAATTTTTAATCATAAAATTCGAAGTTACAAAGATTTACCAATACGAATGGCAGAATTTGGAACCTGTCACAGATATGAAGCCTCTGGAGCATTACATGGATTAATGAGAGTACGTAGTTTCACACAAGATGATGCCCACATCTTCTGTACAGAAGATCAAATCATAGAAGAAACATTAAAATTCTGTAATTTATTAATGGAAGTATATGAGAATTTCGGCTTCAAAGATATCTTAGTAAAATTCTCAGACCGCCCAGAAAAAAGAGCTGGCAGTGATGAAGTATGGGACAAAGCTGAAGAAGCATTAAAAGCATCTGTTAAAGCAGCAAATCTAAACTATATTTTAAATCCTGGAGATGGAGCATTTTATGGACCAAAACTAGAGTTTACATTAAAAGACGCTATCGGTAGAGAATGGCAGTGTGGAACTCTACAGATGGATTTCGTATTACCCGAAAGGTTAGGTGCTTATTATGTAGGAAGTGACGGAAAAAAACATCATCCAATAATGTTACACCGTGCTATTTTAGGTACTCTTGAAAGATTTATAGGAATTTTAATTGAACACCATTCAGGAATATTACCTATGTGGTTAGCTCCTGTACAACTGTCTATATTAACCATAACTGAGGATTCTATTGATTACGCTAATTTATTGAAAAACAAAGCTAAAGAACACAATATCAGAGTTGAAGCTGATATTACAAATGAAAAAATTAATTACAAAATACGCAACCACATATCAAAAAAAATACCAGTACTATGGATAGTTGGAAAGAAAGAAATCGAAACAGAATCTGTATCTATCCGTTATTTAGGATCTAAAGATCAGCACACAATGTCAATTGATAAAGCATTGAAAACATTACTAACTTATGCTAGCATCTAATAATTTTCTAATCAGGAGTATAAAATTTGAAGTCAAACAAATTTTCCAATAAAAATAAAATTAACGAAATGATAACAGCAAAAAAAGTAAAGCTTGTTGACCAAGACAGTGTCATGATTGGAATCGTAGATATTGAAGAAGCATTATCCAGAGCTAAAGCTGTAAACCTGGATTTAGTTGAGATAGTACACAATGATGAATATCCACTATGTAAGATATTTGACTACAGTAAATATAGATATAGTCATAAGAAAAAAATAAGTGATTCAAAAAAGAAACAAAAAACCATAATAGTCAAAGAACTTAAGTTTAAGCTTAACATTGGAGATAATGATTACAATGTAAAACTAAACATGATAAGAGGATTTATAGAAAGAGGTGATAAAGTAAAAATATCCTTAAAATTTATAGGAAGAGAAATACTCCATCCGGAGGTTGGTATGGAAATTATAGAAAGATTAATAAAAGACACAAGTGATATTGCAAAACCAGAAAATTCACCAAAAAGAGAAGGAAACCTAATAAATATGATATTAACTACAAAATAGTAACACATAATTATTTATATTAATATTTTTTGGTTAATCATGCTAGTAATTAGCTAATATTGTTTATTAAGGCTTGTAGTACTTGTTGTTCTAGTGTATATAAGAAACAAGTCTAATTTATCTAAAAAAAGCTGCAAGCATATTATCAATTAACAAATTTATGACTAATTTTAAAGCTATTGCAATGCTTAAAACATCATTTATTACAGCACTACAAATATAGATACTTCTTTGATATAATCTCCTTCCTTGATATTTGGTGTTATGGGCTAATACGTTAATGTTACAAAAAAGGACCTACCATATACAGTCATTTTTAATTATGAGTATTATAGGGGTAATTATTGCTTCCTTGGTCAATTTATTTTTACATAGTGGGCTACTAGATTTTACTATTCCTTTTATTGCCGTTATTCTGTCCACTGGTATGACTGCTTGTGATACTCAAAAAATAAAAGACATGTATTATCGATTTAACTATGGTAGTAGTGCGTCTGTTAATAAAATGGCCACATTAGGTATAAATACCCCATATTTCAATTATATTAACATTCTTTTTAAGCTTATTAAAACACAAGGTGAATGTATAGAGTTATAGAATTTGTGGGAATAGACACAAATTATCTACAATATCTAGAGTATTAACATAGAATTACCATATTTATAGTAAATACAACCCGTATAATAATACGGCTATATAACTCATATTACAATATAACACAATTCTAGTTAATCACGTTACTTTCATAATAAGCAGTAACCATGTTATATATTCACACACCTTTTATAGTGATATCTAATACAACATTATTATCACAATCACTATAAAAATGTAGCACCTATTAAAACTTCTAACTATTTATTATATAATATTTTTAAAAATACAAGGAAGTAATAATTACAATACTTATAAATACAATATGCATTCATTATATTAATATCAAATTACTACCTTTACCGTACAACATTACAGACTATATAATAATACACAATAAAAAACTAAACTATCATTCAACCACCAACAGTATAATTTTATCTAATACAAACTATTTATAAAAAATTATTAGATAGGTTATCACTTATGATATTAAGTACTACTATCAAACTTACCAACATCATTATGTACAATCTTATTAGCCATAATTGCAGTATGTAATTAGTGAATATCTTGCTACACGTAAAATAGAACACGCTGACATTTTTCAAGAGGTCTTTAAACATTGTGATAATAACTTATTAAATAAGAGGGATGGTAATGGAGAATATCCATTTTCACCTAAGGCTATTACCAATATATAACATTTATAGTATAAACACAACATTCACTATATAATTAGCATGCAATTTATTTTGTACTATCCAAAAATAAGCATTAATCAAAATACTATTACCTACCAATTGAAGAATAAAAACTAATTGTACAAATATTCCACCACTACATTCAATTTACTTATATAACTTATAAGTTGTTTAAAATTACTGTATATATCGAGAAATATCAATAAACTTTACTTTATATTTCTTAAGAAATCAGATTTATTACACCAAAATGCAACACTGTATTTCAAATCATTGTTACAATAAATCTTACATGGAGAATTGTTTACTATTTGTATATAGACACCATTATAGGCAATACCTCAACTGGACATAGTAACCATAGCATTACCAAACTCTAAAATGATATAACACAACAATACCATATCTTTCTATTACCGTTATTCCACCAACTAAACACACTTTAAAATATCATACCAAAAGTCATCATCAGTAACAATACTGATATCGCGCAAATTTTCTCTAACAGAATATTGTATATCTACTTTTAGATTAAAATTTAATATATCATTCAGTAAACTAGGCCATTCTACAATTGCTACTCCACTATCACAAATAGTATCTATTCCCATATCATATATTTCATGTAAAAAATTAACCCTGTAAAGATCTATGTGATAAATCACAAACTTACTAAAATGATATTCATGAATGATATTAAATGTAGGGCTACTAACATCTTCAAATGGAACAAGTTCATTAACCAACAACTTAACAAAAGATGTCTTACCTACACCTAAATCACCAGTTAGAGATATAGAATCACTACTTCTTAAATTGAATGCGATAAGGCGAGCTAGTTTCTTTAAATAAAAAAAATCAACAAGATTATAACTAAACAAGTACTTACTGCCCGCAAGTAAATTCTATAGTCACCTATCTACGTTCACCTTGTAGATTCAGTAAACTCAAGAAGATATTTACATAATTAAAGTACAAAGTAGTAGCACCTAATATAGCCATTTTATTAACAGATACACTACTACCATCATTAAATCGATAATACATGTCTTTTATTCTTTGAGCATCACAAGCAGTCATACCAGTAAACAGGATAACAGCAATAAAAGAAATAGCAAAATCTAGTGGCCCACTATGTAAAAATAAATTAACTAAGGAAGCAATAACTACCCCTATAACACCCATAATTAAAAATGACTGTATATGGGATAAGTCCTTCTTTGTAACATTACCGTACCAGGCCATAGCACCAAACATCGAAGAAGAAATGAAAAACACTTTCGTAATACTTGCTGCAGTATATACTAGAAATATAAAAGATATAGATGCACCCATTAATGCAGCAAAACTAAAAAATACTACTAAAATAGTCTGAAAACTAAAAGTATTTAACTTATACGACATTAAGAATACTAATGCGATAGGGGAAAACATTACTACCCAATGCAAAGGAGTATTATATATCATATTTACAGCATAACTAGATGAAGATATAAGGAATGCAACCAAGCCTGTTAAACCCAAAGCTGTAGCCATGTAATTATATACCTTCATTAAATAATTTCTAAGCCCTACACTATAATAGGCACTTTGAAAACGGACATTACTGTAATTATCCATAAAACTCCACTTAATATATATTAACTAAGCCTACTGCAGTATAGCAACAAATTACAAAAATATCAACATAAATTTACTATTAACATGGTACTAAACTAATCTAGCAGCAGACAGATGTTTCTTACCAACATCTTCAAGCAATGATTCTTCCAGAACTTGAGGATATATTGAAGTAACAGGGCCTTGATCTGTTATAGGAGGTATCACATCATCACTATTTTTCATGTGATAGCTTAAGCAACTATGAAGCTGACTATCACTAACTTCGGATCTTAATTGCTTATTAGCTTCTATACTATTCATCAATAAAAGTGTGTATGCAACACAAAATAGAAGCATACCAGCACTACGAATTATTAAAGCTAATGGCAATGCATCCCCAAAAATACCTGGATGTCCTGTATAGATTGCACCACATGTTGCTTCTAAAGAAAACATTATTTTTCCTAAACAAACCAACAACATTGCAGAAAATAGAGCAGTCATAATAAATGTTGCTTGTTTATTATGTTTATAATCCTTCTTATCCTTATTTTTATATTGTTGTATACAGTAAGATAATAAAAACATTCCTGCAGCAAGCACAAAAAGTATATTTCCACAAGTGTCAACAATACCTTGTATATTAAATACGGATCCAACAGGATAGCCACTAAGATTAATTATACCTGGAAGTGTTAAACTAAGAATTACGATTAATTGCATTGTAGTAGTGAACACACTACCTAATAAGTCAACTTTATTCGCATGTTTATCAAGAAATTTTGCAACTTTACCACCCTTAGAAGTTTCAGCTACATATTCCCCTTGTAAAATTTTTAATTGTTTATCTACTCTTCTTTTTTCACCCTCTAAATAGAAGACATTATATAGTGCAGCAAGAATAAACGCAAAACCCACTAATAAGGCCATGACATCAAATACATTACTGTATATGAACATTTGATTTTTATTAACAAAAGGTATTATATTTGACTGCAAAATAGCAAAAGCAACAAACACCATAAAACCAAATGCTGATGCTGTAAGAACTGCTTTCTTTCTTACAATATCCTGATCATCCAATTTTAAAAAAGTAGCTTTCAAATGTTGAATTAAAAGACGCTTTGTAAGTTCATCTTTATCTTCTTGATCTTCACAAATTAATGATACTGCCTTTGCTTTCTCTGCTTTACTTGATTCTGGTAGATCATCTAATATTTCTTCATCACGTAACTCCTTCATATCCACTACCTCTTTACTTAATATAAAAAAAACATGGACTCATCACCCAAATAGCTATATACCCTATTTGGGTATATTGTATCATAATTACACGTTAAATGCAATTTAATTAAGGTTTTATAAAAA